>NZ_NEGJ01000001.1 GCF_002135415.1 Acinetobacter sp. ANC 3832
CTACTCTCTTTCGATGAATAGTCAACAGGTTTTGTTATTTAATTCTCTCAACAAATCATTCCTTAACCAATCTTTAAAATTCCAATTCGAAATCTTAACATCTCAATCAAGCTACTGATTTATCAGAAGTTTTATTTAACATCACCGCCGATGGATGTGCATTCTACAGCATTCCTAATCCTACACAACCCCTTTTCTTAATTAATTTTAATTATTTGAATCGAGTGTGTGTTTTTTGTGCTTTTATCGAATTTATTCACACTTTTTGATCAAATTTGCTTTAATACTTAGCAATTAACTGCTGTTAGAATAGAATTATAGGAATATAGCTCTTCAGCTAATCAATATTATTTTGACTTTATCTATCTGGATACATTTATGCATCGTTTAAATATCTTGTGGGCAAGTATGCTTACTCTGGGTTTATCTTCTCAAGTTCTTGCTCAAGATACTTTATCCGTTAAAGATAATGAAAGTACAACTGAAACAAATACAATTGCTGAAAGCACTATTCAATCTAATGCAACTGACAATAAAGCAGAAGATGTAGCCAAGCATCCTCGCTTAGAAGCTTTAAAAGAACTTAAGAATATTAAGGTTGATGATTTAAAAGTAAATGCCAATGCCGCTCAAGACGATAGTGTGAAAGATCCACTGCAACCACTTAATCGTGAAATCTATGAATTTAATGACACTTTAGACCGTCACTTTTTCCGCCCTGTAGCCGTCCAATATAAACAGAAGGTTCCTGATGATGTTCGTAGTTCTTATACATCATTCCGTAAAAATTTAAGTGAACCATGGAATGCAGCCAATCAATTGGTGCAAGGTCGTTTTAGTCGCGCTGCAAAATCATTAGGACGCTTTACCCTTAATACAGTCACTTCCCTCGGGTTTGCTGATCCTGCAAGTCGTTTAGGCTTATCAATGGAGGAAGAAAGCTTAGGTACAACCTTAGGATATTATGGTGTGCCAAGTGGTCCATATTTAATGCTCCCTATTCTTGGTCCAAGTACGATTCGTAACTCTTTAGACTATATTGCTGAAGGTTATGCAAATCCCTTGTGGCAACAGCGTCATGCCAATGATCAAACAGGTCTTGTATGGGGTAATCGTGTGATGGGCGGAATTAACACCCGTGCTCGCCTGCTTGATGTTGAAGATGTATTACAAGGTGATCGCTATTCAGCAATCCGTGATATCTATTTACAACGTAAAGCTTTTGAGATTTCCGAGAAAAAAGGACGCGGTCAAGAAGCTGTTTCTTTTGTCGATGATGATTCTGATATGAGTGATGACTCAAAGAGCAGTCACTAACTTGAAATAATTTGTTAAACTGAATTGCTAACATATCATTTAGATATGCTAGCAATCCTTGGTTATCTATAGTACATCTACTAACATATCTTGATAATCAGTCACTCTAGGATCATTGATCAACTCTATGTATTTCATTCAGCCCACTCGAAACATTCCCAATTTAGAGCAGGTGCTTGATGCTCTTCCGAGCCTGCACATGATTCATATAGAAGATATCCATCTTTATGACCCAACGATTATTGCAATTGCAGATGTACAAGACTTTCTTCATCACCAATGGTCATTACCGACGATTGTGATTGCCAATGAAAATGAAGGAACAGCACTTTCTCAAGCTTGGGAAATGGGTGCATTAGCTGGTTGGATATGGAATCGTCTACCTGCGCATCCCGAACATTCATTACAAATTATTGATGCACAATATAAACGTAATCAAGATAGTCGCGATTTACCTTCTGCGGCAGAATTACAGAAAAAATTACTACCGAATCCATTAGAACTCCAAAACTATCAAATTGAAACCCTGTTTCAACCATCGGCATATCTGTCTGGTGATTGGTATGACTATTGGAAAATCAGTGATAAAGAAGTGATGTTTTATCTCGCTGATGTTTCAGGACATGGTGTAACCAGTAGTTTACTTACATCTTGGATGGCAGCCTTTCATGGTCGTTCTAAAACACCAAGAGAATTAATTAAGAAACTGAATGGCATGTTAGTGCAAGAAAATATTGAAAAGCATATCACCATGATTGCAGGTATTTTGAATGTAGAAACACACAGCCTGAGATGGTCAAGTGCTGGACATTATCCGCCTGCGATTATTTTTGAACCCGATCAAGTACCTCGTGTTTTAAACACCAGTAGCTTTCCTTTAGGTCTAACTGAAGATTTGGAAGTTGAAGAGTTTGAATGTACGCTCACGCGTCATGCTCGGTTCATTATTTGTTCAGATGGTGCACTTGAACCTTTTGATGGTGGTTTGAATGAACAGTTTGCTCAATTGGTCTATCATTTGCAGAATCAATCATTCCAAGCCCCTGAACATGTTGCCGATGATATTGCCATTCTGAGTTTCCGCAGAATGAATTAATCTTATAATCAATAAGATAACGAAAAACTAGTGCTTCTACGACTCTACACCACTTGAGTATAGAGTTGCGCTATGTGATAATTTTCACATCCTTCTCTGCAAATGGCATTTATATGTCAACAGGTCATGTTGAATATGCAAGCTTGAATGGAACGCATATTTTTAAGCTCATAGGCGAAGTGCGTGCCCAATCTTGTATTAGTCTAGACAAACTTTTGGCGAAGATTGAACAGCAAAAAGACGTCGTTGGCGCAATTGTTGATTTAACTGAAACCACATTTATTGATAGTACCGTTCTTGGAATACTGGCGAAGTTAGGCCTAAAGCTTAAACAAATTCACCATATTCAAGCTGTCATGTTATCTACAAACTCAGATATTAGTACCCTCGCCAATAGTATGGGCTTAGGGCAAGTTTTCGTAATCCTCAATTATTGTGGAGACCCGAATGTATGCACACGTGCTTTAATTGATGATCATGTAACGCATAACGCTATGCTTTGCACTGTGCTTGATGCACACAAGACGCTGATGAAACTCAACGACAATAATCAAAATATGTTTGAGCCATTGGTTAAACAACTCGAGAAACAGCAAGATACTATGGAATGTGTATCAAATACTGATAAGCAAAACGCTTAATCACTTTTCAGAATCATCTTTTCAGGGATAGCGCATGACTTTACTTTCTGTTGTTCAAATGAACTCTCAAAATGATATTGAAGCTAATTTCAATGTGATTGAGTCCTTGATTCAACAGAGTAAAGCGGATGGCGCTTCTCTGATTGTATTTCCAGAAAACTTTGTCTGTTTCGCGGCAGGCAAACAACGTGAAACTGCCGCACAGTTTGAGTCGATCCAACAACGACTGGAACAACTCGCACATCAATATCAAATCTGGATTGTGGCAGGAACCTTACCTTGCCCTTTCCGTCCAGATGGCTCAATCATTGAAGATGGTCGAGTACGTACGGTTAGTTTATGTATTAGCCCTGAACGTACCGAAGCTCGTTATGACAAAATTCACCTCTTTGATGTTCAAGTAGGTGATGCTGTAGGTGGTTATCAAGAATCTAAGTTCTTTGAACCAGGCACAGATGTCGTTGTTGCAAAAACACCTTTTGGCAATATCGGTTTGCTGGTGTGTTATGACTTACGTTTTCCTGAGCTTGCACTAACTTTGCGATCTCACGGTGCGCATCTTTTAACTGCTCCTGCTGCTTTTACCTATAAAACAGGTCAGATGCATTGGCAGTTGCTTTTACAAGCACGGGCAATGGATAGCCAATGCCAAGTGTTAGGTGCTGCTCAACAAGGTTGGCATGGTGAAAAACGTCAAACTTGGGGTCATGCAGGTGCTGCGAATAGTCGTGGACAAATTTTAGAGATTCTTGATACAGAAGGTGCTCAGCTTTTCACTGTTCCTTTTGATTTAGAAGAACAAAATATGATTCGTTCTTCTATGCCGCTTATGCAACATCGAAAATTGATTTCACTCTAATTGTCAATTTTTTTATCTCTTTCAATAATTTTACAAAATCACCGCTTAATTTTCCTTCCATTTAATCCAAGATAAAGTTTCATAAAAAATTTATCAGGGATTGCAAAATGTCTTTAGAAAAAGTTGTTTATACCGCTCATGCAAAAGCAACAGGTGGACGTGATGGTCGTGCAACATCATCCGATGAAATTTTAGATGTGAAATTAGCTGTGCCGAAAGAAATGGGCGGTGCTGGTGGTGGAACTAATCCTGAGCAATTATTTGCTGCGGGTTATTCGGCTTGTTTTCTTGGCGCAATGAAATTTGTAGCGGGTAGAGATAAGCTGAATATTACTAAAGATGCTTTCATTGAAGGTGAAGTCGGTATTGGTCCAATTCCTACAGGTTTTGGTATCGAAGTAAAATTAAATATTCATTTAGAAGGTCTGGACAAAGCTGAAGCACAAAAACTGGTGGATGCCGCACATATTGTTTGCCCTTATTCAAATGCAACGCGTGGCAATATTGATGTGACATTGAATGTGATTGTTTAAGTAATATGATCTATCCCGAAGTCATAACTTTGGGATAGATGTTTATAATTTATAGATATTGCTAAAAACTCGTTACCTATTTTTTGTGTTAATGGATTAAGCCATATCAAATTCTTAAATCAATATTTCTGATTAGCCCATTTGGGTCTAGGTTGAATAGAATGATCTTCATAAACAGCTGCTTTCAATACTTGTCAGCAACGATCTAAAATTAAAATTTCAAGATCATCCCCCTCAACAATAAGCTATTCAATCCACAGCTTCATTGGTTACACGCAACACTTCTTCCATTGTGGTTTTACCTGCCAATACTTTACGCAACCCATCATCACGAATAGAGCCTGATTGTTGGCGCACATAATTTTCTAACTCATATTCGGCAGCATTACCATGAATTAAACGGCGCATTTGATCATCCACAGGGGCAATTTCATAAATTGCTGTACGACCTGTAAAACCAGTATGTGAACAATAATCACAGCCTTTTGGGATTGGTAGTTTTAAATCCTGCTCAGTACTTACATTTCGAAAAATATCTTTTTCAAACTGATCTGCTTCACGCCAATCATGGCAATGTGTACACAGTGTTCTCACCAAACGTTGTGCAATCACACCAATTAAAGAGCTTGCCAATAAAAATGGCTCAATCCCCATATCTTTTAAACGTGTCACTGCACCAATCGCTGTATTGGTATGTAGCGTAGACAGTACCAAGTGACCCGTTAATGAAGCTTGGACTGCAATTTCGGCAGTTTCCAAATCTCGAATCTCACCCACCATCACTACATCAGGGTCTTGGCGAAGCATTGCCTTTAAAGCACGGGCAAAGGTCATATCTACTTTGGTGTTGACCTGTGTTTGCCCAATCCCTTCGAGTTGATACTCAATGGGATCTTCAGCAGTCAGAATATTCTTAGAACCATCATTCAGATCGGATAAAGCCGCATAAAGTGTCGTGGTTTTACCTGAACCCGTAGGCCCTGTGACCAAAATAATGCCATGCGGGCGATGAACCAATAGTGTTAAGCGCTCATAATCTTTAGGCATTAAACCTAAATGAGTCATGTTTAAACGCCCTGCTTGCTTATCTAACAAACGCATTACCACACGCTCACCATGCGAAGATGGCAATGTTGATACACGGACATCCACCTCACGACCTGCAAGACGTAAAGAAATACGACCATCCTGCGGAATACGTTTTTCAGCAATGTCGAGTTTTGCCATCACTTTAATACGAGAGACAAGAAGCGGTGCAAGCTCACGACGTGGCTGAACAATTTCGCGCAATTGACCATCGACACGTAAACGTACGGATAACTTTTTCTCAAAAGCTTCAATATGAATATCAGAAGCGCCTACTCGAATCGCTTCTGAAAGCAATGCATTAATTAAACGGACAATCGGTGCATCATCTTCCTGATCCATTAAATCTTCGGTTTCAGGAACTTGGTCTGCTAAACTGAGTAAATCTGGATGATCTTCTAAGCCTGCTGCAACTTGTTGAGATTCACCAGTTTCTCCAGCATAGCTAGAGCTGAGCATGTTATTAAAGTCAGACTGAGAACAGAGTTGATGTTGTGCAACGCGACCTAAATAACGGCGTGCTTCTTGAATTGCAATTTGTGCGGTATCTTGACGACGGACAATAAAAACTTGATCGCCTTCATAACGTAACAGCACTCCATGCCGCTTTGCAAAACTATAAGGTATTTGTAGTTGTTTAAGTACTTGCATTACATCTTATAATGATGATTAAAATTGCTTTGAGTGTACTCTAAGCAAATGACAGCGTGAAGTCTGTTTTTCAAAGAATTCAATATAGGGATAAACGCCTTTGTCTAAAAATAATGAGCATCTAGAACCTGTACTGCCAAACTTGAAATGGTGGGGCGAACAACATTTTGAATTGAACCAGTCCAAAGCTTGGCAATTTGGTTCGACAACTGTGCGCCTGACACGTGGCTTACAAGAATGGCGTTTAGAATATTATCGTCCACAAGTTCAATACGACTATGAACAGCAATGGCAATCCATTCAAGATGTGAATTTTGCTTTTCCACAGCCTGTGCATGTTGAACGTTATATGTTCCGAGAAACGCATAATACGTTCCAACTCATGCCGCGCTTAGCAGATCGTTCAGTCGTCATTCGCCCTGTTGATCCTATTTATATTCCTGCAGGGCAACGAGGAACCTTATATATAAGTACGCCACTTTGGGTTGCTGGTTTTGTTCAAGCACAAAGAGAACCTCTGTTTGATATTCCAGTGATACGTCCTAAAGATACTTGGTTTGGACCAGATCATCGTAGTGGTGAAATGTGTTATGCATCCTCAGTCGATGGGCGTACTGAGCTTAGACTGCTCAAGCCTCGCGCTTTTAGAGCGGTAACACCTATCGACTTCCATAATGTCAGTAATCATCAACTTCGCTTTGACCGCATGAATGTTCCTGTCCCTGCTTTGCCTTTATTTTATAGTGAAAGTACAGGACGTTTATGGACATCCCAAATTAAAGTCATTTATGAAGGAAATGATCGACCTGCTCGAGTGAAAATTGAAAATAGAACCCCGCCCTTAGCAGGTGACGTGGTCTATGTGCATCCTCCTCGCTCACCGGGTGGCGCATTATTTAATATGTTTGATTCATTTTTTTAAGGGGGCACTATGGCGACCATTCCACAAGATATTGCGAGTAGCCTCAAGGGTGTCTTTACCAGTATCAATACAGAGCGACTGAGTGAAATTTTAGTTGCATTGGTGTTGTGTTTAGTCGGGTTTATTTTAGCTCGAGTTATTTCCAACACCTTTATTCGTACTGTCGGTTCAAGATTTAACGCACACCAAAGATTGGTTTGGCGACGCGGGATTTTTTACTTTATTTTCTTATTATTCGTTGTGGCAAGTTTAAAAGAAGCAGGATTCAAGCTGAGTGTCTTTCTTGGTGCAGCGGGAATATTAACTGTTGCCTTAGGTTTTGCCTCACAAACATCTGCAACCAACTTAATCAGTGGATTATTCTTAATTGGTGAAGGTTCTTTTGAAATTGGCGATACGATTCAAATCACCTTAATTCGCGGTCATACCATTGAAGGTGAGGTCATTTCCATTGATTTACTTTCCGTCAAATTACTCACTTTAGACAACGTTTATGTTCGATTACCAAACGAACAACTAATTCGCGCACCTGTACATAATCTTTCTAAATTTCCAATACGGCGCATTCCGATTGTAGTGGCGATTAATTTTAATGAAGACATCAATAAAGTACGTGAGGTTTTACTTAATGTTGCCAATGACTATCCATTGACACTTGCTGACCCTAAACCACGTGTGAGTGTGACTGCTTTTGGTGAGTCATCCATTGAATTATTATTTGCTTTATGGTGTAAACAAGATAATTTCTTGCAAGTTAAAGATGAAATTCATGAAATGATTCGCAACCGTTTTGTCGAAAATCAAATCGAAATCCCTGTACCGAAAATTGGTTTTGTGGATCGAGGCTTTGTACCGAATAGTCAATTGAGTGATGATGATATTGATCAATACAGCAATGAAAAAGAAATTAAACATGAACCCAATTTAAAATAAACATCATAAAAATTCTGCTAAACCCTCTTTTTAAAAGAGGGTTGCTGAAAAGCCTTAAACTTTTTCAGTTTCAGGGATCGGTGCAATATACGCAATAATCAACATCACAAAACCTGCACCTAAGAATGAAATCACGCGTGTGAGTGTTCCAATGTGTGATAAATCAAATAGTACCAACTTTAAGGTCACAATCACTAAAATACTGCCCCCTAAAATCCACATTGCTCGTAATTGCTTACGACTTGCAATGCTCATACTAATGAATGCCAGACTGACCCAAAGTAAAGTTAAACTGAGTTGAATTGTTGCATCTTGCCATACCGCCAATTCATTATAAGGTGTTGAAAAATAGACATGCAGTGCCCTTAAAGTCATATAGCTACTTAGCCACAATAAACTTAGCACCGCTAAAATAGCGATAATGCCTTTATCTAAACCTGCTTTAATTTGTAGAAACAACATCCAAATAAAACCTGCAAGCATTGCCAAACTGATAAAGTCAAAAGGATTTAAGATGGGTAATAAATAGAATTGAAAGGCTTGTTGTGAATACAGTTGTGAACAAATAATCCAAAGCCCCATAAGTACGAGACTCGCTTTGCTTTGCCAAAACATATTCCAATCACGATCACTTTCTCTATCTTTTTGCCAATAACACCATGCACAAAATAACAGAGGAATAATCACGATACTGATATAAGGCATGTTTGGAATTAAGCTTAAACTCATCATACTCAAGCTAAGCAATACACCTAAGCTGACCCATTCTTTTTCAAAATTGAGATTACTGTTGGGTCTTAGCCATAAAATAGTGAGTAATAATCCAATTGCTGTCACAGCCCATTGCTCAAATATAGAGTACCAAACAATTTGACCATGTTCACTTCGATCTATTATTAGAATTAAAGCAAGTACATACAGCGGAACAATGCCAATCCATTTCGGTATTTGCCAAGACCATTTCGCTTTACAGACTCGCATTGCTTCATTCATCAGCACATAAGCCAAACTTATAGATAATAAAGTCAAAACATATCGATTTGAACTTAAAAAAATTGAATTTGGTTGATTAAAATCATTAAAAAAATCGAGTAACAAAATCAATAAACTTGAAGTTGCTGATAGCATTAATAAACTAAAAAAACCAATCGTGGCTGTCGTTAATTGTTTTTGAAAAGATGCTCGACTATTTGAAATCAGTACAACAGCGATATAACTCAAGCTGAGAATCCAATACATCAGTTTAGAGCTTTCAGGCAATACAACCCAGTAATACACACTCGATAAACCTGCTACGGTCATTAACCCCATCGCCAAATAGCGACTAATAGCAGAATTTTTATATAGAGCATAAATAAAGATCAATACACCTTCAATAGCCCATCCCACAACACTCCATTGCTCTGGCAATAGAATCGGTGGAATCAAGCTGATAAAGATCAACATCAAACTAAAATAGCTTTGTGAAATCATTTGAATCGATTGATTTCGTTGAGCAAATGAATGCAACAACGCATAAAGCATGGCAAATCCAATACTGAAAATGGCTTGCCAAGTTGCTTGCTTGAAATAAATCAAGTAAATAAAAATATAGCCAATAATAGGTGCACCAAAAATCAGAGCAAAATCCAATACAGGTTTAAGTTTAAATTGGGCAAAATCTTGTTTGGCAATCAGTTGACTGAAACGGAAACTTAACCAAATAAAAATTAAACTATGCGCCAGAACCAAACATGAGAGTAGATATTTGTCTGAACCAACCCCATGATAAAAAGCATAAGCTCCACCAACCACACTGGTAATAATGAATGCAATTTGGTTCAGTATTCTCCAAGGACGTACTGTACTCAAAACAGCAACGGCTAAATTAATCACTAAATAATAAGCGACTAACTCGACTGCGGTCGCATCTCGCACAGGGAGTGTAAAAGGCGCTAAATAAGCAATCAACATTGCCATCAATGCCAATTCAACCGCTTGTTGCTTTAAACTCAAACCAAGTGTGATGAGCATAATCACAGCAAAACTTAAACTTGCAATCCATAGGTGCGTAATAACCTGATTATAATAAGCAAAGAACAAGGTTAAGCATAAGCCTGCGATGCCTAATCCCTCTAAAGCCAAAGCAAAACTACGATTTTTACTCTGAAACCAATAACCCAATACGGTTACGACACAACTGATACCTGCAACAATAATGAGTTTTAAAGATAAGCTTAATTGCCAATGTTCTGTCGCAAAGCGTAATAATAAAATAAGACCTATCACTAAAATTAAAACAGCGACTTTTAAAACAGGATTACCTTGAAACAGCCATTGCTTCAACTGATCCATCAATCCAATTTCATTGGATATTGATTTTTGAGATTGAATAGATTCTAAGGAAAGATTCGAAGTAGATTGTATTTCAGATAAATTTGACGGTTTAAAATGCTGTAACTTATATTGCACATGATTGAGATGGTCTTCTAAACGTCGAAGCCAACGTAGAAAAAAATAAATCCATGCGGTCAATCCCAATCCGACTAACCAACTCCAATGCATCACGCCACCAACAACAGCGGTTATTGAAGCAATATATAAAGGCACACGAGAAGTCGTTTGAATAGGAAGCTGTACTTGTGTAGATAATTCATCGATTGGTTTTTGAATAGCATCGACATACTGCATGACACTCATCACAAATGCACTTGCACAGAGATAGGTCACGACTTTTAAATTTAAAAACCATGCACTGACAGCAACAATAAGTAGCACCATGAGCCAAATTATTCGAATTTCACTCTGCCCTTTCAGCATCTTTTAAACTTCTCTTTCCTGAGTCTTTTGATGATACATCAGCTCAGCCCATACAACGGACATATTCATCAGCTATTCAGTAACGTGGTTGTACAATCATGTTCCTGCGTGACAGCAAAAAATCACGTACAATGAACAAGTTTTTTGGATTAGGATTTTTTCAATGCCACCATTTGTATTGGTCGATGGGTCATATTTTTTATTTCGTGCTTACCACGCACTACCACCATTAACCACGTCTACAGGCTTACAAACCAATGCGATCCGTGGTGCAATTTCGGCTATCCAAAAACTGATGCGTCGTATTCAACCGACCCATATGGCTGTTATTTTTGATACACCTGAACCAACTTTCCGCCATGAGCTTTCACCAATTTATAAAGGTGATCGTCCAAGTATGCCAGAAGAATTATCACAACAAATTCCATATTTACACGCTTTAATTCGTGCATTGGGGATTCCTTTACATACACTTCCAGGTGCTGAAGCGGATGATGTGATTGGCACTTTGGCAAAACGTGCTGAAAAAGAAGGTCACCAAGTTTTAATTTCAACGGGTGATAAAGATATGGCACAGTTGGTCACAGATAAAGTGACCCTTGAAGATAGCTTTAAAGACAAGCCCATGGATGTGGATGGTGTCTTTGAAAAATTTGGTGTTTGGCCAAACCAAATCATTGATTATTTAACCTTGATGGGTGATGCATCGGACGGTATTCGTGGTGTTCCTGGTGTCGGTGCTAAAACAGCAGCTAAACTACTCACTGAATATGGCTCAATTGGTGGCATTTTAGAAAATGTCGATAAGATTAAAGGCAAAGTCGGTCAAAGCCTGAAAGACAATGTTGAAGGTATTGCATTGGATCATCAACTTGCCAGTATTGTGATTGATCTCGATCTGAATTTAACCTATGACGATTTAAAGCTGTGCGATCCAGATGTTGAAGCACTGCGTAATTTATATACTGAACTTGAATTCCGTAACCAATTACAATCTCTAGATCATCCAAACAATCCGAATAGTTCAGCCTATAAGCAAACTACAAAAGTGATTGCTACATCAGAACAAAATATTGAAAAAGAAAAAACGGAAGATCGAGCAACAAGTACCAGTGATGATGATCAATTGGGACAAGCCAACTATCATACAGTTTTAACACAAGCAGATTGGGATCAGTTCTTCCAACGTTTGAGTACAGAAAAACGTTTTGCCATTGATACAGAAACGACAAGTGTGGATTATCGTATTGCAGAAATGGTCGGTTTCTCTGTCGCTTTTGATGCCAAAGATGCTTACTACATTCCACTTGCCCACGATTATGACGGTGCTCCCGAACAACTCAATCGTGACGCAGTTTTAGCACAGATCAAACCCATCTTAGAAAATGTAAAAGTTGAAAAAATTGGACATCATTTAAAGTACGATGCACACATTTTTGAAAATCATGGCATTCATTTACAAGGCTGGTATTTTGATACCATGCTTGCCTCTTATGTGCTGAACGCTGTTGCAACCCGCCATGGCATGGATGATGTGGCACGCGTTTACTTGAGCCATTTGACCACAACTTTTGAACAAGTTGCAGGCAAAGGTGCAAAACAAAAGACTTTTAATCAAATTGAGCTTGAAACAGCAGCACATTATGCAGCTGAAGATGCACATGTCACTTATCGTCTATATGAAGTATTAGACCGTAAACTAAAAGAAATTCCAGAACTCAGTAATATTTTACATCATATTGAAATGCCTGTTGCCCGTGTACTGACCTCTATGGAAGAAAATGGCATTCAGCTTGATTTAAGTTTCTTAGATCAATTGGGTGTTGATTTTTCAGAGACTATTCAAAATTTAGAGAATCAAATCATTGAAATCGCGGGTGAAAGCTTTAATGTTTCATCACCAAAGCAAGTCGGTGAAGTTCTATTTGATAAACTCGGATTAAAAGGTGGTAAGAAAACTGCAACAGGTCAATACAGCACCAGTGAAGCTATTTTAGAAAAAATTGACCACCCGATTGCAGCTCTTATTTTAGAATACCGTGGCTTATCTAAACTCAAAAGTACATATACAGATGGTTTATTGAAACAAGCCAACCCTGAAACACATCGTGTACATACCAGTTATCATCAAGCCTTAACAGCAACAGGTCGTTTATCTTCAACCGATCCAAACTTACAGAATATTCCGGTTCGTGAAGAAATTGGTCGTCAGATTCGTAAAGCTTTTGTTGCACCTCAAGGTCGTGTACTTCTTGCAGCCGATTACTCACAAATTGAATTACGTTTAATGGCACATTTTTCTCAAGATGAAGCGCTAGTACATGCCTTTAATCATGGGCAAGATGTTCATCGTCGTACAGCTTCCGAAGTTCTTTCCGTTCCACTTGAAGATGTCACCAATGATCAACGTCGTCAGGCAAAAGCTGTCAACTTCGGCTTACTCTATGGAATGTCAGAGTTTGGTTTGATTCGCCAATTGGGCTTTACCCGTGAAGAATCGCAAAACTACATCAAACAATATTTCCATCGCTATCCGGGCATTTACGAATATATGCAACGGACTCGTCAAATTGCTTCAGAACAAGGATATGTTGAAACAATTTCAGGTCGTCGTTTATATACGCCCGATATTGATGCTCGAAATATGATGATTCGTAAAGGTGCTGAACGTGCTGCAATTAATGCACCATTACAAGGTTCAGCGGCTGAAATTATTAAAATGGCGATGATTGAAGTTGATAAAATTTTACCTTCGGCTCAAGCAAAACTCTTACTACAAGTACACGATGAATTGGTATTTGAAGTTGATGAAGCCATTGCAGATGAGTTGGCAATTAAAATTGCTGAAGCTATGCAAAATGTTGTGACTCTTTCTGTTCCTTTAGTTGTTGAAGTGGGTAAAGGTCTCAATTGGGATGAGGCGCATTAAAATGCTTTTTACTCCATTCTTTTTCTAAGTAAAAGTAAAGAGAATAGAATAGAATAGAATAGAATAAAAATATTTTCTCCAAAAATAAAAAAGGACTCATCAAGAGTCCTTTTTTATTGCAACTAAAATTAGAAGCCTGTTAACAATGCCTTAGCCACTTCCATCATCACCATATCGGCAATATAGAGGGCAAGGAAAGCCATAATTGGTGATAAATCTATCATTCCCATATTCGGCATAATTTTACGGAATGGTGCCAATAGGGGTTCTGCAAGCTCCTGAATCACTTCAATATAAGGCGAACGTGTTTGTGTAAACATCACCACCCAACTCAAAATAATCGTCGCAAAAATTAAATAACGACAGAAACGAATCAAATCCTGAATCATGGTTACAAATGTCAGAATCAGTAGATGTATTGGGCTATTTGGCATTGCCCCCATCAAATACATGACCCCAGACATTTTCAACAAGTACAGTACAATCAATAACACCAAAGCTGCGGTATTAACTCGTCCTTTTCCTAATGTCGGTAAGATGCGACTAAAAACGTCCACAATTTTAGTGGCTTTAGTCGTAGACAGCACCACAGGATTGTATGGACTGACCATCGCCAATTGCATTAAAAAACGGAAAAATACGAGCAAAATTGCAACGTTAATGATAATGCCAAAAATTTGCGCAGAATTTGCACCCATGTTTGAACTTTCCTAATTAAATCAATTATTTCGTGCTATCACTTAATTCTTGTGCCAATTCCTGACTGCGCTTTTGCGCAGCAGCGAGAGCTGCTTGAATATTTTGTGAAATTTGTGCACGATCAAAAACTTCTAAAGCCGCTTGAGTTGTCCCATTTGGCGAAGTAACATTTTTTCGTAATTCTGAGGGTGTATTTGAACTTGTAATTGCCATTTGTGCAGCACCCAACGCAGTTTGCAAGGTTAATGCTGTCGCAACTTTTTCATCTAAACCCATATTTTTACCCGCTCGGATCATGCTTTCCATCATATAGAAGAAATAAGCAGGACCTGAACCTGATACAGCAGTTACTGCATCAATTTGTGCTTCGGTACTCACCCAAAGTGTTAAACCTGTCGCAGCAAGAATCTGACTGGCTAATTCACGATTTTTCGTATCAACAACATCTGTTGCAAATAAACCATGCGCACCTGTTTGCACCAAGGCAGGTGTATTCGGCATCACACGGACAATACGTTCAGTACCAATCAACTTTGCAATTGTGCCAATTTCTGCACCTGCGACAATTGAAACCACCAACTTACCATCAAATAAACCATTAAGCGGTTGTAAAACTGTTGATAAAACTTGAGGTTTAACCGCAAAAACAACAACATCTGCATCTTTAATTGCAGCAACATTGTCATCTGTCACTTGTACATCTCTTTCTTGTAATAACTCACGTACTTTTTCAACAGGATCTGAAACTGTAATACGTGTTGCAGGCAAACCACGACTAATCAAACCACCGATTAGGGCTTGAGCCATATTTCCGCCACCAATAAAACAGATATTACAATTTAAAGCTGCACTCATGAATCACACTCAACATTGAATTTTTTATAACTGAGAGACTAAATTTGGTTGCCATCCACCGACTTCACAATATGCAGACTGCGCCAACCAAAATCCTTTCGGTGTAAAAACACCAAGCATAACATTATCTATGCTTAATATTTGAATTGTATGACGCATCCAAGGAAAAATTTGTGCTTCCTGAATGGCTTTTTTTAAAGGCCAACTTCCGACTCTGCCATACAAATGAATTTTCTCTCCACCGATACGTCTGCTGAGTGTCAAACTTTGCCCCAGCAATGCGAAAGAGAGCCCCATTTTTGTCATATTCACTTGGAATTGACCCGACTCTAAATCTAAGAACTGATTTAGATTGAATTGAATCTGTTGTGGTTTAACGTTCTGTATATTTTTTTCTGCAAGATATATGGCTTGATCTAAACGGTATAAAACTTGTTGATAACGCACATAATAATAACCATTCCAATGTAATGCAGCCTGTGCATCGGGTTTGGAATCAATCACTTCATCTTGGATTCTTTGTACCATTTCAAATGGAGGACGATAGGTATCTTGACCTTTCATCCATGCAGAAAGTAGCTGTCGTTGACGTGCACGAGATAGTTGTTGAAATTGAGCCAAATTTAAATATTGAGAATTACCACATACATCTAAATCTTGTTTTAAAACATCTTGTAAAATCTCATCTGCATCTTGCATTAAATAACTGGTACGTGCCACAGCTTGCTGCATTTTAGGATAACGACTTTGCAAAATATGCCAAAGTTCCTGCCGACACCATGCACGATCATAATGGGGATCTGCGTTGGTAGGATCATCTACATAGGCAATATCTAATTGACTCGTCCATTGGCAAATCTGCTCACGAGAAGTATCAAGTAATGGGCGCCAAATCGTCAACGCATCACGTTGATCAATTTGTTTCATTGCAGATAAACCTTGTACACCCGCACCTGAAAGCAATCGCAACATCAAAGTTTCAGCTTGGTCTTGTTGATGATGTGCAAGAACTAAAATTTCATTGGGTTTTAAATGTTGTTGAAATGCTTGATAACGAGCTTCACGTGCCTGATTTTCTAGATTCCCGTGCATAACCTGAACAGGTTGAACCACACATGGAATGTTTAATTGATGACATTGCGCTAAAACAAACTTTGCCCAATCATCACTAACCTGTTGCAGTTGGTGATTGACATAAATAGCACGAATTTTTTCAGGAAAAATTTGAGACATTAAATGTAAAAGCAGCATGGAATCCATGCCGCCGCTACATCCAATGAGATATTGGGTATCTTCTTGAAATAAGTTGAGCTGCTTTAAGACACTAAGCCTAAATTGTCGCTGCCAAACTTCATTAAACGTTGATAACGTGCATCGCATCGTTCTTCAGCACTCATCGGTTGCAATTCTTCTAAAGCTTGTTTAAGTACTACTTTTAACTTGTCCATGACTTCTTCAGGATGTAAATGTGCACCCTCACCTTCATCAACAACATACTCAACAATACCAATTTCTTTCAGTTTATCCGCCGTTAAAGCCAAAGCTTCACTGGCTTGTTCTGCTTTTTCAGCTGTTTTCCATAAAATGGAAGCACAACCTTCTGGTGAAATCACAGAATAAATACTATGCGATAACATAATCACACGGTCAGCTACACCAATACCCAGTGCACCACCCGAACCGCCTTCACCCAAGATTGTTGCAATTACAGGTACTTTTAAACGTGAAAGTTGTGCAAGACTGGTTGCAATGGCTTCTGCTTGACCACGTTCTTCTGCCCCCACACCTGGGTAAGCACCCATCGTATCAATAAAAGTAAAAACAGGTAAATTAAACCGTTCGGCCATATCTAATAAACGCTGAGATTTACGATAACCTTCAGGATTACTCATACCAAAATTGTGTTGCAGTTTTTCACGTGTACTACGCCCACGGTGCTGACCAACTACCATTACAGGTTGTCCATCAAAACGTGCCAGTCCTCCGACCATTGCACCATCATCACCAAATACACGATCACCATGTAAAGCATCAAACTCTGTAAACATATCGCCCACATAATCCAAAAATTGTGGACGATCTGGATGACGTGCAATTTGAACTGTTTTCCATGCTTTAGATTGAGCAGCTTTATTTTTCATAAGTCGATGATTATCCCTAAATTAACTCATTTCAGTTAATTGATAAATTGTTCCGACTGAATATTCAACTCAATGTCCCAATGCTTAAATTGCACTTGCTCATCATGCAAATCTGCAACGAGCAATGGCCATTGTTTGGCATCACCAGAAACGCTGAGTTGCCATTGTTGCGCATCTTGCACACTTAATTCAATGGCAGGAAGCATCTCATCACTTCGGCTATGATTGAGTAAAACCGCGAGACGAAGCAATAAACTTAAATAAAGCAGCTTGTTTCCACCAACTTTTAATACGTCAAATTTTGCATCACTACGCAATTTACGACGATGATGAGCGACCAAATGTGACAAATGGTTTTGGTCAATCTGAGAAAAACCTGCAATATCCGAATGCTGTAATAAATATGCACCATGACGGTGATAACCACCATGACTAATGGCTAAACCAATTTCATGTAAATAAGCTGCACGACGTAATAAATCACTGTCATCACTATTTAAATCAAGTTTTGTTGCCACACTATCAAAAAGATGTTGTGCTGTATCCACTACACGCTGAGCTTGTTTTAAATCAGCACCATAACGCCCCATCATGGCTTGCACACTACGATCACGAATATCTTCATGTTGGAAGCGACCCAATAGGTCATACATTACGCCTTCACGTAATGCGCCATCTGAATAGACCAGTTTATCGATATTCAGCACTTCAAATACCGCATAAAGAATGGCAAGACCTGCAGGTAGTACAGCTCGACGGTCTTCTTTCAGACCATCAAATTCCATTTCTGAAACATGTTTATATTTAAGTAACTTATCTTTGAGCTTTTCTAAACCCTCACGGGTTAGATTTTCTTTTTCATCGCTCCAACCCATATTCACACAAATTTGACGACATGCCTTAATGGTTCCACTTGAACCAACCACGGTATCCCAGCCTTCTGCTTTATAAGTATTGGCAATACCTGACAATTCTTTACGGGCTGCCACAACCGCTTTATCAAAATCTTTTTGATGAATTTCACCATCTGGAAAATATGATTTGGTATAGGCTACACAACCCATCTGTAAAGATTCTGTATGAATTGGCTCAAATTCTTCGCCAATAATTAACTCCGTTGAACCACCACCAATATCGATGACTAAACGACGGCCACTATTCGCCATCGTATGTGAAACACCCAAATAAATCAGACGAGCTTCTTCACGGCCTGCAATGATTTCAATTGGTTTAGGTAAAATTTCAGCTGCTCTTTGAATAAACTCATGACCATTCTTGGCCTGACGTAAAGCATTGGTCGCCACAATGCGTAATCGAGTCGGTTGTACTGAACTTAAACGCCCTACAAATCGAGCTAAACAAGCCAAACCACGCTGTTGCGCAGCTTCTGTTAAATTTTTATTTTCGTCTAATCCTGCTGCAAGCTGAACTTTTTCTGACATTGAAGCAACTTTTTTGACTTCGCCGTGATCTACACGAGCGATCGCCAAATGGAAACTGTTTGACCCCATATCAATCGCAGCAAGTAATTCTTCATCAATCAAAAAATCAGACATTATTGATACAAACTCTTTTAGAATTGTGCCTAGATTAATTCACATACAAGCAATTTAAAAGCCATTTGTTGAGACAATTGAATGAGTATTTATTTTTTCTACATATATGACAATTGTGTGACAAGAAACATATAAAACCGATTATCACTATTGTGAGCATCAATTGGACAAATTCACAATTTAGATCGAAAATTTAGGCATTCCCCTACATTGTTAAAGATGACTATGTAATACTTATATCCATAGATATATTCATCTTTAAAATCATTTTTGGAGCAAACCATGTCTGACAATATTGTTAATACAACTGATGCAAACTTTGAAGCAGACGTTTTAAAATCTGATATTCCTGTAATTGTAGATTTCTGGGCAGGCTGGTGTGCGCCATGTAAAGCAATTGCTCCAGTACTTGAAGTGCTTGCGCAAGAATACGAAGGCAAAGTCAAAATCGTAAAAGTTGATGTTACGGCTTGTGAAGGTACTGCTGTGAACTACAACATTCGTAATATTCCAGCATTATTAATGTTTAAAGATGGTGAAGTAGTTGCACAACAAATTGGTGCTGTGCCAAAGTCTAAATTAACTGCATTCATTGAAGAAAACATCTAAATCAAGCCAATAACGGATGATTTAAAAATGCACTATAAAAGTTATAGTGCATTTTTTTCGCTTGTAAATTGACAAATCATCTGATCTCACTTATATTTCTTGCTCAAGGAACATTGGGGCTTCTTTTTCCAGTTTCTTTAAAGACAACACATAAGATCGCCGCTCGGCAACAGAAATTGTTTTATACATTTCTCCTCGAAAGAACTAATTAGATTTTGAGTTTGCATTTGTGCAAATACAATTGCATCTCAATTCTTGTACTGCGGACGACTTTTGCTTCTTTTTCCTTTATCTGTGTACCACACATCCTTATTATCAATCTGACCATATATGAACTTAACTGAACTCAAGAAAAAACCGATTGGCGAACTCATCAAGATTGCTGAATTTATGGGCCTTGAAGGAATGGCGCGCAATCGTAAGCAAGATATTATTTTTGCCATCCTCAAACGCCACGCGATGAATGGTGAAGAAATTTTCGGAGATGGTGTTCTTGAAATTCTCTCTGATGGTTTCGGATTCTTACGTTCTGCCGCAGGATCTTACCTTGCAGGTCCAGACGACATTTACGTGAGTCCATCACAAATTCGTCGTTTCAATTTACGTACTGGTGATACCATCACGGGTACTATTCGCCCACCCAAAGAAGGCGAACGTTATTTTGCATTATTAAAAGTTAACCAGATTAACTACGATACGCCTGAAAACTCACGTAATAAAATTCTGTTCGAAAACTTGACGCCTTTATTCCCAACTGAACAGTTGATTATGGAATTAGGTAATGGTACGACAGAAGATTTAACTTCACGTGTTGTCGATTTAGTTGCTCCTATTGGTAAAGGTCAACGTTCAATTATTGTTGCCCCACCAAAAGCGGGTAAAACCATGTTATTACAAAACATCGCTCAGTCGATTGTGCGTAATAACCCAGAAGTTTTTCTGATCGTTCTTCTTATTGATGAACGCCCAGAGGAAGTAACGGAAATGGAACGTACTGTTCGTGGTGAAGTGGTTGCATCAACATTTGATGAAGCCCCTGCACGTCACGTTCAAGTTGCCGAAATGGTGATTGAAAAAGCAAAACGTTTGGTTGAACACAAGAAAGATGTGGTTATTCTTCTTGACTCAATTACTCGTTTGGCACGTGCGTATAACACGGTTATTCCGTCATCAGGTAAAGTTCTTACAGGTGGTTTAGATGCACATGCCCTTGAACGTCCTAAACGTTTCTTTGGTGCTGCACGTAACATCGAAGAAGGCGGTTCATTGACCATTATTTCTACTGCATTGATTGAAACAGGCAGTAAAATGGATGAAGTGATCTACGAAGAATTCAAAGGTACAGGTAACCAAGAAATTACCCTTGATCGCCGTATCGCTGAAAAACGCGTCTTCCCTGCAATGAATATCAAAAAATCTGGTACTCGTCGTGAAGAACGTCTCATGAGTGAAGAAAATTTACGTAAAGTTTGGATTCTACGTAAACTTCTACACCCTATGGATGAACTTGCAGCGATGGAATTCTTGCTTGATCGCATGAAAGAAACCAAAACCAATGATGATTTCTTTGATCAAATGAAGCGTAAAGCGACAAACTAATTATATTTTCAATATAAAAAACCACCTTTTGAGGTGGTTTTTTTATTGGTTGACATTATTTACATAAATACACAATTGTCATTTTACTTTGTAAGCTTATCTCTAAAGTATCCTTAAATCTTACGATTAAATATTAAAAAATATTATTTTTTAACCATTTACTTAATAACAAGCCAATATAAAAGCGCTTCTTGATTGTAACTTCCTGTTAAAAAAGTATCAAATTTTCATCGTTTTTTGAAGTTTTTTTCATTTAGGCAGTAGATATTACACAAGCGCAGTGATAGCATAACGACATACCAGTTAGACTGCTCCATGCGTTGTTGACCTATCGAACGTTAGGAATAATAAAAGCACACAACAGGCTAACTTGGGTTTTTTTGTCTCAAATTATTTAATGAGAGTGATGCCATGTTATTCAAAAAAATCGCTATTGCTGCTGCAGTTGCTACTACTTTAGCTTTCGTTGGTTGTGCTAAAAAAACTGAACAAGCTGCTGCTGATGCTAACACTGCTGCATCTCAAGCTGTAGAAGCTGCTTCTGAAGCTACTGCTGCTGCTGATGCTGCTACTCAAGGCGCTGCTTCTGAAGCTACTGCTGCTGCTGACACTGCTGTTGCTGCTGCTTCTGAAGCTGTAGATGCTGCTGCTGATGCTACTGCAACTGCTTCTGCTGCTCAATAATAGTCTTTTAGATTATTATCGAAAAAAGAGAACCTCTGGTTCTCTTTTTTTATATCTAAAATATTAATAGTCAATTTTTATATTTTATAATTATCTAATATAAACTACGTTACTCTACCTCAATAAAAATCAAATATACCCATTGCAAAGCTCTTCACTTATTTCTCTGCCCATTTTCAAATTACTGTCATAAAACACCATTATTCCCTCACTATCTTATTATCTCCTGAATTCATCATCTAACCATTATCAGTAGTTATGTAAACAATATTATTCAAATGATCTGCAATCACCCTATTAATAATTTATACAAAATATTTAGCAATAAAAAAGCCTTAAATGTAAAACATTTAAGGCTTCCTCAGACTCAAATCAATTAATCATCAATTTGTTCTGTTCCAACGCGTTGTCTAAATTTTTGACCAGCGCGGAACGTTACAACTCGACGGGCTGAAATCGGAATTTCTTCACCAGTCTTGGGATTACGACCAGGACGTTGACGTTTATCACGTAACTCAAAGTTACCGAATCCTGAAAGTTTGACTTGTTCGCCGGCAATTAATGCTTGGCTAATTTCATCAAAAAACAACTCAACCATTTGCTTTGCTTCACGACGATTTAAACTCGTGAGCTCGCTCAAATGATCAGCCATTTCTGCTTTTGTTAATGCTGTCATGAGGCCCTCAATGTCGCTTGGTAAGTGCTTTCCAACACTTCAATTACTTGATCCATACCGGATTTAATTTCAGCATCTTCAAGCGTACGGGATGGATGTTGCCATAACAATGCAAATGCTAAAGAGCGTTTACCTTGTTCAACACCTTGACCAGTGTACACATCGAATAACCAAGCCGAGTCTAAAAGCTCACTACCCGTTTTTTCGATAAGTTGCTGAATTTCGCTTACATTAATCTTATCACTAATTAAAAGTGCAATATCACGTCTAACCGATGGAAATCGTGATAATTCTGTAAAATTAGATACATAAGTTTGCAAAACAGCCAACTGATCGAGTTCAGCCACCCAAGTTTCGCTTAAATCTAACTTATCCTCCAAAGATGGGTGTAAACGACCTAAGTAACCAATCGATTTTCCGGCCACTAAAATTTCAGCAGATTGTCCTGGATGTAACCACTCACGTTCCGAACGAACATATTCAACTTGAACACGTCCAGCAGCTAAAACTTCCTCAACCTCACCTTTGAGATCAAAGAAATCCATTGCTTGTGGTTTGCCATGCCAAGATTCAGCTTGCTTAGAGCCTACAGCAATCATTGCGAGTGTTGGGATCTGTTTTAAATCATCAATGCTTTGAGCATTTTGATAATCAAAACGTAAACCCAATTCAAAGAAACGAACACGATTTTGTTGACGGTTAAGGTTGTATTGTACGCACGGAATTAAACTTGAAAGTAACGTCGAGCGCATCACAGCCAAATCACTTGAAATCGGATTGGCTAAAGCCAAAGGATTTACATTTGGATTTAACTGTTTTTCAAGTTTTAAATCTGCAAAGCTAAAGCTAATTGCTTCTTGATAACCAAGTGTCACCAAAGTTTGACGTAATTCTGGAAGTTCAAACTGATCTTGATGCTTCGCAAGTTTCACATCAATCACAGGTAGACTCATTTTAATATTGTCATAACCATGTATACGAGCAACTTCTTCGATCAAATCTTGATAAATCGCCATATCATAACGATGTGAAGGTGGAACTACACTCCACTCACCTTCTGCTTTCACGGTAACTTCACAGCCTAAACGCTGTAAAGCATCCGTAATAAATGCAGATTCCACTTGATAACCTAGTAGTTGATCGACCTGAGCTTGCTTTAACTCAATCGCTTCACGCGTTGGTAATAACTCAGCTTTTTCAGTCACAGTAATTGGACCAAACTCACCCCCCGCTAAATCTGCAATCAATTGTGATGCACGATGCATTGCGATCATTGGCAATTCAAAGTCCACACCACGTTCATAGCGTTGAGAAGCATCGGTATGTAAACCATAACGACGTGCACGACCTGCAATCGCTAATGGCGCAAAGAATGCTGATTCCAAGAAAATTTCAGTGGTTGCATCGGTAATAGATGAAGATAATCCACCCATAATCCCTGCAACTGCCAATACTTTTTCATCATCAGCAATGACCATGATTTTTTCATCAAGTTCAACTTCTTGCTCATTCAACAACACTAATTTTTCATTGGCTGTTGCTTGACGTACATGTACTGCACCCTGAACTTTACCTGCATCAAATGCATGTAAGGGTTGACCAAGCTCCATCAACACATAGTTGGTAATATCAACCAAAATACTGTGTTGACGAATACCTGAACGTGATAATGCTTGTTCCATCCATGTAGGCGTTACTGCTTTGGTATTCACATTTTTGATCACACGACCTAAATAACGTGGGCAACCTTCAGTACTAACAACTACTTTTTTCTCATCAGTAATTGTTGCAGCAACTTCTTTAATCTCAGGCGCTGTGACAACCAATTGGTTAATCACAGCAATTTCACGTGCAATACCGCGAACACTGAAACAGTCACCACGGTTTGGCGTAATGCTAATATCAACCACATGATCATCTAGGTTTAAATATTCACGGATATTGATACCAATCGGTGCATCAGCAGGAAGCTCTAAAAGACCATCAATTTTATCTTCAAGGTCAATTTCAGAAGCACCACACAACATTCCTTGTGATTCCATACCACGAAGTTTGCCTTTCTTGATTTTGAAATCACCTGGTAAAACTGCACCAATGGTTGCAACAGGTGCTTTCATACCGACACGTACGTTTGGCGCACCACATACAATCTGTAATGGCTCACCTGAACCAATATTGACAGTCGTCACACGTAAACGATCAGCATCAGGATGCTGAACGACAGTCAGAACCTCACCAACCACAACACCTGTAAATGCTTTCGCAGCAGGAACCATTTCATCCACTTCAAGACCCAACATGGTCAATTGATCAGATAAGGTTTCACTGTTTACAGCAGGATTCACCCACGTGCGTAACCAATTTTCGCTAATTTTCATACATTCATTCCTTAATCTCCCCTAACCCTTCTTTTTTAAAAGAAGGGAAACACATCCACTATATTTTCAGTAGGAAAGTCCACCTTTATTAAAGGGGATTTAGGGGGATTTCAATAATTTTTAAATAACCGATAAACCATTAAGCAAATTGGCGTAAGAAACGCACATCATTTTGGTAGAACATACGTAAGTCATTAATGCCATAGCGCAACATTGCAAAACGCTCAACACCTAAACCAAACGCAAAACCTTTATATTTTTCAGGATCAATACCCGCAGCTTGAAGTACATTCGGATGCACCATACCGCAACCCAAAACCTCTAACCAACGACCACGCTCATCCATAATATCCACTTCGGCACTTGGTTCAGTGAATGGGAAATAAGATGGACGGAAACGTACAGTTAAATCTTTTTCGAAGAATTCATTCAACAAATTCACCAATAAACCTTTCAGCTCTGCGAAGCTGGTATTTTCAGCCACGTATAAACCTTCAATTTGATGGAACATTGGCGAATGCGTTTGATCTGAGTCACAACGATATACACGACCCGGACATACAATACGAATCGGTGGTTGAGTCGTTTCCATGGTACGAATTTGTACGCCCGAAGTATGAGTACGCAATAAATGATTCACATCAAAATAGAACGTATCATGCATGGCACGTGCAGGGTGATGTCCCGGAATATTCAATGCTTCAAAGTTGTGATAGTCATCTTCAACTTCTGGACCCGTTGCAACAGTAAAACCTGCTTTGGTAAAGAATTGGCAAATCCGCTCTTGCACTTGAGTCACTGGGTGAATACTACCCACAGTTTGACCACGACCTGGCAAAGTAATGTCAATGGTTTCATTAGCAAGCTTTTGTTCTAATGCAGCTTTTTGTAATTCTGTCTGACGTTCAGTTAAAGCTGTGGTAATCGCTTCACGCACAGCATGAATTTGCGCACCAAAAACCTTACGTTCTTCAGGATCCATTTTGCCCAATGATTTTGACTGTTCAGCAAGCAGGCTTTTCTTCCCCGTGAATTGCACTCGTACTTGATCGAGTGTAGCAAGGTCTTGAGCTGCTGCAATCGCAGCGAGCGCTTCAGTGGTCAGGGCTTCCAATGACATAGTAACTCTCAAAGCAACAATTTAGAAAAATAATATAACTCGCTATTCTAACAGTTTTTATGCAGATGGATGAAGCCTCCTAAACAGGAAAATTAGATTAGTAATATGATTTATAAAAAGTATAAGATAATCAGACTGTCAATGAGATCAATAACAATGGCACTCGACCAAATCTGGAAGCAACAACTTACGCTCATTACTTATGGTAATGAATATCTCACTCAAGATTTAAGTTTTAATCGTTGGGTGCAACATTCTATATTCAATCAGCATGCGCTTCTGTTTAGAGACTTGCTCTCACAACATTTGCTTGCACAACATTTTCAGATTTGGCTAGAAGGTCTGAAAAAACAAGGTGTATATAGAATCAGTTTGCATAGCTCAAGTGTTCTGAATGATGAACAGAATCCAAATGCAAATGTAGAGTTATTACCGATTGCGCATTTTATTGTCAGCCATGAAAAGACCAAAAAAACTGCATGGATTTTTGGTAAAGAACTGGCTGAATGGTACACAGCAGATAATGATTATGATATTCCAACTGAACAACGTTCGAATATTCGACATGAAACCTTTTGGCGCTTTGATTTAAATCCCAAAATAATTAAACGAATTGATCAGGATTTGATTCAACCGAATTGGGATGATATTCAGCTTTATACAGATAATGAATTATTTGATACACGCTATGCACAAGGCTTTCAAGAACCAACCCATAAAGATTTACCCTATTATGGTATGCAGCAAGCTTTGACTAAAAATGGCGAGCTTTCAAAACAAAGTATCTACTTATCTTTATTACCAACGGATTACCAAGCTGATTATGCCCACGAGACTTTATACCGTTTAGATGCTTTGTCTGGCTTTTTACAAGAAAAAATTAAACATCCATACAATGAGAATGGTGAAAGTTTAAACCCAGATGAACAACTAAACCTACGGCATTTTGCTCAAAAGCTTGATGATTTAACGGAGAAATTTATCGTTAAAGTTGCTAATCATTATAAAACAGCACGTTTAACACCGAAAGAAATTGCTTCACCTTTTGATCATACTACGACTGAGAACAAGCAAACATCCCGAGTTAAAGCAAATGCTTCAGATCATAAAGTCGGTAAATCAAGTGTTCTGACTTTAATTATCATTACCATCATCATTTGCCTTGCCGCTTATTACTTTGGTTTATAAATGCTCGGAATAAAAGAAAGCAACTTTAGAGTTGCTTTCTGACTTCCATTAAAGCAAAACCAAGTAAATTCAGGCCTTTCCATTGTAAAGGTTGCTGTGTTTTTTCATCATCTGTTGAAAGACCAATTCCCCAAATTTTATCAACAGGAGAGGCTTCAACAATTACGCTGTCAGATGTATTCAGTAAAAATTGTTTTAAATCTAAATTCTGTGAAAATTTAGCCAAATTACCTTGAACGACAATTTCAAAACGACGCTCTACCCACATCTCTTCATTATAATTTTTGACTAAACGACCTAAAGCTTTCACCTCTTTAGGATTTTCAGCTTTAAGAATTTTTTCAAAAATTCCATCATCTTTAAATAATCTTGCTTTTTGCGCCATCATAAACTGTTCCGCATTTTGATAAGTATAACCATCAACTTCAAAGACAGATGGATACCACTGACTAAAACAACTCTTATCCACAATATCTTTGTGTTTTGGCGTATGCCCCCAAAAGCATAAATATTTTAAAGGGTGCCCCTTGCGAACTTGTTCTTGTAAATCTTCTAAATACTGAATATCACTCATTATATTGCGATCTCTATATACTTTCTAAATTCAAAACTAAACATCTAAACTTTGCACTCAATCTTTATATCGCAACTGTTAAATGATCTTAGCAACTGAGTAAACGAAACATTCAAAAGGTCAATTTCTACATCTTTAAAGCTGTTGTAAAAACGTCTGTACTTCTTTTCTCGATCTCAAATGAATAAACTGGATATGTGCATATTTTGGATTACGCATTCTCTCTAAGTATTTTTTACGATTTTTACGGTAGGTTTTGATCATCCACCATAAAATAGAATCTCGACTCAGCATTCTTTGAAAGCTTTCCTGATTATTCGAGTTTTCCCATAGTTTTTCTTTTGATAGCGCACGTGTTACTGCACGTTGCACAGATTGAAATAGATTAATGTGAAAAGGCATGTCCAACCAAATCACTGTTTCAACATCTTCCCATGTAATGTACTGAGTCCGCGTGTAATTTCCATCAACCACCCAACCTTCTGATGCTAAATCCAATTGATTGCGTAATTTTTCAAAAAAAGGCTCATCTGGTGTTTCTTGCCAATCATCTAACCACAATAAATCATCCAACTGGATATAAGCTAAGTCTAACTTTTCAGCGAGTTTTTTTGAAAAGGTGGTCTTTCCACTGCCTGTTGTACCAATTACATTAATTTTTTTCAGCACTTTTATTTCCCCCAATAAAAAAAGTAGCCAATTCTAGCTACTTTTAATAGATTTTCTACATAAAACTTTTTCATTACACCATAGAGAGCAAAGAAAAGACTGTTAGTACAAATGTAAAATATTCGATCTATTTTATAAAAATTAATTGATAGGTTTCAGCGTTATCGTAATTTTATGCTCATCTGCATGTTGGTTAATATAATGACTAATCGATGCAACTTCACCATGCACTTCCGCATCAGCACCATACATTACCCGTAAATACTCACCTTCACGTGGCAAAACCTCTAAATTCACTTCTATTGTGCCCTGCTCTAAACCTTCAATATGAACCTGCATGTAAAACTCCAATTTTTATTGTCTTTACAATCTATGCAAAGTTACTCGAAACGAATATGAGTTTCATGTAGATGTTGTGTAATGCATCTACACAAATTGAATTAATCATCATATTCAAGATCAGCTTCATCTACATTAATAAAATCAGGTTCCGGTGTTTGCTCGAACTGCACAGCAGAAATATAGGTTTGATGATGCAACTTTGCCTTCGCCACTCGGTGCATACCATCCATCAATCTTCCATCTGCACATAGGATGATGGGATAACTTAAATCCGCAGCATTGATCAATTCAATATGCTCAATAATCTGTTGAGTCGTGGGATGTATATCTGAAAACCAATAAGCTTCGTTAAGTTCTTTTATCTCAGACAAAAGAATATTTTTAACTTTAAAATTTTGACTCAGTTCAACCAAACGATGAACATCCCAAATATAGGTATCTTCACCAACCTCACGGAAGTGATATTGTTTTCTCATCAATTAATATTCATGCTATGCGATTACTAAACAAATAATAACAGGTAAATCATAAGTGTATTTAGAAAGAGCATATAGACAAATTGCTTTAATTAGCTATGGAAATGAATATTTAACAAGCTCTATTGAATCTGAAATTTTAGATCGCCACCCTTTACTATTTAACCATTTCCCCATTTTACGAGACTTACAACACGGCACACTTTTATGCGGCTCAGCATCTCACATATTGAATAGTTTAAAAGAGCTTGGGGCTACAAGATTAAGTTTACATATTGCTAGTGATCTTACATTTCCTCAATTAGAATCTAAAATTTTTTATTTTAGTGACTCTGAAAATGCATTCTGTATTATTGCTCATTTTCCTGAACAACAATATAAAGTCTTAATTTCGTGTCAAGAAAAAGCGCAATGGCAATCTTTTGATGAACATCAAAATGAGATATTTTCGAATTACTCTAACTACTATAATCAAACTGAAGCTTATACCTTACATGAATTAGAACTTGAAAATATTCAAATCATTGAACAAGATTTACGCCTTATTAACTGGGAACTCTTTTTAAAGGAATTTGAAAAACATGTATATTGTAATGCCATTGCAAAAAGGTATGGTATCTATCCCATTCAATTAGAAACCAATAATTGTTATGAGGGAGATTTATTTAATCATCAAAAAGAGAAACAATATCCAATACTTCCTTTCACCTTTCATAAAAATTATGCATCCAATTTACTTGAAAATACCGCAATACTTAAAAGACAATATGACGGTGCATCACATCCTAAAAATGAGTACTCAGATTATATACAAATGGATGATCAGGCAAAACAAGATTTTGATGTAGCTTCATCTGCCCTATCATTAATTCACCCCATTCTTATAAAGCACTGTGCTAATCACTATCAAAACTCTGGTATTCATAATCATCATTATTTTACTGGACTGCAGATTCCATATACTCAATCAATAATAATCCTATAACTTCTGAAAATATTTTTACTCATCACGATTTAGGAACCAAAGAGACTAGAGAAAATTCTGAAACTTCGTCTTTCAGTTGGTGGGGATTTATAACGTTTTTATCGTATTTTCTTTGGTGTTACTGTGCATTATGGGCACTTGCTTATTTTGCTGTTCATTGGGGAAATATCTTTATACTCGTTATCGCTTTATTTTTTGCATTATATAAAGCTATTAAAAAATAACCCAATAAAAAAGACCGCTAAAAAGCGGTCTTTTTTTAAATCATCGTAGATGATTAAGCAGCTAATGCGCTTTTCGCTTTTTCAGCGATAGCAGCAAATGCAACTGCATCATGCATAGCGATGTCAGCAAGAACGCGACGATCGATGATGATTTGAGCTTTTTTCAAGCCAGAAATCATACGGCTGTATGACAAACCGTTTAAACGAGCACCAGCATTGATACGTGCAATCCACAAAGCGCGGAATTGACGTTTCTTTTGACGGCGGTCACGGTAAGCATATTGACCAGCTTTAATTACTGCTTGGAACGCTACGCGATAAACACGTGAACGCGCGCCATAGTAACCTTTAGCACGAGCAAGAATTTTTTTATGACGACGATGCGCCTGTACACCACGTTTTACACGAGCCATTTATAATCTCCTTAGATGTATGGGCACATACGACGAACTGATTTCACGTCACTTACGTGAACCATGACACAGCCGCGTAACTGACGAATACGCTTAGCAGATTTTTTGGTCAAAATGTGGCGTTTGAACGCTTGTTTACGCTTGATGCCGTTCGCAGTCGCTTTAAAGCGTTTAGCTGCACCACGGCGAGTTTTCATCTTAGGCATAACAACCTCTTTTGAACACCTGTTCGGAACGTCTGCACCATTGCAAAACGACCTGCAGGTAAGGGAGTCAGTATTCTAAAGTAAAACTGTATAAAACAAAAGCAAAAGCCACAATATTTTAGCTTCGTAGAGATAAATTTAAACACTATTTCCAATATCCAATAGCAGATGAATATGTAAACAAGTAAATGCTTAAGCTTTATAATAATCACCTTATGATAAAACTGAATCACTATGAACCCTGCGCAGGATGCTTTTGCAGCACTAAGATATAGAGACTTTTCAATTATTACGGTTAATCAGTTTTGTTTAACCCTCGCAATTTTAATTCAAGAAATTATTGTTGCTTATTCGCTGTATCAAATTACTAAAGATCCACTCACATTGGGCTTTATTGGTTTAGCTGAAGCCATTCCATTCATTGCCCTCTCCTTATGGGGTGGATATTTCGCAGATAAGTTTAATAAACAGACCATTATGAAAATCTGTTTATTCTTTGCTTTCCCATTACCCATTGTATTGTGGGGCTTATTTCACGCCTATGGCTTAGGTCATATTGGTATTGGTGAATTATCTTGGGGAATTTATGCCGTCATTTTTGGTTTAGGTACAATCCGTGGATTTTATAATCCATCTGCAACATCATTAAAACCGTTCTTAATCCCACGAGAGCTTTACGCCAATGGTGCAACATGGACGACTATTGGTTGGCAAAGTGGTGTCATTATTGGACCCATGCTGGGTGGTTTTATGTTGGCAGGTCTAGGACGTGAAACTAGCTTAATTTCTGTGGCAGTACTTCTGTTTATTTGCTTTTGTTTGATTTCTATTTTACAAAAACGCACATTCCCGCCGATAGAACACAATAATTTAAAAGATAGCTTAAGCGAAGGTTTCCGTTTTATTTGGAAAACCAAGATTGTACTTTGGGCAATTTCTTTAGATTTAGTATCCGTTCTTTTTGGTGGTGTGATCGCCCTGCTACCGATTTTTGCAGAAGATATTCTAAAAATTGGTCCAGAAGGCTTAGGTTATTTACGTGCTGCTCCTTCCATTGGTGCACTTGTGACCATGATTGCGCTGACCAAATTCCCACCGACCCATCATGCTTGGCGCAACATGCTACTTGCTGTCGCAGGTTTTGGTGTGTTTACGATTATCTTTGCATTCTCAAATTCAATGTGGTTATCTTTATTTGCCTTAATGATGACAGGTGCTTGTGACAGTATTTCGGTTGTGATTCGCCAAACGATTCTACAGATTTATCCACCTGAAAATATGCGTGGGCGGGTTGCTGCTGTGAATGGGATGTTTGTATCTTCAAGTAATGAGTTAGGTGCTTTTGAATCAGGCTTAGCCGCTAAATACATGGGAACCATTGCAGCTACACTTGTTGGTGGATGTATGACGATGGCCGTGGTTGCCCTGAGTTGGATGAAAACTTCTGATCTATTCAAAGTCGATATTACCAAAGGACATGAAGAGTCCAGAAAAGATTAAAACCGATAAGAAAGCACCAATCGGTGCTTTTTTCTATTGCGAGTTAGGAAAAATCAGGAAATACTTAGCTCAATTTAAATCCAATGCCCTATGCACCTTAAATGCATCATCGAAAATACGCTATGAAACGACTTGCTTGCCTTTCACTATTGATGACTTTGCCCATCACTGCAACTTATAGTGCTGATAATACATCAACAAAAAAACTTGCTGTGCAAAAAGTAACAGCTGAACCTGCTCATTTAACCACTCGAATTCAATGGATTAAATATCCGCAAGTTCAATATAAAAGTGAAGATTTAGAAAATTTGGATCGTTCGGCGATTATTCGTATTCGTGCAGATGAAACAGGCAAAGTGATTGCAACTGAAATACAAGAAAGTACAGGCTTAAAAGCTTTAGATCAAAAGCTTGTGAATGCTGTACATGCTGCCAAAGTAAAACCTTATATTAAAAATGGTACTGCTTTAGAGATTATTGGCTATCAAACATTTACCTTAAAAATGGATGATTCTGAGGATAAAGCGCCTCGTAAAAATGAATGCACTTATACGTTTGCTTCAAAGAATTGGTTAAAACAAGAAAAAAATAAATCTGTACCTTTTGAATATCAGCAACAACCGCAGCTCAAGCTCGATGAAAACTTATTAAAAAACCAAGATCGTCTGGTTAAATTTAAATTTAAAGTTGATAAGCACGGTGATGTAAGTAATGTGCAATTGAAAAAGCGCTCTGGTGTAAATGCTTTAGATCAACAAGTCATTGAAGCAGTTTCAAATGCGAAAGTGACGACAATCAGAAGTTATAAAACGTTGTGGATTTATAAAAAATCAACTTTAAATGATCAAATTGAATTTAAAGTGAATAAGTGTCAATAATCTAATCATTCAAGAATAGGGCTAGGGCTCCTAATGAGCCTTATTCTATTCTTCTTAAATTCACACTTAAAATCCAATACCCATTACAACAAAATAAATAAAAACATATCGACCTGTTTTTGCAATCGAAACGATCAACAAAAATCGCCAAAAACCTTCCTTCATTAATCCTGCAATTAAAGTAATTGGATCACCAATCACGGGGGTCCAACTAAGTAATAAAGACCAAAAACCATATTTTTGATAAATTCTTTCAGCTTTCAACATTTTAATTTCAGAAATAGGAAACCATTTTTTATCTTTAAATTTTTCTATTCTAAGCCCTAGATACCAATTAACACATGAGCCAAGGACATTACCTATAGAAGCAACTAAAATCAGAAGTAAAGCTGAATGTTTCGCTGAAACCAATAAAGCCACCAATACTGCTTCTGACTGTAAAGGAAGTAATGTGGCTGCACCAAATGCTGAAATGAATAAAAGAAGATAAGCCATGAAGTTAAGCAGTGACTTTCTTTGATCTAAGCTTATAGCTCAATATTGAAATCATCCATGGAAAAATGAAAGCCAACCAATAGCTCCAGTCAGATTTTACAATTTTTTGAAATATCGTAAGTTGTAACCTACCTTCTGAAACTGCATTCCAATTAATATCTAAATGAAGGTAAATATATCTAAAAACCACCATATAAATCGCCAGTGAACTCACCAAAATAACAGTATTTAGAATCGTTTGTCCTAATTTAATTTGAATGAAAGCAAAGACTAAAGAAAAGATGATACTTGGTACAGCAACGACTCCCAAAACAATCCTCCATAAATAATTCATAGCAGATTGATACTGCAATATTGAGCTTAGGATTGCAGCAATCCCAAGTATTGCAATAGATAGCGCAAAATGTTGTCTATACATATATTTGATCATGGCATATTCTGGCATCCATTTAGTCAAACTCTTGACGTTATTTTAGGTTTAAAGACTTTTTAGTCTTAAAGTATTCCCAATTTGCCCAAACAACTGCCAAACAAATAACCAATATTCGTGCCCATTGATAACGCTGTGCAATAGGTTCCAATATGGTTCGTTGTATACTCATATCTGTTGGATTTAAATGTGTAAGCAAACTCTGAATATGAATAATTTCAGCAAAATATAAAGCCAAGCATCCTGCTATACCCGCAATGACACTCCAATAAAGCTTCGAATTTTCTTCTAGGATACGCGTTAAATTAATAAAGAAGGCTTTCATCATCATATCCACATAGTAAAAAACCACCCTGAATGGTGGTTTTTAAGTTTAGCATAAAAATTTTTATACTTTGATCGACAACGCTCGTTGTACTGCAGGGCGAGCCGTCATGCGCTCCACATATTCTTTTACATATGGATAATCTTCTAATTGAATACCTTGCCATTCATAACGCAAGACCCACGGTAGAATTGCCATATCTGCAATTGAATATTCTCCAGCAATAAATTTTTGTCCAATGAGTTGCTTATTCAAAACACTATACAAACGCTTCGTTTCCATCATAAAACGTTCAATTGCATATGGAACTTGCTCTTTGGCAAATTTACTAAAATGATGATTTTGCCCAAGCATTGGACCAAATCCACCCATTTGCCACATCAACCACTGCTCTACTTCAACACGGTCTTGCTCATTTTCTGGATAATACAACCCAGTTTTACGCCCTAAATATTGTAAAATTGCACCTGATTCAAATACCGAAATCGACTCTCCATTCGGTCCATTTTGATCCACAATTGCAGGAATTTTATTATTTGGAGAAATTCTTAAGAAGTCAGGCTGAAATTGGTCATTTTCCATAATATTGACGGGAAATATTTGGTAATCCAAATCCATTTCTTCTAATGCTATTGTAATTTTATGACCATTGGGTGTGCCCCAATAATAGAGATCAATCATGTTATTTACCTTTTGCCTTTCTCGTTTTTTGCATCAGATTATTGAGCTTTATCACTAGTTATAGCATGTTTTAGGTCAATAAACATTAGAATTTAAATGGCTAAAATACATATTAAAGATGCTATTTCTAATTCTAAAAAAAGATTCATTTTTTTACTTTTTATTCTTGAAATCTAAAAAAGTACTCCTATATTTAAAGTACAGCAATGATGACTAACATATTGCTGGCAACCCTGCGGATGCAGAGATAAAAGTCTTGTTTATATAACTTTGCTTATTTTAGGAGGTTCTATCCATGAGTAACTTAAGTCTAAGCCCATTATTCCGTCGTAGTATCGGATTTGATCGTCTAAATGATTTATTTGATTACGCAATGCAAAGTGATACACCAAATTATCCACACTATAATATTGAAAAAACAGGTGATGATCACTATCGCATCGTTGTTTCAACAGCTGGATTTAATGAAGATCAGCTTGATGTGAATCTTGAAAATCAAGTGCTCACGATCACAGGTCAATCCGTTGAAGAAAAGTCTGATACGACTGTTGAGTTTTTGCATAAAGGTATTTCCAACCGTTCATTTAAACTTTCTTTACGTTTAGATGAGCATATTGAAGTACAACATGCCAACTATGAAAATGGTCTATTAAAAATAGAGTTACAGCGTATTCTTCCAGAAGAAAAGTTACCACGGCATATTCCAATTGGCCGAAAAGAAACACAACAACTTGCCTCACCTGAAGTGAAATAAGTCATAAAAAAGACCAGTTTCGGCTGGTCTTTTTTATGACAAGATCAAAATGAGAAAGCATAAAAAAGCACTGCGAATGCAGTGCTTTTTTATGTTCAACGAGTTATTACTTTTTCTTTTTAGGACCAAGTAACATACCCATTTGACGACCTTCCATTTTCGGTGATTGTTCAATCACACCAAAATCAGCCACGTCAGCTTCAATTTTTTGTAATTGAGCAAGACCGATTTGTTGGTGAGCCATTTCACGACCACGGAAACGCAAAGTAATTTTAACTTTGTTGCCTTCTTCAAGAAACTTCAGAATTGAGCGAAGTTTAATGTTGTAATCGCCAATATCTGTACCTGGACGCAACTTAATTTCTTTTACCTGAACTTGATGCTGTTTCTTTTTAGCATCTTTTTGCTTTTGCTTCAGATCAAATAAATGTTTGTTGAAATCCATAATTTTACAAACAGGTGGCTCGGCATTGGCAACAATCTCAACAAGATCAAGCTCAACTTCTTCCGCAGCACGCAACGCTTCAGCAAGTGAAACGATACCTTTTTGCTCCCCATCTGCAGCAACGAGACGTACTTCTTTCGCTTTGATCTCGTCATTTAATGCAGGACGATTGCTTTTAGCACCCTGTTGTTGGTTACGGTCAGGCTGTTTAATCTTTCTTACTCCACAATATACCGGCCACGTTCGGCTACGGCTGCTTTCACTAGGTCAACAAATGCATCAATTGACATAGTACCTAAATTTTTTCCAGAGCGAGTACGGACATTCACCGTCCCTTCCTCAACTTCACGATCACCTAGTACCAATAAGTAAGGAATACGCTCTAATGTACGTTCACGAATCTTAAAGCCGATCTTCTCATTTCTCAAGTCTGAAATCGCACGAATGCCATTTTCTTTGAGTTTTGCGGCCACTTGCTCACATGCAGCGCCTTGAGAATCGGTAATATTCATGACACATGCTTGTACTGGTGCTAACCATGGTGGCATAAAACCAGCATAGTGTTCAATTAGTATACCAATAAAACGTTCAAAACTACCAAGAATTGCACGATGTAACATCACAGGATGGTCACGATCGTTATCTTCTGTTACATATGAAGCTTCTAAACGTAACGGCATGTTTGGGTCATACTGAATTGTACCGCATTGCCAGATCCGACCTAAACAATCTTTTAAAGAGAATTCAATTTTTGGACCATAGAAGGCACCTTCACCGGGTTGTAAATCCCAAGGCAAGCCCGCTGCATCTAAAGCATCAGACAAAGCTTTTTCTGCACTATCCCACATTTCTTCTGTACCTACACGGTTTTCAGGACGTGTAGACAGTTTCATTTGTACTTCTTCAAAGCCAAAGTCTTTATAAACACCTAGAGTCAGTTTAATAAAATCTTCTACTTCTTTAGCAACTTGTTCAGTGGTACAGAAAATATGTGCATCATCTTGCGTAAAGCCACGTACACGCATAATACCGTGTAATGAACCTGATGGCTCGTTACGGTGACATGAACCAAACTCAGCCAAACGAATTGGAAGATCACGATAAGACTTTAAACCTTGGTTAAAGACTTGTACATGACAAGGACAATTCATTGGCTTCACAGCATAGTTACGACTCTCAGAATGCGTCGTAAACATGTTCTCTGCATAATTCGCTGCATGCCCTGATTTTTCCCACAAAGAAATATCAACCACTTGCGGTGTTTTAATTTCTTGGTAACCATTCTCTTCCTGAACTTTACGCATGTATTGTTCAAGTACTTGGTAAATAGTCCAACCATTCGGATGCCAGAACACCATACCTGGTGCTTCTTCTTGCATATGGAATAAGTCTAACGCTTTACCAATTTTACGATGGTCACGCTTTTCAGCTTCTTCAATACGTTTTACATAAGCAGCAAGTTCTTTTTTGTCTGCCCAAGCCGTACCATAAATACGTTGTAATTGTTCATTCTTCGCATCACCGCGCCAGTATGCACCGGAGATTTTAGTGAGTTTGAATGATTTTAAAAATTTAGTATTTGGTACATGCGGACCACGACACATATCTAAATAATCTTGATGGTAATAAAGCCCCATCTGAGTTTCTTCAGGCATGTCCGCAATTAAGCGCAATTTATATTCTTCACCACGCGCCGTAAATTCTGCAATCACTTCATCACGCGGTGTCATTTTTTTCACAACGTCATAATCTTGATCGATGAGCTTTTTCATGCGCGCTTCGATTGCAGCCATGTCGTCTAAAGTAAATGGACGAGGCATCCAGATGTCATAGTAGAAACCTTCTTCAATGACAGGACCAATCACCATTTTTGCTTCTGGGAACAATTGTTTAACGGCGTGACCCACTAAATGCGCACAAGAATGGCGAATAATTTCCACACCTTCTTGGTTTTTAGGCGTGATAATTTCAAGCGTTGCATCTTCAGTAATGAAATCACTTGCATCGACAAGGCGACCATTTACACGCCCTGCTACGGTGTTTTTTGCAAGACCGGGACCGATGCTTTGTGCAACTTCCATGACAGAAACGGCTTGATCAAAAGTTTTTTGATCACCATTTGGCAATGTGATAATAGGCATATTTAAAAATCCTTAAGGAGTGATGCCCCGTACAATGGAGCATGTCACCGCGAGATTATGATCGAGACAAAGCTCAAAAGATAAAATCGGTGGAACATTATAAAAAGTGTTCAAAATTTTACACCTTTCGAGCTTATTTATAAACCTTTGCTTCAAAATTATTCCGCTATTAAAAATAATGATCCGCACGACCAATGATTTAAAACTTAGCGCTCACAGCATTTTTTATATTTTTTACCACTTCCACATAGGCAAGGTTCATTACGCCCGACTTTAACCTCAGTTCTCACAAACGGCTGTTGTGGGATATTCAAAAATACTGGTGTTGGCAGCGCTGGTCGTTCTGTACGTAGCCCAAACTCATATTCAATATTTTCTATTGATCCCACATAGTTTTCATCAAATTTATCCTGTTCGTATAAATTTCGAATCAGGTCAATTCGCTCAACCGCCTTCATATCCATCCATGCCATCAGAATAGGTGTTTCATTTTTGAAAAGAGCGGTTGGTTTTACTGGCGTTTTTAAGAAGCGTTGATGTAATTCATCTAAAGCCAATAAAATCTCTGATCGGCGATCAGGATAACTCACAGCCAATTTACCAATACATTCGGTAATTAGAAATACAGATTCTAAACTGACTATTTTCATTGCATGAATTAAGGATGGAATAACACCTTCCCCCATTAATTCAAATGCATCGGTAAAACTTTCACTCCAGTTATCCTGTAAATCTTCTGCTCGATCAAACTGAGTAAAAAATGCAGAACAAGCATCTATATATTTCAAAGCACCTAAAGCATAAATGGCATAATGTAATGCAAAAAACTCTGATTCACTGCCATCCAAAAGTTTTTTGTTAGTTGCAATTTCGATTAACTCTGGCGCATCTTCAATTGTAATATCATATTTTTCAATGTTTTTTGCAAAATCCATTAACACTTCTGGCTTTTCGCTTGCACTTGGAAGATGGAGTAACTTTTCAAATAAGGCTGAATGTTGCATAGGAGAATAACGTCATCATAATTTTCTGTCTTCTATTTTACACGATCTGCATTACTCCCTAAATGTTTCCCAAGTTTCAAACCCTCTATTTTGATAAAAAATCAATTGCGGATTTTGCTTGTGATATTGATGCACCGAAATAGAAATAGAATCTTGCTGATAAAAAGGACTGAGCCAAATATCATCACCTTTTACAAAACGAAATTCCAAAGGAAAAAAAGTCGACACTTTATATTTCCGTAGTTCTTGCAAGACTTCCTGCAAACAATTCAATCCTTGATCAACAGGAATCTGATACTCCATTTCATTAAACTTGATATTGCGGGGTGTTGGAAATATCTTGCTTGACCAATCGATAAAAGTGCTGGGTTGAACAAAAACACCCAATAGCTTTTGTAAATGTGGATTGAGCGATGGAAAGGCTTTGGTCAACTCAGAACACAGGGTCAATAAACTGTCCTCAGAAGGCCATGATTCTTTGCGAGGACGTATTTCCTCTTCAGTTTCATCCAAAGTTTTCAGCATCAACTGATCACCATAAGAAAAAATAAAACATTCAATATGCCGATGCTGTGTTTTCCACTGATGAATGTGGCTCAACATGTCTTTTACAGAACATAATTCAACATGTTCTTTGAGTTTATAGCGAGGTTTATTCTGCATGGTGATTTTGGTCAAAATCCCCAAACTGCCTAAGGACACCCGCCCTGCTTCAAATATCTCAGCATTTTCTGTACGGCTACATTGTAATAATTCACCTGATGCAGTGAGCAATTCAAAACCTTCGACATAAGCCGAAATACATTGCAAATCTGCACCTGTACCATGTGTTCCAGTTGATACAGCACCAGCCAAGCTTTGCTGATCAATATCACCTTGTTGCATCAAAGCCTGATCCAAGGGTTGTAAATGCTGATCAAGATCATACAAACGAGTACCTGACCAAATCGTACTTTGGCAATGTTCAGCATCCACCTGCTCTACACCTGATAAATGATCTAAAGACAATAGCGTCATATCTGTACACACCAAAGGTGTAAATGAATGCCCTGCACCTACCACACGAATTTTGGGGTGACTACAAACAATATCCTGTAATGCTGTCAGGTTTTGTGGTTTTAAAATCTGCTGTGGGTTCGATTTCTGAAATCCTGACCAATTTACCCATGTGTTTTGAGTCAACTCATCCATCAAAACTCTCCTTTGCTGGCAGCTGTTTTTAAACTTCCATGATTGGTTCTTTTTGCCAGTTCGTGTATTGGAATAATGGGAGGACGAGTACTTTGATCATAATTTCGTTGTTCTTTGGGTAAGTTTAATTGCTGAGCCAATTGTTGATATTCAGTTTGAAAAGCTGCATGCGTCCATTGACCAAATAATGTATGCCCACCTTCATACGCCTGTTCCTGATACTCCTCGAATGTGGTGATATAGCCCATATAATCATTGCAATAAGAAGCAAGCCACACTAGATCCTTTGCGGATAATTGTGCTTTAACCGTTTGAATCAGTCGTTGACCTGCAACCGTAGTGATTTCTCCTGGGCAACAAATCAGTGTTATATTTCCAAGGCGTACAATCTGTAAAGGCATGATCTGTGGCACAAGTGGACTGTCCTGAATTGCCCCTGCCTTCACCTGACGATTCATTTCCGCAATTACAGGATCAAAAATCCCAGGTACGACATCAATTGATTGCCCCAGTAACTTTTTACCCCCTACTTCAATCACAATATTTTTCACGCCTTGTGAATCATAAAGTGCTTTGTATTTTGCATAATCTGCGGATGTGGAATTGCTCATTCTCTTTTTACGCACCATCTTTGACAACATTGCCATACTTGCCGTCACTAGTTTAGGTGTTCCATGACCATCCACTGGTGTACCTGCAAAAAAAGGCACACCGTGGCAAGGTTGGCTCGTTCGCATCCCTAAAAGCCCTTGAGTAAACTCAGGTGGAATTTCAACATCGGTTAGATCCACATAACTCAATACAGCACTAACTGCACCCTGAACGGGAAAAGACTTTTGAGTCAATGCGGTTAAAGCAATTTCACTTTGATAATGTCCATTTTTCTGAGCATATTGATACTCTTTTTCGCCTTTAATTTTGTTCCGAATTTCCTGCTGATGCTCGCCATGAAAATGTGGAGATACGTCTCCTGCCGTCGCTTGAGCAAAAATAGCGACTGGATTGTGACTTCCTTTCTGCAACAATGTCTGTTCAACAAACATTGCGGCATACCCCTTATTATCACCATCGTGGGCTTTTAAGGTATTTCCAAGGCAGGTTGCATGCACACCAAACAGTGAGATCAGCGATTGCAACTGATTTTGTCGATAAAACCCGATCAATTGCATTTCACGGTTCAGCGCCAAATGGGTTTCTTTGTCCGTGCGATGCTGAACATCAGAATTTCGATTATAGGCTTTGATGGAGCGATTCCATGCCACAGGAATATCATCATGAAAACAACCTGTGCTACTACGAATTTCAGTGTCTTGCTCAGATTCAATAGCATTCAGAATGCTGATCAGAATGGCTTGAATCACAGCATCCAAATGTTCAGGTACAAAACCTGGTGTCGGCATATTATATAAAGCTTCATGTCCGCAACCGCCTGGACCTGAATGGGTATGCGTTGCCATCAGTACAAATTGATTTTCCTGAAAAGATAAACCCAATTTTTTTGTTAATTGCGCTACTGCACCACTGCGTATTGCATGGGTAATACAACCAAAATCAATACAGCAAAAAATTAAACGCTGATTAGATTGATCACAAATACTGAAACTTCGAGCAAACAATGCTGTTCGCTTTTCTTCAGCTCGATGTGTCCACATACCATAACCAAACATGGCATAGCCTTGCGCTTGAATCTCTATTTCTTGCTTATCCCAACCCACCATATACATGTTGAAAAATCCTTTTACTGATCATCATGATCCAATTTTTATTTTTGGTACAACAAAGAAGCTGATTGAGAGTTAAACAGATTTATGCGATACAAAATAGGGGGAAATCACGATCAGATTGGGGGGTATTCCGGACATCATGATAAAACAACAAAAAGAATTTGCTGTTCAGCATTTTATTTCACCAGTATTATTATCCAGTCTGATTCATTATGCAGAGCAGAATCAAATTAATTTTAGACCGTGATTTAATGATTTAAATCTGAATATTCAGCAGATTCGCCAAGGTGATGGTTTTCTTCCGTTCCAAAGTATTTGCACAGTTATTCAACGTGCAGTCGATCAGCATCCACACATTCCTTTAGGATTATTGATTGGTCGCGATGAAAGCCTTATTTCTATGGGAATTTTAGGCTTTGCCATGCAAGCTTGCCAGAATGTTGGTGAAGCACTTGAACTTGGTTTAAAATATCACCCCATTTCAGGTAGTGCTTTGAACCTGACTGCCTCGCTTGTATCGAATCAACTCGAATTAAAAATTAGTGAACGTTTCCCCAATACAGCGTTATTGCCTTTTTTCTGTGAAGAAATTTTTTGTAATATTCTCACGTTTCTTAGTAATATGATTGGTGAACATGACGATTTACTCAATGTGCAATTTAGCTATGCAGAACCCCAACACTTTCAACTTTATCGAGCTTTTTTTGATTGCCCAATCCCCTTTAACACCTCAAAAAATAGTATTTTTTTTAATATAGAGATTCTAAAGCGACCACTGAAAAGCTATAGCCCTGCAAATTACACGACAGCCATTCGTATTTGTGAAAAAACGTTGGATGACTTTAATAATATTAACCATGTTGATTATAAACAACGCATCCAACATTTAATTGAAGAATATCTACCCGAGCTTTTTGATATGCAACAAGCTGCTGACACTTTTCAAATCAGTGAGCGGCAATTAAGACGCATCTTAGTGACTGAGGGAATAAATTTCCAAACATTAAGACAAAATATTTTAGAACAAAAAGCCAAAATATTTATTTCGCAGAAATTTTCAATGACTGATATTAGCCAGCAATTGGGTTTTAGTGAGTTAAGAGAATTTCGTCGTGCTTTTAAACGCTGGACGGGTCATACACCATCCTTTTATCGAGAAAAAATAGACGCGTAAGTTTAGTTTTTTCAGAACTAGCCATCATTTTATTAATTTAAAAATAAAAATATTCAATTAAATATGAACGAATTACAAAACCTAAGAGGTCAAGTAAAAATAAAATCAATATGCTTCAATTAAGGATGGAAAAAAGCACTCGACTAAAGAATAAATGCAATCTTTTGACGATGTGCCTATCTTTAACCAAGGAATACAACAATGACATACGGAGTTTAAAATGGTAAGTGCATACGATGAATTACCGCGGACACCTGCAAATTTTGTAGCTTTGTCTCCACTCAGATACCTTGAGCGAGCAGCTTATATTTATCCAAATCAGGACGCAATAATTCACGGTTCTCGTCGTATTTCTTGGCGTGATACATATAGCCGTTGCCGTCAATTTGCACACCAATTACAAAATCTAGGTATTAAAAAGAATGATACCGTTTCTGTGCTATTACCCAATATTCCAGCGATGGTCGAAGCACACTTCGCTGTTCCAATGGCGGGTGCAGTACTCAATACACTCAATACACGCTTAGATGCTAAGACCCTGGCATTTATGTTAGAGCATGCGGAATCTAAAGTCTTATTGGTTGATCCTGAATTCGCTGCAATTGCGCAAGAAGCTTTGGCGCTTGTTTCACAAGATATTTATGTGATTGATGTTGCAGATATTGAATATGAAAACCATGCCAATGCTGTGTGCATTGGGCAAATTGAATATGAGGATTGGTTACAAGATGGCGATGTTAATTTTGAATGGCAGTTGCCCAATGATGAATGGGATGCGATTAGTTTAAACTACACATCAGGGACTACAGGTAATCCCAAAGGTGTGGTTTATCATCATCGTGGTGCATATATTAATGCTGCCAGTAATATCATTGCTTGCGGTATGACGCCTCGCTGTACTTATCTTTGGACACTGCCATTGTTTCACTGTAATGGTTGGTGTTTTGCTTGGACAGTGGCTGCCAATGGCGGCACCAATGTTTGTCTACGTAAAATTGATCCTGCTCTTGTTTACAAACTTATTGATCAACATAAAGTGGACTATTTCTGTGGTGCACCTATTGTTCTTTCCATGCTGATTAATACACCGAAAGATCAACAAATTAAATTCAACCATCATGTTGAAGTGATGGTTGCAGGCGCCGCACCTCCAGCCGCGATTATTGAAGGCATGCATCATATTGGTGTTCAAGTGAATCATGTTTATGGTTTAACCGAAACCTATGGCCCTTCTGCTTTATGTGCATCTCAAGCAGGTTGGAGTGAATTATCCATTAGCGAACAAGCTCAATTACACTCACGTCAAGGCGTCCCTTATCCTTTACAAGATGGGATGCGTGTACTTGACTCTGAAACCATGCAGCCAGTACCAAATGATGGTACAACCATGGGTGAAATCATGTTCCGTGGCAATATTGTCATGAAGGGTTATCTTAAAAATACCAAAGCCACTGAAGAAGCCTTCAAAGGTGGATGGTTCCATACGGGTGATTTAGCTGTTTGCCAACCTGATGGTTATGCCAAAATTATGGATCGCTCTAAGGATATTATTATTTCAGGTGGTGAAAATATTTCATCCTTAGAAGTTGAAGAAGTCCTATATACCCATCCTGCGATTATGACTGCCGCTGTTGTTGCCAAACCTGATCCGCGTTGGCAAGAAGTGCCTTGTGCATTTATCGAACTCAAGCAAGGAGCAACGACTACGCCTGAAGAAGTGATTGAGTTTTGCAAACAACACCTTGCACGCTTTAAAGTTCCAAAAGAGGTTGTGATTACGGAAATTCCAAAGACATCAACAGGTAAATTACAAAAATTTATCTTACGTGAATGGGCAAAAGAACGCTCTACTGGCGAATTTAATTAAGTATTCTATTCATTAATAGAATAAATATATGAAAGCCAGTTATGTTATGAGCTGGCTTTTTTATTGAGAAGTATTTTTGAAAAGTCATTTTTATAAAAAGTTCCTATAATCTAAAACAAAACAATCAATCTGATCAATAACCTTGTAACCCTAAAAATCATATAAAAATTTGAATAAAAAAAAAGCGACTCAATTGAGTCGCTCTTCTTTCACTAAATGCAACTCAAATTATTGAGCTACAACAGTACGGTTACCAGAAATCGTAGCGAATACGCGACGGTTCATAGCACGACCTTCTTTAGTTTTGTTGTCAGCAATCGGTTGATCCCAAGCGAAACCTTGAGTAGACAAACGAGATGCATCGATGTTGTATTCACCAACAAGTGCAGATTTAACAGAGTTAGCACGAGCTAAAGATAAACGTTCGTTTAACTTACGTGGACCAGTGTTATCTGTGTGACCTTCAATACGAGCAGTCGCATTCGGGAACTCATTTAGCTTTTCAGCAACTTTAGCAATTTCTGGCTTGTATTGATCTTTGATGTTTGATTTGTTTGTATCAAAGAACACACGAAGTTCCATGTTCAACTGTTCATCCAATTGTTTTGGAGGTTCAGGAACAATTACAGGAGCAACTGGTTCAACTGGAGTAACAACCACTACAGGAGCAGCTGGCTTCAAGTGACCACCAAGAACTACGTTAAGACCAGCAAGCGCTGTATAGTTCCAGAATTGCTCATCAAAGTTATAAGTACCACGAGCTTCTGTACGAAGAGACAAAGCATCGTTTAAACGCCAAAAAATACCAGCGCCTGCATTACCTAAAGTACCTTGTTCATCAGAACGGTTAGGAACATTATCGATGTCATATTTATAATGACCAGCACCTAACAATACATAAGGTTTGATTTTGCTGTCATAGTTTTTAGTGATCAAATCAGAAGTAGCATAGAAGTTACCATTGATTTGAGTTTGTTTGTATTCTGAACCAGCAACGCCAGTACCGTTTACATCACCTTTAACTTGGTTGTATTCAGCTTCAAAACCTAACCATGGAGTAAGTTCTACACCAAGTGCAGCACCAACGAATAAATCGTCTTGCAATTCAGGGCTGTTAGTTAAGCTGCCATCATGACCGCCATTATTGTGTTGAGAATCTTGGAAAGTATAACCAAGCATTAAAGGTGTTACAGTTACACCAGCGTTAGCAGCAGCGAATGGCGCGGCAACAAGCATAGCAAGTGCGATACGACTCAATTTCATGGATATCCTCCAGAGATAACAATTGTTGTTCAAGCTCAGCCTAAAATTTCGTGGCTTCCTGAGATAAGCTTTCTATATACCCCAGTATTATTTTTAAGCTACTCACGTTGAATCATACAAACACTTAGACATTTTTCCAAGTGCTTGATAAGTTTAATCAAGTAAATTATTGACAAAATTACTTACAATTTCCGTTGTAATTCGGTAAATTTTCACTCAACTTTCGATCGTGAATACCTTATCTTCTCACTTCTCTTATTTTAACAGTAAACGAATGCGATAGTAATAAATATTTCACCATCAAATAGTTTGCTTTTTAAACCTAAGAAAATTAATAATTTTTTAAATAAAAACAATACTTAAAAGAAGATTAAAACATGTATCCGAATTGTAAAGCAAATGGTTTTACGCTATTTGAACTTATTGTATCTATTTCTATACTCAGCATTATTGCAATGTTAGCAATCCCCCACTATCACGAATTAATGGAACGACAAGAGGTATCTAACTTAAAACCTTTACTCCACCAGCATATCAGTGTCGCAAAAAATCATGCCAAAACATTACATTCTAATATTGTCCTGTGTTCTTCAGTTGACTTAAAACAATGTGAAAATGATCAATGGAATTTTGGAATCATTATCTTTAATGACTTAAACAAAAATAAAAAAGTCGATGAGAATGAACTCATTGTTGCTCAAACAGCAACCCAAATGAAATATGGACAACTCAGATGGAAAGGGAGTGCTTCCAGCCCTAAAGTCATCACTTTTCAGGGAGATAGTGGCTTACCCAGAGGTGCACCAGGAAGCTTCTTTTATTGTGGTAGCAAAAATCCGCAAAATCATAAGCGGTTTTACATCGGCCCTATGGGGCATGTCCGTGTAGAACCAACCACAGAGTGTTAAAATTTCAGGACTCATGCGTCTAAGCTTGTCGCATTTTCACACTTTATTCTTATTGTATTTTCAATATACTGATTAGGTTTCGGATAAAACCCTAGAAAAGATAAGTTTTGGAGATTAGAACAATGACAGACATCGTAATCGTAAATGGCGCTCGTACTGCAATGGGTGGTTTTCAAGGTAGTCTAGCAAGTGTAACAGCACCTGAATTAGGCGCTGCATCTATAAAAGAAGCGATTGCTCGTTCTGGTCTACAACCGAGCGATGTTCAAGAAGTCATTATGGGATGTGTCCTCCCTGCGGGTTTAAAGCAAGGTCCAGCGCGTCAAGCAATGCGTCAAGCTGGTTTACCTGACTCTACGGGTGCAGTCACGATTAATAAACTATGTGGCTCTGGCATGAAAGCTGTCATGCAAGCTGCTGATATGATTAAAGCAGGCTCAGCAGAAGTTGTCGTTGCAGGTGGTATGGAATCCATGACCAATGCACCTTATATTCTTCCGAAAGCGCGTGGTGGCTATCGCATGGGACATGGTGAAATTAAAGATCATATGTTCTTAGATGGTTTAGAAGATGCTGAAACAGGCCGCTTAATGGGTTCTTTTGCGCAAGATATGGCAAATACCAAAGGCTATACACGTCAACAAATGGATGATTTCGCAATTCGTTCATTGAAACGCGCTCAAACTGCAATTACTGAAGGTTATTTTGCAGATGAAATTGTGCCTGTCACTATTTCAACCCGTAAAGGTGATGTTATTGTTGATAAAGATGAACAACCGTTTAATGCCAATATTGATAAAATTCCAACATTACGCCCTGCATTTGCTAAAGATGGCACTATTACCGCTGCCAATGCCAGCTCAATTTCAGATGGTGCTTCTGCACTCGTACTGACATCAAGTGATGAAGCGACTAAGCGTGGATTAAACCCTTTAGCAAAAATTGTCGCTTATGCATCAAACTCACAACATCCTTCAGAATTCACCATTGCTCCTGTAGGTGCGATCCAAAAAGTTTTAAATAAAACAGGTTGGAAGGTTGAAGATGTAGACCTTTGGGAAATTAATGAAGCTTTCGCAATGGTCACAATGTGCCCGATTGATGAATTCAAATTAGATGCTGAAAAAGTCAACATTAATGGTGGTGCATGTGCGCTTGGTCATCCAGTCGGTTCTACAGGCTCACGTATCATTTTAACTTTGATTCATGCTTTGAAACGCACAGGTGGTAAAAAAGGGATTGCTGCACTTTGTATTGGTGGCGGTGAAGCAACAGCTGTAGCAATTGAAATCCTTTAAATAAAAACTCCATTTCAATAAATGAAAAAGCCTTCTAAATAGAAGGCTTTTTTAATGTTTACACTTTTTCATCTGTTTTAAAGCTGAAAACTGTTAAATTAATCTTTTAAAACAAAAATGGATTATCACAATGCAACTCAATCATTACCTTAATTTTCAAGGCGAAACAGAAGCCGCTTTTAATTTCTATAAATCAGTGTTTGGTGGCGAGTTTGCATTGATTAAACGCTATTCAGAACTTCCGGATGCTCAAGTTTCAGCTAAAGAAAAAGATTATATTTTACATGTATCACTGCCTATTAATGGCTTCACAGTTTTAATGGGCTCTGATACAACTGATCAATTTTGCGCACAAACCCAAACTCCGTTTAGCAAAGGCAATAATCATTATATTTCTATTAATTTAGAACCACATGAAGAAGCCGAAGCTCGTCGTCTTTTTAGCGCTTTGTCTGTCAATGCACAGATTGAAATGCCACTTGATAACACTTTTTGGGGGGCACTTTATGGTGCATTGACTGATCAGTTTGGGGTAAAATGGATGGTGAATTGCCAGTTAGAAGACATATAAAATTTATAAAAATTCTTGTATAGATTCCTTCTAGTTTTCCCTTTAAAGAGAAATACAAAGAGGTCGTAAATAATGATGCAGGATATTGATTTGAGGAGGTGATTCAAACCACGTCCTCTATACATCAATATTAGAAAACTGCGCGATAATGGTTAAGCCTACTACAATAAATCCAATGCCAATCCATCCTGCTAAATCAATATGTTGCCCTAAAAATGTTTTGGCTAATAAAGCTGTTGCAATCACACCTACCCCTGACCAGAGTACATATAAAATTCCTGCTTGCATAAATTTAAGTGCATAAGCAGCACAAGCGAAAGAAATGATATACAAAACCAACGCAATGCCTTGATCAAGCTTATTGACCAAACCATTGCCTTTGGCTGAATAGAAAGTAGAAAGCACATCTGTTGCGATTGCGATCAGCAACCAAAATACACCTACATTCACTTTAGAGAGTAGAAAAGACATTTTCATTCTAATTAAAATAATAACGTCGCAATTTTATAATGAGTTGATTCCAATCTGGTAGCAATAAAAAAAGGTGAATATTGATATCCACCTTTTACATCAACGGGTGCATTTACAAATTAATGATGATCAAGTCTAAACGATGTCATTGTGAGTGATCCACCAACAGCTTTAGCATTAAAAATGCTGAGATCGTCTTGCTCTTCCTGCAAAGCCAGTGCATAAAGCATTGGATAATAATGATCAGGTGTTGGAATCGACAATAAGAATTCTTTGCCCTGCTTATCCCAATCAATTAAAGCCTGATGGTTTCTATCCAACAAGAAATTCTTCATTTTTGCATCTGCTTCCAAAGCCCAATCAAAGCCATACTCAGAGCCCATTTTATCAAAAGCAACTCGCCCTAAATTATGTACCATATTGCCACTTGCGACGATCAGCACCCCTTTACGGCGTAATGCGGATAATTGTTTTGCAAGCTCATAGTGGTATTGCGCACCTTGGCTATAATCAATACTCAGTTGCACCACAGGAATATTGGCTTGTGGAAAAACATGGCATAGTACACTCCATGTACCGTGATCTAATCCCCAGCCATGATCATGTTGAACGTGTACACTCTGAATCACTTCAGTTGTTGCATCGACCAATGCTTGATTTCCCGATGCAGGATATTGCATATCAAACAGCGCTTGTGGAAAACCACCAAAGTCATGAATCGTTTTGGGCATTTGCATCGCAGTCACTGCCGTTGAACCTTGCGTCAACCAATGTGCTGAAATACATAAAATCGCTGTGGGTTGTATTTCCATGGTTGAGCCAATACGATTCCATTCACGAGTAAACTCATTGGTCTGAATCGCATTCATCGGAGAGCCGTGTCCCAAGAATAAAACAGGCATAGGTGCTGTATGTGGCAAAGTTGCATTCCAGCCTTTCAGTAAAGATAAATCTCCTGTTACTTGATGATCCTGTATAACATTCTGCATGACATGCTCTCCGTATATTTATATCTATTATGCGAGGATGAATCGATAAGTGATAGCGTATTTTATTGACCACAACATTGCAAAAATAGAACGATCTTACAAAATGAACGTCCATAAAAAAAGTCGAACAATTGTTCGACTTTTAAATTCAAATGAATCGCTTAGAAAATCAAGCACCCGTTTGATAATGTGCGTGAGCCACAGCTGTTGAAGCCTGATACGGATGTTTAAAATCATTTAAACCCGCAGCAGCTTCATGAATGTCTTTACCTTCTTTAATCACAAAACTATCAAAGCCTGAACGCTTGAGATAATTCAGCACATCTTTAAAGATATCACCGACTGCACGAAGTTCACCTTGATAGCCTTGGCGACGTAATAAAGCTGCAAAGGAATAACCACGCCCATCATTAAAGCCTGCAAATTCGATAAAAATCGTATCAAGCTGATCCAAGGGGAACTGATTGACTTCAGGAGAAGCATCCACGGTAATGAATAAGGCTTTTTTACCCGAAACATTTGCCAGTTGATCAAGCTGTTCAACACTCAGAACAACATCACCTTGTGGTAAAACACCATCTTCAGTAATCACTTGATAGCTATTGTCTGCAATCGTGCCATCTTTAGAGAGCACTTGAAGTGCGGTATTAAGCATATGCACGCTCCTTGAATGGTTGAATGCCAACACGACGATAGGTTTCTACAAACTCTTCACCTTCAGCACGAAGATCTAAATAAGTATTTAGAATTTCTTCAACCACATCAGGTACACGATCAGCAGCGAATGATGGTCCTAAGATGTCACCAATCGATGCATCATGATCCGCATTACCACCCAAAGTAATTTGATAGAATTCAGCGCCTTTTTTATCAACACCTAAAATACCAATATTACCGACATGGTGATGGCCGCAGGCATTCATACAACCCGAGATGTTTAAATCCAATTTACCTAAGTTGTAAATGGTATCTAAATCATCAAAACGGCGTGAAATTGCTTCTGAAATTGGAATTGACTTTGCATTTGCCAATGAACAGAAATCCCCACCTGGGCAGCAAATAATATCGGTAATGAAACCAATATGTGCACGTGCCAAGTTGTTCGCTTCAAGTACTTGCCATACTGCAAATAAATATTTTTGTGGAACATCCACCAAAGAAATATTTTGTTCGTGCGTAGTACGCAACTCACCGAATGTATATTGATCAGCCAAGTCAGCGATCACATTCATTTCTTCAGTGGTCATATCACCTGGTGCAACACCCGTGCGTTTCAGTGAAATCGTGACAATACGATAGCCTGATACTTTATGTGCATTGGTATTGATGTTGAACCACTGTTTGAATTTTGGATGTGCAGCAAATAACTCAGCAAAATCTTCATCTGCATAATTTTGATAATTAAACGGTGTAAATTCTTCGTCTAATTTTTTCAAAATTTCAGGCTGAATTTTCAAGGTTTGAATCGTATGTGCAAATTCAGCTTCAACTTTTTCAGCAAAAACTGCTGGTGTTAATGCTTTTACAAGAATCTTAATACGCGCTTTATATTTATTGTCACGACGACCATGCAAGTTATATACACGCAGAACCGCTTCTAGATAAGCAATTAAATCTTCACGTGGTAAGAAATCACGAATAAAACTACCAATCACAGGCGTACGACCTAAACCGCCACCGACTTTGATTTTATAGCCAATTTCGCCTGCTTCATTTTTCACAATATAAACACCAATATCATGAAATGACACTGCTGCACGATCAATCTCAGTTAAAGCAGAAACGGCAATTTTGAACTTACGTGGTAAAAAGGCAAATTCAGGATGGAACGTTGACCATTGACGAATCAATTCACACGTCGGACGAGGATCTGCAATTTCACCTGCAACAACACCTGCATATTGATCGGTTGTAGTATTACGAATACAGTTACCCGATGTTTGAATCGCATGCATTTGTACAGTCGCCAACTCGGCTAACATATCAGGAACATTTTCTAACGCAGGCCAGTTAAACTGAATATTTTGACGGGTTGATACATGCGCATATCCACGGTCATATTCTTTTGCCAAATCTGCAACTTTACGCAGTTGATTTGAATTCATTAAACCGTAAGGCACAGCAATACGTAACATCGGCGCATAGCGTTGTACGTATAAACCATTTTGTAGACGAAGCGGACGATATTCATCTTCTGTCAATTTACCCGCTAAATAACGTTCCGTTTGATCACGGAATTGTGCAACACGTTCATTGATCAGTTGCTGATCAAAATCAGTATATAAATACATGGCGTACAGCTAGTAGTTTCATTATAACGACCAACAGCATATCGGGATTTAATCTATCAACGAAATGCTTTTTTTACATATTTCATAGCGGTTTTATTGATAAGCGATATGTAGATTAATGTTTTCCTAGTGTTTCTGAGTCATTCCTTACTTTTTATGCACTTTGAATTTATTTTCAGTTACTTATCTGTTTTTGTGATAATTGATTTATATCGATAAATGTACTTTGTTCAAAAAATAATAGATTTTTCAGATAAATCAAAATCCATTAAAAAAGGGCATATTTTTATACGCCCTTTTAGTTGAAGTTAATCATTTAAAACCTGTGTAGCTTGCTTAATTTCTTTGGATCTCACTATTATTCATCTTCAATCTATGAATATTGACTCATTACATTTAAATCAATGACTGCTTAATCATTCAAGGTTACATCTTCCATTCACACTAACTTAAACCTTCAAAATAAATTATTGCTGATCGTCTTGCTGAGGTTGTTCATCTTCATCATGATTTTCAAGTTTATTCTCACCAATTTTTGCCGCTTCGAAACCTGCAAATGCACCCGCTGCTTTTTCTAAAAAACCTGCATCTGGATCGAGTTTATCTACACCTTGTTCTGCAATCACAGCGCCAGCAATTTTACCAAGCTCGTCAAGTAAGCCACTCATATCTATTACTCCAAAGAATTAACTTGAGCTTGCAGTCTAAACTGAGCGAATGTAAGTAGCGCGGTAATGTTGTTGTGCTTGAATAAAGTTAGACGATAGAAATATAGAGATTTATGCTGATTCTTTAACCTTAAGTTTAGTTTAATCTTTTAATATTGCAGATCAAATCGTGAGGTAGCTGTTTTCCCAAATATTTGTGATAAATTCACCTTCAATCAATTGCACATAACGCCCATGTACCTGATCAATAGCAATGCAATCATCAACATTTAAAACACAGTCTGTATGTTGCTTTTGCCAGTGCTGTGCAAAATACTGCTTTCCTTTTTCTTTTGCGACCATCGGATTTTGCGCAACGATGAGCACATAACGATGTAATTCACCAAATTCACGGACATTATAACCACCTAAATTAATGAGATACAGTTTCTGCTCAGATTGATTCGGCTGTGCATTGCTAAAATGAATTTGATAATTTTTATGCTCAAATTCCACACCATTGATTTGCGCCCAAGCATCTATATGTAAACCTGCTAATTCACCGAACCATGCATTTTTTAACTGTGGATGAATTTCCTCTAAAGAATCACCTACTGCCAAAACCACATCATGTACTTCTGTATTGGCACGCGCATGACGACCACCAAGCATGACAATAAATAGACTAGGCATTATTTAATCCTCCTTTAAAAATTCAGCATTAAAATACGAGCTAAGTCCATCAGCAACTGTTCGAGGCAAGCTAAAATATAATAAGTCATGTTTCTGCGAAACATAAATCACTTAATAGAATTTGGTGAGTTTTGCTGATGGAAAAAATTTTGGTTAATTTTTAAAAAGTGACAGATGAACTCCTACCATTTGATGAGCAATCAATAAACGTCTTTCATAACCCAATCATTTGTTATAAATAAAAAAATCGTGTTTAGCTTTTACCAAACACGATTTTTTTAAATTCATTTTCTTCACCTAACATCTAAGGGGGAAGAAGAAAATGAATTACATCTCAACCATTTCCACACCATCAATACGTGCAACAGTCATTAAATCTTTATCACCACGACCAGAAACAGTCGCAATAATAATTTGATCTTTCGACATCGTTGGCGCAAGTTTAGTGACATAGGCCATCGCATGTGAACTTTCAAGTGCAGGAATAATCCCTTCAATTTGAGTCAAATCACGGAAGCCTTGTAAAGCTTCTTGGTCATTAATCGGTACATATTCCACACGATGCATATCTTTTAAGAAACTGTGCTCAGGACCAACACCTGGATAATCCAGACCTGCTGAAATTGAATGCGTTTCAATAATCTGACCTTGTTCATCAGACATTAAATAGGTACGGTTACCATGTAATACACCGACATGACCTGCATTGAGTGGCGCAGAATGCTTACCTGTTTCAATACCATAACCAGCAGCTTCAACACCGTACATTTTCACATCTTGATCATTCAAAAATGGATAAAACAAGCCCATCGCATTTGAACCACCACCCACACATGCCACCAAGGCATCAGGTAAACGACCCGCTTGTTCTTGAATTTGTTTACGTGCTTCACGACCAATAATGGATTGGAAATCACGAACCAATTGTGGATATGGATGTGGACCTGCAACTGTACCAATCACATAATACGTTGAATCAACATTCGTCACCCAATCACGCATTGCTTCATTCATGGCATCTTTTAAGGTTTTAGAACCACTTTCCACAGGGACAACCGTTGCACCCAACAAACGCATTCGATAGACATTCATGGCTTGACGTTTAACATCTTCAGAACCCATGAAAACAACACATTCAAGACCTAAACGTGCTGCGATGGTTGCCGTTGCAACGCCATGCTGCCCTGCACCAGTTTCTGCAATAATTCGTTTTTTACCTGAAAGTTTTGCAAGTAAAGCCTGTCCAATGGTGTTATTTATTTTGTGCGAACCTGTATGATTAAGGTCTTCACGTTTCAAATAAATCTGCGCACCACCTAACTCTCTTGACCATCGTTCAGCATGATACAGTGGACTCGGACGACCGACATAGTAAGCAAGATCGCGATCGAACTCTGCTAAAAACTGTTCATCATCTTTCATACGGAAATAGAGCTTTTCTAAGTCTTCTAAAGCCGCCATCAGCGTTTCTGATACAAAACGTCCGCCATGAATACCGAAATGCCCACGTTCATCGGGAAATTGGGTATAGTCTACTGCGCTGTTCTGATTAACACTTTGCTGATCCACGTTGGACTCCTTGCATAAACTTTTCAATGAGTTGTTGGTCTTTTATACCTTTTGCGGACTCTACGCCTCCGCTGACATCTACTGCAAATGCTTGAGTTGTCTTTATTGCCTCTTCAATATTTTCAGGTTTTAAACCACCTGCTAAAATTAAAGGAATTTCAAGTTTAGGGAACTTTGACCAATCAAATTGGTGCCCTGTTCCCCCTTTTAATTCAGGATGCCATGCATCTAATAATACGGCACTTGCACCTGCTTTTTGATAATGCTTGATCGTTTCAATAATATCTTCAATATTCATATCAGGTTTAACCTGAATCGCTTTATACCAACGTCTTTTATTTTGTTGTGCAATCGTTTGGCATTGCTCAGGTGTTTCATCACCATGAAACTGTAAAATATCAAGCGGAATATGTTCTAAAACTTTTGAAATATCTTCACTCGTCGCATTCACAAATAAGCCCACAATGCTGACATAAGCAGGCACAGCTTGAGCTAATTCTTTTGCCAACTCAATACTAACATGTCGTGGGCTTGGCTCAAAAAACACAAATCCAATCGCATCAGCACCTGCATCTACAACAGCATGTACATCTTGAGAGCGTGTAATTCCACAAATTTTGGCACGAGTTCGCATATATATGGGTTCTAATCTATTGAGTGAATCGCCGATTTATCAATCTTTCAGCTCAAAACATTGTAATGCAATTTTTTATGTCGTGTAGCTACAAAATAAGTTAAAACTTCAAAACACTTATTTCTTTTAAATTTATAAAGGTTTTCAAGTACATTCTGCTGTCTTTCATTCAAGAGAAATAGACCTAATTTATAATGGCACTATTTAACGATCAGAAACAATTTCAATACATTGTTTATTTTGAATACAAACTTTATACTTCGCCCAATTGCAATAAGTCCTGCTTAAAAGCTCAGGGAAGTTGGTGAAAATCCAGCACTGCCCCCGCAACGGTAAGAATGAAAAACATATCGTATTGAATGATTTAATTCACACCACTGCACATTCTGTGTGGGAAGGTGGATATGTAAATATTGGCTGATCAGTATTACATTTAAGTCCGGATACCTGCTTATTGTGCCCTTTAACTCAATCATTCACGGGGAGTGAATGTATGGAGCATGTTATGTCTGCATTTTTTAAACCTACCACACTTGTAGGTGCTATCGCTATTGCGATGGGGTTAACTTCCACAACTTTTGCTGAAACTCAAACTTCATCTAATCAAGTAAATACCACTTTAGATACACTTGTCGTTACAGCAACACGTTCTGAAGAAAAAATTGAGAACGTTCCTGCCCGAATTTCAATTATTGAACCACAAATTGTTGAGCAATCACCAATTGCTGAATTACCACACTTATTAATGAGTGATGCATCTATTAATATGGTTCAAAGCGGTGGATTTGGACAAATTGCATCAATCTTCACACGTGGTACAAACTCTGCACACACTCTTGTTTTGCGTGATGGTGTTCGTCTAAACAGTGCATCAACAGGAACTGCCTCTTTAGCATTTTTAGATACCACTGATATCAAACAAATTGAAGTTCTAAAAGGCCCTGCTTCTGTTTTATATGGAACAGATGCAATTGGCGGTGTTGTTCAACTTATTTCAAAAACACCTGAAAAAAGCGCTGCATTTGTTACAGGTGAAATGGGCGAGCATAAAACGTATAAAGCAGTTGTTGGTGCAGATTTAGCAGAAAATGATTTCTACGCACAAATCCGTGGTCAACGCTTAGAAACTGATGGTACTCCAGTCACTAGCGCTCCCAACAGTGAAAATGCAAGCTATGATCAGAAAGGCTATAGTGCAAAATTTGGTATCGATAAAGAACAATTTGCTGCTTCTGCCGATTATAGTGAAAATGAAGGCTATAGCGCTTATGACAACTATGGAAGTTTGACTTCACAAGATTTTAAAAATGAAGTCATTAACCTTAAAGGTCGTATCAATATCACGCCTAACTTTATTTTGAATGCGCGCTTATCTCAATTTAAAGATGACCTACAACAGCATGATGCACCTGATTTTGTTCATAGCAAAACTCAAGAAGCAGAACTTTATTCAAAATGGCAATTCACACCTGCTCAAAATGTATTGTTCGGTGTTGCCCATAAAAAAATTGAAGGTGATGTACTTTCAGTTAGTGAGTGGAGCACCGTTAAATATAATGAAGATGTGAATAGCACAGGCTATTTTCTTCAACATCAATACCAAGATCATGGTGTAAACACTCAAGTCGGTGTTCGTGTTGAAGATAATGAAAAATTTGGTACACAAACTGTTGGACAAGCAGCTGTTCGTTATCAAATTCTGCCACTAACCAGTATCTATACTAATGTGGGTACTGCATTTAGAGCACCCACCACAAATGATTTATATGCAATAGCTTGGGGTGGAAATCCAGACTTAAAAGCTGAAGAAAGTTTTTCTTATGAAGTTGGTTTAGACCAAAAGTTGGCACATAACTTAACGCTTGGTGTTTCTGCTTATCGTAATCAAGTAGATAATTTAATTACTTATTCTGGTTCAAAACTTATTAACCTGAATAAAGCGACATTCAATGGTGGTGAGCTAGGTCTAAAATGGCAACAAGATGAATTATTCTTAAATCTTTCTTATGCTTATGTTCAAGCTAAGAATGACGAAACGAAAGATGACTTAACTCGTCGCCCGCGTCAAAGTGCAACACTTACTGCTGGCTGGCAAGATGCGCAATATGGCATTAGTGCATCAGTTTCAGCAAAATCAAAGTCTAAAGATTTTGCAGATTATCCATCGACTACACCAACAACAACACCTGGTTATGTCACGACTGATGTAAATGCATTTTGGAATGTGAATCCAAACATCAAACTGTTTACCAATATTCAAAATATTGGTGATGTAAATTATAAAACAGCATACAACGGCGCAAACATCTATTACATCAATGGTGGGCGACTTGCCACTGCTGGCGTAACATTTAAATATTAATTTTTACCTCTAAGAAAAATCAGGATAATGTCATATACATGGCATTATCCTTTTTTATGACATCTAAAAACTGAATTTAAGGAACAAAGATGGGACATCGTTTAAGTAAAATTTATACACGTACAGGTGATGCGGGCACAACAGGTCTTGGTGATGGTTCACGAGTCTCTAAAGATGATTTGCGTATTGCAGCTTTGGGGGATGTTGATGAACTCAACTCTGCGATTGGAATTCTACGCTCACAAATTACGGCAAGCGACATTGCAGATAAAGCACCATGGGATAAAAGTTTAAGCCTGATTCAACATTGGTTATTTGATCTTGGTGGTGAAGTTTGTATTCCTAATTACAATCTTCTACAACCGATTTGCATTGAGTTTCTTGAAAAAGAAATTGATCAAATGAATGAATCATTGCCGATGTTAAAAGAATTCATTTTACCTGCTGGAACATTAGCCTGTAGCTATGCACATTTGGCACGTTCTATCTGCCGTCGTGCTGAACGTAGCTTAATGACGGTACAAACGCGTGATCAAAATATTCAAGCAACCGCTTTACAACTTCTTAATCGTTTATCAGATTGGTTATTTGTTGCTTCACGTAGCTTGCAACGTGCTGAAGGTGGTAGCGAAGTTTTATGGCAAAAAAACATTAATGAAACGATTTAACATTAATGCGCATTAAAAGTTTTAATCTTTAAGGCAGAAATGCCCTCTATTGTACTGAGGAGATTGATGCTTCTCAGTTCAATAGAAATTTTTGTTCAATAAAATAAATATTCTGGAATGTAGAGATTTCGTTTAAAAATGATTCATTTGATTCAGATTTATTCATTTTCGACTTAAAATAAAAACATATTGATACTTAGAGTAAATCGATTTGAGAATCATCGGACATCGTGGCGCACGTGGTGAAGCGCCAGAAAATACACTCGGTGGATTCCAATATATTCATGACCTTGGCATACGCGCTGTTGAGTTTGATGTCAGACAGCTTCAAGATGATGAACTCATCATCATGCATGATGACAATTTTATTCGTACAACAGGTATTGATCAAAATCTATATGAGTGCTCAAGCTCAGAACTTGAACCTTATAACCAAGCTAATATTTGGATGGATTGGGACAAACAAGTTACGCCCCTACTTCGCCAAGCTTTAACCATTATGCAGGACTTTGAACATCTTGAAGTGGAAGTAAAAGCGGTCACAACAATGCAAGAAGCAGAAAAGCTCGTTATTGAATTACAAAATCAATTAAAAGGTTTTGAACATTCAGCAGTGATTACGAGTTTTGATTTAAAAATTCACCAAGCATTACAACAGCAAAAATCAATATTTAAACGTGGACTACTCATTGAAGATGACCTGCAAGAAAAAGCCATTGAACAAGCTTTAACATTGGAATGTTGCCAAATTGGATGGATGAACCAGCTTGCGACAGATGAAATGATTCAAGCAACACAAAATGCAAAGCTAGAGATAAGCGTTTGGACAGTCAATGATATCGAACGAGCAAACTACTTACGTAATTTGGGCATCCAAGGCTTGATTACTGATTTTCCCAAAATGATGCAAAAAGCATTGAATCAAATTAAATAGCGCATCATAAAGCCAAGATATAAGCGTAATTACTGTCTCTATTGAATTGTAAATTCGATGTTATCAATATGTTTTCCAACTGAAACCATTAATCCTATTAGGATCTAATGTGCTGTATAAATAACAAACGTGTAGTAAGTATCAAAACTTTAAGCTGTACTTCAACGTATCTATCGAAACTCTTGTAATAAAGCATATTTTCTGTCGATAAAATCAATCATCAGTATGTTTTATTCTGTTACTGTTTTATTCAATACAGATGTACAATAATACTAGTGAACATCTGTTCGCTCATGCTAATATCTTTGAACGTATAGCCTAGAAAAATACTTAAGCTATGCTTTCGTTTTTACCTTTTCAAGGTTCTTAGGAGTGCTGTTGGAGATGAATGCTCCCCTACCCAAAGCCCCAATTAATTGGATCGGAGTTTTTGCGCTAGTCTTATTGCCTATCGTCGCAATTATTGCAATTCCATTATATGCATATCATCATGACTTCAGCGTTGGTGCTTGGGTCAGCTTATTTGTATTATTGGGTCTAAGTAGTTTAGGTATCACTGCGGGTTATCACCGTTTATGGGCACATCGTGCTTATGAAGCGACATTACCGCTCAAAATTATTTTAATGATTATGGGTACCTTTGCTGTACAAAACAGTATTTTGTTTTGGGCTTCAGGTCACCGTACGCATCACCGTCATGTAGATGATGTGGATGAAGATCCATATTCGATTAATAACGGTTTTTGGTATGCACATATTGGATGGATGCTTCGCAACTATCCTGCTGCTGAATCGAACTATAAAAATGCACCAGATTTATTGAATGATAAAGTGGTGATGTTCCAAGACAAATATTATATTCCGCTTGTGATTGCTGTACATGCTGCTATTTTATTACCAATTGGCTGGGCTGTTGGTGATATGTGGGGTGTATTACTGCTGGGTGGTTTATTACGTTTAATCATTAGTCATCATGTAACCTTCTTTATTAACTCGCTTTGTCATATGTGGGGCAAACGTCCTTATACAGATGAAAATACTGCACGTGATAACTTCTGGTTAGCTATTGCGACTTGGGGTGAGGGCTATCATAACTATCATCATATCTTCCAATACGATTATCGTAATGGCGTGAAATGGTGGCAATATGATCCAACAAAATGGTTAATTTGGTCTTTCTCTAAAGTTGGTTTGGCAAAAAATCTACGTCGTATTCCTAGCTTTAATATTAAAAAAGCTGAATTGGCAATGAAGTTTAAATATGCTGAACAAGACTTGGCTGTTTATGGTCATGATGTAAATGCAGATATCCTGGCAATGAAACAACGTATTTCTCAAGAATATGAAGCATTTAGTCATACTTTAAATGATTGGGCGAAGTTGAAAGAACAGGAAATACAGGCAAAAAAAGCCTCTGTTGCCGAAAAAATTCATCAAATGGATGACAAACTTAAAGTTGACTTTCAATTGGTCGAACAAAAATTAAGTTATCATCGTGCGCGTTTAGAAACACTGATGCGCAATGTAAAAAAGAATGTTGTATCTAACTAAATTATAGATTCAAAAGAAAAGCTCCTTTTTAGGAGCTTTTCTTTTATTTGAACTTTACATCCAATAAGCATTAAATATAAGTTCCAATAGGCCTTTTATTTTCCTCTTTTAAACAAAATTTAAAAACTTTATACAATATATCCAATCATCTCTAAATAATGAAAAGGACGACTCATGCAACTCAACAATATCCCTTTTGGTATTACAAATTGGAATGAAATAGAACAAACCAAACATTTGGGTGAGCAAGGTTATGCGCTTTGGCGTACACAGCAATTCGATACGATCCGTGTACGCATTGTGGAATATTCAACAGACTATTTAGCAGATCATTGGTGCCGTAAAGGTCATATTCTTTTTTGTCTTGAAGGCGAATTACATACAGAACTAGAGGATGGTCGTACATTTATACTCACTGCTGGGATGAGTTATCAAGTTGCAGACCATGCTGAAGCTCACCGCTCTTCAACGACAATTGGAGCAAAACTTTTCATTGTCGATTAAGCTGTTTTAATCCGACGACTATATCCAGTATAGTAGTTTCAATTCATCTCAGTATTGTCCACTATGCAATTCAATGCCCGTTATCCATCACTCAATCCTAAACTCTATCATGAGCAAATGCCTGTACCTTTAAAAGGTGCAAAAGCTGGGCATTTCAATGAAGCTTTAGCAGATGAATTACAATGGTCAGCAGAAGATAAAGCCAGTTGGGTTGAAATTTGTAGTGGGCAAAAAACATTCCCAGAATTCCATCCTCTAGCGATGGTTTATGCAGGACATCAATTTGGGCAATGGGCGGGACAATTGGGTGATGGCCGAGGCTTATTGATTGCTCAAATATTAGATCAAAATGGCCAAACAATCGACCTACATTTAAAAGGTGCAGGTTCAACACCCTACTCTCGTATGGGAGATGGTCGTGCCGTTTTACATTCAGTCATTCGTGAATACTTAGCCGGTCATGCCTTAAATGCTTTGGATGTACCATCGAGTAATTCAGTTGGATTTACCACATCTGAACAAGGAGTCCAACGTGAAAAACTAGAACTCGGTGCGATGATGTTACGAACGTCAGATTGCCATATTCGCTTAGGGCATTTTGAATGGATTAATCAATATCAACCTTCATTACTTCAAGAGTTCACACAAAAATGTATTGAGTGGCACTATCCAGAATGTTTAGAAGCAGAACAACCCATTTTAGCTTTTGCAACGAAGGTGATTCAAAAAACTGCGGTAATGATTGCCAAATGGCAACTGGTCGGTTTTGCACATGGTGTGATGAATACTGATAACCTGAATATTACAGGTTCTACTTTAGATTTCGGCCCTTATGGTTTTATGGAACGCTTTCGCCCGAATTGGATCAATAACCACAGTGATTATAATGGTCGCTATACCTATCAAAATCAACCAAGCATGGCGCATTGGAACTTATGGAACTGGCTGAATAATTTAATTCCATTGGCAAAGCCTGAAGAAAAAGAAAAGTTTAAACAAGATTTGGCACAATGCTTAGAACATTTTGAACCGACCTTCCTAGAACACTATACGCATGGCCTATGCGCAAAATTAGGCTTACCCAGCTTCCACAAAGACAGCTTTGATTGTGGTATGGCATTCTTAAGAATCTTACAAACTGAACAACTGGATTACACAAGTAGTTTTCTTCGTTTACAGAATAAAGAATATGAAGCGATGAAAGATGATTGCTTAGACCGTCGTCAATTTGAAGCCTTTTTAACTCAGTATGAAATGATTCGAGAAAATCAGGATATTGGTACTTTGGACGCAACAATGTTTGAAGCCAACCCTATTTATATTTTAAGAAACCATATGGCGCAAAAAGCCATCGAACTTGCCGAACGTAATGATTTTTCTGAAGTTGAACGTTTATTTAGCTTACTCAGTCAACCCTTTACACGACAAACTGATTTAGAAAAACCCGAAGATTTAGCACCATTGCCAAGTGATGTACCTGAAGTGATGGTGAGTTGTTCGTCTTAATTCACAATATTCGTGACAAATAATTAGATATTAATAATTCGCTCTAATGTGGCATAGTCACTTACATTTTCTGTGGATAAGCTTTTGTTTATCCACAAGATAAAGTTCGAATCACAATCGAACTATAGATTTTAGCCTTCAAATGCATAAAAATCAGGCATTACCAGAATTTGCATTTATACCTATACATATGAATAAGAAAATTGTTTTCCTCATTGTTCTACTTTGTGGCATTGCCACAGCGATAGTTTACGCTTACCAAAAATATGAACGCTTTATTCCTGCAACAAACCTGAATACTCCTATAACAGTATTATCAGATCAGGAAATTAAAAAAATTCGTCAACAAACACCAATTACTGAAATTCAAGTCTACAAAACAAAGCGTTTGGTGAATTTACTGCATCAGAACCAAGTCATTCGTACTTATCCAATGCGCTTAGGTTTCAACCCTATTGGACACAAAGTCAAAGAAGGTGATGGAAAAACACCTGAAGGACGTTACTTCATTGATTGGCGAAATCCTAAAAGCGCATTCTATAAATCACTGCATATTTCCTATCCCAATGAACAAGATAAACTCAAAGCTAAACAGCTTGGTCTTTCAGCTGGTGGAGATATTATGATTCATGGCTCTGCGACCACACAACAAGTTCAAAAACTCCCTCAACTGATGGATTATATGCCAAGAAATGACTGGACTTGGGGCTGTGTTGCCGTTAGAAATGTAGATATGGATGAAATTTGGAAGCTCGTTGATGATCGAACACCCATTACCATTTATAAATAAGTCATCCAAAAGTAAATAAGGACAATACTTTCATGACAGGTGAAGAAATACAGCAATATGCACTTAGCATTTCACAAAAATTACCAAAGGCTGAACTGACCCATCCCTTTGGTTCAGACATTGATGTATTCAAAGTCATGGATAAAGTGTTCATGTTAAGTTCAGAATTAAATGGTCAGAAATTTGTAAACTTAAAATGTGCACCTGAACATTCAGAAATGTTAAGAGATATTTATGATTCGATTCATGTGGGTTATCACATGAATAAACGCCATTGGATTTCGATTTATGAGGGCGAGCAGATTAATGAGGAATTGCTTGAAGATTTAGTTCACATTTCTTATGAATTGGTCACTCAAAAACTCACTAAGGCGCAAAAGAATGTTTTGGCGATTCATGCAGAATGATGTGAATAAGAAAAATTTATGTTCATATTCAGAAATATTTATACACAATTTCTGTGGATAACCTTGTGTTTATCCACAAAAGAATGCGTATTTAGACTAAAAACTAATCTTCTGGATATTCAAAACGATAGCCTACACCATAAACAGCTTGCACCCATTCATGGCGGTTTCCTGTTTCAGCAGCATCCGAAATTTTACGACGTAAGTTTTTGATATGACTATCAATAACACGGTCTGCAACATCAAAACTGTCTGGATTAATGTGATCTAAAAGTTGTGCACGTGAATACACCTGTCCTACATGTTCTAAGAACAATTCGAGTAAGCGGAACTCAGTTGGTGTCAAATTCAACGACTTTTGTTGGTACCAAATCCGTTGTTGTGCTTTATCCATCTTAAAGAGGTTGTTATCTTCAGGTTCAGCTTTACGTTCTAAACGGCGTAATACAGCTTGAACACGTGCAACTAACTCTTTTGGACTGAATGGTTTACATACATAATCATCTGCACCCATATTCAAACCAAGCACACGATCAATTTCTTCCGTACGCGCTGTTACCATAATAATCGGCAGATCAGACTGTTCACGAACTTTACGACAAATCGTTAAACCGTCCATCCGTGGCACCATCAAATCGAGAACCATCAAATTTGGTTTACGCTGTAAGAAACTGTTATATGCTTCTTGACCATCGTGAAACATACTGACTTCCAAGCCTGCTGCTTCAAGATAATCTCGCACCAATTCTGCAAGTTCAACTTCATCTTCTACAAGCATAATATGTTTCATGCGTAGTTTTTCCTTTTAAACGTTTGTCTGTTTTGGAAAAGTGAGTTTGCAACGCAAACCACCCAATGGTGAATGTTCAAAACTCAATGTTCCACCCAATGCTTGCACAATTTTACGGGATAATGCCAAGCCTAAACCTGTACCACCTGTGCTACGTGTTCGAGAATCATCCACACGGTAGAAACGTTCACCTAAACGTGCCAATTGCTCGTCGTTTAAACCCAATGGACTATCATCAACATAAACCGTCCATGTCTGTTCATCTTGTTCAGTATGTACACGAACTTCACCGCCTGCTTCAGTATAGCGAATACTGTTGCCTAACAAGTTGACCATAATTTGCTTAAAACGATCTATATCTAATTGTAATTGAGTTCCACTTCCTTGCGCGGAAATACGTAAATCAGCTTGTTCAAATTTAGGTTTAAAATTCTCAATTTCTTGTAAAACCACAGCCCAAGGATCCATCTCAGTAAAATAGCACTGTAATTGTTGCGCTTCTGCTTGAGCTAAATCGGCTAAATCTTGTGTTAACTTTTTCAAACTGGTGACTTGACGTAACATTGATTCAAAATGAGTAGGGGTCGGTTTACGAATACCATCTTGCATTGCTTCAATTTGAGCTTGTAACACTGCTAATGGTGTTTTCAATTCATGCGATGTATCTGCAACCCACTGCTTACGTGAATGTTCATGCTGATCTAAAATCACAGCCAAATGATTAATTTCTGTCGAAAGATCACCTAATTCATCATTTCGATTAATTTGAACCTGATGTTGATAATTACCTTTGGTTAATTCTCTTGTTGCATCTAATAAACGCTGAATCGGCTTTTTAAAATAGGTTGCCAATAATAAAGCCGCGACTAGACTCGCCAATAATGTCAAAATATAGATTAAGAACAAATAGCGTTTTTGATTACTAAAGAAGTTAATACTTAAAGCATCATCTTGATCTAAAACAGGTTTAAGACCTAAATAACCCACAGTTTTATTATTTACAATAATGGGGCGATAAGAAATTTGATCATTGGATGCTTCACCTAAAATAAAGTGATGATCTGCATCATATAAAGACAAACGTGAACTTAAGCCCAAACGGTCAGGCATGGCAATAAAACGTTTTTTACCATTTTGCTGTTCAGGTGAAATTAAAGGTGAATTCTTATTTTTTGCATCTGATCTTTTGAATAGGCTTTCATTTGAACTTAAAGGGAACTTTAATCCTTCAAAGGGTTGATATTCTGAAGGTAAATTTTCTTCTAAAATTTTACGTTCTTCCAACCCCATACGTTGCTGGTCTTGAGAGTTTTCATCCGTTAAAGGGCTCATTAACGTATGTTCTTTAAAATAACGCTGTTGCAAAGCAATGTCATATTGTCGGCGTAACCACCATTTCGATAATTTATCGTAATCGTCTGGGCCTGCTGTTCCTTCTATTTGTAGAATTTGTGCCTGAACTGCATTTCCCCAGTCCTGATATACGCCATACACGCCCGCTAGATTATCAATCAGATGATCTAGTTTCTGCATTTCAACATCTGCCACATATTTGGCAAAGTTTTTTTGCATCGTCCAATGTAATACTCCCAAACTCACAGTCGTGATCACTAAAGTCGTGAGCAGTACCGTCAGGAATAGACGTAATGCAATCGGGACACGGCGTATTTTCAAAACAGGTCTCACCTTTTTGTTCTCATTTCAACATTGTATCGAACAGTTACCCAAAATACTCTCCATTGTTTCTACATCATTATTGCTTAATCTTTACGACATCAACCAACATAGAATATTCATTGGAGATCATGACCATGAAAGCAATGACGAAAATAGCATTGGTATCTGCAAGCGTTTTAACAATGGGTGCGTTAACTGCATGTCAGTCGACGACAGCACCGAATAAAGATGGTCATGGTTCAGAAATGATGCGTGGTCATCATCAACATGATCGTCAAATGACACCTGAACAGCGCGAGCAAAAGAAACAAATGCGTGCTGAACACAAAGAAATGCGCAAACAAATTCGTAAAGCATGTGATGGTAAAACTGCGGGACAAGCTGTTCAAGTTAAAGCGGGTAATAACACCGTAGATGGTACTTGTAGCATGGTATTCAAAGCTGACCATAAATCGATGGCAGAGATGAAAGGTGAATTCCGCAATGACCAAGGTCGCATGATGCATGGCGGACAGCGTATGAAAGACATGACTGAAGAACAACGTGCCCAAGTTAAACAGCAATTTGAACAAAAACGTGCAGAACGTAAAGCACAATGGGATGCCATTCAAAGTGCTTGTGCTGAACAAGCCAATGACAAAGCGATTCAAGTCAAAATTGGCGAAAAACTCATTGATGGTCAATGTAAAATAAAATTTAAACCAAACCAACCTATGAATGATTTACGTCGTTCAGCACCAATGCAAATGACAGATGCACCAGCCGCACCATAAATAACAAACACGTATTCGATCAATATAAAAAGGCACTTTAAAGTGCCTTTTTTGTTGGACATATTTTTTTACGATTTTGACATTTTGTTTCATCTTTTTTAGATCAAATATATATACTATTTAAATACTTAGTTATTTCATGGGAAATTTCTTTGACTTTACAGTCACAGAGAAACAACCAAGTTATCTTGTGCCTCGCTATAAGATGTTGCACGATGTAGTAGAACAATTATGTGTCATTGAAGATACACATTTTTATTAAGATTATAAATCTGGTTTAACCAGTATTGAGGAACCCGATATGCCACAATACAAAGCACCCTTACGTGATATGCAATTCGTTTTGCATGAATTATTAAATGCTGAAGAACATTATGCAAAACTCCCTGCATACCAAGAAACCGTAAGCCGTGAATTGATTGATCAATATTTAGAAGCTGGCGCGGATTTCTGTGAAAACGAATTATCTCCATTAAACCAAACTGGTGACCGTGAAGGTTGTACTTGGAATGATGGCGTAGTAACAACACCTACGGGCTTTAAAGCAGCATATGACAAATATGTAGAACTTGGCTTCCCTTCACTTTCGGTTCCAGAAGAACATGGCGGTCAAGGTTTACCAGGTTCACTTGCAACGACTATTTCTGAAATGGTTGGTTCTGCAAACTGGGCATGGGGTATGTACCCGGGTCTTTCTCATGGTGCAGTTCGTACAATTGAGCACCACGGTTCTGCTGAACAAAAAACGACATTCTTACCTAAACTTGTTTCAGGTGAATGGACAGGTACAATGTGCTTAACAGAATCGCATGCAGGTTCTGACTTAGGTATCATCCGTTCTAAAGCTGAACCTCAAGCAGATGGTAGCTTTGCAATCTCTGGTGAGAAAATCTTTATATCTGCAGGCGAACATGACATGGCGGATAATATTATCCACATCGTACTTGCTCGTTTACCAGGTGCACCAAAAGGCACAAAAGGTATTTCATTATTCATTGTTCCTAAATTCAACGTGAATGCTGATGGTTCTATTGGTGAGCGTAATGCAGTACGTTGTGGTTCGATTGAACACAAAATGGGTATCCATGGTAATGCAACTTGCGTGATCAATTTTGATAATGCGAAAGGCTTCCTCATCGGACCTGAAAACCGTGGCTTACATGCCATGTTTACCTTCATGAACACTGCACGTATTGGTACTGCTGTTCAAGGTTTAACAGCTTCTGAATCTTCTTTCCAAGGTGCTTTGGCCTATGCGAAAGATCGTTTAGCAATGCGTTCACTTTCAGGACCTAAAGCGCCTGAAAAAGAAGCAGATCCAATTATTGTTCACCCTGCTGTTCGCAACATGCTCATGACTCAAAAAGCATTTGCTGAAGGCGGTCGTGCATTGGTTTACTTCTTGTCTCAATATGCAGATGTTGTAGAACAAGGCGCAACTGAAGAAGAACGTAAATTCGCTGACAACATCTTGTCTTTACTTACTCCAATTGCAAAAGCATTCTTAACTGAAACAGGTTCAGAATCTGCGAAGCACGGCGTACAAGTATTCGGTGGTCACGGCTTTATTTCTGAACACGGTATGGAACAAATTGTACGTGATACACGTATCTCTTGTTTATATGAAGGAACAACTGAGATTCAAGCTTTAGACTTATTGGGTCGTAAAGTATTGGGTACTCAGGGTGCAATGCTCAAAGATTTCACCAAAATTGTACATAAATTCCTTGAAGCAAATAAAGACAATGCTGAGATGAAAGAATTTGTTGAACCACTTGCTGCTCTGAATAAAGAGTGGGGTGATTTAACCATGCAGATCGGTATGAAAGCGATGCAAAACCCTGATGAAGTGGGTGCTGCAGCCGTGGATTACATGTACTTCTCTGGCTATGTGACGCTTGCTTTCTTATGGGCGCGTATGGCACTTGTTGCACAAGAAAAGCTTGCTGAAGGTTCGTCTGAAACTGGCTTCTACAATGCAAAAGTAACCACTGCTCGTTTCTACTTCAAGAAAATCTTGCCACGTGTTCGTTCTCATGTAGACGTGATCGCTGGTGGTTTAGATCCATTGATGGCTTTAAGTGCTGAAGACTTTGCATTTTAATTTGCAGTCTTATCTAGCATTCTAAAAAACTGTACTCCCAAGTACAGAAATAGAGAAAGGACTGTCATAGCTTTGATGGTCCTTTTTCTTTATCGTTATGGCCTATAAGCTGCCACACAAATGTTAACTCTTAATCATCTAATACATTAAGATATCTAGCATAAGTTTTAACCACCTCTTTAGTTTTCTCTTTAGAGGAAAAATGAAAAGACGTTATGTAAGATATCCATTGCAAACCGATTGCTTAGACTGATTAAAAACAACGTAATTTAGACAAAAACAGGTGTACGAATCATGCCAATTTATAATGCGCCACTTGCGGATATGAAATTCATCATTAACGATGTATTCAATGCAGAACAGTTCTGGCAATCCAATGAGAAACTTGCTCATGTTGATGCTGCAACTGCGGAAGCCATTCTTGAAGAAATGGCTAAATTTGCTCAAAACGTGACTTTACCTTTAAATCGCACTGGCGATGAAGAAGGCGCAACCTATAGTAATGGTGCAGTGACGACACCTGCTGGCTTTAAAGAAGCATTCCAACAATATGCTGAAGGCGGTTGGATTGGCTTAGGTGCAGATGAGGAATGGGGTGGTCAAGCCATGCCTAAGATGCTGACTGTACTTGCAGATGAAATGCTATTTGCAACCAACCCATCATTCATGCTCTACCCGCTTCTTTCTGTCGGTGCTGGTATGGCTTTAAACAGCTATGCATCACAAGAACAAAAAGAGACTTATTTACCTAAAATTTATTCAGGTGAATGGTCAGGTACCATGTGTTTAACAGAACCACATGCAGGGACTGATTTAGGCATTATCAAAACCAAAGCAGAACCTAATACCGATGGTACCTACAACATCACAGGGACTAAAATCTTTATTACAGGTGGTGATCACGACCTTGCTGAAAACATCATTCACTTAGTTTTAGCAAAAACACCTGATGCACCTGCGGGTTCACGTGGTATTTCATTGTTCATCGTACCGAAATTCATTGTGAATGAGGATGGTTCTTTAGGTGAACGTAATACTGCGGGTCCAGGTTCAATTGAACACAAAATGGGGATTAAAGCCTCTGCAACATGTGTAATGAACTTTGATGCTGCGAAAGGTTATCTTGTTGGTAAGGAAAACGAAGGCTTAGCGGCAATGTTCGTCATGATGAACTACGAACGCTTGTCTATGGGTATTCAAGGTCTTGGTGCTTCTGAATATGCCTACCAAAATGCAGCACAATATGCGACTGACCGTTTGCAAGGTCGTAGCGCTTCTGGTGTTCAATCTCCAAACAAACCCGCAGACAGTATTTTAGTACATGGCGATGTACGTCGTATGTTACTTAATGCGCGTGCGAATAATGAAGCATCTCGTGCATTTGCAGTCTATGTGGGTCAGCAATTAGACATTACCAAATTCTCAACCGATCCTGAAGCCGTTGCAGCAGCAAATAATCGTGTTGCACTTCTTACACCCATTGCAAAAGCATTCTTAACAGATACCGCATTTAATGCTGTGATTGATGCACAAATGGTGTTTGGTGGTCATGGTTATATCCGTGAATGGGGTATGGAACAATGTGTTCGTGATTTACGTATTTCGCAAATTTACGAAGGAACTAACGGCGTTCAGTCTCAAGATTTAATTGGTCGTAAAACCATCAAATGCAATGGTCTATTCATCGCTGAATATATCGCTGAAATTCGTGATTTTGCCAATGATTTAGAAGCAGACCTTAACTTCATTAAAGATGCAACTTTAGATGTTGCAACAGAAATTGAAGTTGCAACACAACGTGTCATTGAACGCGCAAAAGAAAATGTAGAATTCTCAAATTCTGTTGCTGTCGATTATTTACATGCGGTAGGTCTACTCAGCTTTACTTACATGTTTGCTAAAATTGCCAAAGCAGCAAAAGCAAAAGAAGGCGAGTTCTATCAAAACAAATTGGCTTTGGCACACTACTTTATCCAACGCGTTTTGCCTGACCTAAGTTCACGTATTGCGAAAATCAAAACGGGTTCAGAAGTGATTATGGGCTTTAGCGAAGATTACTTTACCAATCAGTCTTAATTGATTTTGATATAAAGACCATCCTCACTTAAAATTTATAGTAATATAAAAAGTGATGTAAAAAATGCCTGACTGTACAAGTGTATAGTTCAGGCTTTTTTTACTTTGAGCTAAAATTTAAGCAACGATTATTGAGGGTAATATTTTTGTATGGATTCAACCATTTCAGGATTTGAATCTTGTAAAGCTTTTGAAATATTATGAATATCTGCTTCAGAACGATTTTGACTAACTTTGAACTTTCCAATAATTGAAGAAATTTTAATTTCAATCGCAGCAACTTTTTCTAATTGCTCTGCAATAAAATCATTTGGCGCATCCCCCATTCTCCATGGGTTTTCTTGACTCTCTTCATGTGTTCGTGTCAAACAAGCCAATACACCACGTAAATATTGATCATCTTCCATCAATTTAATCTGGCCTTTCACATGTACAACACGGTAGTTTCACGTGGGAACAACACGATGATGCTCTTGCTTACCTTCATACCAATTGGGAGAAATATAATTTTGCTCTGCTTGAAAAATGATATAGGCAGACAACGGTTTCTCTAATAAAGCAGTCAAAGGATTGGCTTTAGCAATATGCCCTTTGAGAACTCCAAACTCACCAATCTGACGATCCAACTCTAAAGGAATATGATTGGCTTCAATCTCGCCATCAGTAACAACCATCAGACTTGCCAATGGATAATCTTGAATCAGTTGATATAAATCATCTAAATTTTCTAGTTTAAAATGCGTTGGTAAATACATTTTTTATTCTCAAAATACACATCCATTTAGTAGAACATAACATGTATGTGCATCAAAAAAGTTTCAGAAATTATTCATTGTTCGTTCATGTGCATGAAATTTGCATGCTTTTTACTATATTTAAACTCAGTAACTTGGAGGACAGCGAATGAATAAAGATCCACGCATTGAAAAACTTGAAAACCTCCTCGATCGTTTAGGCAATATGGCTGTTGAAGCTTTTCATTATTTAGCCTTATTTATTATTGGTTGTATGATTGCGTGGTCTGCGGTACATACCATTATTAATATTTTAACAATCAAACAATACGCCACCATTGATGATATTTTATTACTCTTCATCTACTTAGAATTAGGGGCAATGGTTGGAATTTACTTTAAAACCAATCATATGCCTGTTCGTTTTTTAATTTACGTTGCGATTACAGCTTTAACTCGCCTGCTCATTGCAGATATTCAACATGACCACAAAGCCAGTATCGACTTAGTGATTATTACAGGTTCAATTTTGATCTTGGCATTTTCAATATTGATTGTCCGATTTGCATCTTGGACTTACCCTTCTGTAATCCGAGATAAACACACAGACAAACCTTTGGCACATGGCAAAACACCTCGCCCTGAAGATGATGAACTTGCATAAGAAAAGCAGGCTTTAAGCCTACTTTTCTATTATGATCTAAAGAAAATAAATTCCTTTAGTACCCACCATTCAGTAAAACTTGCGCAATTAAACCTGTAGCAAGGGCAACAAGGACAAAATTACCATCAATATTTGCCCATCCATAACCGCGAGGTGGTTCATGCAAATGGTAGCCACGCCAATCATTCACGTAATAATGTGAGCTTCGGTAATAATCTGGTAAACGCTCGCCAACACGGTAAACCACACGTTGGTTATATCGGTTACCATAATAAGGATTGGATTGATAACGATAACCACCAGACTGATAGCGTCTTTGATCATAACGATATCCATGATCATATCGAGAAGGTGAATTCCAGTTCGATGATGGACGATTATTCCACTGTGATCCGTTATGATTGTTCCATTGAGGTGCAGTTGGGCGACTTGGTGATGGGCGCTGTTGACTATGATGCTGAGCACCTTGGTAATTACTCCATCCATGATCATCCGCCATAGTTGCCATGGACGAACTTAATAATGCAACACTAACCACACCAATGATAAGAGACTTGTTCATAAGTGTCCCCCTTTATGAGATGGTTTTAGCTTAAACTTTAAGCAAGTAGAAATAATGGATAAACGTAGAAAATCTGAAAATAATTGTAATATGTCGCACTGAAATATAAAAATGCAAAATTTAATGCACTTTTGTGCTTTCACTAAAAATTAACGATCATTGGGTATTTGTACATAGCGTCCGTGTTGAAAAATCCAATGCATTCCCACTTGCGGATCTGGCAAACCATAACGTCGCCAATCGGTAATTAAAGTATAGTTCGAGCTTTCAATTCTAGAGTTTGAATCCCCATTCACAAAACCATGGCTTTCCGAATGATATTCAGTTTGTGTTGGAAATTGATGATTATAAATAATCGTGACTCCATTTTGCGGTGGGTAACTTGGATATGAATCTGTTGGGTAATAATGGTTCGGATATTGAGGATGTCCCCAATGCGGTGGTCTTTGATATTGTGGTGGTTGTATCGGGATTTCCTGTGTAAAAGGATGACCATAAGGATCGGCATAACCTTTGTAGGTTGTGGTATACGGAGGCTTCTTAGGCTGAGGTCTTTCAACACTTTTATAATTCCCCCAATCTTTTGCATCTGCCATAGCTGAAATAGGTAGACCTGAAATCATCAAGATTGAAGCTATTCTTATAAGATCATTATTCATAATCCTCTCCCCCGATCAATCATTTATGTGTGAGTGCTGTATTAATTTAAGATACTCAATGAATAGAAACGATACAAATTATATTTTTTGTTTGATTCAAATGTTATTTCATCGATACAGCAGATCTAAGCTTCTGCTAAGATAAAGTTTTTAGCTGACTGGATTTTGTATTGTGTCTGACCTAAGTTTTGATCGTCTGCATCAATTTTTTTGTAAAGTTCCAAGCATTCAAGAATCACTGATTGATGCTTATGGCTCTGACAATCAACATGCATGGTGGTTCAAATTTCAAATTAATATTGAACATCCTTTGGCATGGCAAACAGTACAAGAACTTGGTCATGTTCTGAATTATATTTCTAAAAATGAACGCCTTCCAACTCAATTTCTTCCTGTTTCACCTCCACCCTATATGAATGGTGGTCCTAAAGAATTTTTGGCTTGGGTGATTCAATGTAACCATCCTGACTTTAGTCCAAATATTGTTTGTGATTGGCTAGAAGCTCGCTTGCCACAACCTGTAGAAGATGAAAAACAGTGGAATATTAAAACAGATTTAAAAGAATTGGATAATATGAAAGATTCTGATTTAGATAAATTGGTTCCACCGAATCCACAATAAAAATATATAGCGACATATACTTTCTAAAGCTCTATTAAAAAATAAACTCCCTTTATCAAAGGGAGTTTATTTTAAGTTAGATCTCTACACATTAAAAAGTAGATAAGCCACTCCACTCCATAAAACGATAAGTCCAATACTTCACAAAAGAATCATCAGCAAATTTGCTATAATCCACACTCATATTACGCCCATCTAAATTTGACCAAGCAGTATTGAAGTATTTCTCAGCATCAACAAATACGGGCTGATTCGGTTGACCAATCACCCGTAAATCAGTTTCAAGATTGTAATTTTTTAAATTACGTGCCGTAAAATTAGCTGAACCTAAAATTAGCTCACTTGATTGAGCATTACGTTTCACAATCATTTTGCTATGACATTGCTCACCTTGTGTATTGCACCAACGCACATCAATACCTGCATCATGTAATTCTGAAGCCACCTGACGGTTTGGAATACCATTTTTCTGACGACCAAAAGCATCTTTATTCGGATCAAGTAAAATACGTAATTGAACCCCACGTTGTTTTGCAGCAATCAATTGTTTGATGATTTGACGCTCAGATAAATAAAACATTGCCAAATCAATGTGATCTTTAGCTTTTGCGGTTTCAAGTAAGTTTAACACCGCTTTATAAATGGCTTCTTCAGTAAGTACCTGAACTTGTGGATCTGTTTTTTCACCATCAAAATTACCCGTAACAATAAATGGCGTATCGCCACCAGACATATGTGCAACAGGTTGTTCAGATTTTAAAACATCCAGTGCGGTATGACCTGAAACCAGTAATCCAACATTTGAATGACGTGAACTACCATCATGTGGATTCGCTGAAGTCACAATGGTTTTCCAGCCTTCAAGCGTATCGACAACAATGGTTTTACGGTGATTGGCTTTAAAATTGAATAAATTTAAATAGCTACGAATCGTAATTTTTTCTGTACCAAAAGGATTCGCTAACCAACCTTTTTCAGTGTTATTGCCTGCATCCTGACAACACAAATACCATAAGCCTGACCATGTTGGATTGGATGCTCGAAGTGGTTTTAAATTGGTTTCAATGACATCCACACCTGCTTGGCGTAATTGACGATATTGCTCAGGAGCAGTGCCACCATAAACAGAGTTAATTGGATCTGTAATAAACTTCACTTCTAAGTTTGGATTCATCGCCCGTGCATGAATCAAGGCTTTGGTCAATTCTTGCGTCAATGCTCTTTGCTGAACTTTCGAATCACCCACTTCTTGGTTAAACAAAAACATATCGATCACAATGGTACTTTGTGCTTCATCAATCAGTTTCAGTATTTGATTAAAAATCTGATGATCTTGCTGTTGCTTACCTTGCGCATCCAGATACGTTTCATCCACAATAAATTTAACATCGGCATGTCTTAATGGCCCAGTGAAGTCTAAGCCCTCTGGTAGAGGTTTATAAGTTTGATAAATTGCTGAAGCCAGATAACCCACAGCAAGAAAACTGAGAATTAAACCGATATAACGGCGTTTTGACCAATTCAATTTACCTTGAATTTTATGAAAGATACGCATAAGAAAAAACCTAATCCAATGTACTCAGACTAGGTCTTATCTCCTTATTTTTCAATAATGATTTAGTAGACTTCTTGCATAAAGCCCTTTTATTTTCCCTTCGAGCAGAAAAATAAAGAGGCTATTAACACTGATGCAAGATGTTTAATGAACACAGTGATCACTTCAAATTAAAATGTAAAATTTACACCCATCACAAAATTACGACCGATTTGTGGAATGGTAGATAAAAAAGAACTGTGTTCATATACCGTTTCATCTAATAAATTATTGGCATTAAAAAACACACGCGCTTCCTGTTTCCCTGACATTGGATGCTTATAAGCCACCCCAACATTGACCATATTATAACCCTGCGTATCTGTTTCGTATGATGCAATATCATCTTGTTTAAACACATGTGCATACTCAGCTGAACCTGACCAATGATCATCAAATTCTGCATTTACTTTCGTTCCTAAGCGACCTGCGGGTACACGTGGGGCATTGTCTCCATCAATTTTACCTCGTACATAATCACCGAATACACCGACCTTATAAATAGGTGAAAACTGATAAGCAACTTCTGCTTCTGTGCCATAGAACTTCGCTTCATTTTGAGAATATTCAATCAAACGAAAGTTCTTATATTGATCTAAAGTCTTGGCATAAATGTAGTTATCAAACCAGTTGTGATAAAGATGCACGTGATAACTGAGTTTTTCATCATCATAATGTAAGCCAAGCTCAACATTATTCGATTTTTCTTTGCTTAAATCTTCATTTCCTAGCTCATAAGTATTGGTCGCAAAATGTCCACCATCCGCATAAAGCTCTTGAGCTAAAGGTAAACGTTCTTGATGTGAACCGACCAATGACAGTTTATAGTTGGGTTTAAATTCCCAATTCACAGCCCCTGAATAAGAAAAAGCATTGCCATCAAAATCTTTTTGTGTGGAATCTATATCAATTTTTTGATGATCTAAACGTGCACCTAGCTCAAAATGTAGATCATTCCATTGCTTATGTTCCAAACCGAAAACACTATATTTTTGAGTTTTATTGGGTGCCAAAATTGCTTCTTCACCCGTAATATCTAATTTTTGTTGACTGCCTTGCAAGCCCAGTACACCTTCCCAACCTGCAACAGGATTGTGAACCAACTCAATACGACCTTCATAACCTTGACTGTTAAATGTCGTCATTGACGTGCCATCTTCAATTTCATCATGTTGATAATCGGTATAACTGGCTTGCACTCGCAGTTTTTTAAAGCCTGCAAAAGGATCATTCAATTCAGAGCGAAAATCATAACGCTCTGTTTTCAAATCAATCCATGGACCTGATTCTGCATGAGCATGTTCATCATCATGATCTGAATGGTCGTCACCATCATCATGGTCACCACAATGCAAATGATCCCCATGAAGATGACAAGATTCATATTCATGACTATGTCCTGGTAAACCATATTGATCTTGACGGTTACTATAGGAAATGCCTGCAAAACCACGTTCACCAATCCACGACAATCCAATATTCACATTGTCTGAATTTGAAAATGTACTACCTACCCGACGTTCAGGTATTGAATGTGAATGATCGCCATGGTCTTCGGTCACAACATAATTCGGTGCAATATAATTATTTGCATCACGTGTCAAACCTTCTACACGTAATGCAACATTGCTTCCCAATCCAATTGTTAATCCTCCATTTGCCAATGTCTCGTCATTGCCTGTGTTATAGCGAATACCAACATTACCTTCATAACCATTTTCAGGCATTTGAGTCGGAATTTTAGTATCCGTAACATTAATTAGACCACCAACGGAACCTGCACCATACAACAAAGTAGAAGGACCACGTATGACTTCAATGTTCTGTGCCAATTGTGGGTCAATCGTGACAGCATGATCAGGTGATAGACTTGAAACATCCATGGTTTCAGTTCCATTTTGAGTCACTTTAACCCGTGCACCTTCTTGCCCACGAATCACAGGTCGGCTTGAACCTGCCCCAAAACTATTAGAACGAATCCCCAATTCATCTTTAAGAACCTCACCTAGCGTTGTGCCCACTTGTTGTAATTTTTCACTAGAAACTGTTTGATCTACCACACCAAAATCAACATTTGATTGTTCTAAGGGATGTGCACTAAAAGTAAGTGTTCCTAGTTTTTGTATTTGATCATTTGTATCTTCAGCCCAGATTGATGTTGAAACAATGGCTAAAATGGAGAGTGTCAAAACACTTTTAGAAAAAGACATGCGGGCTCTCAAAGCTCAATATTTTGAATAATGTTATATTATAACATTTCATTTAATTTGCAATAAAAAACACACCTGAACTCTTTTTTATTTAAACTATTAGTCACTATACTTGTTTTTTGATGTTAAATTTTTAATGCCTTTTACACTTTCCCATACTGTTCTTGCTCCTCCACTTGCCAAACTGACAGGTCACCGCTTACCGATTGCTGCTTTAGCCATTGGTACAATGACACCTGATTTATATCGAATTTTGGTCAAAACAGAAATTTATTTGAATCATCAATGGAAAGGCATTATCTACCCCGACTTAGTGGTTGGATTGTTATTTTGCTTTTTATGGTATTGCTTATACCGTCCCTTTCTTTTTCAGCTTTTGGGCTTAAAGAAAAAGCTGAATATTCATTCTTTACGATCATTCTGTACCTTTATCATCAGTATGCTGATTGCCATTATCATTGGTACAGCAACACATATTATTTGGGATGGACTCACTCATTTAGATTTCAGAACTTTCGCATTTTCTAATTTTCTGGCTCAGCCTGTTACCTTATTTAGCCATAGCTATCCAATGCATCGAGTACTACAAATCGGTACTTCTGCTTTAGCACTCCCCTTTATCGGTTGGATGGCTATTCATTATTATTCTCAATATAAGCAAGGAAATACTGTTAACTTTAAGCTCATTAAATTTGCGATGGCATTATTTTCAGGCTCTTTTATTGTTGGTTGTTGCAGCTACCTATACATCGCAAAACAGACAGGTTTCTATCCTCCCAATACAGATCTTTATACTTTCATTGGATTCTTTATGAAAAGCTTTACACGAGGTTCAATCCTCTGTTTTAGCTTAGGTTGTATTCTATTTTTTATTTTAAATCGTCAGCAATATTTTGATTAATGTCTGATTTTAGATATTACTTTTAATACTTCATTTCCGCTTTGTTATTCTCATCCATATTGAAAATGCACTGTTTTTGACACTGCTTCTTGTGACTCACCGCTCAAAGAGGCATAATCCATCATTACATTTAAAGGCGGTACGCTGTTTACGTATACGCTTTCCTTAACCCATATAGTTGGATGTTTTACGCTATGATGCGAACTCATTACTGCGGTTCTTTAACCGAAGCCCAAATTGATCAAACAGTAACATTATGCGGTTGGGTACATCGTCGCCGTGACCATGGTGGTGTAATTTTCCTTGATATGCGTGACCGTGACGGTCTCGTTCAAGTGGTTATCGATCCAGATACCCCAGAAGCATTTGCAACTGCAGACAAATCACGTTCAGAATTCGTATTAAAAATTACAGGTCGTGTACGTCGTCGCTATGAAGGCACAGAAAATGCCAACATTACCAGTGGTCAAATTGAAGTTTTAGGTAAAGAAATTGAAGTTCTTGCAGCTTCTGAAACCCCGCCATTCCCATTGAATGATGAAAATACTAATATTTCTGAAGAAGTACGTTTGAAATATCGTTTCCTTGATATTCGTCGTCCTGAAATGTTAGATCGTTTACGTTTCCGTTCGAAATTAACCAATCTTATTCGTAACTATTTTGAAGACAATGGTTTCTTAGACGTCGAAACACCAATTTTGACACGTGCAACACCTGAAGGTGCACGCGACTATTTAGTCCCTAGTCGTGTTTCTAACGGTAGCTTCTATGCACTTCCACAATCACCACAATTATTCAAACAGTTGTTGATGGTGGGCGGTATCGATCGTTATTACCAAATTGCTAAATGTTTCCGTGACGAAGATTTACGTGCGGATCGTCAGCCTGAATTTACCCAAATCGACGTTGAAACATCGTTCATGAGTGACGATGACATTATGGATTTGATGGAAACTTTAACGATTAAAATGTTCAAAGAACTTTTAAATGTGAATTTCGACAAATTCCCACGCATGACCTATAACGACGCAATGCGTGATTATGCATCTGACAAGCCAGATATGCGTATTCCTTTGAAATTGGTTGACGTTGCAGACATGATGCAAGACGTTGAGTTCAAAGTATTCGCAGGTCCTGCTAAAGATCCTAAAGGTCGTATCGTTGCACTTCGTGTACCGGGTGCAGGTGCGCTTCCACGTAGCCAAATTGACGAATACACTAAATTCGTTGGTATCTACGGTGCAAAAGGTTTGGCTTATATCAAAGTCAATGAACTTGAAAAAGGCATTGAAGGTCTTCAATCTCCAATCGTTAAATTCATCGAGCCAATCGTACTTGATTTGTTGAAACGTGTTGGCGCTGAAAATGGCGACATCGTATTCTTCGGTGCAGATAAAGCCAAAGTTGTAAACGATGCAATGGGTGCTTTACGTATCAAAGTCGGTCACGACATGAAACTTGCGACTTGCGAGTGGGCACCTCTTTGGGTGGTTGACTTCCCAATGTTCGAAGAAACTGATGATGGCAAATGGACATCTGTACATCACCCATTCACGCTACCAAAATCAAGCGTTGAAGAAGTGAAAAGCAATCCAGGTGCTGCGCTTTCTGTGGCATATGACATGGTATTGAATGGTACTGAAGTAGGCGGTGGTTCACTGCGTATCTTCAACCTAGAAATGCAACAAGCTATTTTTGCAGCTTTGGGTATTTCTGAAGAAGAAGCTGAAGAGAAATTTAGTTTCCTACTGAATGCTTTACGTTATGGCGCGCCTCCGCATGGTGGCTTGGCATTTGGTCTTGACCGTCTTGTGATGTTGATGACAGGTGCTTCTTCTATTCGTGACGTCATTGCATTCCCGAAAACCAAAACTGCTGAATGTCCATTGACTCAAGCACCTGCACCAGTTGAACCAAATCAATTGCGTGACCTTGGTATTCGTTTACGTGAAAAACCTAAAACTGAAGAAACAAAACAAGTTTAATTTCAAATTTAATGTTGAATTAAGTTAATTAAGAGACTCTGCTTATGCAGGGTCTTTTTTTAATAGTACTTAAATAAGTTTCTTTCCTAAAACAGAATTATTTTTCATGAGAATAGAAAAATAGAGAAGTTCTGAATGGCTATACAAGATGACTCATAAAATCAGTGCTAAATAAAAAATAACTCAAGCAAGTGCTGTATTTTGATTTTTTTTGATAGTTGAATATATCTAGTTATGATATATCATCTATTCGTTTTTAAATTAATGAATAATTAGAGTTAGTTATACATTAAAATAGGTGTTTCCTTTTTATTAAAGTATAGATTTATTGCATCATTCTTTTATATTTCTTTGCATGAAAAAATTAAAAGATCATGAATATTAATGCAAGATATCTGATGATTTGGTTTTATATAGATAAAATATATTGCTAACATCACTTCAATATTAATCTAATACGTTTCTATCCTTCTAGTCTTATCCCCATATTTTGTGCTTAAGAATCTGATCTCATATTTATTGCTTAAACATTACTGTGATCAATCTTTCTAAAGTTTTCTCTCACCATCTTTATGATGATCTATCCTTTATGTATTTTATTCTTAAAGTTATCGCACTGCTCCCGCTTTCTCTATTGCAGTTATTTGCCACTTGGGTAGCTCTATTTCTAAGTTGCTATAACTCATCGATGAAACGGATTACGACGATTAACATACAATTGGCTTATCCTGATTTAGATGACGTCAGTCAAAAAGACTTAGTGAAGCAAAGCCTAAAAAGCCAATGTATGACTTATCTTGAATTTGTGAAATGTTGGGGTACACCTGCTGAATACAGTCTTAATCTACTGAAGCAGATTCATGGTGAACAATACTTTATTGATGCGCTTGCCAATAAAAGAGGCATTATTGTTGTCGTGCCACACTTAGGCTGCTGGGAGTTACTGAATGCTTGGTTAAATAAATATACAGCCCCTGTCATAATGTACAAACCAAGCAAAATGAAAGGCTTTAATCGCTATATGTTAGAAGCCCGTCAACAATTCAATGCAACACTTGTTCCAACAGATGATAGTGGCGTCCGTGCTATTTTCAAACACCTCAAACAAGGTGGCTTAACGGTGATCCTACCTGATCATCTTCCAAAACCATCAGGTGGTATTTATTCACAATTTTTTGGGCAAAACACCCTTTCCAGTACACTGGTCTCTAAATTAGCGAATAAGACACAATGCAATGTGATTGGCTTAAGCTGCATTCGCAATGATGATAAAAGTAGTTTTACTGTACATTGCACGACATTATCTTCAGACATTCTTGCTAAAGATTTACAACTCTCTGTTGATACGCTCAACCAAGAAATGCAAAATATGATTAATATCGCACCTGAACAATATATCTGGTCCTATAAACGTTTTAGAAATGTTGAAGGACAAGACAGTATTTATAATAAGTAAAGCCTATATATTTCCTAAAACTATAAATGAGTTCTATTCATTAAGCCTCTGAAGTAAAGGCTTTTATGTTTTAGAAAAGAAAAAAGAGTGTTCTCGCTTCTATAAGATTTCTATCGATGAATGATCAAATTTGATTTCACATTCGATATTGCATCATTTTTATTGAATTGAGATAAGTTCTCAATAATGGCATAATAGTGCGGTTCATTTTATAGGTATATTACCACATGGCTATGCGTCCCGATGTTCGTCGTCATACGATTGTTCTTATTGCATTTGCAATTATTCAATGGGGTTTCATGCGCTATATTATTAGCCATCAAGTATTCAACCTAGATACTTCAGATCGTATTTTGTACTTTTGCTTAAGCAGTTTTGGCGGTGCATTTATGATTTTTGGCGCACTGATTTATATGATTATTAAGGGTAATGCTGACCAGCCATCATAGTTGTTAGATATTTAGCATAGATAAAATTCAATAATTGGTATTTTATCGATTCAAACCCTATCTCTAACGATTGGACAACTATCTAGAAGTGCATTTAAAGAATATTTATAATCACTTCTACGTGCCAATGAACTAATTTTTAATACGTTTTCTTCGGTAATTTCAGCTAATTCTAAATGATAATTAGCAATTTCTTGCTGTTCGTGTAGTGTGGAAAAAAAGTCTTCAAATTTAAAGTTATCACCCTCTAACTTATTTTCTGCAACAGTTAACCATACCCAAGGTACACCATAGGCTTGTGCAACAATTAAGCCATGTAAGGAAGTAGAAATACAAATATCTGAATTTACAATTTGATCAATAACATTCAATAAAGGATCTCCGACCTTAATCAAATCTATTTTTTCTGAACTATCGAGTGAAGTAAAATAATCAAAATGAGAAAAATGTGGGCATAAACTTACTTTGGGCGTCCTTAATGTTTTCTGAGGTTTATAGAAATAAGGTAATAATAATGCAGGATCGCCAAATATTTGAGGAATATCAAGATCAGTTAAATTTTTAAGCTCTTGAAATGTTTTTAATCCACGAACAGCATGAACCTCTCCAACAAAACGATTTATTTTTCGACACCGCTTACGATGAGGAGCTTTAATTAAACCACTCCCCCATATTTTTGCTTGGGGAAACTCTTGATCAATATGTTCAATAATTGAACCTACTGAAAAAATTGCATGTTCTTTAGAAGCACCTTTTACATTAATAATCGGTCGATCTGTTATTTTTGCTAATAGATAAGGACCAATCCAATCACCAAAGTTAGGGATTTCATCCCACCAGTAGGTATAGATTGGTTGTTTTTCCACAAATTGACCATTGTTATCTAATTGATAGGTAATACACTTTGGAGGTTCTTTAAAAAAAAATGACATTGTTCACCCCCTATAAATGATAATCTAGAGATTACAACCCATCACCCACCATCTCAAGTTAAACTATTGATTATTATAATAATAAAACAGAAACAAACAATAAGTAAAAACTAAATTCATTAATCCTCCATAATTCAAATTATCACATTGTGATACTTTTCTAATTTTCACATTAAAATTATAAAAAACCATTTGTTCCATTTCTAATCAAACTACTAAAAATAATATTTAAAATTAAAAAAACAGGCAAAGTTATATTAAAATTATCCAATAATCTTCCAATTATTTTTCGAGTTTTTTTAGATGGGCTTAAGAAAAACCACAAGGAAAGCATTTAGAATGCTTTCTTTCAATTTAAGATTTTATAAGAATATTAGATCTAAAAACTTAGAGCCAAATAACTTTGCTCATGAAATTATTTTAAATCCAAAAGATAAATCGTATAATGTATCTATTCCTAAAATCATTTGGATGTACTGGGACTCAGAGATACCGGCTATTGTTCTAAGTTGTTTTAATCAAATTCAAAAGCTGAATCCCACTTATGAAATAAACTTTCTAAATAAAGAAAATATTTCAAACTATTGTGATTATGATTTTTCTCAATTTAATAATTTAACTCCACAACAGTATTCTGACTTATTAAGATTTCATCTTCTCTACCATCATGGTGGGTTATGGCTAGATGCAAGTATTATTACTTATTCTAATTTAGATTGGATTCTTGATATCTGTAAAAAAAATAAGACCTCAGCATTTGGTTATTATAGAGCGGCTAATGTAACAATACATGAGTTTCCAGTTATTGAGAATTGGCTTTTAGCATCAGAAAAAGGGAATATTTTCTTTAAAGAATGGCTGGATGAGCTAGGTAATGCATTAAAGATAGGTGTAAAATTATATATTTCCAATATAAAAAAAAATTTAATTAATCCAAATGATTACTTCCAAAAAATAGGAGCATTAGAGTATTTAATTGCATATGTCGTTTGTCAAAAAGTTATGCGGAAAATACCAATTAGTATTTCTCTCATAAACTGTGACCAAAATGCATTTTTTTATCAAAACATAGACCTTAAATGTAATTTATATTTTATTGAATCTCTTGTATTAAAGGAAAAACCTTCTTGCATGCCACATTTAATTAAGCTAATAGGATCGGATCGAAAATTAATTACCCCCTACTTTCTAAAGAAAAAGTTTAAAAAAAATTCTCTTTTAGACTTCGATGATTCAGAGTGTTGAAATTGATTCAACATAGTTTTCTAGAATTTTTAATTATACACTAACAGTCACTGTTATTTATTTGTGTACTTCCTATATAAAAATTTCCAGCCTTAAACTTTAAAAATATTCGTTAAAGCATTAAGTATATATCTGAATGCTTAATTTTATGAAATTACTCAGCCTACATTGTATATATAAATAACGATGCTAACGTAAGACTTCTCTTGTTCACTCTAAGTAAAATTTTTGCATAAATCTAAAAGACAATATTCTATTTAAAATACTGTTTGTTCGAAAACTTAGCTAGATTTTTCGTCAAACCTTGACCATATTTACTTTGGGGAATATCTTTGGAAATTGCACGTTCAGCTTCAATTGCACTCAACTGTAAATTTTTTTCGCCCATTTCAATTTCAGGATGATCAACAATATAAGTCATCAGAATATGAGATTGATCATTAAAATCAAATAAATATCCCCAGTCATCTGCTTTTCGCATTGGTTGATGATAGTTAATTAATGTACGTGCCATTTCACGATCAACAATATAGGCAAAGGCATAATTTACACGATGATAAAAATCAGGAACAACTTCTAGGATTTTTTGATTCAAAAAGTCTTCTTCTTTAAATTTCCCTCTTATCTTCAAACACTCTTTCATTTGAATACCACCTAGACTAAAAAGAGTATTTCTGGATAAGTTAATTCTTTTTATTTCATCCTCTATAGTTTGTAACGAAAAATCTGTAGGTAAAATAGCATCATCTTCAAAAATTAATGCGTAATCATCCTCTGTTTGAAGAAATATATTCAATGCTTGAATATGCGACAACGTACACCCTAACTCCCCAGGTGTTAATGGCTTCGAGCGCCCCTTTACCGCTTGTTCAAAATATTGTTTTGCGGAAAGCTCACCACCTTTAATCCCTATTTTTTTAAAAGGGAGCTGACCATTTTGAAAAAAAGGCTGACCCAAAAACTTACATAATCGAGGAGAGTTTTCATCTTCAATACTAATAATAAAAACTTGCATTAGTCACCACCTTTTAGCCCAACTATCATCTTAACTATTGTAAAATAACTTTGATAGATTTTAATTGATTTCCCTCAAATGAAGCGTTTATTTTTAAAGAAATGGTATAAATATCAACAAAAACAAAAACAAAAGTCATTTGACTCTCATTGGTATATGCGTTTTGGCTGGCTCAACCAACCTCTTAACAATCAAGACCAATTAGTCGATTTATTTGAAATCCACTCTCCTAAAAACTTCACTTTTGCTGATTGTTTTTATGTAGAAGATAATAATCGTCATTTTATCTTCTTTGAAGAAGTTGATGATCAGCACCCTGTAGGTTTTTTATCAGTATTAGAAGTCTTTAAAGATGGTAGATATACTGATCCCCAAACTATTTTAAAACTGGATTATCATCTATCTTATCCATGTGTTTTTAAAGTTGAAAATGACTGGTATATGATTCCTGAAACCTGTGCCAATAAAACCGTCGAGCTTTGGAAATGTACAGATTTTCCAATGCAATGGGAAAAACATTCAAATCTTTTAGAGAATATTGAAGCTGTTGATACAACACCTTTTTATTATGAAGGTATGTGGTATTTATTTACTTCAACACGTCGTGATTGTAAAAAATTTGGCGATCGTCTAGATTTGTTTTTTACTGAAAATATTCTCCAGCCAAATTGGAAAGAACACCCACAAAATCCAATTTGTCGTGGTTATCAACAATTTAGAATGGCAGGTAAGCCTTTTATCTACGGCGATAAACTTATCCGCCCTAGTCAAGACTCTTTAAAGCGCTATGGTGGCAATATTGAACTAAAAGAAATTATTAAATTGAGTCCAACTGAGTACCATGAACAATTATTAGAAGTTGTTTTACCACATTGGAATACAAGTGATGACGGCTGTCATACCATTAATACTGAAAATAACTTTGTGGTACTCGATGCGATTCGTTTATCCCCCAAATAATCAGGATTTTAGTAATTTTTGATAAATATTAAAAGTCTGTTGAGCCATTGCTTCAACTGTAAGTTCTTTTTTAGCTCTTATAAATAATGGCTCAAAATCTTGCTGCGCTTTATCCGTTAAAGCATTTTCAATTGCATTTTGCAATTCATTCGAATCACCGATACTTGCAAGATAGCTTTCTGGAAACCATTCGATTACACCATTAACTTTAGTCGATGCCATTACTTTATCTGCTTGTAATGCCTCGACCATAACCAAAGGAAAACCTTCTCGATCAGAAGATAAAACTACGATATTAGCGATTTGCAGTAAATCACGAGCATCAGTTCTAAAACCTAAAAAAGCCACTCTATTTTGCATATTCTGTTGTTGTACTTGTTGTTTTAAGATATGACGCAATGATCCTTCACCCACGATCCATAAATTTGCATCAATTCTCTGCATCGCTTTAATTAGTAAAGCAATATTCTTTACAGGCTCCAAGCGACCAATGCACATGACAATTTTTTTACTTGAATCTAAATTTGGAAATTGTTGGTCGACACTGTGTTTTAACTTTTGCTTTGCATCAGCAGAAAGCTGTGCTTGAGGATAAACACCATTATAGACAATATACGCTTTTTCCTGAGGAATACCTTGCGTCAAAGCTTGGCTAACTGCAATCACAGCATCGCCCACTAAATATGCAAACTTATTTTTTTTTGTCCCATGAATTGTAGTTACTAGCTTAACTTGAGGCAAAAACATTCTAATTCGTGCAACAAGCTCAGATGCCTTACCTGCTTGGGCATGCACAATTTCAGGCTGAATCTTCTTTATTAAACAAAAAAGTTGCCAGAGCAATATAATATTCCATCGACTACGAGAAAAGTCGAGTGCATGAAAATGAACATTTATATTAAATTTTTCTGCATAACAAGGATGCGCAATAATATGTACTTCATTGCTTTTAGCCAATTCATTGACCAAATTAAAAGTATGCTGTTCTAATCCACCAATGCCACCACTAGTTGCTAAAATTTGAACAATTTTCATTTAGAATCCTGTTTATCTTTTTTAGCATTTAAATGTTGTTCAAACAGTTTTGCTTCTTTTAAAAAAGCATAAAAAGCATTAATCATACTATTTACAAAACCACGCCAACCATTTAAACAACTACGGCGAATGAAGTAGGATTTAAAAAAAGTCAGTGGCATAACAACAATAAGCTTGGCTAAACTCGGCTGTTTGCCTTTCTGAAATTTTTCGGCGGCTTTTAAATTTGAATATTGATTGTTTTTTTCAACTTTGACAAAAATACTTGATTCACCATAATGGTAAATATCACCATTAGCACGAACACTTTCACCATTAATTATGACATTTTCATGCACTTTATTTTCTAAATCATAATGCCCTTTACTTTTACGGAAAAAACGAACTTTGGCATGTTTTTTCGTATGCTTACTATTGGGAACACCTAAGAAAACATCATTGATTGGAATAATTAACGCATCAATTTCATCTTTCTGAATTGTTACAATAATTTCTTGCTTTAGTTCATCAGAAAGTACCTCATCACCATCTAAATTCAGCACCCATTCTTGTTGGCACTGAGCTAATGCTAAACTTTTCTGAGCTGCATAACCTTGCCAATCTTGGTGACTTATTCGTACATTTGAGAATTTTTGAGCAATAGCATAAGTATTATCAGTACTACCAGAATCTAAAATAATGACTTCAGCAAAATCAACCACACTCTTTAAAGTATCTTCCAACCAAGCACCACAATTCAAGGTAACGATATAGACACTACATGGAATACTCATAATTTATAACGTCCTTTGGCTAAAGCGATACGCATTTGTAATGCATTCATTGCACCATGAGTACTTACACGAGGAATATTAAATTGATTGGATTCGGTATAAGCTTCAATTTTTTTACGCGTTGAGACAGCATTTTTAAAACCAATATCCTTAGCCATTTGCTGATGTTTTTCATTAAAACGTCCAAAAGGATATGCAAAACTTGGGCATTTTCCAACAAGTGCTTCAACATCTTGTTTAGATGCCTGCATTTCCGCATAAGCAATATCATCACTTAATTTTAATAAATTCACATGATGTTGTGTATGTGCACCAAACTCAATCATACCCGAATTCGACATTTCTTGAATTTGCTCTGCATTTAACTTTTCAATACCTTCAATTTTTGTCGCAAGAAAAATAGTCGCTTTCGCATTGTATTTTTTTAATAATGGATATGCATATTGATAGTTATCTAAAAAGCCATCATCAAATGAAAGTGCAACAATATTCTTTTGCCCTTGGTATTGATCTAACTCTGAAACAAAGCAAAAAGTACTGTTCCTTTTGACTAAATATTGTAGAAATTGTTCAAATTTTTCAGGTGGCATATTCATGCCGGATGCTTCTGTATGTGGCGTAACCTGATGCAGCATCACAACTCTAGGTAATTTTGCGCTACGAAATGGCAACCAAAAAGTATAATTACCTAATAAATATAGCACTGCTGCTAACCCAATTATGCCAATCACAATATAAAGTAACCACATCATACATAAACCTCATGTGCCCACTCATAGGCTTCAGACAAGGGTTGATCAAAAGTCACTTCAACCATAAATTGGGTAATACGTTTAGCATTAAAGCTTGAGCGAGTTTTATTCCAGCCTGCTTCTGCAATCTGTTTTGCTTGCTCTGGATGCAAAGCATAGAACTGAATTTTTTCTGCCAAATCAGATTGATCATTAAAATAGATGATCTCTTGATCTGTATAAAGCTTTTCAAAACTTGGAATTCTGGGACTAAATGTCAGTAAACCATTTCCCGTTAACTGAACAATTCGGTCAGAACTATAAAGTGTGACATCATTTTTACGTGAAAAGTTAAGCCCCATTCGTGATTGAGAAAGAACCTGATAATAACCTTTACCATAAACGCCAGCTTGCTCAAAACAACCATAATACTGATATTGGATATGATTGCTTTTTAAAGTATCAGCTAAATCTTTTAAGAACTTTTCCCGCTCAGGTTCTTTATAAACAACACCACAGAAAATAAAATCTTTATCAATGCTAGTTGATTCAAATTGTTTTAATTGCTCTACATTCCGATGCCCAATATTTGGCATATAAGCCACTTTCAAATGCGACTGTTTAAGCTTTTGTAAATATTCGCCACCAGTCGTACAAAAAATAGCATCTAAATAAGGGGAAAATTCATGCACAAAACCCAATTTATGCTCTAGATACAAGGGGTCGACATACCAAAAGGCAATTTTAGTTTTTGGATATCGTTGCTTAATTTCTTTTAGAACATTTGGGTTCATTAAATCACTATGACCAATCAAAATTAAATCAGGTTCAAGATTATCCACAATGTTTAGAATTTCTTTATTCGCCCAATTCGCGCCTAATTTTTTAGTTTTAAAAATCGTACCCATTCGTGCCATATCACGAAAGCTAAAATCATAAACAAAATGACCATTTTCAGTTAATCCCGCTGAAATTTTACGGTCGGTGCAATAAAAATGTGCACCTTGTTTATTAAAGCCAAAATTTGCGATATGTAAAATTTTCATTTATTTCAAACATCTCTATTTTTAAATAAAATTTCAGCAACTCTTGTTGCTTCATTTAAATGAAGATTGATCAAATTATTTTGACACGCTTCATCTTCTTGATGCAAAGATAAGAGTCGATCAACCATTTGCGTTATTCTATCAGATTTAATTCGATCCACTTTAATCACACCGACTTTACAACCTGCAGTCAATGCCTCAAAAATCATGGATACACTGTCTTCAGTCACCCATACCGCTTCAGCTTTTTGCATTTCCTCAAAGATCCAACCTTGCGGTGTTTCTTCAACAGGAAAAATTTGAATCTGAGATGCATATTTCTGCTGTTCTAGCTGAACTAAAAACTCTGAAGGTGTACGGCGTGATGTGGTTAATATCACAGCAGCACTCAAATTATTCTCAACAATTGCTTGAATAGAATCTAAAACCTTTTGATCATTCCATTGATGACGTTTAGATGAACCACCCAAAGCAATAAGAATTCGACTTGATTCATGTCGCTGTTCATTCACAATTGGGTTCAATGCACCTTTTGTGATAATGACATGTTCAGATGCTTCAACATCATCATGTTCTGGAATAATGGCATAATCAAACCAATGAAATGGGAAATTAGGCTTCATCATCACAATAGTTTTTGCTTGCTGATAAATTTTTCCAAGCAATAAAACACGTAACTGAGTATGACTACCTACAGCAAAAATAAAGTCTGGTTTTTTGGTGACTATTCCAATGGAATGTTTAAATAACCCCATCAATAATGAAAAAATAGGAAGATCGGTAATATTAATTTCTTCAAAAGTTACATTTTCTGCACTCTGTCTTTGCATCGCTTGATATAAACCAACTGCTTGTGAGCGATGCCCTGCTTTACCATCACTAACATAGACAATATGCATAAAATTTCCTGTGCAAATGTTCAAACTACAAAATCTAAGTATTTACCAATAAAAAAGGCGAAACATCCGTTCCGCCTTTAATCTTAACTCATCAACTTATTTTACGTAAGTCAACCAGTGTGCATATTTAGGGTCTTTGCCCTGCACAGCATCAAAATATGCTTTCTGGATTTGTGCTGTGATTGGACCACGAACACCTTCACCAATTTGACGATCATCATACTCACGGATTGGCGTTACTTCTGCGGCAGTCCCTGTAAAGAATGCTTCATCACCAATATAGAATTCATCACGGGTAATACGACGCTCAATAACTTCATAACCCAAGTCTTTAGCAATGGTAATAATCGTTTGGCGAGTAATACCATCAAGTGCACCACCTGCTACGTCAGGTGTATGAATCACACCATCACGTACTAAGAATACATTTTCACCCGAACCTTGGCATACATAACCTTGTGGGTCGAGCAACATTGCTTCGTCATAACCTGAATGTGCCACTTCTTGGTGTGCAAGAATAGACAAAGTATAGTTACCTGATGCTTTTGCCTTACACATGGTCACATTAGGATGATGATGGGTAAATGAAGATGTTTTAACACGAATGCCTTTTTCCATTGCTTCTTCGCCAAGGTAAGTTCCCCAACTCCAAGCAGCAACAACGGCATGAATAGTATTATCCGTTGCAGCAATACCCAATTTTTCAGAACCAATGAAAATGATTGGACGCAAATAGCATGATGCTAATTTATTTTCACGAACCACATCAATTTGAGCCTGTTCCAATGTCGCGTGATCATAAGGAACTTTCATTTGATAGATTTTTGCAGAATTTAATAGACGCTTGGTGTGTTCTTTTAAACGGAAAATCGCTGTTCCATTCGGAGTTTCATAGGCACGGACACCCTCAAACACACCCATACTATAGTGTAAAGTATGTGTTAAAACGTGAGTTTTCGCTTCACGCCAATCAACCATTTGTCCATCTTGCCAAATAAAACCATCACGATCAGCCAAATTCATGACACAACTCCAAAAATTTTACACAATTATTCACTTTCCAATGCGGAAGTCGCAGTTGGATCAATTAGTCTTTGCCATAACTTGCAAACGATCTCTCGGGTATCGTGCCAATCCGCAGCATTGACTTGCATATTATGATTCGCAAGCGCTAGACGGTGGCTCTCGGCTCGTTCACTGAGATAAGCTTGAATCAGTGCTGAGGCATCTTCGCTGGATAAGCAACCTGCTTTAGCAGCATCTTCAAGAATACGCACATTATCGGAAAAATGGGCGAGATCTTTATTCGTCCCACTCCATGCGAGTACAATGTACTGTGCCATAAATTCGATGTCAACGATACCACCTGCATCCTGTTTTAAATGAAAAATTCCACCTTTTTTTTGCTCTTTTGATGATCCAAGATGGTCTTTCATTTTTTGACGCATTTTCAATACTTCTGTGCGAACCGTTTCTTCATCTCGTGGCAAAGTTAAAACTCGACAACGTAATTCTTCAAACTTGGTTCGCAGAGATTGCTCACCCGCAATAGAACGAGCGCGAACCAAAGCTTGATGCTCCCAAACCCATGCACTTTTCAGTTGATATTGTTCAAAGGCTTTTAGACTGGTCACTAGAAGTCCAGCTTCACCTGAAGGACGTAAGCGTGTATCAATTTCATAGACACGACCATCTAAAGTTTGTGTGGTCATTAACGACATAAACTTCTGCGCAACACGCATGGCAAACTCAAAACCACTGATGGCTTTTATGCCATCAGTATCGGTCTGTTCATCCATATAATGGATAAATACAAGGTCTAAATCAGAACCATAACCCAGTTCTATGCCACCCAATTTCCCATAACCTGCCACAGCAAAAGCAATATGCTCCAACGAACAACGTTTACCTTCGGCATCGACTGGATAACCATGTTTTTTTGCAATAGTTTGATAGGCAAGGTTTAAAGTTGCTATGACTGAAACTTCTGCAATATCCGTTAATGCATCAGATACTTTCATCAGTGGGCTTTCCGCTAAAACATCACTGGCTGCCACGGTTAAAACATTAGATTTTTTAAATAAGCGTAGAACTCGCATTTGATCTTCCACTTGATCAATTTCAATGCGCAATAGTTGTTGACGTAGTGAATCTTCTAAATCTTTACGTTTAGGCAACTCAAAATCCATAGACAAGAATTCATCCAACAACACTGGATAATGACTGAGTTCCTCGCAAATCCATGGACTGACTGTCGCCATTTTGACTAAGCGTTGTAATGCACCTTTACTTTCAATCAACATCACCAAATACACTGTACGGCGCATCACAGATTCGATTAAAGGCATTAAACGCAATAATGCAATTTGTGGTTTATCAGACTGCAAAATCACTTCAATCAGATGAGGCCAAAACTCTTTTAAACGTTGCACAGCTTTAGCAGGTAATTTTTTAATGGCATGACCAAACCAAAACTCATGAATCAAATTTTTAGCATGATCATCCAAAACTTCATCTAATTGCTTTTCCAATTGGCTAAAACTTTCTGCGGGCGAATCATGTCCTTTTTCTTTGATCAAATGTTCAAACTGATAGATGACTTTCGCTCGTTTTTGATTGAGTACATCAATAAAATCTTCCCAACTAGCAAAACCGAGTGTTTCATTAATACGGCTACGTAAATCAGGCTCAGTCGGTAAAGATTGAGTCTGTTGATCATTTAAAGCTTGAATAGCATGTTCTACACGACGTAAAAATAGATACGCATCTTCTAAATCAAAAACAGCTTCATCATCCAATAAACCGACTTCACCTAGATGTTTTAAACTCACTAAGCATTGACGATCTTGTAGTTCTAGTTTTGCTCCACCATAAATCAGCTGAAAAACTTGTACGATAAACTCAACTTCACGAATACCGCCCGCACCGAGCTTAATATCATCCGCAATATTTCGACGCGCCACTTCGCGTTCAATCATGGCTTTCATTTCACGCATGGCTTCAAATGCGGTGTAATCTACATATTTACGAAATACAAAAGGTCGAGTCATTTCCAGTAACTCTTCACCTTGTTTACCACCAGAAACCACACGTGCTTTAATCCATGCATAGCGCTCCCATTCACGTCCATGCTGACTTAAATACTTTTCCAAAGCGACATGGCTAATGGCTAAAGCTGAACCATCGCCCCAAGGGCGTAAGCGCATATCTACACGAAATACAAAGCCATCAGCTGTGATATGTTCCAAAAGATAGATAATCTTTTGTCCCCATAAAATACAGAACTGCTGTATATCAATACTTTTCCGCCCTGTAGTTTCACCCTGTTCATCAAAGGCAAAAATCAGGTCAATATCACTAGATAAATTAAGCTCTTGCGCACCCAGTTTCCCCATGGCAATCACAATTAAATCTTGCAATTTTCCTGCATAACTAATCGGTTCACCATGCTTCGCAAGCAATGGAATTAGAGCAAAATCTTTCGCTGCATTGATACTGCCATCCGCAAAATCTGATAATTCTCGAGTCAGCGTCACTACATCAGTGAGTTGATTGGCATCTTGCCAAATCCAACGAAACATCAATCGCGCACGTAAAATACGTATTGCACGCATCCATGTGTTTTCATCTGTGATTAATGCCAAAGTATTTTGGATCAACTGCTGAATTTTTTCCGTTGAGAGCGAACAACTAAATTCATCAATAGCATAATCTTGTTGTAAAACTGCTTGATGTAAACTTAATACTTGTTCTGCATACTGACTTGCACGTAGTGTTTTTTGCAATTGCTCAGCGTTCATCGGAAAAACCTGTACGTCTAAATTATGCTTTTATTTATAACAGGAGCAGATTCATTTTTGTGAGGATTTTAAAGATTATTTAATTTTTTTAAGGATTGGCGGAAGTCGGCTCTTTTTTCACTAAAGCCACATGTGAATCTACTGCTACAGGTAAAATCACTTTAAATGTTGTTCCGTCGCCTTCTTTAGACGTCACAGAAATCTCTCCCTGATTTAAATCAACAAAACGTTTGCATAGCACCAAACCTAAACCTGTTCCTTTTTCCCCAGATGTCCCTTTTAAACTCACCTGAATACTCGGTTCAAATATCGTTTCAATCTGACTTTCCGTCATCCCCAAACCTGTATCACGAATATAAATTTCAATACCCTGTTCAGTTTGGATTGCACGAATTGAAACTTTGCCGCTTCCATCAACATGGGTAAATTTTAGTGCATTGGATACCAAGTTTTGAATAACAGAAGTCACCATATTGATGTCTGCATAGACTCTTAAATTTTCAGATACATCTTCAGTCAGCTCAATATTTTTCTTAATTGCCAATGAATTCAACACATCAAAAACAATTTTGGTTGCTTGCTTAAGTTTAAAATTAATCGGGTGATAAACAAAACGTCCACCTTCCGCCATTGCCCAATTTAATAAGTTTTCTAATAAGTTATATGTCGATTGTGCTGTGTCATGCAGATAATCTGCGATATTTTGAATACTTGATTCATCAAGCGTACTCCGCTCTTCTGCAAGCACCTCAGAAAACCCAAGCAGCCCATGAAATGGCGCTCTTAAATCATGTGCAATAATTTGGAAAAATTTTGTTTTACTAAAATTCAAAGCCGATTGCTGTTCATATAGTTCTTTTAATTCATCATATTCTGAGCGTAACTCAATAATATTAATTAGGCTCATCGCAAACTCTTGTACGAGTTCTAAATTCTCATGTTTAAACGCATCAAGCTGATCATCAAATAAAATCACCTGACCAATTGAATTATGTTGATTAATTTTTAAATCAAATGCGACTAATCGTGAATGTCCAACACCTAAGCTTTTAATATGTTTTGAAAATTCAGCATAATTAGGATGATCTGCATTTAAAACAGCATCACTTGAAAAATAAGATGAAAGTTTGGCTCTTCGCTTTGCTTGAAAGGCTTTAAACCCCGTTGAAGAGGAATACCAAATATAAGGCTCATCATGAAATGCTAAAATTGCACGCTCAGAGTTTAAAATTCCACGAGCAAATTTTAAAAAGCCTTCAACTTTATTGTCTGTGGTAAAGACACCGAGTAATAGAGATAATCGACAAGCGCTCAGTTGGTCTGCTTGACCAATTTCCAAGAGTTCTAATCTCATGTCTGCCTCTCCATATCAATGCAATTGAAGTTATTCAGTCGCCCTAAATAAATTTACAAAAAACCACATAAAGCAATATAACAATAATATTTAAAAATGAATACCCATTCACTAAAAATCAACTTACATCACGATTTTATTCATTTAAATAATTAAAATCACATTCTAATTTTTTATTTAACAAAGTATTAAACAATAAAAAACCCCAAGCTTTTAGTGCAAGCTTGGGGTTTTTAGAATCTCACGATTCTGAATTTGGTCCCGAGGGTCGGACTCGAACCGACACATCATCTCTGATAGTGGATTTTGAATCCACCGCGTCTACCAATTTCACCACCTCGGGAAAGGTTGTGTGCGTATAATAACGTGTTTGATTTTCTTGTCAACGACAAGTTTTTATAATTGTTTATTTTTAAACCATAAAGTGTTTTTTTGCTTTATAAAGCACCAATCTCAGCGATCAAATCGAAAAAAGACTATACTCCACATAGTTTTCCTTATTTCCGTTATCGTATTTGATCATGCAACTTTCCGACTTCAGCTTTGACCTTCCAGATGAACTTATTGCTCGCTACCCACTAGATACTCGTAGTGCTTCTCGCCTTTTACATTTAAATGCAAAGGGTGAGCATTCAGATCTTCACTTCACCGATATTCTCGATTTGTTTGAAGATGGTGATTTAATGGTACTGAATGACACTAAAGTCATGAAAGCTCGTTTAAAAGGTAAGCGAGCTACTGGCGGTGCTGTTGAAGTATTGGTTGAACGTATCTTTGATCAAACCATTGCACATTGCCATATTAAAGCCAGTAACTCGCCTAAAGCTGGAGCTGAACTGTTTATTGGTGAAGATGGCGTTAAAGTGACGGTAACAGGTCGTCATGAAAACCTATATATTGTTGAGTTTTCACAACCGATTTTGCAAGTGTTAGACACCTATGGTCAGCTTCCGATTCCACCTTATTTTAATCGTGAGGCGGAAGATATTGATACTGTTCGTTATCAAACCGTATTTAATGATCCAACAAAAATTGCCAGCGTTGCCGCGCCAACAGCAAGTTTACATTTTGATGAAGAATTACTAAATAAACTTGAGCAAAAAGGGATCAATAAAGCCTTTGTGACTTTACATGTTGGTGCAGGTACATTCTTACCTGTTCGTACTTTAGATATTGCAAACCATATTATGCATAGCGAATGGTGTGATGTTCCAGAAGCGACTGCCAAACTCATTCAAGAAACACAAGCACGTGGTAATAAAGTCATTGCTGTCGGTACCACAGCAACTCGAGCATTAGAAAGTGCAGCTCAAGCATGCAGTGGAAAAATTGCAGCTTGGACAGGCGATACACAAATCTTTATTTATCCTGGCTATCAGTTCTCTGTGGTTGATCGCTTGATTACCAACTTCCACTTACCTGAATCTACCTTATTAATGCTAGTTTCAGCATTATCAAACCAAGAAAATATTCTCAAAGCTTATCAACACGCTGTTGAAAGCAAGTATCGCTTCTTTAGTTATGGTGATGCGATGTTGGTAGATAAAGTTATCAATTAAAAGCCTTGAATTTCTTTGCAAGGTATTGATCTATCAGCAATACCTTGCATTTACTAATTAGATTAAAATATCTTATTTGTAAAATAGAACAACTAAAACTTGCAACTGAACTGCGATCTTTCTTATCTTAGTTCATTCAATACAAATTAAATTCAAACAGTAACAATGAATAATTCAGTTGATCAAATTAAAAATACTTTTCTAAATCAGCATATCAACAATCAAAAAACATTAAATAATATTGGTGCGATTAATCAACTTCTAGCAACTCAGTCTGATTATCCGCAATTTATTGAAACGCTTAAACAATGGAAAGATGATCCAAGCCTATCTATACAGAATTATACGTTTTGGCTATTTCTTGTTTTTGGCATTTTATGTCTTATTTTAATGTTTGCAGTTCATCCCTACTTTTTTGTTATTGCTGTTTTAAGTATTGCCTTTGCTTTTTATAAACGTACCTCTAAACGTCCTTTAAATGACTTGATTCAATACACACAGCAAAAAGTCTTAGAACAAAAGTATCAAATTCAATTCAATGCAGAAAACTTTAACCACACTATTCAATCGCCTTATCATTTTCCTCTTTTTAGTTTAGGAAATCATGAAAATATCATTCGTAATGAAGTCTATGGGCAATGGCAAATAGATCAACAGATTTACCCCTACATGCTGTTTAATTATCACTATGTTGATGAAGAAGAAACTGAAGATTCTGAAGGCAAAAAGAAAACTGAATATCGCCATTATGATTTATGGGGAATTATGCTCGAAAATTTTCCAATTTCGGGAATCAGTATTGCAACCAAACAAAAAAGAGCATGTCGTTTAGGCGTAAAATGGTCGAGTGGAGATATTCGTTTTGATGAGCAATATCAACTGAGTGGTGTCAATGAAATGCAATTGGCCAAGTTTTTCACGCCTCAGCACATTCTTACACTTGAGCGTGTACTCGGAAATTTCAAAGGAGATGTCTATGTTCACCCTCAAAGTCCATCAATGTGTTGGTTATTTAAAACAGATATTCTCAAACAGTATTCGGATGTTGAATCTATTCAAACTGTACAAGATTTAGCAGCCAACTTAGAAAATCTGTGTATGCCAAATTATGAGCAACTCAGAGATTCTCTCCTTGAACTTTTAAGAGAAATTCAACCACATTACAGCTCGATCAATAAATAAACTGAAGTTTTTCTATGCTTTGATTTTTTTTGCATTTTAGATTGTCTAATTTTTTTATTCAGAAATCTTTGATCAATACACTTTAAGACATATTTTACAGAAATATTCATAACCTCAGTTTTCTTCTCTGAGGATGAGCACACTGTTTCGCAAGCGAAGACTTTATTCAATATATTGAATGAAGCGGGAATAAATTTACTTTTTAAGTTCATTCATTTACAGCATAATAAATAGACATTTTGCATCAATACTCAAACTTCTTTATTTTTCTGATCAAAGGATGACAAATACGGTTTCGTAAGAAAGGCTTGATGCAAGAAGTCGAATCAACAAAATACCCATACCCCTCATTTAAACCCTTTTAATGATATATTTTGCGTCCATGCCTATAGAAACTGTTGAACGATTACTGCATATCAGAACCAAAAGAAATCAACATGTGATGGCGAATATCACTCGTCTTTGGAAAATAGGTCAACAAGCACAGTCAGCTCAAGATATTTTAGATGGTTTGCATCCATGGCGTGAAAACAAAGATTTATATTTTCACAACATTATTCCACGCTTGCTGTTTATTATTGGAATTGTGATTTGTCTTTCAGGTTGGATTACTCATCACTACCTTCCATACCCTTTAAGCTTCACTGCGGGCTTATTATGTTGCTTTGTCGCCTATTTAATTTATGAAAGTAATGAGCCGATTGATGAAATTATCTCGTTTCTTGAAGAACGCATCATGTTCCTTCGATACGATTTACACTTTAATCAAACACCAAAGCATATCTCAAGCACAAGTAGCACATTATTGGTTATGAGTAAGCTCAAACAAACTTTTCCTTTCTTTTATCAAGGTAATGTTTCAAACGAACTCACTCAATTTGCATCCACCACATGGCACGATGGAGAAATTGAACATCAAGTCATGTTATTTCAATATCACTATGTGGATGAATTCGCCCTTTATGGCATCGACAGTCAAAAACAGAAAATTAAAGAAATTGAGAAAGATTTATGGGGAGCCTTTGTCTTTCAAATGCCTGCTTTGGGCTTTGCGGCAACCAATAAACGTAATGATTTTATTGAACCCTATACACAAACTTGGTCAACCAGTGATATTTTAGTCAATCAAAATTTACATATTTTTGGCTATGATCAACAGCAACTTGCACGAAGCATTAGCCCAAGTATGACGCTCAAATTGAGTGATTTTTTTCAAAATTATTCAGGCGATGTGGTCTATCATTTTCAAGAAAATATGCTCTGCTATTTGGGTGATCAAAACTTATTTAGAGTCTCTCGAAAAAAACAGGACATTCATGATATCTCATTGTTGAGAGGTCATTTACGTACTTTAACCATGCCTGAATATGAAAAATTTAAACAGAGCATGCTAAACTTAATTTCATAACCACATCATAACAACGAAGGAATAATACACATGGGTTTATTGATTTTTATTGCAATTTTCATTGTTGCGATTGTTTGGGCAATTTCAATTCGCAACAACATTGTCCGTTATTTCAACGCCACTAAACGTGCATGGGCAGAAGTTGCTAACTTTGAACGCCAAAAAGTTAAAACCTTAGAAACGCTTGAAACAACACTGAGCCAATACACTCAATTTGAAAAATCAACTTTAGAAAAAGTCACTGAATTACGTCAGCAAATTTTAAATTTGAACACCACCAGTACCGATGTTTCGCAACTTCAATTGATTGAGAAGTTGAACCAAGATCTTATGCGTAGCCTCAATGTTGTGGTTGAAAACTACCCAGAACTTAAAGCCAATACCTTGTATGCAAAAATGATGGATGATATTCAAGAACAAAATGAAAATGTTGGTGCAGCAATTACCATTTTTAATCGCAATGTAGAAGCCTTTAACAATACAATTGAAGTCTTCCCAAACAATATGATCAATACCATTACTTTGGCGAAAAAACCGATCCTTCCTTTTTCAGATGCTGTTGTGGCACAAAATTTTGACTACCGACCGAATTTTTAATTAAAACGTGACAAAAATAACACTTTAAAATCTTATTATTTTGAGTATAATTTATACGAGTATAGTACTTAATTTTCAAAGGAATACCATTTATTTAGGTATTCCTATAATTTTGTAAGAAAGCGCGATTATTAAGAATAATGAAATAAAAACTTAATAATATTGCCATATAGGTTTTTACTTAAGATTTAAAGCACTTATATTTAAAATAATCTTAACAAAAAAGTTAAGGTACAACGAAACATTAAAAGAATAGAAAAGTGAGTCGTCGCATGTTTGACTTAGAACCAAGCCAAATTCCTTTTTTAAAAACGGTATTAATTGATGAGTTTCAAGCGCTCTATTACCGTTTTAAAAAAGATCAGATCTATGCCTTTACTTTGGTCTTGGATGAGTTTTATGCCGTTGATTATGTAACAATTTCGACTGAAAAAAGTTTATTCAATGACATTGAAGATGCAAAACAATACTTAGCTGAAGATGATAAATGGGATATTAAAAAATGGAAATATCGCAGTAACAACATCAACGATGGTTTGAATCTTTTAAAAAATAGCATGCAAGAATATTTTCAAGAGTCGATTCTTTCTAAAGCCTATATCAATAGTTCTTCTGGCATGACAGAACACAATAGCCTCAAAATTTATATTGAAGGAATGCGTCAAGCAAAAGAGTTTTTGACGACCATCTATCGCCTCAAACCAGAACAAGTTTTATTTTTTATCAGTATGCACAATAAGCATGAGGTTGCGATTCAGTCTGCGATTGAACTCAATCCGTCTTCATCTTTACTCTATGAATTTATTGCCAATGTCAAAACGGTTAACATTAAAACTAAGCCATCTGTGGAAAAACTCAGTCAATTAGATAAAGATGTTTTAATTGATTTAGCACAAATTGTAGAAAATATTGAACCGTATGATCCTCTTTTTATTGCGCATCAAGCCTACTTACTTTCCTTAGAATCTTATTTTTTAGAAGTAAACCCATATATTCAAAATTTGATTAGCCATATTTCAGCCATTGATGGTGATCAATTTGCATTGGATAAAGAAGAAATTTTAGACCGTATTAAACAATTTTATAAAGTATAAAAATTGAGATCTAGATGAAGTGCAGAAGCTTCATCTATTTGTGATAAAAACACCTTACCGTTTACAAAACCAATGAACCCACTTTAATTTCATTGGATATCCGCCAATAAAATATCATTAGCAAAGAATCATATACTTATAAGAATATTGTAAATTTTGTAGCTTCCAACCTCAGAATCTAGGAAAATAGTCCCCTTTTGCAACAATCAATCAGCGAACTGTTTTTTCGCCAGATTCGGGTATTCTATGAAGTTTGAAAATTTAGGTCAGTCGGGTCGTGCTCGTCGTGGCCGTTTAACCTTGGAACACGGCGTAATTGAAACGCCTGTGTTCATGCCAGTGGGGACTTACGGCACGGTTAAAGGTATGCTCCCGCGTGATATTGAAGATATCAAAGCACAAATTATTTTAGGTAATACCTTCCATTTATATCTTCGCCCGGGCTTAGATGTGATTCGTGAGCATGGTGGTTTACATGGTTTCATGAAATGGAATAAACCGATTCTGACAGATTCAGGCGGTTTCCAAGTGTTTAGCTTGGGTGCGATGCGTAAAATTAAAGAAGATGGTGTAACTTTTCGTTCTCCAATTGATGGCTCAAAAGTTTTCTTATCGCCTGAAATTTCAATGGATATTCAGCATACGTTGAATTCAGACATCGTAATGATTTTTGATGAATGTACGCCTTATCCTGCAACGCATGAAGAAGCTCAAAAATCGCTTCAACTTTCCCTACGTTGGGCAAAGCGTTGTAAAACACAACATCATGATGTGTTAAAAAATAAGAATGCCCTCTTCGGTATTATTCAAGGCGGTATGTATGAAGACCTTCGTGAAGAATCCTTAAATGGCTTAAAAGAAATTGATTTTGATGGTTTTGCAATTGGTGGTTTATCTGTTGGCGAGCCAAAAGATGAAATGATCAAAGTACTTGATTATCTTCCAGTTAAAATGCCTGCGGATAAACCACGTTATTTGATGGGTGTAGGTAAACCAGAAGATATCGTTGAAGCAATTCGTCGTGGTGTCGATATGTTCGACTGTGTAATGCCAACACGTAATGCACGTAATGGTCATTATTTTGTGACTGATGGTTTAGTGCGTATTCGTAATGCGCAATATCGTCATGACCAACGTCCACTTGATCCACATTGTGACTGCTATACATGTAGTAACTTCAGCCGTGCTTATCTCTTCCATTTAGAAAAATGTGGTGAAATGCTCGGTTCGATGCTCGGAACCATTCATAACTTACGTTATTACCAACGTTTTACACAAGATATTCGTGATGCACTTGATAATGATACTTTTGATGCCTATATCAAAGATTTCTATCAACGTCGTGGCTTAGAAGTTCCACCTTGCCCTGAAGACTAGCCTTCTATTCTCAAGATTCGCACAACAGTATTTGCGCTGAATCCAAAGACAAGGTAAATTGCAGAACAAGTCGATTTAAACATCATATTTTTGACACCAGTTATTTAACTTTAGGAAACTAAAATGAGCTTCTTTATTTCTTCTGCTCACGCTGCTCCAGCGGCTGCACAAGGCCCAAGCATGATAGCAAACATCTTAATGATTGCTGTTTTTGTTGCGATCTTTTACTTTCTCATTTGGCGCCCTCAAGCAAAACGTGCGAAAGAACACCGCTCTTTGGTCGAAAGTCTAGGCGTAGGAAGTGAAGTTGTCTTTGCTGGTGGTTTAATGGGACGTATCACCAAAATTGAAGGTGACTTTGCCGTTGTTGAACTCAGCCGTGGTAACGAAGTTAAAATTCAACGTGCAAGTGTCATTTCAGTATTACCTGAAGGCACACTCAATAACCTTTAATCATAAAATAGTCGTGCTACCTGCACGACTTTTTCATTTTAAGAAGACAGCAAATGCGTTACCCTGCATGGAAATATATACTGATCCTTGTTGTGCTTGTGATCAGTACATTATACGCACTGCCAAGTTTGTATCCTGATGAACCTGCTGTTCAAATTTCGGGTGCCAAGGCTGGTACTGTAATTGATCAGACAGTTATACAAAAAGCAGAGCAAATATTAAAAAGCGAAAATATTACCAGTCATGATAATACTTTCACCAATAATGCCGCACTCCTTCGTTTAAGTGGTTCTGAAGCACAGTTAAAAGCTAAAGATGCACTCAGCCAAGGCCTAGGTGATAATTATACGGTTGCATTAAACCTTGCGCCAACCACACCTGAGTGGTTACAAAAAATTGGTGCTAAACCAATGAAACTTGGTTTGGACTTACGTGGTGGTGTTCACTTCTTACTTGAAGTTGATATGGACAAAGCCATTGCCCAGCGTATGGAAACATCTGCAACGGATTTACGTCGTGAATTCCGTGACAACAAAATTAAATTCAATAGTTTGTCATTGAGTAACAACGCAATTTCGATTCAATTTGCAAATAATGATGACCGTGCTGCTGCAATGGATTTTTTACGTCGTGATGGTAATAAATATACGCAACAAGCGCTTGCAACTGATTCTGGTTCTACGCTTAAGTTAACGTATAACGATGTAACCAAACAAGAAATTCAGTCTTATGCTTTAAACCAAAACTTAACCACTTTACGTAATCGTATTAATGAGTTAGGTGTGGCTGAAGCACTTGTACAAACTCAAGGTAGCAACCGAATTGTGGTTGAACTTCCAGGTGTGCAAGATACTGCTGAAGCAAAACGTGTATTGGGTCGTACTGCAAACTTAGAATTCCGTTTAGTGTCTGATTTAAACGACCAATATATTGACCGCTACACAGGTAAATATAATGGACAACCGACACCTCCGGGCACAGAAGTTTTTGCGTATGAGTCTTTAGACAGCGGTAAAGAATTATTATTGAACCGTAACCGTATTTTAACAGGTGAGCGTGTTCAAAACGCTTCGAGTGGCTTTAGCCAAGACTCTGGTGGTGCTGAAGTCAATATTACTTTGGACACGGCTGGCGGTAAACTTATGGCAGATGCGACTCGTACTGCTGTAGGTAAACGTATGGCAGTATTGTTTATTGAAAATAAACAAAAGATTAGTACAGTAACCGACCCTGTGACGGGTGTTCAAACTGAAGTTCGTACCCCATACTCAGAATCGGTTGTGATTAATGCTGCAACCATTCAAGCAGTACTCGGATCACAATTCCGTATTACAGGTTTAGATTCTCCACAAGAAGCTGCTGAGCTTGCACTGATGTTACGTGCAGGTGCGCTTGCTGCACCCATGTACTTCGTTGAAGAACGCGTTGTCGGTCCAAGCCTTGGTCAAGAAAACATTGAGAAAGGTGTTACTTCGACCATTGTTGGTTTTGCACTTGTAGCGCTTTGGATGGTTGTATTCTTCCGTCTATTCGGTTTAATTGCAGACTTTGCATTGGTGATTAACCTTGCGATGATCCTCACTGTTATGTCATGGATTGGTGCTTCACTCAGCTTACCGGGTATTGCAGGTATTGTTATCACCATTGGTATGGCAGTAGATGCCAACGTACTGATCTGTGAGCGAATACGAGAAGAAATGCGTTGGGGGGCTTCGCCCAAACAAGCCATTATCGCGGGTTATGATCGAGCTTATAACACCATTTTTGACTCGAATTTAACCACATTCTTAGTTGCCTTCATCTTATTTGCGATTGGTACTGGTCCAATCAAAGGTTTTGCCGTCACGCTAATGATTGGTATTGTTTGCTCAATGTTTACGGCAATTACTGTAACACGCGGCATCGTCCAAATTATTTACGGTAAAAAACGTAATTTGAAGAAGTTGAGCATTTAAGGAGATCTATGATGACTGAAGTGACTCAACACAAAGACAAGAAATATAGTCGTCCAGATGATGAACGCATGATTAATTTCATGAAGATTGCCAAACCAGCGGCAATCATGTCCATCATTTTGACTATTGCAAGTATTTTCTTTATTACAACCAAAGGTCTAAATCTAGGTTTAGACTTTACAGGTGGTATTTCTGCGGAGCTTAATTATAGCCAACCCGTAAAAGCCACTGATGTTTCTGAAGCACTGATTAAAGCGGGCTTCCGTGACCCTGTTGTACAAACCATTGGTACTAATCGTGACCTTTTGGTTCGTATGCCTGTGCAGGATGATGTTAAAGTTGATGACTTAAGCAATACCATTACCAAAGCTGTGCAACTTCCAAACAATCAAGCGAATGTACACAAAGTCGATGTTGTTGGTGGTCAAGTGGGTAATGAACTGTATATCCGCTCTGCTGGTGCTGTCGCACTTGCAATGCTGTTAATGCTTGTTTATGTCACCATTCGCTTTGAATTTAAACTGGCAATTGGTGCCGTACTTTCACTCTTACATGACGTAATCGTGACCATCGGTATTTTTGCAATGATGCAATGGCCATTTGACTTAACTGTCCTTGCTGCCATCCTTGCGCTTATTGGCTTCTCACTAAACGATAATATTGTTGTTTCGGATCGTATCCGTGAAAACTTCCGTAAAATTCGTGGTGCAGAGCCATTAGAGATTGTGAATATTGCCTTAACTGAAACCTTAAAGCGTACCATCCATACATCAATGACCTTATTGCTCGTAGTCGTAGCAATGATGGTTTTAGGTGGAGATGGCTTGCATTGGTTCTCTGTCGCAATGTTTGTCGGTGTATTTGTGGGTACATACTCATCCATCTACATTGGTACTGCATTCGCATTATGGCGTGGTCTGAACCGTAATGACTTTATTGTTCAAGTTAAGCCAGAGTTTGAAGACGAAGAAGAACATATTCCACATTAAGAAAAATTTCTATATAAAAAGCTCATCTTCGGATGAGCTTTTTTATTTTGTGGTTTATTAATGCTGAATAATTTCAATCTGAGGAAAAGCAAAACCTTTACATGAATATTCTGATTGCCACGCCACCGCCAGCATACTGTGACTTAACTGGTAATTTTGATAAGCAAATACACCAATGAGCGGATGCTGGCAAATGCCACCATGATCAGTTGCATGTGCTTGCGTATCCAACTCATTCAAACTCATTCGTATACCTAAACCAGATGCCTTCAGTACCGCTTCTTTTGTCGTCCAGACTTTAAACCAATAGATTGGATCAAACTCTAACGATTCCCAAGTCTGATATTCATTGGGATGAAACGCATGTTTTGCCAATGCTTCAAAACGAACTTTGCGATCTAGGTCTTCAATATCCACACCAATATTCCTAACAGAATTACTGGTTGCTAAAGCATAGTAATTTTGACTGTGGGAATGATTGAATGAAAAATGAGGATGCGATTGGAGATGATGTGGAAGTAAATAAGGCTTACCGAATTCAGTTTTAACAAAATCATCATTTAAAATAATTTTATTTAGGCACTTGGAGATAAACTGATTACGTTGTTGATAAATTTTATTTTTTTTATACGCATTAAAAGTGGGCAAATCTTGAAAATTATTTTTATCTAAAACAACAAACTGAGCCAATGGCTGAACATGTATTTGAATCGTTCTGTGTTTCATTGGCCCAATTTATCTCACTCAAAATTTAGAATTTTACAATATCACCTTTTAATGCAACAGCAGCAACAGCTGTACCTTTAGCACACTCATACGTTGTTGAATTTTTACTTTCATTCGATTTATAGAAACTGACGATATTGGTAACAGCATTTGCACCTTTTGCTTTTGCTGTATTTTGAAATTGAATGAGTGCTGAACGAAGTACGTGGTCACATGCAGTTTCTGCTTTTTTAGCGAAACCATTGGTTTTTTTATTGGTCACTAAGCCTTTTTGCACAACTTGACCACCAGATTTTGTTCCATCAAGATAAAACTTCACTGAACCATCTAAAAAACCATCTGCAACAGCACGATCAACAGCTTCATTAAAATTAAAATTATGTATTTGATCTGCCGCTTGAGCTGATACTACCCCACCAAAACACAATATTGCTGTGATACATAGTTTTTTAATCAACATTTTTATGCTCTCTACTCTTATTAGATTCGTTTAAAAATAATGGAGGTATTAATACCACCGAATGCAAAATTATTGGTCATCAATATTTGAGCATTTATCGTTCTTTCTTGCCCAACAATATAATCTAAATCACCACATTGTGGATCAATTTTATCTAAATTTAGTGTTGGAATAAAACAATTTCGATGCATCATTTCAATACTGAGCCAAGCCTCTATTGCTCCACAAGCACCTAAAGTATGCCCAAAATAACTTTTTAAAGAGCTGATCGGTTTTTTACCTAAAATTCGTGCTGTGGCTTGGCTTTCAGCAATATCACCTTGATCGGTTGATGTACCATGTGCATTCACATAATCAATTTGTTCCGCAGCAATATTTGCATCTTTAAGTGCCAATTGCATACAGCGCCCCATCATTTCTGAGTCTGGACGTGTGACGTGCTGACCATCTGTATTGGTACCATAGCCTAGAACTTCTGCATAAATTTTAGCACCACGTGCTTTGGCATGTTCATATTCTTCTAATATTAAGCAACCTGCACCTTCACCAACAACTAAACCATCCCGATCAGCATCAAAGGGACGTGGCGTTTTCTCAGGTTGCTCATTCATTCCACTTGTTGCAAGTAATACGTCAAAAACAGCCGTACCTGCTGCACTGAGCTCTTCTGCACCACCTGCTAGCATAATGGTTTGTTTACCATACTTTATCGCTTCAAATGCTTGCCCTATGGCCATAGAACCTGAAGTACATGCACTCGATGTTGGCAAAGTTTGACCTTTCAGACCAAAATATACAGTCATGTTTACTGCACTGGTATGCGACATCATTCGAATATAAGTGGTCGCATTCATCTTACCCATATTATGATCTAAGAGCATGCTTCCAAATTCTGCTACTGCATCAACACTACCCGCTGAAGAACCAAATGCAACACCAACCTCACCACTTTGTAAAATGGGATCATTTAATAGCCCTGCATCGTCCAATGCTTTTTCTGCACTAATGACGGACATCAGCGCAACACGCCCCATACCTCGGGTCACTTTACGACTAAAGTGCTTTGGAATATCAAAATGCTCGACTGGTCCTGCAATTTTACAACGCAAATCATTGTAAACTTCCCAATTCGACATATAACGAATGCCACTTTTTCCTTGCGAAAACTGTTCAAAGATAGCATCGGCTGTTTCACCTAAAGAAGTTATTCCCGCCATTCCTGTGACTACAACGCGTTTCATTAAATCAAACCCCCATTCACAGAAATGACTTGACGGGTAATATAGCTTGCCTCATCACCACATAAAAATTTCACTACACTGGCAACTTCATCGACTTGCCCCATACGTTGTAGTGGAATCATTTTAAGTGCATGTTCTTGCACTTCTTCCGACACCATTTCAGTTTCAATCAACCCAGGTGCAACACAATTGACTGTAATTTTACGTTTAGCCAACTCTAGAGCCAGTGCTTTGCTTGCTCCAATTAAGCCTGCTTTTGCAGCACTATAATTCACTTGCCCACGATTGCCCATAATGCCTGAAACAGAAGAGAGTGTGACAATACGCCCCCCTTGTTTAAGACGAATCATCGGCATGACCAACGGTTTTAAAACATTATAAAAACCATCTAAAGATGTGCTTATCACTTCATCCCAATCATTGTCTGTTAAAGCAGGAAATGCAGCATCATGAGTTAGCCCTGCATTTAAAACCACGCCATAAAATGCGCCATGCACTGCAATATCACTTTCCAATAATTGCTGAGTTTTAGCTCTATCCGTAACATCAAATAAAATAAAATGACTATTCCGTCCTAAAGCCTGAATTTGCTCTACAACCTGAGCAGCTTCTTGTTCTCTTGAACGTGCATGTACCGTCACATCAAAACCTGCCTGTGCTAAATGTAAAGCAATGGCTTTACCAATTCCTCGGCTTGAACCTGTTACTAATATTCTTCTCGTCACACGATTTACCCTAATGTCTAAACTGATCTTATTGTTCGGTTGGTTCGTACACATTCAACATGGCTGAAATGGTATGATTTTCATATTGAATTTCACAGGCAAATTGCCCCAAACCTTCATGTAAATATTGTTGTTCTGCTTTTATACGAAGTGTTTTACCTAACTCAAAATATTCAAAGGGCAAATGTAATTTACGTGTCCCCAATAAAAATCCTATTTTAGGTGGCTGTTTATTCTTTTTGCCTTGTAGCCCCGCATACGCACTGATGGTTTGTGCCATAAGCTCAATACTTGCCCATGTGGGTAAACCTTGAGAATCACAAAACATTAAATCTGAATGAATCAATAACTCAGCAACAGCAAAGTTATCCCCTATTTCTAAAATATGGTCAATGAAAACCATCGGTTTTTCATGTGGAATAAAATCAAGTGCATTCATTTGGATTGCTTGTGTCATTTAAGATGTGTTCCAAAAATCAAACTAATATTACTCCCACCAAATGCAAACGAATTTGACATCACATATTTTACAGGTTGTTTTAATACAGCATCTTCCACATAATTTTGATCATCTAATGCTGCATCAATATGCCCTTGATGATGTAAAGGCAACCATGCTTGATCATGTAAAACCTGTGTACAAATAAAAGCTTCTATTGCACCTGCAGCACCTAAGCAATGACCTGTTTTATGTTTGGTACTGCTTAATGGAACAAGATGCTCTTTAAAAACATGACGTACAGCTTTAATTTCCATCGCATCATTTTGTGGTGTTGCTGTACCATGCAGATTTAAATAGCCGATCTCTTGAGCCTCTAAATCTGCCCTATCCAATGCAGATTGCATAGCTTGCGCAGCGCCAAGACCTTCAGGATGTGGCGCGGAAATATGCCATGCATCCATAGATTCACCTGCGGACAAAAGCATGACTGGAGCAATCTCTTTCGACAATAAAAAAAGACTGGCTGCTTCACCGATATTGATACCATCTCGATGCTGACCACAAGGCTGACAAATAGTATGAGATAGGCTTTCTAAGCTATTAAAACCATTTAAAGTCAGCTTACACAATGTATCAACACCACCGACTAAAACAACATCAGCAAGATCTGCATTAAGCAAACGCTGTCCTGCTGCAAATGCTTTGGCACTCGATGAGCATGCTGTAGAAATGGTATAAGCCAATCCTTCCCAAGCTAAATATTGTTGTACTGCTTTCGCCAAGCTGCCCATTTCTTGTTTTTTTTGATCTATTTCAATTGATGTATCACCTTTAAAATAGGCTTTGAGTAAAGGTTCATTGTCCGCAATGCCTGATGTCGATGTCCCCAAAACAATGGCTAATCGCTTTTTATCAAATTTTGCAATATAAGTCTGAATATCTTGTTCGATCATCTGTAATGCTGTAATCGCAAAACGTAAATTACGAGAATCAAATGCCTTCAAATGTGCTGGAATATCTTCTATTAAAGCCTGATTATATAATCCAACCCATTGTTTTTGTTCTGGGATAAAATCACTTTTTAACGTCAGCGTATTCTCGGGTTGACTGAGAGATTGTCGCAATTCTACAGTCGTTTTTCCTAAGGCTGATAATCCAACTGAACATTGAATGCCTACAGCAGGATTTAATCTATCAATTGCTTCATCCAATTTTGTCATCATGATTTGACCTTAATCATTACTTTCTAAAGTATTAGCAACTTGGCTAAAGACCATTTGATAAGGAACTTGCAGATTATCTAACTCTATACGATCAGCAAGATATCGAATGTTCAATACTTTCTGCTGCTGAATTAAAATTTGCTGATTATCAGTAGTCTGGTCTTTTAGAGAAGTAACATCCTTATGTTTTAAATCAATAAAATTTGGATAAGTTGCAAATAAAATATCACGCACCACAAAATCAAAAGGTAATAACTTCATTTGTTCAATACGCTGTTCAACTTTGACATTTTGCCCATCAAATTTGATTTCAAACAACTGTTGCCCTGTCAGAGTTAAAGCTAAAAGCTGTAATTCTTTACCTTGCTGTTGCTGATAAAGTAAAAAACTAAAACTATGCTTTTTCCACAAAACATCAACCTGATCCTGCCTTTGGTAAAACTGAGCCTGCCATTGCTGTGAAGCCAAACCTTGTGCCTTCGGTATGAAGGATTGACAAGCGCTGAGATTCAATCCAATCACACCACTCAGTAACATACTGCTAAAAACTTTAACCCAATTCACTTGCATCACTCAGCCTCAATTGCTTTTTCTTGAGGGAGTTCTTCTCTGCAATATTCAGCCAAAGTACTTAAACGCTGTTTGGCATTTTTATGAATAGGATTGGTTTGATCCCATGCATAACCCGCTAATAATGAAGCAATCATTCTGCGGATTTTATCATTTTGATGCTGAGAAAAAACCACATCTTGAAACTCGCCTTCATACCAAGATTCTACATAAGCTCGAAACACTTGGATGCCTTTACGCAATGGTTTTTCATACTCATCCATCCAATTGACGGATTGACCTTGCAATACTTTGTCTACCAAAGGCACAACGAGACTTGATGATTTTAAAGCAATTGTAACTCCCGATGAAAATACAGGATCTAAAAACTCACCTGCATTCCCCAATAAAGCATAATTACGATCTGCAAGAGATTTAACATTGGCAGAATACCCAACCAAGGTGCGTACAGGCGTATCAAACTTCATATTTCGGAGTACATGCGACAAACTGGGTTCATCTGCTAGAATCTTTTCAAATGTTGCTTGTAATGTTTCTGGACTAGAATCATCAAATTGATAATGATCAAAGAAATCTTGCTCTGCCACAACACCAAATGAACAACGACCATCTGCAAAAGGAATGAGCCAATACCAAGCACGATGATCTTTCTCATGTACGGTAATTAGAATTTTTTCACGATCAAATTCAGGGTCATCTAAAATACCATCTTCAATATGAGTGAAAATAGCACGGCGCACAGGAAAATTGGATGGGCTTTCCAAGTCTAAAAACTTAGGCAGTATTCGCCCAAAACCACTTGCATCAAGTAGAAATTTAGCCTGAATTTGGTATTGTTGTCCCTGCTCATCTTTAACCGTTAGAATTGGTTGTTCTGATTCCACATCCACCGCAATCACTTCATGCCCAAAGCGTAAATCAGCACCCTTTTTTTCAGCCTCAATCGCCAACAAATGGTCAAAATGAGCTCGACGAACTTGCCACGTTGTTCCAGGTCCATCTGTAAACTTTTCTGTAAAGTCATAAAAACTACGCTGTTGCCCTCTTAAAAAGGCAGCACCATTCTTAAATTGAAATGCATATTCATCCACATGATCACGAACGGTATCGAGTAATCCCGCTTCTTCTAAAAAAACCATCGATTGGGGTAATAAAGATTCACCAATTGAAAAACGTGGAAAATACTGTTTTTCAATGATTGTTACCTGATAGCCCTTTTGTCTTAACAAGGCTGCTGCTGAACTTCCAGATGGTCCAGCACCAATAATTAACACATCGGTTTGTTGTAATGAACTCATTTTCACCCCAAATTTCAGCTCTTTGGCTGATTATTTAAATTTTCATTTTGTAAAATAACACGATGTTGCCGATCTGCTTGAGTGAACACGGTTGCATAGATGAATGAAAAAATCACACCAAGCAAAACAGTTAAACCAAAACAATGAATGGCATAAGTGTGGCTAAACGATAATAAGCCAAACCCAAACAGTGTCGACATCATACATAAGAATAAAGCCATACCCACCACTTGTGGATGATCATGTCCATGCCGATAAAAAATGGCATAGTCTACGCCAATTCCAATAATCAGGAATGTCCCCATAATGCTGAATAGATTAATTTCTACCCCGAACCATGCTTGTACAGCAAAGGTACTGAGCAATGCCAAACTCACAGGAACAATTAAAGGTAAAATAGATTTCAACCCATAAATTAATCCTAAACCTACAGCCAAAGCAATCAATGCATAGACAAGCAGATATTGCGCCTGAATTCGATGCTGTTGGAATAAGTCCGATAAGTTTTTTACAGGTTGCAGTAACTTAATTTGTTCAGACTGCATTTGTTTGACTACTTGCTCATTTTTAATGCCTTGTAATAACACCAAACGCTCAGTCGGACTAGGTTGTAAAAATGCCAATGGATGTTGTTGAAACATATCTAAACTGAGTAATGGTTGATTTGAAAGTTGTTTCTGCCAAGCCAAAATATCCTGAATATTCAATTGCATCGCCTGAGCGTAGGTTTTTAAATCAACACTTGGAATGTGTTGTAACAGCTCAATATTCTGCTTTTGCTGTTGTAAAGAAGGAATGGATTGACCAATGGCCTGAAAACCATCAATCGAACCTGTTTCTTTTAATTGGCTTAATTTCTGAATCAACTGTTGTTCCAAGTGTTCAAGTTCAACACTACTTTTAGCTTGAATGACGAAATAATCACTGCCTTGTTGTTGCCCAAAGCGCTGGCGGACGTATTGATCTTCTTGTTTTAAAGTTTGATCCATACTTTGTAAATTACGAATATCATCATTAGGATCAATAAAAAGTAAACTCGCGACACTGCCAATAAAGATTAAAACAATCATTGAGTAACGTAGTTTATCTTGTGCTAAAACGTAACTGCGAATATTGCCTATAAATTTTAAAGTTTGAATTGCAGGTTCAGCATTTAATGCTTTTAAACGTGGCAATAATAAAATACTGGTGATCCATGCTGTTGTTAAACCAACAATTGAAAATACAGCAATCTGCCTAAACCCGGGAAAAGGCGTAAAACTTAAAAAAACATAAGCCACCAATGTTGTCATGAGACCCATAAATAAACTGGGTAATATGGGCTTTAAAATCGTAAAACCATCTAATTTACGGTGTTGAGATTGTAATGCCATAAAATAGAAAGAAAAATCAACACATACACCGACTAAACTTGCACCAAAAACCAAAGTCATTAGATGAATTTCAGAAAACATCCAATGCGTCACAACAAAAGCCACTAAGGTTCCACTACTGACTGCAATAAATTCTGTCAGCATCGGACGCAAAGAGCGAAAACCAAACCAAACCAAGAACAACACACCAAGGCTTGAACCTAAACCAATGGTTGAAATTTCTTTTTCAGCAGAGTTCGTCCCAAAACTTGAAAATAATAAAGTTCCTGTCCAATGCGGTTTTACGCCCATTTGCTTGAGTTGCTGTGTAGTTTGCTCCATCCATTCTGTCGTATCTTTCTGATAATTAATATTATAAGGGCTTTGAGTAAGCTCTAATATAAACATTCTAGAAATCGCATGTTCATCATGAATAGTTGCAAAACCTTGTTCCATCTCAATGGATGGATTGTTTTGTTGACTAGATAAACCCATAGCAAAACGAGGAAATAATAACAGTGGATCTTGCTTTAATAACTCCGCAGTAATGGGCATACCTGGGCTCATAATCTGCAATAAACTCTGCTCAGTTAACCCTGTATATTCCTGTTTAGACAGTAATTGGTGATCTTCTTTCGTCAGTAAACCTGCTCGATGCTGATACAATGTTTGAGCAAATTTTTCCGTATCTAATTGTGGCTTGAGAGGTTGCCACAAGTCACTATTTTTGATCTGTGTCTGCAATAAAGCTGTCGCTTTTGCTAAGGTTTGCTCATTCGGTGCATCAATGACCACGAAGACTTTATTATTCAGCTGCTGATTGATGTATTGCTGTGCCTGCTCCAATGCAGGGTCTTGATTTTCTTTAGGCAGTAAGGCAAAAATATTGGTCTGTATATGAATGTCTTTTTTTGCCCAAGACCATGCCAAACTTAAACCAATAGCCAATAAAAAAATTAACCAAATTGCAGAGAATTTATTTTGCCAATTGGAAAAGTGCATATTCTGCAGCCGTTAAAGTTTGAGGTTGTGTACTGTGTTGGCTAAAAAGAATCGTCGTCGAATTGTTGGCTTTTTCAGTGATAATAATCCGATCTACAAATTTCTGTCCTTGAGCATCAACTTGTACAAACAATTTTTTAAATAAATTACTTTTCGGTGTTAAAGAAACATTCCACTGCGTTGGACTATATTGCGCAGAAACAATATTAAAATTCTTAGCCAATGCCGCTTCATTACCAGACATCAGTTGTAAAAACATTGTTGCAACAGAACCATACGGAGATTTATCAATCTCAATTTGGCTCAAAGTCCGTTGTGTTTTTTGAACTAACTTTTGTGGTGTCACAATTAAACTGGCTTGCACTGGAGATTGAATCTGCCATACCACACCCTGTTGTTTAGAAAATAAAACTGTTCCCTTTGAAACAAAGGTTTTATTCAAAGACGCAAGTTTCTTTTGTTGTTGAAATTGAGCACGTACTGTAGGCGTGACAGATAATTGTTTAAATATCTGTTCAACTTGAATATTTTGAGCATAAGCTTGATTAGAAAAGCAAAAGCTTAAGAAAAACACCAAAATTAAAAGAACAGCAATATGGCGTTGCTTTTTGAGATGGTGATAATTCACTTCAAAATTAGCATAGAGGCTATCATTTTTTTGCATTTTTATACTCTTATTCAGCCTTAAAATCTGACCAAGCATTCAGTTGATTCAGTAAAATCTGAGGCGACTGAAAACACATTTCACGACTTTCAATATGCACTGCAACTTGAGAAGTATATCCTTTGGTTAAACGCTTACCTGATGTAGCATCGAAAATTAAATATTCAATTTTTAAACGGTTTTCCCACTCTTTTAGAATGGCACGAACCCGTATTTTTTGTTGAAACTCGATGCCTTGTACATAACGTACATAGCTTTCAATCACAGGCCATGCATAACCTGAATCTTTCATTTGCACATAGTTATAGCCAAATTGATCTAACAATTGACAGCGAGCAATTTCAAAATATTTTAAATAATGTCCATGCCAAACCACATTCATGGTATCAACGTCATGAAATGGAATATCAATAATGACATCAGCATGCATGTTCATTCTCCATTTTTACAGAATCAAGATGAGGGCTTTGTAATATAGCGCTCTGTAATAATGATAATTGTTCGAAACGATCGACCAAGTTTTGTAAATCTTGTTGTAAAGGACGATCTTCCTCTACAAAAGTGAAGCTTTCAAGCACCCAGTTTTGGAATTGTGTTAAAACTTGGCTTAAATTTTGGGATAAACCTTTAAGTTGAATCGCTTGCACACATGCACAACATAATGCTGCTATCACTTGTTCAGTCAAAATAATCACACGACTTGCATCACGTGCAGCAATCGTTCCCATGCTTACCTTGTCTTGATTATGGCATTCAGTAGACCGCGAGAAAATAGAAGCGGCTATCGTTTGCTTTAAAGCTTCAGCTGTCCATGCGGATACACCAATTTGTACCGCTTTAAACCCATGATTTAAAGGCAAGCGCTCATGACTTGCCCCAGTCAAGTTTTGTGGTAGTCCATGATTCATTTTATGATCGACCAACTGCGCCAATTGACGATCCATCAAATCAGCAATATTCGCAATCATAATTTTTAAGCTATCCATCGCTTGCGCAATATGTCCACCATAGAAATGACCACCGTGTAATACACGCAAATTCACTGGATCTATCAGTGGATTATCATTACTGGAATTTAATTCATTCTCGATAAATTGACGCAACCAAACTTTAGAATCTTCAAATACACCAATCACATGCGGCGCACAGCGTAAAGAATAACGATCTTGTAAGCGTGGGCTTTGATGTGCTGTTTGTACTTCACTGTTTAACCATTGTCGAAGTTGCAATGCAATCTTTTGCTGTCCCACATGAGGTTTTTGAGCAAATAATACTTCATCAAAATGGCTTGGATTACCTTCCAAAGCCAAAATATTCATGGCAGTGACTAAGGTACTGGTTAACGAAATTTGCTCTGCTTTTTTATAATTTAAACAAGCAATTGCAGTCATGACAGCAGTACCATTCATCAATGCTAAACCTTCTTTCGGTCTGAGTACCAGTGCTTGTATATTTTGCTTTTCGTAAATTGTAGAAATTGGAATAATTTTGCTTTCATCATTCCAGTACACATTACGTTCTCCAACCAATGCCCCTGCAATATACGACAATGGAGTTAAATCACCGCTTGCACCGACTGAACCTTCAGATGGAATCACAGGAATAATGTTTTCGTTCAGCATCCAAACCAAACGCTCAAGTAAGGTCAATGAAACTCCTGAATAACCACGAGCCAATGAACATAATCGGGTGATGACGACTGCTCGTGCAGTGACTAAATCTAAATTTTGTCCTAAACCACAGCCATGAAAACGAGTAAGATGTAAAGGAAGCTCATGAACTTGATGCGGAGGAACTTCAACTAAGCATGAATCGCCATAGCCTGTGGTTACTCCATAAATGACACCTTCGTCTTCAAGTAACTGATCTAAAAAATCAGCCCCTCGCTGAATTAATGCCTTCCATTCAGTAGATTCAGGTAAAGCCACTTTTACATTATTTTTTGCGACATCGATAATATCTTCAATGCTTAAAGGCTGTTCCCCAACCACGAGAATGCACATATTATTTTTTTCCACTTACTTATTCCAAAAAAGATAAAAATTAAACCATTGGTACGGCGCACGAATACAATGCTGTTCGAGTAAAGCCACATAATTTCGCATGACCCATTGCATGCTTTGCATACGTGTTGCACGAGGCAATTCAATACGATCTGCAAGTTGATGAATATGCACATCAAAATTATTTTGGTAGCGATAACAAAACACAGCCAACACGGGTACTTTCAATAAATTTGCTAAAATCCAAGCACCTTGTGGCCAATGTGCTTCATCGCCTAAAAAAGGAATTGATTGAACACGATCAGACTGCACAGGCACACGATCTGCAGCAACAATGATCCACTCCCCTTGTTCTAATTTTTCTTGCAAAAGTAATGCTGTTTCAATACCCAATTCATCTACAGACACTAAACTTACATCGGCTTTATCATTTAATTTTTTTAAAAACTGATTAAATTTTGAAGCATGCTTTTGATAAACCAATACATTAAGTTTTTGAGAGTGTTCAGATTTTATTGCTCTTAACAGCTCGACATTGCCAAAATGCGATACCACGATAATCGCACCCTTTTGGTAGTGTGCTTTAAAAAACTCATGACCATGTAAATTTAACTTTTCTTCTGGAATATGCCCTAGCCACCCTTCAATCTTATCTAAAATAGATTCACCAAACTGCATCAAATGAACATAAGTATTAGCGAGTGTCGGCATTTGAGGAAAAGGTGACTGCTCCTCAGCAAACTGATGAACCTTTTGTAAATAGAGTAATGAAGCCTGCTTCGCAGTGTGTGAAAAGAGCCAGTACCATAAAATAATAAAATTCAAAATAATGCGACATAAAAATCGTCCACCTAAACGGTAAAACCAGAGCATTAAAGTCAAAGGCAACATTCCACCTTTTTCTTTAATTTCATTCCATTGAGGTGAGTTGGATTCAGTCATGTTCTGAACCTTTTATCGATTTGGATTTCTGATCAATTTTTAATGTCTTCAATTTAGCAGTTCTAGAATTGGATATTTTATACATCATCAATTTCGGCAAACGTATCAACATACCTGCAAATAATCGCGCATGTGCTTTAGACATTCCGAGATTATCTCGCCAGACATTAAAATGCGAAATTCCATATTCAGGATAAATGACTTTGGTTGGCAGATTGATAAAAGGCACATTATTCCACTTTAAGCGGACTAAAACTTCACTATCAAAACCCATTCTCGGTTGAAATTTTGCCGAGTTTAAAACTTTTAATGTTTCATTGAGTGGATACACTCGGAATCCACACATGCTGTCCTTAATCTCGAAAGACAAGCTATTAATCCAAACCCAAATATGCGTTGCATAACGACCATACAAACGACCTTTGGGTACAGTTTCATCAAAAATAGGCTGCCCGATGACCATCGCCTGAGGGTTGGTTTCTGAAATTTTTAAAAACTGAGTAATATCATTCCAATCATGTTGCCCATCGCAATCTAATTGTAAAGCATGGCTTAAGCCCGAATCATGTGCTTTGTTAAGTCCAGTAATCACAGCCTGACCTTTACCTTGATTGCTTTCATGCTCGACTAAAACCATATTTGGAAATTGCTGGTCGAGCTGTTTTAATATTTCAGAACAATCCAGTTCACTACCATCATTCACTACAATAATCGGAAGATGAAAAGTATCTAAATGCTCAATTAAAGTCTGTAGATAGTATGGATGATTATAGACAGGGATGACAAAACCATATTGAGTATTCAACATTCAGCCCCAGTACTATTTTGGGATGCAAACAATAAACGCCCTGAAGCAAGAACTTTCAGCTCATTTTTAAGCTCAAAACTAATTTTATGTTGCTTACGTTTTAAGCTGAGTTCAAGCACACTATATGGATGAATTAAATCTTGAAATTTAAGTTGTTCATAACCATTACACCAAGCTAGATCTGACCATATTTGTTTGATAAAATGTTGAATAAACCCAATTTGCCCCACCCCAGGATAAATTGGATAATTGGGGAAATGTCCTTTAAAACATGCAAGTTCTGGCGGAAATTCTAATATATATTTTCCTTGCTCCAAACCCATTTGCTGCTCTAATACCACAGGCAATAATATTGGCTGAAATAAAGACTGAATATCGTGTTTATTCAATTTAGATTGTGCATTTTGTGGCAATTGACTTAAAAATCGCCATTGCCGTGGAATCGCAATAGGCTCTAATTTTTCTTGTAATTGTATTTTTAGTTTTCGAACAAATTGTGCTTTCCCTTCACTTTTTAAGTCTTGCTGTGCTTCTGAGTTTAAAACGGCTACACAAACTAGAATTTGTCGCTGATCATGATTAATCACGAGTACATGACACTGCTGTATTTCTTTCAGAGATACTATTTTTTGTTCAATCGCATCTAAACTTAAACGCTTCTCTTCTAATTTTACAATTCGATCTATACGACCCAAGAGCTGAAACGGGCTTTTATCATTATTTTGTTCAATGGCTTGCGCACGATCACCTGTCAAAATCCAATCTTGACTAAATGCATGATTACTTTTTACTGCAAGCTCTTCTTGTGCAACAATTTGAATATCAACATTAGCAAACGGCGTCCATAATGCTTCATCTTGCTGACGATGTGCAATACCACCTGTTTCAGAACTCCCCAAAACTTCAATAATTGGACGATTTAATAAAGGACGTACACCACTATCGAGCTTTCCACCCGAAGAATATACCATCGTGCAATCTTGCAAAATAACATCTGTTGTCCAGCGCTTAAGCAATGCTGGGCTCGAAATCACATAGTTATGACCACTCAATCCTTTTATTTTATTCTGGGTATCAATCACATCTTCAGGAAAGGCAAGTTGCGTATTATAAAAACAATGACCTTTCGCCAAAGGCCAAAGCAATTTAAACAATAAACCATAAATATGCTGATGGCTGACTGTCGCAATTGCAATAATTGGCTGCTCTAACACAAAACTTTGGTCTAAACCTTGTACTTCATTTAACAGTTGTTTCAGTGTTCTTGGAATTTTTTTAGGTTGCCCAGTTGAACCTGAAGTATAAAAATAAACCTGAGCCTGATTTAGAAAAGTATCATCCATATTTAAGGAAGCGATCTCTCCATCTCTAGATACAGAATGATCACTTCGTACTAAAAAATAAATCCCTTGCTCTTCGAGTTCAATCTCTAAATCTTTTACTCGGTGAGGCGCAATTAAAATATCTTTATTGGCAAACAATCCAGCAAATAACAGCACTAAAAACTCATAACTGTCACTTTCCCATAACGCCCAAGTTTGTTCTGTTTGTGTTTTTATAATAATAGATTGAGCATGCACATCTTGCCAAAACTCACTAAAGCGAATTTGAGTTAAATCATCTCGAACACATAAAACTTGTGTAGATTGAATATGATTTTGGAAATGGCATGTCATGATAAGTAAATAACTCGAGTAATATGATTGCAAATAAACGCCTGGGATCAAGCCTTTTAATATCTTGTTAGTATAGGAGATAAAAGGACTTGTAGAAATTTAAGTAAAGTATCTAATGATTTAACTCATTGGCATTTAAACGCTGATGGCGTTTACGCAAAATAAACTCACCCACAAATAATAGTCCCATCAATACATAAGACAGAAAGCCATTATAAATCACCCAGACCTGCATGGATGCTAAAAATACCGTCATTAAAGCAATGACAGCATTACAAGCAAAGAAAACGCACCAAACCAGTGTCACTTTCTTTGTCCAAACAACACCTGATTCAGGTAAATTAGGTTCAACCAGTCGTGCAAAACGCTCAATCATTGAAGGTGGTTTAATTAAGGTCGATGCGAAAATAATCAAAGCACCTAAGCTCATTAAAATAGGATACATTTTCAGCCAAGCATGATCTTTTAAAATCAAACTCAAACCACCACACAATATTGCAAACCAAGTTAATGGCCACATTAAACTATGGCTTTTACTGAATAAACGTATGATACCTAAAGCGACGAGTAAAGCACTGACCCAAATAAATTGCCCGTGGGACAAGCTCCACCCCACCAAAAAGGGATAAAGAATGAATAATGTAATCACTATCCCTTTTATAAAATGTTTCATTCAGCAGACATATTGTGAATAACAGTCACTACATCTTGAATGGTTCTCACATTTTTAAAGTCTTCAGGTTGCACTTGCTTTCCAGTTAATTCTTTAATTTTAACAACCAAATCAATTGCATCGATGCTATCTACATCTAAGTCAGAATAAAGATTCGAATCAAGCTGAATATCATTCGGCTCAATTTCAAATAATTCTTCCATCCATGAACGTAATTGTTTGAGTATTTGTTCTTGCGTTAACATCATAACCTCTTATGCTTTTTGTTGGGCTTCAACCAAAGCAACTAAACTTTGAACCGATTTAAAATGTTCTTTAGTATCTGAAGATTCAGCATTTAAATGGATGTTATAGCGTTTTTTTAACGCTAAACCCAACTCCAAAGCATCTATTGAATCTAAACCTAATCCATCACCAAATAGTGGTGCTTCCGTTTCAATATCATCTATGCTGATGTCCTCTAGAGCAAGTACATCAATAATCATTTGTTTTAATTCATCAGCAAGATTGCTCATTTTTTCAATAACTCTTGGTTAAAAAACTGTTGAAGTTTTTGGTTAAGCTGACGAACTTGCTTAGGAGACACTGTTGTATCTTCTAAGATCTCATCAACATGTATGGTATCTAATACTTTAATCTGAATATGAAAGGGCTCAGATGGAATGTGATACCACTTTTCATTTTTGGTTAATGTAGATGGTGTGCATTTTATTAAAATCGGACGTATTGGTACATTGGCACGAATAGCAATATTCGCTGCGCCACGTTGAAATTCATTGAGAATATCTCCTTTGGCTGTACGCGTTCCTTCAGGAAAAATCAATAAAGAAGCCGCTTGGTCTTCATTTAAGCGAACAACACAATCCTGAATAAACTGTTCAGAACCCGCATTGAGAATATAACCCGCACTGCGTACAGGCCCTTTGGTAAAAGGGTTTGACCATAATGCTTCTTTAACCACACAGTTGGCCTTTTCCATCAAACCAATTAAAACAACCACATCGATTAAAGTTGGATGATTCGCAATAACAAGTTCTTGACGACTATTTTCTAATTTATCTAAACCATCAACCTCATAAGTCATAATCCCTAGGCTGACCATCATTTCGACGAAACCTTTAAAACTATGTCGAATCACCTGTTGAGCACGTTGCTGTCTTAGAGCATGATTTCTTGAACTTAAACTCACTAACGGTGCAATAACGCCCCCAATAACAACCCCACCCACACCAAAACTTGCAAAGCTAAAACCTGTTGCACCAATACGCCATGCATAATGGGCTTTTGTTTTGAGTTGATTTACTTTCTTCTCAGCAGTTTTTTTGAAACCATTCAAATTTAACATACTGACCAAACACACATTTCACGGACTGACGTTTGTTTAAAAAAATCATGGAAATTTAGTGCATCCATAAATTTGTGCTCAATATTTGGAATATTATCTAATTTCAACATTAAATTTGGTTCATTTAACTCAACCAAAGCTGCCATTGCAAATCCTTGAAACGCTGTATATTCAGTATATACAGCAGGTAAAGGTTCATCATAATAAACCACCAATGCTTTACCATGGATCGCCTGTGTTTTTAAATAGGCATAAGCTTCAACTAAGGCTTCAGACCAAGTGGCACTCAAACTGATGGAAGGTGTTGAATCTTGGCATAAAATTGAATACAAGCCTGCAATTGCATTATGAACTGAAGTTGAAAACTGCGTAGGTGACGGCGTCATATCTTGTAAAACATCTTCTAAAATTTTATAAGTTTTAGTTTCATCACCATATTGTGAAGCCCAAACAATATACTCAATTTGAGTATCGGCTTTAGACTGAATTGCACTATTTAATGCCATTTTTGCAATTGTAGATAAACGTCTACGTTGCATCGCAGCAATATTCTCAAGCGCAGGATAAGTCTCTCCAGCACAACTAATACTCAGTTGCGATACTTTGATCTGAATCATGCTTATCTATTACCTAATCTTTTATTTTTGCATTTGCTGCGTTATTGAATCAATTATAGCATTTGAAACAAAAAACAACATAAAAAATACTCTTGAGTTTTTTTACCACAATCACTTTACAAAAAAACCCAAAGTAAACTTTGGGTTTTAGGGTTAAATAAATTTAGATTAGCTTCTAAATTTCTTCTCAGCCTTTTTGAACTTCTGAACATAACGACGCTTACGTGCAGCAATACGCTCATCCATTTGAGTTTTACGCCCTTCAAATGGATTTTCAGCAGTTTTAAAGTCAACTCGAACAGGTGTTCCTTCAAGGTTATACACTTTACGGAATACATTTTCTAAGTAACGACGATAATCCGCAGGCGTTTTATCGACTTTATTACCATGAATGACAATTGTTGGTGGATTTTGTCCGCCCATATGCGCATAACGCATTTTAATACGTTTACCACTGATCATTGGTGGTTGATGTGCATCCGTCGCATCATTCAAAATTTGTGTTAATTTTGCTGGTGTTACTTTCAAGTGTGACGAATCATAAGCACGGTGAATTGAAGGATACATTTCCCCCACACCTGTACCATGCAAAGCTGAAATTAAATGTACTTTCGCCCAAGGGATAAAGTCAAAACGACGATCTACATCTAATTTACATTGCTTACGATCATATTCAGTCATGTTATCCCATTTATTAATGGCGATTACCATGGCACGACCTGCTTCAAGCGCATAACCAATTAAATGCAAATCTTGTTCTACCACGCCTTCACGAGCATCCAAGACAACAACAATAACATGTGCATCTTTAATGGCTTGTAGCGTTTTCACAATTGAGAATTTCTCAATCATTTCATCTACACGACCTTTACGACGCACACCTGCTGTATCAATTAAGGTGTATTGACGACCATCACGTTCAAATGGAATATAAATAGAGTCACGTGTTGTACCTGGTTCATCAAATGCAACCACACGTTCTTCACCCAACAAACGGTTAACCAATGTAGATTTACCTACATTCGGACGACCAATAATTGCAAGGCGTAAACCTGTTGCTTTGTCGTGCGCATCAGCATCTTCATCTTCAGGCACATCAACAAGAATATCTTCAAGCATTTGTGCAACGCCACGACCATGGCTAGCAGCAACATGAATAGGCTCACCAAAACCAAGTTGATAAAATTCAACTACAGCGGCTTCAGCATGTACACCATCAACTTTATTGGCAACAAGATAAACTTTTTTGCCTAATGTGCGTATTTCACGGGCAATCTGCTCATCTGAAGCAAGTAAGCCTGCGCGCGCATCAACAACAAAAACAATAATATCAGCTTCATTGATCGCAGTTTTTGACTGCTCAGCCATATAGGCATCAATACCAGCATCATTCTCACCAATACCGCCAGTATCAACAACAATGAAAGATTTATTTTGATAAACAGCATCACCATATTTACGGTCACGAGTCAGACCGGCAAAGTCAGCAACAAGTGCATCACGACTTTTGGTAATCTGGTTAAATAGCGTTGATTTTCCGACGTTCGGACGACCAATGAGCGCAATTACGGGTTTCATAAAATAACCTTTATTCAAGATCAGCCAGTTGGACTGGTCTGAACATCAGAAATGTATAGGAAGAAAATAGGCATAGGCCTAAAATAAAAACACGGGGTATCGATTATTCAATCACCCCGGGTTTTAAAAATACGAATATGCTTTAGTTTAACATAAACTGAACAAAATTAACGATTCTGCCAAATGCTTAATGCACCCTTTCTGGTCGAAACATAAAGTTGATTATCAATTACACGTAAAAAACGAACTTCACCGCTGGTTTTTGAACGGCCAACGATTGTTCCAGTATTAGGATCAATCAGGTGCAGTACACCATCTAAATCACCTACAACCAAATTTTGTCCCAAAACAACAGGATTACTTAAATCACGATTAAGTAATTGTTCATTTTTCCAAAGCTGTTGACCCGTTGCCAAATCATAAGCGGTTAGCTTACCTGTAGTTTCAGCAACAAATACTTTATTATCAAACACTTCTGGGCGAGTTAAACTGCTCGCATCTTCACTCCAAACTACTCGGCGTGAAGCTAAATCTGTTGCTGTGACTTGTCCTTGATAGCTTGTTGTTACAAGTAGTTGTCCAGCCAAAACTGGATCACCATCAATGTCAATTAAACGTTGAATATCTGAACGCCCTTCAGATACTGCAACACGTTGTTGCATACGTGGTACACCTGTCAAACTATCAATGGCATAGATATAACCATTCGACGTTGCAACAGCAATTGTTCTTGGATCTATACTGATCGGCGCTGCTTGACCACGTAAACTAAACTGAGCATTGGCAAGTTTATATGTCCAAGCCTGCTGACCTGTTGCTTCATCAAAAGCAAATACAGTTCCATCATTCGCAACAACAATAACGCGACCTGTCTGAATCAAAGCAGGGCTGATAATTGCGCCAGACAATTGTGCTGTCCACGTTTGAGCACCCGTTGCTTGATCTAAGGCAAAAAGTTGACCTTTTTTATTACCAACAATCACTAAACCATCAGCAGCTTCGACACCTGAACTCAATTCATGTTTACTAACTTTCGTTTCCCAAAGGCGCTGTTTACCTTTGTAAGCAGCCACACCACCTTTAGGATTAACGATAAAAATCGTTCCATTATCTGTATCAAGTCTTAAACGTAATGGATCTTCTGCTGACGTAGCAGAAACACTTTGAGAAAATACAGGAACCAAACTCGTTGCCTGAGCAAGTTTAGGAAGTGGATTCGGTTTGACCTTTACTTCTTTCACTTTATTACTTGAGCAGCCTATGAGTGCCGCAGATAGAAGCGCTAAAGCAAAAGGTATTTTATATTTTCTTTCCATTAAGACTCATCCACTTGTGTTGCTAAAATTGGGCGTTCGAGTTGTGGATCATCCACTAATACGCCTACACTTTCGAGTTTAATTTGTAAAATTTGACGCTCTTGTTTACGCTCAATCAATGCATTCCATGCCGCTTGATACGATTTTTTCGCATTTTCAATATCATTTTTAGCCACATAAACATCGCCTTTTGCCTCTTCAGCAGTTGCTTTAAAAGCTGGCTCAGTCACTGTTGCTAATGTTTTCAATGCTTCATCAAATTTCTTTTGTGCCAATTGAGCATCTGCCAAACGGATTTTTACAATCTGCAATAATCCAGCATCTTTAAGGCTCGAATTTTCAACTTTTTTCAATTCACGTTCTGCTGTTGCATAATCATTTTTATCATATGCCAAACGTGCCATCACCATTTGAGCTTGAAGTGCTTGAATAGAGTTTGGATCTTCTTTCACAATTTTATCCGCAGAAGCAGCCAATGTTGCAAATGCATTTGGATTATCGGCAGCGGCTTTAGCATCATCCATCAGCTGCTGAACTTTCGCAGTTTGTATTTGATTATCCGCCAAAGTTTTTTTCTGCCAATATTCCCAACCAAAAAAGGCAATCAACGCGATTAAAATACCACTCATCATGGCTGAGCCATACTTTTTGAAAAATGACTTTAAACCATCAAGTTGTTCTTCATCAGTCAATGCGTTCATGTAATTGCCCTTTCCTTATATGTTATCGCTTATTTTGAAGAAAATTTATTGATGAAGAATGGCACGATATCCGCTACCGCAACTTCACTTTGTTCCGCTGTCGCTAACTCTTTCACTAAGAGTTGCTGAGCTTCCCATTCCCTTTCACCTAAAATTAAGGCATACACCGCACCAGATTGATCTGCCTTTTTCATTTGGCTTTTCATTGATCCTTGCGAACCGACTTTTAAACGAATAGGACTATTCTGCGCTTCCAAAAGATCACGCACTTGTTCCGCAAGAACCAAAGCTTTCGCCTGAGAAGCAGGATCAGCCAGTAAAAACACTTCACAATCACGTACTGGCGTATTATCTTCAACTTGTTCGAGTAAAAGCAATAAACGCTCCATTCCCATCGCAAAACCAACGGCAGGTACGGACTGATCAGCCTTAGCTTTCAATTGACCCACTAAACCATCATAACGCCCGCCTGCACAAATTGTACCTTGAGAACCTAGATGTGTCGTTGTCCATTCAAATACAGTTTTATTATAATAATCAAGACCACGTACCAATTTTTGGTTAATCACAAAAGCAATACCAGCATCCGTTAAATACTGTTGCAATTGTGCAAAATGATTCATGGTATCTTCTTTCATGAAATCATGTAATTTTGGTGCATTTTCTAGAATTTGCTGCGTACGTGCATCTTTAGAATCTAAAATACGTAAAGGATTCGTTGTCAAACGGCGTTGCGAATCTTCATCTAATTCAGTTTTATGTACAGTTAAAAACCCAACCAATGCAGCGCGATATTCAGCACGCTCATCGGACTCGCCAAGCGTATTGAGTTCAAGCTGAACTTTATCTGCGACACCCATGCGTTTCCACAAACGTGCTGTCATCAAAATCAACTCAGCATCCATATCTGGTGTTGCTACACCAAATGTTTCCACACCAAACTGATGAAACTGACGATAACGACCTTTTTGCGGTTTTTCATAGCGGAACATGGGTCCGACATACCATACACGCGGAGTAGCACCACGTAACAAGTTATGTTCAAGCATCGCACGTACACAACCCGCAGTCCCCTCAGGACGTAGCGTTAAAGACTCAGGTGGATTACCTTTATCTAAGAAAGTGTACATTTCTTTTTCAACAATATCGGTTGCATCACCGATAGAGCGTTTGAATAAGTTAGTTTGCTCAACAATCGGCAAGCGAATTTGCTGATAACCATAAGCATCCATTAATGATGCTAAATGTTGCTCAAGACGTCTCCAAGCAGCTGTTTGGCTCGGAAGAACATCATTAAAACCTTTAATTGCGACAATTGAACTCATGACTTATAACTTACTCAAAACTTGTACGAATAATCTCTTTCGATTTAGCTTTTTCAAGCTCTATTACACGTTGACGAACCATCGTTTCGATTTCATCAACCAACTGATTTGTATCGATCAAATGGCTCTTTTCACCATTTCGATACACAAGTGAGCGTGGTGCTGCACCGACAATACCAATATCTGCTTCTTTGGCTTCACCTGGACCATTCACTTTACAACCGATCACAGATACATCCATCGGTGTACGAATATCTTCCAAACGTTCTTCCAAAGCTTGCATCACTTGAATCACATTAAATTCTTGACGTGAGCAACTCGGACAAGCAATAAAATTAATACCATTTGAGCGCAAGCTTAATGATTTTAAAATATCGAAGCCAATTTTCACTTCTTCTTCTGGTTCTGCAGCCAAGGAAATACGCATCGTGTCACCGATACCATCCATCAACAAACCACCTAAAGCAATCGCTGATTTGACTGAACCTGTGCGATAAATTCCTGCTTCAGTCACACCTAAATGTAATGGATTATCAACCTGTTGTGACAACAAACGATACGCATCCATTGTTAGAAATACATTCGATGCTTTAACTGAAATTTTAAACTCATGAAAATTTAAACGGTCTAAAATATCAATATGACGCATTGCAGACTCAAGCAAAGCTTGACCTGTTGGCTCGCCATATTTTTTCTGAATATCTTTTTCTAAAGAGCCAGCATTGACACCAATACGCATGGAAATATCATGATGCTTTGCAGCAGCCACAACTTCACGAATCTTCGCTTCTGAACCAATATTACCCGGATTAATACGTAAGCAATCTGCTCCCATATCTGCAACTTTTAAGGCAATTTTATAATCGAAGTGAATATCTGCAACCAAAGGTACAGTCACACGCTTCCGAATTTCACCAAATGCTTCAGCTGCTTCCATCGATGGAACTGAAACACGCATGATGTCTGCACCCACATCTGCACAACGCTGAATCTGTGCAACTGTTGCATCAACATCACAGGTTTCAGTATTGGTCATACTTTGAATGCTAATAGGTGCATCACCACCTACATAGACAGAACCTACACGAATTTTCCGTGTAGGTTTGCGTTTAATCGGATTTGCAATCATTGTACTGCTCGACTCAATTAGATTAACGAGATAAACGGAATTCTGCTTTTCCGTTCACAGTATATGGAGACAATGAAATCTGTTCGTTATTCAAACTCAATGACACAGCTGTTGCATCATCAAGACGAATTTGAAATGGTGTTTGACCATGAACAGTTAATGTCGCAGCTTGACGACCAGTCGCTAAAACTTTACCTGTCGAATCTACAATATGTACTGCTGTCGGATGGCTAAAATTCAATACCATCTCATCACCAGAACTTGCAGTTGTACCATTATTTAATGATAAAACTTCAACTTGTGATTCTTGAGGCTTAGATTCAGCATCATCATTTTTGTTTGCTGACCATTTTTGGATGCCTGCGATCAATGCCCAAATCACAGCGATCACCACTAAAGTAATCACACTACGCTTTAGCCATTTTTTATTGCGATCACTCTTTGAACCTGGCAATTTCCCCATAATTTTAATTGGAGAATTATTTAAGGCATGATTCGGCAATAAGCCCGTATCATTTTCATAGATTTCATCAAAACGTTGAATAATGGCAGTTGCATCAACTTTTAAATATTTCGCATATAAACGATAGTAACCTTTAATAAAGGTCGCTTCAGGCAATGCCTTATATTCATCTTGCTCTAAAGCCTGTAATGTTTTTACAGGGATATTTAGATCAGCAGCAACATCCTTAATATCACGAACTTGTGATACACGGGTTTGGCGTAAATACTCACCTGGACGCTGAACATTTCCTAAACCATTAGGTACTGCATTTGAACCAGTAGGTTGTTGTGAATTAGGATTTACTTCCATACGGCCTCAGTACTGTACTGTAATTGCAAATAACGTTGATATTCTTGACTTTCAGGGAACAATGCTCGAAGTTGGTTGACCAATACTTGCATCCCCATATTATCACCATTGGCACGCGCAACACGAATGCCAATCCAAAGCGCTCTTGCGCCTTGATTCTTTTGACCAACCACACGAACATATTGTTCATAAAGTTGACTTGCAGCAGGAAAATTTTGCTGTAAATAAAAAATTTCAGACAACTCTATCATTGAAATGATTGAATCGCGATTGACTTGCAACGCTTGTTTGAATGTTTTCTCAGCATTCGGCACATCGCCAATTTTTAGATAAATACGACCTAAATTTTCCAACGCACGATAACGCTGATCATAACCCAATGTTGCACCAGCAATACTGAATTGTTCAATCGCTTCATTGTAACGTTCAAGTTGATATAAGTACGTACCATAATTATTACGAGCTTGTGCATTTTTAGGGTCTTTGGAAATTGCGCGCTTAAAATAAGCATCCGCTTTTTCCATATTCAGCTTACTGCCTTCTCGTTGCAGTAAAACTCCCATCATCATATTTGCGGTTGAATCACGAGGTTCAACCTCTAAAGCTTGATCTAAAGCGCGTTTAGCGGCATCTAAATCACCTGAACGAATATATTCAGCCGCTAACTGGGTGCGTACTTTTGCTGCTTTTTCAGGATCTTTTTTTGTAATTGTGCCACCAGTCTGTGTCGTCTGGCAGGCTTGTAAAAGCAAAGCTGAGAAACCTATCGCTATTACTAGGATCATTTTTTGATACATAGGTTTTCTCAAAGCTTGCCCCCTATAATTTTAAAAATCGTTATTAACCCTGTGAACGCATAATCACATGCTGTTCTTCAACTTTCTTTTTCCATTGTTCAGCACGACGTGTACGGTCAGCCACTTGTCCAACCAATTGACCACAAGCAGCATCAATATCATCACCACGTGTCTGACGAATCGTACACACAAATCCTGCATCAGACAAAGTTTTTTGGAAAGAAATAATTCGGTTTCGGCTTGAACGCGCATATGGCGCATGTGGAAATGGGTTAAATGGAATTAAATTAATTTTACTGGGTAAGTTTTTCAACAACTTAATCATTTGTTGTGCATGTTCAGGGTGGTCATTCACACCATCTAACATCACATATTCAATGGTCACATGCTTACGTGAGCTTTCATTACCATCTTTGGTAATATAACGCTGACATGCTGCAATCAATTGCGCCAATGGATATTTTTTATTAATAGGAACAAGTTCGTTACGTAACGCATCATTCGGTGCATGTAGAGAAATTGCCAAGGCAACATCAATATCTTTCACCAACTGATCAATTTTTGGTACAACACCAGATGTTGACAAGGTCACACGACGCTTAGACATGCCATAAGCAAAATCATCAAGCATGATCCGCATTGAACTCAATACAGCATCATAGTTCAATAAAGGTTCACCCATACCCATCATCACAACATTGGTCACCGAGCGCTCACGCTCAGCCACAGGCACTTCTTCCATATAAGAATAGTTTGCCACCCATAACTGCCCAATAATTTCATCTGGCGTTAAGTCACGTTGGAAACCTTGCTTACCTGTCGAGCAAAATGAACAGTCAAGCGCACAGCCAACTTGTGAAGAAATACATAAAGTACGACGTAATCCTGAACGATGTTCAGCAGGAATCAATACTGTCTCAACGAGAGAACCCGCACCGTCTCCGACACGGAATACCCACTTACGCGTACCATCTTTAGAATAGTTACGATGCACAACTTCAGGGGCTTTAATTTCACAAATTTTTTCTAATTTTTCACGAAGTTTGCCTGAAATATTGCTCATTTCAGCAAATTCAGTGATAAAGAACTGATGAATCCATTTCATCACCTGACCCGCACGGAATTTTTTTTCTCCAATTTCTTCGAAGAATTGTTCCATTTGCGGACGTGACATGCCAAGTAAATTCACTTTCTGAACAGTTTCAGTCTGTACAGACTTTGATGATGCAGGCTGCTGTTCATCTTGCTTTGACGATGAAGCGACAACTTCAGAATTCATGAGTATTACCTAAACAATGTCGGGGGATGAAGATTATGCTCAATATTTAAGCAATAAAATCTTAAAACAATAAAAAAACCAGACAAGCAGTATATCACTTATCTGGTTTAGGGTCTGTTATCAATTCATAAACAAGATGTGTTTTAAATCAGAATACTAGACCCTAGATACTACGAATTAACGAGTACGTGGGCAAACTTCTGTTTGAGCGAAGAAGTAGTTAACTTCACGATCAGCAGACGCAACAGAGTCAGAACCGTGAGCAGCATTTTCATCAATGCTTACAGCGAAATCTGCACGGATTGTACCAGGAGCAGCTTCTTTAGGGTTTGTAGCACCCAAAATTTCACGGTGAGCAAGAACAGCGTTTTCGCCTTCAAGAACTGAAACAACAACTGGACCAGAAGTCATGAAAGAAACGAGGTCAGCAAAGAAGCCACGTTCTTTATGTTCAGCGTAGAAACCTTCAGCTTCAGCTTGAGAAAGCTGTTTCATTTTAGTCGCAACGATTTTAAGACCAGATTTTTCGAAACGAGAAAAAATGTCACCGATGTGGTTTTTAGCAACTGCATCAGGTTTTACGATAGATAAAGTACGTTCAATAGCCATGATTGGCTCCTTAAGTCAATTTGACACGAAAATTTTGCGCATTATACCGAATAATGGACAATTTTCCGCTTTTGTAATGTAAAAAAACTGGATTTTTCGACGTGCTGATTAATTCGCTTCGTCAATCCACGCCATTTGAATTGCTTCTAATAGACCTTCTGTTGATTTTGTTGGGTCATCAGCAAACTCAGGTAAAGCACAAACCCAAGCATGTAGGTCAGTAAAACGTATCCATTGAGGATCGACATCGCTATGCGCTTCACTCAATTCAATGGCAATATCTATTGTATCCGTCCAACGTAAACCCATTAAGGTCTTCCTATACATCAAATCTAATAGATCGTTATTTTACCAAACTACGGCATCCGCAAGATACTGTTATTCGTAATCTTCACGTGCTCGAATCACAACATAATATTTAAGAATGGTGCACCTAGAATAATCAAACTTGCGACTGTTGCACCAATTAGAGCACCAACAATCACATCACTTGGATAATGTAAGCCTAAAACCATACGAGATAATGCGACCAATACCGTAAATGGAAGCATCACAAATAATAAAATCGGTTGAATATATCCCAGTACAACACTCGCCATCACTGCATGTAAAGTATGACCTGATGGAAAACTAAAATGATCCAATGGACGCTCGCCCAATACAATCACTTGATGCACCTGATAGGGTCTTGGTCGTGTCGTTTTATGTTTTAGAAATTTATAAATTGCAGTTCCAATTGAACCACCGAGCACAACATAAATAAGTTTTAAGCCGTAGATCAGACCTTTTTGCACCCAGATCAAAAGCAACATTGCATACCAAAATGCACCATCACCTAAGCGACTAATCATTTTAAAAAATAGTGCAATACTTTGGGTATGGGACAAATGATTGAGGTATAAACAACCTTTTAAGTCAAGATCGAGTATTTTTATTTTGGTATTTTTAAAGTTCATTTTATTCTTCTCCTGTTTTCTTTAACAGTCGTCATTTGGTCTAGTCAAGTGACCATGTAAGTCTCCTGAGCCACTTGATAAAATGCTTGTTCGAGTTGCTGAACAGGATGTTTCCAGCCGATGTCCTGTACATCTTGCATGGCACGCTGTCCCATTCGATGCAAAGTCATGTTATTTGGTAAATCTAAAATCGTTTGTATAAATTGTTCTACTTGCCCCAATGGACTTAACCAACCTGAAACTTGCTGTTTCACATGTAATTGTGCGCAGGCATAATTATAAGCAATAATGGGTAAACCACTTGCCATTGCTTCCAATACAACATTCCCAAAAGTCTCTACTTGACTCGCAAAGACAAAAACATCAGCACTTGCATAGGCTTCTGAAAGTTCCTTCCCATTTAAACTCCCCATAAATATCACTTGATCCGCACCTTGTTTTTTCTCTAAATAAACTCGGTCTGGACCATCGCCTACAATCACCAGTTTTACTTTCTTTTGATCTTTATTTTGCAAAGCAAATGTATCTATTAACACACCTATTTCTTTTTCTGGTGAGACACGTCCAACATACAACATCACGGTTGTATCTGTATCTGCGCCCCAAAGTTTCCTTAAATGCTCAGATCGATATTGTGCTGAAAACTTTTCGGTGTCGATTCCTCGCCCCACCACAACCAATGGACAAGTCACGCCAAATTGTCTCAGTGCCCTTTCTGTATCAACACTCGGTACACATGTTAATTGTGTATTGTTATGGAACCAACGTAAGTATTTTTGAATAGGTTTGACTAAAAAAGCCAAATCAAAAAAACGACTAAACTCCTGAAAAGGCGAATGAAAACCACTTGAGACTGGAATATGTTTAGACCTTGCTGCATGTAATGCGGTAAATCCCAATGGGCCTTCAGTCACGATATGTACAACATTTGGAGAAAAATCAGAAATGGCTTGTGATACTTTTAAATATTGTGGCCATCCAAATTGCATATCTGGATATTTAGGAATAGTTTGCGCTTTAATCAAGCACTCTTTATTGGGTTTAAATTCACTGCATTTATTTTTTTGTTCAGGTCGAATCAGTAAAATTTTATGACCTAGTTTTTGTAAACCTTTACACAGTTGCAATAAGGATAAAGCTACGCCATTAATTTCTGGCGCCCATGTTTCTGTGACAATGGCTATTTTTAATCTTGGGCGAACCAAATTTTGTAATAAATCTAAATATTGATTACCCAAATAATCTTTTTTTTGCTTAAAATAAAATTTAAAAATTTCTGGACAATCGTGTTGTTTATATCCTAAGGCTTCTACATGTGGGCTAATCATACAAACCCCGACCTATTCATTTTTTCTTATTTTAAATAGGCTTTCTTACATTTTAATGTGTTTTAGATGACAGTTTTTTGACTCACCCAAAAAAAACATCATCTTGACATAAACCACATCAAGATACTTTCCTACCTACATACGAATGGAAGGCTTACTCCCTAATGGCACTGCAATAATATATTTCGGCCCTATGTTTAATATTTGATGTTTAACTCGACAAAGGAATATTCCACATATTTGATCGTTCACCACCAATACTTATTTTTGTCCTGAGCCTATAAATACAATTACTCATAGAACTAAAACCTTCACTGCTACTTAAATTCAAACTATCTAAAAGATCTATTATAAGGATGTATTTACATAACTGCCCAACCTATCCACCTTCGCCAAGACTAGACAGTATATTTCACATGTTTATGATCATAAGATACTAATATTTTGACATAAATCAAATCCGTCATCATATTTAACCCTATTATTAAAACTCAAGACTGACATATAAATGATCTTGGTAAGTGCCTGCTGGTGTGAAAGCTGTTGGTCGTTCCAACAACTGAACCAACACGACAAATTTTTCATTCATACCTGCTGGTTGTACTAAAGGGACATTCCAACGTGAACTAGAAGCACCTGTAATATTCATTTGAGTTCTCAGCTTGTTGTTCCTTTGGTTAACCAAATAGCTTGCTCCATTCGTATTTGTTAAGTTTCGAGCATTAAATTGAATTGCATACCTCGTATCACATGAAACCGTAAAAGAGGTTGCTGCCTGACTCAAATAAGACGAACTCAATCTCAATTGATTTGATGTAAATCGATCAATCTGACATGGTTTCGCATCTACTGAAGCCATATAAAAGAATGATGCCATGATGATACAAACTTGAAGTTTCATATCCTACTCCTTCTATTTACAACTTATATCAACAGGCTGATTATTTTGCTCAGTCTGTTGAACCTTAACGACTAACTCAGACTTACAATCCTGATCCTCCTTTGACTTGATTGTTAAATGATATGTTTGTGGTATCAAACCATACAAAGTGACTGTGCCATCTGAAGATAAAGGATAGACATCCCCATCAATATTATTGACATAGACTTCCGAAGCAGCATCGAAGGTTTTCCCTTGAGCATTAACAGGACGAACAGTCACTTGTTTGGCATGATAAATTGGAAAATCAATTGAATAACCACGCTGATTTAAGGCTGTAATCTGCTTATTGGAATATAAAATTTTATCTTCAATAGGTAGCTGATTTTCATCAAAAGCGATGTCATATTTCACATAAGGAATAATGTCATGTACAAAGGCATAACCCTCTTTATTGGTTTTATCAACATGATTTAAGGCCCGATAAATATCAATGTCAGGATAAGAGTCAACTTTTACCAACGCAAATGCGTTATCGACTGCTTTGGAAAAGTTGAACTTTTTATTCAACATAACAACTGCACCACGATAGTAAACTTGCGACTCTCGATAAGAATCACTTTGTTGATGACTCAATTCCAAATCACCGACTTCAGTTTTTAAACGACCATCTACATTATATAAAATGTCGCCATTTCTCCGATTTGCACCGAAAGCATAGTCAAAACCAACTTGATTCGTATCATTTTTAACAAATTGAACATTACTATCTTCAGCAGTCGAATGACTCATATACAAGGTTTTTTGGCTATCAAAACTATAACTTAACGATAGTGTCGCACCTGAGTCAGAACGACCTCCTGTTTCATTAAAATAATTTAAACCGAGAATCATTTTTCGTCCAATTTGACGACTAAAACCCGCACGAAATATTCGCCTATCATCTCGCTCAAAATTTTCATTTTTATAATATTTTTGTTCTGCAAAATTCAAATTAATATTTTGCAACAATGGAACACCACTTATGCCCAAATAGACAAGATTCTCAAATTTTGGATAGCTACTTTCATTATTTAGCTCATCTCCTAAAAACTTAAAATGTTGTTCGGTATATTTACTATTTGCACCAAAGGAGAATCGACCAATGTCTTTACTTAATGATAAACCATATGAAAAATTGGTATCATTTCGATCATCATGTGAAGCTTGAGCAACACTTTCAAATAAAAACCAATTGCTTACCGCTTGTGTCCACATTAATCCAAGGTTTTGAATATCTTGACTATATAACGCATTAATACCTAATGATGTACTATTTGATATACCTCTTCTGAAAAATGTGTTCGCAAAAAAATCACGGTAATCACTACTTTCTAAATTGTAGTTATAACGCAACTTTCCGAGGGAAACATTGTATTCATTCAAGCCTGGGCGAAGTAATTTACTGGTCACCATAATCGGAAAATTCTGAACGCTTCTGTTACCCAAAATATCTTCGACAACAATTTGAGCATTACCAGATTGTTGAATTTGCGCACCCGTCTGTAAATTATAATCACCAGGACTGACCTTTTGATTATAAATATTGACTCCGTTAATATAGAGTTCAACTGTCGATGGCACTCGAGCACTACCTTCCAAAGAAGGTACATTCCAATAAATAAAGTTAGGTCTTTCTGTAAAATTAGTTCCCCAACTTAGCCCACCAAAACGCAATGAATTGATTAGTGGATTGTAAACCGTTGTGGTATCACCCAATGTCAGCCTTGTCATTTTTTCTGGAAATTCAAAATCAATACTGCTGTTAAGACGAATAAACTTATTTATTTCATCTTGATTTTGATAAAGTATTGCATTTTTAAACAACCAGTAATCTTTAAAAACACCAAGTTCAGTTAAGCCACTATAGCGATTTCCAGCATCACTATTGGCATAAAATAATTCATAATTAAAAAACCCACCTAAACTGGCTTTCTCTGGCATCTGAATAGTTTGATCAAATGTATTTGAAATAAAAAAACTTGGCGGTACTGTGACTTTTATTGCTTGTGAACCTTCATCAAAAAGCGATTGAACCTGTCCATCTGAAATAGAACAAAATTCAGGTTTCGATTGTAATATTTGAAATCGCGCAGTATCAATTCCCTTTTCTTTTAAAATACTGCATTCAATATAAAATTGATTGTTTTGTTTAATGAGTGTGACATCCGTATTCATATCCAATTCATTAACCCACAAATTTGCAAGAACTGGATCTACATTAGATTCACTCGCCTGAGCACTAAAGACCCAGAAAATATTAATCATGATTAATATTTTATTTTTAATAGGCATATAACCCCCTACAGACTACCCATTAGTCTGAAATTTGGAATTCAACCACCTTGTCATCTTTATCGGTATTGACTTGGACAGCATATTTTTGAGCACTATTCAGTCGTGTATTGCCGAGATCATAGCTATAGCTCTTTTTAGCCAATAAATAATTCATTTCATTACTTTTAAAAATTTCTTTTTTTGCAGTATCAACTATTTTTAAGTTTGTAATTTGAACATGCGAATTTGCTTCATTTATAACTTTCAACTGACTTCGTGAATGTTTAAATATAAGTTTTAAATCATCTTGCTTACCGACAAAAAGGGTAAGTTGAAGTTAAATAGAAAATTAACCGAGTTATCCTTGACCACTTGTGGCATTTCTTCAAGAATAATACGCCAAGCTTTTTCTTGACCACCCTCGACAATAGATGCAATAGGGCGAGAAAAACCAATTCTAATGGTTTGTTGTTTATATGGTTTTAAGATAAAACTTTTAGGATTAATCATCACGCTATCATCTGGAGTTAAAATATTTTTTCCAAATTCATCTTGTGTCCAGCTCAATGCCTTAACTTCAAATACTTTTTTTTCGGTTTCGTCGATAGATTCAACAGTTAATGTCGTTGACTTTTGTTTTGCAATATCACGAATGTAAAGTTGAACTGGATTAACCGCCACACCTGCATAAGTCATACCACCCAACAACATACTTATAGTAAAAAAAGAGATTCTTTTTTTCATTTTTCCACCCTCATATTATGAAAAATAAAACCTAACTCAATTAAGTCATTAAGTTAGGTTTATATCGGGCTTATATGTGTTTAGTAGAACACTCTGATTTTGTATGTATCAGTATAAGTGCCAGCTTTATTTGCTGCTGTTGTTGCGGCATTATCTACGGTCACAGTGTAGTTATCAGTACCAAAACCTGCATGGTTTGAAGTACCCCAACCTACTGCACCACCATTCGTTTTAATCGTTGTACTCACTTTCGCCAACGGATCAGTTACATGACGTACAAATGTTGTTGAACTTGTGCCTGCGTTAGCAGTGGATAACTCCAATACATAATTCGTATTACTTTGTATTGAATATGCCGATGTTTTAGTACCACCATTCGCACTTAAAACAATCGGATTCCCCCCAGTAACCACACATTTTTTAGGAACTTCTAGTGTAATTGGAATATCCTTACTACATCCTAGCTCTGTACAGCTACTCCAGTCTGGACTTCCACCTCCGCCACCTTTTTCTGCAACTTCGTCTGCATAAACGCCTGTTGAACAAACACCCAATACTAATGTCGCTAATGCGGCCTGTGTCATTTTATTCATGTTATTTCTCCCATTTTTCTTTATACAAGAAAATGTGCTTAGTAAATAAAACAATGTACAACTACACAGATTTCAACTCTTCTTTGAGTTATTGCGTAACTGCAACTAAAGCTTATTCCTAGCTTTTGAAAAATAAACAAAAAAACCACTATTCACGCTACTTATCTCACGCATCAATTTTGAATGAACATTATAAAAAAGCCATTGTTTTGGTTGTTTTTTAATCACAAAAACAACCATCGAAAGTTGCAATGTGGAATCATAAAATCAATCGCTTACCTCACTAGGCATAACAAACACATAATTTATATAAGGTTTTACAATTTACAAAATATTTCAAGACTTTTCATTTTGAATCACACTGTTACAAAAACCATCTATTTTTTTAACATTATTAAGATATATTTCTTAATATTTGCAATTATTAGTTTACTTTTCAACAAAATTATTTAGAAAAATTAAATACTTAATTAAATTAAGGACTAAAAATATACAAAATTCGTCACATTATGCTTAAATTTATGAGAATAAACATGAGATACACATAAGTTAAACTGATATGTATTTAAAAATTTGAATTAAACTCAATCCATCAGAATGTTAAATAATAATAACAAGTGAATAGATTGTTTTAGCCATTTCTTCTTCTTATCAAAAAACACAGACTGAACTAAATTACCCATTGAATATGACCACCCCCAATAAACCCTTTCTAGCACTAGAATTAAAATAATTTAAAAATAGATAGATATTTAAAATACTACTAAATAAAGAAGGCAGCTAATAACTACTTTTTTATCCAAATTATGCTTTTTACTGATAATTAATTTTTTTTAACAAACCGTTTTCAACCTGGTATAACTGTCCATTACCAAAATCAATTTGCTGTTTTTCACCATGCAAACTTGGAAAACCAACTATTTTGTCTAATTGTGGTGATCGCTGAAATTGTTGTGTTTTAGGGTTATACATCCAATAAATAAAATGCTTATCTTCAACTTTTAAACCGCTTGATACATCTGACAAAATCACATCATAATATCCGTCAAAATTAATATCCATATAGCCCATACTATTTGAAAATGCATTAAATCCCGTTAAGCTCTGTACCATCTTGTTTGTTGTCTTATTAATCACATCAACACGTTGTAAAATTTTTCCAGATGCTTGCGTACTATTATCCAAACCATAAAATTTAAAAATAAATGCAGGTTTATCTGCAATATTCACAGAAGGCTGAAATTGAATAGATTGCCCAAAAGTTTCTTTATTCTTTAATAACAAGGCATTCATATTGCCTGTATTTGCATTCAGCGTACCGATTAATTGATATACTGTATTATCTGCATCATTAGATTCTGATGCGACTGAGGTTAAATTCAGTTGATCACCTTTTTGCAGTCCTTTTAAATTGATACTTTTATTTTCCACAAGGTCATACAAAGTCCCATGTGGATTCCAAACCCCTGCATTAAGGTTTAAAAAATAGCGCCCTTCATTAGAACGTAACATCCGTTGCACCGAAACACGTACATTATTAAATGGTTTTAATTCAGCACCTTTTGAGCTTGTGACTGATTCAGCGAAGCTAGCACATGAAATAGACAATGCAGCCACACAAAGCAATAATTTTATTTTCATGATTTAGACATACTCAAACTCATAAGGAATATGAGTAATCTATCACAAAAAAACCCACTCTAAAGAGTGGGTTTTTGAACAAATTAAAGAATTAGTTCTTTTCTTTGTCTACAATTTTGTTTGCTTGAATCCAAGGCATCATACCACGTAACTTGTTACCTGTTACTTCGATACCATGTTCTGCATTTTGACGACGACGCGCAGTCATTGATGGATAGTTCAACGCACCTTCATTAATGAACATTTTCGCGTATTCACCAGATTGGATACGTTTCAATGCATTACGCATTGCTTCACGAGACTGTTCGTTAATCACTTCAGTACCCGTTACATATTCACCATATTCAGCATTGTTTGATACTGAATAGTTCATGTCCGCGATACCGCCTTCAAACATCAAGTCAACGATCAATTTAAGTTCGTGCAAGCATTCAAAGTAAGCCATTTCAGGTGCATAACCCGCTTCAACAAGCGTTTCATAACCCATTTTAACCAATTCAACAGCACCACCACAAAGAACTGCTTGCTCACCAAAAAGGTCAGTTTCAGTTTCTTCACGGAATGAAGTCTCGATAATACCTGTACGACCACCACCTACGCCAGAAGCATAAGAAAGCGCTACGTTACGTGCATTACCAGAAGCATCTTGGTGAATAGCGATTAAGTCAGGCACACCTGAACCACGTTGGAATTCTGAACGTACTGTGTGACCTGGTGCTTTTGGAGCAACCATAATGACATCTAAGTCAGCACGTGGGACAACTTGGTTATAAAGAATAGAGAAACCATGAGCAAAGGCTAAAGTCGCACCTTGCTTAATGTTTGGCTCAATAACATCACGATAAAGTTGTGATTGGAACTCATCTGGAGTCAAAATCATTACGACATCAGCTTGTGCGACAGCAGCAGGTACTTCAGCTACTTTAAGACCAGCATTTTCAGCTTTTTTCCATGAAGTAGAACCAGCACGTAAACCAACAGTTACGTCTACGCCAGAATCTTTCAGATTTTGCGCATGTGCATGACCTTGTGAACCGTAACCAATAATTGCTACTTTTTTACCTTGGATGATAGATAAATCACAGTCTTTATCATAAAAAATTTGCATTGTTGTCTCCGCTAAAATGCTTTGTTTTCCTCTTCCTATCCTAAAGATTTTTTTAATTTGAAATCTTCTAGTCTAAGTCCTCTCTTTTCAGCAAGAGAGGTTATACATGAGGTTATAAAAAATCAATCGAATCGATATTAAAACGATGACTTAAAGTGATAATACTTTTTCACCACGTGCGATACCTGACACACCTGAACGCACGACTTCTAAAATAGTATTTTCAGCCAGTGCATCAATAAAACCATCAATCTTTTCAGTTGTACCTGCAATTTGAATGGTGTAAGTCGTTGGCGTTACATCCACAATCTGTGCACGAAAAATATCTGCAGTGCGTTTAATTTCAGAACGTGCTGTACCTAATGCTTTGACTTTAATCAACATCAGTTCGCGCTCAATATGCGCACCTTCAGATAAATCAACAACTTTCACTACTTCAACCAATTTATTCAATTGCTTGGTGATTTGTTCAATTTTATGATCATCACCATAAGTCGTGAGGGTTAAACGCGACATGGTTGGATCTTCAGTCGGTGCAACGTTCAACGTCTCGATGTTATAACCACGTTGAGAGAACAAGCCGACCAAACGAGAAAGCGCGCCTGCTTCATTTTCTACCAGTACAGAAATTATATGTCTCATTCTGTGCGCTCCCCTTTAGATAACCACATATCCTGTAATGACTGACCTGCAATCAACATTGGATAAACATGCTCAGTACGATCAACCATGACATTAATGAAAACACACTTATCATTAATCGCCATTGCTTCAGCTAATTTCGATTCAAGCTCATCTGCATGATCAATTTGAATACCAACATGACCATAGGCTTCCATTAATTTCGGGAAGTCAGGTAATGAATCAACATAAGAACTTGAATGACGACCTTCATAGTTCATATCTTGCCACTGTTTTACCATGCCTAAAGCTTGGTTATTCAAGCACAAGATTTTTACATTCAAACCATATTGCTTACAGGTTGATAATTCTTGGATACACATCTGAATCGATGCTTCACCTGTGATACATACCACTTGTTGATCTGGGAATGCGAGTTTGGCTGCCATAGCATATGGCAAACCCACGCCCATTGTGCCTAAACCACCTGAGTTGATCCATTGACGTGGACGCTTGTAGGTATAGTACAACGCACCAAACATTTGATGCTGGCCAACATCAGAAGTAATAATGGCTTCACTATTGGTAATTTTATCGAGTGCTTGAACCACTTGCTGTGGCTTCATTACACCATTTACGCCTGCTTCATAACGCAAACCATGAACTTTACGCCATTCATTAATTTGTGCCCACCAACTCGCTATTTCTTCTGAGTTTGGTTTAGAAACATTCATTTGTTTCAACTGAACCAACATTTCCTGAAGAACTGGTTCTACCGCACCCACAATTGGGATATGCGCCATAATGGTTTTTGAAATTGTCGCAGGGTCAATATCAATATGAATGACTTTTGCATTTGGACAGAATTTTGCAGGGTTATTGGTTACGCGGTCATCAAAACGAGCGCCTACACACAAAATAACATCTGCATTGTGCATGGTCATATTCGCTTCATATGTCCCGTGCATACCCAACATACCTACAAATTGCTTATCATCACCTGGAAAACCGCCCAAACCCATTAAAGTATTGGTCACTGGATAGTTAAGTAAATGAGCAAGTTCAGTCAATAATTCAGAAGCATTCCCTTGAACAACACCACCCCCCGCATAAATTACTGGGCGTTTAGCATTAATCAATTCATCAATCGCTTTACGAATTTGACCTGAATGACCACGATGTGGCGGTTGATACGAACGCATCTTCACTTTTTCAGGATATTCGTATGCAAACTTATCTACTGGGTTGGTCGCATCTTTAGGAATATCTACAACGACAGGACCTGGACGACCTGAAGAGGCAATATAGAATGCTTTTTTAATAATGGCTGGAATTTCACTTGCATGACGCACTTGGAAACTATGCTTTACGATTGGGCGAGATACGCCAATCATATCTGTTTCTTGGAATGCATCTTCACCAATAAGATGTGTCGCAACCTGTCCAGACAAAATCACCATTGGGATTGAGTCCATATAAGCTGTTGCAATTGGCGTGACAGTATTTGTTGCGCCCGGTCCAGAAGTGACCAGAACGACCCCTGTTTTACCTGTGACACGTGAATAAGCATCTGCCATATGACCAGCAGCTTGCTCATGACGAACAAGGTAATGATTTATTTTGTCTTGTTTAAATAGCGCGTCATAAATATGTAAAACTGCGCCGCCTGGATATCCAAAAACATGTTCAACGCCTTCGTCCGCTAATGCACGAACAAGCATTTCACCACCAGATAAAAGTTCCAACGTAATTCACCCTATATCTTTTATTTCACGATGTTATGGGAGACATAAATCGTGTTTCATTCATTGAATTGTACGCTTTGTTATAGCACACATATTTCATAGTTTTCGCAGCAATAATAAAAAATTTCTGACTATATTGCCGTTTAGGGAATATAGACTTTAAAAAAATATGTTGGGATAAACACATTTTTAATCATGCTCATTTTCTCGGCTTAGAGAAAATGTCATTGCGTGCTATGTACATTATTCGAAGGGTGATCGAATAAAAACATATAAAACTATAGTGATGCATTTTTGTTGTTTCAGTCAGTAAAGTCAAGGCTTCAATCATGCTTTTTATTGATTATTTACCATCCGACTATATTTTAAACCATTCCTTTTTTTTTGAACATTTATAAAAAATATTTCAATGACTTATAAAGTTATAAATTTACGAAAGAAATATTTTATCCTGTCCAAAAATGATTAAAATAGCAACATTCAAATTATGAATAATAATCTCATTTTTTATAAGCTGTATATTTGATTCATCTTATAAAATGACTGAATTCATCCATTCAAAGAGTATTTTAATTATGAAAAAAATACACAGTTCTAAAATCGCAATTTTTTCTAGCGTATTTTTAGCAATAGCCTTACTCAGTTCTACACAAAGTTTTGCCAAGCAATATTACAAATGGGTAGACAGCAAAGGCTCTACCCATTACACAGCGACACCACCACCTAAAAGTGCCAAACAAAAAGGCAAAGTCGAAACCTATGGTTCACGTCATGGTGTTTCAGAAAACAATGCAGCTGTAACGCCAAATCAACAACCGACCAATGTAGCAACGCCTCCACCCCATCAAGGCGATCAGCAACAACGCCAAGCCAATGAGGCTTTACAGAAAGGTCAGCAACAAAATCAGAATGTCGCCGAAGCAAAATAATTAAATTTTAGATGCCACGAAAATAAAACTTCTTTTTTGATTTTTAAATAGCATGCAAAATTCACTTTTTAGTGCATTTTGCGCTATGCTGTGCAACAAACTTTTTAACCATTGTTCTTAATATACGTATATGACTACTTCTCACATTGACCCTGAATATCAAGCAAGTGCGATTGAGCCAAATGTCCAACAGGATTGGGAATCTCGCAAAGCCTTTAAAGTTGCCGACACTGTAGAAGGTAAACATCGTTATATCCTCTCGATGTTTCCTTACCCAAGTGGCAAACTGCATATGGGTCATGTGCGTAACTATACCATTGGTGATGTCATCAGTCGTTTTCACCGTTTAAAAGGTGAGACTGTTCTACAACCTATGGGTTGGGATGCTTTTGGTCTCCCTGCTGAAAATGCAGCAATCGCCCATCAAGTTGCTCCAGCAAAATGGACATTTGAAAATATTGCATATATGCGTGATCAATTGAAAAAGCTAGGTCTTTCAGTCGATTGGGATCGTGAATTTGCGACATGTACACCAGAATATTATCACTGGGAACAATGGTTATTTGTACAGCTCTATAAGAAAGGTTTGATTTATCGCAAACTTTCAACAGTCAACTGGGATCCTGTCGATCAAACTGTACTTGCCAATGAACAAGTTGAAAATGGTCGTGGTTGGCGTTCAGGTGCGTTGGTTGAAAAACGTGATATTCCAATGTATTACTTCCGCATTACCGATTATGCACAAGAATTATTAGACGACTTAGATTCATTGAAAGATGGTTGGCCGCAACAGGTTTTAACCATGCAACGCAATTGGATTGGTCGCTCACAAGGGATGGAAATTACCTTCCCTTCTGCAAATCCAGAAATTTATGCGGATGATTTAACGGTTTATACGACACGTGGCGATACCTTAATGGGTGTAACTTACGTAGCAGTTGCGGCTGAACATCCGTTGGCGCTAAAAGCAGCTGAAAGTAATCATGAACTAGCTGCATTTATTGAAGAATGCCGTATGGGTTCAGTTGCCGAAGCAGACCTTGCGACTGCCGAGAAAAAAGGTATGGCAACAGGCTTGTCTGTGAAGCACCCAATTACGGATGAAGCAGTCCCTGTTTGGATTGCAAACTACGTGTTGATGTCCTATGGCTCAGGCGCGGTGATGGCTGTTCCTGCTCATGACGAACGTGATTTTGAGTTTGCCAATAAATTTGGTTTGAACATCAAACAAGTGATTGATGCGAAAGGTGCAGAAGATCAAGCTTTCTCTGCAACTGAATGGCAAGAATGGTACAGCTCGAAAGATGGTACATTGGTAAATTCAGGTGAGTTTGATGGTTTAGCCTTTCAAGCGGCATTTGATGCCTTTATTACGAAACTAGAACCACAAAAATTAGCCAATACCAAAGTTCAATTCCGTTTACGTGATTGGGGTGTTTCTCGTCAACGTTATTGGGGTTGTCCAATTCCAATGATCAACTGTAACACGTGTGGTCAAGTACCCGTTCCAGAAGAACAACTTCCTGTGATTCTTCCAACAGATGTGGTTCCAGATGGTTCAGGTAACCCTCTCAATAAAATGCCTGAATTCTATGAAACCAAATGTCCATGTTGTGGTGCAGATGCACGTCGTGAAACAGATACTTTAGATACTTTTGTAGAATCATCTTGGTATTACGCACGTTATGCATCGCCAGACTTCACAGGTGGTTTAGTAAAACCTGAAGCTGCTCAATCTTGGTTACCTGTGAACCAATATATTGGTGGTGTAGAACATGCAATCCTACATTTATTGTATGCGCGTTTCTTCCATAAACTCATGCGTGATGAAGGCGTGGTACAAGGCAACGAACCATTCACCAATTTATTGACTCAAGGTATGGTTTTAGCAGATACCTTCTATCGTGAAGCTGAATCAGGGAAGAAAACTTGGTTTAACCCTGCGGATATTGAGTTAGAAAAAGACGAGAAAGGTCGTATTCTTTCTGCAAAATACACAGGTGATGGTCAAGAAGTTGTGGTTGGTGGTCAAGAAAAGATGTCGAAATCGAAAAATAACGGTATCGACCCACAATCTATTATTGATCAATATGGTGCAGATACTGCACGTGTCTTTATGATGTTTGCTGCTCCACCTGATCAATCTTTAGAATGGTCTGATGCAGGTGTGGAAGGCTCAAACCGCTTCTTGAAACGTGTATGGCGTTTAACCACTGGTTTCTTAGAAAAAGGCAATAATGCAACAGCGATTGATGTTGCAAACTTATCTAAGAATGCACAAGATTTACGTCGTAAAACGCATGAAACCATTCAAAAAGTCGGTGATGATATTGAACGTCGCCATGCATTCAATACTGCCATTGCTGCACAAATGGAATTATTAAATGCATGTAATAAATTTGAAGCGAATACTGACAATGATATCGCAGTAGAACGTGAATCAATCATTGCGTTGTTAACCATGCTCGCACCATTTGCACCACATTTAAGTCAAACATTGCTTGCTCAGTTTGATATTGATTTAACCACAACCTTGTTCCCAGAAGTGGATGCGTCTGCTTTAACACGTAACACTCAAACAATAGTGGTACAGGTGAATGGTAAACTTCGTGGAAAATTAGAAGTATCTGTTGATACCTCTAAAGAAGATATTTTGGCACAAGCGAAAGCTTTACCTGAAGTTCAACAGTTCTTGACTGGTCCAACCAAGAAAGAAATTGTTGTACCAAATAAACTTGTGAATTTGGTGGTTTAAACCTTTAGAGCTCCGTCCCTCCCCTAAAAAGAGAGGGAACTGCTAAAGAAAAACAATTCCCAAACAAAGCCCGTGGTCATTCAACGGGCTTTGACTCTAAAATCACTCAGTATTTTAAAATTAGTTTCACTTCAAACAAATGAAGAATTTCTACAGAGGACAAAGCATGCATTTGGCTCAACGTATTGCAGCAGTTGTATTAACTTTAGGCTTAAGTGCAAGCTTAGTCGGCTGTGGCTTTCATCTTAAAGGAACTAATCCACAAGCAACGCCATTGGTCTACACCAAGCTACAACTAGTACTTCCAGAGACTGCTGAAGCACTTGAACAAAAACTCAGTGTTTATTTAACAGCATCAGGCGTACAACTTAGCCAAGCCAATGACGCTTATGTTTTGCGTGTGCTTGATTACACGCCACGTCGTCAAGAGCTGAATGGTAAATTGGTTGAAACCTTATTACGCTTAACTGTCACTTTCCAAATTGAAGACCGTCAAGGTAATCCCATTACAGAGCCACGTACTGTGACTGCTTCACGTAGTTATCAATATGATGTTGCGACTGTAAATACAGATGATCAACAAAACACCTATTTAAGTAAAATTTTGATTGATGACATTGCACAGCAAATGACCCGTCAAATTTCTGCAAATCGCTTACCGAAAGCGCGTGTAAATGCCACCCTTCCAACTCATCAGCCTGCTCAATAATATTTTATGAAACTTGATTATATCCAAGCTTTAAAGCGTGTAGATGAAGCTCGTGGAGCTTGGATTTTACATGGTCAAGAACCGCTATTAGAACAAAACTTAATGGATACCTTTCGTAAAAGTTGGAATCAACAGAATATCGAAAGACAACGTTTCGATATCAGCAGCGTGAGCGATTGGAAAAATGTTTTTAATGCACTGAATAGCCTATCTTTATTTTCCAGTCAACTGGCGATTGAAGTCCACGGCAATATCAAACCTGATGCCAATGCATTAAAACTACTGAAACACTATATCCAACATAATGAGCACAATTTGCTTGTGATTATTATGCCAAAGCAAGATAGTAGTAGTTTGAAATCTGCATTTTTTCAAGTGGTTGAAGCGAATGGTGTTATCGTTGCTCTCACGGCAAACTATGCACAAGACCGTCAACGTATTTTAGTAGGTGAAGCCGAAAAACTAGGTATTCGACTCGAACAAGATGCATGGGCTTGGTTAGAACAACACCATGAACATAATTTACTGGCTGCTAAAAATAGTTTAATGCGTGTTGCGGATACATTCCCCAGTGTTCAAATGATCAAAATTGAACATTTACATGAATGTTTACAAGATCAATCTCGCTATACTACTTTTGATTTAAGTGATGCGTTAATTTCTGGAAATTTAGCGCAATCGATTAAAATTTTTCAATATTTAATTGAATCTGGTGAACCCAATAGTTTAATTTTATGGAACATCAGTAAAGAAATGCGCTTATTCATGCAATTGTATGAACAACCTCAAAATGCATTGCAACTGGGTATTTGGAAAACCAAAGTTTCAAATTATCAGCAAGCGTTAAGACGATTAAACCCACAAAATTTTCTGATGTGGCCACAACTTTTATTACGCATAGATGCTTCAATTAAAGGCAAAAGCGTAGAAAATGCAGAACATTTAATTTTGCAATGTGTGGCTGAAATGTGTGGAAAAACGCTATTTCCTGTATAGTTTTTGGCTTTATTTAGTCCATAATAATTATCATTCCTATTTATTTAAAAAAATTCACGTTTTATCCTTAATTCGACTCTATAATTTGATCAATTTTTAAATCTGCTTAGACTTGAATTACTATGCCAAAAATAAAATCTTCCAAAGTCATTCTCATCGCGATCTGTATTGCAATTATTGCTGCAATCGCATGGTTTATGTTGAAACCTAAAAATACACAACCTCAATATATTACTGCTGAAGTTAGTCGTGGGGATATTGAGGACTCTGTGCTCGCAACAGGTGATTTAGAAGCGACAAAAATGGTGAGTGTTGGTGCTCAGGTTTCAGGTCAGGTTAAAAAGATGTATGTGAAATTAGGTGACCAAGTGAAACAAGGTCAACTGATTGCGCAGATCGATTCTGTTCGACAAACCAATGATTTAAAAACAGCACAAGCAAGCATTAAAAATCAAGAAGCTCAATTGGCAACCAAACAAGCCAATCTGACAAAAATGGACGCTGAATATAAACGTCAACAAGCGATGTATGCTCAAGATGCAACCTCACGTGCTGAACTAGAATCTGCATTGGCAAGCTATAAAACAGCGCAAGCTGATATTGCTTCTGTCAATGCACAGATTGAGCAGTCTCGTTTAACTTTGGCGACTTCACAGGAAAATTTAGGCTATACCCAAATTGTAGCGCCAATGGATGGGACGGTTGTTGCAATTGTGACTGAAGAAGGTCAAACGGTGAATGCCAACCAAAGTGCACCAACCATCGTAAAATTAGCAAAATTGGACACCATGACCATCAAAGCACAGATTTCTGAAGCCGATGTTATGAAAGTCCAAGAAGGACAAACAGTTTATTTCACTACTTTAGGGGACAGTGAGAAAAAACGTTATGCAAAACTACGTCAAGTAGAACCTGCACCAGACTCAATTAATACTGAAACAACAAGCAATTCATCTTCTTCGTCAAGTACCGCTATTTATTATAATGCTTTATTTGATGTGCCTAATGATGACGGCAAGCTGCGTATTGATATGACGGCTCAAGTTTATATTATTCTTGCTGAAGCAAAAAATGCATTAACCGTTCCCGCTTCTGCATTACAAACATCAAATCGTGCGAATAAAAAAGGCAAACCTGACTCAAGTGCTGCATCACAAAGTCAAAGTACAAATACAAATAAACGCCAAAAAAATAAAGATAGTGCACAAAATAGTGATCGTCCTGAACGTTTAGAACTGACTGCTGATGAAAAAGCACTGATTGATCAAGGTAAAGCTTCTGTGGCAATCATTCGTGTTTTACAAGCCGATGGCACAGCAAAACGTCAGCAAGTCCTTGTCGGGCTAAATAACCGTGTTACAGCGCAAATTTTGCGTGGCTTAAAACAAGGTGATCAAATTATTCTTGCGGATGGTTCAGACACTTCAAATGATTCTGCAAAACGCAGCAATAAAAATGGCCCAATGAGATTTTAAACATGGATCAGAACAATAGTCAGAGCAATCAACCTCTGCTTGAGGTCAGCAATCTGATTCGTGAATTCCCTGCGGGTGAATCAACTATTCAGATTTTAAAAAGCATTGATTTAAAAATTTATGCAGGCGAACTCGTCGCTATTGTGGGTCAGTCGGGTTCTGGTAAATCAACCTTAATGAATATTTTAGGTTGTTTGGATAAACCAACTTCTGGCAGTTATAAAGTCAATGGTCGCGAAACAGGAAAACTTGAACCAGATGAGCTTGCACAATTACGCCGTGAATATTTTGGCTTTATTTTCCAGCGCTACCATTTATTGGGTGATTTAACTGCAGCAGGTAACGTAGAAGTTCCTGCAATTTATGCAGGTGTAGATCCAACTGCACGTCACAAACGTTCGCATGAAATTCTAACTGATCTAGGTTTAGCAGATAAAACGCAGAATCGTCCAAATCAATTATCAGGTGGTCAGCAACAACGTGTTTCTATTGCTCGTGCCTTAATGAATGGTGGTGACGTTATTCTTGCTGATGAACCAACAGGTGCATTGGATAAGAATAGTGGCGTTGAAGTAATGCGTATTTTACGTGAACTGAATGCCAAAGGTCATACCATCATCCTTGTTACACATGATATGAATGTTGCCAAAAATGCGACGCGTATTATTGAAATCAGTGATGGTAATATCATTGCGGATAAACCCAACACTCCAACCAATGATGACATTATTGATATTGGTACAGATTTAGAGAATGCCAAAAAGCAGAAAAAATCCTCTGCTTGGCGTTCAGCACTGGATCGTTTTGGTGAAGCATTCAATATGGCTTTACTGGCGATGAATGCACATCGTATGCGTACATTTTTAACCATGCTCGGTATTATTATTGGTATTGCATCCGTTGTTTCCGTGGTTGCTCTAGGTAATGGTTCGCAAAAGCAAATCTTAGAAAATATCAGCAGTTTAGGCACTAATACCATCACAGTCTTCCAAGGGCGTGGTTTTGGTGATAACTCTAAAACAGCTCAAGTCAAAACACTCATACCCGCTGATGCGGAGGCTCTTGCCGAACAACCCTATGTTGAAAGTGTCAGTCCTTCTGTCAGTTCAAGTGTTACGGGGCGTTTTAAAGACACTGAAGCATCAATTAGTGTCAATGGTGTAGGTGAAGACTTCTTCCATGTCAAAGGCTTAACCTTTGAATCAGGTCAAGCTTTTGATAAACAAAGTGTCACTCAGCGTGCTCAAGATGTGGTGATTGATTCAAATACCAAGAATACATTTTTTGCAGATGGTACAGATCCTGTGGGGCAAGTCATTTTGTTGGGGAGTGTACCGAGTCGTATTATTGGTGTGACAGATGCGCAAAAAGGCATGATGGGCAGTTCAGATAGCTTGAATGTTTATTTACCTTATTCGACAGTCATGAGTCGCATGTTGGGACAATCTAACGTTCGAAATATTATTGTTCGAGTCAAAGATGAATATCCAAGTGCAGCAGCAGAGAATGCCATTTTATCGTTGCTTGAACAACGTCATGGCGCACAGGATGTTTTTACTCAAAACTCCGATAGTATCCGTGAAACGATTGAACAAACCACAGCAACGATGACGCTTCTGGTCTCTGCAATTGCTGTTATTTCTCTGATTGTTGGTGGTATTGGCGTGATGAATATCATGCTCGTTTCAGTCACAGAACGTACTCAAGAAATTGGGGTGCGTATGGCTGTTGGTGCACGTCAAAGTGATATTTTGCAACAGTTTTTAATTGAAGCGATTCTCGTGTGTATTCTCGGCGGAATTTTGGGTGTACTGCTCTCTTTAGGGATTGGTCAAGTGATTGGTCACTTTGCCAAAGGTACCTTCCAAATGGAATATTCAACGACCTCTATTATTGCTGCCTTTGTCTGTTCAACCCTGATTGGCGTGGTGTTCGGTTTTATCCCAGCACGCAATGCTGCACAACTTGATCCTGTTGATGCACTGTCTAGAGAATAAGGAAATAATATGCAATTCAATTTAACAAAACTTGCGAGTGCCTTAGTTCTAGGTGGTTCATTGGTGGGATGTGCTGCTGTAGTCAAAACGCCATATCAAGCACCTACAGTACAAATACCCACTGACTTTGCCTATGACAAAGCAAAAGCGAATGTCCTACAAGCCGATCTGTATGCAGATCAATGGTGGACACTCTTTGGTGATGCTCAATTAAATCAATTGGTCAATCAGGTCTTAGAACGTAATACAGACTTAGCTGTTGCAGGGATAAATTTACAACAAGCTCGCTTACGTGCAGGGCTTGCTGAAAATCAGCAAGGTGTCCGCGTAAACTCAGGTGTTTCAACTGGACATTCTTTTGATTTAAATTCAGGTGATGATGCTTCTAAAGGACTCTCTCTCAGTGCAGGTGTAAGCTATGAAGTCGATTTATTTGGCAAGCTAGCACGACAAACTGAAGCCTCTAAATGGGAAGCACTCGCCACTGAGCAAGATTTACAAGCCACAGGGCAAAGTTTGATTGCAACAACTGCCAATCTATATTGGCAATTGGGTTATTTAAATGAACGCTATGCAACGGTTCAACAAAATTTAGCATCCACTCAAAAAACCTATGAATTGGTTCGCTCACAATATAAAGCTGGTGCTGTTTCTGGTTTAGATTTAACTCAAGCTGAACAATCTGTACAAAGTCAAAAAGCCAGTTTAAGCCAAATTGAACAACAGCGTGTAGAGGCTCGAACTGGCTTAGCAGTACTACTGCATATTCCTGTACAACAGCTCAACATTCAAGAACCACAACGATTACCAAAAGTCAGCCTCCCCAATATTTCAGCGGGCTTACCAGCAAATTTATTATCTCGTCGTCCAGATTTGCGTGCATCAGAACTCCGTTTACGTGAGTCTTTAGCTAATAAAGATGCAACGAAGGCAAGTTATTATCCTTCTATTAGTTTGACGGGGAATTTAGGATCAAGCAGCACATCTTTAACGAATTTATTAAAGAACCCTGCTTTGTCTTTGGGGGCAAGTTTAAGCCTACCTTTCCTGCAATATAATGATATGAAGAAAAACATTAAGATCAGTGATTTGGATTATGAAAAAGCAATTGTTCAATATCGTCAAACGCTATACCAAGCTTTTGCCGATACTGAAAATGCACTCTCAAATCGTACTGAGCTGGATAAACAAGTGGCTTTACAGCAACGTAATTTAGAGCTTGCTGAGAAAACTGAACGTCTCACCCAAGTTCGCTATAAGAATGGTGCGATTGCTTTAAAAAACTTGTTGGATGCACAGGAAACCACTCGTAATGCTCGTTTAACTTTGGTTCAAACCAAACAGAGTCAATACGGTGCTTATGTCACACTGATGCAAGCACTCGGTGGTAGTCCCATTCAGCAATTACCCCTCACAACGGAATAAGAGATTCCTAATATTACCTCTCTTAATTGCTCTCCCAATGAAAAAATAGAGAGATGATAAATCATGATTCAAGCTGTTTAAATGGCTTGAATTCTAAGCAATAAAAAAGAGCCTTCATTGAGGCTCTTTTTTATAACAATACCTGACTTATTCAGCTTCTGGTTTATCATCCGCTTGTTTTACACGAATTCCATGTCCATGCAAACGAAGAGTATTTAGACCTTTAATGGCTTTAATGGCTTCACGAGCGTGTGGCATATCCACAAAAGCAAAGCCTTTAGATTTACCTGTTCCAGCATCTAAAACCAATGTACATGATGCTACTGTGCCATATGCTTTGAACAATTCAAGCAATTCAGCTTCAGTGACCGTACGTTCTAAACTACGAACTAGAATTTTCATCTCACAACCTTAAAATATAAAATAGGCAAAAAACATCAAAAAGCACTCGCCTACTCTACTTTTTGAATGAAAAACATATATAGATGTAGTTTAATCTAGATCGATTCCAAAATCTAAATTAATCGACTGCCGTTCGATTAAGGTACTTTTCACGGTTTGTTGACGGGTTTTGTAATGCGTTTCCGTCGTACATAAATTACGCGTCAGATCATTTAAAAAATAACTTTCAATTTTTCTACCTTGCTCATCAACTTGATCTTTCGCCCACATATTTAAATTTTGTTTGGTCAAAATCAATTCATTCTGCGCACGTGTTAAAGCTACGTACAACACACGGCGCTCTTCCTCAACATCATCAAAATTATCCTGCGCACGTGCATGCGGATATTGCCCTGCTGACACATTAGCGACATAACAAACCTTCTGCTCAGTACCTTTAGCTGAGTGAATCGTGATGAGTGTGACCACATCATCTTGTGACTGACGTTCAATCTCGCTAATCGAAACTGGATCAAGTACATATTCCTCTAAAAACTCACTCAACTGCTGATGCTTAGAAGAAAGTTGCTTCACCAGATCAAAATCACCCAAACGCTTAGACCAATCTTTTTTCGCATAATTTTCTTCAAGCTGGTCTTTCAGTGCTTCAACCCCTAGACTGACACAGGCTTCAACTTCTGTTTTTAACACCAGCATTTGCTTCATTATCAGCAAAGTTTTTTCAGGAATACGCCCAAATTTTTCAAGTTTTTCAAAAATCACATCCATTTCAGGTTGTAATAATAATTGATGTGAAAGCTTACTCGCACTGACATCACCCACACTATTCCACAGAGTGAGAAAGCGCATCCATGCAATATCATCCAATGGATTCGCAATCACTCGTAATAAGCTCAGTAGATCTTTAACATGCGCCGTTTCAAGTAGCTTCATCCCACCAATAAAACGATACGGGATATTGGCTTGAATACACGCAGCTTCAATATGACGGGCGGCGAAACTTGAACGTACCAAAACCATGTGATCTTGCCACGCAGCGCCTTCCAGTAAATGCCGCTCTTTGATGTCAATCGCAATCCATTTGGCTTCATCAAATTCATTAGGAAAAACATGCATTCGCGGTTTAACACCACCACCACGATATGCTTCTAAATGTTTGTCATATCGAATTGAGCTTTGGTCGAGCAACCAATTGGAAAGGTCTAAAATTTCTTGGGTAGAACGATAGTTTTTTTCAAGTTTAAAAATTTGAGCATCAGGTACACGCTCTTTAAAATGATGAATATTTTCAAAATCTGCACCACGGAAACCGTAAATAGACTGTGCATCATCTCCCACACAAAATAGATGGGTCTTATCTTTCAGCGGTTCAAGTAAAGCCCATTGCAGTGGGTTAGTATCCTGCATTTCATCGACCAGCATGTGCTGACACAAGGATGCAACATAATCTACCAAACCTTCCGATTGCGCCAAAGCCGAAGCAACCACGGCCAAAATATCATCATAATCTAAAAAGCTACGAGCTTGTTTCCGTGCTTCATATTCTTTCATGATTTCAGCAATTTGGTCTTTATATTCTAAAAATTCAGGATGCTGTTTCTCTAAAGCCAAACTCAGTTTTTGACGAGTATTGCGTGCAAATGAATATAAATCACAGAGTTCTTTGGGCTTGGGCAATGCATTTGGATTTTTCTTATCATCTTTGCCACGAATCAGACGGAACATCATCATTTGATCATCACGATCAATAATTGAAAACTGTTCTAGACCAAAGGCTTTCGGCACACGGCGTAAAAGATACATACAAAAAGTATGAAATGTTGAAGCTCTTAAACCTTTGGCTTGATCGCCTAAAGCCAACTCTACACGTGCCACGATTTCACTGGCTGAACGACGGGTAAAGGTTAAAATTTGAATTTGATTGGCAGGAATACCTTGATCAATTAAATATGCTGCGCGCGCTACAATGGTTTTGGTTTTGCCACAGCCTGCACCTGCTAAAACCAGACTATGCTTGTTTTGTGTGGTTGCAGCTTGCTTTTGTTGAGGGTTTAATTCATCAATTAGGGTGGCGAAACTCATAATCTCTCATCGGTTTGTGGATGGAGGTAGTTTAACAAAACAATAGACAAGAAACAGAATTACCCTTTGAAAAGTTATTTTATGAAAATCTAAATTTAATTTTAAATTATATTAATCATTATTTTTACTAGAAAATAAAGCATTCCACAGCAAAGTAAAATGATTAAAAAATCTTTCCCTGAATATTTTTTTAATTTATTTTCTTCATCTGCCTTATTTACATCTTTACTTAAATAGCTCACTAACCCTGTAATTATAAGCAACACAAAAAATCCCAATAAATATAGGAATGTATATATTCCACTTAAGTTAGCAGCACTTATCATTATTCCTTTCCTTTATCGTTTTACTTCAATATTCGAGCAATATTTTCGCAGGTTCTTTCCAAATTTTTCTGACCATTTTTTAATGCAGCCCGTAAATCACATGTACCATCGACAATACTAAAAATTGCGCTAAAGCCTTCATCATATAATTCTTCAACTCCTTCACCGACATAGCCTGCAAAGGCGATCACAGGTTTATTCAATCGCTTTGCAACTTGTGCCACGCCAAACGGGGTTTTACCAAACTTGGTCTGAAAATCAATGCCACCTTCACCTGTAAAAACATAATCAGCTTGGGCAATATGTTCAGCAAGTTTCGTTTCTTCAATCACAATTTCAACCCCTGAACGGATTTTTGCACCTGTAAAAGCCATTAAACCAAAACCCAAACCACCTGCTGCGCCTGCTCCTGCAATATTTTGAAAATCTGTACCGATCTCTTGCGCAACCAAATTTGCAAAATATTTTAAATTTTTATCGAGTGTTTCAACCATTTCAGATGTTGCGCCTTTTTGTGGTCCAAACACATGGGAAGCCCCATTTTCACCACACAGCGGATTATTCACATCACTGGCAATAATAATTTCTGTTTGTTTTAAACGTGTATCTAATCTTGAGAGATCTATACTTTGAATTTGGTTGATTTGTCCGCCACCTAGAGCAACCTCACAGCTATTCATATCATAAAACGTCGCACCCAAAGCCTGTGCCATGCCTGCACCTGCATCATTGGTGATGCTTCCACCTAAGCCAATAATGATCTTACCAACACCTAAATCCAAAGCGTGTTTAATCATTTCTCCCGTACCCAAAGTTGTGGTCAATAATGGATTACGCTGTGACTTTTCGATTAGGTGAATCCCATTTGCCATCGCCATTTCAATGACTGCCGTTTTTCCGTTATCAATCAGACCTAAATACGTTTGAACTTTTTGTGATGCAAATGGTCCTGCCACTTCAACTGTAACTTTTTGACCTTGCCTTGCGCTAAGCAAAGCATCAACTGTGCCTTCACCACCATCAGCCATCGGCACGTGAATAAACTGAGCATCATTAAAAACTTTTGCGATGCCACGTTGCATTGCCTGACAGGCTTGTTCAGCAGTCATACTTTCTTTAAAGGAATCAGGAGCAAGGACAAAGATTTTAGGCATTTTAATGTTTCTAGACTAAGTTGGATGGATTCAAAAAATAACATAGCTACTTTTACAACATAGATAAACTGTTTCTTTCAAAGACCTCTAGGTTTAATCAATATGAAGCACGTTAATTTAGCCCAAGCTGTACCTGAACTTTATAAAACCGTGATTGAACTGGATAAAATCTCCACTCAAAAAATCAAAGAAGCAGGAATCAATGAAGGGTTCTCACATCTCCTTAAATTAAGAGCGTCTCAAATCAATCAATGTGCCTTCTGTGTACGAATGCATACACAAGATGCTGTTAAATGTGGCGAGTCAATTGAACGCATCGCCTTAACAAGTGCATGGCGTGAATCAGAATACTTTGATGCAAAAGAACGTGCAGCACTGATATTAATTGAAGAAATCACCCTGATTGCGCAACAGCATTTTCCTGATACTGCTTATGAAAATGCAACCAAAGAATTAAATCAGGATGAAATTGCAGCCATTGAATGGTTAGCCATTGTCATTAACACATGGAATCGTATCGCCATTTCAAGTCAATATTCAGTGATACCTGAATAATTTCAAAGTATGTCTTTATGTAGATGAATAAATGTTCTTTTATAGAATTGAAAATACCCTTGAGTTTTTGTGATTCAAGGGTATTAATTTCAAAGCAGAATAAAAAAAAAAATCAATCTATCATGAGTTTTATCGATCTGCCGAACTCGGTGGAATCTGTTTAATTGCTGCTGCAAATGTTAAATAATTGACACCCTGAAATAAAATATCCACCCCTAGAAATAATCCGAGCACCCAAAATGGTGAATCGGGTGAAGCAAGAATAATGGCACCTGTGACCAAGGTCAGTAAGCCTGAAAATAATGTCCATCCCCAGCCTGACATTGGTTTCAGCATAAATGCATTAATAATTCGAACAAAGCCACCAATCAATAAAGCCACAGCAAGTAAATTGGTTAATACCACAGCCGTCGTAATTGGTGATTTAAATGCGTAATATCCTGCACCAATGTACAACACACCAAATAGTGCCCACAACCATCGATATCCACCATCAAAAATTTTAAATGCTGCAATTAAATGCAACACTCCACCAATCATCATCAATGCTCCGAATAGCGCAACCACGGTTAATGTTGCCATTCCCAACGAAGCCAATAAAACAATGCCGAAAATAACCAGCACAGCCCCCAAGAGCAAATACCACTTTCTATTTTCATGCAATTGATGTCGAACCAAATCGTTACCTACAGTTATCATCGTTTTCTCTTCATTGTTATTAAGCTTATTTTATTCTTGAATTGTTTTTACAATTTGTCTGTATGAAATCTGCATCCATCCATAACCAAGCACTAATTCAATCTCAGTGCAAGGTCATATTTTTGAATATTTTATGACTAAATTTAACTCTACTTAATCCAACCCAACTCTTGAGCCGTTAAATGACTAATCATGGTGTATTGCAAATTATCAGGTGTTTTACTTTTAGCCTCGGTTAATGGAATATATCCGCCCATAATTTCTGCACGATCTTGCGGATACAATGGCTTTTGCTCAGGATTTGCATAACCTAAAGGATAAATAGGCTGACCTGTTGTAAAGTCATATTTATCCGTAGCACCAAAGGTATGTAATAACTCGTGTACCAATACGACTTGATTTGGTTCACTTTGTTTTTCTGAAGCAAATAAGTTCACCGTACCAATTCTGCCACGCTCTAGTGCGACCGAATGCTTCAGTTGTTTAATCTGTTGGGGATCATAATAATTCAAATATAAAGTCACGCTTGGTGAGCCATCCTCACTTTTATGCTGTTGCCATGCGTAATATCTAAACTTCAAACTCCACCAAATATTACTTAAAGCACTATTATTTTCAGGCACTTTAGGAGGTGATTTTTGTAGTTCACGACCCAATTGAAAGTTAAATGAAGTCGCCTGCCCTCGAAACTTTTGTGTCGCTTCTTGTAGATAGTTTTGCGACTCCTCAAAATCATCTATGGATAATTGTTGGATATATTTCTGTGTTGCTGCTTGTCCATCTGCATTAATCGGATGCAACAAAACAATAATCGGCTTGCTCCAATCCTGATTCATATCTCGCCATGCATTCATAGCAACGATGAGTAAAACAACCATCAGACAAGCTATTCGAATATTTTTCCACATAGTAATTAAACACTCTGCTTTTTAATTTTTTTTAAGAACATTTGACTAGTTTCTATTTTAGTTTCAAATAGATTAAGAATTTTTATCAATCCTGATAATTTAGCTCTACCATAATTTCGTGAGTCAAAATCAGGTTTAACTGCACTAATATACTGTCCAACCATGCTTAAATTCGCCCAACCATTTTCATCAGCATTATCTTTTACTGCTTTATAAATTAAATTTAAAGTTGCTCGATCAATCAAATCAGGAGTATTGATCTCTTCTTTGAGATTAGGACTAATTTTATTTTCAATTTGCTTATCTAAAACTGATGTTTTTTTCTGTGATGTGCTCAGTAATTCCTCATCCTCCTGTTGTTTAATATCAACAACATCTTCAATTAAATTTTCAACGTAAATAAATTTATCACAAGCTTTCTTAAAAGCTTCTGGTGTTTTTTTCTGTTCAAAACCATAAACCATTAATCCACTTTCACGAATTCTTGAAGCTAAAGGCGTAAAATCACTGTCGCTTGATACAATGCAAAAACCATCTAGTGCCCCACTGTATAATAAATCCATAGCATTAATGATCAGAATCATATCTGTTGCATCTTTACCTTTCGTATAGGCAAATTGTTGTACAGGTGTTATTGCATGAGGAAGTAATACATCCCGCCAATTCTTTAAAGTATCACTACTCCAATCCCCATAAACCCTTTTAACACTCGCAATTCCATATTTAGCAACTTCCTCAAGTACTAATGAAATTGAATTAATAGATGAGTTGTCTGCATCAATTAATACAGCTAGTTTTTTAGATTGATTTTCCATTTTCCCCCACAAAAAATATTTCAAGTTCTTATATAAATAATATTGACATAAAAAATGCCGACTTTCGCCAGCATATTTTAAATTAACTAAAGTAAATTAAGCTTCGACCCATTTCCCATCTTGATAAACCATAGACCATTTGGTTTGTTTGCCTTCAGGCGTTTCAGAACCAATATACTGCACTTGATTTTTACGACTGAATTTCACCAATGTCGGATTCCCTTCTGGATCAACATCTGGCGCTTGCAAAATAAATTGGTACTTAGGATCAAGCTTATCTGCAACTGAACGAAGTTCTGCAACTTTAGGTGCACGTGTTTCACGAACTTTAGGAAACTTACTGGCTGCAAGGAATAAACCTGCTGCACCATCACGCAGTACAAAGTAATCATCATGCTTCGTCGAGCGTAAATGTTCCATTTTGATCGGATCTACACGTGGAGGTGCAGGTTGACCACTCTTTAAAACTTTACGCGTATTGTCACAACTGGTACAAGCGAAGTACGGTCCAAAACGACCTGTCTTCAATTGCATTTCACCATCACATTTATCACATGGAATACTTGGACCATCGTAACCTTTAATTTTGAACTCACCTTCTTCAAGTTCAAAACCATTACAGTCTGGGTTATTACCACAGATATGTAATTTACGACCACCATCAATCACGTAACTGTCCATTGCAGTTTCACAAATTGGACAGCGTTTTTTCGACATTAAATCAGCAGTTTCTGCGCCATCATCATCAGACAATGCTGCCAATGATTCAACTGGTGTGAGATTCAATGTGCCTTTGCAACGTTCTTTCGGCGGTAAGTTATAACCTGAGCATCCTAAGAATACACCAGTAGTACCTGTACGAATCTGCATTGGGCGTTCACATTCTTTACAATGCACTGCTTCAACTTCAACAGGCTGATTACGGCGCATGCCATTTTCACCCTGTGCAGTCGTTAAACGTTTTTTGAAATCACCATAGAAATTATCGAGTAGCTCTTTCCAATTACGCTCGCCATCTGCCACTTTATCCAACTGACCTTCTAGATCTGCGGTAAAAGCGTAATTCATCAAATTATTGAAATTTTCATCTAAGCGATCTGTGACAATTTCGCCCATTTTCTCTGCAAAGAGACGACGATTATCTAATTTCACATAACCACGATCTTGAATTGTCGAGATAATTGCAGCATAAGTCGAAGGACGACCAATCCCTTTTTTCTCTAATTCTTTCACCAATGATGCTTCAGTAAAACGCGCAGGCGGTTTTGTAAAGTGTTGTGATGGATCTAGTTTTTCAAGTTTCAGTACTTCACCAACTTTAACAGCAGGCAGTAAAATATCATCATCCGCTTTGTTTGCACCGCGAACCTTAGTGAAACCATCAAAAACTAAAGTACGACCCTTCGCTTTCAACTCAATGCCATTGGCATCCACTAAAATAGTCGATGACAAATATTCTGCTGATGTCATTTGACAAGCCACAAACTGACGCCAAATCAAGTCATAAAGACGTTGTGCATCACGATCTACACCAACAAGTTGATCACCTTTCAGTGCTACATTGGATGGACGAATCGCTTCATGGGCTTCTTGCGCACCTGCTTTATTACCATAATGATTCGGTTTAGCAGGCAAATATTTTGCACCAAACTCAGATTCAATATGATCTCGTACCATACTCACAGCATCATTACTTAAGAATGTTGAGTCAGTACGCATATAAGTAATAAAACCAGCTTCATACAAACGTTGTGCCATAGTCATGGTTTTCTTCACAGAAAAACCTAAACGCGTACTGGCTGCTTGTTGTAAAGTCGAGGTGATATATGGTGCGCTTGGATTAACCTTGGTTGGTTTATCTTCACGTACCGATACTTTATATTCCGCATCATTTAGAATTTTCAATAAAGCATCTGTTTGTGCTTTATTTTGCAATTTTAAGGTTTTACCACCTTGTTTCACTGCTTCTAAACGAATGTCATCTTTTTTAGATTTAGTATCTGCAAAAACTTGCCAATATTCTTCAGGAACAAAAGCACGAATCTCACGCTCACGTTCTACCACAAGTTTGGTTGCAACGGATTGAACACGACCTGCCGATAAACCACGGGCAATTTTTTCCCACAGCAATGGCGAAATCATAAAGCCCACAATACGGTCTAGGAATCGACGCGCCTGCTGAGCATTGACTTTGTCTATATCTAAGCGTGAGGGATGCTTAAAGGCTTCTTGAATCGCATTTTTAGTGATTTCGTTGAAGACTACACGTTGATAACGTGATTCATCACCACCAATCACTTCTTTTAAATGCCAAGCAATCGCTTCCCCTTCACGGTCCATATCCGTTGCGAGATAGATTTCATCAACTTGTGAAGCCAGCTTTTTCAGCTCCGCAACCACATGTTCTTTGCCTGGAAGCACCTCGTAATGTGCTTTCCAGTCATGTTCTGGGTCTACCCCCATGCGATTAACCAATGCAGACTGGGCTTTTTCAGCCTTTTGTTCGTCCGTCAATTTGATCCGCGTTGCGGGTTTTTTATCTGTACTTTTACTTGAACCACCTGTTGGTAAGTCACGTACATGACCGACCGATGATTTGACAATGTAATTCGGACCTAAATATTTATTGATGGTTTTCGCTTTTGCAGGCGACTCCACAATCACTAAGGCACGTTTTTTCCCAGCATCGGAAGAGTTTGCTGTAGTGCTTTTGGATGTGGACCGAGGAGCATTCGCCATAATGAACCGTTATTCCTAATATAAAAAATTAAATTTTAGCTAAAGAGAGTAAAAATGCTTTCATATCGTCAAGCTGGGTTGCTCTTAAATCGGATTCTTCATCCCAATAAAGCCCCACACAGTTTGCCTGCATATCAATAGCATAAATCCCTTTTAATGCAATGGGAAAATCTTTAAATTTCTCATCACCCTGAACCAGAATGAGTTTTTGATCTTCCACTCTTGCACGCATTAAAGGAAGACGAGCTTCTGGAATCAAGACACTATAATAAGCCACCATACTGGCACGATCTTCTGTTGCCATTGGGATCTTTGTCCAATCTGGTGCAGCGATTAATCGTGGGTGCAAACTCATTTTTCGTGCTTTTTCACGCATTAGCCCCAATGCTTTTTCTCTTGGACTTACACGTAAGCCAAAAATTGAGCCAAGTACAAAAATCACAATAATTACCGCAACCCAAACACCAGTATGTTCCATAGTTCACCTTTTTATTCCTATATTAGAGTTGCATAAGCTGAATATAAAACGCAAGATGAAAATGCAGATTGATGCGGAATATGCTTTTTTTCCTACAAAATGATACTTAAATTCTTTTTCATGAAACGATTTGTTCCTTTTATAAAATCAGTACACATGTTTTTTGTAACCAACTAAAGTATATAGCCATGCTATTTTTTACCTTGAAAAAGTGTAAATAAAAAAGCCTCTATAGAAATATTTATATAGAGACTTAATTACGCTCTTTAAAAGAATAGGTTTCAATTAATTTAAGAACATTTCATGACTATAAATAACAGCATGCCCATTCCAATAAATATAGCCTTTTTCGATGAGTTCTTTTAAGAGTAAACGTACATCTGATTTTGGAAACATCTCTTCTAGTAAATCACGCAACTCATAAATATCTTTAGGTTTATCTGTTTTTAAAGCATTTAATCTATGGATGACTTCCATTTGTACAGGGTCAATTTTTTCAAAATTCTTAAACAATGATTTTTGAATATCTTGAACTGATCCTTGCTCTGGATCCATCACGACATCTTGAGCATCTTCACGTAATTTCGACAGAATTGAATCAATCTGCTCAAGTTTTGATTCACTAGCCTCAAACGGTTCTGAATGCTTTGATTCTAAGTTTAACTGAATCCATTGTTTTAATACTTTTTTACGGAATGCCACTTTTTCATCATAACGTTTTACAATTTTTAAATTGATTAACATTCCAACCAAATGCTGTGCTTTTTCAGGAACAACTTGCAAAATATTCGCAACGGAGTTTCTAAGCTTGACCACCGTATTCGGCTTACCTGTCATTTGCCCTAAAACATCACAGTACTTTTTAACCATTTGTAAATACGGCTTTTCTTTAATGGTTTCTAAAGTTGGAATTTTATGCTTTGAATCCTGTTCAGTACTATCTTTCTGAATTTGGATTAAGCTGCAATTTAACTCAGAACTAGTGAGCATTTGTACCAACATGTCACTACTCTGCATTGCAGAGATAACTTCAATATGGGTATCAGGTTCAAGTAAAGCTAAAAGTTGCCCGACAATCACGGCATATTCAAATTCTTTTTCAATTGCCGTCGGAGTATCTAAAATAATTAAGTTTCCACTGCTGATCCAACTTGCCAATTCAGTTAAATCTTCAAGTGAATATTCAAATTGCCCTTCGCAATTAAACAGATAGAGCGCTGGATAATGTTCAATAATATCCCGCAACATTTTTGCTGATGGCATATTATTTTCAAGATCGAGTAAAACGACTTTATTGTTCATGGTCAAAATGAAGGTACTTGAATTGAAAAGGATGCATTACAACGAGCTTTATGAAAAAGGTCAAATAAAATCAACAAATAGATGTAAACATTTTATTGGCAGAATCACATCCTTTTCGTTGAAAAAATTCAAAACAACGCTTTAAATCAAATCCAACACATTCAATATTTATTCAAAAGGTATGAATGATTGATCAATAATGTGGTGGGCGATCAGACATTGGGTCAAAAGAAGCAATTCCGTCAGATAAATCTGAAGATTCTATTCTTTGGTATAAAAACTGCATTTGTTTCTTTAAATCAACCAGTTCAGCATTTTGACGTGCAACTTGCTCATTTAATTGTTCAACTAAATCATCTAAAAATGCAATTCGGACTTGCAAATCTTCTATGGGTGCGGAAAATGACGCCTGATCATTAAGATTTTTTTGTTTAGTCATTTTAAGTCCTCATTTGGGATTTCAGGAAACACTATACTATGGCCTATATTACATTAAGGGATGTCCAACTCGCGTTTGGCGGACCTTCCCTGCTCGATGGCGCAAACTTCAATTTAGAACGTGGCGAACGAGTCTGTCTAATTGGCCGTAACGGTGAAGGTAAGTCTACTTTACTCAAGCTAATTGAAGGAAGCTTACTGCCTGATCGCGGTGAGGTTGCGTTACAAAATGGCATTACCATCTCTATGCTTGCTCAGGATGTTCCAATGGACTCTGGCAAAGTTGCAGACATCGTCGCTGATGGCGCAGGAGAAGCTGCTCAAGTGCTTAGAGAATACCATGAAGCTAGTGATGCATGTGTATTAGGTGATATGGAAGCCTGTGATCGCATGGGTGAGCTACAGCACAAGCTTGATCAACTTGATGGCTGGGCACTTGAAACTAAAGTAAATTCTATTCTCAGCAAAATGGGGTTAGATCCTGATGCTGATTTAGCAGATTTATCGGGTGGTCGTAAACGTCGTGTACTTTTAGCACGCGCTTTGTTGACTCAACCAGATGTACTGTTACTTGACGAACCGACGAACCATTTGGATGTTGAAAGTATTGAATGGTTAGAAAAATTCTTATTGGATCAAAACAACCTTACCTTACTGTTTATTTCACATGACCGTTCATTTGTGGACAGCATTGCGACACGTATTGTTGAATTAGACCGTGGTACTTTGCGTAGCTATGAAGGTAACTATTCACGTTACCTTGAATTAAAAGCGATGCAGATGGAAGCGGAAGAAAAGCAAAATGCGTTGTTTGATAAAAAATTAGCTGAAGAAGAGGTCTGGATTCGTCAGGGCATTAAAGCACGTCGTACGCGTAACGAAGGTCGTGTTCGTGCATTGAAAGATTTACGTGAAGAATCAAAAGCACGTCGTTCACAGCAAGGCAAAGTCAGCATGGCAACGCAAGATGCCAATCGTTCAGGTAAATTGGTCTTCGATATCGAAAACCTCAGTGTTGCCTTTGGCGACCAAGAGCCAATTATCAAAGATTTCTCTGCATTGGTACTTCGTGGCGACCGTATTGGTTTAGTGGGCGATAACGGTGTCGGTAAAACCACACTTGTAAAAGCTATTCTAGGTGAGCTTGAACATAGCGGTTCTGTGAAAACAGGTACACAGCTTGAAGTGGCTTATTTCGACCAATTACGTAATGCGCTTGATCTCGAAAAATCAGTCAAAGATAATATTTCTGAAGGTTCTGACTTTGTTGATGTCAATGGTGGTCGTCGCCATATTTACAGCTATCTTCAAGATTTCTTGTTCTCACCTGAACGAGCGCGTACACCTGTAAAAGCATTGTCTGGTGGTGAGCGTAACCGTATTCTCTTGGCAAAATTATTGCTTAAACCATCGAATCTCATTGTGATGGATGAGCCAACCAATGACTTGGATATGGTGACGTTAGAGCTATTAGAGGAAATGTTAGGTGGTTACACAGGTACATTACTTTTAATCTCACATGACCGTGCATTTATGGATAATGTCGTGACATCAACTTGGGTCTTTGATGGTAAAGGTCATATTGATGAGTACATCGGTGGTTATCAGGACTACTTAGAACAACGTCCTGATCAAACTGCTGTGGGTCAAAAAGGTGATGTTAAAAAAGCCATAGCAAAAGCTGAAGCCGCTGCTGCACCTAAAAAAGTAAAGTTGAGCTATAAAGATCAGCGTGCATTAGAACAATTGCCTGCTGAAATGGAAACGCTTGAAAAAGAACAAGCCGATATTAATGCCAAACTTGCAGATGGTTCATTGTTTGTATCTGACTCAGATACAGCCATGAAACTTTCAGCACGTTTAACAGAAATTGATGATCAGTTACTTGAAAAAATGGAACGTTGGGAAGCTTTAGAAGCAATGACCAAAGGCTAATTCCTAAACATTTGTCTGTTTTAATAAAAAACTCCGTATTCGTACGGAGTTTTTTATTTGCTCTGAGCTATTACCACACTAAAGTAAAATCATGAGTAAATACTGCATTAAAGCTCCCTATTTAAGGGCACAATGAGTTTAAAGTTGGCATCATGTCTATTTATTTCCTCTGTGTATCATTTTCTAAATTGACCATTCAAATAGATGATGCAAATCAATATTAAAATTTTTATGAAATAAAATCATGTTATTAGAAGAAATTAATAGCGATAAATAAAATTTGGCACTCATCTTGCTACCTGCAATACAAACACAAATAAAAAAAGGAATGTTTGTTATGCATAACTCATCCACCACAGATACTCTAGAAGATAAAGTATCATCTACTGCAGCAAATGAAACGCTAGAAGACTACACTTTACGTTATGCACCGCATAGTTTTAGACGTTGGAGTCCAAGAGTCGTTGCCATTACTGCCCTTGGTGGAATTGCTTATTTGGCTGACTTTTCTATTGGTGCAAGTATTGGCATGGCGTATGGCACAACAAATGCTATTTTAGCTATTCTATTCGCAGCTATTGTTATCTTTCTCACAGGCATACCTGTTTCCTATTATGCAGCACGTTATAATATTGATTTAGATTTAATTACTCGTGGTGCGGGCTTCGGTTATTTCGGCTCAGTTTTAACCAGTATTATTTTTGCCAGTTTTACCTTCATTTTTTTCGCACTTGAAGGTTCTATCATGGCTCAGGGGTTATTACTTGGCTTAGGTATACCTCTTTGGGCCGGTTATCTTATTTCAACCATTATGGTTATTCCATTGGTGATCTACGGTATGAAAGCCTTAAGTAAATTACAGGTTTGGACAACTCCAGTGTGGTTAATCCTCATGGTTGCACCTGTTGCATATTTAATTCATCAAGAACCTAATTTAGTGGGTCAATTTAGTTCTTTCAGTGGTAATGAAGGATTCAAGCCTTTTGATATGGCTGCCATCATGCTGGGTGCGGGTGTATGTTTATCTTTAATCATGCAAATTGGTGAGCAAATAGATTATTTGCGCTTTATGCCTGCAAAAACAAAAGAAAATAATAAATCATGGTGGATTGCAGTTATCTCTGCAGGTCCAGGTTGGGTCATTTTAGGTGCAATTAAGCAAATTATTGGGGCATTTCTCGGTTTCTATTTACTGACCAAAATTCCAGGTGTGAATACAACAGAACCTGTACAACAGTTCAATGCTGCATTTCATGACATGTTGCCAGGGTGGATTGCGTTAAGTTTAGCCGTTATTCTTGTTGTTATTTCACAAATTAAAATTAATGTCACCAATGCTTATTCAGGCTCACTGGCTTGGACAAGTGCCTATACTCGTATCAGTAAGCATTACCCAGGACGAATTGTTTTTGTCATCGTTAACCTCGCAATCGCACTTGCCCTTATGGAAGGCAATATGTTTGCAATGCTTGGGAAAATTTTAGGATTTTATTCAAATTTTGCTATCGCATGGGTTGTCGTTGTTGCAACAGATATCGCCATCAATAAATATGTCTTAAAACTTTCACCGAAAGAACCTGAGTATCGTCGTGAGATGTTATACGACATTAATCCAGTCGGCATGGTGTCTTTCATCGCTGCGGCAGGGCTTTCAATTGCTGCATTTTTTGGACTCTTTGGTAGCTTCGCGGCTGCTTATTCACCATTAATAGCACTCACCGTTGCTTTTGTTCTTACACCTGTAATGGGCATCATAACCAAAGGAAAATATTATATTAAGAAAGATAACGATGGTATTAAAGAGCCTCGATATGATGCAGAAGGTACACCCGTTGCAACGGTTTATCATTGCGTATCTTGCGATCAAGATTATGAGCGTCCTGATGTGATGTACTCACACCAACATAGTGGCGTAATCTGTTCATTATGCAAAACTCTTGAAAAATAAGAAGAATGCGATAGAGGAATAAATAAAAATAGATCACAATTATCATCAAGGCATCATAAAATTTAAAGCTCCTACATGGAGCTTTTTTTTATACGTGGATTCAAAAATCAAATACCAGTATGCATATCATTTGATCTATTCATCTTTAAATAATGCTTTTATATCAAACATTTAAATCTTGTATTAACACGACAAAATAAAGAACCTGTTCATACTGAGGGAGAGATCTTAATGTCTTGAATCAAAATATTGCATCATTGTTTCAAACAAAATGATTACACATTACCAATCTTCAACATCAATACTCAAAACAAAAAAATAGTCTCATACACGTATCAGACTATTTTAAAATTCACATTATTAAAACTCTGGAATAATGACTTATACCAAACCAATAACTGCAACAATTGCCGCAATCGAAGCAACAATCTTTTGACCATGAGGCACATATTTTTTTATAAAAGCCCCTAATGCAAGCCCGATAAAATAAATCATCGACATTGCAGCAGTCATACCCAAGATTAATGTTGCGACGTGTCCTGAATGTCCAAGCTCTGCACCATGTGCGACACCATGAAAAGTAACCAACATTGCTGTTGCGATCGGTAAGATGTGTGTTGATTTTTTCCATAACGCAGTCGCAACGACAAGTAATGACAAGACGATGCCATATTCAGCATATTGCTCTGGAATGAAATGCTGTGCACCAATAACAAACCCAACCATCAATGCTGTTGCTATTGCAATAAAACCAACTGCTTTCCATTGCTTTGCAACAGAGCTCAGAAGAACGCCCAATGCAAGTGCCATCATCATATGGTCAAGACCCGTAAAGGGATGAATAAATCCAGCCATAAAGCCTGTATGTGTTTGATCATGTCCAGGATGGGCCATAGCCATAACAGGCAAAAATGCCAAACTTATCAGCCCCATTTTTTGAATAATCTTTGTCATAACGCATCCCTTAGGCTTTAAATAAACCTTGTTTTTCGATAAATGAAATAATTTCTGCTACACCATCTTCAGTTTTCATATTAGAAAAAATAAAGGGTTTTTCGCCACGCATACGCTTAGCATCCTGATCCATCACATTCAAATTAGCACCGACCATCGGAGCTAGATCTGTTTTATTGATGATCAGCAAATCTGACTTGGTAATCCCCGGCCCACCTTTACGTGGAATTTTTTCACCACCTGCAACATCAATCACATAAAGGGTTAAATCAGATAATTCTGGGCTAAAGGTTGCCGCTAAATTATCTCCACCACTTTCAATAATAATGAGTTCTAGACCTGCAAATTTTTCACATAAATCATCAATTGCAGCTAGATTAATCGAAGCATCTTCACGAATAGCCGTATGTGGACATCCCCCCGTTTCCACACCCACAATACGATCAGGTGACATCGCTTCATTACGTGTTAAAAAATTAGAGTCTTCTTTGGTATAAATATCGTTGGTCACTACGGCCATATTGTATTTATCACGTAATGCACGACATAAATTTAAGGTGAGTGCTGTTTTTCCTGATCCAACTGGACCACCAATTCCAACTCTTAAAGGGCTACGTTCTGACATTTTTTATCCTTTTCACATCATCATTTCAATTAGATTTACGACCTAAACAATCGGGAATATTGTGTTTCATGTTGCATACTTAACATGGCGTATTGTGGCAAACTGCTGCTGATTTCAGCATCTTCAAGCTGTAGTGCTTTCTCTATCGCTTGCGGAATTTGTTGATGCAAGTGCCATAAAATACGCTGTCCACTCATCTGCCCAAGAGGTACTGTTTTAACCGCGCCTAATACTTGATTTTCTAATACTGTAAATGCGTATGCCGTGAGTACATCCGCAGTATTTAAACTTAAGCGACCACATAATTGTGCATATACAGGCACAAAACCAAATTGTTTATGCACGATGACAGGTATTTTAAGTACATCTCGAATCCATGCATTCAGCGAAAAAGCCAGTTGTTTTGACTCTGCCAAAAGCTCTTTACTTTCCCGACTTGCTCTATACATATTTGCCCAATAGTAAAATTGCTCATCATCGTCATAAAATTGCATTAAACGTTTCAAAATAGGCAATTCAAAACGTACCAACAACATTTCTAATACTTCTTCAAAATAGCAAATACTAGAGTGTTCATCATGAATCATGCCAATCTCTATCGCACTCTCTACGCCTTGCGAATAACAATATGCCCCCACTGGTAATGCTGTAGATGAAAGTGTTAATAGCTTAAGTAGATGTGCTGCATTAGTGATGGGCATGACCGTGAATCGCTTTAATTGGGCTGAGTCGATGATCATGGTTTGCTGATCCATGTTGTGCATAAGCACCACTTTCGGGTTCAAATGGATGATCTGTTTCAGAGACAGTTAAACCCAAACCTTTCACCATTTCAGCAAGAACATGATCAGGTTCAAAATAAAGTGCGGTTGGTGTCAACATCAGTGGCACATGACGATTGCCCAAATGATAAGCCGCTTTGAGCAAATCAAAATCATTGTTTGCACTCACTTTCATCACCCGTTCAGCTTTGGCATCTATACGTAAAATATCGCCTTGCTCTGTGGCAATATATGAACCGCTGCGTAAAATCCCTGTTCTTGGCAAATCGGTACCAATGTCGATGCCTGAATTTAACGTAGCTCGAAAACGACTTTTTTGACGCCTGTCAAACGTCAGTTCGATGCTTTCAACATTTTGCTGATCTTCAATATTTTCGAGGCGTTGGGTGTAGATTTTCATACTTATCCTTTTGTTGCGGTAACCGATAAACTGAACTTATCTATTTTATAGGTCATTGAAGTAACGCATCAAAAGTAAGCATTTTTCATGCCAATAATGGATTTTATTGGTGCATCTATTTTTTGAATACTTCAAATATTTTTGCTAATTGCTCTACGCCATCAAATGTAGTTGGAATATTGTCATCTGATGCGACAATTGGAGAAAATATGATGTTCTCAAATTTCTCAAATCCTGCCTGATTCTTTTTATGTAGCTTTTCTGAATCATCCGCATAATTATGAATAAATTGACAAAGTGCCATACGCAGTTCAAGTTGCATCATCTGCGACTTAATAGATCGTACTTCTTGTAAATTAATTCGATAGAAATAAAATAAGAATAGAATTAGAGAAATAGAGGGAATTAATACATACCAAATAGTAATCGGATTAATAACGACCTCTAGTACGATTAGAATGCCAAAGAAAATAATTTCAAGAATAGGAATTGCTAAAATAGCTCCCAAAAACCACTTAAAGTTACTTTTTGGACTTTTTAAATCCTCTATTTTTTGATCATAAATTTGCTTAAATCCCTTATTTAGTAGGACAAAATCATAAGTTTGTTTACTACTATCAAGGCGTTTTTCTAAATCGGAAACTAGTTTTTGCTTCTGATCAAAAAGCATTTCCCAATCTTCTACATATTTAATATATATATCTACTTGTTCTTTTATTTCATCAACTTTCTGCAGCTCTGAATCGTAATATTTTTGTTTAATTAAATCGAAGGGTAATACATTAACACCATGATAAAACAATGTATTAGTATAAAATATATGACTGGTTGTAAGAAGCCAAACAAACTGTTCAATCTTAGAATTTTGTTCAAAATTGAGAAAACGATATTCCTGACAAAAATTAAAAAGTATTCCTAATATTTCAGTTAAGAGTAGAATTTCGACATTTAAATCTAATGTTTCATCTCTGTTTAATGATAATTTTTCAACAGCTTTATTTATTGCTTGCTCTAAATTCAAAACAGGTAAACTTCTACTATAAATACATTTTTCAAATTGTTGTAAATTAAAATTAAATATTATTTTTAATAAAGGATGTGGATCTACTTGTGAAGAAATTATGTCTTTTTCGGATTTAATTGCAATGCACTGAACAAACTCTACCCAAGATTTTTTGAATGCTGTTGATTCAAATGAAAACTCCATATTTATCTCAATTATTATGGGAACTAAAAATGGAATTTTTCTATAGTTTTATTTTTAAAACAAGAAGTAACGTTGCGCCATCGGTAAGACTTCCGCAGGCTCACAGGTCAAATGTACACCATCGGCACGAACTTCATAAATTTCAGGATCAACCTCCATCACAGGACAATAGCTATTCAGCTTCATATCCGCTTTAGAAATATTACGGGTATTTTTGACCGCAGAGATAAGTTTATTCAAACCCAATTTTTCATGTACACCACTGTCTATGGCGACCTGCGATAAAAAAGTAATACAGGTGTTATGTACACCACGGGCATGTGCGCCAAACATCGGACGATAATGCACAGGCTGAGGTGTTGGAATTGATGCATTTATATCACCCATCGGCGCAGCAGCAATCATTCCCCCTTTAATAATCATGGATGGCTTTACCCCAAAAAATGCGGGCTTCCACAACACTAAATCTGCCAATTTCCCTTCTTCCACCGAACCCACTTCATGGCTTAAACCATGCGTAATGGCAGGGTTAATCGTATATTTGGCAATATAACGTTTGACCCGATTGTTATCATGCTCGGCATTATCCCCCTCGAGTGAACCCCGTTGCACTTTCATTTTATGTGCGGTTTGCCATGTGCGAATAATCACCTCACCGACTCGCCCCATCGCTTGGGAATCGGATGACATCATCGCAATTGCACCTAAATCCTGCAAAATATCTTCTGCTGCAATGGTTTCACGGCGAATCCGACTTTCGGCAAATGCCACATCCTCTGCAATCGCAGGGTCTAAATGGTGACAGACCATCAACATGTCTAAATGTTCATCAATGGTATTGACCGTATACGGACGAGTTGGATTGGTCGACGATGGCAACACATTCGGCTGACCAATAGCTTTTAAAATATCAGGCGCATGACCACCGCCTGCACCTTCAGTGTGATAGGTGTGAATGGTACGATTTTTAAATGCCGCCAAAGTTTCTTCTAAAAAACCACTTTCATTAAGCGTATCGGTATGAATGGCCACTTGCACATCATATTCATCAGCAACGGTCAGGCAATTATCAATGGCAGCAGGGGTTGAACCCCAATCTTCATGCAGCTTTAAACCCACCACACCAGCTTCAATTTGCTCACGAATCGGGTCAGGTAAACTTAAATTACCTTTGCCTAATAAACCAATATTCATGGGTAAATCATCAATGGCTTGTAGCATGGTGGCAATATGCCATGGCCCGGGTGTGACTGTGGTTGCAGATGTGCCTGCCGCAGGCCCTGTTCCACCGCCAATCATGGTGGTTGTCCCTGACATCAGTGCCGTTTCAACTTGTTGCGGACAAATCCAATGGATATGCGTATCAATCCCACCCGCAGTTAAAATTTGCCCTTCGCCTGCAATTACTTCAGTTGCAGCACCCAATGGAATGGTGATATTGGGCTGAATATCAGGATTTCCTGCTTTGCCAATTTTCCAGATGCGTCCATTTTTCAAACCCACATCGGCTTTAATGATGCCCCACCAATCTACAATTAACGCATTGGTAATCACGGTATCTGCAACATCTTCGGCTAGCAGTTGCGATTGCCCCATACCATCGCGGATGACTTTACCCCCACCAAATTTGACTTCTTCGCCATAGGTGGTGAGGTCTTGTTCGACTTGTATAAAAAGTTCTGTATCTGCTAAACGAACTCGATCACCGACTGTAGGACCAAACATTTCAGCATAGGCACGGCGTGACATTTTCATAATTTTTATCCTTTATTCTTTTCCGATTCAGCAGATTCTGATTCAACACTATCTAGTTTCCCCATGACTCGACCTGCAAATCCATAAACTTCTCGCTTACCCACCAAAGCCACCAATTCAATATTACGACCCTGCCCAGGTTCAAAACGAATCGCCGTTCCTGCAGCAATATTAAGACGAAAGCCTTTTGCCTTCTCACGATCGAACTGTAAAGCATCATTGGCTTCATAAAAATGAAAGTGTGAACCGATCTGAACTGGACGATCACCCAGATTATCTACCCGAATTTTAACGGACTCACGTCCCACATTGAATTCAAGATCACCTTCTTTCGTGATCACTTCACCCGGAATCATGGCATGCTCCTATACAATCGGTTGATGTACCGTGACCAATTTCGAACCATCTGGAAATGTCGCTTCGACTTGGACTTCAGAAATCATTTCGGCAATGCCATCCATAACATCATCACGCCCTAGCAATGTTGTGCCGTAATGCATTAAATCACTCACAGTCATGCCATCGCGCGCGCCCTCTAAAAGAGCTGCTGAAATAAAGGCAATGGCTTCTGGGTAATTAAGCTTTAAACCTCGTGCTTTACGGCGTTCCGCGACCAGACCTGCTGTAAAGATCAACATTTTGTCTTTTTCTGTCGGATTAAGTTCCATATTGTTACCCTTATTTTATCTATGAATAAATGCAAAAATTATGCAAAGTTCAAACCTGACGTCTTCTCGATCAATCACATTAAAAACAGAAATTTAAGTTCGCCAAATACGAGGAAACTCTTCATCTAAATCAAACCAATAACGTCGTAGACAGGCTCTAATTCCAGCAAATACATCATGGCATTGCCGTACATCATTGCCTAAATAGCGGGCGCTCACGACATAATCGAGTACAGTTAACGTCACGGGAATATTCATACGCATAATCAATTCACGAATACGATGGATGTGTTCATCTAAATAAAAAGTTGACCGATATTCTTCAGGAGGAACGGCCCAAAAACTTGCCATTACAGCATTGCCATTCATTCCTAAACATGAGCTTAACCAACGATCATTGCCCTTAAAATGCAAACAATCTGCAACCAATAGTTTTTTATTTTGATAAAGTTGAAACTTGTTTTGATAAAGACCTTGGTTAAATTTCTCTTCTCGTGCTTGCCGTCCTAAGACCAACATATCCCAACCGATAAAACTTGCTGTTTCAGCCAATTCAATCTTAATTTCAGAATATGCAACTGCACCATTAAAAAGCATCGTTTCTTGGGGTAGCCATTCAAAAATGGCTTGCTCTTCAACTTGAATAAAAATATGTTGGAAAGCCTGTTTTTTATTGGTTTTATACCACTTACCTGCACCTGGAGTCGTGACTAAAGCATGGGCTTGTTGTTCTACTTTAATATCAAAAGTTAAGTGATCTCCACCCGCGATACCAGCAGGCGGATGCACAATAATGGCATGACATATGCCTGTTTTTTCAGGCCATAGCATTTTTTGCACCCGAACAGGTCCAAAATGCTTTCGATGATGCAAAATGGTGCGATAGCCATCTGCTTTAAAACCCAATTCGAGTTTTGCATACCAATATGATGCATTTGTACTATTCTTTATCTCCAAATTTTGCTTCATGGGCAACTTTATTTATCAAGTTCATATAGAACTAGCAAGAAATGCACCAATTTTTATCAAGCTAATTTTATAAAGGGCGAATACTTGTTTTTTATCAAAATTTCCCAGTTAAATCCTGAATTCATAATGTACAACTGACAGCCTGAACTGTTAGAAAATATGAATGATTAAAAGGGGGGGAATTTCATGAAATGAAAAATAGAACAGATGTCGGTATCAAAAAAATTAATAAATATTCATAGTTATCGTTATTCTTAAAAATCTTTTAAAAACCCAGTTTCTTAGCATACTCTCATCATTATCTCGTATTTCTGAGCACTATTACTATTATTATCAACATTAACTCCATGATGTTTCCATAGAAATGATCGAATATAAAATTATGGAATCGACCTCGATCAATGAGAGAAGCACCATGAATAAATTAACATCAGTTTTATTAATTTCATTCACTATAGCAGTCTTTGCAAGTTCTGCAATGGCAGTAACACCAGCGAAACATGCCACGACTCATGTTGCGACAGATCAACATAAAATTGCACAAGCTCATACTGACAAAATGAAAGTCACAGCAAAAATTGAAAAAAGTAAAACCGACTAAAGCAAAAACTATGGTTTCCAAATAATATGAGTTAACTCAATAAAACCAATCTGTTTTCACCACATCTAATCAAGATGTGATTTTTTTATGCCACAGCTTTTCAGTAGGTTTCATAAGCCAAAGTGATAAATAGCGCAGTAGTCGATCAAACATAACCTGCTGTAATACCCAACATGTCAGCAGAGCCAATAGCAAACAAATGAAAATTTTCAACCCAATATTAAAATTTAGTTTTAAATAATGAGAAAGAAAGATGACAACAAAACCATGTAATAAATAGACAGGTAAAGTATGTGCCCCCAATTGAATAAAATGTGATTTGATTAATTTTGACAATGAAAAAATAGCACAAACACCTAAGCTTGAAACAAGTAAACACCCTGCTCGAATAAGCGTTCCATCCATCACACTCACTTTTAGTTGCCTATAACTTAAACTGCCATACAACCAGTATTGATTAAGATGTGTTGTATAGACCAATGCAACTATGCCAAGAAGAACGAATAATCCAATAATAGTGGAAAATTTAAAATCTTGAATGCTCTGAAGAATGATCTTGCCATACATATGACCAATCACAAAAAAAGGTAAGAATACAAAAATACGGCCTATTGAATATTGATAATTATTCCAAGGACTTAATCCAACAAATAAAGCCAATGCCAACGAAGCTAGCACAGGTAAAGGCATTTTTTTAAGAAAATATGTAAAAAGTGTCCATACCATCATGCCCATTAAATACCATAAAACCCAATAAGGTCGTTCGAACCAATTGATCCAATTAAAGTTAAACTTTCCTGTCCATAAAGCATCAAAAGCAGGAAATAAAAATTGAAAAGGCAAATATAAAGAGAGGAAAAATATAATATTTTTGAACCAGTTTTTATCTTTAAAAAGTAAACCTGAAATAAAAATAAATGCTGGCATATGAATAAAGTAAATCACTCCCAAAAGTGTATGACTGGTAGGCTCTCCCCAGCCAATGAAGCGCTCTAAAAAATGCCCCCATACCACTAAAAAGATGAGAATCGCCTTACTACTATCTAAATATTGATCTCTCATCTAGTTCTATCCTTTCTGATCTATTCAGTATTTTAAATTTGATCGAATCAAATAAATAGACTAATTTTCAACTTACTGTTCTATCCCGTGAATACCCATTTATACTTCGATTTCTCTTCATGTTACACTTTGCTCAATTTCCCCATAAATACTCCTCACAGGTATGAACAAAGAGCATCAATACAAACCCGGTGAATTTCAATGGCGTTTTTTACTCCCTCAATATTGGGGAATTTGGATTGCTATTGTCTTTTTGATGCTGCTTGCGATTCTACCTTGGGCAATTCAATATCGCCTTGCTACGTTTATTGGTCATTTAGCTTTCAAACGGCTCAAATCCCGTCGTAAAACGACTATTCGCAACTTAGAAATATGTTTTCCTGAATGGACAGCAGAGCAAGTTCAAGAAAATGCTCGCCAAGTCTTCATCGACATGATGATTGGATTTTTTGAAACATTAAATGCATGGTATTCGCCAAAATGGTTTAAAGATCGGGTCAGCATTGAAGGTCTTGAAAATTTGACCAGTGCACAAGCAAAGGGAAATGGCGTATTACTTTTAGGTACACACAGTACACTTTTAGATGCTGGTGGTTATCTTTGTGCAAAATATTTTAAGCTTGATGTGGTTTATCGCCCACAAAACAATCCTTTGTTAGACATGCTTATTTATCGTTGTCGCTCCACGATTTATGATCATCAAATTGACCATGACAATATGCGTGGTTTAATTCGACAGCTCAAACAAGGTGATGCAATTTGGTATAGCCCTGATCAAGATTACGGTTTAAAACAAGGTGTTATGGCACCATTTTTTGGAACACCTGCCGCAACAGTCACAGCACATCGTCGTTTATTAAAAATTTCAAAAGCGGTTGCAGTTCCTTTATATTTTTATCGAGATGGTGATATTAAAAACCCTCAATATCATGTTTTGCTTGAACCTATCGTTGAAAACTTGCCGAGTGATGATGAAGTAGAAGATGCAATTCGAGTGAATAAAATCATTGAAAATCAGCTTCGAATTGCTCCTACACAATACATGTGGTTCCATCGTCGTTTTAAAACTCGCCCTGATGGGTATGAACAGATTTATTAATTTTCTTTTTCTCTCACGTTTTCAACACGCTTATTAAGGAACTCTCTTATGAAAGTTATGCAACTCCTTCCTGAACTAAATAGTGGTGGTGTTGAACGTGGTACTTTAGAAATTGCCAAAGCTTTAATTGCCGATGGTCACGAATCTATTGTTGTATCAAATGGGGGGCGTTTAGTCCCTGAGTTAGAGGCTGAAGGTACAACACATTTAAGCTTAGCCATTCATAAAAAATCTTTATCAAGTCTTTGGCAAATTCGCCCTTTACGTAAACTGATTGAGCAACATCAACCTGATATCGTACATGTGCGTTCACGCGTTCCTGCTTGGCTGACCCATTTTGCTTTAAAAGGTATTCGAACAGATCAGCGTCCGCATCTGATCAGTACCGTACATGGTTTTTATTCAATTAATCGTTATAGTGCGATTATGACCCAAGCAGAAAAAGTCATTGCCGTATCAAATAGCGTTGTGAAATATATTACTGACCATTATAAAAATTGCCCGCCTGAAGATATTGTTCGTATCTATCGTGGAATTGATTCAAAAGCCTTTCCACATGGTTATCAACCCTCTGCTCAGTGGATTAATCAAACTTTTGTTGATTTCCCTCAACTTGAAAATAAATTTTTAATTTGCTTACCAGGTCGTATTACACGCTTAAAAGGTCATGAAACACTCATTGAATTAATTGAACAATTACAGCATCAATATCCAAATGTGCATGCCGTTGTTGTTGGTGGTGCTGATCAGAAAAAAGCAGCGTATCTAGATGAGTTAGAAAAGACCATTCAATCTAAAAGTTTAAGAGAAAAAATCACCTTTGTTGGACACCGTTCAGATATTCGTGAATGGCTCGCTTTTAGTGATATTGTTCTTTCGCTATCCAATCAAGCAGAGACATTTGGGCGCACCGCATTAGAAGCTTTATCTGTGGGTACACCTGTAATTGGATGGAATCGAGGTGGTGTGGCAGAAATTTTATCTCATCTCTATCCACAAGGTTTGATTGATGTTGATGACAAAACTATCCTATTAAGCGTCATCAAACAGCATATTGAAACGCCTCAATCTGTTACTCCTGTAACGATGTTTAGCTTAAAAGACATGTGTGATCAGACCCTTGCCTTATATAAACAAGTTACCAAGCTTTAACCTTACAAAATTCAATTTTTCTTTAAACCGAAGAAATTATACTGAGATGCTGGACTAAATTTTAGTTGAGCATTTTCTGTTAATTTTTGAGGCTTTGAATGAATATAATGAATAAGCTATTTTTAGTGCCTTTGGCGACTCTTATTTTAACAACAACCGCTTGTAGCGATAAGAAAAATACGTCTACGAACTCAGCAAAAACAACTGAGACGACAACAAACAATACTGCACAAGGCAACTGGAAAGCGAAAGCCAATGAACTGTCTTCTGCAAATGCAACTGACATTAAGGCTGATTTGATCCAATTAAATCTGATCATCAATCATTCAAATACAAAAGCGATAGAATTAAGAGATGAAGCTTCTAAAGCAAAAAATGCACCTGATAAAATCAAACAAATCTTAGTAAAAAGTCATGACACTCAAGCTGAAGTTCAACAGCAAATGATGGGGCTGAATTTAAAAAGCCAAGAAGTTCAAAACATTCGTACGCAGATGATTGATAATTTAATGACAGCGAATAAATTATTTGATTTATCCATGAAATCAGACTTTAACATGACTGTACCGAATGAAGAGTTTAAGCAATTAACGCAACGCTCTATAGCAATACAACAAAAAATAGCAATAGAATTAGATGCATTGAATACGCAATATTCAAAATAATACTCAAGCACAAATGAAAATTCCAAGCGAACCTTATAAAGCTCGCTTGGAATATATGAGAAGTGAATTTATGTTCAATTACATCAATCAATAACTAAATAAAATTTAGATTAAAAAACTTAATAACAATCAATTTCTCCCTTCTTACTTTATTTCTGTACATACTCTTTTTATCAGTAGAACCTTTCAATTTAACCTAAGGTTCGATTCAATATGAAAAGAGTAAAAGTGTTTTAAGTTAAGCAAAAAATTCCTCCTCCATGTGAATAAAAAATTCTAATTTCAAATCAAATATCGCATTACACTGCTTGTAATTTATAAGCATCTAAATGAAGCTGTTGGTTTAATTCATCAATCCAAATCGCCCAATCATCATCTTGTACTAAATGGCTAATTAAAAAGTCGCGCTGTGATCTATTCCAAAACGGCGCATCATGTAGTGATTGTTGTGCTGGTAGTTGATGTGTGCGCACATAAAGTTCTATCGCTGCTGGACTGTGTGGAAGCCCCAATTGTGAAAACAATAATTCTAAGGATGGTTTGTTCGTCCTGAGCATAGCACGCTCCTTATAAGTTAATTTGTCATTCTTTATGTAATTAACTTATAAGATATCTTCACGGAAAGATAGCATTAAACACAAATCAGTTGTTTCAATTTGTATTTAAATTTCACCCTATATAAATCCGATCTTAAAATAGTTCATTAATGCGAATTCTTTTGTTGATCCTGACTCATTAATTCATTTAAGTTATCAATTACTAATGACCAATTATCATCTTTTTGCCAATGGCTACGAAGAAACTCACGTTGTGAATCTGTCCAAAAATTTTCTTCATGCATCATAAGATCTTTTGGTAATTGATGAGTTTCAACAAAATGGTCAATTGAAGCATCATCTGAAGCTAGACCCAGTTGATCAAAAAGTAATTTCAGCGTCGGTTGTTCATCAAACATATCTTTATCCTCATGTTATTTATTGTATTGATTCAAACTATCGTGCTTTGTTAAAAATTTCAGCTAACACTTGGCATCTTCTTGTTATGTTTGTGTGACTTTTTAAATGCAATAAAAAAAGCACCCCAAAAGGGGTGCTTTTCTAAAAACTTAGTCTAAAAAACCAAGCTTTTAAAAATTAGTTGAACAAGTGAGCAACAGCAGCACGTTCGCCTTCTAATTCTTCAAGTGTAGCATCCATACGTTCGCGGCTGAATGCATCAATTTCTAAGCCTTCAACACGTGTGTATTGACCATTTGCACAAGTCACTGGAACACCATACATCACGCCTTCTGGAATACCATAAGAACCGTCAGAAGGAATACCCATTGTTACCCATTCGCCGTTTGTGCCAAGAGCCCAATCGCGCATATGGTCGATTGCAGCATTCGCAGCAGAAGCAGCAGAAGAAAGACCACGTGCTTCAATGATTGCAGCGCCACGTTTACCAACAGTAGGAAGGAATACATTTGCATTCCATTCTTGGTCGTTAATCATGTCTTTAACGCTTTCGCCATTGATTGTCGCAAAACGATAATCAGCATACATTGTTGGAGAGTGGTTACCCCAAACAGTCAGTTTCTTGATATCTTTAACTGCTTTACCTGTTTTAGCCGCAATTTGGCTAAGCGCACGGTTATGGTCAAGACGTAACATAGCAGTGAACTGACCAGGATTTAAATCAGGTGCAGATTTCATAGCAATGTAAGCATTCGTATTTGCAGGGTTACCTACAACAAGAACTTTAACGTCACGGCTTGCGTGGTCGTTAATTGATTTACCTTGAACAGTAAAGATTTTTGCATTTTCTTGTAAAAGCTCAGCACGTTCCATACCAGGACCACGTGGACGAGAACCTACAAGTAAACAGTAATCCGCATCTTTAAATGCAACATCTGGATTATCAGTACCGATCATGCCTTCTAAAAGAGGGAATGCACAGTCTTCAAGCTCCATCATTACGCCTTTAAGCGCAGCTTGTGGCTTCTCAAAAGGAACTTCTAACAACTGCAAAATAACTGGTTGATCTTTACCTAGCATTTCGCCACTTGCGATACGAAACAGTAAGCTATAACCAATTTGACCTGCAGCGCCAGTAACGGCAACACGAACGGCTTGCTTCATCTAATTATCTCCAATTGAGGATATTCAATGCGATTAAATAGTTAGTCCATTTAATCTAATCATCATAAACGCCAAAGATTGTACTCCAATCTTTTCGTAGATGCATGTGAAAGAGACCCAATTTCAACAAAAGTATGATAGGAAATATAAATAAAATGTATCAAAAAAGCTTAGTAAGCACCTTTGATTAAGAAAGAATTTGGGCAGTTAGATACAACATGACTCGAACATTCTTTATATTGCCCATTCACTTTGTAGCAAATTTCAATTTCAGTCAAAACGGGGTTAGATTTCAAACTTTGACAAGTAAAATGTATCCCATTACTTGGCATGCTTGGGTTCAATCTTAAAAACTGTGATCTTAAATTATTGTATTGAACTGTTTTATTTTCAGAACTTGCTAAATCTGCAGGAATTTTTAACTTTTCAGCAAAATTAATCACCATTCTAAAATATTGACTGGCATTCATTGGAATACAACCGCCTATATTTTTCCATAGCTGAATTCTTGCACTTTCTTCAGGCATGATCCGCGCCACAACTTTCGCTTGTAACGGTGATAATGCTGCTGAAGAATTGGTTGTACAGTCCTTACTATTGGTTTCAGGTGACAATCCAGTAATGGTTAGTGAATACCCCTCTAGGCATTTCCTTTTTTTCTGTTTATTGCCATCTAAAGCACAGGCTGCAGGTGTCATTTGCACCTGCATCACATAGCCTTGTACTTGTGGTGTCGCAGCATTGACCTGAATATTAAAAAAAGACCATCCTGCGCAGATCAAGATCCACGCTAAGCATTTCTTTTTCAAACTTCGGTATATGCTGTACTTCATTACTTTAGGCACTAAATGAAAGATTAAATTTAAAAACCAACATGCTATTGAACACTACGTGTTGGAATGATTGGCATACGGCTTTCAATTTTTTGAGCGCCCTGCCCCAACAAAATTCCATAGTGCACCGCATTGGTCATCACATTTTTCACGTAATCACGGGTTTCATTTAAAGGAATAGATTCCGTATATTGATCTGCAGCCAAAGACTGATAATCAGGCTGCCAACGTTTCGCACGATTTGGCCCCGCATTGTATCCTGCTGTTGCCAATACAGGATTGCTACTCAATTGATTCTGAATCATCGACAAATAATACGTACCATAACGAATATTGGTATTGGTATCTGTTAACGCAGCAGGATTATAGGTTTCACCCATTTGACGGGCCACTAATTTAGCGGTGTTTGGCATAATCTGCATTAAACCACCTGCACCGACATGTGAACGAGCCGCACTAACGAATCGGCTTTCTTGGCGCATCAAACCATAAGCCCATGCAGGATCAATACCGACATTACGACTATGGTTCACAACCGTTGCCTGATGAGGTGTTGCATAACGATAAGTATCATTATGCTTTTTCTCTGTACGATCTGCCGCATAAATTGCGCGATCATACCATCCCATATCTGTTGCACGTTTTGCTGCAGCAAGAAGCAAGCCATCATCATGCTTTAAGTATGCTTGACGAACAGCCCAGTTCCATTCTCTATTGGTATAATTTGCAGGTGCATTAATATTGCGTAAGGCAAATGCACGGCGAAAATGAATATCTTGATTCAGTCGTTGTAAATCACTATCAGATGGTTGCTCGTTTGCAGGAGCCGTATTATAGCGTTGCCCAATATGATCTTTTGCCAAAAGGTTATGATAATCATCACCCGACATAGCTAAACGACTAAAAATTTCTTGTGCAGTTTTTTTAGATTGGGCATCCGCACGTTGCTCTGAAGCACGCGCCAACCAATATTGCCAACGATCTTCCTGTTTTTGCGTTACGCTCATGCTGTCTATCGCACGAATCACACTTTCCCAACTGCCAAAACGAATCGCTTGACGTGCATAAACATCCGCTTCTTCTGCACTAAATGGCACACCATAACTGGCATCAAAACTGTTTAAAACTTCACGGTTAAAATTATTTTTCATTACTGTCGTACCACCAATATATCCCACGGTACGGTAAATATATTTTTGTACATCCGCTGGTACACCTTGCACTAGCTTAGGCACAGACTGTAAAGCAGAGGTTAAATCGGTATCTGCAGCTCGCCCAAGTGCAAAAGCAAGATAAGCATAATCTTGCACATTGTTTTTTGGCGCACTCCACAAATAATTTAAAGGATTGGCTTGGATTTGATTGAGTTGCGCTAAGGATAAATCAATTCCCATGCTTTGAGCAGTTGCAATCGCATAACCTGACTGCCCTGCGCGTAATTGTGCATAGAGTCGTTGTTGACGGTCTTGTGTTGTCATTAAAGGACTAGACAACATCATGCGTCCTAATCCAGTGCACGAATCAGGTTGAGAGTTGGTCGCCAACCACACATCTTTATATTCTGCAAAAACCAATTGATCCCCTGTTTTGGCACGAACTTGTGCCACCGCACAGCTTTCAGCTTGGTCAGGATTACTAACAAAGGGCAAAACAGGTTGTGCATTAATAAAGTCTGCTTGTTTGACTTTTTCTTCAACATAATCGGCAGATAACTTTTCAGCCATTGCAGATTGAGGATAACGTTGAGCAAAACTGGTAATTGCACTAGAGGATTGAAAACCGAGATTACTATTCAATTTCCAATATTCAGGATAATAACCCAGTGCATCATTTTGCATAGCAAATTGGTATTGATCGAGTTGTGTTGGACTATTTGCCACACGCAAAGCATCATTAAACTGTTCTTCAGCCGCGTGAGAAATTTGCAAACCAGCGCATGCCATAAATCCTAAGACATAACTTTTTAATTTTTTTTGATTCAATTGTTGCTTTAACACTATTTTTCTCACAACCGTTCTTCATCCTGCGTGGCTTATTGGCGACTAGCTTGAGCACTCATATGTGCCTAGTTTAATTATTCTAATCCATTTCTACTGTTGTGTTGTGTAACCTTCTGATTCATCTCTATTAATCAAATCGTCATTTGAGTTAAAAATCAGCGTTTAATGATGAACATATATTTATTATTCCTTTAGCTTGAAATGCTGTAAAATATTGGCCTTTTAAAGAATACAGCCTTAAAGCCATATTCATTTACGTTTTTGTAGTTCCCTAATACTCATATACATAGGATAGAAGCCTCCATGACGGTTCAAACCTTCATTCCAAATGGTGCCAAAGCTGCCTCAGAAAACACTGTTCTCCAGCCACAGCACACTCTTGCAAGCGATGTAGTGAAAAAACTCTATATCGAAACGCAAGGGTGTCAGATGAATGAGTACGACAGTCATCGTATGGCAGATCTTTTAGGTGATTCGCATGGTTATGTGCTCACTAAAGACCCTAAAGAGGCAGATATTCTGTTAATGAATACCTGTTCTATTCGTGAAAAAGCACAAGAAAAAGTGTTTTCTGAATTAGGTCGTTGGCGCAAACTCAAAGAAAAAAATCCTGACCTTGTGATTGGTGTTGGGGGATGCGTTGCTTCACAAGAAGGTGACAACATTCAAAAACGTGCACCTTATGTCGATATGGTATTTGGTCCACAAACCTTACACCGCTTGCCACAAATGTTAGATCAGCATAGTGAGCAAATTGAAAAACCGAAGAAAGATAAAATCCGCTTAGTGGATATTTCATTCCCTGATATTGAAAAATTTGACTTCCTACCTGAACCGCGTGTTGAAGGTTACAAAGCTTTTGTTTCCATTATGGAAGGCTGTTCAAAATATTGCTCATTCTGTGTAGTTCCTTATACACGTGGTGAAGAAGTTTCACGCCCATTGGATGATGTCTTGGCTGAAATTTCAGGTTTAGCTGAAAAAGGCGTTCGTGAAATTTCATTGCTGGGTCAGAATGTGAATGGTTACCGTGGTGAAACATTTGAAGGTGAAATTTGTACCTTCGCTGATTTACTTCGTTTGGTCGCTGAAATTCCGGGTATTGGTCGTTTACGCTATACAACATCACATCCACTTGAATTTAATGATGATTTGATTCAATGCTATCGTGACTTACCACAAATGGTTTCGCATTTACATTTACCTGTACAAAGCGGTTCAAATGATGTGTTACAAGCGATGAAACGAAATCATACGATTGATGTCTATATCGAAAAAATTGCCAAACTTCGTCAAGTTCGCCCAGATATGCATTTATCTTCAGACTTTATTATTGGCTTCCCAAATGAAACAGATGCTCACTTCGAAGAAACCTATCAATTTATTCAAGATCTAGACTTTGACCATTCATATAGTTTCATCTATTCAAAACGCCCGGGAACACCTGCTTCGGAATTAGAAGACACGACACCTGATAGTGTGAAAAAAGAGCGCTTGGCGAGAGTTCAACAATGGATCAAACGTTCAAGTATTGAAAAGACCGATGCAATGTTGGGTTCAATCCAACGTGTACTGATTGAAAATGTTTCTGACAAAGATCCTAATTTATTGGTCGGCACAGCAGACAATACACGTTTAGTAACATTTATTGGTGATGCGACTTGGGTCGGACGCTTTGCGGAGATTGAGGTTACAGAGATTAAGACCCTAAATTTAGTTTATGGCGAACTCTTGAATCTTGAGCCTGACGTGGCGTAATGTAAGGGGATAGACTTTATTTAAAAAAAAGGATATCTCTTGACTGCAGCAATTAGACGTACAGTAGCTTTTCCCGGTATTTCAATTGACCGTTTAAAAAGCATGTTGGGTGCTTATAACGGTCATTTGAAACAAATCGAACAACGTTTAGATGTGAAAATAGCCCACCGTGGTGATAGCTTTTTTATTGATGGTGACATTGATGCAGTTGAGAGAGCTGAAGGACTCATGCAACGTTTGCATGACGAAGCTGAATTCTCTCAACAAATTAGTCCAGATACATTGCACTTAATCATTCAAGGTAGTCAAACTGACCGTGAGTTACAACTTGATCCAGATCAGGAACATACAGGTCTAGAAGATGTTTGGTTACAAACACGTAAAGGGCGAATTAATCCACGCGGTGCAAATCAAAAGCGTTATGTGCAACGCATTTTGCAAAGTGATATCTCTTTTGGTATTGGCCCTGCGGGCACAGGCAAAACCTATCTTGCTGTTGCTGCTGCTGTTGATATGCTTGAACGCAACGAAATACAACGCATTCTTTTGGTACGACCTGCTGTTGAAGCGGGTGAAAAACTGGGGTTTTTACCAGGTGATTTAAGCCAAAAAATTGATCCTTATTTACGCCCACTTTACGATGCTTTGTATGAAATGCTCGGTTTCGAAAAAGTGGCTAAACTAATTGAACGTCAAATTATTGAGGTTGCTCCCCTCGCCTATATGCGTGGTCGTACTCTGAATCATTCTTTCGTGATTTTAGATGAAGCACAAAATACAACACCTGAACAAATGAAGATGTTCTTAACCCGTTTAGGTTTTGGTTCTCGTGCTGTTATTACAGGTGATATCACTCAAGTCGATTTACCCCGTGGTCAACAATCTGGTCTAGCACATTGTTTACGGGTTCTTGAGGGTGTTACAGAAATTCATATCACTCGCTTCCATTCTCGTGATGTTGTTCGACATCGACTTGTACAAAAAATTGTAGAAGCTTATGAAGGATGGGACAGTGAACAATATCGATTAAGTGCCGAAGGTCGTGCTGAACGAAAAGCACGTCAAGAAGCCTTAATTTCTGCAAATGACACTGCTGCGGATGCTCAACATGCTGAGCAATCAACAGAAAGTCAGGAAAATGTTTAAGGACTGGTTTTGAAGCTTAGCTTATCGTTACAACAATCGTTTGAAGCACCTGAATTGGTGCTCAAACGTGCGTATATTAAAAAAGTAATTGAAACATCGTTACGCCATCTTGATTATCAACAAGATACTGAAATTGGTATTGCCTGTGTCGATAATGAAGAAAGTCATAAACTGAATTTAGAGTATCGTCAGAAAGACAAATCAACCAATGTTTTGTCTTTTCCAAGTGATATTCCAGAAGAAATTTTACCGATGCTAGATGCATTTCCACTCGGTGATTTAGTGATTTGTATTCCTGTGGTTTTACAAGAAGCGATTGATCAGCAAAAAACACCGATTGAACATTTTACCCATATGCTTGTTCATGGGGTTTTACATTTAATGGGTTATGACCATGAAACTTCAGATGAAGATGCTGAGGAAATGGAAGCTTTTGAAATTGAAATTTTAGCTAAATTAGGATTTGAGAATCCTTATCTTGTGAAAGAAGATTGATTTTTCATTCCAACTTTCTCTTTTCAGGGACGGTTGGAGTGATTCTCTAGACAATCACTTAAATAAAGAAGAAAGCAAAGTCATCACGTAACTGTTTTAAAATAAAAAAGAATCTTATAGAAGCCTAATTATGAAATACGTCGTTATATTCAAAGCACAAATTAATATTTTGGATGATGAATATTTTCAAACAGCCCAACAATTACGTGAAAAAGCGATCAAGTATTTTAATTGTCAAAAATTTGAAGCAATTTCTGAACAAGGTTATGAGATTGCACTCTCTTATTGGAATTCTCTAGAAGATATAAAAGCGTGGTCTACAGATGCGGAACATGTTGTAGCTCAGCATTTAGGAAAAGAAAAATGGTATGAAGATTTTAGTGTGGAAATTTGTGAGATTTTAAGAAATTATTAATTGAATGACTTTTTATTAATTTGGTTAACGATTTAGACTATCATTTGATGGTTCCAACTTATCCATAGCCTCCAAATATATGTTTTAACTATAAAAAAATAAGCCCTCAATAAAGGGCTTACTTGATTCAAAATCATTTTATATAAAAATAATTTTGAATATTAAACGCTGGCTTGTTTCGCTTTAGACATGGTTAATGCTAAATCTTCAATCATGTCTTCCTGACCGCCAACCGTGCCACGGCGACCCAATTCCATCAAGATATCCCGTGCTGATACGCCATATTTCGCTTCGGCACGTTTTGCAAACAATAAGAATGAAGAATAAACACCTGCATAACCTAAAGTTGCAGCATCACGGTCTGCACGAATAGGATTCAGCATCATTGGAATCACAAGATCTTCGGCAACATCCTGAACTTTAAACAAGTCCACACCTGTTTCCATTTGCATACGGTTTGCAACCGCAATAAACAGTTCAAGTGGTGTATTACCTGCGCCAGCACCTAAGCCTGCTGCAGCCAAATCGACACGAATTGCACCTGCTTGAACGGCTGCAACTGTATTGGCGACGCCCATACCTAAGTTATGGTGACCATGGAAACCAATTTCGATATCTGAAGCTAAGCTTTGACGTAAAGTCTCAACTCGAGCGGTGACATCATGCGGCAACATATACCCTGCTGAATCTGTCACATAAATACAGTTCGCACCATAAGACACCATTTTATTGGCTTCTTCTAGCAGCTTCTCTGGTGTCGCCATATGCGCCATCATTAAAAAGCCAACCGTATCCATACCCAATTTTCGTGCAGCAGTAATGTGCTGTTCAGAAACGTCTGCTTCTGTTGAATGCGTTGCAACACGAATGGTCGATACACCAATCTCATGCGCCATGTGCAAATGATCAACCGTACCAATCCCAGGGATAAGCAATGCCGAGATTTTGGCATTTTTCATACGAGGAACAACAGCAGATAAGTATTCTTCATCTGTCGCAGCAGCAAAACCATAGTTTACAGATGCACCACCAAGGCCATCACCATGTGTTACCTCAATTAAAGGTACGCCTGCATCATCAAGTGCCGTTGAAATGGCAATCATTTGCTCTACAGTGGTTTGATGGCGCTGTGGATGCATACCATCACGTAAAGTCATATCGTGAACAATAATCTTAGACATGGTCTGCTCCTTAGGCTTCAGCTTTCGCTGTTTGATTGGCAATTAAACGCTCTGCAAACATTTCTGCAGTACGTGCAGCAGCAGCAGTCATAATGTCAAGGTTACCTGCATATTTAGGCAAGTAATCCCCTAGACCTTCAACTTCCATAAACACTGAAACACGGTTGCCATCAAAAACAGGACCATTTACAAGTTTATAACCTGGTACATATTTCTGAACTTCAATGATCATGGCATTGACTGATGCAATAATCGCGGCTTGATCTGGCTCGCCTTCAACCAAACAATGCACTGTATCACGCATCATCAATGGTGGCTCGGCAGGGTTAATAATGATGATCGCTTTACCTTGTTTTGCACCACCAACCTGCTCAATTGCACCTGCAGTCGTACGAGTAAACTCATCAATATTTTTACGTGTCCCTGGACCCACCGATTTGGTTGATACGGTGGCAATAATTTCACCATAGCTCACAGGTTGAATTCGTGAAATAGCAGCAACCATTGGAATGGTTGCCTGACCACCACAAGTCACCATATTTACATTCGGTAATTCACCTTGTTCAAGCAATGCTTCAAGATTTACTGGTGGTACACAGAAAGGACCAATCGCAGCAGGCGTTAAGTCAATCATTTGTACGCCAAGCTCATTCAGCTTACGGCTATTTTCAGCATGGACATATGCAGACGTTGCATCAAAAGCAATCTGAATATTATCTTCCAGTACGTGTGGCAATAAGCCATCCACACCTTCTGCTGTAGTTTTTAAACCCATTTTTTCAGCACGTGCCAAACCTTCAGAGATTGGATCAATCCCCACCATCCATACTGGTTCTAACCATTCGCTACGTTGAAGTTTGTAAAGTAAATCTGTTCCGATATTACCCGGACCAATCAATGCACATCTAATCTTTTTCATGAATGTACTCTCTAAAATTCTGATTTCTACAAAAAGCCTTACTCAGCAACAACAGCTGCAGCGAAAGCTGCAGTGACTGAGCCAAAGCCTTCAATTTCAACTTTAAATTCATCACCTGGGTGTGCGACCACCATTGGGCCAAGCGCACCTGTTAAAATGATGTCACCAGCTAAAAGTGGGCGTCCACGACGTACCATTTCATCTGCTAACCAAACTGCGGCATTGAGTGGATTTGCCAAACACGCTTTACCAACACCTTGAGACACGACCTCTTCACCACGTGTCATGGTCATTTTGCAATTGACTAGATCAAGATTTTCAAGCTTTACGGGTTGAGAACCTAAAACATAGGCTGCTGATGATGCGTTATCTGCAACGGTATCAATCAACGAAATTTTCCAATTTTCGATACGACTATCGACTACTTCCACAGCAGGCAAGGCATATTCAGTTGCGCTGATGATGTCTGCGTAGGTATGTTTTTCTTGGGTTAAATCTTTATTGATGATTAAGGCGATTTCAGCTTCAACTTTAGGTTGAATGAGTAAACCAGCAGGAATGGCTTCACCATCACCATATGCCATGTCAGCGAAAAGCATACCGAAATCAGGTTGATCCACACCAAGTTGAGCTTGAACGACTTTTGACGTTAAACCAATTTTACGTCCAACTAAACGTCGTCCTTCTTTGAGCGCTCGTTGGGTATTTAATTCTTGCGCTGCATATGCAATATCAACATCTGCACTTTCACCCCCTAATTGTGGGCGAATCGGTGCAATCGCAGTTTGAGTTAGCTCGGCTTCTCTCAGGGCTAAAGCAACTGATTCAACGCTTGTTTCAACAACAGCAGAATTCGACATCAATGTTTCCTTAAACTGCAAAAATGGACTTATACCGTTTTAGATGAAAATGACTGACTCAGATTTAAATACTCATATTTTGAAATTAAGATTTAAAAACACTTATTGATCCAATCAATCAGGATGGTCAAACGTTCTCTGATCATTAAGATCATCTATAAAACGCGTATGCCTATAAACAGTTTAAGAATCGGGAAAATGGCGGTTTTATGCCAATACTTATTTTATTTTTTACAATCGTTAGAACCTATAAATTGTTTTAATTTTTTTGATCAAAATAAATAGCTTAAAAAAATGAAATAGAAATACACCTAAATCACTCGGAATTCAGCTTTTGTAGATGTGAGTAAAAACGATCATCTACGACTAAAAGATAATAAGCGTGAAGGATATTAGACAGCTTGTATGAGTACTCATAAACGTTTTGATTTTTATATTTAAAGAGAAATTAAAAAGCTTTTTCTAAATGTTCAGCCAAACGTTACGCAGCAATAGATAAAGTTACTCATGAATGATGCTTAATTAATAGAGTCATCGAATCGTATGGCTTAGATTATATTTTCTTATTATTCACCATTAAGTTTAAGGCGTATATCCATATACGCCTTGAAACGTCATTCGCTTTGATTAAGCGACATCAGAAGCATTGACTTGCTGATTTAAAAACTGGTGTAAAGCAGGTACATCCTCAACAATTACTAGTGGATTGAATTGCTGTAAAGTTGCAAGCGTATGTACACCATAACTCACCCCGACTCTTGGCATTGCAATATTTCGCGCCATTTCCAAATCGTAAGAAGTGTCACCGACCATAATCGCATTCTCAGCTTTGACACCTGTAAACTCTAGAATTTCAGCGAGCATCAATGGATCAGGCTTAGACTTCGTTTCACTGGCTGCACGTGTAATTTCAAACAGTTCCATACTTTGAGTCTGATTCAAAACCCGATCTAAACCACGACGGCTTTTACCTGTCGCCACAGCAAGTTTTACACCCTGCGCTTTTAAATCAGTTAACATTTCTGAAACGCCTGCAAACCAACGATCATCTTTGGAATGTTCAACATAATGATCGCCGTAGCATTTTAAAATATCAGCATGTAGCTCAGGTACAGTTGAAAATAAAACGTGTGCAACCTCAGGTAAACCTAAACCAATAATACTTTTAGCATCCGCTTCTGTCAGGGGTTGATCAAACTGTTTTGCAGCAAACATTAAGCTCGCGACAATTTGTCCGACTGAATCAAATAGTGTTCCATCCCAATCGAAAACAATCAGTTCCACAGGTTTTTGCATGATAACTCCAAGATTTGATTCAACTCATCCCCTTTTCTTTGAGAAGATGAGAAGCACTGCTTTGCAAGAGAGAAGTTTTATATTGATATCAATCTTCCCGAGTACCACTTTATTAAAAATGTGTGTCCCCTCCTTTATCAAAGGAGGGTTAGGAAGGATTAAATGATTAGATGAAAATCACAATTTATCCCCGTCCAAGAATAGGGATAAATTTAAAATTAATATGGCACCATTATTCATCCAAATTCGTCGGTGTATCTTTGTCTTTCTTTTGCGCACGAAGTTGAGCAATCAAACTTTGCATATCTTCAGGCATCGGCGCTTCAATCACAGGATAGCCTGGAATTTCTAAACGCATCGCATGTAGACACAAACGACGTGCTTTTGGCCCACGATATTCAGTTTCATGACCATATTTATCATCACCAATCAGTGGATGACCAATACTCAAACCATGCACACGAATTTGATGGGTACGGCCTGAAAGTGGCGATGCATAAACCAATGTCGCATGCATAAAACGCTCTTGCACATTCCACTGGGTTTTTGACTCTTTGCCTTCTGATGACACACGTACACGACGCTCACCATTGGATAACTCATAACGGTGCAATGGCTGATCAATCAATTGACGATCTAAACTCACTTGCCCTTTAGTAATCGCAGCGTAGGTTTTTTTAATCTTATGTTCACGTAAAAAATCTTGTAGCGCTTTTAGCGTACTACGTTTTTTAGACACCATCACCAAACCGGAGGTATCTCGGTCAATACGATGAATCAGTTCTAAATATTTCTTCCCCGTTGCCGCACGTAAACCTTCAATCAAACCATACGCTACACCACTACCACCGTGCACAGCGATGCCTGAAGGTTTATTCACCACCAATAAACCTTCGTCTTCATAGATGACTCGGCTTAATAAACTTTGTGCGACCTTGTCTGAAACAGGCGCAGCTTCTTCCTTTTGCTCAAAGAAAATCGGCGCAACACGAATTTGATCACCAATGGCTAATTTGGTTTCAGCTTTAATGCGCTTTTTATTTACACGAACTTGACCTTCACGAATCAAACGATAAATACGACTTTTTGGTACACCTTTTAGACGACTAAACAAAAAATTATCAATACGTTGACCCGATTGATATTCATCAACTTCAAACCAAGTGACACTCAGCCATTCTTGCGTAGAATTCATACAGTTACTATGACCCAATAAAAACGAAATTTGATTAAAAACTGATCATTTAGACTATACTTTTCATACAAAATAGCAGTATAGCCCATAGGCAGATGATGCAAGGTTTGCTATAGTCAGCGCACGGATACCACCGTAAGTGAACTTTATTCGCGTTATTTCAAAAACTTTTAAAACAAAACTTTTTTGAAATACCAAACTCAATGAGTTGTTCACCAAAAGCTCGGAATGGTCCCAAAAGAATATGCCGACGCCGAAGGCTTTATTATATCGGCAAAAAGACAAACTGTTGCGTTTAATTGTGCTTCATGTACAAAAATCAGTTTGTTTAAAAATATATGTCGCCAAACTGGTAGTTATCCAGCGGTTGGTTTTTAAACATAAACTGATACACATCAGACAAGTCGCTTATGAGTGTAATTCAGGACTTAAGTGTTTGAGGCATTGGAACTGCACAATTTGTAAAGATACGATGATAATTCCGTATCAAGGCGCGCTCTACAAATAGAGAGTTGCCCTTCGAGCAATGTGACAGTGAAAGACGATGAAATTCAGTCATCCAATGCACCACTTTCAAGTACCAGTGAAAACTCAAAGACTTTAATGATTTAATGATAAGTTGAATAGTTAAAGCAGTATTGCCAACATCAATACAACGACTCAAACCCAAACCCTATTTCAAAACATAGGTGACAGGTAAATCGCTTAAAACATGTTGATGTATCCATGATTTAAGTTTTGATTCGCAAAAGTAGGATGTTCGCTTCACTAGAAATAAGCGAGTTGTTGGTGTGGATCACTATTAGGTGTTACCCCCATGAAACGTATGTTGATTAATGCAACCCATGCCGAAGAAGTTCGCGTTGCACTCATCACTGGTCACCGTCTTTACGATTTTGATTTAGAGAATCGTACTCGTGAACAAAAGAAAGCCAATATCTATAAAGGTCACGTGACTCGCGTTGAACCTTCTTTAGAAGCAGTATTTGTAGAATACGGTGCAGGTCGTCAAGGTTTCTTGTCGATGCGCGAAATTGCCAATACTTACTACAAAGCTGACCCTCGTCAAACGTCAAACATTCGTGAACTCATCACTGAAGGCACTGAACTTCTTGTTCAAGTTGAAAAAGAAGAACGTGGCAACAAAGGTGCTGCACTTTCGACTTACATCTCTTTAGCAGGTCGTTATTTGGTTCTTATGCCAAACAACCCTAAAGGTGGTGGTATTAGCCGTCAAATTTCAGGTTCAGTTCGTGAAGAATTGAAAGAAATGTTGGCAACATTAAATACCCCTCGTGGTATGAGCGTCATTGTTCGTACAGCGGGTATCGGTCGCTCAAAAGAAGAATTACAACTCGACTTACAACACTTGTTAGACCTTTGGACACAAATCCAAAGCACAGCAAGTTCAGGTCCATCTCCCATGTTGGTTCACCAAGAAGCAGGTGTTGTAACACGTGCTATTCGTGACTATTTACGTGATGATGTTGCAGAAATCTTAATTGATAATGAACAAGCTTATGGCGAAGCATATAACTTCGTTAAAGCAGTCATGCCAAGCCAATTAGACAAATTAAAAACCTATACTTTAAATGAGCCATTGTTTGCTCACTTTGGTATCGAAAGCCAAATTCAAACGGCTTATGAACGTGAAGTTAAACTTCCTGCTGGGGGTTCAATTGTTATTGATCAAACTGAAGCTTTGGTTTCAATCGATATTAACTCTGCAAAATCGACTCGTGGCCATGATGTCGAAGAAACTGCTTTAAGTACCAACTTAGAAGCTGCTGAAGAAATTGCACGTCAATTACGTTTACGTGATATTGGTGGCTTGGTTGTTATCGATTTCATCGACATGACCAAAGAACGCAACCAACGTATGGTTGAAGCAAAACTTCGTGAAGCAACTCAAAGTGACCGTGCACGTATTCAATTCGGTCAATTGTCACGTTTTGGCTTAATGGAAATGAGCCGTCAACGTTTACGCCCTTCATTAGAAGAAGCCACTGGTTATGTGTGCCCACGCTGCCATGGCACAGGCATGGTTCGTGACTTACGCTCTCTTTCTCTTTCAATTATGCGTAAAGTGGAAGAGATTGCATTACGTGAACGTCAAGGTGAAGTTCAAGTTGAAGTTCCTGTAGAAATTGCAGCGTTCTTATTAAACGAAAAACGTCATAGTCTTGTTTACTTAGAACAAACTTCAAATGTACGTGTGACTGTATTACCACATCCACATTTAGAAACGCCACATTACGAAATTTCGTTTAATCCAGAAGGTTTTGCGCCAACAAGCTATGAACGTACTGAAGCAACACGTTTAAGCGAAAAAGAATTGGGTTACGAATCTTCTGAATGGCATTTAGAAGAAGAACATACGCACCCCGTTGCAAATTCTGCTCAAAATAATAAGCAACAGAAAAAGCAACAACCTGCTCAACAGCAAAATGTTCAGCAACCTGTGCCTCAAGCTCAAGTGGCTGTGCCATCTTCTAGCCCATGTGCATGGTTAGAAAATTTGTTTGTTCAAAAACAAGCTGCGACTGTAGATCAATCACGTACTGCAAATAATGCTGCGGCTGCGATTGAACAAATGATTAATGGTGGTGCTGTAAGCCGTGGTCAAATGGGTCAAGTGGCAACACCTGCACCTGTCCGTACCGAAGTTGCTCCTGCTGTTGTTGAAACGAATAATGCTTATATCGCCAATACTTCTGCGCCTAAACCAGAAGCACGTGATTATGCTGATCGTAACGCTGAGAAAGATGATAAATCTCAGCGTACCAACAATAGCAACAACAAAAAGCGTAATAACAATAACAACAAGCACAAAGAACAGCGTGAACCTGTACAAGAGCCTATACAGCATCAAGTACATGAAGAAGTTGTGCAAATCTCTCGTCAAGAGCAACGTCAGGAACAGCGTGAGCAAAAACAACGCCAACCTAGACCGCCACGCAATGAGCAACGTCAAGAACAACGTGAGCAACCGTTCGAAGCTCAACAAGTTGAACAGCAAGCTGTGCCACGTCGTGACCGCAACAGCCAACGCCCACAACGCCCAAATCGTCACCGCGATCAAAGCGTGTTGAATGAGCCTGCTCAAGAACAAGCAGCGGTTACTCCTGTTCAAGCTCAACAACAACGTCAAGCTGAAAACACACAACAGATTAAAGTTGATGTGATTGATGTGCCCCGTCATGAAGCAATGACGACTGCACTTGTTGTCAATATCGATCAAGCGCAAAGCGAAATTATGGCATTGAACAAAGCTGTTCAACCTGCTCCAGTGCAGCAAAAACAAGCTGAACCTGTTGTAACGCCAGTTGCTATTCAAGCACCTGTTGAAAAAGCAGAAAAAGTGCAAATTGCTCCTGCGGTTCATGCACCAGTAGAAAAACAAGTTGAGTCACAACAACCTGTTAAACGTGCAAGCAATGATCCACGTCAAAACCGTCGCCAACAACGTGAAGCTGCTAAAGCAAAAGTAACAGCACCGAAGTTAACGCCATCACAAGTACCAACTTTGTCTCAGTACACTGTAGGAAGCTTAATTCGTCATGTTTATGGTGAAGATTGTTCAGTGTTAATTGAGCAATTTGGCTTAATTCCAACATTCAACCGTGCATTATTAAAATTCACGGAAGAGTTTGCAGCAACATTAACAGTTGATGCTGTGGCTGAAGAAGCTGAGCAAAAACCTGTTACACGTGATGTTGTTGTGACTCAGGTTAAACATGAAGTAGAACCTGCACCAGTGTTAGCTTTAACACCGCCAGAGTCTGTTTCAGACAACCGTGTTGCAAATGACCCACGTGAACGTCGTCGTTTAGCAAAACAAGCGGCTGAGCAAGCATTTGAGCAATCAAAGCATGCACCAACAGAAGCAACAAGCACAACTGAAGTGAAAGCAGAAGAAGCTCCTGTAGAAGCAACGACAACAACTCTTAACGTTGAAGAAGCTAAAATAGAAGCACCTGTTGCTGTTGAAACAGAAGTTCATGTCGTTGCAGAGCCCGTTGTTGAAAGTAATGTGACTGAAGTTGCCATTGCTGCACCGACAAAAGAAGAAGTGAAAGCGGCTAAAATCGCTGCCAAAGCTGAAGCTCAACAAGATTTAGCTTTAGAAACAGCAGCTAAAGATGAAGCCAACGACCTTGTGGACACAGATGATAAACCTGCCCGTCCTCGTCGTCCTCGTGGTCGCCCTCCAAAAAAAGCGACTCCGGCTGAATAACTGACATAACTTCAGCCAAATAATAAAAACCCAGTCATTTCGATGACTGGGTTTTTTTGATATGTTAATAAGATTTTTTAAATACTTTTGTCAAATTAGGTTGATTGCACTAGACCTAAGACTATAAAAAGACAACTGTAAGAATGGCTGCAAAATATATTGCGAACAAATAGATTTATTGGACTACGAAAAAGAATAGGATGAATATGAGCCAAATGCCACAGAATGATCTCATCAGTATTACTGATGTCGCAGCACGATTACCTAAATTTCTAAATAAAGTACCGAACTTAGTTTCAGGTCTTAAAGAAGCTTATTTACGTACACCTAATACACCTGCTGGTTTAGGCTTAGCCTTTGAAAAGGCGGTTAAACGCAATCCTTATGGTGATGCCTTATTATTTGAAGAACAACGCTATAGCTACAGTGACCTGAATGATTGGGCAAACCAACTCGCACATTACTACCTTTCAATTGGTGCAACCAAAGGCGATGTAATTGCTCTTATCGTTGAAAATCGACCTGAATTGATTGCCAGTGTGATTGCACTTGCAAAAATTGGTGTAACGACAGCACTGGTGAATACCTCACAAACAGGCAAAATTTTGACTCATAGCATTAACCTCGTAAAACCGATTGCGGTGATTGTTGGTGAAGAGTGCCGTGCTGCTGTAGATGAAATTCGTTCAGATCTGAATATTAGCAATGATCGTTTTCATTGGTTTGCGGATCAACCCACACGCCAAGATGTTGGTCAAGCACCTCAAGGCTTTATCAACCTTGCAGAAAAAGCCAATCAGTTTCCAAAATTTAATGTACCAACAACACATCGTGTTAAAGGTAAAGATGGATTGTTCTACATCTATACCTCGGGCACAACTGGTTTACCTAAAGCTGTGATCTTTACCAATAGTCGTTGGACTTTGGCGTATGGTACTTACGGACATGTACTGAATTTAAACGAAGATGACGTGATGTATTGTACTCTACCGCTTTACCATGCAACAGGCATGGTAGTGTGCTGGTGTGGCGTGATTGCAGGTGGAGCAACCCTTGCAATACGACGTAAATTTTCAACTTCAGCATTCTGGACTGATGTACAAAAATTCAATGCATCTGCGATTGGCTATGTCGGTGAGCTTTGCCGTTACCTAATTGATGCACCACCGTCTGATATTGATCGCGCACATCGTGTTAAAAAAATGATTGGTAATGGTATGCGCCCTAATATTTGGGGCAAATTTAAAGAACGTTTCGGTATAGACGAAATTCTAGAGCTCTACGCATCCAGTGAAGGTAATGTTGGTTTTAGTAATATCTTTAACTTTGATAATACAGTTGGTTTCTCACCAACGCCTTATGCCATTATTGAATTCGACAAAGAGAAAAATGAACCTATTCATGGATCAGATGGCTTCTGCAAGAAAGTAGAAAAAGGTGGTGTCGGCTTATTGGTTGGCAAGATTACCAGTCGCTCGCCATTTGATGGCTATACAGACCCTGAAAAGAACAAATCCGTGATTATGAAAGATGTCTTTAAAAAAGGTGACTCTTACTTTATTACAGGTGATTTAGTTCGTGATATCGGGTTCCGTCATGCACAATTTGTCGATCGTTTAGGCGATACCTTCCGTTGGAAAGGCGAAAATGTTTCAACCACTGAAGTGGAAAACATCGTTAGTGACTACCCTAAAATTACCGAAGCTGTGGTTTATGGTGTAGAAATTCCAGATACCAATGGTCGTGCAGGCATGGCTGCCATCACATTACATGATGGTGACGTACTTACCGAGCAAGATTTAACTGACATGGTCACGAATTTTAAAAAGAACTTGCCTGTTTACGCCATCCCTGTATTTTTACGCATTCAAAAAACCGTTGAAACAACAGGTACATTTAAATATCAGAAAAACAAATTGAAAGAAGATGGTTTCGACATCAATAAAGTTTCTGATCGTTTATTGGTTTTACTACCAAGTGCAACTGCCTATTGCAACATCTCGGCTGAAGTTTTTGCCAATATTGAAACGTACAAATATCGCTTCTAATAGGTTTTCACACAAATTTAAGCAATATTTGCTTAAATTTGTGTTATTTATAACCGAACGTTGCAAAGTTTTATAATTTCCTCTTGCGCTCTATCAATAACTTGCTAAAATACGCTCCATCAAAACGAAGTGGTGTTTAGATAAAACTTTTGTTTTTCTTGCACTGCATATTCAACCAAATGGTTGAATATTGGTTCAGGGTCGTTAGCTCAGCTGGTAGAGCAGCGGACTTTTAATCCGTTGGTCCCGCGTTCGAATCGCGGACGACCCACCACTTATTTTGATACTCAGAGATGGGTCGTTAGCTCAGCTGGTAGAGCAGCGGACTTTTAATCCGTTGGTCCCGCGTTCGAATCGCGGACGACCCACCATCTTATAGCTTCAAACACGAAGCTTTTTTGTTTTATGAAACTCATAAAACAATACTCCCTGAATGGGTCGTTAGCTCAGCTGGTAGAGCAGCGGACTTTTAATCCGTTGGTCCCGCGTTCGAATCGCGGACGACCCACCATTCTTTCTTCAAGCTTCTTTCTGTACTTCACTTTTAGTGCTATAGTTTTTCAAACTATTTAGAAATGAAACTTGCAAATATTCCGACCAAGACTTATTCATCCCCGTTCGGTTGATTCGCCATTCTCGAAATTTTGCTTCAATTGTTTGTTCAAGGTATTCATCCAATAGTGCAAAATAAGGTATTTTGATATACCTAAAAAATCATAGATTTTTGTTGCATTCATCCTTGTTCAGGGTTGTTAGCTCAGTTGGTAGAGCAGTAGACTCTTAATCTATTGGTCGTGGGTTCGAACCCCACACAACCCACCAGATATTTGATATAAAAGATACATTCAGAGCCTTTGCTTAAATGAAGAAGGTCATTTAAAATTTTTATTCTATTTATAAACTTAGCTATAAGCGATCACGATAAAGCACAGCTAAAGTTAGATGAGCATACGATAAGCAACTAAGACCCTGAATATTTTTTAAGAACATAAGCTTGTAATGGTGCAGGATTGCCTGCTGAAAAATAAGCCTTATTGACTGTCAATATTTTATCTAAGTCCATGACCAAATTGTTTTCTGAATTCACATGAAAATAAACCTCCATACCATTCTCATGCTTAATCACAATTTCTTGGTTTTTTTGATCATAAGACCACTGATTTTTCTGATAAGACTGATTTTCAGAAAGTGTATTCCCTTCATGATTCATCTTACCCAAATACATTAAAGTACGATGTGCTGAGCCATCAGGCAAAAGATTTAAAATAAATTCAGCATTGCCCTTTTCACATAACGCAAAAGCATCCTCACAACTGATATAGGCATGATAACGCCCTACAAATGAGCGTGCATTTTCAGGTAATGATTCAGTAGACGTGGCTTGTTCATCAGCAGTATCGACATTCATTGGTAAAGCTGCTGCCTGCCCCGCGACTTCTGTTAGCTTTTTTCCCTGATCTTCCACATCAATTTCATCTTGTACAACAGGTGAAGATACAGCTTCGATCTGTAATGGAGCTGAAACAGCTTGAGCATTAGAATGAGCTTGTTGATTTTTCTGATGATGAGATTGTGAGGAGTCACATGCACTCAAGATAAAACTGGTACACAGACTAAAGCAAAACAAGCGACATGGAACATGCCTACGAACCGTGGGAAACATCATCTTAAAAACCAAAAACAAGCTGGGTTATTGAACCTGACAACGGATATTTAATATTTTGAATATGGGTATAGTATTATTTTCCTGCCCAACTACAAATCAAAGCCGCTATAATTTTACAAAAGTATAATAGAGATACATTTTTAGCCCTTATTTCTAGCTCAATATACAACAATAGATTTTGATCAAATCTCTTTTAATTCTGATATTTGTATTTTTAAATTTTGTAAAAATTTTTACGTTGATAGGCTTTAAAAAATCAATGGCAAACACCATGTATATAACATGCAGAGATTAGATCACTTCTATCTCTAGCACCCTATTTATCTTTAAGGAGATTTTGATGACCAAATCTGGTTTATATCGTTCTAGCCGACATAATATGATCGCCGGTGTTATGGGCGGTATTGCTGAGCGTTTTGGTTGGAACGTCACATTATTACGCATTATTTTCGTAATCGTTTCATGTATGAGTGCTGCTTTTCCTGGCATCTTGGTTTATTTGGTACTGTGGTTGTTAATTCCAAAACAAGAATTACAACTCAACGTACCACCTACAGGTTATCAACAACCAGTCAGAACCATACATGAAGATGGCGTAAGACGTTAATCCTTAAATCACCGATGTAGGCTGTAAGTTTCATTTTAAATTTGAAATAGCGCATCTGCGCAATGTTTTAAGTTTTCAGCTACGACGGACTACCCCCTATTCTGTCGTAGCTTTTTTATGTCTATTTTTCAACTTTTATTTTTATAACAGACGATAAACAACTTCAAGTACCATGATTTTTTAAAGATATCTTGGATAAGTGCTTTGTGCAAAAGGCCTATCGCTTGGTATGATTTAATTGTTGCTGTAATGCTGCAATCATATCCGCACGACTAATCATCCCAACTAACTTTTGCTGTTCAACAACAGGAATATAATTAAAAGATTTTTCGACAAAATAAGGCACTAAATCTTGAATTGTTTGTGATGGTTTCACAGTCACAACTTTCCGATCCATAATTTGTTTGACCAAATGCTCCCAAGATGCACGTGGGTCTGCTGCGCGTTTAAACCATTCTAAGACATCGTACAATGCTAAGGTACCAACCAGTTCATCATTAATATTGACAACAGGTAAACTCATTAAATTGACTTGTTTAAACTTATCAATGGCTTTATGAATATCATCCAATTCATACAGATAAATCACATCTTTGCTCATAATGTCTTGGCACAAATATTCACTCACAACTCGAGCATTGGCTTTTTCTTGTGCCTCTAAGATGATTTTCTGTAAATCATAATCACTAATGTCCAAAAGCTCAGTTTGCTGCTCCAAAACATCTTGAATGTCTTGTGGTTGAATGGTGACTTTCTGTGTTGGTGTTGGGTCTTTAGAGCGTGTATTGAGTTGTGCAGTTTGTGGATATTGTTTTCCAAGCAACCGATTGAAAATAACGGCAACAATCAAAAGTAAAACTGAATTTAATAAGACGGGATAAAAGATAAAAGCATAGCCCAACTCATGTACGGTTGTTCCACCCAAGACAGCAGTAATCGCTACAGCTCCACTTGGTGGATGCAATGAATCTGTGGTCATCATCAAGAAGATAGATAAGGCAACAGCAATACTAAATGCGACTGTTAAATTTGAGATAAACAGTACACACGTCACCCCAATAACCCCTGCGATGATATTCCCCACCACCATATTCCACGGTTGGGCAAGTGGGCTTGCAGGCACGGCAAAGAGTAATACTGATGATGCACCCATTGGAGCGATATACCATGCATTAAAATCGCCAAGCGCATACCAACTAACCAATGAGGATATAACGAGTCCCAATAATGCACCAATACCGCAAACAAGACGGTCTTTGAGCGGTAGCACTTTAAAATTGGGTTTTAAGATATTGAGCCATTCAAGTTGTGAGTGAAACACAGCTATCCTTTTGCTTTAAATATGGGAGAAGTTTTAAATTATACGATGATGTACGAGAAGATGTATTAATTTTCTATCTTATAATTATGCCTAGTTTTGTTATTAGCTTTTTTAAAGCAAAAGGGTTTTAGATAAATACCAGTATTTGAATTTTAGTACTGAACCTAGTTAAGCAGATCTCTTTTCAATTTTTACAATGACTAAAATAAATCATAATTTTTACAATGAGATGTATAATTAATGCATCAATAAATATAAAGACTGATATGAAAAATTCCATGAACATTTAGAAACATGAGAATTATACCCTTGCCTGATTCCGTTAATACAATTCGAAATTTCCCTAGGTAATAAAATTACAAGTCACAACACACATGGTGGCTAGCCTAAAAAAAGTCATTTGATTTACTTAAGACAACAACTACATTTAAAACACACTGATTTCCCGCAACATCCTAATGTGAATGCAATGATTAATCGTGATATACATTGTAACTGGAAAACAGATACTTACTACGCTATTCACCACCATTTTATTATTGGATAGGCTCAATGAAAAAGAGTAAAAAAATACCTGAAAAAATTGAACTTTGTGAATGTTTAAATGAATTATTAAGCCTTGAGTTATCACTGGGAAATACTGTTTCTCATTTTAACAATAATGCTGGTTGGCCTCATCCAAACACTCATTTTGTAATGTTGATCAATGACCTGAGTATCAGATTAGAGAACTTGACCTTTTCACAAAATATATCTCATCAAATCTGCCGAGACCCACATTATGATTGGCATGATAAATGCGAATAAAAACTCACTACGATATACTTTCTGCGTGAAATACTAAACCCTTCTAAAACCTGCTATAAAATATAAATAGCTCTTTTCTATTTAAAAAATGAAAATTATGATACTGAAACTATTAAAAATGGGTACATACCTTATTAAACCCATTCAATTAAAATTTAGTGAATTATGTTTATCTTTACTACTTAGCCCTATAGGTACAATAATTTACACTCCATACCTTTTATATCAAATGTACATTCGTAGTACTTTTTCTGAAATCATTCAAGTAACCATCTTAACTCCATTTTTCGCACTTTTATGTATCTATCTCATTTTTTTAGTGACTGTTTTTCCAATCATTTTGATTACACACATTATTCTAAGACAATTTAAAATATTTAATATTTTAACAATTATTATCAGTTACTTAGGATTTAGTTATTACCTTGGGAAAAAAATTACTCCCTTATTCAGTGTTGAAAACATGCTTCCTATTCTGCTCATCTCCACACCAATAGTCGCATTTTATATCTTTATGCTTTTAAAGTTTGCATCAACCTCAATTAAAGACCCCATCAAAGCTATATAACCCTTTGCCACTCTCCTGCAAAATCCTTATACTGAGAACCAATTTTTCTCATATTTATAATGGATGCTGCATGAGTCGCGCCATATCGCATATCGATACATTTCAAGGCTTAATTCTTGCCTTACAAAATTACTGGGCTGAACAAGGTTGTGTGATTTTACAACCTTACGATATGGAGATGGGTGCAGGGACATTCCATACTGCAACATTCCTACGTGCGCTTGGACCTGAAACATGGAACGCGGCTTATGTACAGCCTTCACGCCGTCCAAAAGATGGTCGTTATGGCGAAAATCCAAACCGTTTGCAACATTATTACCAATTCCAAGTGGTGCTTAAGCCAAACCCAGACAACATCCAACAGCTTTATTTAGATTCTTTAAAAGCGATTGGTATTGATACCCTTGTGCACGACATTCGTTTTGTGGAAGACAACTGGGAATCTCCAACATTGGGCGCTTGGGGCTTAGGCTGGGAAGTTTGGTTGAATGGTATGGAAGTGACACAGTTCACTTACTTCCAACAAGTCGGCGGTATTGAATGTTACCCAGTGACAGGCGAAATCACCTATGGTCTTGAACGTCTTGCAATGTACTTGCAAGGTGTAGATTCAGTTTACGATTTGGTTTGGACCAAAGGTCAATTCGGTACTGTGACATATGGTGATGTGTTCCATCAAAATGAAGTCGAACAGTCGACCTATAACTTCGAATATGCCAACGTCGAAAAAATGTTTGAATTGTTCGATTTCTATGAAGTTGAAGCAACTCGTTTAATTGAAGCTGAACTGCCACTTCCTGCTTATGAGCAAGTGATTAAAGCATCACATTGCTTTAACTTATTGGATGCCCGTGGTGCGATTTCAGTGACTGAACGTCAGCGTTATATTTTACGTGTGCGTACTTTGGCGCGTTCAATTGCACAAAGTTATGTGGCTGCACGTGCGAAGCTTGGCTTCCCAATGGCAGAACCTGCATTACGTGATGAAGTATTGGCGCAGTTAAAAGCACAAGTTGAAGCTGAAGCGAAAGAAGCCAACAAGGAGAGCAAATAATGTCTAAACATACCGTTTTGTTCGAATTAGGCTGTGAAGAATTACCGCCAAAAAGCTTAAAAAAATTACGTGATGCGTTACAAGCAGAAACCATAAAAGGCTTAAAAGATGCTGGCTTGGCTTTTGATTCAATCGAAGCATATGCAGCGCCACGCCGTTTAGCTTTAAAAATTGTTAATGTTGATGGTGCGCAACCAGATACACAAAAGCGTTTTGATGGCCCTGCTAAACAAGCTGCTTTTGATGCCGAAGGCAATCCTACTAAAGCGCTTGAAGGCTTTATGCGTGGTCAAGGCATTACGGCTGATCAAGTCACGACTTTCCAAGCCGGTAAAGTTGAAAAAGTGTGTTATTTAAAAGATGTGAAAGGTCAAAGCCTTGACGTTTTATTACCACAGATTTTACAAACAGCTTTGGACAATCTTCCTATTGCAAAACGTATGCGTTCAGCGGCAAGTCGTACTGAATTTGTTCGTCCTGTAAAATGGGTCGTGTTGTTAAAAGACAATGATGTGATTAATGCAACTATTCAAGATCACAAAGCAAGTAACGTGACTTTTGGTCATCGTTTCCATGCACCTGAAGCGATTACTTTAGGTCATGCTGATGAATATCTTGCGAAATTAAAAGCCGCTTATGTTGTAGCGAACTTTGAAGAACGCCAAGCGATGATTGACGGTCAAGTGAAAGCACTTGCGGATGACGTGAATGCCATTGCGATTGTACCCAGCGATCTTCGTGATGAAGTGACAGCACTAGTCGAATGGCCTGTTGCGCTTCGTGCAAGTTTTGAAGAGCGTTTCCTTGCTGTACCGCAAGAAGCCTTGATCACCACCATGCAGGACAATCAGAAATATTTCTGCTTAGTGAATAGCGACAATAAACTTCAGCCTTACTTCATTACCGTTTCAAATATTGAGTCGAAAGATCCTGCTCAAATTATTGAAGGCAATGAAAAAGTGGTTCGTCCACGTCTATCTGATGCTGAATTCTTCTTCTTACAAGATCAAAAGCAACCGCTTGCATCACGTAAAGAAAAACTCGCCAATATGGTGTTCCAAGCTGAGTTGGGTACGCTGTGGAATAAGTCTGAACGTATTGCAAAATTGGCTGTGGCTTTAGCACCAATCACAGGTGCAAACCCTGCCGATGCTGAAAAAGCAGCTTTACTTGCAAAATGTGACTTAACTTCTGAATTGGTTGGTGAATTCCCTGAACTTCAAGGTATTGCGGGTACTTACTATGCACGTCTTGAAGGTGAAAGTGATGAAGTTTCAGAAGCTTTAGGTGAACAGTACTTACCTAAATTTGCTGGTGATGTTTTACCGCAAACCAAGACAGGTACGACTATTGCCCTTGCGGATCGCCTTGATACATTGACAGGTATTTTCGGTATTGGTCAAGCGCCTACAGGTTCAAAAGACCCATTTGCATTGCGTCGTTCTGCGATTGGTATCTTGCGTTTAGTGACTGAAAACAATCTTGATGTTTCAATTGAAGAACTCATCAAACTTGCTTTAGCTGCTTACGGCGATGTATTGAAAGATCACGCTAAGACTTTGGCAGATGCAGTTGCATTCCTTGAAGGTCGTTACCGTGCGAAGTATGAAGATCAAGGTGTTGCTGTTGATGTGATTCAAGCCGTTCAAGCCTTGTCACCAAAATCACCTTTAGATTTTGATAAGCGTGTGACTGCGGTGAATCATTTCCGTGCCTTGCCTGAAGCTGCTGCACTTGCTGCCGCCAACAAACGTGTTGCCAATATTCTTGCGAAAGAAGCTGAACCGACAGGTGCTGTGGTTGAAGCAAACTTGGTTGAAGATGCTGAAAAAGCATTGTTCGCTGAACTTGCTAAAGTAACGCCTATTGTTCAGCCATTGCTTGATGCAAAGAACTACACAGAAGCATTGTCTATGCTTGCTGCCTTGCGTGCGCCAATTGATGCTTTCTTTGAAGGTGTCATGGTCATGGCAGATGATGCTGAATTGAAAGCCAATCGTTTACGTATATTGGCGCAATTACGTGGTTTGTTTACCAGTGTTGCGGATATTTCAGTGTTACAGCACTAAGCTAAATATTTGAAATAAAATGAGAACCCTGCTTAAATAAGTGGGGTTTTATTTTTATTCATTTTTAAAGTATGATCAATAAAATTTCCTAAATAATTACAACCGATGGAAATTCGAAATTTTGCAATTGTAATTTCAATTATTTTATTAAGTGCATACCAAAAAATCACTAAAGACGGAGATTCAAATCCTAAAATAAAGCCAACGAATGAAATCCAGCTGATCGCTGAATAAAATAATAACTATCTATTAGATAATGGCGATTCATCTAAAAATGTAGATGGTAAAATTTCACTCTATAACGTAGAAAATGGCTGCCAGATCGATAATACTTTTATTTACTCAGAATCAATAGCTGTAATTTATCGTTATATCTTTAAAAAAATAAATTGATTTCAGCAATCACTATAAGCCCTAATAATTTTATGCCTAATAAAATGGATGAAGTTTGGAATGATCCTAAATCCCTCGCAATTATTGAAAATTTTAATAAATCAAAAGATATCTTGTCAGAAGATGAAATTTTACAGTGTATTTAAAAATGAAAAATGAAAAAATAAATTATTTCAGAATAGACTTTTATCTCATTCTTATACATGTAATTTTACTTTCCATAAGTTATATTATTTATTGCCTATATCCTACTGAACCAAACTCAAAAAACTTAATTTTACTTTTATTTCTTTTCATAGCAGTTTGTGAAATCATTCCAATATTATTTATAATCGCTATTGTATTACCTCACTTAGATACAAATATTAAATATGTAAAAATTAAAAAAATTTTCTTAATTATTTTATATTTCATATCAAGTTTTTTTATTTTAACATTCATAGGAATCTCTTCATTCCTTAATGAAAACGTATTTATACATATTACTACATACACCTCCATTTTATTTATTTCAATATATTTTTCAATAATTCGCTTTGTAAAATTAACTAAAGATCAGTATCTGTTTATCATCAGTATTCTTATAATATTTTTATTATTCATATTATGAAATTACACTACCTAATTACTTCTACGTCTATAACTAAAGCACTACTTTCAGAAAAATATACCTGCGTCTTTATAATTGAACGATACAAAAATAATCCTCCGCAACTACTTACAAAATACAATCATCTAATTGATATGTTAAACAAATAATCTATAGAAATATTATTTCAATTATTTATACTTAAATTCAATAGCACTGAAGAACAAAGTCCCTTATGAATCTAAAAACCATTTGTCTAACTACTTTTACATGTCTATCTATCACCGCTTGCTCAACCACGCTAACCAACCCCAACGCACCTATCGTTTTAGAACAACACAAAAACATTTCTGCTGAACCGACAACCAAGCACAATCTTGCTCGACTTATCAAACAACAAAACAATTGCGTGATCGAATTTACTGGAAATTTTCAAACAGGCAAAGCCACTGAACATTGGATTTTTAAAGGCGATCAACTCATTTCAGCATTTTCAAATGTGAATGCCGAAGTTGAAAATAAACAAACCATTTTTGACGTTCAAAATGCAGAAAAGCAAATTAACTTTACTGCACTTAAAAACAACTTCAAAAAGTCTAACTTAGATAAATGTTTATAAAATATTAGGCATATTGAACGCTCAATATAGCTTAATTCATATATCGGTTAAGCAATTGTTTTATTATCGATACGAATAAAATCATGTAGGGTCTTTGATTCATTCAAGTTTTGCCTGAATATCAAATAAATTTACGTTAACTTACAGTGTAAACAAACAAATCAACTTAAAAGTACAAACACAATGATTTACAGAAACTTAAGTAGAAATCATGCTTAAATGATATTCACAATTCTGTCATTTTTGTTACAAGGTTGTGTATAAGCTGTGGGTTTTTTATCTCAAATTATAATTAATCAATTCTGATCATTTATGATTCAGCTCATCTAAGGCTTGATCTAACTCAAGTTATAAAAGGAAAAAAACACATTATGAAAATGCTTAAAACAACTTTAATTACCACCGCTCTATTGGCTTCAACTCCTCTTTTTGCAAATACAGATGTGAATGGCAATGTCAGTGCTTCAGCAGATGTAAACAACAATGGGGTATTACATAACATTGGGCAAGGCATTCAAAATACAGCGGATAAAGTCGGTGCAGGCATCGAAAAAGGTGTTGATAAAACCCGCGAAGTTTCTAAAAATACATGGGAAGGTACAAAAGATGCATCACATTCTGTAGGTGAAGGTGTTCAAACGACTGCGGATAAAGTCGGTGGTGGTATTGAGAAAGGTGTTGATAAAACCCGTGAAGTTTCAAAAGATGCGTGGGATGACACCAAAAAGGTATCTAAAAAAGTAGATCATAGTGTGAAAAAAACAGCGACTAAAGTTGGTGGTGGCATTGAAAAAGGTGTAGATAACACCAAGACAGTAACCAAAGGCGCTTGGAAAAATACCAAAAAATTAAGCCATGAAGCATCTGAAAAAGTACATGAAAAAGCAGTAAAAACTAAGAAAGCTTTAACACCGAAGAAAGCGACTGCAAGTGCTGAAGTAGACTCAAGCGCTCAAATGTCTTCACCTGTAGGCAGTACCAAAATTGATATTACAACCAAACCGATTGTAAATAGCCAATAATTCATTTGCATGAATATGTTAAATCCATAAGCTCACTTCGGTGGGCTTTATTATTTTCAGCATTTTTATTTTCTGTATGAGATATCTAATCTAGAAAGTGGATATTGTTATTTTTTGAATGTAGCGATATGTAGCAAGCTGTATTCTTTTCCTTGCAAAACAAGTTATTGAATCTATAAATCAGTAAGATGCGTAGAATATTCAATCGTAATTTAAGTGCCACGCTGAAAGAGGTTTAAAGCAATAATGAATAAGATAAAAATGGTGTGCATCACGACAGCTATTTTGGCAACAACCTCCATTTATGCACAAAGCTCAAGTGAAACGAAAACAACGCTACCTTATGGTGATAACCCCAATATTTTCAAAGTACTTGCCTATAAAACAGGACAAGCTGTACAAAATACTGCTGAAAAAGTAGGAAATGCAACGGAAAAAGGCATCAATAAAATAAAGCCTAAAGTTGGCGAAACTTGGGACAACACCAAAACATATACGACAGAACAAGCAGAAATTGCACGAGATACCACCCGTAAAGGCATCGACACCGCAGTTAAAAAAATTAATGAAACCAAAGATAATATTGTCGGTACAAGTGGCGGTAATGTTCCAATTGAACGTGGCAATTTAAGTGATGCTTCAATGAGCTCTGTTCCAAGTCCTACAACTGTGACTGCACCTGTTATTACAGCACCTCCGATTGCTCCTGCACAAAATGCTTCAGCTCAAGAAGAACCTGAAATTACCAAGCAATCTCTACCTTTGAACAATGCCTCAGCTAAACAAACGACATCTAATGATGACGTAGGTGTTCCGCGTTAGTTAGCCTCTAAAATCATTTATATCTTAAAATAATTTATAAGAATCTTCCCTAGAAGCCATTCATAAAAAAGCCCACCATCAAGTGGGCAATATTTTGTTTTACTCAATTTTTACGGAACTCAATCTACTGAGCTTTTTACCACTTTTAATTCACCTGTCGAATTGGCTGTCCATGTTTAAATGCTTCAATATTTTCAACCAATTGATTGACCATTCTTTGACGTGCTTCAACACTGCCCCACGCACTGTGTGGCGTAATAATTAAATTTGGAATGTCATCTGCAAATAAAACCGAGCCGTTCTTAGGTGGTTCAACACTCAATACATCCGTTGCCGCCCCTGCAATTTTGCCTTGTCTTAATGCATCTGCAAGTGCTGGTTCATTCACAATGCCACCACGTGCACAGTTGATTAAAAATGCTGTTTTTTTCATGGTATTAAATGCATCTGTAGAAATCAAATCCCGAGTTTCATCGGTTAATGGACAATGTAGCGTTAAAAAATCGACTTGAACTAAAAGTTCAGAAAATGGGACGCGATTTTCATCACTTGGACGACTGGGTAATGCACCGACTAAAACTTTCATACCAAAAGCTTCGGCCAGTTTTCCAACGGCTTTACCAAGCTCACCATAACCCATAATGCCCAATGTTTTACCTGATAATTCAACTATCGGGAAGTCCAACAAACAAAATATGGGAGATGTGTTCCACTGCCCTTGTTTCACCGCTTGATCGTATTTTAATAGTGATGTCGCTAAAGCTAAGATTAGCGATAAAGTATGCTGAGCAACTGCTGCTGTTCCATATCCCTGACAATTGGATACCACAATACCTTGTTGCTTTGCCTGAGCTAAATCAACATTATTGGTTCCTGTTGCAGAAATAAGAATGACTTTTAGTTTGGGGCATTGCTCAATCGTTTCTGCATTCACGACCACTTTATTGGTAATCACTACATCTGCATGTTGAATGCGCTCTAAAACTTGTTCTGCTGTGCTTGATGGGTAAAGGATTAAATCTGCAAAAGCCGCTTTTAACTGGCTAAAGTCTAAATCATTTTTGTCCAGTGATTCATAATCTAAAAATACAGCTTTCATATCCCTTGCACCATTTTTCTATTTTCAATGTGTATTTATAACATGCTCAAAATGCGCTTAGAGATTTTGCATCAATATTCATAATGTCTTTAGTTTCCTCATTTAAAGAGAAATAAAAAATCATTCCTCTTAATGGATTATGGTTCTGGCATTTGAAATGAATCATTTTTTAATGCCAATAAATAAGCGATTGCCATGCGATAGGCTTCTTGGCAAATTGCCTCAGAAATATAGTTTTCAGTGTAATAACCATGTTTCATACAGGTAAAAACCAATTCCATTAAGATGGTTAAACTGTCTGGTTCTTGTGGTACATAACTATCTACTTGAATCATTTTTAAAGCTTGTCGAACACCTGCACTGACTTTTTTCAGCTCAACTTGATATTCTAAATAGGCTTGACGTGTAAATGGTCCACTCAAGATAATCAGGCTCGCCACTTCAGATTCATTAAAGAATCGTGCAGTGACTCGAATCATATTTGCACTCAGCAATTGCCCATATTCTTCAATACTGGCTTTTGGCTGTTCGGACAATACTTTAACGGCAGCTTTGCCTAATTCTGTGATTAAGCCATTTAAATGCATGAGCGCAATGTGCCGTAAAATATCGTATTTCGTCGGAAAAAACTGATAAATACTGGTGCGAGGTACACCCGATGCATTGGCAATTTCTGGAATAGAAATTTTTTCAATTCCAACACTTAGCAGCAACTCTTGTGTTGTTGCAATCACCCTTTCCATTCTTTTTTGGGTACGTTCTTGCTTTGGTTGCGTTACTTTTTTAGTCATTTTTTTCAATACAGATGTTGACTGAATTTTAAGCATCAGATAATCTCTCAAAATAACCCAACAAATGTTGGATTTAAAACTTCCTTGTCGTAATAAAAATAATAGAGGAACAGGGCATGAATTTACCCGTTGCCAATTTTAAAATGACCAAGCAAAATAAAGTGAAACTTTTTGCTGACCCAGAAGACGAACAACGTAGCCTTCGTATCCGTAAAGGGATTTTAGAGGCTGGCAATCAACTCCGTGAGAAACACCCTTGGTTGGTCAAGTATCAAGATCAAATTGGCATGGGTATTCTTATTACTGCTGTTTCAGGTATTGTTTTTAATATAACACAGTACTCACGTGGTCAAATGCCTGCGTATATTGCAATTCCGCTCTCTGCATTTTGGATGTCTATTCTGCATGAACTAGAACATGACTTAATCCATCAAATGTATTATCGCAAAAATAAACCTGTTAATGATGCAATGTTGGCAACGGTTTATGCTTTTCGCCCAAGTACTGTAAATCCATGGATGCGTCGTGATGTACATTTACATCATCACAAATCTTCTGGAACTCAGTCTGACCTTGAAGAACGTGGCATTAATAATGGTGATCGTTGGGGCTTAAAACGTTTAATCATGACTGGTGACAACATGCTTGCTGTCTATTTACGCCCAATCACGATGCTGAAAACCACCAATCGTTTTATACATGCACAAAAGAACTTAAACAAGTCAGAAAAACTAAAGCTCAGAGCTCGCCTTACAGCAAGTTATGCACCTCTTGGACATCTACATTATGCAATGTGGCATGGTTTTCTTCTAATGAGCGTTGCCAAATTAGCAATGAAAGCTGTGGGTCTGAAACAGCCTAAAAATGCGCTTTGGAAACTTGCCGATCGCACCACTAAATTTTACGCAGTGACCATTGCAGCACCTAACTTCTTACGTACCCTCAGCTTACATTTCACCAGTTCTAATATGCATTATTATGGCGATGTTGAAGAAGGCAATATCGTTCAACAGTGTCAAGTATGGACAGATTGGCGTATGAGACCCTTACAAGCTTTCTGCTTTAATTTTGCAGGAACACATGCCATACATCATTTTGTAGTCCGTGATCCCTTTTATATTCGCCAAGCCATTGCCCAAGATTGCTACCCCGTGATGCAAGAAAATGGCGTACGCTTCAATGACTTTGGTACATTTAAAAGAGCTAATCGACGTTTAGAGAAAACAGCATAATAAGAGAATAATAATAACGATAAGTCACGTCCGTTTACTCGGTTTATAGGGTCTTGTGCATGTATAGACCCTTTTTTTATTGCTTTTATTTTAAGTTAAATCAACTTATTTTATAGTCAATCTCTGATATCAAAGCTTTCATTTCTGTTAAATAGGAAAATTTAAAACTTGTGTATATGAATACAGATGTCTATGCTTTTAATCACAATGCATTTTCAATCATCACAAAATAACACTAACAATAAATCCAAACAAGACATTCAATTTATGAACAACGTTCTAAGTATTACTAAAAAAATATGCTTTATGATTGGCCTAACGCTGTTGTGCCCAATTCAACATGCTACTGAGCTTGTACTTCAATCTGTAGAAAATGTGGAAGAATATAAAAATCATGAAGGTAATTATTTTAAACTCATTAAAATTGAGCAAGGTTGTCGAATCGAAGTAGGATTTTATAATTTATTAAATCAAGAGTTTAAAATCTATATCTTTAAAAACAATGAACTTATCAGCGCAAAGAGTAAAACCTATAACTATCTCTATGAAAAAGATTATGAATTAAGCTTAGATCATGTTACCGATGTGATTCACTATTCCACTGAATACTACAATGTAAAAAATAACTTAGTAGAACAGAGCTTGAAAGAATATAAAGCTCTGTTTCCGACAGCCTATTTAAATCAATGCAAATAAAGCAAAGTAGATTTTAGATCACTACAAACTTTTCAGTATCTTGCACCGTATCTGCTTCAAAACTACAACTGCCCTGCTCATCACAACGCATATATAAGTTTTTATAACTCAATAGATAAAAATCAGCACATTTTTTAATAACAATCGGATTCATATCTAAAGATAAAGCATCATCCTTTTTAAAAAGCTTGGTCACGCGGCGATCATTCATACAAATCAAATAAACTTGTTTTTTGACTTCAACTTGCGCCAAACCACTATTTTCAACATGCAAAGGAATAATATATTTACCATTGATATCAATCACCTGTTGATCATAACTTTCAAGCTTTTGCGTAATCACATTAAAAACCAAAACATTGCCAAAGCTGTCTTGTAACTGTGTTTTATTTTCAAAAGGTAAGTTGACTTGAATTCCAAGTTTTTGTAAATCTTGTTCATCTACACGCTTATTGGTCAATAAAATACGCGTAATGGTTTGTTTTAAACTGGCATCAAAAAAGCTGCTGTCCAATTGAAGATCAATGGTTTTTAAAATTTTACCCAAAGCTTCATTATGCGATCCGAGTAAATGGGCAATCACACTACGATAATAAAACTTACTGTTCTTTTTCACTTCACGTATTTGCTTATAAAAGTACGTTTGATCATAAGGATGTTCAATAAAGTCACGTAATAGCGAAGAGCTTGCCAAAACAGCAATCGCATCATGCCCTGTATAAGGTAAATGCAAAGTATGTAACTGCGGAATTAAGGGCTTAATTTTTAAATAATGTTCTTTGTCATGCTCAAAATATGGATCATAGACAATGATATATTCGCAATTTGCTGAAATATCTTGTGTTTGGATTCGCATATCTGCATTTAAATGTGCATCATAAAAATCAGTATAACGACGATCTTCTACTTCGCTTGGATCGATTGAATATTGTGGCACCATTGCCACCACACGATTCATTTTGAATAGTTTTGAATACTTAATCGCTGCGTAACCACCCATTGACCCCCCATAGCCAACAACACGTTTGTATTGCGCTAAGATTGGTTCAAGATGTTGCAATAATGCCAGCATACTAGACATTGGAAACCATGACTTTTCTTTCGGCATAATACCGACAACACTGTAGTCATATTTCATTAATGACTTTTCAGCATTGATTGAAAGCCCTTTGGCACGCGAGATTAAGTCACCAAAAGAAAGCACTAATGTGTCCGAATTTCCTTTTAAATAAATTGCTCTGATTTGTTCATCTTCAAAAATTATTTGTTTATCCATTACGACACCGAAAAAAGGCTCTCTTATCTTTAGCTTCAAAAATTAACAAATAGATAACTTGCCTATTCATCGCATCCAATGTCATATTTTATAGATACTGCACAGATTAAAAAGCGCAAAATATGACACATTCCTTACATCCTACCGCACAAAAAGGCTTCAGTTCCGTTGCTGAACTTTATCAACAAGTTCGTCCCAGTTATCCCGCAGAGATTGTGCAATGGTTAAAGCATGATCTTCAACTTACTGCTGAATCTAGCGTGGTTGACCTCGGTTCTGGTACAGGAAAATTTCTTGATTATCTAAAACAAGTGACATCACATATTACAGCGATTGAACCTGTAACAGAAATGCTAGAACAGTTGAAAATAGTACATCCTGAAGTACACGCACTACAAGCATCAAGTGACAATATTCCACTCAGTTCTGAGTGTGTTGATGCGGTTTTATGCGCCCAGTCTTTTCATTGGTTTTCGAATATTGAAACCCTCAATGAAATTCATCATATCTTAAAGCCCGAAGGTCATTTGGGCTTGGTTTGGAATCAACGAGATGAGGAAGTTGTTTGGGTCAAAGCATTGGCAGATTTGATCGCACGCTATGAAGGAAACACGCCTCGCTACCACAGTGGTGAGTGGAAAAAGGTATTTGAAAACCAGTTTTTATTTAGACTTGAAGGAGTCAAATTGCTTTCGCAATTGCAAAAAGGCACAGTTGAAGATGTTGTGAGCAAACGTTTTCTATCAACCAGTTTTATTGCAGCCATGCCACAAGAACAACAACTGCAATTAAAACGACAACTCGAACAGATCGTCCTCGAGCATATTGGTAAACATCCTCAAGATGAAATTGAATTTCCTTACATCACTTATGCTTATCACTTTAAAAAGATTGAAAGCTAAATACCCATTTAAAGAATAGAATTTTTGAGAGAAAAATGAATATGCTAAAAACTGCTAAGCCCTTACTCATTACGAGTTTCGTTTGCTCTGTATTGTTAATAACCGCTTGTACTCCTAAATCTGAGCACAGTACAACTAATGACAAACCATCTAAAGATGCTTCTCAAGATGTGATTGATCAATTAAAAACACAGAGAATTAAAAAGTTTCCAAGTACACCTGATGATGCACATGACATTGCCCTGTTGACTGAATATGATCAAAAATTTAATCAGATGAGCGAAGAAATAGAAGCTGATCTTCGCAAAATGGCCAAAGATGGCAATCTAACAGAAGAAATTACGCATCAACGTAAACGTGATCAAATCAATTCTTCACTTAACATGCTCAAAGATTTAGATTTAAAGACCGAACAAGGGCGCTATATTCAAGGTTTGCTGTACCAATACTGGGAAAACCAAATCAAAGTCTATGATGAGAAAAAAGCATCTCCAGATGGTGAACTAAAAACCCCATCTGATGCGGTCAAAGGTATGAGGGATATGTTTACCGCAAATGACCAGCTCGAATATTGGAAAACAGTAACGCCAAAATCTTAATTTTTTACCATTACCCTCATGATAAAAAATTAAGAGATCTAAAAACATAAAAAATGGTATCAATGCCATTTTTTATTGTCTTTCTATACGAAAAACTTCTCTTTTCAATCACGCTTCTAAGAAACTCGAATGCGACATTGCCACTGTTGATCAGGTTGCTTAGTTGATTCCCAAGGGCGAATATGCACCAATTCAATTAGTTCTTGTCCAGGTTGCTCCGCTATAAAACGGAATGATTTCATCCCACCGACACCTACAGCACCTTCTTCGGCTTCACTTTGTAAAAATGTTTCTTCTGTTTTAAAGAGCTTTAAAGGTTGCAACAATTTCCATTGATAACCCGTAGATGGATTTTCTGCTGCATTAAAAACCAAAGTATCTCCAACTTTCATTACCATGATAGTCGGGCACTTTTGTTTAAGTGTATATTCATGCGTTTTACCAAGTGTAGGCGTCGAACTTTGACATGCGACTAATCCCATCCCCAACAGCAACGCTGTAATACACATTAAACCTTTCATTTATCACTACTCTATCTTGAATAAGTTTGTTTAAAATTACAGCGAGATATTAACAGTTTTTGCTATCCTGCTCAAATAAAAACCATTAAATGTTTTGTTTTTCAATCCATTGGATAGAGTCAACACGAATTAATTTGCATGCACCATCACCTACACCATTCCAATCTAAAGCAGATTTCCACACCAAGTTTTTATCATTCACCTGAACCAAATCACCTTTTAAGCGCACCAAATCTCCGCGTTTAACTTTTTTGATTTCATTGGCAATCTGAGGGTTTGCTGGAATGATATGCATATTACTCACAAATAGAGGCGCATATTGTGGTGCGACTGGCGTCCGTGCCATTTTCCAATTTAAATAACGATCATATTGATTAATTGAAATTTCACGTGCAATGCTCGGCTCAGTAAATAAACCACGCGTCACCGCATAATCAATCGGTGAGAACTTCGCTTGTTCATCATTCAAATATTCTTTAGATCCTAGAATACGGAACTCGCCATGAAAAGGCTCAAGTACCGAAATCGTCTGATCTTTGGCAACAGGTGCTAAACCTTTGGCAATATTATAATCTGTAGATTGATTGGCACTAACCTGAAATGCACTGAATGCCAATAATGCGGCACAAACTAACTTTCTGGTCATGGACAGCTCCTCAATCGTTAAACCAATATCTTTAATATTTAATACTATGCTTAAAATATTAAAACAAAACTAAGATTACGTAACAAAATAGGGAAATTTCGTCGCTTTTTTGTCTTATCTTTCAAATTGATTTGTGGTTAGAATGAACTGAAGTATAAATAGAAAAGTTAAATCAATGATTTATAAATTTTATCAACAACGTATTTTCCCGCATGTGTTAAACCAAATCATGCAAACACCTAGCCTTATGGAGAGCCGTCGTGAATTGCTCACCAAAATTCAAGGTGATGTACTCGAAATTGGTTTTGGTACAGGCTTAAACATTCCTTTTTATCAGGCTGTTGATACCTTATATGCGCTTGAACCGAATGCTGATGTCTACCATTTGGCGAAGGATCGTGTATTGAATGCACCTTTTCATGTGCAACACATTCAAGCCAGTGCAGAAAAATTACCTTTTGCAGATAACTCAATCGATAATATTGTCAGCACATGGACAATGTGTAGCATTTCCCAACTCGAACTTGCTATTACCGAAATTTATCGTGTGCTGAAACCTGAAGGTATCTTGCATCTTGTTGAACATGTGCAATATTTAGATCATCCAACTTTAAAGAAACTACAAGACATTCTAACTCCTCTACAAAAAGTAATAGCAGATGGCTGTCATTTAAATCGGAATATTGAGTTTGCGCTATTGAATGCCAATTTTAAATTTTTAGAAAAAGCTTATTTTGATGCAGAGGGTCTACCCAAAGTTGGACGACGTATGCTCATGGCAAGAGCGCAGAAAATGAAGACCGCATAAAAAACCAAACTAACATTTCATTAAAATAGCGGTGACCTAGTGCCACCGCTAAATAGAACTAATCCTCAAAATCAATCCGAATCGTTTCAAAACGTACTCGCCCTTCACGAATGGCTTGTGCAATCGCTTGTTGCCCTTTGGTCAATCGAGCGCCACCACTTTTAATATCAATCAAGACCACTTCAATATCTTCCGCCAAACCATCCCCATCTCGAAACTCGCTATAACCATCAAATACGACATAATCAATGGGATCACCCATAAATTTAGCATCACTGGGTAAATAGCGAAACTCAGGCATAATTGGAGCTAGTTGCTCTGCCATCTTGCCTTTAAGTACAGCACGACTGGTATTCACGCTGCGCTTTTGGGCGCTCAATAGAGCCTGTTGATGTTCTAACTCAAGCTCTGCAATATAGCGTTCATATTCTGCTTTAATCTTTCCATTACGGGTGCTCGACAACATCAAAGTTGTTAATACAACACCAATACAGGCACCGATTAACATCGCCATCCAAATGGACATTCTTTTATCCTAATGTGAAAACTTTGCACAATGTAAACAACAACTAAACTTTTGTCATGTGTCATCTACTCGCCTAAAAATAATGCTAAGCTAAGATCAAATTTTAATTGCCAATTTTAATTGTAACCCATGAAAACGATACTCATTGCAAATCAAAAAGGCGGTTGTGGTAAAACAATTACAGCCATTACATTGGCTTCGGCACTGGCACAAAAAGGCTATAAAGTCGCACTTGCAGATGCCGATAATCAGAAATCCGCATTGCAATGGTTAAAACAACGTCCTGAAGATGCTGCCAGTATTCAAAGCTTAGATTGGCGTCATGAAAAATCGATTGGTGATGCCCCTAAAAATCTACAATATCTAATTATTGATGCACCAGGTGCTTTAACAGGTCAGCATGCAGAACAACTGATTAGTGAGTGTCATGCCATTGTGACGCCATTACAACCTTCTTTTTTTGATATTGACAGTACCAAACGCTTTCTTAAACATATTCAAGACATGAAACGCATTCGTAAAGGAAAAGTTGCAGTTCATTTAATCGCTAATCGTATGAAAGCCAACAGTTCAAGTTCAAAAGACATTCAACAGTTTTTTGATAAAGTCGAACAAAAACCTGTCGCTTGGATTTCAGAACGTACCGCTTATGGTCAATTGGCTATGCAAGGTTTGAGTGTTTTTGATAAACCGCAAAAAAACTATTTAACAATCCAAGCACAATGGCAACCTCTCCTTGATGCATTAATTGACGATCCGAGTGATTGGTTCTAATTTTTTAAAAGCGTATCGAACACCGCACTTTTTTTACTTTTTCATATATGATGAAAAACAAGTGCAGGATTATGTCGTCTAAAAAAGTGGCATAGTCTAAATGATAATTTAAATTAGATTAGAGTGATTAATGCAAGAATTTAATCCGACCTTACAGCGTGCGTTATTATTTGGGCTGTTTTTTATTTTAATTTATTTGGGTTTTGACATACTCAAATACTTTATTGTGCCCGTCCTTTGGGCATGTATCATTGCTTATATGACTTGGCCCATGTACAAGCGCATCCAACGGATGTCTGGTGAACATCGCCCAACAGCAAGTGCATCGATCATGATTACCTTAGTAATTTTAGTCATCGGTCTGCCACTGACTTTTGCCATTTTTATTCTGCAACATGAAGGTCGCAATCTGTATTTAGATTTACAACGCCAGTTCTCTTCAGGTCATTTAACAGTGCCTGATTTTATACGTGAATTACCTATTATTGGTAAAGAGATTAGTCGTACTGTACGTGAAATCAATGCAGACCCAACCAGCTTATCTCAGAATATTGGTGCTTGGATTCAAGGACATATGAATTATGGTAAATTCGTCCTCAATGAAATTACTAAAAATGTGGTCAAACTTTGCTTTGCTGTGATGACTCTATTTTTCTTTTATCGTGATGGTCAAATCATTGTTCAGCAAGTCAGCCAAGCTTTAGAAAAAGTGATTGGTCCACGCATCCATCATTATATTGACACCATTTCTGAAACCACTCGTGCTGTGGTTTATGGCGTTGGCTTAACTGCAGTGGCTCAATCGATCTTGGCTGGGGTGAGTTATTTTGTTGCAGACGTACCTAATCCAATGGTCTTAACCATTGTGACATTCCTACTTGCATTAATTCCTTTTGGACCTCCTGTTGCCTATACCAGTGTTGCGTTATGGTTGTTGTCAAAAGGGCAAATGGTCGAAGCGATTGGTGTCATGGCATGGGGTGTTTGTATCGTAAGTACCGCAGATAATGTGATTCGTCCATTGGTCATCTCTGGTGCAACCCAAATTCCATTCATTTTAATTATGTTTGGCGTTTTAGGTGGCTTGGCAAGTTTCGGATTGGTTGGCTTATTTATTGGACCTGTCATTTTAGCCGTGTTATTGGCAATTTGGCGTGAATGGCTACATGAAACCATTGACCCAGTACAACTTCCAGATGCAACCTTGGCTTATGAAATAGAGGATGATTCAACTATTCCTAAGCAATAACAATCTAACTTGTTAATAAATTTATACAATCAAATACTTAAACCGTATTGTGTCGCATCCTTAGCTTTGTTTGAATGTCTAGAACAACAAACAAAACTAGGATGCTTTTTAATGCCTGCTCATTTTTTAAAACTTTCAGCTTTATGTACGCTGATCAGTCTGACTGCTGTCGGTTGTACAACTTCGAATACGGTTCCAAAAAATAATAAAGCACCTCAGCAAGTTGTTGATGTACATGCTGTCACAGCTCAAGGTGTAGGTGCAAAAATTGGTACAGTCACATTCCAAGACAGCCCCCAAGGGCTGAGTATTAGCTCGCATTTAACACAGCTCCCTTCAGGTTTTCATGGTTTTCACATCCATGAAAAAGGCTCGTGTGAGCCTGCTTTGAAAGATGGGAAAATGGGGGCGGCATTGGCTGCAGGCGGTCATTTCAATCCAGCACATGCTACTGGACATGGCACGCCGAATGACGGACATATGGGTGATTTACCTGTACTGAATGTAGATTCCGATGGTAATGCCAATACTACAGTCATTGCACCTCGCTTAAAACTTGCAGATATTCAAAGCTTAGCCGTGATGGTACATGCAGGAGGTGACAACTATTCAGATCATCCGAAACCATTAGGCGGTGGTGGTGAACGAATTGCTTGTGGTGTGATTAAATAAATCGAGCTTTATTCATCATGATGAGATTGTGGATAAATCAACACTTATACACAATCTCATCGCTTTGTCGCATAAAGCCTTTTAATTTTTCCTGCAATTTGATTTATCTTTCGATAAGAAAAATAAAACGCTTATTGATGCTTCTGTAAAATATCAATTTAAAATATAAGAATAAGATTAATATGTCTGAATCCGCACTAATCCCATTAAGTGATATACAACAGAATTTAATTCAAATCATACAATTGCTAAAAAAGGTATATTTTACAATTAACTATTGTTCTGATTTTATAGATGTAAAACATGCTGTGCAGAGACATGTTATTGAAGCTGGAAAATACATTATTATTTGCCAAAATAGCATCGCTGAAAAATTTTCTGACTTTACCTATACTGATATATCAGAAGTCAAAAATGATTTTGATTTATCCCTCCAAAACTTCAATGATCTGTCTCTCATAGAGTCACAAGATATTTTTAAGATTGAAAGAATTCACAAAAATATTTCAAACATCAACATTTTGATGGATCGATGCGCGATTAACTGTAAATTTTGCAAAGAATTAGGCACGCGACCTTATGTTAAACTTCTTGCCCAAGCGATGACTGAAATAATGGAACTAGAAAATTTCTATATTTATCCCATCAGTAAAGATTTAGTACCTGAATATCTTCAAAATTTTGATTTTAAAAGTGATCGCTTTCAATATAATGCAAAATAAATCACCTAAAGCAAAGAGCCAGACATCACATTACTCTTTGCTTTAGACTTCTGTTCTTTTATTCAGAGTATATTTTAACCCCGTTTTTTTACTTGCAAAAAACCTGTTGAGTTAAAACTTTGTATGGCTAAGTGCATAACGGCGACAATGATCTAAATAACTGGCTTCATGAATACTAATCAACTCTACGATGCTACGCCATAACCAAAAAGGTGCATCAATACTTTTTGCTTCAGTACGTTTCAATTCACTGATCCATGATTTTCGTGTTGTATCATCCATTTGACGAACATGCGCACGCCCCACAACAAAGGCAAGATAAAATGCCAAATCTTTGGCTTCTTGTTCATTCATTCCTTCTATTTCAAGTTTTAAATCTTGAGGTAAAAGCTCTCGAACAACCAAAGATTTATCCATAAAACGAATGGCTTGCATACGCTCACCTAAATGTGGTGATAAATGTCGCGCACCTTCAACGACACGCTTGGCATTGTCCTTTGGCATTTGCACATCTGAATAACGAGGCGCCAATGCGGTTGTGCCCTCTTTTAAATCCATTAGGCAAAGCCCCTGACCTTTCACCACATGATCATCAACATCAACCAACACTGCATAGCGTAAACGTCCAAGTGAACTACAGCCTTTGACCCAATAAGCAGCATCTAAAACCGTGACATCACTTTTTTGATTACGACTTTCAAGCATGGTGACGAGATCAATCACTTCAGGTTTTTGAAATACTGATGCAATTTCTTTTTGTTCAACTTTGAGCAAAGGCCAAAACTTTCTACTTAAAGTGATTTTGGGGATTAAACCTTCTAAACGCTCTTCTGCTAAATTTCTCCATGTGCGATTCATTGCTGTTCTCATGACACTTTGAATGAGTAAAGGACGGCGTAACCTTTTCGAAGGTCGCCCCTTTACCTCTAAAGCATGAAGATAACCTGCATATAATGCTTCAATCATTTGTGCAGTCACAACACCTGGTAAATCTGAACTACGCACTGCTGTCGCTAAAGATAAACCTAAACGAATGATGTCATTGGCAGGGTTACCAATCACTGTTTGGTCTAAATCCCGAATTTCAATTTCGATCTCGCCTTCGGCATTAGCAACGGGTCCTAAATTTCCTGTATGACAATCGCCACAAATCCAAATGGCAGGTCCTTGTGGAATAGAGGAAATAGAAGCTGCTTTTAACCATTCATAATATTTTGCAGTATTGCCTCGTACATAAGCATGAATAGATCGTGCCATTTTTAAGTTACGACGTTCATTCAGTTCAGCTTGTCTAAATCTGGGTTGTTTAATTTCAGTATTTTGTTTTTTTGGCATGACTTTTGTTTGTTTTATCATAAGGTGAACGAAGTCTGCGCTTATTTTTAGCCAAAATAAAATGATGCGTGTATATTTAATGTTGCTGTTTTTTAAACATGTTTTACTTACAGTTCTTCATCTAAATACATCGCCAAGTACTTTTTAAGCAATATAAAATAGGCTTCACTCAACACACCATTTTTGTGAAATTTTCTGTGAGCTTTTTTGTGAAAATCGATCGTGAATAATCTACAACAGCTTTTTCAAAACTTTAAGTCAAATTCAATTTTGATTTATTGCCTACAAATTTTTATTGTGCTGAGTGGTACTACGCTTGGGCTTTATTTTTTAGGTTTTGAAAAACTCATTGTTCCGATTACCTTAGGTGCAATCGCAACTGCACTCACGGACTTTGATGATCGATTAAGTATACGACTACGGAATTTGGGCTACGTCTGCATTCTCTTTTTTAGTGTCAGCAGTATTTTAGAATTTCTTTATCCTTATAAGCTATTATTTCTGACTTATTTATCCTTGTCTAGTGGTGCTTTTATTCTGATGGGCGCACTTGGACAACGCTATGCCACCATATCTTTTGGTACAGTTTTACTGTCTATTTATACGATGTTTGGTTTAGGTGAATATCAAGAATGGTATCAACAACCGAGCTATTTTGTGATGGGGACGTTGTGGTACGGTTTAAGCTCCATTGTTTTTTACTTGCTTAAACCAACTCAAGCCATACAAGACAATTTGGCGCAAAGCTATCTAGCCATGAGTCAATTACTACTCAGTAAAGCACGACTTTTTGATCCTGATAATACTGACAATGTTGAACAACTTTTATATGAATTATCCTTACAAAATAGTTTGGTCGTACAACAATTAAATATCACAAAATCTTCATTGCTTACTCGATTAAAAGCTTCTCGTGCCAATCAAAAAACCATTTACTGGCTCAATTTATACTTTTTAGCACAAGATATTCATGAACAAGCGACTTCAAACTATCTACATTATGAAAATATTCAGAAAAATTTTAGTCGTACCGATTTAATTTACCGAATTCAAAAAAATGTTCGATTGCAGGCGATCAATTGCCAAAAACTTGCCGAAGCAATTTTGCGACAACAAAACTTCCAAGCCAATCTAGAAAACACCACCGTTTTAAATCATTTAGAAAACTCAATGCGAGAATGGATTCAAAAGAATCCTCATAATTTAGAAGTGAAAAACTTACTGTTGGTGCTTAAAAATCTAAAAAATGTAGAAGAACAATTTAGCAATTTAAGTATCGAACAAGATAACTATCAGCAAAGTTATAGTAAACATCAAGATAATCTAAATCTCTTAGATGATGACATTCATGGTATTCAAGATTTATGGCTGAAAGTAAAACAGCATTTAAGCGCTGAATCTGCTTTATTCCGCCATGCTGTGCGTATTTCTTTTGTCTTTGCCGTTGGCTATGCCTTGTCTTTACTGCCTTTTGCAAAGAATGGGTATTGGATTTTATTGACTAGTTTATTTGTCTGCCAAATTAGTTATTTTGCAACCAAAAGTCGATTAAAACTGAGAACTTTAGGCACCGTTTTAGGCGTTATTTTAGGGATTCCTATCCTTTATTTTGTGCCAAGTATTGAAGGACAATTAGTTTTAATCGTTATTTGTGGTGTGTCGTTTTTCTATTTACGTTCAAAAAAATATGCCATGGCAACCCTGATGGCAACATTAATGGTTTTACTGATCTTTAACTTAAAAGGTTCAGGCTATGCCATCATTTTACCGAGGATCATAGATACCCTTTTAGGCTGTTTAATTGCATGGTTCGCGGTCAGTTTTATTTGGCCAGATTGGAATTTTCGGAATATCTCGAATAATATCCGTAAAAGTAGCCAAGCAACATTGGATTATTTTGATGCGATTGTTGAGCAATATCAACAGGGCAAAAACAATAGTGTAGATTATCGTAAAGCTAGACGCTTTGCACATAATGCCCAAATTGAACTTTCGAATATGATTTCAAGTTTGAGTACCGAGCCAAACCCAAATCAGACGTTAATTCACAATGCTTTCCGCTATTTGGTTTATAGCCATAGCCAATTGAGTTATGTTTCTGCTTTGGGTAGCCATCGTGAATTGATTCATGATACTCAGGTTTTAGATTTAATGTTGTGGTGTCAACAAACCTTAAATGATGCTCTCATTCACTCTAAACCCTTAGATCAAACACTCATTCAACAGAAATTAAATGAAATTCAATTCATCAGTACACAAGATGATTTATCCGATAATCTTTTATTGGCTTTAAAACAAATTAGCTTATTATTAGAAACATTGCCTGAACTGTTAAAACTTAAAAATACATTATTAGAATTAGAGATTAAATAAACTTCGAATCCACCTAAAAGAGCATATAAAATGCAATTCATTCATAAAATTTTCATCAGTAGTATCTTTATTTTAGCAACTAATTCAACTTTTGCTGATGCTCAATTCAATACCAATATGCAGCAATTTCTAGAATGTAAAAAGACACTTAAAGACTATTATGACCTCGGTTTTGAATTTGAAGATGACTTAAAAAAGAATGGTTGGATAAAATCAGATAGCAATTTACTTTCATATACTTTCAAAAGCAAAGTGCCTATAGAAGTATATGGCATGAAAACCAATGAAATGGTTTTAACTCTTGGAGGTATGTTAGCTACGGTCAAAAATCAGGATACAAAAGCACTAGCAAAAAAATACGGCATTCAACAAAGTCCGATGTTTCAAAATGCTCCTTATTTTTCAGGCGAAAAAATTGTTAAAACTGATCAAGCAAATGCTAAAGCAGAAAAATCATTTCGTAAAATGACCTTGGCGGAATCAAATCCATTAGCAGAAGATGGCGATCATAAGACTTATATTGGCTGTGTTTATATTTCAGAGTTTGAACAAAAAGAGCAAGAAGCTAAAATGAAAGCATGGCTAGAATAATGATTTAGATCAGATATTCATTCGACTTTTTATCTTTTTAAGCTACACTCGATATTCATTCTCATTTACTGAAGTGACCATGAATATTCAAACTTTACGTGCTGTTGGTTTTTTAGAAGGTCTGTCTTTTTTACTTCTTTTGTTTATTGCAATGCCAATGAAATATATGTGGGGTAATCCTATTTTAGTGAAATATGTCGGTATGGGGCACGGCGTACTTTTTGTTGCTTTTTTAGCTGTTTTATTTGTGGTTTGTGAAAAACAAAAATGGTCACTTAACATGTTTGTTTTAGGCTTAATCGCTTCAATCATGCCTTTTGGACCATTTGTTTTTGATCATAAACTTAAGAAATTAGAACAATCGAAAGTTGAGGCTTAACCTCTTTTTTTGATTACTGATGGTGATGATTCTGTTCAATAACCATTTTGTATCAAGATGATAAAAACGACTAGGATCTGTTGAAATGGAAAGAATGCTTTCCATTTCAACACTCATATAGGATAGTTGTTTTAGATGAAATTAATATTCAATTAAAACTCTCCTCTCAACTTTCTGCCTTGCATAATCTTATTCAACATCATCCGTGGAAAACTAAACCACAAGGCAATTAAAGCAACACAAGACAAGCTAAACGCCCATAAATGGAAATGTTCATACAGTACACGAACCAATTCAATAACAAAGAAGAAACTCAACATCATCAATACTGAAACTGCTGCAGCAACTGTTCCTTTAGAGACTTCAGAAGACATTAAAGCAAAGCGATAAAGAACAGAAAAGCTAATCCCCTCACCAAAACTTATCAAAGTCATACCTATAATCAGACAATGGAGGAAATAATCTTTCCAAACCATTCCTAACAATAGAATGAGTGTGCCAATCAACATCAAAGGAAGACCCATTAATACAGTTTTGCCCAATGCCCATTTATCAATGACTTTGATCAGTACGATATTACCCACAATCAAACCACCTAAAACTGGAAATTGCGCCAAGCCATATTGCATACTACTTAAGCCCAATTCTTCCACTAACATGACTGGAGAGATTGCGATCCAAAGCATCAATGGCATTGCCACCATGGGTAGCCCAAAGGTCATGCCCAAGAAGGTTTTATTTTTAAAAACCTGCTTAAAGTCATCCCAGATATAGCTAAAAGGTTGCTTACGGGCTTTCACCTTGTAATCTGGCATTTTGGCTTTTAGACCAAACCAACTTAGGAAAGCCAGAAAAGCGATACCGATAAAGCCCCAGTGCCATGACACATGATCAATTAAGAATGCACCCAGTACAGGACCCAATAAAGGAGCAAGCAAGGAAATATTTGCCATGAGTGCCATCACTTTAATGGCATCACGTTCTTCAAATGTTTCTTGTATCGCCGCATAACCTACTGCTGAAATAACAGATAAACCAAAGCCTTGTAAAAATCTAAGGGTTAAAAAACTTTCGATATTATCTGTGAGTAAAATGAGTAAGCAGGTCAGAATAAAAAAAATGACACCTGCCAATAAAACTTTTTTTCGTCCGATCCGATCGGATATTGGTCCAAGTAACCATGCAACACATGCGCCTCCAAGTAAATAAAAAGACATGGAAGATGGTGCCCAAGAACTACTCACACCAAACTCTTTGGTAATTGCAAGCATCGCAGGTTGGACTAAATCATTACCGATATAGACTGAAAATTCGAACAATACCAAGGCTAATGGGAACATTAACGTGGCACGGCTCAATGTTGTTGTTTGAACATTTTGCGCGAGTTTTGACATTATTTTCTACATATCATTATTGGCTTATCCAGCTGAACACTATTTTTAGGGAGATAAGCGTCAGCCCAATGACAAGCACTGAGAAATTTAAATTAAGTTTAGAAAATGCGTTACTTAAAACGACTTTAAACACCGTATTCACAAGGTGTCTAGAGAAAATAAAATGAATATGTGAGATTTTTATCACTCAGTCCAAGCACACCCACTAGGCTAAGTTTGATTAGTTTAACACAGTGGCTTTTTCAGGAGAAGTTGAATGTTTTTCACTCTTTAGTTATTCTAAAATCTCAAAAACGAAGGGTTGAAGAATAAATGAAAAATATGAATCCTCAAGTCATGCTCATTCTTGGTATTGTTCTGTTTATTATCGGCGGTGGTTTGTATTGGCAAAGTTCAGCACCAAACATCAGTGCAGACGACCAAGCTCGCTGTGAACAACTGGTTCAAAAGAAATATGGTGAGAACTCAAGTTCAATTATAGCCAGTTGTAAAACTGATGTTGGTTTTATCGCAATGATGGACTCTCAAGCCAATGGTGTAACCTCTGCTGAAGATGCTGCAAAAGCGATTAGTTCTGCCAATAATAAAGAAGTCGGAACCAGTACACTGGGTAAATTCTTAATGGGTCTTTGCTTCGGTATCGGTATTGCTTTTATCTTTAAAGGAATTGCTGGAATACGTAATAAATCGATAAGTGGTTAATTTAAATATCCTTAGAATAACAATTAAATATCCTTAGAATAACAACATGTTCAAATCCACATGTTGTTATTCTAAATTGAGCTTAACCATAAAAATGTTGTTTTAAATTAAAGCTATATTCAGTGAGATATTGCTGTAATTTTTCCAAATCATTGGTCGGCTCAATTGTTCTTTGATTCAAGGCTTCAATTTTATCATTCAACAATTTAAGGATATATTGCTGTTCAGATTCAGATACTTGAGCTTTTTCTTTTTGTTGCTTTTTAATTTCTAAATAATCTTGCGCCCAATGACGTAATGGATCTTTTATCTCTATTTGCTCAAACAATTGGGTAATAAGTAATTCAGGCATGATCTGCTGTGATGCTAACTCTGCTGACATGAGTCCACGAATTGAATAGAATACTTTTTTATAGGTAAAGTTATCAGCAGTTTGCATGACATGCATACCACCTTTTGCCAATGATAAATAATGATAATACAAAGCTTTATAGTCTATACGTTCAAGTAACCCATCACTGAATTTATCCCATTCAGGAAATTCATTGAAATAGACAATGTAAGCCCGTACCCATTCCAAAACTGTTGGGTTACTTTTTGCGAGTAAGCCAAACATTTTATTTAAATCAAAAGAAACGAAGTCAAAATCACCCTCCATGATTTCGATCAAATCACGGTATTTTCTATAATCATAATATTGAGCTTTTGATGGCAAATGAAAGCCTCTCACATCGTAATCACTATCTGGACTTGCCATACCCCATAAACGGCTACCACTTTCAATATAAAAAAGTGGAATATCGTCTCTTTCTTTAAATAAATTTTGGATTTCTTGTTGGATGTTCATTTTTGTTCACATTTTGTTGGTTTTACAAATTTTATATCATTAATTTTTTGAATCTTTTGGATTTTCTTTAAATTTAAGCTAATTACTTTTATCTCAAAACCATTCCCTACAATTAAAATATTTATTATTATATTCCCAAAATAAAAAACGCATCAAATCTGATACGTTTTAAATAGAGTCTAAGCTATAAAATTCAAATATAAACAATTAATTAAGAGCACAATTTGGTTTGGAAGTTTTTGGTGTTTTTCCCACGTGTACATTGATATTCCTTTTGCACATCTATACGTTTCCAATCACCAGCTACATTTTTAAAACGGTAAACACTACGAATAGAGCGAACAGAATCATCCATTAACCCTGTTTCAGTGACTTTCACCTCTGCTGCTGTTGGTGATTCTACCTGATTAAAATATTGACGAATTTCAACCGTCGATAAATTTTTACGCAAATCACTGCGCTCATTCAAAACTTGTGCTAAAGGCGTTTCAGAACCGCCAACCTTATTCATCAAATTTTGCGTTGTACTACAACCTACCAATAAGCCGATACTAAGTGCCGATAAAGAGAGTAAACGTAACATTTTTTTAAATCCCCAAAATAAAAACTGATATCACAAATGATGCTATGCCTTGGCAAGTTACACAATTGAAAGCATGTAAAAGTTCAATAAATTATATTAAATTACTTTTAGAATCCTTTTGGAAAGCAAACTTTAACCAATAAAAACTAATCATAATTAATCCAATAGAAACAATTTCCATATCCTTTGTTACAGCATAAATCATGGGTAAATATGCAAGAAATATAATCACTCTAGCTACTTTCCTAAATTTTATGTCCTCTTTGAATTTGTAAATAATAGACATCCAGCTCACAACAACAAAACTTAAAAAAATGCCATAAACCCATTGACCATGTGTATTAAAAAATCCATTTTTTTCAAAAATCTCTGGCTCAATGCTAAACATAAATAATAAGTACAAAATACCTAAGGTCAAAAATACCGTGAGTGGCAAATAGCGAAATAATTGTCGAATTACGAGGTCTGCATCTTCACGACCTTGTTTCACTTTTTTATCTATTAATTTCATTATTATAAAAAAACGCATTATTATTAATGCGTTTTTATCACAGGCCGTATTTTTTAACAATGCTTATAAATCAAACAACTTCCCAGGATTCATAATCCCGTTTGGATCGAATACTTTTTTCAAAGCTTTCATATATTCAATTTCTTCAGCAGAACGGGTATATCCCAAATATGGTTTTTTGGTCATTCCCACGCCATGCTCAGCAGAAATCGAACCATCATATTTTTCTACAATTTCAAATACATTCTTATTTACGACCTGACATTTTTCAAAGAATTCATCTTTAGAAAGATTGGCAGGTTTTAGAATATTTAAATGCAAGTTTCCGTCACCAATGTGACCAAACCAGCAAATTTCAAAATCAGGATAATTCGTTTCCACAATTGCATCAATTTCTTTAATAAATGCAGGAACATGAGTAATTAATACTGAAATATCATTTTTATACGGTGTGAATGGTGCAATCGTTTCAGAAATATCTTCACGTAAACGCCATAAGCTTTTCACTTGTTCTAAGCTTTGGCTCATCACCCCATCAAGTACCCAACCTTGTTCCATGCAATGCTCAAAGATTTCCATCGCAGCATCCATAATTGGTTCATACGGCGCTTCAAACTCAAGCAAGACATAGAATGGGCATTCAGTTTCAAATGGACGTTGCACATGACCACGATCTAACACTTTTTTCATTGCAAGTTCACCAAAGAACTCAAATGCAGTTAAATCAATTTTGTTTTGGAATGCATGTAATACAGGCATAATTGAATCAAAATCAGGTACACCTAAAACCAAAACTTGTAAATCATGCGGTTGACGTTCAAGTTTAATTTCAGCTTCGGTCACTAAACCTAAAGTCCCCTCGCCACCAATAAACAAATGTTGCATTGCATAGCCAGTAGCATTTTTAATCATGCCTTTATTTAAACGCAGAACATCACCCTTACCAGTCACAACGGTTAAGCCCAGTACCCAATTACGCGTCATACCATATTTAATGACTTTAATACCGCCGGCATTGGTACCAATATTCCCGCCCATTTGCGATGAACCTGATGATGCAAAATCAACTGGATAATACATACCCTGCTCTTCTGCATAGTTTTGCAACTGTTCAGTCACAACACCTGCCTGAATACGTACCATACGATCGGCTGGATAGAACTCAATAATTTGGTTCATTTTATCCATGCTAATCACAATTTCGCCATTCGCTGCAACTGCACCTGCGGATAAACCTGTACGACCACCCGATGGGGTAATTGCGACATTAAATTGATTGGCAAGTTTTACAATCGCTTGCACTTGCTCAGTGCTCGATGGAAAAACAATCACAGATGGGTTCGGATCGAAATGCTTAGTATGGTCTTTACCCCAATTCTCTAAGCTATCTGCATCGGTTTTGATGCGGCTTTCACCGACAATTTCTGTCAATTGGGTCAATAATTCAGGTGCTATCGTTACTGGAGCATTCATCGTTCTGCGGACCTAGCAAGAAATAAATTAGTAATATTCGGGACTACTGCATGTTTCATGTCTGAATGGTGCTTGAGGAAATGTACGCTTTTATTTCCAAAGCTAAAATCGGGTAATCATCCAGTTATACAATATTTTAGCGATAAATTAGCGCTGAATAAAGCATATAACAGGCATGCAATATTTACACTCCGTGTTTAAAGACGCAATATTTTGCGTATTTTTTCGACAAAATAGTGTTCATGCAATTTATCAATATAGCTTATAAGAAATCGAGGACAAAATATCCACTCTCACCGTCATAAACGAAATATCTATAGACCCATGTCTATGGTATCATATTGCGACTAAATTTGGCCTTTGTAGCGGAGCCGTAATGAGCCAACATCTTTCACTACCTAAAGATAAAATTCGTTTCTTGTTGTTAGAAGGCGTTCATCAGAATGCAATCGACACTTTAAATGCTGCTGGATATACCAACATCGATTCCCGTAAAACTGCGCTTGAAGGTGAAGCGTTGAAAGAAGCGGTTAAAGATGCTCACTTCATCGGTATTCGTTCCCGTACTCAATTGACTGAAGAAGTATTTGAAGCTGCGAACAAACTGATTGCGGTGGGATGTTTCTGTATCGGAACAAACCAAGTGAACTTAAATGCTGCCATGATTCGTGGTATTCCAGTATTTAACGCACCTTATTCAAATACACGTTCAGTTGCTGAGCTTGTACTTGCTGAAGCAATTTTACTGCTTCGTGGTGTACCGGCTAAATCTGCTTCAACACATCGTGGTGGTTGGAACAAATCTGCAGTAGGTTCATTTGAAACTCGTGGTAAAACTTTAGGTATCGTGGGTTACGGCTCAATCGGTTCTCAACTTTCTGTTCTTGCAGAAAGCTTAGGCATGCACGTTATTTATTATGATGCTGTCACTAAACTTCCTATGGGTAATGCACGTCAAGTGGGTTCTATGGGTGAGTTATTAGCAAATGCTGATGTGGTTACTTTGCATGTTCCAGATGTACCTTCTACACGTAATTTCTTTGGCAAAGCTCAATTTGCACAAATGAAAGAAGGTTCAATCTTCATCAATGCTGCACGTGGTACATGTGTGATCATTGAAGACCTTGCTGATGCAATCAAAGCAGGTCACATTGCAGGTGCTGCAGTTGATGTATTCCCGAAAGAACCTAAAGCAAACGGTGAAGAATTTGTTTCTCCACTTCGTGGTTTAGACAACGTGATTTTAACACCTCACGTTGGCGGTTCTACAATGGAAGCACAAGCAAACATCGGTTTAGAAGTTGCTGAGAAATTCGTTGCTTACTCAGACAAAGGTATGACTTTATCTGCAGTCAACTTCCCTGAAATCGCATTGCCATTGACTGAAGGTAAACACCGTTTACTTCACATTCATAAAAATGTGCCAGGCGTACTTTCTAAAATCAACAATTTGTTCGCTGAACATGGTATCAACATCTCTGGTCAATCTTTAATGACCAAAGGTGATGTTGGCTACTTAGTGATGGATGTTGATGCAACCGCATCTAAAGAAGCTTTAGATACCTTGCATGAAGTTGAAGGCACAATCCGCGTACGTGTATTGTTCTAAGCTATAAAAGCGATTCAAAAAACCACAGTTTTATAACTGTGGTTTTTTTATTGTTTGGTTGAAAACTGTTACTATTTACGCACTCATCAAAATTGTATTTAGTCACATGCTAAATCTTAAAAGTCCGTCTTATTTACAAGCAACTATTCTGCTTTTCATTGCCATGGTGAGTGTGCAAAGTAGCGGATCTCTCGCCAAAGTTCTGTTTGATCATTTCCCAGTATTAATTGTCTCTGCGATGCGGTTATTTCTCGGTGCAATCATTCTGGCTATTATTTTTAGAATTTGGCAAATCAATTTTAAATTGGTGAAATGGTCTTCGATTATTGCTTATGGTGTCGCTCTTGCAGGGATGAATGCTTTATTTTATTTATCAATAGAGCGTTTACCTTTAGGTATTGCGGTTTCATTTGAATTTATTGGACCACTGAGCGTTGCTTTATATTACGCACGACAGAAATTTGATTTTGTTTGGGTCGGACTTGCCATTTTAGGCTTGGTTTTACTGTTCCCTTTTGATCAAGCAGCTGAATCTTTAGATCCAATTGGGATTGCATTTGCACTTGCCGCAGGTGCTTGTTGGGCAATGTATATTGTTGCAGGACAAAGACCTTCTGGCATTTCAGGAAATCATACTGTCTGTTTAGGTATGTTTGTTGGGATGTTGTGTTTAATGCCAATTGCTGTTTTTTCTGGACTGTCTTTTGCTGTTTTTGAACCTTCAAATTTAATCTATTTTATTGCGCTTGCTATTCTTGCCAGTGCCTTACCTTTTACTTTAGAAATCATTGCTTTAAGAAATTTAACCGCTTTAAGTTTTGGAACACTCATGAGTTTAGAGCCTGCTATTGCTGCATTCTCAGGTTTTATATTTTTAGGTGAACAATTACTTTGGACTCAATGGCTGGCTTTAGCCACCATTATTTGTGCATCTATTGGTTGTACTTATACGACACAAAAAGCGAAGAAAAAAGCAGAAGATTTTTAGAAAAAAACCACCTTGAAAGGTGGTTTTTTATTTTCACTCTGGCATTTGATACAAGCTATAATCCCATGGAATTTCAATTACTTGATTTTCACTAAGTAATTCATTGGGAATTCCTGGTGTTCTTGTACTACTGTAATCACCATTCATCGAATCAAAAACGATAAAATCTTGAGGATTTACATTAGGTAAAACAATTGGCACAGTTTCGTTTTCATCCATATTAATCTTTCGATCAAAACTCAATGGTAAATTAGGATCATAATTACCCTTCAACCATTCATCTAGTAAAGCAGCTGGAATAATAAACACTCTAACTGAACATGCTTCGATTCCAACACTACATTTTAATTGTAGATTTTTAACTGAATTTCCAATGATTGTTTTCTGACTCAGTTGTATCTCTATTTTATTTCCATTCACTTTAAAAGTATTACCTGAATATTGTACCCATACTCCATTTTCTTGGCTTGGAAGTGAGTTTGCATTCCAATTTAAATTTACCTCTCCATCTAAATAATAAACTTGACCTGATGCTCGAGCATACAAGGTAATATTATTATCAGCTTTTACATCACACCCTACAGATGAACCATCAGCTAATTTGCACTGAATAAGATAAGGAATACTTTTCGTTGTTAAGTCAATCATTACATCATCGAAAGCACCTGAATTAGCAGTACCTTGATAGATCACAACTTGGGAACCTTGAACAACATAACTTGAAGCAGTCCATTTTTTTGATGTTCCGTTTGAACCACTAATGACAGTTCCACCTTCTTTAGAAATGGACTTATATTCTTGTTCATCATTTATTACGGAACAATCTGAAAAAGTATGATCAGGTAAGCGACAACGTATAAAGTTCTTAGACTTTGGTGCTCCTAATTGGATCGTAACTTGATCACCATTTGTTCCTGAACTAGCGACACCTTGTAATAAACCATTTGTCGCTGTCCAATCAACTTTAGAAATTTGATCATTTTTCGGTAAGCCAATATTGCCACTAAACATTAATCCTGATTCAGATATCCCACCATTTAACTTAAAGGCTAAACGAGAATTATCTTTATATTGAATTGTAAAACGGATATCACAACGAATTGGAATGTCGCCAGAGATACATTTTACAAAAGCACTACCACCTTCATTTAAATAAACAGGTTGATCCCAATTCCATGTAGAAAAGTGCTTAATTGTTGCTTGTACAGCTAAACCCGTTTTAGAGTCTTTTTCAGCAACAACTTTACCTGTACCTTCTTCAATCCATAATCCATCAATTTCTGAAAAATGCCACATTGGAATTACACTATCAATTCCTAAAGGTTTATTTTGTAAACTTGTAAAAGGCAAATCCATTTTAATATCCGCAGTTTTACCTGTTGCAAGTTGCAATTTATTTCCTTGAGCATCAAAAAATTCTGCAGTAATCATACCCGCACTAATCAATTGAACAATATTACCTTTTGCGTCTCTAGCAAAACCATTCGCTGGCATTGCATTAAGATCTGTACCAGTAATATCCCAAGGTGTCACTTTAACGATGACCTGACCCTTTGCTGTTACACCAGTAGATTCAATTACAAAGGAATTTTCAGCAAAAGTGATTGTTGCTCCTAAAGACATCGCAGATATGGTCTGAGTATCTTCAATATGAGAAATTAAAAGTGTATTTTTTACTGCAAGCAAAGAAGCTTGAACTGAATTTAAATCCTTAACATCAACTACAGTTGATTGAGTAATAAATCCATCTTTTTCAAAAGTAACAACCACTTTTGTTGTATTTTGAGCCAATGTTAAATTCAAATTCGCTTGACCATTTTGGTCAGTCGTTGCTGTTTGGCCTTGAATTGTCACTTTTGCATTAGGAAGTAAAGTTCCATCAGAACTTTGGATTAATGCTGAAACCTTTTGAGTTACCGCGACACCTTGTTTCACTGTAATTTTTTGCGTTGTAGCACTTATTTGCCCAGCTAAATCCGTTACGCTCAGTTTAACGACATATTTTCCAGCATTGGTATAAGTATGCTCTGTCGTCTGACCAGTGCCTTGGCTACCATCACCAAAATCCCATGCATAAACGCTAATTGCGTTCCCTTCTTTTGCTTTATAAACACTACTTTTACTTGCATCAAATTTGACAACTTCACCTGTGCTTGGTGCACTTGGCGTATAAATAAAATCTGCTGTCGGTTTGCAGGCAACTAAAAACAGGCTTAAAAATGCGAAAATCAACCATTTTATATAGTTTTCTGTTTTCATCATTTATACCTTTTTTATTAAGTGTTTTAATTATGTGACAAGAGTCACATTTTAAATTGTACTGTTTATTATTTATTAACAATTGGCTTTAAATTACAAAATGTCATCAAAATATTCAGGTTTATTTAATTATCCTTTACAGGAAAGCTTTATTAAGTGTAATAAAAAAGCTTCCTCAAATCTCTTCAAGAAAGCTTTTTTAGAGTTTAGTAGTATTAGTACTCTATCGATGCTGCTTCTATATGTTGATTTTGTTTGGCTAAATCTAGATATTTACTCGCAGTTTTTTTATTTTTACGAACACCTAGACCGTCTTTATACGCCTTAAATAATTCAAAATAAGCATCAATATCACCTAAATCTGCGGCTTGTTTTAAAAACTCCACACTTTCTTTCGCATCAGCCTCAACCCCTGTTCCATCTCGGTAAATTTGAGCCAAGAGAAAATGGGCACGTGCTGAATGTGCATCTTTTGCTTGGTGCAACCATTTGAGCATATCTTCAATATTATTTAGACGTTGTTCATAAATCGCCATACATAACATTGCTTGAATATGCCCATTTTTTGCAGCTTCCATTAATAATGGAATATGTTGCGCATGTTCAATCGGCAATAACATGGACAATTCAAATTGCGCATCACGATGATGATTTTGTGCAGCGCGTTCCAACCATTGTAAGCCAAGTTGAGCATCTTTCTCAGTGCCCAAACCATGTCTTAAACATTGTGCAAAAGAATATTGCGCATCTTTATTACCTGCCAATGCTGCCTGTTGCATTAAAGTAAAAGCCTGTTGACGTAAAGCATTTTTCTCTGCTTCGTTGGTCGTAATATCACTTTGCTTTAATAGTTCCACTGCAACAATATAAGCTGACTCAACATGACCATTATTGGCCGCTTTTAAGAAAAATGCTTGCGCAATTTCACTTGAACCATCTTTGCTTTTTTGCTCTAACAAAGCACGAACATAGCATCCATAAGCATCGTTCTGCTCTTGTGCAATATGTGCATATTTAAATGCTTTTTCAAGTTCATCATTTTTCAAATAATGAAATGCCAATAAAGCACAGGCAAAAGAATCATTCGTTGCTAAGTTTTCAAGCTGACGTTGAACCTCATCTTGATTAAAACCTTCATATTGAACAAATAGTTTTAAACTTGATTGATATTGATGATTTAAATAATTATCGAGTAACAGTTGCTGTGATTTTTTTGCATCTTGATTTAATAAAGCTTCTGCATAAATATGAATTGCTTCAGGATGGTTCAATTGCACAGCTTGTTGTAAATGAACAAGACCTTGTTGTGAATTCAATGTCTCCACAATTCCTTTACGAGCAATATGAAATAGCTCTAAATGAGCCAAAGCATCATTTAATTTCGCTGCATGTTGAAAAAATAAAATGGCTGATTGGACATCCTGTGGAACATAATGCCCCAATAAATGCCATTGCCCTAAAAGCGTACTTGCTGCTGCATAATTTTGATTAGATGCTTGAACCAATAAATCGACACGTTTTTGTGCGTCTTCATCTGATTGGGCTTGCCTCTGCTGTTCAGATTGTAATACCCATTGAAACCCAGCTTCCGCATTTCCCAAGCTCGCTTGTTCCAATAAATCTCGCTGACTCTGTTCAGAATTTATTGTATTTAATACTGTCTTTGACATCCTATACACCTGAATAACTGTGTCATTTTTCTATGATTTACATTTTAATCTTACCTGAGTTTAAGCATACTGAAATAAAAATATTAAATGATTATTCATATATTTTTGAAATGCTAAATTCAACATTAGAAAATGCTACACTGAATTCGTTCATTTTATAACGCTCATCTATGCCAAACTCTCAATTGACTGCTGTTTTTTACATGGTTCTGTCCATGGTGGCTTATCAAATAAGTGCATCATTTGCCAAGCAATTATTTACAGTTCTTGATCCACTCACAGTCGTCACACTGAGGCTTTGTTTTGCATCTGTACTGATCATTTTAATGTTCCGCTCATGGCGCATTATTAAAAAATTACCTGAATTAAAGTGGAAAGATTTACTGTTCTATAGTGGTTCTGTGTGCTTAATGAATGTGTTGTTTTATGCCTCTTTAGGTCGGCTTCCACAAGGCATTGCTGTGGGTCTAGAATTCTTAGGTCCTTTGACCTTGGCGTTACTCTCCATCAAACAAAAAAGTGATTATATTTGGGTTTGTCTTGCCATTCTTGGTGTGGCGTTGATGGTGCCTTGGCAAGATGCAGCAGCACATCATTTTTCTTATTTAGGTGCAGCTTTTGCAATTGGTGCAGGTGTGTGTTGGGCAGTTTATATTTTCTATGGACAAAGAGTAGTCAGACAGAATATCGGGATGCATGCTCTAACCATTGCCATTGTATTATCTGCCCTAGTGATGTTGCCAATTAGCGCAATACACAACCCTACAGCATTAATACAGACTCAATATTGGGGTCAAACCTTACTCATTGCATTATTGGCTACAGCAATACCATACGCTTTAGATTTGATGGCATTAAAACGTTTAAGTAAATTAAGTTATGGCACATTGTCTAGTTTGTCGCCTGCTATTGGTGCTATTGCAGGAATGTTCCTATTAAAAGAGCATATTAGTTTTTGGCAAAGCATCGCCTTGGCGTGCATTATGCTTGCATCTATTGGTGTAACGGTTCGAGCAAGCAAACAAAAGAATCTGATTGCTGATTAAAGTAATCATCATAAAAAAGATGGTGTATTCACCATCTTTCAATCGACTATAATTTAAATGAAAAATTTGAGCTTTGGCCTTTAGATGAAAATACTAAGCAGTTTAAATTACACATTAGGTCAAGCTATCTTTGCTTGAAGCCTTATATTTTTTATATTCCTTTAAATACTGTTTTGCCAAAGATTTTTTTTTTTTATCTTCTAAAATTTTTCCTGCTTGCTGAAAAAAACCGTGCTCCTCTTCTTTTAAATGATGATGTACCGTTTCATTTAATTTTTTAGCCAGAACCAACCAGCTTGAATGGCTAAACTCTGTTTCAGTCAGTTGCTCTAATAACTCATCCATTTTGTGGTGTTCAGATAAAGCATGCCGAGTAATATTCAAACCCGAATCAGTCATCATTAAAGGAATATAAAAATAGCGATCTTCTGCAACCGCATGTGCATACAATTCATTTTTTAGTAATTCAAACAATTCACGACGTTCAGTTGTATCGCCTGATGTTTGCACTAATTTTTCAGAAAGATCACGTTGTACTTCATGGCTTTCACGTAAAGCTTCAAAAATATTCATCATGTTTTCCCTCTCATTTTATTGTTTAATGAATCGCTTGATCATTATCGCTACAGCTTGATATTAAATATGCAACACCTAAACGTCAGTCACTTCCTGCAATATTTTGTATAATAAACTTTAATATTAAGAATAATTTACATCAACATTTGATAACTCAATCGACAAATTAAAATGCTAACGAGAATAAGGAAAAGAATTCGAATAAAACCACTGCCATATTTCAGTGCCATTTTCACACCGAAAATTGAACCTGCAACATTGGCGACTGCCATCATTAATCCCAATTGGAACAACACATGACCTGTGGGAATAAAGAAACTCAGCGCTGCAAAATTGGTCATGAAATTACCAATTTTAGACAAAGCAGAAGCATGTAAAAAATCAACTTTTAAATAACGAATAAAATAAAAGATGAAGAAACTGCCTGTTCCTGGTCCAAAAATTCCATCATAGAATCCAATGAGTAGACCACCAATCCCTGCCAAAATCAGGACTTTTTTCGTAATTTCCTGCTGAACATGTACCTGACCAAATTGCTTTTTGGTAAAGGTATAAATTGCAATCACGATGAGCATGAATAAAACAAAAGGTCGAAGTACCGATTGTGGAATCATTGAGACACAAGCTGCGCCACCAAAAGAACTAATACATGCCGTCACCGCAATTACGGCAAGTAATTTCCATTGCAGTTTCACTTGACGTAGATATGAATAGGCAGCAGAGGCTGTTCCACAAATGGATGCCAATTTATTGGTACCAAAAACCGTTGCTGTTGGATAATTTGGCAATGCACCCATCAATGCAGGAATCTGAATCAATCCCCCTCCGCCCACAGCTGCATCAATTGCACCTGCACAAAAGGCAAAGAAAACCAAACTAAGGATGATATCAAATTCCATCATTTTTACTCTTCTATATCCATATATTTAGAGATTCAGTACCCGTTTTGGCACTAAGCGTTTTTTATCGGTAATTTCAGCTAAACCTAAACATTTTTCACCATCAAACACTAAAACTTGCGCTTCAGCATCATGATCAATATTGCTTTCCATGCCTCGACTGAAATACTCAGCACGGCCTTCTGGCACTTGAATTTGCGTGAAATGTTGAACTGGTGCAAAAGCGGGTAAAAGCAAAGCCTCTCGTTCTTGCTCAGTTAAACTTTCCAAATATTCAATGGTATAACTTGGAATCAGGTCAAAGTGACCTGTTTGAATCCGATGTAGATACGTTAAATGCCCAAAAGTACCTAACGCTTCAGCAATATCTTCACCTAGAACACGAATATAAGTCCCTTTGGAACAAGTGACATCTAAAGTGATACTGGTTTCAGTATAAGATAAAAGCTCAATCGCTAAAATCGTAATAGGACGCGCTTCACGTTCTATTTCTATACCTTTGCGTGCCAACTCATATAAAGGTCGACCATCTTTTTTTAGGGCAGAATACATTGGGGGGACTTGGTGAATATCACCTCGGAACTGAGCCAATACCTGCTCAATATTCTCTAGATTTAATTCAGGAACTGCCCCTTCAAGTAGAACATCACCTTCGGTATCACCTGTTGTTGTGCTATTGCCTAATTGGATGGTGGTTTGATAACGCTTAACCGAATCTAAAAGGTAATGCGAAAATTTAGTCGCCTCCCCTAAACAAATCGGCAATAGACCTGAAGCCAATGGATCAAGTGCACCCGTATGCCCTGCTTTTTGTGCCCGAAATAACCAACGTACTCTTTGTAAAGCACCATTTGAACTGACACCCAAAGGTTTATTCAATAAAAAAACGCCACTAAGTGGGCGACGAATGATTTTCTGCGCTTTATTGGTCATTCATTGAAAGGTATATGAAATATTGAGTGCTATCTTATCAAATCCACTTGTCCATTTTTACAATTTTCACATGTGAATTTTATATTTTTATGTCAGATTGTTTTTTGCACAAAAATAAAATAAAGCAAGGAAACAATAACATTATGCAAAGTTTGCACAAAAAACATATTTGGATGATTGTCAGTGCAATTATTCTGGTTGTATTGACACTTATTCTTTGGCTAAAACCACAAAATCAAAATACATCTGTCCAAGCAGATAGCTCAAATACAAATGCAGTCGATCATGTTGCTGATTCAGCTATTTCTGCTAGCCAAGCTCAATCATTTGCCAGTAAAAGCCAGCAAGATATTCAAATTAACTGCCAAATTCGTTTAGACAATGCAAACCATTTAATTGTCAATGAACAAACCAAAGACTGTTTTGAGTTTTTCATGACGCAATATGGCGAAAAAACCATAGATCAAATTAAAACTGATTTTGTGACTTATTCTAAAGCCAGTTATAAAGAGCCTTTGCTGTCCCAATTGACTGACTTATGGTCGCGTTACATACAATACCGTGGACAAATGGGGGATATGCAAGCACCGAATGTGAGTAAAGATGATCCGAAATATTATCGTACCATTTTAACCAATATGAAGAATTTACGTAAAAAATTCTTTTCAAATTATGAAATTGAAGGTTTATTTGGTCAAGAGGATACTTATAACGACTACACCTTAGATCGTATGGATGTGATGGATGATAAGAATTTATCCGCGGAAGAGAAAGCCAAAAAATTAAAAGAGTTGTTTAATAATTTACCTGAAGATTGGAAAGAGAATTTACAACAACTTTCGCAACTTGAAGATTTAAGAAAACTCACTGCTGAGATTAAAGCACGTGGTGGTTCGGGTGAAGAATTACGTCAAATGCGTACCAACCTTGTTGGCCCTGAAGCGACTCAACGTTTAGAAAACTTAGACGTACAGCGTAATGACTGGAAGCAACGTGTTGATCAATATCTATCAGATCGTGATGGCATCATGAAAAGCTCAATGAGTGATTCTGCAAAACAAAGTGCTGTTGAACAATTACGCACTCAACAATTCAATAACCCACAAGACAAACTACGCGTACAAACTTTTGAAACAGTACATGATCAAGGAGGAAAATTACCATACGGCAATTAAGATAATGAAATAAACAACATTCATAAGTAATGGAAAATACATGATGAAAAAAACAAAAAATCTGATCGCTTTAGCAGTATTCACAACCCTAGCATTAGGATTGGGCACTCAAACACAAGCTTCAAAAGGTATTTTACAAATTAAGGAAACTGTAAAATCTGATTATGCTAAAACCAAATATCCGATTGTGATGACACATGGTTGGCTAGGTTGGTCGCGTATTGGAAATGATAGTTTTAATATCGACTATTGGTTCCAAATTTTACCTGATATGGCACGTAATGGCGCAACCGTGTTTGCTGCACAACTTTCTCCTACCAACACCACTGAAATTCGTGGAGAGCAACTCCTTGCGCAAGTTGAAGATGTCATCGCCATTACAGGGAAAGATAAAGTTAATTTAATTGGTCATAGTCATGGAGGACCAACTGTCCGTTATGTCGCTGCGATTAAACCTGCCTATGTTGCATCCGTTACAGGCGTTGGAGGCACATTCCGTGGCTCTAAAGTCGCCGATGATATTCAGAATAATAAAGGTACACGTACCTTTATGAATATTTTGGGTGATTATATTGTTGCACCCTTGATTTCTTGGGCACAAGGCAATCCTGATTTACCCAATGATTTTGATGCATCTATGAAATCACTCAGTGAAGTTGGCTCAGCCGATTTTAATCGTCGTTTTCCAACCACTGCATTGGCTTCAAATTGCAATCAAAGTGGGGCTAAAGTAGATCAAGGAATTTACTATTACTCTTGGGGTGGAACAGCTCAGACGACAAACTTACTGGATATTGATACGATTTTGATGCAATTAGGACCTTTTTCCTACGGCAACAAAGACAATGATGGCATGGTTGCCCGTTGCAGTACGCATCTTGGGCAAGTCATTCGAGACAACTACAATCTGAACCATACCGACCTTGCCAATATGATGTTTGGTTTAAAAGGCTTATTCGCTCAAGATCCTGTTGCTCTGTTTCGTCAACATGCCAATCGCTTAAAACTGGAAGGTTTATAAATCTTTTAAAATAAAATAAGTTCATACCTTGAGCTTATTTTTTAAATTTTGTCGTCATAAATACTTTTCAACAGTCACATAAAAGCTCAATTGAATAGAATATAAAATTTTTCAACTCAACCCGATAGCTAAGTAAAATAAAAGGATAAAGCATGAAGCTTAAAAATATAGCCATTAGTTTAACGTTATTATCAGCATTTACTGCAAGCCCAGTATTTGCCTCTAATCTTCAATCAGTCAAAAGTAGCAGTGTAACTTCTGACTATGCAAAAACTAAATATCCCATTGTATTTAACCACGGCATGTTTGGTTTCACCCGCCTTGGACCTACCAGCTTTGGTGTGGATTATTTTTATCAAATTCTGCCTGATTTAGCACGTAATGGAGCAACTGTCTTCGCCACCCAAGTTTCTCCACTTGAGACCACTGAACTTCGTGGCGAGCAACTTTTACAACAAGTCGATGAAGTGCTTGCGATCACGGGTAGTCCAAAAGTCAATTTGATTGGTCATAGCCATGGCGGCCCAACCATTCGTTATATTGAAATTGTCGCACCACAAAAAGTCGCTTCTTTAACGGCTGTCGCAGGCACAATCAAAGGCTCTAAAGTTGCCGATGATATTCTTAATAATACGGCGCTCAGTGTTATTTTCACGGTTGTGGGACAATATATTCTTGCACCTGCAATCGCACTCTTAGAAGGGAATCCAAATTTACCAGTAAGCTTGGAGCACTCTCTACAAAGTATTAGTGAAAAGGGTTCTGCTGAATTTAATGCAAAATATCCAAGTGCGGCAATCCCCACTGACTGTGGCAATGGACAAAAAATTACCAGCAATGGTGTCTATCATTATTCTTGGACAGGTACTTCACAAGTCACCAATATTTTTGATGTCGTTGATAGCGCTATTTCACAACTTGCTCCACTCTCTTATAAAAATAGAGACAATGATGGTTTAGTCAGTCGTTGTAATACACATTTAGGACAAGTCATTCGTGATAATTATGATCAAAGTCATTTGGATGAGGTCAACCAACTTTTAGGCTTACGTGGTTTATTCGCTCCTGATCCAGTCTCTCAATATCGCCAACAAGCCAATCGTTTAAAATTAGATGGTCTATAATTCAAATAAATATCAATCAGCTCATACCTTGAGCTGATTTTTTATAAATCAATGAGTATGCTACTTCATACTTTCTAATTTATCATTTGGGTTAAGCATAAAATATTAAGGCTTATGCACAATTTTAAATATCAATGTATCTTAAACATCTTGCATGACACGAATAAAAGACTTCTTAAATTTTTTAATCAATTGATTGAAAATAAAACCTTATTACATGATTTTTCATCTTTATTACCTCAAATTAATGAAAGAATTTTATTTAAATATTTAATATAAAACTTTGTATTTCTAATTTCAAAAATAGAATAATTATCAAATAAAATACACATCGAAATAAAGAAACTTAAATAGTAATGTTAAACACCCTATAGCAAATATATTTCAGAAACACAATCAAAAAATAAATATTACACTTCTATTTCATATATTACAGGGCATATTAAAAATATATCATCTGTTTCATAGTCATGACCAAAACCATCTGAATAGAATCATAAATAAATTACACTCAAAAATAATATATATAACTCAAATTTTGTTTATACTTCTCACAAACACACTAAATATTTGAAACAATAGAGTTATCTTTTTAATAAGATTCAACCTCATATTACATTACATTTACACCTTACCATTCATCATTAATTTGGTTATTTTTTATTCTTTTTTTAGATTTTCTATATAATGAACTAGACAATCGGATTTGTCATATTCAAATAAAAATTGAGAATCAATATGAAAAAGAAAATAGTTTTATCCAGTCTACTCAGTGTTTCAGCGCTATTCTGTGTTACCGCACAAGCATCTGTTATTACACAAGTAAAAGCCAATTATGTCACATCAGATTATGCAAAAACAAAATACCCTTTGGTTCTTGCACATGGCATGGCTGGTTTTTCTCGTATTGGAACAGATACTTTTGGTGTAGATTATTGGTACCAAATTGTTCCCGATTTGGCTCGAAATGGCGGAAATGTCTGGACAACCCGTGTTTCACCTTTTAACTCAACTGAAGTTCGTGGCGAACAACTTTTACAACAAGTGAATGAAATATTAGCCATTACTGGACAACCGAAAGTAAACTTAATTGGTCATAGCCATGGTGGACCGACGATCCGTTATGTTGGTGGCGTTATTCCTGAAAAAATTGCCTCTATGACTGCTATTGCCTCACCACAAAAGGGTTCACCGATTGCGGACTTAATTTTAAAAGCTGAAGGAACACCTCTTCAAGGACCACTTATAGCCGTCGTTAATTTGCTTTCTTCTGCGATTGTCTGGGCACAAGGTTTAGATCAGAATGAATTCCCAAGTGATTCATTAGCAGGTGCAAAAAGTTTAAATACAGCAGGTGCAACTGATTTCAGTAAAAGGTTCCCACTTGGTGTCTCTGCCTCTAGCTGTGGAGAAGGTGCATATCAAGAAAAAGGCATTTATATGTACTCATTCCTTGGGAATAGAAAATTAACCAATATTTTTGATCTAGATTCAGCAATGCTACTGACAGGCGCACTGATTAATGGCGATAGTGATGGTCTCGTGCCTAAATGCAGCGGGAAGTTTGGTAAAACCATTCGTGATGACTATGCTTGGAACCATTTTGATGAAGTCAATCAAGTCTTAGGTTTACGCGGATTATTTTCTCAAGACCCTGTTCAGGTTTATCGTGAACATGCCAACCGTTTAAAACTTCAAGGTTTATAAAATAACAGATCAATATAAGCATAAAAAATGCGCCTTAAGGCGCATTTTTTTCTCGTAGAAAAACTTAAAATTAAGCTTTAACTTTACGAGCTGGTAATTTTTCACGGATACGTGCAGCTTTACCAGACAATTCGCGTAGGTAATAAAGTTTAGCACGACGAACATCACCACGACGTTTCACTTCAACTTTAGCAACGATTGGAGAATGTGTTTGGAAAACACGTTCAACACCAACACCGCTAGAAATTTTGCGAACTGTGAACGCAGAGTTCAAGCCACGGTTTTTCTTCGCAATCACAACACCTTCAAAAGCCTGAAGACGTTCACGATCACCCTCTTTTACTTTTACAGAAACAATAACAGTATCACCTGGTGAAAATTCAGGAAGATCTGTTCTTAACTGTGCATTTTCAATAATTTGAACTAAAGGATGCTTACCGCTCATGTGGGTATCTCCGATATGTGCGAGTCAGAAGAGGTCTAATCATCGCGGGGTATAGAGGCTAAGCGCATACACCCGATTATCTTTCTCTTTATTGTTGACCATCTCAACCAATAAAGAGCCTATTAAAGAATACTTAAATTAAATTTAAGTATTGGTATCTTTTAGCCATTTTTTTTGCAGTTTTGTCAGCTCTACTTTTTCCACCAACTCTGGGCGGCGCTCAAGTGTACGCTGATAACGCTGTAAAAAACGCCATTTTTCAATATTTGCATGATGACCTGATTTTAATACATCAGGCACATCCAAACCTTCAAAATGATCGGGCTTAGTATATTGTGGGCAATCTAATAGACCATCCACAAATGAGTCTTGCACGGCGGATTGTTCATCTGACATGACATTCGGAAGTCTCCGAATAATACTGTCCAATAAAACCATCGCAGGAAGCTCGCCACCTGATAATACGTAATCCCCAATTGACCATTCCTGATCAACATATTGCTGGATCAAACGCTCATCAACACCTTCATAACGACCACACAATACAATCAACCCATCATATTCGACAAATTTCTGTACTGCAGTTTCGTTTAAGGTTTTCCCTTGCGGGGACATATACACCACAGGAACCTGAACACAACCTGCTTGCTTTGCAAGCTTTTTGGCATGATGAATCGCTTTTGACAGAGGTTCTGCCATCATCACCATACCCGGACCACCACCAAATGGACGTTCATCCACTCTTTTGTAGTTGCCCTCAGCATAATCACGAGGATTGATACAAGTTACTTGTACAATGTCACGCTTTGCTGCACGCCCGCTAATACCGTAGGCTGTAATCGCTTCAAACATTTCAGGAAAAAGCGTAATGACTGCAAAAAACATCGCAGACTCCTCTATTTTCCTGCTGCGTTCATCCTAAAAGGATTAATAATCCACGCCCCAATTCACGTAGATACGACCAGCTTCTAGATCAACTTTTTGCACCACATCTTTATGCCATGGAATCATGCGCTCTTCAGCATCAATACTGTCTGGTGTAGCGTGTACCACCATCACATCATTGGCACCTGTCTCAAACATTTCATGGATTTTACCGAGATTTACTTCTTGTTCAGCATCGTCTAGACCTAATACGATTAAGCCTTTCAAATCTGTCCAGTAAAACTCATCCATTCCTGCTTTCGGAAGTTGTGATTTTGAAATCCAGACATTGACGCCAACTAAACCATCTGCTGCAGTGCGATCACTCACATCTTTCAGCGAAACAACCAAGCCTTTGCCATGCGGTTTCCAACGTTTTACATCTATTGTTTGCCAACCTGCTTTGGTTTCAATGTACCAAGGCAAATAGTCAAAGATGTTGCTCATAGGTTCTGTATTGGAATAAACCCAGAGCCACCCATTTAATCCATATGCTGAACGTAACTGTCCAATCTGAATACGATCTTCGGGAACATTCTGTGTTGGTGTCATGGGCAATCTACTACCTAATTTGCAAAAATTATGCAGTAGCTGCAGCTTTCTTAGCTTGAGCAGCTAAAGAAGCAACACGTTCAGACGGTTGAGCGCCTTGAGAAACCCAATGAGCAAAACGATCAGCATCTAAACGAAGTTTTTCTGCTTTACCTTGTGCTGTAGGGTTAAAGAAACCAATACGTTCGATGAAACGACCGTCACGCGCATTGCGGCTATCAGTAACAATAACTTGATAGAAAGGACGTTTTTTAGCACCACCGCGTGCTAGACGAATTACAACCATGATAGAACCTTATAGTTTTTACGGATTATCCATGAACCGACCATCGGAACATTTCAAACCCCTTTCATAGAGGGCAATATTTTACGTTATCTTTCTTCCGAAAGAAAGGTCAATTTTTGTTTATCCACAAATTTGAATTTTATTTACCATCCCAATTTGAGGTGGCTGATGGTACACATGGCGTACCTAAATTTTTATCAGTACCCTTTATCCAACAACGCTCTCCACGAAAATTTAGAACAATATGACCATCGCTAAATTGCGCAGAAGAATTAATAGGCTCAGCAGTTAATACCCATCTATTAGAACCTAATGGCATTACTGTCTGTTGAATACCAGCTGCATTCAACCAATTAATATTAACATTATAAAGTTTCGTACTATCTAAAGGATAACCTGTGGCTAATCCCAAATCATTTAACGATGCACCTTCCAAAGTAAAGTTTGCAATTTTATAGCGCTGAATCTGAGCTGCTAATTCAACCATTGTTACTTGCATATCAACACGCTTTGTTCTACGTACATACTCCTGATACGACGGATAAGCTATAGTAGCCAATATTCCAATTATGACCACAACAATCATCATTTCTATTAACGTAAAGCCATGACGAATATTTACCATGCTTCAGCCCCTATACAGTTATAGCCCATTGTCGTTCCCATTTTTTTACACCGCAGCCCTGTACTACTGAATATATAACTATAATTTTTACTATCAGTAGATAAAGCTCGAATAAAATAATCCTGACCAGCAGCAGCTGCATCAGATAATGACTTACTTGGGTCTGTACCATCCTTTACATCAATATTATATTTAATAGATGTTCCAGTTGCACCTAAAGGCACAACTGTTGGGTTTGGACTTAAATTAAATCCAATATAATTAAAATTACGGCTTTTACTATGCTCAAGTAAAGTTGCTATACGTTGTACTTCTTGTTGCGCTTGAGCAGCAGTAGATCGACGTACAAAACTCTGATAACTCGGTATAGCAATTGCTGCAAAAATTGCAACAATTACTACAACGACCATTAGTTCAATTAACGTGAAGCCAAAAGCGCGTTTTAAATTTCCATTCATATCTGCGCTCCTTTATCGACTACTATATTCATACCAACGCTGAGGAACCAAACAAATATGACTTGCGCCTGTTGAAACAATGCCATCTTTAACAGCTGCACCACGGTTACCTGTAGCAACACAATAGTTTTTGTTGTTCGTACCATCATCTGGTTTTGGACCATCCTTATCCTTACATTGATTTGGATCTGTTATTGGGTCACAAACCTTAGTACATTTATCTGGGTCGGTTGCTGGGTTACATTTTTTATCATCTACAATAGGTGGAACTTGAATACCTGGTCCCACACTACAGCCATCGCTAGAAGTACATTCAGGAGGATTACTACCTGTAACTTTCACACATTGACCAAATGGCATACAAAACTGACTCAAAAAGCTTTCACCTTTTACACCAGCTCCACAGTCACCTGATAAGCCATCTTTACTACCATCAAAAGTTGTAACCAACATTCTGCCATTTAATACTACAGGGGTTGCAAATACTTTTGCACTCTGAGGTTTTTGTGATCTAAATCTAAAATACCAACCATTTCCTGTATAGGGTGCAACCAATGTTGTATTATCATTTCTATTGGTTTGAGTAACCTCTCCTAAATTGGATAATATCAAAGGTGCTGTCAATTTAGGGGTATAAGTTGAAGTAAATAAATCACGTGCTGTTACGTCTTTATCATAAATATTATAAACCGCATCATAATCACGCCCAGTTGTTCCTATAGTATAATCAACCAACGGATTACTTCTATTGCCACTACCTATTGAAATCACAGCAAAAGTATTCCCTGTATAATCATAAATAGAAAATGCAGGCATCTCATAAAAACGTGGACTTGTTCCACCCGTATTATTATGTAAGTTTAAAAGCATTTTAGGTGCTTTAGCAAAAGCGCCCAATGTTTTTGCATTATTATCTAAATCAATACGGAAGAGTTGCCCACCCAAATCACCAAAATATAGGTGATCTACAAGACCATCACTATTACGATCTTCAGCACGAATTTCACTTACTACACTATATTGTAAATTAACATCTTTAGTGCTAATTACACCTGAAGTAGTAGTTGCAGAAGAAGTTGCTGTTGCATTAGCACTTGCCCACCAGAGTAAATCACCTGTGTCGGCATCAAACATATAGACGCCACCACCTTTTTTATTGGTCTGATTATAGCCATTACCTTCATATCCAGCATACGGCCCTTTTATTGTTCCTGTACGTGCATCACCATCATCACCACCTGCATCATACCCTCCCCCAACAAACATAACTCGCTTCCGAGAACTCCCCCACCTCACCCAAGCAATTGTTGGCTTAGACCAGCTTTGCCCCATATATTGCAATTGAGTAAAGGTTTTACTAGAACCGCCGTAATATACTTTTTGATCTGCGGGTGATATTTGAAACTTCAACTTAGGATCATTCATGTTACCTAGATCAAGCGCATAATAACTACGCCCCCCCATGCGCAAACCACCATAGGCTAGTTGCGTACCTTGTTGATAATCTGTACCTGTACCAACAGTCAATGCACCATCGTTATCAACAACATACTCAGTATAAGTCGTCCAAGGGCCATCCACCCCATAAAACAAGTTATTTGTCCCGCCAGTAGTTGTCTTATACTCTAAAAATGCTTGTTTTTGATTCTCCACCATTTCATTGGGTGCAAAAGCAAATTTTTCTTTACCAGTAACTGCATCAACTACATGTAACAAGCCTTGTGTTGTTCCAAACAACACATAATCTTCTCTGCTCTCTGAAGCCAATACATTATTTTTATACGTGATAGTTCCCTTATTTGTTAATAGAATAGGAGATGAATGCATTACTGCACCTACTTGACGTAATTCTGGAGCAGTTGCTAAGTTTATCGAGCTAGGATTTGAGGCATCAACGTTATACCCTAACAAAGACATTAGATAGCCTCTATTCGCATCATTTTTATAATTAATATCTGTTAAATCTGTGGATTTAACTTGTCTAAGAGTTGTGCTATTTCCAAATGTAGCCGATGTTCCAGATCCACTAATTGTACGATTTGTCAATAATTTACGATTATCGGTATTCGCAGTGGTTCGTAATTCAAGTTGTGACTTAGCACCACCAATTAAAGCAAATTTTTTACTACCTACCGTATTTTCATCCGCATCTTTATTTGCATCAATAACAGTTTTAGCCCATAAATCATAGTTATCGACAATTCGCCCTTTGGAATCTGTAATTGAATTATTGTATTTATCTTTCAACACACCTAAAACAACATTATATTTTTTTAAATTACCAGACCAGAGTTGATAAGTTTTATCGGGTGTGGGATTAAATTGAGGGTAATATGCCTCTGTTTGTAAAACTGATGGATTTAAACTATCCCGTGCAATAGTTGGCGAACCTGTAGTTACTGCGGGGATATCAGTTGATAAACTATTAATAAAATTATTTACACTATTCACAACATCCTGAGAGCTTGAACCTGAATACCAGCCCCCTTCACCACGAATCCCCCATTCAGCGGCAGCTTTTTGAATTGTGTCAATGCTTCCTAAAGCAAGTAAATTATCTTCTTGATTTTTCTTTGGATCGTATGAACTTAAATTAGAAAATCCATTACCAAAACCAACCACTGCTGTTTTAATCTTAACTCCAGCTGGATTGGATGTATCTAATAGTTTTTGATTAAATGCTAATGCACAACTTGTAGCGATTTGTGACGAACCATTACCAGCTTGTTCTGTACATGAAAAACTAGAACTATTTAGTGCATTTTTCATTGCTTTCGCTTGATCATGTTGCCCTGATGGTGCTCCATCAGTTAATACATAAATCCCCTGCCCACTACATTTTTTTACTGCCTCAGTTTGACTTAATGATGCTGGCATTTCATATAGACTTCCAGCTACATTCTTTGTAGTTGTTGTATAATTAAATCCATGTGCATCATCAGAGCTACGTACAACATTTCCTTTAAAGTTGTAACATGTACCTGACTGATTTGACGTACTATTATTATTTTTCAATTTCACTGTACATTGAGCTTGAGTATATGCCGACAAATCTAAAGGTAAGAAATTAAACGGTCTTGCTGCAGTATTTGAATTGCTTGAACCTGGCCATTCTGTACACTGCCCTGAAGTATTCCAAGTATTACATTGCGTATAGTAAGTTGTAGATCCCGATGTGTAGCTAAAATAAACTTGTGCACCACTTCCAGAGGTGAAGTTAGTCAACTCCCCATCATTGAAAGTTTTCGTTCCCATTAAATATGCTGCAGCTTCAGCATATGCATTTCCAGTTGGAGTCCCCCCTCGTGCATATAATTTATTTGCGACTGCATCTAATAAAACTGCTCTATGTTTTCTTGTAATACCATTCATTACAACATCGTCACCTAATTTACGAGCAGGAACCAATACAAAACCATTACCTCCTATACCGTTAAATGAATATGCTGATAATCCAATAATTTTATCATCAGAAATAGCTGTAATACCCTTCGCACTATTGCCATTCAATAAATCAAACATTGCATCTTTTAGGCGCGTAATACGATCGTAATATCTATCTGTTTGTTTCTTTTTATAATAGTTAACTATAGCTCCTGATGTCGATGTGCTCATTTCAGCAGCATCAGCAGGTAAACTATCTATTTCTATAGAACAACTATTCGCTGAGGTTGTACCACTATCACCACATTTAAAGTACTTTATTGCACTTCCAGAACCAGTGCTTCGGTAGAAGTAAACATCATTTTTTACTGTGCAATAATAACGCGTATAAGTTGGTATTCCATTCGTAGAAACTATACTCCCACTATCGTAAACACTGGTTATCGATGAAGGAATATCACATGCTGATGCATCTCCCGTGAGCTGTGGAGCCCCCATACTTCCTGAGATATCAAACAGCATCATTAAAGTAATATCACCAGATTTTGCCTGTTGATATACATCAATATCACTGGCTTGAACAACACTACTCAAAACCATGCCTGTACCTAATGCCGAAACACAGACAGTTAGCAATTTAGGCTTCAAACTTCTAAAAAAATTCAATTTATTATTTTTAGTTTTCATCATCTGCACTCCCACTTAAGTGAAATCTTGGGTGATTGTGTACTCACTCACTTGTGTAGTGAAAGGCACATTTAAATTCGTTAAACAAGCAGTTATATCAATTTTTTGATCTGGTGTTAAAGTTGAAGTATCCTTATCATCTGGTGGTGTGACCTGACTCATTTTACCTTTTAAACAATCATTAATATCTGAACGAGACGCCTTCGATAGGCTCGGCATAATTGACACAGCAAAAATTTTGACTCGTTTAGCTTCTTCAATCTGCCCTTTTTGTGAATCACTTCCCCTAACACGATCAAAAAATGGGTTATCCAAACTGCTATCAGTTGGAAACTTCACAGAAATTTGAGTTAAAACTGCTTTTCGACCACTTGTGAACCAATTCGTAGATTGTGGAGAAGAGTCACAGTAGCCTCGAATCCCCAAACTATTATTAGTTAAGGATGGCGAGCCCTCTTTCCACTGCATTAAACTTGCTTGACGAATACTAAAAAATTGCGTTTGATCTCCACGAAAACAAAAAACTAATTCTTTATTTTTGTCATTTGCATTATTGATATAACCAAATAAACCTGCAGGGCTTAAACTATATGCTAGATCTGCTGGATTTTCTGACTTAAAAAGTGCGGCATCGGAGCTTTGAGTCAAAAGTTGTTGTACTTGACTATTGGTTGCAATACTTAAGGAAACCATACTTTGGCGAATTGCCAATGTTCCAATAATTGTCATAGCAACAAGAAAAATCAAAACAACAATTAACGTTGCACCTGCTTGAGATTTTTTCATTCGCCACGCTCCCCAATTGCATTACGTAGCGCAATTGTTTGTGAAATTACCTGCCTAATATATTTGGGCGCACCTGTTGTTGGTTTTTTAACACTCACCGTTTGATCTAACACAACGAATGTTTGATCATCTTTTATTGATTTTGCATCATTTACAGATTGAAGTGAGCGTGCCAATATACCAAATTGAACTGATACAATTCTTGGATGTGGTGTTGCTGAAGTCATATAATCGTTAATTGACATATAACGTCGACCATTATCATTTTGAACTCCAAGTAAAATTCTTAAATGATCTACTCGCTTCATAATAATTTCACCTGCACCACCAAACCCTGTAATTGCTACAGGACTTCCTGTCTCAGGATAAGTTCCTGCATCACAAACCAAAGCTAGAGGTTGATTAGGCTCATTCGCACTTTTATTTACATCAACTCTTAAAAAATAACGCTGCACAACCATTTGACGTCCTGCGGCTACAGGGAAAGCTAGTTCATTACCTTCACAATCATAACCACCAACATATGTTGATATCGTTCCACGATTTTCAATTCTATATTGAGGCATATATTGTATAGTTAATTGATCACTCGCCTGATCCGAACCTCCTACTTTCACGTTGGAAAGCCCTGACCATGATGAAGATTCTGCACTGCGTGATAGAAAATTTAAACCTGCTGTCGTGCCGACAATCGTAGAACTTAAATTACTTACTTTTATAGGTGCCGCAGCAGTTCCAATATTTACAGAATTTACCGAAGATGTTAAAACCACTCCCCCTAAGACTGTCTGATCATCCATTACCGATTTCGTGCTATTTAAATTCATCAACCGTAAATCTTTGGTAATATAATTTAAGCCAAAATTTGCATTATCTTGAATATCTGATGTACCTTGTTGCATGGACAAGCTTTTTTGTCCTGTCAAAAAAAGTAATATTGCAGCAGCAGAAATAATTAATCCTAAAGTAAGGGACAACATCAATTCAATTAATGTGAAACCTTTTTGAATTATCATTTTAATAGGTCTCCATAATTATGCAGGTCGAATTATCACTATAGCCATTACCATTAGTACAATCCCCTGTCCCGGTCCCATCGGTAGCGCTTGAATCCCCCCAAGCTACATAGATACAACTTCTATTATTTGTATTTTGACAATCCATAATATTCATTGTCATGCCAAAAGTTGATGCTCGACTCACCACTTGAGACACATCAAAATCAGCTAAATCAGTATCTGAACAATTTACTGTTAAACAATTGGTCTTAAAAGTTTTCTGATTGGTAGCTGCACCTAATTCAGTTTTATAAACAGAAAAAGCATTACGATTTACTCGAATACGTTCAGCTAGATCACGTGCAATTGTGATTGCCTGTACACGAGACGTACTTTCAGAAGAGGCTTCTAATGCACGATATTGTAAAGCAACAAAGCCAAGTACGCCGATTGATAAGATTAATAAAGCAACGAGTATTTCCATCATACCAATACCACGCTGATGACTAAATGAGTGCATTAGCATGTCCCCTCTGTTGTTGGCTGAATTGTTCCCATACGTGAGATTGTAACAATCCTTGCATTCTTATCATTATTAATATAACTATTACATACAGTAAAAACGGTATCGTTATTGGCAGGAATCATACGTGTTGTATCACTTGGATCTTCAATAAAAACCCCACCTGAAATACCAAAAAAAATAGAATTAGTTGAACCTGTTTTTAAGATCGATTTACCAGATGGTATCCAATTTAATTGATTTACAGTATCAACGGTCTGACTTGTCGTTAATTTCACTTCCATCAGTCGTCGCTCAAGTACAGCAATTGAGCGTGCTTTATTTAAAACTGTAATTAAATCTTGACCACTTTTATTTAGATTTTGTTTATTTAGCATATTGCCAAAAGAAGGCGCAGCCATTGCAGCAATAATTCCAAGCACTGCAATTGTCACCATCAACTCAATTAAAGTAAATCCGTTATTCTTATTCACTATGCCCCCACAGCAATAAAACTTTACCCTATTAAAAATCATAACTCATTTTTTAACAAAACCAATACATGAAAGATAAAGGGTATAAAAAAGCAGATAACTGAATATTTCAGCTATCTGCTTATAATTACAAATATTATCTAAGCTTGCGTCACATGAATTCTTAACTCTTTCGGCAAACTAAATGTAATATTCTCTTCACGCCCACTTAACTCTTGAGGGTTTGTTGCTCCCCAATCTTGTAAGCGCTGTAACACTTGTTTAATTAAAATCTCTGGCGCTGAAGCGCCCGCAGTAACACCAATTTTAGCATCGCTTTTAAACCATTCTTTTTGCAGTTCATCTGCATTATCAACTAAATATGCATGTTTACCCATACGTTCCGCCAATTCACGTAAACGATTTGAATTGGAAGAGTTTGGAGAACCTACAACAAGTACAACATCACATTGATTGGCTAAATCTCTTACTGCATCTTGACGATTTTGCGTTGCATAACAAATATCGTCCTTACGAGGACCTTGAATTTTTGGAAATTTACTCCGTAAAGCATCAATCACTTTAGCTGTGTCATCAATCGATAACGTTGTTTGAGTTACAAATGCAACTTTATTTGAATTTTTAACCTGTAAAGATGCAACATCTTCCTCATCTTCGACCAAATAAATATGACCGCCTTTTTTCTTATCATATTGCCCCATTGTCCCTTCAACTTCGGGATGTCCTTCGTGGCCAATCAGAATTGCTTCCGTTCCCTCACGCGCATATTTAGTGACTTCAATATGTACTTTCGTCACTAAAGGACAAGTTGCATCAAAAACTTTTAAACCTCTACGCTCTGCTTCTTGTTGTACCGCTTTAGAGACTCCATGTGCACTAAAAATCACAATATTATCATCAGGTACTTCATCTAACTCTTCAACGAAGATCGCGCCGCGTTGACGTAAATCATCGACCACAAATTTATTATGTACAACTTCGTGGCGCACATAAATCGGTGGATTAAAACATTCAAGCGCACGATTGACGATCGCTATTGCACGGTCAACACCTGCACAAAAACCACGTGGATTAGCCAATACAATTTCCATAAATCCCTCAACGCTCGCTTAAATTTAGGGTCAACTTTTTGAAGAAAGATACAAACAAAACGCACATAGCTATTTTGTTTAATACCCGTCTACTCTAAAATAGAGAAGATATTTTATCATATCAGGAAAAATATCATGTCGGGTCTATTGTTTGTCGTTTCTGCTGCATCTGGAACAGGCAAAACATCTCTCGTTAAAGCCCTACTTGAGCGGGTCAGCAATTTACACGTTTCTGTTTCTCATACGACTCGCGGACAACGTCCTGGTGAACTTGATGGTGTACATTATCATTTCACATCCAAAGAAAATTTTCTTGGACAAGTTAACCAAGGTGGTTTTATTGAATTTGCTGAAGTTTTTGGCAACTTCTATGGAACAGCACAAGCAACGGTAAAAGAGCAATTAGCTAAAGGACATGACGTTTTACTTGAAATTGATTGGCAAGGTGCTGAGCAAGTTCGTAAACTTTTTCCTGAATCAAAGCAAATCTTCATTCTTCCACCGACACAATTTGATTTACGTCAACGTCTATCTAATCGTGGCACAGATTCTGTGGAAGTGATTGAGCATCGTTTAAGTTGTGCCGTCGAAGACATGCAACAATATGTTAATTTTGATTATATTATTATTAATGATGATTTTAACAAAGCCTTGCATGACCTTGAATCGGTGATTAATGCAAATCGTTTAACCTTAAATCAACAGGCAAATCGACATCAAGTGATGATTCAGAATCTTATCACGCCACAATCTTAATATACCGTCTGTATGAATAGTGCGATTAAAACTTGAGTCTCTAGTTAAAGCCTTTTATACTCCGCAGTCTATTTAAAAATTTTGAATTCAAACGAGAACTCTTATGGCACGCGTAACCGTTGAAGATTGTTTAGACCATGTAGACAACCGCTTTGAGCTTGTACTAGTGGCAAGCAAACGCGCGCGTCAACTCGCACGTCAAGGTATTGAACCAACTGTAGAATGGGACAATGATAAACCGACTGTCGTTGCTTTACGTGAAATTGCGTCTGGTCATGTTACTAAAGATATTTTGAAACAACGTGATCAAGATTACCAAACTTCTAGTTTAGATCTTGCACTTTCAGCAAATAGTTTAAGTCTTGATGGTTTTTCTTTCCAATAAGTTAAATCCTCAAAAAAAGCCTAGTTTTTATACTAGGCTTTTTTATTGCAATTTATTTTGATAACCATTCGACAAAATCCTCAAAATTTGTTAAAAAAAATAAAGAATATTTCTGCCAACAAATTGACAAGTGAAGCAATATGCTTTTCATTAAAGGATTGGGAAAAATAGTATCAAATCAGCGATTCAAAAGTAGGTGTTTTATGCCAGGCCAAACGGTCAGCCAAGCTAAGCAACAGCTTCATATTATTATCGACGCTTATTTAAAACCAAGCGAAGTCGAGAAAGTTCTTGCTGCCTGCGATTATGCCGACAATGCGCATGATGGTGTAACTCGAAAAAGTGGTGAACCCTATATTCTCCATCCTATTGCAGTGAGTTGTATTTTAGCGCATATGCGTTTGGATGCTGAAACACTCATGGCTGCACTGTTACATGATGTGATTGAAGACACTGATTTTAGTAAAGATGATATTACGACCAAATTCGGGCGAGTCGTCGCAGAACTGGTTGATGGTGTAACCAAACTAAGCCATTCAAGTGATAAAGAATATAACAAAGCAGCATCTTTCAGAAAAATTCTCCAAGCCACCCTACAAGACCCACGTGTCATTATTATTAAACTGGCTGATCGTTATCACAACATGACCACATTAGGCGCGTTACGACCTGATAAACGTGCCCGTATTGCCCAAGAAACCTTTGATATTTTTGTTCCGATGGCTCGTCTTGTCGGCATGAATGAAATGGCGGATAACCTCGAACATTTGTGTTATCAGAATCTTGATTTAGATATGTATAACAATGTTCAAGAGTCATTAGCACAAACCAAACCTGAGCGCTGTCAATACCAAACCATTTGGGAACAAAATTTAAGTGAATTATTGAACAATTATCATATTCAAGGTCGAATTAAGAAAAAGAATAACAATATTGAACTCCTTCGCCACTTCGTTAAAAATGAAATTGATCTACAAGAACTCACCCACAGTCACGCTTTTGAAATTATTTTACAAAGCATTGCAGATTGCGATCGTTTAATTGAAGCATTACGTGAAAATTTTCAAGTGCTACATTATGAAGATCATATTCGTCGCCCACTTCCAGGTGGTAATCAATCTTTAATGATTCGCCTTAAAGGTGAAAAGACCACCCTTTCATTAACCATTCAAACCGAACTGATGCGTAAAGCTGCGCGTTTTGGTGTAGTACTGGGTGAAAATGCTCCTCAAGCTTGTCGTTCTGCAATTCAAGCTTCTATGCAAAATCTAAATGCACTTGTCGGTGGCGATTGTGCAAAAACCACATTTAATGATTTATTAGATTATTTGCATCAAGAAAAAATCTGGGTTTATACACCTCACGGTAAACTACATGAATTGCCTCAAGGTGCAACGGTTGTCGATTTTGCCTATTCAGCTAGCTTATTCTTAGGCAACCATGCTGTAGGCGCTAAAATCGATGGAGAAATGAAGCCATTATCGACACCGCTCAGCAGTGGACAAGTTGTCGAGATTATTACTGATGTTTTAGCAACCCCAAATCCTGATTGGCTCAGCTTCATTAATACACAAAAAGCCCGACGAGCTTTACAAAATATACTGAAAGAACAAGATATTGATGAACAACGCCTAGTCGGACAGCAAGCTTTAAATCGTGCTTTAAAATTATTCAATCGCTCTGTAAATGATTTGTCTGAAGAAGATTGGACCGATTTATTAGAATGGCGTCATGTACAAAGCAAAGAAATGCTCTATGAACAAATTGCAGTGGGTGACTTACTACCGCAATTGGTGGCCAATCATTTATTTGCTCAAGATCAAACAGAAGAACAACTGACTTCAAATCGCCTCATTCAAGGGACAGATGGCGTAGATGTGAAGTATGCACACTGCTGTAATCCCGTGTTAGGTGACCCAATTCAAGGGCATTTATCACGTCGCGGTTTAATCGTACATCGCGCACGGTGCCATAACTTACTGCATGAACAACATCTTCATCCAGAAAATATCATGCCTTTAAATTGGACTTCAGAAGATGAAGATGACATCAATTTCACAGCATATTTAAGTATCGATCTTGTTCTAAATGATGAACAAATTTCCGAATTAATTTATTTATGTCGTAAATCAAAAACTGGGGTTGAATCTGTTCGTACCCATGATGATAAAACTTACGTCAATATTGTGGTAAATAACCGTAAACAAATTGCGCAAATTATTCGTGAATTACGTATGCATTATGGTTTTCCACGAATCACTCGCTTAAATATGCCTATTGCAATCAATGAAGTATCAAAAGCCTGTTAATCTAATTAACCGATAGGACTTTCATGAAAAGTATTCATCCTTTATGATGAATTGAGATGAAATAAGGAGAAATTGATGTCCCGCCAAGTGATTCATACTGAAAATGCCCCTGCTGCAATCGGAACTTATTCTCAAGCTATTCTTGTTAAAGATACTTTATATCTTTCTGGTCAAATTGGTTTAGATCCATATAGCATGGAATTGGTTGTTGGCATTGAAGCCCAAATTCGACGTGTTTTTGATAATGTAAAAGCGGTATGTGAAGCTGCTGGTGGTACATTAGCCGATATTGTAAAGCTCAATATATTTTTAACTGACCTTTCTCACTTCCAATTGGTCAACCAAATTATGGGTGAATACTTTGCTCAACCTTATCCTGCTCGTGCAGCGCTTGGTGTAGCAAGTTTACCAAAAGATGCTTTGGTTGAAATGGATGGTATTGTGGTGATTAGCCAATAAAATGCATCATTCATAAAAATCAGCAACTTAGATTCAAAATTAAATACCACCGATCAGGTGGTGTTTTTTTATTCAAAAAGCCAATCAATATAAGTTAAAATTTAAATGAAACTTATTGACAAGTGATAACAATTATCACTAATATCAACTATCGCATTTAATACTGTGGTTCATTCTCATGTACGTTTGCTTGTGCCGTGGCATTACAGATCAAGATATTAAAGACGCCGTTGCAAATGGCGCTGAAAGCTATCGTGAAATTCGTGATCTACTTGACCTAGGCACGTGTTGTGGTCGCTGTGCTCCAGAAGCACGTAGCATCATTAATGATGAACTGTCCGACATTGCGGCTCGTATTTCTTTTGCAGCCTAAATCCTATTTAAAACGCTTAAAATAACGATAACATTTTCGATGATCTTCGGATCATTCTCCTCCCCCGCTTCGACTCAGAGCGGGTTATTTTTTTAAATCCTTCATTCTTATTGTTTTTGATTGCGATTTTCATTTGCCGTTCAATAAACTACTCGCCAGACAAAACGGACTTGGTTACTATATGAGGTATAGATTGCCTTAAAAAGTCATTAGGGCAGAAATTGTTAATGGAGCTTTTACAATGAAAGGCAATCGTGATGTAATTAATCAACTCAATCAAGTGCTGTATCATCATTTGACTGCAATCAACCAATACTTTTTACATTCTCGTATGTTTAATGATTGGGGCGTTGAAAAATTGGGTTCGGCTGAATATAAAGAATCCATTCGCCAAATGAAGCATGCCGATAAAATTATTGAACGCGTTTTATTCCTAGAGGGCTTACCGAATTTACAACATTTAGGCAAATTGTATATTGGTCAGCATACGGTTGAAGTCTTAAATTGTGATATTCGTAAAGTGAAAGAGAATATTGAAGCGATTAAAGCAGCAGTTGAATTGGCTGAACAAAATCTAGATTATGTGACCCGTGATTTGGTTCAAGAAATTTTAGAGAAAGAAGAAGAATACTGGGATTGGTTAACCACTCAGCTTGACCTCGTAGAAAATGTCGGCATTGAGAATTACATTCAAAGCCAAATGTAATAGGTATACATAAAAAATCCCCCAATTACGGGGGTTTTTTATTAGGTAGTATTTTTATTTAACGCATGTTCTTTGGCTCTTCTTCATGTATTGCTTCCAAACTATCCAATACATCTTGATAGGTATTTTCTTGACCATGTAAGGTTTTTAAAATCCAAAGTTGATGCTCAGCTTCAGCTTTACGACCATTAAATGCTAAAACTTGCGCATATTTATATAGATCATATTTTGATGCTAAATTGGCAACCATTCGCCCCATATGCACTAATTCAGCATCTGAAAGCTTTGTCGTAGGATTAAAACCAATCCACCAAACGCGCTCTTTAAACTGTGTCAGCACCCAAATATCTTCATTCATTATCTCTTGCTGTGACTGGCTCAAAGGTGCAGTTTTACCTGCTAAAACACTTTGTTCACGGTATAAGTTATAATCACGATAAATCATTGCTGTTAAAATCACACCCACAATGAGTAGTGTTCCAATAATCCAAGGACTCATTATCTTTGAAGGAAGTTTTGGATATTGCGCTTGAATAATGCCCAATAAAAAACCCATGGGTAATAAGAAATAAGCATAATGAATTGGATATTCCAACATTGCATGAATTAAAATGGCGCAAACCATCAATGTTGCAATAATTGACTCTGTATCTCTTACGCCTTTATTTAGCCAAAATAACCAACAACCTAAATACGCAATAATTATTAAACCAATGGGAATGCCATTCCACACCAATAAATCTAAAATGACATTGTGTGCACTTTTATACCATTCATGCGATGGATAGAGATCAAAGACAGCGATTTGCGCCATTCCTGTTTGGTTCCAGCCATAACCGAACCAAGGATGCTCTGAAAGTGCCACCAAGACTTGTAACCACATATCAAAACGTAAATAACCTGATGAAGCTCTCTCTACCACTGAAGCTGTTTCAGCAATTTGCTGATTTGAGACTGATTCAATCAAATGGTTCAAATAGGGTAAGAAACTAATGATTGTAATAAACACAGCAACCCAAGACAATAATTGAATAAAACTGAAGCGTTTTTGTTCTTTGAATTGTTTGATACCAAAATACACCAAGATAAAAAGGCACACTACCCATGAAGTACGAGACTGGGTTAAAGCAATAGTAAAAATAAAAATAAGTGACATTGGAACTAAAACTAAATTTGGAGCAATTCTTTTTTCATAAAAATAGAGACAAGCCAATAAGCCCATGCTTAGAAAAGTAGCTAGATTATTAGGTTGTGCAAAATTAGCATAAGGGCGATTGCCTTTTAAAATATTTATATAAGGCGAAAAATAAGAGCTAAGCTGTAACCATTGCAAAATAGCGATTAAACTTGAAATTAAGCCTATAAAAATAAGTAATATACTCAAAGCTCTAAATACTTTATCTCGTCCTTCATTTAAAGATAAATTATACCCAGCAATAATCATCAACCAAAACATTGCAATATATGCAGTACAGAGTAATGCATTGCTGATATAAATCACTTGTCCAAAGCCCCATTGCAACAATGGAATCAATAAGATGGGTAAAGCGATCAATTGCGGTTTTGGAATTTTAATTTGCTGATTTAATAAAGTGGCTAATAAAGCCAAAGCAGCTAAAAAAGTCAGTACTTCACTACCAAAAGTTGTCCACGGTGTTTTATGGAATGGAAGAAGCCATGCTGCACTAAGGAGCATCACTGAAAGATAGAGAAAGTAGGCTTTCATGAGTCAGGAAAATAAGAGAACTGCGGTGATTATACACGCAGTTCTCTTATTTTAATTTACATCAATAAAGTTGAATTATTTCCATGGTCTTAAATCTACAATTTCAACCACTCCAGCTTTTTCTTTATTGATTAAAACAACCATATCAATTGAATGTGTCTGTAAAGGCAACCATGCTGTTGCCTGAGGAAATTTTGCTAAAATTTTATTCACATCATTCTGATCATTAAACTGAATTAATATATCTAACTTTTGGCATCTTTTCTGAATCTCGCCTTTAGCTAAATCCAGAGGCTGATATAATTCAGGACGTTGAGCTAACGATACCCCTTTAAATATTTCTTGCATCATTAATTCATTTTTTTCTTTATTATTCTCAATATTTTTTACAGCGACATATTCTGGTTTTAAAAATGGTGAAGATTGATATTCAGGCTTGGCTTTAATAATGTGACTACGATCAATTTCATTATTCTTCACAAGCTCAAAACGATCAACATTAAATACAAGCCATGCAGGGCGTGCCTGAGCAATACTATAAATACCATAACCCAATGCAATCATCTGTAAAAATATAATCACCATTAAATCAAATTTTAATGATTTTTTCCCTTCTTTATAAACAAACCAACCTAGAATGGGCCCAATAACAACATCAATCGCAAGCATCATTAAAAAAATATGTGTAACACCCAATGCTTTATTAATGGGTGATGGATACCAAAAAACAAATACAATAATAATTGCAAGTAATGCTACAAACAACGAAACAGAGAGGTGCGTTAAAAGAAATCTATTTTTTGCATTAATCACGAACTACGTCATCCCAATATCTAATTCACATTTTAAATACTTTATTATCTGCAAGCAGCAGGTACATATTTTGCTTGAATTGTACCTAAAGTTGCTCCTGTCATACCATACTGAATCGCTATTTTTTGGGTTTGAGACGAACAAGCCCAATCTACTGTCCCATTACCACCATTTTTCAATGCTGTTTCCAAACTGACAATTTGAGCCTGATTTATACGAATAAATGGGCTCAGAATCAAAGTATTTTCGGTCGCTGCTATCCCAATAAAACTTGCATTAAAACTTACAGTTATTTCACCTGTTTGATCATTCACCAAAACACTTTCTACATATTTACTTTGCGCACCATGATTATTCACTTGCTTATTCCAAGATGTAGCAACAACTTGTAAATCTAATGGTGTAATAATAGCTTCTGCTGCTATAGAGGTTTTAGCACTACCCGCTAAATTTAATCCTTCAACAACTCTTGTCCTTATCACATAATCTTGATATGCAGGTAAAGTTATAGCAGCTAGAATACCAATAATTGCCATCACCACCATTAATTCAATTAGCGTAAAACCACGACTCATTTCAGCCTCTAACCTTATAATCATTATTTATTACGTATTATTGTATTTGATTTATACAGCATCATTTTATAAAAAAAATTCGAGTAAAACTTTGTCACATATTCACTTTTTTTGTTAAATGGCTAATTTAAAAAACAAAAAAAGCAACCCTGAGGCTGCTTTTTCTTTAGTTTAAATTAACGACACTGTGATGGTGCATATTTAGCTAATAAAGTACCTGTCGCAGCACCCGTTAAACCTTGAGCCGTTGCATTTGCATTAGATACAGATGTACAAGCCCAATCTACAGAACCAGTAGTACCAGCAGCTAAAGCAGCAGCTAAAGTTACTGGTGTATCACCTGAAAAAACGTATGGAGATAATAAAAGTGTATCTTCACCATCAGCTATACCAACAATATCATGACGGTAATCTACAGTAACAACTCCAGTACCGTCACCAACTAATACAGATTCAACATATTTTGATTGAGCACCTTTATCATCAGATTGTGCATTCCAAGTATCACGAACAACTGTTAGATCTGCAAGGGTAGCCGTACCAGCAATTTGTTTTTGAATATCCCCAGCAATTGTTAAACCTTCTGTAATACGCGAACGAATTGTGTAATCTTGGTAAGCAGGAAGTGCGATCGCAGCCAAAATACCGATAATCGCAACAACGATCATTAACTCAATAAGGGTGAAACCCTTTTGAACTGATTTCATAACATTCTCCAATTTTTTAAATTTTTTTATAGCTTTTCAGCGATTTTAAAAGAGATAAATAACTTTTATTTAAAAGATTTTTATCTACTAGAACACTGTACATTTTAGGGAGAATGTAATGCTTTACAAGAATTAAATTTCAACATGTACTTTTTAGTAATTTCATGTAAAAAAGTGACTTTTTTTGTCACTTAATATTCAACTCAATTTAAAATAATCGGCTTATTTGTTAATTCATTCTCAGTATCTTCAACTTTATGGTCATAAAATTGGTTTAAAATCTCGCCAATTTCAATCACACCTTGTATTACCGCTTGTCGGTAATTTTTATGCTTTAATTCTTCAATCATCACATTACAAATATCTTGCCATACTTGTTGCGTAGTTGCTTTATGAATTCCTCGATCAACCACAATATCGACTGTTTGCTCACACAAATTCAAATAAAGCAAAACACCACTATTATATTCAGTGTCCCAAACACCCAACTCTGCAAATAACTGTTGCGCACGTAAACGTGCATTTTGATGATATGCCTGCGAACACGGAATATGACCTTCTATCACTACTTGTATTTCACCGACATGGCCTTGTTCAGCTTGTGTTACAGCTTGAACAATTTGATGTTGATCTTGTTTGTTAAAATAGCGTTTAGATGCAGGTAAGTATAAAAAATGCTTAAACCAACGTTTTAAACTCGGTTGAATATGCTCGTGTAATTTCGGCTCTGTGACAATTGCCGTTGTATCTGTTTTTGTTACCATGAGCCTGATGCCCCTCCCCCACCAAAACCACCGCCACCACCGCTATAACCTCCGCCACCACCAAATCCTCCACCGCTTCCACCACCACGACCACCGCCTGATAGAAACATTTGGAAAATAAGCTGGGCAACAGACGTGATCAACAGAAAGAATATTCCAAAACCTAGAACCAAGCTCATGACAATACCTGAGCCATAGATCAACCCTGCAGCAAATGCAGTAACCCCTGCTACAGAAGCACTTAAACGATTACCGAGGATAAAAGATCCAACAATACCTGCAATTAATATAAAGAGTGCTGTACTTAAAGTCTTTTCTTTCGCTTGTTGTTCATGTAAAGCTTGTGCTTGTTTTTCTTTTAAAGCTTCGGCAGCCTGTTGAGCAATTTCGGGATCTTGATTTAAAATTCGCTCAATTTCGGTCACACCTGCCAGTATGCCTTGTCCATACTGTGCTTGTTTAAAATAAGGTGAAATCTGATTTCTAATAATTTGGTTGACCAAAATATCAGGTAAAACACCTTCCAAGCCATATCCTGTCGCAATATGAATTCGATGGTCATTTACTGCAACAGCAATAAGTAAGCCATTATCTTGCTTTGCTGAACCCAATTTCCATTGTTCTGCAATCCTCATCGCAAAATCAAAAATACTTTCTTGCCCTGTAGTCGGTACAATTACCACAGCAATTTGAGCTTTGCCTTGATTATAGAGATGACGAATTTGTTGTTCTAATTTCTGTTTATCATCTGCAGATAAAACATTTGCTTGATCAATAACAGGTGAGTTTAACGTTGGCAATTGACGAATGGATTCGCCATCCGCCATATCATTGGCAACTTTTGGTTGTTGTACTGTAGGTGCTTGAGCTGTATTTCCTTTATTTGCATCAGAAGAAGCAGTTCCTTGCTGATTTACCGAAGTTTGCCCATTATTTTTTGGTCCTAAAACATTCGGAATATTCAGTGGATTTTGCTGTTGATTGAGTACCTTACCCATCACAACTACATCTTCACTCTCATCTGAAGCAGTTGCGACTTCTGCCCAAGCTACTGATTGAAAAGCAACAATCCATGCAAATAAAAGCATCAGGATGATTGCTTTCATTCTGCTTAAAACTGATATGTTGCTTGAATCAAGCATACTCAACCTCAACTTTATAAAAGCCAAATCATTTATGATTAATTAAAGTTCACTGTCGGCACTTTTTCAGCACCACTTTCTGCACTAAAGTTTGGTTTTGGTTTCATGCCAATCACTTTTGCAGTCATGGCTTGAGGGAATTGACGAACATAAGTATTGTAATCTTGAACCGTTGTAATATAACGATTTCGTGCAACGCCTATACGGTTTTCTGTACCTTCGAGCTGGACTTGTAAATCTTTAAATTGCTCATTGGCTTTCAAATCTGGGTAATTTTCAGTAACGGACAAAAGGCGTGATAATGCACTGGTCATTTGAGACTGTGCTTCTTGATATTTCTTAAATAGCTCTGGGTTTTCTAATACTTCTTTATCAACTTTAAGACCTGCCACATTTGAGCGTGCTTCAGTCACTTCGGTTAGAACTTTTTCTTCATGTGTCGCATAACCCTTTACAACATTCACAAGGTTTGGCACTAAATCTGCACGACGTTGATATTGGTTTTGCACTTCTGACCAAGATGCGATTACTGCTTCATCTTTTGCTTGTAAAGTATTATAGCCACAGCCTGAAAATGTCAGCGTACTTGCAAGAGTGATAGCGACCAAGCCTTTTTTAATCATATTCATGAATATAAACCTCAAGTATTTATTTGTATTTGTTAATTTAAAAACATTTTAAACAGAATTTTTAGAAGTTTTGTTTGATTTCTGATATTAACATCAAAAACATATTGTTTATCAATGCATCAAGTAGAACAAAAAACTTAAACATAATTACATTGAGAAAAAAACATACGTCTTAACATTTACTCTCTATAAGTAAAGCACCCAGATCAATAAAAAAGATTCAAAATTATCGTTTTCATTTTATTGATTAGAAATAAGTAATATAAGAATTAAAGCACAACTATCTAATATTTAAAACTTAGATTAAACATGTGGATAATTCAAAACTTATCCACAAAAAAGCCACCCGAAGGTGGCTTTTTTTATTTCTTAGCATCAACAATGATGCTTATTCATCTTTGCGCTCAGGCAAATCTTTAACTGCCTCAGCGATCAGACCAAACATATAGTTACCATACGCATTGGTTTTATCATAATGGAAACGCAAACGCGGCGTAACACGTGTCTTGATACGACGACCAAGTTCATGACGTAAGAAACCAGCTGCATTATTCAATACATCTAATGTTTCTTTGTTTGCCACTTCACTCTGATCATCACCCAATTCACGTCCCATTACAGTGACATAAACTTCTGCATAACCTAAGTCTGGACTAACTTTCACCGCAGAGATGGTCACAAGACCACCTAAGCGTGGATCTTTCAGCTCTTGACGAATCAGTTCTGACAACTCACGTTGCACAGTATCGCCCATACGCTTAAGACGCTGACTACCCGCCATTAAAGACTCCGTTTAATCAGTTGAACATCATATACTTCGATTTTATCAAGCACTTTGATGTCTTTATAACCTTTAACCGCAAGACCACATTCCATACCCGCACGAACTTCGTCAACCACTTCTTTATAACGACGAAGAGATTCAAGTTCGCCTTGGAACACAACCACGTCATCACGTAATACGCGAATCGGTTTATTACGATGTAGCATACCTTCAAGAACCATACAGCCCGCAGCTGCACCAAATTTACTTGAGTGGAATACTTCACGTACTTGCGCAACACCCAGAATTGTTTCACGATGTTCAGGAGCAAGCTTACCGCTCATGGCTGCTTTCACATCATCAATTAATTCATAAATAACGCTGTAGTAACGAATATCCATGCCATCAGCATCAGCTTTTTGACGACCTGTTGTATCCGCACGAACGTTAAAGCCGAGCAGAACTGCTTCAGAAGATTCTGCAAGTGTAACGTCAGACTCAGTGATTGCACCAACACCTGAACCGATGACACGTACACGAACTTCATCTGTAGATAATGCAGACAATGCAACAGTCAATGCTTCCAACGTACCACGTACATCAGTTTTCAACACAACGTTCACATAAGGCACATCTTTCTTGCCCATAGACGCCATGATATTTTCAAGACGCATTGCACTTTGACGCTCTAAACGTTGTTCACGTTCACGAGCAATACGTGCATCAGCAACTTCACGGGCTTTTTTCTCATCATTTACAACAAGAACTTCATCACCCGCCATTGGCGCTTCTGGAAGACCTAAAATTTCAACTGGAATTGAAGGACCTGCAGATTTAATACGTTGACCATTTTCATCAGTGATTGCACGAACACGACCATAAGATCCGCCTGCAAGGACTAAGTCACCCACTTTTAATGTACCGTTTTGTACAAGGATAGAAGCAACTGCACCACGATCTTTATCGACACGTGATTCAATAACAACACCTTGTGCAGCACCTTCTTCAGATGCTTTCAATTCTAACAATTCAGCTTGAATTGAAATCAAATCTAGAAGCTCATCAATACCTTGACCAGAATGTGCAGAAACCATGGCTACAGGTACATCACCGCCCCACTGTTCAGGCACAATTTCTTTAACGGTCAATTCATTCAATACGCGATCTGGATCAGCAGATTCTTTATCCATTTTGTTGATAGCAACAATAATTGGAGTACCCGCAGCACGTGCATGATCAATTGCTTCAGCTGTTTGTGGCATCACACCATCATCTGCTGCAACAACCAATACCACGATGTCTGTTGCTTTCGCACCACGTGAACGCATTGCAGTAAATGCAGCATGCCCAGGTGTATCTAGGAAAGTAATAATACCTTTCTCAGTTTCAACGTGATAAGCACCAATATGCTGTGTAATACCGCCCGCTTCGCCTTGTGCAACTTTCGCACGACGAATACGGTCAAGAAGCGATGTTTTACCATGGTCAACGTGACCCATGATTGTTACCACTGGAGGACGAGTCGTTTGAGCACCACGCGCTTCTTCAGCTGCTTCAAGTAAGTTATCTTCTGCTTGCGTATCAGATACAAGAACTGGGTTATGACCCATTTCTTCTACAACTAACGCTGCAACCGATTGTTCAATCGCTTGGTTCTGAGTAACCAATTCGCCCATTTTCATGAGTGATTTAATAACTTCACGAACTTTAATCGCCATTTTCGCTGCAAGATCAGCAACAACAATCGTTTCACCAATTTCAACATCATAAACTTGTTTTTTAACTGGTTTTTCAAATCCATGCTTGTTTGCTTGGCTTGTTTTTAAACCACGTTTATGCTGGTTTTGACTGAAAGATTGCTCTTCTTGACCACGACGTCCACCTTTTTTCGGTGCACGTGTACTTGGCGTATTCGTACCACGTTTAATTTCACGATCTTCTTTCGCAAATGAATCTTCATAAGCCTGACCAACAAGACCAGCAGCTAATGGAGAGTCATCAACAACACGAATCACAGGCGCAGTTTCATCACCTGAGTATTTGGTTGCCATTTGACGCATTTGCTCAAGCGTACGTTGTTGAGCTTCCTCAGCAGATTTACGACGAGCTGCTTCTTCAGTCGCTTTTAACTTCGCTGATTCTGCTTCACGTATACGTTTTTGCTCAGGTGTTTCAATCGTTTTAACTGTAGCTTTGGTAATCGTCTTGTTCGTTGAACGACGTTTTACAACAACTTCAGCTTTTTGCGTTACTTTTGCAGTTTCTTTCTTCTGCGCAGCACGCATTGCATCTAAAGTTGCTTTTGCTTTGTTTTCTGGTTGTTCAGTTTTCTTTCCATCACCAGTTTCACGTGCTTTTAAGTCAGCAAGTGTTCTGGTTTGAGTTTCAGCTTTTGCAAGTGCTTCAGCTTTCATCTGTTCTGGATTCGGTTTCGTAAACGTATGCTTCTTGCGAACTTCCACGTTAATGGTTTTTGCCTTACCAGAAGTACTTGCCACTTTAGCAGTACTTGTTGTTTTACGTTTCAACGTGATTTTTCCTGCATCCCCATCGCCTTGACCATGAATTTTCTTCAAATGATCGACAAGGGTACTTTGCTGTTCCGTAGAGATTTTGTCATCAGCTTTTTGCTGCGGTAGACCTGCATTACGCACTTGATCTAAAAGCTTTTCAACTGGAAGCCCTACGCTGACTGCTAACTCTTGAATTGACTTATCCGTCATGTATTACCTCCTAGTTAAACCATGATTCACGTGCTTTCATAATAAGTTGACCTGCTTTTTCCGCGCCTAAACCTTCAATATCAGAGATATCGTCAGTTGCTTGGTCAGCTAAATCATCTACAGTGACTACACCGCGAGCGGCTAATGAATGAGCGATCTCTGAAGTCATTCCTTCCATTGCTAGAAGTTCTTCACTTGGATCTTGAATATTTTCTTGCTGTTTTAACGCATCTGCTAAAGCAGCTTCTTTCGCACGACTTTGCAACATTTCAACAAGTTCTGCATCCAATTCGATTTCATCGAATGTTTCTGCAGGAACATAAGCCACTTCTTCTAAAGAAGTAAAGCCCATTTCTACCAATGCCATTGCTAAATCTTCTTCAATATCTAAACGTTCTACGAACATATCTAAATATTGTTGTGCTTCACTTTGTTGACGAGCACGATATTCATCTTCAAGCATCATATCGAGTTTATAACCCGTTAATTCCGATGCAAGACGAACATTTTGACCTTGTGAACCAATGGCACGAGCCAACTGATCACTGGTCGCAAAGATAATATCTGCTGTACGTGCATCTTCATCAATCACAATACCCGATACATCAGCTGGCTCTAAAGCACTTGCGATATATTGAGCAGGATCATCCGACCACACCACAACATCAATACGCTCACCATTTAACTCTGATTGTACTGCTTGGATACGTGTACCACGCATACCAATACAAGCACCAACAGGATCAATACGATGATCGTTGGTTTTCACGGCTATTTTAGCACGAACACCTGGTTGACGCGCAGCTGCTTTAATTTCAATGATTTCTTCAGAAATTTCAGGAATTTCCTTTTTCATTAAAGCAATCAACATGTCTGGTTTAGCACGTGACAATTGTAATTGTGCACCACGACCTTCACGATTTACGTTGAAAAGGATCGCATTCATGCGTTGTTTAGGGCGAAGGATTTCTTTAGGAATCATTTCTTCACGTGCTAAATACGCTTCTGCATTATCACCTAAGTCAATGATAAAGCCATCTTTGGTTTGTTTTTTAACTTCACCATAGACAAGCTCACCGACTTTAGATTCATAAGCATCTGCAATTAACGCACGTTCAGCTTCACGAATTTTTTGAACAATCACTTGCTTTGCAATTTGCGCTGCAATACGACCAAACTCAATGGATGGTACTTCAAGCTCGCGCACATCACCAATTGACCATTGTTCTGGGTTTAAATCAGAAATAGCGTCTTGGCAAGCTGGCATTTCATGATCTTCGTCTGCAACGACTGTCCACTGACGGAATGTTCTATATTCGCCAGTTTTACGATCAATTTCCACGCGAAGCTCAGCTTCTTCAGAATTTGTGCCTTCGTAGAATTTTTTCTTCGTTGCAGCCACTAAAGCTTGTTCAAGTGCTTCGAAGATCGCTTCACGACTAACACCTTTTTCATTACTAACCGTCTCTGCAACGGTAAGAATTTCACGGCCCATAAGTCACCTACTATTCAAATTCTTATCAATTAAATTTAGTCTTGATAGATCAAATTTGCTTTATCTATATTGTTGCTATCGATTTCTAGTACTTGTTGCTTCTCAACTTCAACTTGAATCAATTCATTTGCAACGTCTACAGCAATTAACCTCGCTTGGAACTTACGACGATTTTCAACCGCAGAAATTAAGCGTAAAGCCACTTGCTGACCGATAAAAGCTTGCATTTGTTCAAGTTTGAAAAAGGGACGATCCCAACCAGGAGATGAGACTTCTAGGGAGTATTCACCAGAAATTGGGTCATGCACATCCATCATTGCCCCAACCTGTTGAGTCACACGTACACAGTCCTGTACGCCAATACCACGACCCAATTCGTCTTCACCATCTTCAGTTATAACAGGTGTTGCATTCTCATCGATAGGTTTGTCGATAAAAATACGTAACAGAGAACGCTTACCTTGAGGAATAAATTCGATTCCCCAAAGCTCCACATCACAGGCTTGCACTGCAGGAGTGATTAAGTCTTGAAGTGCTTGAGTTTTACTTGATAGCTTCATTTACTCTCGTCATTTTTGTGCGATTTAATCGGTCACTGGACCGACACAGACCATACACGCCATAGTAGTAGTGAAACATGACACTTTAACTTTTCGCCGTATACGGCTCATATCGACACTACACGATAGCCAATAAAAAAGGGCGTAAACGCCCCTATTATTGCACAGAAAACTAAAGTCCACTGTGCAAAAAGGCCCACCTATCTGTGAGCCCTTTTAGAAACTTGGTAGCGGGAGCTGGATTTGAACCAACGACCTTCGGGTTATGAGCCCGACGAGCTACCAGACTGCTCCATCCCGCATCAACGTTGCAAAATTATATACAAAAAATAAATAAACTTCAATGAAATTTTTACTTTCCGTTTTGATTAAGTTGCACCCTAATCAAAATTGGTAGCGGGAGCTGGATTTGAACCAACGACCTTCGGGTTATGAGCCCGACGAGCTACCAGACTGCTCCATCCCGCAACAACATATACACTGCGTACACCAAAATTATCTGGTTAATAATCTTGGTGCGGAAGGGGGGACTTGAACCCCCACGCCCGAAGGCACTACCACCTCAAGGTAGCGTGTCTACCAATTCCACCACCACCGCAGCTTGTGTGGGGCATTCTATGCGCTTCATCAAAAAATTGAAAGAGAAAAATTCAATTATTCTGCTGTTTTTGGTGCAGTTGGTGAAGTTTCAGGCGAATTCGATTGAACAGGTGCAGTTGTGGTCTGCACTGTTTTCAAACCATATGCATCTGAAGTCTGTTTCTTGGCAAAAACAGCCAAACTTAAACTGGTGACAAAAAACAAAGCTGTCAGTATTGCAGTTAAGCGTGTCAGAAAACTTGCTGAGCCAGATGCACCAAATACCGTTGCCGCACTGCCACCACCGAAAGAAGCACCTGCATCTGCACCTTTACCGTGTTGTACAAGAATCAACACAATCATCAATACAGCTAAAATGATATGTACTACCAGCACAAAACTATGCATGCTGAACTCCTATTTATTTTGTTTTGCAAATGCTAGAGCAATTTGATGAAAAGATGTAGCATTTAATGACGCACCTCCAACCAATGCTCCATTAATATCAGCGCAAGCCGCCAACTCTACTGCATTCTCTGCTTTAACACTACCACCATATAAAATCGCAATACGATTTCCTTCTGGCGTAATTTGATTCAAACCTTCACGAATTTTCGCGTGCATGGTTTGTGCATCATCAGGAGATGCTGTTTTACCTGTACCTATCGCCCAAATTGGCTCATAAGCAATGATAATATTGTGCCACTGCTCTGCTTTTACAACAGAAGCGATATCACAAATTTGTTGCAAAACGATTTGTTCAGCTTGACCACTTTCACGTTGTTCTAGGCTTTCACCTACGCAGTAGATAATGGTCATATTGGCATTTAATGCATAATGAATTTTATCCGATAAAATTTGTGGATTATCACCAAAAATCTCACGACGTTCAGAATGACCGATTAATACAAACTGAATTCCACTATCAACGAGTAAATCTGCACTAACCTCTCCAGTATAAGCCCCTGTTCCAGCCATACGTGAAACATCCTGTGCAACTGTAGCAATTTTCACAGAAGCATCATCTAACTGTGTTTTAACTGAGAGTAAAGCAATTGATATTGGCGCTATACCGATATGACAATCGTGCTCAGAAACAACTTCTTGCAATAAGTGTTGTTTTAAATCTTGAATCAGTTGTTGCGCGTTAGCCTGCATTGGGTTCATTTTCCAATTGCCGACAACCCAAGGAATAATAGTCGAACCCGACATACATCTAACCTTTTATCGAAAATGCGCACATTCTACACGGAATTTATTCATTCACAGAATATTTTATATAAGCACATTGTTTTTTAGATGGAATGAAAAACAGAGTAAATCTATGAGTAGGTCAATAATCGACACTATAATTACAATTAGTTCATGTTATTGATGAAATATCCTTCAACATAAAGTACTTTAATTATGGATATTTTTGCTCAGAGCCGTATAATTTTCAGATTCCAATTATAAAATAAATTTAAGGTGTATTGGGGATGTCTACGCAACAAAATTCACCACGTTTTTCAGGTTATATTCGTCGCTTGGTTGACGAAGGGCTTTTATCAACTCAACAAATGCAAGATGCGATCGAAAAAGCAAAAAAAAATAAAATCAATACGGTTGCTTATCTTGTAGAAACTTTAAACATAAAGCCTTTAGCAATCGCAGAAATGATTTCGATTGAATTTGGGGAACCACTTTTCGATTTAGATGCTTATGATCCTCAGCTTTTCCCTAAAGAAATTGTGGATAACAGCCTATTTAGCAAACATGATGTACTTCCATTGGTTCATCGTGGCAATATTCTTTATGTGGCAACCAGCGATCCAACCCATATTGAAGCATTAGATGCCATTCGCTTTAACAGCAAATTAAATATTGAACCGATTATTGTTGAACACGATAAATTAAAAAAAATATTACAAAAGTATTTTACAGCAGAAGAAAATTTTGATTTCGGTGATGATGATTTTGATGTTGACATCATGACCACAGATGATCCTATTTCTGAAGAAAGCGAGGATTCCCAATCTGCTGAAGAAGAAGCACCAATTGTTAAATATATCAATAAGCTTTTAATCGATGCCATTCGTATGGGGGCTTCAGATCTGCATTTTGAGCCTTACGAAAAATCTTATCGTGTTCGTTATCGTGTAGATGGAGTATTACGTCAAATTACCAATCCTCCTTTACAGTTGGCAAATCGTTTAGCCTCACGTTTAAAAGTGATGTCTCAAATGGATATTTCTGAAAAACGTGTTCCACAAGATGGGCGTATTAAACTTAAAATCTCAAAAACTAAAGCGATTGATTTTCGTGTGAACTCACTCCCCACCCTTTTTGGTGAAAAGCTCGTTTTACGTATTTTAGATCCATCCAGTGCGATGTTGGGGATTGATGCCTTAGGTTATGAACCTGCGCAAAAGCAATTATTTATGGATGCCTTGGACAAACCTCAAGGAATGCTCCTTATTACAGGTCCAACAGGTTCAGGGAAAACCGTATCCCTATATACAGGTTTAAACATTCTCAATACTGAGAGTTCAAATATTTCGACCGCTGAAGATCCCGTCGAGATTAACTTAGAAGGTATTAACCAAGTCAACGTGAATCAGAAAGTTGGATTAACCTTCTCAGCCGCATTAAAGTCATTTTTACGCCAAGATCCTGATATTATTATGGTCGGGGAGATTCGAGACTTAGAAACTGCTGAGATCGCAATCAAAGCAGCACAAACAGGTCATATGGTTTTATCAACACTACACACCAACAGTGCTCCAGAGACATTAACGCGACTCAGAAATATGGGCGTGCCGTCATTTAACATTGCAACCTCAGTTAATTTGGTGATTGCACAGCGACTAGCACGTCGATTATGTGGTCATTGTAAAGTTCCAGTTGATATTCCAAAGCAAAGTCTGTTAGAAATGGGCTTTACTGAACAGGATTTAGCCAATCCTGAATTACAGATATTTCAACCAGTCGGCTGTAGTGAATGTCGAGAAGGCTATAAAGGTCGTGTTGGTATTTATGAGGTGATGAAAGTAACACCAGAAATTTCTAAAATTATTATGGAAGATGGCAATGCATTACAAATTGCAGCGGCATCTGAAAGATCGGGGTTTAATAATCTGAGACGTTCTGGATTAATCAAAGTCATTAATGGGTTAACGTCATTGCAAGAAATTAACCGCGTGACCAGTGAATAAAGAAAATACAAAAAAGGATTAAGGTTATGGCAATCAAAAAAGCTCAAATGATGCCGACATTTGCTTATGACGGGGTAGATCGTAAAGGGGTTAAAATTAAAGGTGAAATGCCAGCACGTAATATGGCTTTGGCGAAGGTATCTTTAAGAAAGCAAGGCATTACCATTAACAGCATTCGAGAAAAGCGTAAAAACATTCTTGAAGGCTTAATGAAAAAGAAAGTGTCCACATTAGACATTACTATTTTTACGCGTCAATTAGCCACAATGATGAAAGCAGGTGTTCCTTTAGTACAAAGCTTTGAAATTGTTGCAGAAGGTTTAGATAATCCATCAATGCGTGAAGTCGTTTTAGGTATTAAAGGTGAAGTCGAAGGGGGGAATACCTTTGCCGGTGCACTGAAAAAATATCCCCAGCATTTTGATAATCTTTTTTGTTCATTGGTTGAATCAGGTGAACAATCAGGTGCACTTGAAACCATGCTCGATCGTGTTGCAATTTATAAAGAAAAAAGTGAAATTTTAAGACAAAAGATTAAAAAAGCCATGAAATATCCGATGGCAGTAATAGCAGTGGCACTTATTGTAACAATTATTTTAATGGTCAAAGTTGTTCCAGTGTTTGAAAGTGTTTTTAGCTCCTTTGGTGCAGAGCTGCCTGCTTTCACCAAAATGGTCGTGAATATGTCTACTTGGATGCAAAAATATTGGTTTATTCTCATTTTAGTCATTGGAATTATTATTACTGCTTTTATGGAAGCAAAAAAACGTAGTAAAAAATTTAGAGATACTTTGGATAAATTGGCATTAAAACTGCCTATTTTTGGTGATCTTGTTTATAAAGCCATTATTGCGCGGTATAGCCGAACCCTTGCGACGACTTTTGCTGCGGGTGTTCCACTTATTGATGCGCTTGAATCTACGGCTGGCGCAACCAATAATGTGGTGTATGAAACTGCTGTGATGAAAATTCGTGATGATGTTGCAACAGGTCAACAATTACAGTTTGCGATGCGTGCAACCAATAAATTCCCTTCAATGGCTGTGCAAATGGTGGCTATTGGTGAAGAGTCTGGCTCACTGGATGCCATGTTGGATAAAGTTGCTACTCACTTTGAAAGTGAAGTGGACAATGCAGTTGATGGCCTAACATCAATGATGGAGCCTTTGATCATGGCTGTATTAGGTGTTCTCGTGGGTGGTCTTGTTATTGCCATGTATCTTCCAATCTTCCAAATGGGTTCCGTTGTTTAATGCACGATCTTATTTCATATTTTATCGATTCCCCTACCGCACTTTATTTCGCAGTAGGTATGATCAGTTTATGTATTGGTAGCTTCCTCAATGTTGTGATTTTTAGAACACCCAAAATGATGGAACAAGAATGGCAACAAGAATGCCAATTCCTACTCCATCCTGAACAAGCCATTATTGATCAGGAAAAACTCAGCTTAAGCCGACCTGTTTCAACGTGTCCCAAATGTAAAGAGCCTATTCGTTGGTATCAGAATATCCCTGTCATCAGTTGGTTATCTTTAAAAGGGAAATGTGGGACATGCCAAAACCCAATTAGTTTCCGCTACCCGTTTATTGAAATACTGACAACCCTCTGTTCTTTAGTGATAGTGGCAACTTTTGGCGCAACTGTTCAAATGCTCTTTGGGCTAATTCTGACTTGGATGCTCATTGCACTCACCTTTATTGATTTTGATACACAGCTTTTACCAGATCGTTTTACACTGACCCTCGCAGCTATTGGTTTAGCTGTGAATACATTCAGTGTCTATACGTCACCTGTATCTGCAATTTGGGGCTATGTGATTGGCTTCCTTTGCCTATGGATTGTGTATTACCTTTTTAAGATTGTTACAGGTAAAGAAGGCATGGGCTATGGCGACTTTAAGTTGCTCGCTGCCCTCGGTGCTTGGATGGGACCACTAATGCTTCCGTTGATTGTGTTACTTTCTTCTTTAGTTGGTGCAATCATTGGTATTATTTTACTCAAAATACGTAAAGAAAATCAGCCCTTTGCATTTGGTCCTTATATTGCCATTGCAGGATGGATTGCTTTTATTTGGGGTGAAAAAATCATGAAAGTATATTTGGGCGGTTAAAACATTTATCACAATTTTTCTGCAACAACTTGGATATCAATATGACATTTATTTTAGGTTTAACAGGCGGTATTGGCAGTGGTAAATCTGCTGCGAGCCAATGGTTTGAAAACCAAGGAATTCAAGTTGTTGATGCTGATATTGTTGCAAGAGAAGTTGTAGAAAAAGGACAACCTGCTTTAACACAAATTAGGAATACTTTTGGTGATTGGGTTTTACTCGAAAATGGCGAACTCAATCGTTCCGCTTTACGTGAACAGATATTCAAAGATCCATCTGCCCGAAAACAGCTTGAAGATATTACCCACCCTACTATTCGCACATCAATTGTTGCGCAATTAAACGCTTCAACAAGCCCTTATGTGATTTTGGTTTCACCGTTATTATTTGAAACCAATCAACATGAGCTCACCAATCGCACTCTCCTGATCGATGCTTCAGAAGAATTACAAATACATCGCGCATCTAAACGTGATGGGCAAAATATAGAACAGATTCAAAAAATTATTTTAGCTCAAATGTCACGCTCAAAAAAACAAGCTTTGGCCAATGATACACTACTCAATGATGGTCACTTAGATCATCTTTATGAACAGCTTAAGGCTTTACATTTAAAATATTTAGCGCAAAGTGAATTAAGTTAATTACTATTTAATTAAGCATTTTCCATAAGTAAAACGCTTTATTTGTCTTTGAAAAATATAAATTTAGAAGGATTTTTAAAAAATTAAATATTCAATTTTTCTTTTGTTGATCTAGACTCGCTTGAAGTGGATCTTTACGACCAAACCAACGCCAAGGCTGTAAAGCACCTATCGCCATGCCAACCAAACCACATACAATTGCAAGGCTTAGTGGCTCACCCAATAGTGGCACTGCAATAATGGCAGCAATAAAGGGCGCTAAAGTCACAATACTCCCTGTCTTAAATGCACCTAAACGTTTAATTGCCTCGATATAAGCCAGTGTCGCAATAATGACGACAAATACACCATGGAAGATGGTCTGCATCACTAAATGGGGCATGGTGACTTGATCTAAATGTTTAGGTAAAAATAGTAGATAAAACGGCACATAAATCATGGCTGACCAAATCGCAACCCCTGCCATAGAATGCCAAGCCGACAATTTCCATTGTTTCAATAATACGGTAAAAATCCCCCACCACATCGCACTGATAAAAAATAACAGATCACCAAAACCAAAGGCCACACCTGTTGCCTGATACATGAGATAGCTCATCACAGCAATTGAACTGAGCATAATGCTTAAGCTTAACCATGTATGCTTATCAAAAGGTTGCTTAAATAAGAAAAAGCCTGCAAGCGCAGTACACAGTGGGATACAACCATTCAAAAAAATAGCCGCATGAGCAGCAGGAACATAATGGAATGCACTATAGGACGTTAGACAATATGCGATACCACCAATCATTGCCAAAATAAAAGGTTGTTTAGCCCATAAAAATGCCGTGTCTTTTTTATAAATCAGAATCGGCATTAAAATACAGAATGCCAATGTAAAACGTAATGCTGTAATGTCCCATGCGCTAATATGCCATAATGCATTTAAACGCGATGTAATCGTGAAACCTCCCCAGATACACATGGTAATTGCTATATAAACATAGCCTTGCGTGCGGGAGGTCATCATGATCATTCTCAGGTACTAATTAAACTTTAATGTATAAATTAACATTTTATATATCATCTACATCATTTGATTATCTAATCAAAATAGAAATCATACACTTCTTGCCTAAAGCGACTTTATTTTCCTTAGCAGAAAAAATAAAGTGGTCGTTAATCCTTATGCAAGATGTCTATGGTCACTCATATAAAAAGCTTTGAAATAGGATTAGTGACTATTACGTTGACGACATGCTTCATACAACGTCATACCTGCAGCTACACTTACATTTAAGCTTTGTAAATTTCCAGCCATTGGAATATAAACCGTTTGGTCGCATTTAGACTGCGTAATTGGACGTAAGCCAGTGTCTTCCGCACCCATCACAATCATAATCGGCCCAGTGAAATCACATTCCTGTAAAGGCAATGCTTTTTCATCTAGCATCGTACCAATCACACGGACATTAAAGTTATCTTGAATTTGACCCAATGTACGCGCCAAATTGGTCACTTGGATAAATTTAACTTTTTCAGCACCACCCGCCGCAACTTTACGTGCAGTTGGAGTCAAACCTGCAGCACGGTCGCGAGGTACAACCACAGCATCCACACCCATCGCTGCGGCTGTACGAATACAAGCACCTAGATTATGTGGATCTGTCACTTGATCAAGTGCCAATAAAAACACATTATCTTTACTGCTGATCAAATCATCTAAATCTTTTTCACTTAGAACGGGATGTGCACGCACTGCGGCAACCACTCCTTGGTGAAACGGTAAACCTGCCAATTTTTCTAAGCTATCACGACTTGCTTGTTGCACACTAATACCAAATGGTGCAGACAACTCTAAAATACGTTTTAAACGCTGATCTTCGCGACCTTTTAAAGTAAATAAAGTCAGTACACGTTCAGGTTCTAGCTCCAATAATGACTCAACTGAATGAACGCCATAATAATATTCGGGTTTAGCCATGAACGACCTCTGTTCTTAATTTCATGATAGAAAAGAAAAATCCTGCAAAGCCAACTTTACAGGATTTCATTAGTACTTTAGTTTAACTGATTTAGGTTAAAAATTCTTTGCCTAAATCAATTCAAGCCGATTAACCTTCTAAATGGCAAACATAGTCTAAAACGTCATCGGTTTCGATTTTAAACTTGCTGTTACCAGGGACATAGAATGATTGCCCTGCACGAAACAATTCAGCTTCTTCACTATCTGCAATTTTTACACGGCATTCACCTGAAATAATTTCCATACGTTCAGGTACATGCGTTTCAAATGTTAATGCTTGTTCCGTTGGAAGAATTACCCCTAAGGTTTTTTTCGTTCCATCTTCAAATTGAACAGTATGACTAATGCATGAACCGCCAAAATAGACATTCGATTTTTTTATCACTGATACATGATCAAACTGTGATGACATGCGTATTCTCCAGATAATGCGCATTTATAGGAATTATGTTTGCAGTAGTTTAATTGCGCTCGGCGAACTAATCAATCTATGTTTTCAATTGGATTGACTTGTATTTTCCATGTTTTTTGTTTCAGATATTCTGCATATTTCCGAGGCATATCAATCTGTAGTTGACCTGCGTCATTTACGACTTGCTCATATTTACAAACTTCCTGCCCTTGCTCATCGACCAAAGTCCAATGCGCTTTTTGGTTTGGATGCGATTTAACTTCTGCAACAATCATCGAAGAACCTTCATTCATCCCCACATGAAATTGAGCATAGTGTTCATGCTCCATTTTTTGCTGATAATCAGGAAAATCTTGAGCGTCTACATCGAAGCCCTGACTGTCATGCAATAAAACACTTTGCCTCACCGTTGGCCAAATACAAAAGCGAAGAAAATGCTGATCAGCAACACGTGTATTTAAATAGTTTCCTGCTTTAAGGTATTGATCAATCATCGGCTCAAGTAAATGAAATACACCATGACAACCGCCCCACATGCCTGCCAAAATCAGCTCGGTATGTGAATAATAGTCATGCATGGTATGAAACCATTTATCACTCTTTAGCCACTCATCTACAGCTGCTTTTTCACGATAAGATACCAATGAATCCGCATCGCGAATTAAAAAGCGTTTCACCGATGCATCATCCATCACAAAAAAACGCCAAAATAAACCTGAAATTTTCTTTTGCTCTTCATTCACCAAAATTACTTGTGCCCCTTTGTCTTGCAAACGAGTACGCACAGATTGTGGAACACTTTCATCCACATAAAAGCGACAAATCCATTCAGGATAAATTTCTTTCGCCAAATCTACATTAATCACAGAGGTTTCACAGTAACGTGGATTTGCCCCAAACAAAGAAAAGGCAATAATATTTTCTGATGGATTCTCAGGATTAAAATGTGGTGGCTGCTCAGTAATGATTTTTAAAATGATTTGGCTTTCAACTTGCTGTTTTTTACTGTTGAGTGCAGCAGCGCCATATTGTCTTAATTCATCTTTTTTACCCAAATAATGGCAGACCTCAGCCAATCCATCATAAACATTGGTATCAGTTGCTTTCGGATTGAGTTTAATCACCTGATGATAGTGCTTATAGGCATCGTCATAACGTCCTAAACGCAGTTCTGTATAAGCCAAGTCCATCATTGCAACAACATGGTTGGGTACTAGTTTTAACACTTGAGATACAGCCTTATGTGCCTCTTCAAATGCACCTTTTGCTGTTGCAGCTTTAAACTGTCCTGAGAGTTGGTTTAACTTTTGGTTCAGTTGTGCAATATTTTTCTGATTAATTTGATTATTTATAGGAGGTTTAGGTAAAGGAAGTTTCATTTTCATATTAAAATTATTTAGAATGCTAAAAATAACTTCATATTAGAATATTTTCTGACTTGAGACAAAAACAAAACTTCACTATCTTAGAACCTCACTGTTCGCGGCTTGGATGCATTTATGCTGACACACTTAAATCTGATCAATTTTGCTTTAGCCGATAACCTAGCCATCGACATTGAACAAGGCTTTAATGTCCTCACAGGTGAGACAGGTGCAGGTAAATCATTGCTTCTAGATGCACTGTCAGCTTGCTTAGGAGAACGTACGGATACCAACTATGTTCGCTATGGTTCTGAAAAAGCAGATATCACCGCTATATTTAGTTACAAAGAAAAAAGTGCCGAAGCTGAATGGTTGAAAAACCATGAACTAGATGATGAATCAGGTGAAATCCATTTACGTCGTGTTATTTTTGCTACAGGTCGTAGCAAAGCCTGGATTAATGGTCGTCCAAGCAGCCTTTCTGAACTGAAAGAAATTGGCCGTTTACTGGTTCAACTGTATAGCCAACACAGTCAACAACAACTGTTAGAACCGCCTTATCCTAAACATTGGTTAGATCGTTATAGTAATTTTGCCCAGCCTGCACAAGATGTTCGAGATGCTTATAGCACGTGGCAAAAAAATATTCGGATGCATCAAGCCGCGATTGATGCTCAAACCAATCGTATCCAACGCATCGATACGCTTAAATTACAATTAGAAGAGCTTGAGGATATTGTTCGGATTGATTATAAAGACATTGAGCAAGAGTTTGATCGTTTAAGCCATCATGAACATATCATGCAAGACTGTAGTTATAGCATCAATGCTTTGGATGAATCAGAACAAAATATTTCCCAAGAAATTGCGTCTATTATCCGTCGTTTAGAGTCACACGCAGGTCGAAGTGATCTACTTTCTGAAATTTATACGTCATTATTGAATGCACAAAGTGAATTAGAAGACGCAACAGCAAATTTACGCCAATTTATTGATCGTCAAAGTTTCGATCCAGATCGTATGGATGAGTTAAATTCACAACTCGAAATTTTTCATCGTCTAGCACGCAAATATCGTAGCCAACCTGAATTATTAAAAGAACAATATGAATTGTGGCAACAAGAATTAGAACAGTTACATCAACTTGAAGATCCAGAAACGCTGGCTGAACAAGTTGAACTTTCACATCAAGTCTTTTTAGAAAAAGCACAACATTTAGATAATATTCGACGTGAAGCTGCTATTCCTTTGGCAACTCAACTCACAGAACAAGTGAAAATGCTTGCACTACCTGAGGCATATTTTGAATTTAAATTTGAACCTTTAGAACAGGTTTCAGCAGAAGGCTTTAGCTTTATTCAACTGCTATTCACAGCCAATAAAGGTATTCCTGCACAACCGTTAGCACGTGTGGCATCGGGTGGTGAGTTATCGCGAATTGCATTAGTTATGCAAGTGATGAATGCTGAAAAAACTGAATCTGAAGTTTTGGTCTTTGATGAAATTGACGTTGGCATCAGTGGTGGAACTGCTGAAATTGTCGGTCGATTACTCACAGGCTTAGGTCAGCACGTCCAAATTTTATGTATTACCCATCAAGCCCAAGTTGCAGCACAATCTGATCAGCATCTCTTGGTGAAGAAACAGCAAACAGATCCAGCAAGCAGTACGATTTTGAACTTAGAAGAAGATCAACGAATTTTAGAGCTGGCGCGTATGACAGGGGGTGTCGAAATTAGTGAAACGACATTGCAACATGCCAAACAATTACGACAACTCAAATTTCAGCATAATTAAAATATGTATTGAATTTTAAAAAACATTTGGTGAATTTCATTTCGTCCAGTATGTTGATAAACAGATGCTAAATTTAATTAGCAGACGGATATGTATTTTAGGAGAAGTGCCTAGGTGACCAAACAATACTTGATGCATCGTTGTCTCATTGCCCCACCCGATTTGGCGGATGATTTTTTTGCCAATAGTCTTATCTATTTGGCACGACATGATGCGGATGGTGCGCAAGGGATTATTATTAATCGTCCTTCAGGTTTGCAAATCAAAGAACTACTAAATGATTTAGACATTGAAGCGGACAATGTGAATCCGCATGATGTTTTACAAGGTGGACCTCTCCGTCCTGAAGCAGGCTTTGTATTGCATACAGGTCAACCAACATGGCATTCCTCTATTGCAATTGGTGAAAATGTCTGTATCACCACCAGTAAAGACATTCTCGATGCGATTGCCCAAAATCAAGGTGTGGGTCGCTATCAAGTTGCGTTGGGTTATGCAAGTTGGAGCAAAAACCAATTAGAACAAGAAATTTCTCGGGGTGATTGGCTCATCTGTGACTCAGATATGGATTTAATTTTTAATTTGCCTTATGACGACCGTTGGGATGCTGCATATCGTAAAATAGGGGTTGATCGCACTTGGTTATCTTCTGAGATTGGACATGCCTGATTTATCACAACCACAACTTATTCTTGCTTTTGACTTTGGTACACAAAAAATGGGGATGGCTGTAGGCTCTTCACTCATTGAAAGTGCAACGCCTTTAGCACTTTTCCCAATGAAAGATGGGATTCCCAATTGGGATGAGCTGTTAAAAATAGTCAAACAACATCAGCCTAATTTATTTTTAATTGGCCTGCCGCTGAATATGGATGATTCTGAATCTGAACTATCAACACGTTCACGTAAATTTGCACGACGCTTGCGCCATCAGACCAACATAGAAACATTAATGGTGGATGAGCGTTTGACCACTCGTGAAGCTCGTGATGAATTAGATCATTATCAAGCGCAAGGCAGAGCTAAAAAACTATCTGCTGATAGTATTGCTGCTGCTTTATTTATTGAAAGTTGGTATCGTAACCCTGAAGGTTTAACCCCTTAAAGACTAATGCAAAAATCAAAGATATACCCCTTATCTTGCATCAATGTTCATAATTTCTTTATTTTTTCCTTTACGAATCAATAAAAACTTTATACAACGTGCCATTAAAAAAGCTCATTTTTCAATGAGCTTTTTTGTTTGATGAAGAGAATAAATTTACTTTTTATCAGATTCCAAAATATGCACGGTCACAGTACGACCCGCAACAAAAGCCAATTCATTATGTGGCATTTCATCCAAAACAATTTTAACAGGCACACGTTGTGCTAAACGCACCCAACTAAATGTTGGATTAACATTCGCCAGCAAACCTGAAGATGAAGTACGTTCACGGTCTTCAATTCCTGATGCGACGCCTTGTACATGACCTTTTATTTTTTCAGAATCGCCCATCAATTGAATAGATGCAGGATCTCCTACATGAATTTTATTGAGTTTGGTTTCTTCAAAATAACCGACCACATAAAGTTGTTTACGGTCTAATAACGCAGCAACAGCTTGTCCAACTTTGACATAATTACCCACACGCATATCAAAATTAGATAATGTACCATCTGCAGGGGCAATCACTTCTGCACGATTCATATTCAGCATTGCCAAATGCACTTGGCTATTTGCCGCTTCAATCAATGCTTTCTGTTGCTTAATATTGGCTTGTGCTTGTTCTATTGCTGCTTCAAGTTGTACATGTTCTGCATGCGATTGATCACGTGTTGCAAACATTTGATCTTGCTCTTGCTTAGAAATTGCACCATCCATTAAGTCTGCATAACGATTGGCATTTTTATCAGCAAGTTTAATATTGGCTTGAGACTTCACCACATTGGCTTTGGCTTGGGCTAAACCTGCTTCAGCTTCTGCAAGCCCAGATTTTGCTTTGGCTAAATCGGATTTCGCTTGCTCTACATCTAATGCTTGACGTGCCAAATCAATTTTAAAAAGTACCTGCCCTTTTTTGACAGATTGGTTGTCTTGCACTAAAACTTCAGTCACTAAGCCTGAAATATCTGAAGAGACTTGAATCACGTCACCACGGACACGACCATCACGTGTCCATGGCTCTGCATTGTAGTAGTTCCAAATATGCACCACACAAAACAAAGCGATTACTGCAACCACTAACAAAGCCACGGGTCGAATAACTTTCCGTGCATCAAAAGTTTTCATTTTTTAACCTATTCAATCATCAAACCATCAAATAAACACTTCAACTTAACGTCAAGTGAACTACCCAAAATACACAATACTCAGCCAATGAATCAGCCCTAACAAAATAACGTAAAGACATAAGTTAAAAGCGCCAGGCAATGCAATCCAACCTTTGGCAATCAGCCGATCTGTCCCCAAACTCACAATATTCAGTAAGATATATGCCAAAATGGCTTGTATTAAAAAAATGGGAACATAGACACCATAAAGATTAAGTTCACCCATATTTATGCTCCCACCAACAACGTCATATCATCGGGTGTATCTATGCCATCATGACAAATACTGTTGCGAATATTATTTACAGAGATTTCTAAACGATGACGTATATCTTCATCACCAATTTGTAGTGCTGCTTGGTCAACATGATCCAATTGCAAAATTAAATTGTGTAATTGCGCTGTCGTTGTTTTATTTTTTTCTTTTGCTTGAAACCATTCAGCTAATAATTGTTGCAATTGTGCAATAGCTTTCACAACGTCAGATTCAGGTGCCAGTTTATTCCGTAATTCTTGTAAGCGTGTTAAATCAACAACTGTACTGGATTCAATTAAAGCTTTATTCATTTCTAAGCCTAAAGCTTTAGATTGCACTTGTTTGGTATTCAGCACACCTATTCGATCTAACATGCCACGTAAATGGATGCGAAATTCAGTCCCGTAGCTCATATATATTGCTTGTTCCATATCTTTATAATGTGCTGCTAAAATTCTTTGTGCACTCATATCGGGTGACATTGCTCGGACGAAGTGAATCACACAGACCGCAATAATCGGCCCCAAGATTGAACCAATAGAACCATCAAAAAACATGATTTGATCGAGCGAATATTGATTATGTAAATTTAGTCCCATGACTGTACTCATAACCAACGGTAAACCCAAACCCACCAACGGTTGATGTGTAAACATGGTTAGGAGGTAAATTATAAGGGGAGCTAATACCACAACCAATTGCCAGAAAGTCGTTACATGCGGAAAGATGCCATAAGCATAGATAAAAACAAAAAAGGCTGAATAAATTGTACCGCGTATAAAAATTTTTAAAGCAGGTACTGGATTATCCATTGCTGTCAAAATACATGCACAAATGGCGGCAAGTTGCGCCATCATAAATCCTGTTTTCCAACCACTTAAAATCCAAAATGCGGTTGCAACCAAGATCGTAATAAATGCTGAAATTCCGCCTCGTAGTGCTACACCATAATCACGATGTAAACTTGGATACTTTGTTGTTAAAGGTGTAATCACCTCTGGTAGAGTATTATCACCCTGTTGAATGCGTTGCCAAATCAATTTTACTGCACGTACATTTTGGATGAAATGACGAACATCCATTTTTACACTACCTAAAATGACTGACTGCTCAGGGCGCGCATCTTTAAAAATGAGTTCGAAATCTGCATCAAAGGTTGCAGGTAGATGTCTTAACTCATCTTCATGAATCGGATGTTCATCATTTAAAAACTCAGCTACATGATCATGTAATTTTCTTAAATTATGACGATAAGTAGCATCAATTTGATCGAGTTGTTTCAAGCGCTCTGACATGGCAACCAAATTAGCAACCAACATAGTGACTTGATGCAATAATTCTTGTAATGATTTGGTCATACCTTTAAATTTTGATTTTTCATAACTTAAATGTACCGCCAGTGCATGAATGTCGGAGGTATCACGAGTAATATTTGCCAATAGCGCGGTGTAATTATCTTGGTGCTTTTCATCCAATAAAATACTGTCAAATAATGCATTTGTATCAAGCATCGTTTTAGCAACACGTGTTTGTAATACTGGTCCTAAATGCAGTGGAAAAAGTGTACTCGACACTACAGCACTACAAACCACACCCAAGGTGATTTCTAAGAAACGCCCAATGGCCATATCAAAAATAGAAACGGTATCAATATAAGCAATTGAGTTAAAACAAATGATCACAGCGGTATAACCTGCAAGCATAAATAAATAGCTACGCGGTGTCCGATCTAACAAGGAAACATACAGACAAATACTGACCCAAGTCGCTAAAACCAAAGTAAATAAATACGGGGTATTAATCAAAAAAGACGTTACTGCAACCGCAAATATTGCACCGACCATCGTGCCTAAAACACGATATAAGCTTTTGGATGAAGTCATCCCTGCATAAGGGTTTGCGATAACAAACACTGTACCCAAAGCCCACATCGGATAAGCCAAATTCAAAGCAAAGGCAATATAAAGCGCAAACATCCCTGCGATAAATGTTTTAGTCGCAAAAAGAAGGTCAACTTTATTGGGACGAAATGCCACAACCTGTTTGAATAAAAACATGGACAAGATCCAATTGAATACAGAAAAATAGAGCTCTCTTCATGGCATGCCGATCTTTTTGATCAGCGCTAGAAAAAAGACATCTACTTAGACACAGAGTGTTTCACGATTTTCATACTGTTAAAATATGCGGATACAACATCTTTCAAATCTACTTTCACTTTGTTCAATAACGATGAATTCAGAGCTTTTTCATTCATGATGATGAAAGACCTCTCTTCAATACTGAATCAGTGCTTTTAATTTATTTGAGAAGATTTGTTCAACCGAACAATAAATTTGATGAATTTTAAAGCACAATTGCACAATTAAACTTTCATCATTAGATATTTATATTTTAATTTTTGCAAAAAAACACCAATTAGTCAACATAAAATATCTTATATTGATAATTTAAACAAAATTAAGTGTTATTTATTCATCAATTTCTTGTATATTGATCATTCTAAGATAAAGTTATAAAAAATCTTAAATGCTGATTCAGTGAAATAAATTGCTCGGCAATTCGGCGTGTTTTTGTTATAAAGTAACATTGATGTTTTTTATTTTTTTGCATCCACTGATTTAGCAGGTTCGAAATGGCACTTTCAAGTTTTGGGAAAATTCTTACAGTTCTCGATTTATTTTCGGTGTCACGGCCTGTTATTAATGTAGATGTGATTTGCGAAGAACTTGGACTGTCTAAACCGACCAGTTATCGCTATTTAAAAGAACTGGTTTCTGCTGATATTTTACAACGTTTAAGCGGAACTTCTGGGGATTATACCCTAGGACCAAAAATTGCGGTCATGGATTATATTTCTCGTACCACAGATCCATTGGTTCAAATCAGCATTCCCTTTATGCAGGAAATTTCTGAAAAAACAGAATTATGTTGTTTGCTGACCCATCTTAATAAAGATTATTGCATTGATATTCACCATGAAGTGTTCAATGAAATTAGCTTGCTTTCTTATGGTCGTGGTTGCCCTCGCCCTGTGTTTATGGGTTCTTCGCCAAAAGTGATTATGGCGCATTTATCCAAACAAAAAATTCATGAGTATTATCAACAGTTTTCTCACGAGCTCGATGAAGTCGGATTTGCTGAGAGTGAAGACGCTTTTATTGCGAAAATGAAAAAAATTAAGAAGCAAGGCTACTATTTATCTCGCGGTGAGCTTGATCCTAATATTTCAGGTTTATCTGTACCTGTAAAATTCTCAAGTAAAGAAGCACCTCTAGCCTTAACTGTTCTCGCATCTAAAAACCGTTTTGAATTTATTAATACAGATAAATTGATTGAGATTTTAAAAGAACATGCTGAACAAATTGAAAAACGCTTTTTAGCATTATCTGAAAACCATCAATTAACCGAATATCGTCACAATGAAGACCATTGATAATTTAAGAAAAATTTATATTTTTATCACTTGTAATATTAAATAAATTCTCATAATATGATTTTGTTCTTCAGTATTTAAATCATGCCGTTTCATGCATGTTAAAGTTTGTTTTTACGAAAACAAACTTTCCTCAGAGATAGAAAAGCTCATGTTATGACTATGGGCTTTTTTATTGTCGATCAAAATCTCAAGCGCTTCTATTTTCTCATATTTCCTTTTCAGACAAAACTCATCTCCATTTTGTCATTGGATGACAATCTCATTCTCTGAATAATATGAGATATTCTCATGCAAGATAAAACCACAACAATTGAAAAATAGCTTAGATTAAAAAACACTCAGGATAAATTGATGAAAATTCTTATTGTACATGTGCACCCAGAACCACAATCTTTTACAACGACCCTCAAAGATACAGCTATCGAAACGCTACAGAATTTGGGGCATCTCGTTGAGGTTTCAGACTTGTATGCAATGAATTTCAATCCAGTGGCTTCAAGAAATGACTTTACGGAACTGGGCAATCCTGATTATTTAAGCTATGCACTCGAACAACGTCATGCCAGTAAAAATCAACTGTTAGCCTCAGATATTCAGACCGAAGTTGAAAAAATTCAGAATGCAGATTTACTGATTCTCAATTTCCCAATGTATTGGATGTCAATGCCTGCCTTGTTAAAAGGTTGGATTGATCGTGTTTTTGTTTCAGGCATTTTTTACGGCGGAAAGCGTTTTTATAACCACGGTGGCATGGCAGGTAAAAAAGCCATGTTATGTTTTACCTTAGGTGGTCGTGAGCATATGTTTGGTGAGAATGCTATTCATGGTTCTATGCAATCCATTCTCGCGCCGATTCAGCGCGGTACATTGGCTTACGCAGGCTTTGAAGTTTTCCCCCCTTTTATTGCTTACCATGTTCCTTATATTTCACAAGAAGCACGTCAGAAAATGATTGCAGATTACCAAGAGTATTTAGAAAATTTAGAATCCTTACAGCCTTTAGATTTTCCGAAACTAGAACAATTTGATGACAAGCTCTATCCACTGAATTAGAACATGATATATATGATTTCATGTTGATTAATCATCTGGATAAAAATAACGAAAGGTTAAATTCACACGGGGTTCAATCACTCGTGTCGATTTTGCTAAAGCATGTTTCCAATACCCTTGTGTCGCACCACGCATCACAATAAGTTGACCCGCCTGTAAAAGTAAATCCACTTTTTCAGCTTTGAATTTATGTTTAAAGCTGAACTTACGCGTTGCACCTAAACTTAAAGAAGCAATCACTGTTTCCTTTCCAGTTTTAGAAATTAAAGACGGCTCATCATCGCTATGCCAACCGACTGCTTGGGTACCATTTTCATATAGATTTGCCAAACAAGAATTAAATTGCTGTCCTGTTAATTGTTCAATATGTTGTTTTAATCTGAACAATGCAGGATTCCAAACATGTGCTTGTTTTGCCATCCCTGAATAATGATATTGATAATTTTCATCGCCATACCACACCACTTTACGTTCAGTTTTGTAGTACTGACCATGTAAAATCACTTCATCCTGTTGCCATGACAAATGTTGTAGAAAATAGTTCAAATATTTCTGACTTTGTTCAGCATCTAAAATTGATCCAAAATCTTCTACTACTCCATCATACGGCAGTATATTTTCATTCGCTTCAGGTTCAAATAATTCTAAATTCATTGTTAATCAAGTCAGATTGTAATAGGTATTGATGCATCAATTTTAATCGATTTTGATCATTCACAATTCAAAACATTGTATATGCTTGTGACATTGATCTTTCAGGCATAAACTGAAAATAAGCTTCACAATAATAAACAACAGTATATGAATTTATTGCAACTCTTCCAAAAACTTAAACCCTTTGTGCGTCCTTATCGTTGGCTTGTCATCGCCACATTGCTTTTAACCTTAATTGGCGCTTTAACAGCACAGGTCAATGCACTCACGTTAAAATATGCGGTTGATAGTATTAACAAGTTAGTCGAAGCTGGGCAAGGTTTAGCGCAAGGTTGGCATATTCTCATTACCATTACTGCAATTTTATTGGGTAAAGAAATTATTAATGCCTTTGTACAATTTGGGCAAAAATTTTATGGGGAACGTTTGCGGATTTTTGTATCTCAAGATCTTGCACAAGGCATCATCGAAAAATTTCTGACTTATCGTTTAGCATTCTTCAATGAAGATAATAACCAAGCAGGTAAATTACAAACCCGTATCGATCGCGGCATCGGCTCACTTACACGCTTAGTTCAAATCTTTTTTATTGATATTTTGCCGTTATTTACCAGTGCAATTGTGGCACTTGGCTTAATGTACTATGCCAATTTTTATGTCGGTTTAGTTGCGACCATTATTGTTCCGATTTACTTTTGGCTGACCTACCAACAAGCACAGAAACTCGGAGGATGGCGTCGGAATTTACGTGATGGTCGTGAAAAGAAAAGTCAGGGAATTTTAGGCATTATCAATTCAATTACCGTGATTAAGTCTTTTAACCGTGAATCGATAGAAGCTGAAAAACAGCTCAAACTGCAAAGAGAACTGACTGATAACCAAATGCATACCCGTCAAATCAGCTTTATATTTGATGGATTAAAGACCTTTATTGAACAAATTGGTGTCGTGCTGATCATCATTCTCACGGCTTATTTTGTCTTAGATGGACAGATGAGTATTGGTATGATTATGTACCATGTACTTCTATTTAATAATGTTTCTGCACCGATTCGCTCATTACATCGCATCTATGATGAAATTAATGATGCCATGATTTATTCCGAAAGCTTTTTTACTATTTTAGAGGCTGACAATGAAATTGAATCAAGTGGCTCGTTAAAGCCTGAAATTCATGGCAAATTTGAACTACAAAATGTCGATTTTTCTTATCCCAATGGTTATCAAGCTTTACAACGCATCAATATGACTATTCAACCGAATAAAATCACAGCTTTGGTCGGTTTATCGGGTGCAGGGAAATCCACCCTGATCAGTTTATTGGATAAATTTTACTTGCCTGATTCAGGTCAAATTCTATTGGATGGGGTCAATATTGAAGATATAGATACCCAATATTTACGTGAGCACATTGGTTTAGTTCTACAAAAAAATCATATTTTCCAAGGTTCAATTTTTGAAAATATCCGTTATGGTAAAACCGATGCTTCACTTGAAGATGTCATGCATGCAGCAAAAAAAGCGTCTATTCATGATCAGATTTTAAAACTTCCTCATGCCTATGAAGCGGATGCACTGATGCTTTCAGGGGGGCAACAACAGCGTATTGCAATTGCGCGGATGTTCCTGAAAAACCCCCCGATTATTTTTTTAGATGAACCGACAGCCAGTTTAGATGCAATTGCCTCTGAACAAATTAAGCAAAGTTTAGATGAGATTAAACAAGGGCGAACCGTAATTATGATTTCGCATAGTTTGTCGCAAATTATTGATGCGGATTATACCTATGTGATGAAAGAAGGAAAAATAGTCGAACACGGCGAACATGATGCTTTATATCATCAAGATGGAACGTATAAAGAGATTTTTGATGCAATGGCAAAGAGTTTAAACATTGAAAAAATTGCCAAGACATTTGAAGATGATGCAGAGGAAGAAACGCATAGTTAGACAACACAATCTATAGACCTGTTGCGTAAGTCGAGAAATGAACAAATATTAATTAAAAACTAACTTATGTAAGAGATCTTATGAACTGATATTGCTCAGCAATCCATAATCTGAAAAATATTCAAATCTAAACTGGAATCTTGATACTCGACAAGATTCCAGCATCTTTATGACAAATCCAATCAACAAATAATCTTAGAAATCAGCTTATCTTCTATCAATAGCTTTTCAGTTTGATCTGGTAAAAGCTCAACCAAATACTTACCATTTGAATAGAAAATAGAATCATCTTTTAAAGCAAAGCTCATGACACCTTTTTTCAAAATGCTTAAATCACCTGAAGGTGAACGCTTGACCAACTCCCAAGTATTGGGAATCATTCCCGGATATTTTTCACCTGCTTTTTGATTACGCTCTAAATTCTGCTGAGCCTTAATTAAATTACCTTCCACAAAAAGCTCTTCTTCAGATTTTTGCTGTTTTTTTGCAGGATTATTACCTGATGTCGTTTTTAAAGATTCACCTGTATAACGCTGAGTAAAGAAATCTAGCCAACCGACAATGGCTCGAATAATTTTAAAAGGCGCAATCAGAATATCTTTGAGGGATGTAATGGGTGAACTACTATGTCCTGATGCGGTATAAGGTCGTTTCAGGAAGTAAAGATTACCCAAGCTGTCCATCTTCGGTTTAAAGAAATCAAACTTTACATTCGAAATGATTGTTTCTAAATCGCCTGTTTGCATATTTAAATGACAGATTTCTTTAGGGCCATATGCCACGCCATGATCACCATATGCCAATCCACAGGTATCATAATACAGTTGGTCACTGTCCCGAGGATCAAACATTGGATGACTATCGACACAATCACCTTCGGTTAAATACTGCGTTCGATTGGCATCCAACGGTAAAATACAAATATGTCGTTCATAACCAGACTGTCCATTCACAGATAAAGCCAATCTACGTTTTGTTTCGTCATAAGCCATATCATGCACAATAAAATCATTCTTACGTAGAATCAGACCTTCTGTTTCCTGCAAGTTATCCAATGATTTCAAATTAATAGAAGTACCTTCCTGCAAATATGCGGTATAAATCAATTTATGGTCAGATGTGATCACGGCATCGGCAGGGAAAATAAAATTTAGATCGGTATCTTCCTGTTCTGCACGCATCCCCATAAACTGAGCACCTGTGCCTTTCGACTTCCATTCTTTGCGTTGCTGAATTTCAACTAAATTCTTTTTATATTGATCAATCGCCTGACAAGGAACGGTGATGGATTTATTGTCTTGTAATAAATTTAATTTTTGATTGGATAAATACAATAACGATGACATGCAGGCTTTTCCTATTTTTTTATTTCGATGCGATGAAAACAGTATCTTCAAGACATCTTTTTTTAATTTATTTTGTGCAATATAACATCAAAGCAATGTCAAAAGTGCATTCCAATATGAACTGAGTTTTTCTATTTTTTAATTTCCGATTATCCTGAATCTTTATTTGTCATAAAAATACAAAATCTCTGATTTACACCCAATAAAAAGCCCTTCATCGAAGAAAGGCTATTCAATATCTATATGTATTAAGGCTGTTTTAAATATGGCCATGCTGCTTTTAAATAGATAATCATTGACCATAAAGTCAAGATCACAGCAGTATAAAGTAAGCCATACGCCAACATTTCAAGTGGCTTCCAATTCAACAGGAATACAGTCACTGCTATCATCTGAAAAGCAGTTTTATATTTACCTACGGTTGAAACAGCGACATTGGTTCTCGCACCCAGTTCAGCCATCCATTCACGTAAAGCAGAGACTGTAATTTCACGTGAAATAATCACAATTGCAGCAAAAGCCATGGCAATATTTGGTTGCCATTGTACCAATACAATCAGTGCCGCAGCGACCATCAACTTATCTGCAACAGGATCTAAAAACCGTCCAAAAGCAGAAGTCTGATTCAATGTTCTTGCTAAATAACCATCAAACCAATCTGTAATTGCAGCAACCACGAAAACTGCAGTCAAAATAATATGACGGGTCATACTACCTTCATGCCCACCCACACCAATTGCAGGAGGCCAATATGCGATGATCAGAAAAACAGGAATTAACGCAATACGAGCCAGCGTCAGGATATTTGGAATATTCAGGATTCGACCTGTAGTCATAGACACCGCCAATTTGTCCCCTCATTTATCTGCTAATACAGACAAAAATATGCAGAGATATACTCTATTTTGAACAATACTTTATACGATTCACATGAAACTGTCGACTAGGCAAATACAGTAACCGTCTGTCTATAGATTGCGATCAATCGGTTATTGCTGTCCCAAATATGTGCATATTCAGTGGAATAGCCATTTTCAGCATGATCTGTCACCACTTTATATTTAAACCAATCATGTAATTGATATTGTGTTGAACCAATAAACGTGACTTGCCAAGTCAATGAACTTGCAGGTAAAAAAGTCTTAAACATCGGCAATACACCTGGTGGCCACACATCAAACAGCGTCATAAAATCTGCTGTAGACATCTCACGGTTCTCATGCAAATTTGGATCAAAACGAAACCATCCACCAAAATCAGGTTTTTTACTGGCTGTACATGGATAATTCCCTTCAGCCCATGCCAATTCAAACTGCTGGAAACATTGTGGTGCAATCGCATTTTTAGGCAGAACATTTAATTGTTCTACAGGCGGATAGTCTGGTGCTGCTGTTTCATTACTGACCTGAATCGTTGATTCACGTAAGGTGCCAAAACTTGCCAATAAAATACTTTGTACAGCATTATCCTGCCAAATCCGTACTTCAATGGTTGTAACTGATTTACCCTGTCGCAAAATCTCAGCAGTTAATTTAACTTTGCTTTCCTGTACAGGGCCTACAAAAGTCACACTGGTATTTAAAAGTTGTTTTGATGGATCGTTAATCGTCAGTAATGCCTTATGCATCATCATGCCAGCAGCTAAACCACCGTAAATTGTGCGCCCTTGTAGCCATCCTTGCGGAATATCAACCCATTCATTTTGTTCAATGCTTTTAAATAATTGTGCTAATGACATGGTTTTCCTCAACCTAATGCTTTGTCCATTACTCTTTCATATTTAACATGTTGTTGTGAATGATCAGTGACTGTTGCGTCAATGAACATTTTGGCAAGTCTTCGTGATGATTAATATTTATACGACACGTTTATCATCACAAGCGAATAAGTATACTTTTTCTTTAAAAAATATAAGAGATTTTTCGATTACTCATGCAAAATTTTATAAATCGTTCGAGCCATCACATCACCTAAGCCCGGCACTAATTTTAAATCATTCTCAGAAGCTTTCAGCACACCCTGAATCCCACCAAAATGGGTTAATAAATCACGGCGACGCTTGGGTCCTAAGCCCGGAATGGCTTCCAATACCGAGCCACCTCGGCGTTTATCACGTTTGGCACGATGCTTGGTAATCGCAAAGCGATGTGCTTCATCACGCACCTGTTGAATCAAATGCAAAGCTTTATTGTCTTCAGGCAACTGAATTTTTGTGCCATCGGTAAAGTGCAAGGTTTCCAGTCCTGGCTTACGCCCTTCACCTTTTGAGACACCAATCATAAAGGCATCTAGCCCAAGTTCTTGCATCACATCCATCGCCATATGCAATTGCCCTTTACCACCATCAATCAGCAGTAAATCAGGCAACGGGGCTTTTTTATAACGACGAATTAACGCTTGGCGCATGGCAGCGTAATCATCGCCACCCGTAATATCTTCAATAGAGAATTGACGATAATCACGCTTGCGTGCACCACCTGCATCAAACACCACACAAGATGCAATGGTAGCTTCACCCATAGTATGTGAAATATCAAAGCACTCAATACTGTCAATCGGACGATCAACCACTTGTTCCAGTTGATGAAAGCGTTCATTCAACTCTAAATGATTGGCCAATTTCCCCTTAATCGCATGTTGCACATTCATCTGCGCAAGTTCGAGCCATTCCGCACGAGTTTCACGGACATTCGGCTTAATCTGAATTTTCTTTCCAAAATGTTGATGAAGTGCCTCCTCCATCTCTTTACGATCTGGAATATCGACATTAATAATCAACTCTGTTGGAATTTCATCGGCAACTTGAAAGTAAAAATTTGCCATAAAGTCAGAGAGCATTTGTCCTAAATCATCGCCTAACATATCTGGAAAATAGCTTTTCCCACCGAGCATTTTTCCGTTACGCACATGCATAATCTGCACGCACGTCACCCCTGCTTGATAAGCAATGGCAAGAATATCGGCTTCGCCTTTGAGTTTATAAATCGCCTGTTGTGACTGTACATCACGTAATAAAGCCATACGATCCCGATAGAACACTGCTTTTTCAAACTCTAATTGTTCGGCAGCTTGTTCCATTTTTTGGATCAATTCCTGATTCAATTCTTTGGTATCCCCCTTTAAGAATCGAATCGAATTTTCTACATCTTCGTTATATTCTTCAGGTGAAATCAGACCAACACATGGCGCAGTGCAACGCTTAATCTGATACTGTAAACACGGACGTTTACGCTGTGAAAAAAAACTATTTTCACACTGGCGCACATTAAATAGTTTTTGCAGAACAAGTAAGGTATCTCTTGCATTATAGGCACTTGGGTAGGGTCCAAAGAACTTACCGACTTGATGTTTACCTTTACCTCGCCCCGAAGCAATTCGTGGATATGGTTTATCTGCGGAAACAAATATATATACATAAGATTTATCATCCCGCAGCATAATATTGTACTGAGGACGATGTAATTTAATCAGGTTTTGTTCGAGTAATAAGGCTTCTGTTTCAGAACGAACGATTAGTGTTTCAATATCATAAATACGAGCCACTAAAGCCTGCGTTTTAGGATGTTCAATGGTTTTAACAAAGTAGCTTGATACACGATTTTTTAGATTTTTGGCTTTCCCGACATATAAAAGTTCACCGTCTTTCCCAAGCATTTTATACACGCCGGGAAGTTGGGTCATATTGGTTAAAATCTTTTCAATATTTTCACGTGCGTTTTCGTTCACAGTCGACTTTTTAAATTTAGAATATAAATAGATGATGTCGCTTGCTTCGTTGTTTTTCAAGTCTACTATTGATTCAATTTTAAATATTATCCTCTGCCACTCGTTTGATGAGTTATCCGCCTTCATTAATATTCCGATTGAAAGAATTTCAATCGGAATATTTTATTTATAAGTTAATCTTTTAAATAAAACTCAGGCCATTTATCCCAAACCTCTAGTCTTCTTAATTCAGTTATTGCATCTGGTCTGAACATAGCAGCCTTAAAAGCGGTTTCATTCATATAATCACAGGTCAATTGATTTGGTTCAATTGTAAATATTTCATTTAGCGGATGATAAAATCCCCAATAAATTTTATCATTAATACTGAGTTTTAGATTTGCTCTCTCTGGCTCATTATTATCTTTTTTATATTGTACCCAACTTACTTTACTCCATTGACCTGATTTATCTATTTCTGAATCCTCACCCACATGGCGGATAATCTTTTCTGGATAAAATTCAATATACTCTTGATTGGTTTGGGCGGATTGCTTTTGCCAACAAATCGATCCTTGAGGAAATAGCTTATTCGATTCAGGATAACCTATACCTAAGATTGCTGCCATAATTTCAGCATTTGGACTTTTCTTTATTGCATGCATTGGATTATTTTGATCACTTTCAATGGCCTTACCTGAAACATCTATTTTCTTATATTTCCAGGACAAAGCTAAAGGTCTTGATGTAACATAATTACTTACTGTATATTGCAGGTTTTCTCCATCAAAGTTGGCTTTTTCTCCTACTAAGTACTGAAAATGTTCTAATTGAGGTGGCATAATTGTCGAAATACCTTCCTCTGTAATGTAATGTTGCAATATTTCTGTTTTAAAAATAGGTCTATCACTATATTCTACAAAAAAATTATTATTTGAATCAAAATGATATGTTTTATAATTAAAATAAACTGCTGAAAAAACAAATAATGATGTTAAATCATATTCACCACTAAAAGTATCAGTACTATATATTGGCGTTGGCGTTGGCGTTGGCGTTGGCGTTGGCGTTGGCGTTGGCGTTGGCGGATGATAAACCGATGGCTCATCCGAACCGCTACCACACGCAGATAAAACTAGCGCACACATTGAGAAAATAATCGCATTTTTCATTCTGTAATTTCTTTTTGATTATATTTCACTATTATTAAAGAATAATGATTTAATATTCAAGTACTAACATATAAAGTTTTACTAACTTCTAAAATTTTTAAATACTATAAGTTAAACCCAATTATTTTAAATAGTTAGAGTTATTCCGAGCTTTACTCAACCCTTGATTAAAACCATGTAAAAGTGCCATAGATAATTCTTCAGCACTATTAATCCAAACCACCGCTATGTGATTGTTCTTGGATATGTAAACCTTTTTTATTTAGAAACTGTTGGATGCCTTCATGATCAGCATCAGCAATATCATTATTTTCAGTACGCATAAACATTAATGAAAAATCCATTTTACCTACTCCAACTCATTGAACTGATTCGTATCAGATTCACGCTTATGATCTTGTATGATGATGACCACCGACTTTATTTAGAATATAAATCCTTATTTTGTATAGAACCTAAAAGCCGAATACCTATATTTCAGCCTGTTTTGACTCATAGATATAACAATGTATTTTTAACATTTATGCTATCTATTGACCATTTTGACCAAACAACAACAATTGCTAAAGCCAAATTCCATTTCCTAAAATGCTTAAAAAATAAAAACTGTAGAATAAAAATATGAATTTAAACAAAAACTTCATCCTACTTTTTATGTTAAGTTCTATAGCAAAGCCATAAAGCACAAGGTATTGCTACAAAAAAATTCATGACCCTTGCGTCACGGCTTGATACAACTTGTTATGTTCTTTTTAGATATAGTTATCGTAAGATTAGTGAAGTAGAAATTGTGTGCGGGAAATGCATACATACTTCAAAACATCAACTTAGAAGTCCTCCAAAAAAAGGAGATCAGGGCATGATCCACGCTGGCAATGCCATTACCGTCCAAATGCTTTCGGACGGAATCGCAGAATTCCGCTTTGACTTACAAGGTGAGTCGGTTAACAAATTCAACCGTACAACGATTGAAGACTTTAAAGCCGCTATTGCAGCCGTTAAAGCTGATAGTTCAATCAAAGGTTTAATCGTAACGTCTGCTAAATCTACTTTTATTGTAGGTGCTGACATCACTGAGTTTGGTGAAAACTTCGCTCAAGGTGAAAAAGCAATTGTGGACTGGGCAATGCCTGTTCATGAGATTTTTAACAGTTTTGAAGATTTAGATATTCCTAAAGTCGCTGCGATCAATGGTATTGCATTGGGCGGTGGTTTTGAGATGTGCCTTGTATGTGACTACCGTGTCATGTCTGAAGCTGCTCAAGTGGGTTTACCAGAAGTTAAACTTGGGATCATCCCAGGCTTCGGTGGTACAGTTCGTTTAAGCCGTGTTATTGGTATTGATAATGCTGTTGAGTGGATTGCAACTTCTGCAAGCAAACGCCCTGCTGATGCACTGAAAGATGGTGCTGTAGATGCAGTTGTTGCTGCTGATAAACTACAAGATGCTGCTGTTGATTTGGTTAAACAAGCACTTTCTGGTCGTTTAGATTGGAAAGCAAAACGTCAAGAAAAATTAGAGCCTGTTAAATTAGACATGCTTGAACAAATGATGGCGTTTAACTCATCTAAAGGTGTGGTTCTTGCGAAAGCAAATCCTGCTCAATACCCTGCGCCAAAACTTCTTCTTGATTCACTTCAAGCAGGTGTTAGCCAGAAGCGTGATGAAGCATTAAAAATTGAAGCTGAAGCATTTGCTAAAGCTGCAGTAACACCACAAGCAGGTGCATTGATTGGCTTATTCATCAATGACCAAATTGTGAAAAAGGCATCTAAAAAACATGAAAAAGGTGCTCACCCTGTTAACCAAGCTGCTGTATTGGGTGCGGGTATTATGGGTGGCGGTATTGCTTACCAAGCAGCAAGCAAAGGCACACCAATTATCATGAAAGATATTGGTAATCCACAACTTGCATTGGGTATGTCTGAAGCGAATGGCTTGTTAACCAAACAGGTTGAACGTAAGCGTATGACCCCTGCGAAAATGGGTGAAACCCTTGCTCGCATCCGTCCAACTTTAAGCTATGACGAATTCAAAGAAGTCGATATCGTCATTGAAGCTGTGACTGAAAATCCAAAAATTAAAGAAGCAGTATTGAAAGATACGGAAAGCAGAGTTCGTGACAACACGATTATTGCTTCGAATACTTCTACAATTTCAATTACTCGTCTTGCAAAAGCTTTAGCGCGTCCTGAAAACTTTGTGGGTATGCACTTCTTTAACCCAGTTCACATGATGCCTTTGGTTGAAGTGATCCGTGGTGAGAAAACATCTGAAGAAGCAATTGCAACGACTGTTGTACTTGCTCAGAAAATGGGTAAAACACCAATCGTTGTAAATGACTGCCCGGGCTTCCTTGTGAACCGTGTATTGTTCCCTTACTTTGGTGCATTTGACCTTCTTCTGAAAGATGGTGCTGACTTCCAACAAGTCGACAAAGTGATGGAAAAATTCGGCTGGCCGATGGGTCCTGCTTATCTTATTGACGTTGTCGGTATTGATACAGGTGTTCATGGTGCTGAAGTGATGGCTGAAGGTTTCCCAGACCGCATGAAGCCTAGCTACAAAGGCGCGATTGAAATCATGTATGAAAACAAACGTCTTGGTCAAAAAAATGACGTTGGTTTCTATAAATATGAGCTTGATCGTAAAGGCAAAAAAGCAAAAAATGTTGATCCAACAGCGTATGAGCTTGTTGCTTCTATGGCGACAACTGAAAAACACGAATTTGATGCTCAAGAAATCATTGATCGTATGATGCTGACTTTCTGTAACGAAACTGTTCGTTGCTTAGAAGACAACATCGTTGCGACTGCTTCTGAAGCAGATATGGCGATGATTATGGGTGTTGGTTTCCCTCCATTCCGTGGTGGTCCATGTCGTTACATCGATCAAACAGGTGTAGCTGAGTATGTTGCTCTTTGCGACAAGTATGCACATTTAGGCAAGGCTTATGAAGCGCCACAAATGTTGCGTGATATGGCTACTAACAACAAAAAATTCTACGGTTAAGGAGCAACGTGAATGGCTACTTTAAATCCGCGTGACGTTGTCATCGTTGATGGCGTACGTTCTGCAATGGGTAAAACCAAAAACGGTATGTTCCGCAATGTACGTGCTGACAGCTTATCTGCTGAATTGGTTCGTGCTTTGGTTGCTCGTAACCAGTTTGATACCAACGAAGTTGAAGACTTAATCTGGGGTTGTGTTAACCAAACTTTAGAACAAGGCATGAACATTGGTCGTAACATTGCGTTATTGGCTGATTTACCAAAAACTGTTGCAGGTCAAACTGTAAACCGTCTTTGTGGTTCTTCTATGCAGTCTATTCATACTGCTGCGGCTCAAATTGCAACGAACCAAGGTGATGTTTTCATTATCGGTGGTGTTGAGCATATGGGTCACGTCGGCATGATGCACGGCATCGACTTAAACCCTGAAGCGTCTAAGCATTATGCGAAAGCATCGAATATGATGGGCTTAACTGCTGAAATGTTAGGTCGCATGAATGGTATTACTCGTGAAGAGCAAGATGAGTTTGGTGTGAAATCACATCAACGTGCTTGGGCTGCGACGCAAGAAGGTCGTTTCAAAAATGAAATCGTAGGTGTTGAAGGTCATGATCAAAATGGCTTCAAAATCTTATGTGACGTTGATGAAGTGATTCGTCCTGATGCAAACATTGAAGCATTCCGTTCGTTACGCCCTGTGTTTGACCCTAAAGGTGGTACGGTCACTGCTGCAACGTCATCTGCTTTGTCTGATGGTGCTTCTGCAATGTTATTGATGTCTGCTGAACGTGCTCAAGCTTTAGGTCTTAAGCCACGTGCTGTGATTCGCTCTATGGCGGTTGCAGGTTGTGATGCTGCGATTATGGGTTATGGTCCTGTACCTGCAACTCAGAAAGCGCTTAAACGTGCTGGCTTGAGCATGGCTGATATTCAAACAATTGAATTGAATGAAGCATTTGCAGCTCAAGGCTTGTCTGTAATGAAAGGCTTAGGCATTTATGACAAACAAGACATCATTAACTTAAATGGTGGCGCGATTGCATTGGGTCACCCATTGGGTTGCTCTGGTGCACGTATCACGACCACATTACTTAACGTAATGGAGCAACAAGATACGCAAATTGGTCTTGCGACCATGTGTATCGGTCTTGGTCAAGGTATTGCAACGATTATCGAACGTGTTTAATTTTTAAACACTAAGATAAAGAAACCCCGCTTATTGCGGGGTTTTTTTTATTTTTGAATCCAATCAGGATAAACAGCTTCAACAAGTTCTATTATTTTTTCCTCTAATCCTTGATATAGTTTTTGATAAGATTCTAAAGTTTTATCTTCATATTCCTCTGTCCTAGCCTTCCAAGTAAAGTTCACTAAGTCATTATTATCTAAATAGTCTATTCTAAGATTTGGCTTTTTTTCGAGATCTTTGGAAAAAATATAGAATGGCAATATTAGATGCCTAACATTTAAATGTTTTAGTCCAACTAACCTTTCTACTAAAATAGATTTAGTAAATAATGGTTCATATTCTTTGAAAAATTTTTCATCCAACCATTCATCATTAAAATTGATTCTTTTTCTATCACTTTGAATAGCATTTTTTATTTGATTGATTATTCTCATTTTATTTTCATCAGCACCCTCATATGCTTCTTTTGTGTATCTAATAATCTCAGCCCCTTTTACTTTTTCATTAAATACAAACCCACCTTTATCAATCCATTCTTGATCAAAAATTTGCTTAAACCAACCATTAAATGAATTAGGATAGACCAAGTCATTTTTTGATAACTTTGACATATCAAAATCAGGATTCAAGAACTGATCTACGCAATAAAAATTAAATTTTTTTAATTTTGTTAGTTCGGTAAAGCTTTTATCATAAATATTACATTTATTATTTTTATATTTATAATTTATCAAACTTTCTGTACCAAAAATTTTCATATTTTTCCATAAGATTTTGCTTTTATCATTATTATAATAAAACTCAAATAGCTCAACTAAACTATCATCTTTTAAAATATTACTTAATGGAATTTTATATTTTTCTAAGATATGTCTACATAACTCATGCAAGAATTTATCATCAATAAATTTATTTTCAAAACCCTTGCTCCACTCATTTCGATTTGTTTGTAGCGTATTTTTGGCATCAAAACCAAAAAACATCAGATATATACTAAATACCTGCTGATAATATCTAATAGAACCAACATCTTGCCCTTTGAAGCCTCCATTTAAACTACCATAAAATTCATTTAAATTTGATCTATTCGATCCACTAATTACAAAATAGAGGCTGTACTTCTCAACCCATATAGCATTTCTAAAACTTTCCTCATTTGGAGGAAAAATAACATTCAACTTCGTTTGCCAATTTTCATTAAATTCATAAGGAAAACATATTTTTTCCAACACATCATTTTTGATACTCTCTATTTGAGTAGCTATGTTAAAGATATCAAACATTTCTTCTTTTAGTGGATCATGATCAGCATACAAAAACTGATATAATTTTGATGAATTAAAGGAATAACTTCTCGCTCTTCTTTTCTTCTTGAGTTTTAAAATTATAGTTGTACCTATATCTTTTTTTACATCTTTTTGTTCTTCGATAAAACAATAACCTCTTTTCGCATTTAGAGGGGAATTTAGCTCAATTTTATATGTTTTATAATCCGATGAATTCGTACTAATAATCGTAATTTTTTGATCATCTTCCTCTATATCTTTTAAAAGCAAAAAAGCACTATGCAATCCTATTCCAAACTGTCCCGATGGTCTCATCCATTTTGGCATTCTGTTAATTATTTTTTGACGCTCTATGTTTCGACTTGAGCCTGCTACTTTTTGCATATAATTTAAATCATGTAAACTAATACCAGTCCCTCTATCTTCAAGCTTAAACTCCCACCAAGCATCATCACTTCCATCAATTATTTCTATTCTTTCAAAAGACAATTTAATTGCATAATCCCTTAATATGCTTTGTATTTTTTTATCAAAAGGATGTGATTCTTTAGGTAACTTTATTTTTCCCTTTTCAAAATCACACCATACTTGTATTAACGTCGCATCAATTGCATTTTGAATTAACTCCCTAAAAATGTTTGTATCATTTTTATATAACCCACTTCCTTCTAAGATTTCCAAAGCAGTACTTTCATCAATGGAAAATTTCATCGGTCTATTACTTAATAGAACCTTATTTCCTTGCATTTTCACATCTAATTGTTCAATAGTTGGTAGTGAACCAAATTTTAAATTAGGTACAATTAAGTTCCATTGTGACATTTGATTTTGAAATTCTTCACGCATCCATCCAAACCAATTTTGAGTTTCAACATAAGACATTTCATCAGGACACTCAGCGACAAGCTTTACAGTTCGCTCATCAAGTTGAAATTCACGCAAAGATAAATGCTTATCATGATGATGCTTACTGACTGAAGGCATATTGCTGACATGCTTTGCCATTACAGGACAAAAACGATTGTCATCTAAATCAAATAGATCACCTAAGCGGAGTAAGCATCCTATAAAACGAGGATGACAATCTTCTGTTCCCAAACCTGTTTGTTTATAAGGAAGGGTTTCCATCAAAGTATCAAAACTCATACCATGAGAAACACAAATTTGCCCTAAATAGCGATAAATGCGATTGGGTAAAAGTTCAGTTCTAGGTGAAGTTATTCCTAAATCCTTAAATGGATCTTCGACGATTTTACCAACACGTTTGTCATGTCCACGTCTAAACCACTCAGCTACTAATTGACGATATTGTTCAATACCATCAAAAGGATGATCTACAGTCCCTATTGCTGATAACCAATTTTGTTCAACATAGGCTTGGCAAAATTTTTGAAGATCATGTCCTTTTTCATTTGCGATTGTTTGAATCATGAAATTAAAGTCAGGATTAGAATGTACTTCTTTAGCATTTTTAGCATCGACTAACATTCCAACATCATGCCAATACGCTGCTTCAAGAATCAGCCAAGTATCTATAGCACTTAATAAATCTATATCGTTTCCAAGAATCCGTTCAATATTGACTAAAATTTGCTGTGAATGTGAAGCATTATGATTACTAAAATGTGGATAAAAACCACCAATATTTTCTAATGCCTTACCTACAAGTTTTTGATCAAACTCCCATTGTGCAAATAAAATTGCTACGTTGCCATCTTCTTCACATTTTTTCTTCAAATGGGCGATTAAATTCGTGCTCATAGGTAATTATCAATTATTTTAAAGTTATCGATATGTTAACAAATATTTAATTTTAATCACTACCTAACGGTTTTCTATCATCTAAATAAAAGGCTAGATCGAATCTTTATTACACTACTTTTAAAATCTTATCTAATAAGTATAAAAAAGCCAATCAACTCTAAACTGATTGGCTTACTTAAAATAAAAGTTTTATATCATTTATAAGCCTTACACTTATCTCATCTGCCATTTATTATCTTTTAATTGTTGCAATAAATTCGGATCGATATTCAATTTCACTGTTCCACCACGAATGCCATCTACATTACTACGGTCAATACCAAACTGCTTCAGCAATGTAAATAAACCCGTGGTTGGGTCAGATGATTGTAAACCTGAAGCTACGGCTAATACATACTGCTGTAAAGCAGGAGAAAGCTGACTCATATCAGGCTCAGTGAGTTTCGGTTGCAGGTTAATCTCAGTAAAACTATCATCCACAACAAAATTTTGTATGTCACGCTCATTTTTAAGCATAAAACGCTGTAAAGCTTGGCGTACAGGTTTATCTTCCTGATATGGTACAAAACCCACTTCATCACGTAATTCAGATTCTGCCAAAACCGTTAAAGTCGGCAATTTAACTGCATCTTCAGCTTGGGCTATTGGCATCCCAAGATAAGCAATTACAGCAATAAACATCGGGAATTTTATAAAGTTCATACGCTTAAACCCGCAAAATTAACCATCATATAAAGACAATAAAATGATTTGGTAAAATTGAATGCTACATGAAATAGACTATAACAAATGCTCTATAGATTCACTAGACCTTAGATAAACGGTTTTCTAAGACCTTCATTCAGCCAATGCCTTTGCCCATTTTTTAATTCATTATCATGAATGGGATCGTTTAAATCTTCCCGATTTCCCCAAAACCAATTGCCCTTCTTATCTCTTCCAATACAACCAAGATCAAACTTGGTTTTAAAACTGACGTCATCTACACCTTCAAATTTGCCTGAACGTTCCTCATAAATATTGTATTTATCTTTGGCATAACAATCTCCAATTATTTCAAAAATCTGCGCATCAGCATCTTCAAAAATACTCAAACTGCTGCCATATTTTTAATTTTATGGATGAATAAACTTTAACTTATTTTTATAAGAATGATTAAAACAACTTCTTACTAAAACAAAACAATCCTTATAAATTTCCAAAATTCAAGCCCTGCTATGCTGATGATGAAAAAGCTTTATTTAAAGAACGCTCTGTTCTCATTAAGCTATTTAATGATGCTGTGTAAGAGCAAATAATAATCAATGCATTACAGAACAATACTTTTACATTACCCAAGGAATTTAATGATGAAAAAACAACAAATACGCTTCGCCCTCCCTGTAAGTCTTCTTTTAAGTGCAATCACAATTTCAAGCCCTTCTTTTGCAGCAGAGCAAAGTCCTTGGATTGGGACAAAAGCAGGAGAAAATACACCGCAAGTCAAAATCCCCAAAGAACTTGCAAAAAACTTAGCAACTTTTGACGAGTTAGATTTCAAAGTTTATAGCAATCGGGATTGGGCAAACCTACATAAAAGCCATGCTAAAAATATTGTTGTACATTACCCAGATGGTCATACCACCACAGGCTTGCCTGACCATATTAAAGAATTGGAATATATGTGGACATTTGCCCCTGACAATCGCATCGAAGAGCATCCTGTGCGTTTTGGTACAGCAGATGCAGAATGGACAGCCGTTATCGGTGCAACGAAGGGAACATTTATCAAACCGATGGTTTTAGCGGATGGGACAAAGATCCAACCCACAGGAAAAACCTATAACTTACCCATGGCAACTATTGGACATTGGAACAAGCAAGGGCAAATGGATGAAGAATATCTATTCTGGGACAACGCTGCATTCATGAAACAATTGGGTGTCACTCAATAGACATTCAGATAGGCAAAATGAAAAGGCTTTATATATAAAGCCTTTTCAAAAATTAATCCTTTGCAGATTTTATTCAGTAGAGAAAACGCTATTTATATTTCATCTTCCAACATCTCTGCATTTTGCTCTTTCTTCAATTCAATCTCTGCATTAAGTTTTAAAATATCCTGATATAAATCATTAAATTGTTTTACTTGTTCATCTTTAGGAAAGAGAATTTTGCCATCCTTCTTTTGCCACGGATAATTTTTTAACATTTCAAACATCGCATCGGCTTTATTCAAAATTTGTAGCTCCAGTAAGATTAAAGAATTTTCTTTATCCACTTTTAAATTTTGTTCTAGTTTTGCCTGTAATGAATGACGCAGACTTGAATCAATTGACAATGATTTTAATTTCGCCAACGCTTCTTTTTTATTTTGCAAATTTTGTTGCTGATATTGTGCGGTTACTTGATGTGCAACTTTCAGCATATGTTCAGTTTCTTTATAGCTATTCTTACGATCTGCATCTAAACGATCCACATCCAAAAACTGATCCCATTTCACCGCTTTTAATTCACGTAAATAACGATTTCTCGTTTCGATATTACCCATCCAATAGTTCAGTAAGAACTCGGATAAAACCTTATAATCCCCTTTTAAGCGGTCATCATGTACATTCAATTGGACAGGCTTGGACCAATCTTGAGCCTGTTCATAAAGTTGGCTCATTTTGTCTGTCATCACCACATCAAACATTTGCCGATTGGCTTCTTCATTTTTTACAGATTGATGCTGATAAAAAAGAACACCTGCAATACTTGCAAGAACAACAATGACGATCCCTAAAACTAAAAAGATGCGACGCATACACACCTCAACACTCTGACTGAGTTCATTATTTAATCAAACTTCAGTATAAATCATTTCCAATCTGAGAAAAGATAGATCTAGACTTATAGATGATCGGTAAAGCGGTCACCAGCTTATATTTACATGTCGGTACTTTAAAATCACACCTTACGCCCCTATCATTAGAGGTTAAGACAATGAATAGAGAACTCCCATGCGCGTAGATATTTGGTCAGACGTAGTTTGCCCTTTTTGCTATATCGGTAAAAAACGCTTAGAAAATGTAGCAGCAGAAGCTGGGATCGATTTAGAAATTATTTGGCATAGTTTTGAGTTAGATCAAAATGCGCCTGCAAAACATGATACTTCCAATACTGAACGTTTAGCGAAAAAGTATGGTCGTACCCTTGAGCAAACTAAAGAAATGGAACGCAATATTGCTGAAGTTGCAGCCAGCGAAGGTATTACCTTTAATTGGGAACAAGCCAATTCTGGAAATACGTTTAATGCACATCGTATTATTCATCTTGCACAAAGCAAAGGTTTGGGGAATGAAGCAGAAGAAGCGTTTTTCCATGCCTATATGACTGAAGGTATGCCAATTGGTGAACGTGAAACAGTTGAAGATGTCGCTTCACGTATTGGTTTAGACCATACCGAAGTTGAATATGTCTTAGACTCGGAAGAGTTTGCAGATTTTGTTCGTCATGATGAAAAAATTGCCCATGAACAATTACAAGTTACAGGTGTACCGTTCTTTGTATTTGATCAGCGACTTTCTCTTTCAGGCGCGCAACCACGTGAAGTATTTTTACAAGCAATGCAACAAGCACTTTCTACTGCTGAAAAATTAGACGTAGACCAAGAAGATGCTGCCGTTTGTAATGATGAATCATGTGAAGTACCGAATAAATAATGAGTCGGTTATTTTAAACACTTAAAATTTGATTCAATAAGAACCCGCATAATTGCGGGTTTTTATTCTAAGAAATATCTAATCATGTCTATAAAAACAAAACATTATTCAACCAGAAAACTGATTTTTAAATTCACCCGATACTCAGTAATATTATTATCTTTCACAATCACTTTTTGTTCATTGATCCAAGCACCTTGCACATTTTTAACTGTTTCGGTGACTTTGGCAATTCCAGTTTGAATCGCATCTTCAAAACTTTTAGCACTGCTTGAATTTACTTCTACAATTTTTGCAATCGACATCCTTGATTCTCGCTTTTTATATTGAATGGAAATTCATCTTAGAACAAATGAAAAGGCTTTTGCAGTAGATTAAAAAATAAACAATGTAATATTACATGATCATTACAAAGCCCTTTGAGCAAATAGCTCCAATGAAAAGAATATTTATAGAATATGTATACGTTTTTGCAACACTGCATTGCAAAAATGGGACTGTTCAAGCTCAAATGAAAGTCTTAATATAGTCATTAGAATTTACGTTCCCACGTACTTCAAGGCTGTAGTTTTCTTTTTTATACTGAAATTTTTATTTTAGTTTTTCTTATTTTATAAGACGAAAATCCTCCTTTTAGGAGGATTTTTTGTTTTCAAAATTCAAACCCTAGTTCAAAGCTTAAAGTATAAATTTTTCTTTTTGCAGCAACCTTTTCTATTGACTGAATCGGACGTACATTGCTGATTGTCCAAGCCCAATATCCAGCTTTCCAATCACTGCCACAAGCGATTTCTAGCTCATCTTCTCGCCATTCATGTACGTCATCAAAATCGACCATCGCTACAATTTGCCCAAAACCTTCATCACCGTCTTCTAATAAATAGCGATGGTTTTCTATCAAGAGTACATTTTTTAAAGGCAACTGATCAGGAATCCATGAACGGACTTCTATGGTTTTCAAACCTAAAGCAATATTTTTGCCATGCGGAGCCACAATAGAAATGGCTGGATAAATCACTAAGTTATCCGTAGATTTTATATTTTCGTATTCCATGTTATCTCTATGATTCAACATTATATCTTTTAGCTTATCTGATCATCAAAATCTTAAATGTTTATTCGAAAATAACTCAAAATAATTTTTACTTACTCAAAAACATTCTGATGTAACAGGCTAACGACAACTGTTCGCTTCCAAACGCTTAGGATAAAGATAGCTTCTAATGAGCTATTTTCTTATTTTAAAGATGAGGGAAAATTAATGACTAATTCAATGCAAGCTACAGATATTGAGCATGATTCATCTTCAACAAAAGTAAAAAAAACTTACTTTTCTACTACAGTGAAAGGTGTACTCATTGGTGCTGTCGCAGGCAGTATATTACCCGTATTTGGTACTGTTAGTGGTGCAATTATTGGAGGAATTGCTGGTAAAATCTATGAAAAGAAATGCTGTTCAAAATCAACTTCTGTTTAAAATCTCAAATGTAAAATCGCTCTATACCTCCTCGGTAAATTAGGCAATTTTTTTCACTAGATATAAATAAACCTCTTTTATAATCAAAAGAGGTTTATTTGCTGCCTAAAAAAATTCTCTTTGATTTTGAAAACTTTGTTTAACTCTTGTTAATATCGTTTAACTTTAGGGCGCTTAATAACGTGCGCTTATTTGGCAAACAGCTTTTGTTTAATGATGGGCATACAATCCCCCTGCTTATATTTACACTCAATACACAGCAGGACATTATTATGAAGCTTATTCAAACAGCAGTATCTATCGCAATAATTGCAACAACTTCACATGCAATGGCAAATGTTAGCGCAACAACAGTAACACCTGCTGAAAAAGTTGAAATGGCTAAAACACAAACTCAAAACACTGTAAATGCGGTGAAAAGCAAAGTAGCAACAGTTAATAGCAATGCTATTGTTGCTAAAGATAAAATGATTCATTCATCTAAAGATAAAGTTGTTGCAACAAAAGTCAATCTTCAAACTAGCATTAAAGCTGTTGAAACAAAATCAGTGCTTGCTCAACAAGAGGCTCTTGTGACAAAGGATCAAACAGTAAAAGCAACCCAAGAGAAAGTCGTTGCTCAAGCTCAAAATATGACTGAAACTAAAGTAAAAGCTGAACAGGCTGCTGAAACTAAAGTTGAAGATATAAAAGAAACTGTTGAAGCTCAAAAACAAACTGTACAAGCAATTCCAGCTCAAGTTCAAGAAACAGTCGAAACTCAAATTGAAGAAAAAACAACTGTTGCACCTAAAACTGAGAAAAAAGGCTTTTTTAACTGGTTCAAAAAATCTGCTGCTTAACTTAGTAAAACCACTTTATCCAATTTAGTGAAAAAAAAGACCAATATAGATTGGTCTTTTTTTGTATTCATTTACCTGATAAAAATCGATTGGGCTTTATTTTCTAGGCTAAATTTGATAAAACTAAAATCATATGATCGATACAAGAATGTTTTAATCTCATTCATTTTTAAAGTTTTTATCCGAAGAGCAAGATAACTGAACAATAGAAGTGATCGCGAATGAATAAATTTAAACGAAATAATATCAGAACATCTTTTTACCTATTTTTACTTTGTAATCTTTACAGCACCTACGGTCATGCACAAAATCATGAAATTACAGCTGAACCAGTCGATAAACCTTATGTGATTCCATCGCTTAAAGACCCCGACTTTAACTGGTTAGATTATATTCCGCGCATGATTGATGCGTCACCAACACTTTTGCCTGAACAATCAGATCTTCCAATTGTTCCAAAAACAGAAGAAACGGAAAATAATACTTGGGCAGATCGTAAGCAAAAAACCATTCGCAACTGGGCAGATCAAACAGCGGTTAAAATAGATCATTGGTTTGGTACAACCAATCCTAATAAGCCTGCAACAGCAAGTTTAAGGCTGATTTTAGATAACCAATGGGATAAATATGACCAATTCGAAGTCAGCCCACGTATTCGTGGTCGTATTAAATTACCCACTTTAGAAAAAAAACTCAGTATCGTATTTGGTGATGATTCACTGGACAATGAAATTCAAAACAATGTCGCGATTACCAATGAGAATTCAAGTGGTAGAGTAGACAAAACTATCGATGGCAAACGTATTCGAGATGACAATGGCTCGATTGCACTGCGTTGGTCTGAATTCTCAAAAAAACTACCTTTTGATGTCGATGCTGATCTCGGTATCCGTTCTGGAAACGATATCTATGCCCGTTTAAAAGCAGAAAAAGATTGGCGCTTAAAAAATGATTTTTCATTCCATGCTGAACAAATTTATCGCTATGGGATTGATAGTGAAAACTATCTCAGAACAAATTTAGAGCTTACTCATGCACGCCCCAATCAAGCCTTTTTATCCAATCAATTTAGCCTCACTTATGCCGATGATCAGGATGATGATTTAGTTTGGGACAACCGTGCCTATCGTCAGCATCAATTTTTCCAAGGCAATCGATTTAATTATGGTATTTACACAGGTGGTTATTACAATAATGATGACCTGCGTTTAAACAGCTGGGGACCTTTCATATCATGGCGACAACCCGTATGGCGTGAATGGTTTTATGTACAAAGTGACTTAAATTACTTTAACGATCATCGCGAAGATCGCAGTCACTATCCAAGTGCATTGGTCCGTTTAGAAGCTTTATTTTAATTTTAAAAATTCTTTAAGAAAGCATAGATATACTGCTTAAATATTGGATCACTTTCATTGATCTAAATGAGACATTACAAAAATCATGCTCAAGCAATACTTATTCTGCTCAGTGCCTCATTGAGTGGAGTAGGTCTGTTATTTCTAATTTTCGCTCAAGCATCACACCAGCAAAATATTAAGCAATATTTTTACGTATTTGAAAATAAAATACGATTAGACCTGTTAGAACAACGTTTGTTTTTTTTCAATCAAAACACATGTAAAATCAGAAAGAGACAAAAAGTAAAAAAAATCCTAAATGATGATATTCCTCTTATCGTAGAGGAAAATACTCCACCGACAGAAGAATATATTCAATCGCTTCTGAGCGTGTTTGGCAATGATTCACTCCGTCAACGAACTCAACATACCGAAGCACTCAATCCAAAACCTAAGCATGTATTTGGAGTTAAAAAATCTAAAAGGAACAGTCCTGCTCAGAAAAAGAGTTCTGAGGATCTCATCGCCGAAAGCTTAGCAACCTTGTCACAACTTTTGCCTTTTAAAAATGATATGCGCTTAGGTTCAGATTCCAATCAAGATATTTACGTACAACTTAATGCTTCACAAAATTGGACAATTGATCACAACTTAAAACTAGATACATCGCAGACTTATCGTTATGGCGTAGATCACCGAAATTATTTCAATACCCATCTCAAGTTGAGCCACACACAATCCCCAATCGCTTCTGCTTATAGCCAATTTAATTTGACCTATATCAATCATGATGAAGAAAATTTTGTTTGGGAAGATCGAACCTATCAAAAATATCAATTTTTAAAAAATCATGCACTTATTTTAGGTCTATACAGCAGTGGTTATTATGATGGTGCAGTTACCTTGAATAGTTGGGGGCCCTACATTTCTTGGAAACGCCCTATTTGGCGAACTTGGTTATTCATTCAAAGTGATTTGAGCTATTACAATGATTATCGTGAAGAACTAAACCATTATCCAAGTGCATTGATACGACTAGAAGCGCTTTTTTAAATAAGACGCTTCAACACAATGTCATTGTGGATAAGTTCGGACTTATCCACTCAACTGAATCATTCATATATGCGTTCAATCCTCGTCACGTTTAAGAGAATAATAGAGGCTATTTTACGCTGATTTTTCTGTTCATTAGACCATTCCTGCCTCAATATCCCCTCAACATGAACTTTTTTATTCAGCAGACTTTCATCTAAATGATCAAGCTGAGCGAACTTTAAGCGCATACAATCATGCTGTTTTTCATCTTCCAGACAATAAATATCATTGTTCTTTACATTTTGTCTGAGGATACCAACATGCCCTGAAATCTCTGAATGATAGCCCTCAGCTGCATACGATGCTGTTATTACAAACAACGATATTGAACTAAATAAAATATAAATCCATATCCTTAATTTTATCATCTTAAAGTTCTTATCAAAAAAATTTATAAAAAAAAGCCTATCATTAAGACAGGCTTTTTTTTAAATAAAATATGACTTATTTCAGTAATAAGTTGTTAATGCGTTTTACATATTCAGCAGGATTTTCTGGTAAACCACCTTCAGCAATCACAGCTTGATCAAAAATAACATTGGCTAAATCATCAAATTGTGCTGAACTTTCCAATTTTTTCACCAAAGGATGTTCTGGATTAATTTCCAAAACAGGCTTAGATTCAGGTACAGCTTGCCCAGCCTGTTTCAACATACGAATTAACTGTGGTGAAAGCTCACCTTCACTCGTCACCAAACATGCAGGTGAATCGACCAAACGCGTTGTTACACGTACTTGGGATGTTTTCGCTTTCAATGCATCAGAAAGTTTATCAACCACAGGTTTGAATTGTTCAGCGGCTTCTTCAAGTGCTTTCTTCTCTTCGGCATCTTGTAAGTCACCCAGATCAACCGCACCTTTTGCCACATTCTGCATAGGTGTGCCATCAAATTCTTGTACAAATTCCATCGACCATTCATCGACACGGTCTGACATCAACAGGACTTCAATATCTTTTTTCTTAAATAATTCAAGTTGTGGCGAATTTTTCGCTGCACTTAGACTATCTGCAGTCACGTAATAAATGGCTTTTTGCCCTTCTTTCATACGTCCTTTGTAATCTGCCAATGACGTTGAAACATCATCATTGGTTGACGTTGAGAAACGAAGCAGTTTTAAGATACGATCACGGTTGCCCATGTCTTCACCCAAACCTTCTTTAATCACTGAACCAAATTCAGCATAGAACTGTTTGAATTTCTCTTGATCTTTTTCATCTTCAGATTTTGCCAAACCATCTAACATGGTCAGAACACGACGTGTATTCCCTTCACGAATGGTTTTTACATCACGGCTTTCTTGCAACAATTCACGGCTGACATTCAGAGGTAAATCTGCACTGTCTACGACACCTTGAACAAAACGTAGATAGTTTGGAATCAGATTATCTGCTTCATCCATAATAAACACACGTTTCACATACAGCTTAATTCCTGCTTTTGCTTCACGTGTAAAAATATTGCTTGCTGCTTTGCTTGGTACATAAAGCAACTGAGTATACTCAGTGCTACCTTCCACACGGTTATGTGCCCATGCCAATGGTGCTTCATAGTCATGCGTCAAGTTCTTATAGAACTCAATGTATTGCTCTTCAGTCACTTCATTTTTGTTGCGTGTCCAAAGGGCACTTGCAGAGTTAATCGCCTCCCATTCATCAGTTTTCACCATCTGACCGGGTTTTGGATCTTCACCTTCAGCAACGTCTTCTTGTTGCCAAACTTCTTTTTGCATTTCAATTGGTAAACTGATGTGATCAGAGTATTTATTGATGATCGTTTTTATTTTATGAGCATCTAAATAATCAAGTGAGTCATCACGTAAATGTAGAATAATGTCTGTTCCACGTGAAGCTTTGTTGATTTGTTCAACTTCAAAGTCACCTGTACCACCACTGATCCAACGTACTCCATCAGCTTCAGGCAAGCCAGCGCGACGTGATTCAACCGTAATTTTTTCAGCAACAATAAAACCTGAATAGAAACCTACACCAAATTGACCAATCAATTGTGCATCAGATTTTTGATCACCCGATAGCTTCGACATAAAGTCCTTAGTACCAGATTTTGCAATCGTCCCTAAATTATCAATCGCTTCTTGAACCGTTAAACCAATACCATTGTCTGAAATCGTAATGGTTTTATTGTCTTTATCTAAGCTCACACGAACGCGTAGGTCTGGATCATTTTCATAAAATTCAGGATGATTAATTCCTTCAAAGCGCAATTTATCGCAGGCATCTGAAGCATTTGAAATCAATTCACGGAGAAAGATTTCAGGATTAGAATAGAGAGAATGCGTCACCAAATGTAAAAGCTGTGCCACTTCTGCTTGGAAACTATGTTTTTGTGCGCTTTGCTCACTCATAAATCACTCCTTCAACTGAATGTAAAATTTTTCTTGAATGCTTTATGAATGGAGTGAGTTCTTGATTTTTCAATGGTGAGTTGCAAATTTTTCTTAAAATGGTCCTTGTCGATAGACTTGATTCATATAGATATCTAATTTTTGTTGACGCATTTTATAAACATCATTTAAACAGCTGACATTATCCTGACACTGATCTCTAAGTTGTAACCATTTCACCTGTTGGTCTTGAATTACGCCTCGTGTACCCATGGGCACCAGTTTACGGATAATATTATAGGTGGTTGCCATTTTGACGTCTGCATCATTCAATTGAAGATGTTTACAAACAGCATGCTCTGTCTTAGTCACTGCTTTTTCACAATTAAAACTCGCTGCATGTACAACACTGTATAAAGAAGCATTACTGAATATTAAGATACTAAAAATCAATTTTTTCATATTTTAAAACCACATCATTTAGGTTGTAAGTTAAAAAAACCAATATGATTTTTTATAGAAGATTATTCATCATTTATTATCAGTGATTTAAAACTAAATATTCAATGAAAATAAACTTTTACATAAAACCTTTAAATTTCTCATTTGAAAATAAAAATAAAAAAACTTTAAATACTGATGTAGGTCTCTAATACAATCAATATAAAAAGCCCCAGCATTACTGAGGCTTTTTATAACAATCAATTCTTAAATTAGAATTTATAGCTATAACCCAATGTATAAACAATTGGATCAATATCTAAATCAAATTTAGCATTTCCTAATTCATCAATTAGAGTTACTTCTGGACTTATTTGTGCATAACGTACATCTACAAAGACGCCCCAGTTCTTCGCATCAGCAGGTTGGAAGTTAAAACCAAGCTGACCCGCAACACCAAAAGCTTCTTTAACGTCTTTCGCTACGCCTTGTTCATCCCAAGCAATAAATGCTGTACCACCTACACCGATATATGGTGTAAAGCGAGTAGAATTTTTAAAGTTATATTTAGCTGTAATTGTCGGTGGTAAATGTTTGATTCTTGCTACTTTATTACCATCAAGCAAAACATCATGGTTAACTGGCGCTGCTAATAATAGCTCTGCAGAAAATGGTGTATCACCAAAAAAATATTCTACAGAAGGCGTAAAAGCAATTTCACTATCAGCTTTAACAACACCTAACGCTGTTGTTGTATCTGTTGTTGATGCAATTGCAGAAGCACCTACTTTCACTTGCCAATCTGCAAATGATGCTGTTGAAATCCCCATTAATGCAATAAGAGCAACTTGTTTTAACATTTTTTAAATACCCTACTGTTGTTTTACACATATTAAACACACTAATGAAAAGTGATGCAATACGCATTAATTAATATTTTGAAATATTATTTTCAAACCACTGATATTCAATATTTTATATTTATTCTTATCAATCAGGTTGGTTTTTAAATCCAACCTGATTAATAAGGTTTATTTTTAAATTATTTTATTAAGATATAATAAATCACAAACACTTTATATTAAGTTTTTATAAAGATATTATAAAACCATTGCTGCAATCCAACCAAAAATTAATAATGGAATATTAAAGTGCAAGAATGTTGGAATAACACTATCTTTCATGTGATCATGTTGACCATCCATATTTAAACCAGAAGTTGGTCCCAAAGTTGAGTCAGAGGCGGGTGAACCTGCATCACCTAAAGCAGCAGCAGTACCAATAATGGCAATAGTCGCCATTGGGCTAAATCCAAACTGAATACAAAGTGGTACATAAATAATGGCTAAAATTGGTACAGTAGAGAAAGAAGATCCGATTCCTAACGTAATCAACAAACCAATCAGTAGCATTAAAAATGCGGCCAATGCTTTGCTATTTCCAATCCAATGAACGGATGCTTCAACCAAAGCAGGTACTTGATTTGTCGCTTCAATAACTGAAGCAAAACCTTGCGCTGCAATCATAATAAAACCAACCAACGCCATCATTCGCATACCAGCAATAATGACATCATCCGCTTCTCGCCACTTAAAGATTCCAGCACAACTGAGAATAGCAACACCGACTAAACCTGCCAAAATCATCGAGTCAGAATAAAGCTGTACAGCCAGCGTTGCGATTACTGCAAATGCTGCCATAAATAAAGTGAATTTTGCAATTTGTGGTGCTTGATGTTGCTCAGTCGTTGCCATTTCATCAGAAATGCTTTGCGTCTTATCTTCAATTTCAATGTCTTGATAATAACGTGGCTTTCTATAACTGATGAATAATGCAATCAATAAGCCCACAAACATGCCTGATACAGGAATCAGCATCGCATGTGGAATTTGTTCATTGCTCACAGAGAAGCCATAAGGCTTACCAAAGGTATTAATGTTCTGTGCCAAAATATCATTTAAGAAAATTGCACCGAAACCCACTGGAATCAGCATATAGGTTGCACATAAACCAAAAGTCAGTAAGCACACCACAGCTCGACGATCTAGATTCAAGTGATTGAACACACCAATCAATGGTGGGATTAAAACTGGAATGAAAGCAATATGGACTGGAATCAAGTTCTGTGATGAGACTGCAGCCAATGCAATAGTTGCAAAGATAATATATTTAACTTTGTTCTGTGATTTAGTATCGGCATCACCTTTCAAAATTCGAATCAGTTTATATGCCAATAAATCAGGTAAACCTGAACGCGCCAATGCCAAAGCAAAAGCACCTAATACCCCGTAAGCTAAAGCAATCTTTGCTCCGCCACCTAAACCATTATTGAAGGCTTCTAAAGTACCGTGTAAGCCTAAACCTGCCAATAAACCACCTGTAACAGCACCAATAATTAGTGCAAAAACCACAGGGACACGAGCTAAAGATAGTCCAAACATGACTACGATAGCAGCTATAATTGCAATCATAAGAAACGGATTTGAGAAAAACAGGCATTCTATCAGAGAATGATCATGTTATTTACGCCATTTATCTCATTCTAAAGTCATAAAAAAGTGATCTTTCATCACTTTTTTATGAAGCAAAATCAAACTGACTTTTTCTGCGCAAAGGTTTTGATATATTCTGCGATTTCTTGTGGACGACTCAACACAGCCCAGTGATTCGCATCAACCTCGACTCGTTCAAAATCATCTGCCCATTTCGGCATTTCATCAATCAGCTCAGGACTTACAAAATTATCTCGCTTCAAAACCACAGCCTGTACAGGGCATTGTGCAAAACGCTGACGAGGCCGTGTTAAACGAGGAATAAAATTAGCACGATACAAGCCAATACCATGCTCACCATCTGCTGTAATATTCTGATTTAGTGGTAAACCTTTGGTTTTCTCTAATTGGTTTAATACCATCCCCCATCGTTCAGGGCTAAAGAAATGCCAAACGGTTGGAGCCAATATCGGTAATTGAAAAGCAACGATATACCATGACTTCACCAACTGTTTAAAAAACTTACTTTTCTCATGCTTGAACTGATCACGCATCCAAAATGCAGCATGATCCAAACAAGGACCTGACATTGTGGTATAGGATAAAATACGCCCTTTAAATTTAGGCTCAGTCACCGATTCCCATGTTTGAATGGATCCCCAATCATGCGCTGCTAAATGAAAATTTTGCTTGGGTAATAATGCATTCACCACACATTCTAAATCGAGAGACAGACGCGCTAAGCTATAGTCACGAATCCGTTTTGGAATACTCGATTGCCCTGCGCCACGAACATCATAAGTCACAATATAAAAATCAGATTGTAAGTGTTCAATAATCGGTTCCCAGACTTCCTGATTATCTGGATAACCATGCACCAAAACCATGGCTGGATGACTTGGATTACCCCAAGTTTTAGCACATAATTTTTGATCATCTTGCGTTGTAATCCAATGAGTTTGCGTGTGCATTGAGTCACCTATTGTTGTTTTACATTGACTATTAATTCAACATCTATGGCACTAAGATCAATGCCATATCTCTATTCATTATTTATGATGGTTGAAAAATAGATAAATAGAATTGACCATGAACGATATTATCCGCAAGTTACAGACAATTCCTTTCATCTCAAAATTCATACTCAATCACTATTCCCCATTTAAAGGCGCGGGAATTGAAATTGATGTGTTTGACTTAAAAAATTATTACATTCGAGTCAAAATGCCGTTATTACAGAAAAATCGGAATTTAGTCGGCACTCATTTTGGCGGAAGCTTATATTCAATGGTTGACCCATTTTATATGCTGATTCTGATTCATCATTTAGGACCGAGATATATCGTGTGGGATAAAGCAGCCAATATTAATTTTCTATCACCAGGTCGAAGTACAGTTTATGCCGATATCCGATTAGATAAAGATGAAATTGAGCATATTAAATCTCTTGCTGATAATTTTGCGCCTATCTATCGTAATTATACTTTAGATCTTTATGATGAATCTGGTATCAGAATCGCCGAAATCCAAAAGACCCTTTATATTCGTCGGAAGCATCCACAACCCTTAAAATCATAAAATTGCTTGAGCACAGTTATATTTATCAAATCAAAATAAGCGCAAAAGAGCGCTTATTTTTAAATTATCAATATTAAATTATAACTTAGCGTTTTTCTTCAATTGCCGCGCCTGCACCGCCACCAATTGCACCGCCAATCGCAGCACCAGAATCGCCACCAAAAATACCTTTACCAATAATTGAACCGATACCAGCACCAATGGCACTTGCGCCTGCATTTTGGTTTGAACCATTTTGTGTTTTGCTACCAATAGCAGCACCACCCGCAGCTCCTGCTGCCGCACCTACGCCATTGCCAACACGATTACCTACGCCACCACCCACTGCTCCACCAATTGCTGCAGCACCAATACGCTGATTTGAGGGTGACATGGTGTCACAACCCGCTAACATTAAAGTCGGTAATGCTGCACATATCAGTACCATGATTGATTTTTTCATGAGAATCTTCCCTATATATTGCTAAAGCAAAATCTGCCTATAGAATATCAAATCACTAAATTGTGTTAATTTTCACTATTTCTTGCTACGTTTTGTAATATATGCTAAGTATTTGGCTAATTATTCATAGTTATTTTATTTTTTGATCGAAGCATCTCAATTCACTTAAATAGACTTCGTAAAATTTAGATAAACTCTAGTAAAACGCTATTCAGCATCACTTATCAATTAAATTTACCTATTTTATTAAAGCCATGAAAAAACCCGCATATTCTGCGGGTTTTATTTTTATCGGGACTTGGCATTTTGAAGTTTTCATGCAACTAAATTTTTACTCTTCATCTTCAACCACAGTCACTTCTTTCGTTGCTTTCCCATCCGTAGAAACAACTGCACGAGTTGCACTACCTTCTGCAGTTGCAACAGAACCTACTTTCAATTCTTTTTTAACAGGTGCATGTCCTTTCTTAAATTCAACACCTGTCGCATCTACTTTCTTTGTCTCACCAATAATTTGACCACCTTGCATCAAAACTTTTTTCTCTTCAATTTTAGTGGTCGGAACAATTACAGCTTGCTCTTTAACATGTGGCACCGATAATTGTTTTTTTGAAAACTCAGCTTTGTTATCTACTTTGACAATATCATGCGCAACAATATCTTTACCTTGGTTTTTCACTTCGAGTACAGTTGCTTCTGTCGTACGTATTGGCTCTTGACCATCAACCGTGGTAATCACTTCTGTTTTTGTTACTGGAACAATCGCTTTCTTCTCTTTAATAATTGCCGCCGGCATTTCTGCAAAAACACTGCCCGCAACAGAAGATAAAAGAAGAACACTTAACACTTTTTTATTAAATTTCATGTAATTATTCCTAATGTGATTATTAATATATCTTTGGCTATTAGCACTTAACTCAGCCTTTGCCTTTTGAGTATAGTGCTAATTGAGTATAGTGCTAAAAATTTCTTTTTATTCAAAGCTCTTGGATATAAGTACAAAAAATAAACCTAAAATTACATTCTTTTTCACATATTATTTTCTCTAATGATAAAAAAGACGCCCTAAGGCGCCTTCTTTATTTCAAACGTTAAACTTAGAAAGAATCTTCGTTTAATGCTTGAGAAAATGCTTGGTCTACATCAGAGAAGTCATTTACAAGCTCATGCTCTGCAGCTTCAGCTTCTTGACGACGACGCTCTAAATGGTAAGCAAGACCTGTACCCGCTGGGATCAGACGACCTACAACGACGTTCTCTTTCAAGCCACGTAATTCATCTTCTTTACCTGTTACAGCAGCTTCAGTTAACACACGAGTTGTTTCCTGGAACGATGCAGCAGAGATGAATGAGTCAGTAGAAAGCGATGCTTTCGTAATACCCATCAATAGACGTTCAAATTTTGCAGGGAACTTATTCTGTGCATTTACAGCTTGGTTCTCTTGAACTACACGAATGTAATCCACTTGCTCGCCTTTAATGAAACTCGTATCACCACCATCAGTGATATCAACTTTACGCAACATTTGACGTACGATAACTTCAATGTGCTTATCGTTGATTTTTACACCTTGTAGACGGTAAACGTCTTGCACTTCATTTACAACGTAGTTTGTAAGCGCAACTTCACCTTTCAAACGTAAAATGTCATGCGGATTTTGTGGACCATCAGAAACAGTTTCACCACGGTTTACATGCTCGCCTTCGAACACGTTCATGGTACGCCATTTCGGAATTAACTCTTCGTAGATCTCAGAGCCATCATCCGGAGTAATCACAAGACGGTTCTTACCTTTGGTCTCTTTACCGAAGCTTACAACACCTGAAACTTCTGCAAGAATCGCGTGTTCTTTTGGCTTACGTGCTTCGAACAAATCCGCTACACGTGGTAGACCACCGGTAATATCACGCGTACGTGAAGTTTCTTGTGGTACACGACCAATTACGTCACCCACACCAATTGTTTCGCCATCACGAACAGTTACAATTGTGTTTTGTGGTAAGAAGTAGAACTGTTCGCTGCCATCTGTTGTATCCAACACGATTGCAGGACGCAAATCTTTACCAGAAGCAGGACGAGCTGTTACAGGTAAAATTTCAGTCGACGTCATACCCGTTGCATCATCAGTTTTCGATGTTGCAGTTACGCCATCAGAAATCTGGCTGAAACGTGCTTTACCTGCGACTTCTGTTACCAATGGATGTGTATGTGGATCCCAAGTCGCTACGATACCACCGCCTTCTACCGCTTCACCATCTTTCAACAAGATAGATGCACCGTATGGCAATTTGTAACGTTCACGTTCACGACCTAAATCATCCGCAATACCAATTTCACCTGAACGAGAAACAGATACCAAGTGACCTTTGGCATGTTGTACAGTTTTCACATTATGGAAACGTACAGTACCTTTATTACGTACTTGAACACTGTTTGCAGCAGACGTTCGGCTTGCAGCACCACCCACGTGGAATGTACGCATGGTTAACTGTGTACCAGGTTCACCAATGGATTGTGCAGCCATAACACCAACAGACTCACCAGGATTGACCTGATGACCGCGAGCCAAGTCACGACCGTAACATTTTGCACATACACCGAATGTAGACGCACAGTTTACAACTGAACGTACTTTAATTTCGTCGACACCCGCATTTTCAATAAATGCAGCAAGTTTCTCGTCAATTAAAGTATTACGTGGAAGAAGAACTTCGTCAGAACCTACTTTCTTCACATCTTCAGCAACAACACGACCAAGAACTCGTGCACCCAAGTTTTCGATTACATCGCCACCTTGAATGAATGGCGTCATCACTAGGCCTTCTAGCGTGCCACAATCAGGTTCAGTAATTACTAAATCCTGTGCAACGTCTACTAGACGACGAGTCAAGTAACCTGAGTTTGCTGTTTTAAGTGCTGTATCGGCCAAACCTTTACGTGCACCATGTGTTGAAATGAAGTACTGAAGTACTGTCAAACCTTCACGGAAGTTTGCTTTAATTGGTGTTTCAATGATCGAACCATCTGGTTTCGCCATCAAACCACGCATACCTGCAAGCTGACGAATCTGAGCTGCCGAACCACGGGCACCAGAGTCAGACATCATGTAGATACTGTTGAATGATTTTTGCTTCTCGTCTTCACCCTGTTTGTTTTTAACAGTTGTGAAAGACAAGTTGTCCATCATCGCTTTCGCGACTTGGTCATTGGTACGTGCCCAAATATCGACAACTTTGTTATAACGCTCACCAGCAGTTACGAAACCTTGATCAAACTGTTGTTCAATTTCACGAACTTCAGCTTCAGCTTTTTCAATAATTGCTTGTTTTTGTGGCGGAATAAGCATGTCTTCCATACCAACAGAAACACCTGAGCGCGTCGCTTGACGGAAGCCCAAGTACATCAATTGATCCGCGAAGATAACAGTATCTTTCAAGCCAAGTTTACGGTAGCAAGAGTTAATTAACTTAGAGATGTTCTTTTTCGTCATCTCAAGGTTAATTTGTTGGAAGTCCATACCTTCAGGAACGATTTCCCAAAGTAAGCAACGACCTGGTGTCGTGTCAACAATAATCGTTTGTTGTTCACGGTTACCATTTTCATCAATTACGGTTTGATGAACACGTGCTTTTACACGCGCATGTAAATTGACTTGACCTGTTGCCAACGCACGGTTTACTTCGTGCGTATCCGCAAACACCATGCCTTCACCTTTGGCATTGATCGCATCACGTGTGATGTAATACAAGCCCAAGACAACGTCTTGAGAAGGTACGATGATTGGTTCACCATTCGCAGGAGACAAGATGTTATTTGTTGACATCATTAACGCACGAGCTTCTAACTGAGCTTCGATTGTTAAAGGTACGTGTACCGCCATTTGGTCACCGTCGAAGTCGGCGTTGAACGCAGCACATACGAGTGGGTGTAAACGGATCGCTTTACCTTCAATCAGAATAGGTTCAAATGCTTGAAGACCTAAACGGTGAAGCGTTGGCGCACGGTTCAACATCACTGGATGTTGACGAATAACAGAGGCAAGAACGTCCCAAACTTCTGGAGTCTCACGTTCAACCATTTTCTTCGCAGCTTTAATGGTTGTTGCTTGACCTGAAGCTTGTAGTTTTGCAAAGATGAATGGTTTGAATAATTCAAGTGCCATTTTCTTTGGAAGACCACATTGGTGTAAACGTAAAGTAGGACCAACGGTAATGACCGAACGACCTGAATAATCGACACGTTTACCCAACAAGTTTTGACGGAAACGACCTTGTTTACCTTTGATCATATCTGCCAAAGATTTAAGAGGACGTTTGTTCGAACCTGTAATCGCACGACCACGACGACCGTTGTCTAACAATGCATCTACAGACTCTTGTAGCATACGTTTTTCGTTACGTACGATAATGTCTGGAGCAGCAAGGTCTAAAAGACGTTTTAAACGGTTGTTACGGTTAATCACACGACGATAAAGATCGTTCAAATCAGAAGTCGCGAAACGACCACCTTCAAGTGGAACCAACGGACGAAGATCTGGTGGAAGTACTGGAAGTACTGTTAACACCATCCATTCAGGCTTGTTGTTCGAATCGTTGAATGCTTCCATCAACTTCAAACGCTTAGATGCTTTTTTAAGCTTCGTTTCTGATGTTGTTACAGGAATTTCTTCACGTAAACGCGCGATTTCAGCTTCAAGATCGATGTCTTTCAACAAATCTTGAATCGCTTCTGCACCCATTTTCGCGCTGAATTCATCACCGTGTTCTTCTAATGCAGTGAAGTATTCTTCATCATTAAGAAGTTGATATTTCTCCATTGGAGTCATACCCGGATCAGTAACAACGTATGATTCGAAATACAATACACGTTCAATATCACGTAAAGTCATGTCTAATAATAGACCGATACGGGATGGTAATGATTTCAAGAACCAAATATGCGCGACTGGAGATGCAAGATCAATATGACCCATGCGCTCACGACGAACTTTTGCAGTTGTTACTTCAACGCCACATTTTTCACAAATGACGCCTTTGTATTTCATACGCTTGTATTTACCACACAAGCATTCATAATCTTTTACTGGACCAAAAATTTTGGCACAGAATAAACCATCACGTTCTGGTTTGAACGTACGATAGTTAATGGTTTCAGGCTTTTTTACTTCGCCGTGAGACCATGACTTAATCATTTCTGGTGATGCAAGACCAATACGGATGCGATCAAACTCTACTGGAGCATGACCGTCTGAATCCGTCTTTTTGCGCATGATATCGAGCAAGTCTTTCAATTTTTTTCTCCGTGTGTCAGAAAGGTTTTCACTCTCCGACTGGGTCACAAATATTGTTTTTTACCTGAAAAATCCATTGTCTCCCCCCTTCTACAAAGGGGGAATCCAAGGGGGATTATTAGTCACCATTTTTCAGTTCAATGTTGATACCTAAAGAACGGATCTCTTTGGTCAATACGTTGAACGATTCAGGCATGCCCGGATCCATATAATGGTTACCATCTACAATGTTCTTATAGATGCGAGTACGGCCTTCAACGTCATCCGATTTCACTGTAAGCATTTCTTGCAGTGTATAAGCAGCACCATATGCTTCAAGTGCCCAGACTTCCATCTCACCGAAACGCTGACCACCGAACTGAGCTTTACCACCCAATGGCTGTTGCGTTACAAGTGAATAAGAACCTGTAGAACGTGCATGCATCTTGTCATCAACCAAGTGATTCAGTTTCAGCATGTACATGTAACCTACAGTTACAGGACGGTCAAAACGCTCACCCGTACGTCCGTCATACAACACTGTCTGACCTGTACGTGGAATATCAGCAAGTTCAAGTAACTCTTTGATTTGATGTTCATCAGCACCATCAAATACTGGTGTTGCTAAAGGAACACCTTTACGCAAGTTACCTGAAAGAATCATTACTTCATCATCAGTTAAGCTATCAAGATCTTCTTGCTCGCCACCAACTTTGTTATAAATCTTGTCTAAGAAGAGACGTAATTCAGCAACCGTACGTTGTTCTTGCAACATCTTGTCGATTTTCTCGCCAAGACCTTTTGCTGCCATACCCAAGTGAGTCTCTAGAATCTGACCCACGTTCATACGTGATGGTACACCCAGTGGGTTAAGTACGATATCAACTGGAACACCGTGGATGTCATGCGGCATGTCTTCTACTGGTAAGATGTTAGATACAACACCTTTATTACCATGACGACCCGCCATTTTATCACCCGGTTGGATACGACGTTTTACAGCTAAGTAAACTTTAACAACTTTCAATACGCCAGTTGTAAGTTCATCACCTGTAGAAAGTTTGCGTTTTTTCTCAGCAAATTTCTCATCAATTTCAATACCTTTCTCTTTTAAGAAGACTTGAATTTGAGTTAAACGTTCAGCAATTGCTTCATCAACTGGTTGAATTTCAAGAAGATCAACCATTTCTAAAGTAGATAACATATCTTCAGAAAGTTTGTCGCCACGTTTCGTTGTGCCGCCACCGTTTGATTCTTGGCCAGTCAACAAGCGGACAATACGTTCACGCGCTGCTTCTTCGAAGATTTTGTATTCTTCTTTTAAATCTTTACGGTATGAATCAAGTTGAGCTTTCTCAATTGCTTGAGCACGATCATCTTTCTCAATACCATCACGTGTAAATACTTGTACATCAATAACTGTACCTTTAACACCTGACGAAACACGTAAAGATGAATCTTTAACGTCAGCTGCTTTTTCACCAAAGATTGCGCGAAGCAATTTTTCTTCTGGTGTTAACTGCGTTTCACCTTTAGGCGTTACTTTACCAACAAGAATGTCACCAGCAGTTACTTCAGCACCGATATAAACGATACCTGATTCATCAAGCTTAGACAGCGCAGCTTCACCCACATTAGGAATATCTGCAGTAATTTCTTCTGCGCCCAACTTGGTATCACGTGCTACACATGACAATTCTTGAATGTGAATCGACGTTAAACGATCTTCTTGAAGAACACGTTCAGAAAGTAAAATCGAGTCTTCGTAGTTATAACCGTTCCAAGTCATGAACGCGACACGCATGTTCTGACCGAGTGCTAATTCACCACCATCTGTAGATGGACCATCAGCCAATACATCACCACGACCCACATGATCACCTAAATTCACAAGAATTTTTTGGTTAATACATGTATTTTGGTTCGAACGTGTGTATTTGATCAGGTTATAGATATCTACACCAGCTTCACCCGCGATCATCTCGTCTTCGTTTACACGAATAACCACACGAGAAGCATCAACAAACTCGATACGTCCACCACGTTTCGCAATGACACATACACCTGAGTCACGCGCTACGTTTGCTTCCATACCTGTACCAACAAGCGGTTTGTCCGCAAGTAATGTAGGTACAGCCTGACGTTGCATGTTTGAACCCATCAATGCACGGTTGGCATCATCGTGTTCAAGGAATGGAATAAGTGATGCAGCAACAGATACAACCTGTTGAGCAGATACATCCATATGCGTCACTTTTTCAGGTGGCATACGAACGAAATCACCTTGGTGACGTACAGAAACGAATTCTTCAGTCAAGTTACCATCAGCATCTAATGTTGAATCGGCCTGTGCAATTACAGTACCTACTTCTTCAATTGCAGATAAGTATTCAACTTCTTCCGTTACACGACCATCCACAATTTTGCGGTAAGGCGTCTCAAGGAAACCAAAGTTATTCGCTTTTGCATAAACAGAAAGCGAGTTGATCAAACCAATATTTGGTCCCTCTGGTGTTTCAATTGGACATACACGACCGTAGTGAGTTTGATGTACGTCACGTACTTCAAAGCCTGCACGTTCACGTGTCAAACCGCCGGGTCCAAGTGCTGATACACGACGTTTGTGTGTAATTTCAGACAATGGATTATTTTGGTCCATGAACTGAGACAACTGGCTTGAACCAAAGAATTCTTTGATTGCAGCAGCAACAGGCTTCGCATTGATTAAATCTTGCGGAGACAAGTTATCTGTTTCAGCTTGGCTTAAACGTTCTTTAACAGCACGTTCAACACGAACAAGACCTACACGGAATTGGTTTTCTGTCATTTCACCAACAGAACGTACGCGACGGTTACCCAAGTGATCGATATCATCGACTTCACCTTTACCGTTACGAATTTCAACCAATGTTTTCAATACATCGATAATGTCAGCATTTGAAAGAATACCTTCAACTTCACGTGACTTTTGATCTGTACCGACTTCGTATGGACGACCCAAACGACGGTTGAACTTCATACGACCTACTGGAGATAAGTCATAACGTTCTGAAGAGAAGAATAAGTTGTTGAATAAGTTTTCAGCAGCTTCTTTTGTTGGCGGCTCGCCTGGACGCATTACTTTGTAGATTTCTACAAGTGCTTGCTCACGACCATCAGTCGTATCTGCACGTAAAGAGTCAGCAACAAATGAACCACGGTCGATGTCATTGGTATAAAGTAGGTTAAATTGTTTAACACCACCTTCAGCCAATTTCACCATAATTTCATGGCTGAGTACTGTATTTGCAGGCAGTACATCGCCACCGCGTAATAGAATATCTTCTGCAGTGATACGCTCATAAAGGTATTCATCAGGCACAGAAAGCTTAGTTAAACCAGAAGCTTCCATTTGACGTACATGACGTGCATTAATACGTTTACCTTGTTCTACAATCACTTTGCCATCGTTATCAGCGATGTCAAATTGAGCCATCTCACCACGTAGACGCTCTGGAACGAGGTCAATTTGGTAGCTGCCCATGTCTAGGTATACAGGTACTTTTTCATAGAACATGTCTAAGACTTGTTCATTGTTATAACCTAGAGCACGTAAAACAACAGTCGCAAGTAATTTACGACGACGGTCAATACGAACGTAAAGAAGATCTTTAGCGTCAAATTCAAAATCTAACCATGAACCACGGTAAGGAATGATACGTGCTGAATACAACACTTTACCACTTGAATGCGTCTTACCTTTATCGTGGTCAAAGAATACGCCTGGTGAACGGTGTAACTGAGATACAATTACACGCTCAGTACCATTGATGACAAAAGTACCATTTTCAGTCATGAGTGGCATTTCACCCATGTATACTTCTTGTTCACGAACGTCTTTGATTGTTTTCGTTTCACGATCTTTAATGATCAAACGAATTTTTACGCGCATTGGTGCTGCAAAAGTCGAACCGCGGAGAATACACTCACGCACATCAAACTCTGGCTTACCAAGACTATACTCAACGAATTCTAAAGCTGCATTGCCAGAATAACTTTCAATTGGAAATACTGAACGAAATGCGGCTTGGAGACCGATATCCCCGCGATTTTTTGGAGTTTTACCGTCTTGCAGGAATGTTCTGTACGAGTCGACTTGAATCGAGAGCAGGTACGGAGCTTCCATTACTTGGGGCAATTTACCAAAATTCTTACGGATCCGTTTCTTTTCGGTATATGAGTATGCCATCTGGAGTCCTCGGAAAGTAAACCGAACTCGCCTGCAGAACGAGTTCAGAAGGAATTACGCAGGTCGATATGACCACCACCTTTACAAATGCTGCAATTTTTCGGTGGTATTAAAACGCTTAACAATATTTTCAACACTGAAAAACATTGTTAAGCGTTTGAATTTACTTATTTATTTTGTAAATCGTCGATTTTTACATCAAGCAATCTAAAATCGAGCCGATTATTGTAACGCAAAAAGGCTGATGACCCAAGAGCCATCAGCCAAATTTCGGGGTCAATTTAAAATTAGACCCCTAGCCAAATTACTTAACAGTAATTGTAGCACCAGTAGTTTCAAGCTTAGCTTTAAGTTCAGCAGCTTCTTCTTTAGAAACGCCTTCTTTAAGAACTTGTGGAGCGCCTTCAACTAAATCTTTAGCTTCTTTCAAGCCAAGACCAGTAACTTCACGAACTGCTTTAATTACAGCTACTTTGTTAGCGCCAAAAGAAGTCAATTCAACATTGAATTCTGATTGCTCTTCAACAACAGCAGCAGCAGCAGCAGGACCTGCAGCAACAGCAGCAGCTGATACATTGAATTTTTCTTCAAAAGCAGAAATAAGTTCAACAAGTTCAAGAACAGTTTTTTCAGCAACTGCGTTTAGGATTTCTTCGTTTGTTAAAGCCATGAGAGTAACTCCAAATGGGTATTGAGTGGTGTGAAAAGGTATTTAAGCTTCTGTTGCTTCTGGAGCTTCGTTTTTCTCTTGAAGCGCTGTAAGTAAGCGACCCAATTTCGAAATCGGAGCTTGAAGAACAGATGCAAGCATAGTAAGCGCTTTTTCTTGGTTCGGAAGATTTGCGATAACGCTAACATCAGCACCTTGATAAAGTTTGCCGTCAAATGCAGCAGCCTTTAATTCAAATGCTTTGTTAGTTTTAGCGAATTCTTCGAACAAGCGTGCAGCTGCACCCATATCATCTTCAGAAGTCGAGAAAGCTAAAATTGTTGGACCAACGAGGTTGTCATTCAAGATTGTAAATTGCGTATCTTGAAGAGCGCGTTTAGCCAAAGTATTACGTACAACGCGTGTAGCAACACCTAGTTTACGAGCTTCAACACGAAGAGCAGTTAATTGCCCAACGGTTAAACCTTGGTAGTCAGCAACAACGGCAGCGAACGCTGTAGAAGCAATTTCAGCAACTTCAGCAACGATCTGTTTTTTGTCTTCGATAAGAAGAGCCATTGTAAAACCTCCTAACGGTGATTTATGCACTTAAACAAGTGCACTCCCAATTCGTAAGTCCATACAGACTTACACGCGGAGGAGGAATAAATCACACCACCGCGTCTACTCAGACTGGACTTTTAAGAAGAAAGCTCCGAAGAGCTCCCCTCGCCTGAGGTCTTTGACGCTGATAAATATATATCTATCAATTCAAAGTTCGCCTAAGTTTGCAAAATACGACAGAGCATTTTTTGCGCAAAAATCAAAGTGTTTTTGATTTTTACTCAGGGCTTTAAAATTCTGTAATAAGTCGAAACTTATTTAGTTACGTCGCTTACATCAATAGTAAGACCAGGACCCATAGTTGAGCTCAAAGTGATCTTTTTGATATAAATACCTTTAGAAGTAGCAGGTTTTGCTTTCTTAAGGTCAGCCACAAGAGCTTCAACGTTTTGACGAACAGCATCGATATCAAAACCAACTTGACCGATTGCAGCGTGGATAATACCACCTTTGTCAACACGGTAACGTGCTTGACCAGACTTTGCATTTTTAACCGCAGTCGCTACGTCAGGAGTTACAGTACCCACTTTAGGGTTTGGCATTAAGCCACGTGGACCAAGAATCGTACCCAACTTACCAACAACGCGCATAGCGTCAGGAGCTGCGATTACAACATCAAAGTCTAAGTTACCTGCTTGAATGCTTTCAGCAAGATCTTCAAAACCAACGATATCCGCGCCTTCAGCTTTAGCAGCTTCTGCAGCAGCACCCTGTGCAAACACAGCTACACGTACAGTTTTACCAGTACCTGCAGGAAGTGTAGTTGCACCACGAACTACTTGATCAGATTTACGTGGATCAACACCTAGGTTTACCGATACATCCAAAGATTCTTTGAATTTAACAGCAGGTAGGTTGTTAAGAACTTGCAATGCTTCTTCCAAAGAATAAACTTTGTTAGCTACAACAGAAGCAGCAATGGCTTTTTGACGTTTCGTTAATTTAGCCATGTCTTATAACTCCACTTCCAAGCCCATAGAACGCGCAGAACCAGCAATGGTACGTACACGTGCGTCTAAATCAGCACCAGTTAAATCTGGTTCTTTAGTAGTCGCAATTTCTTCTAATTGAGCGCGAGTCAACTTACCAACTTTAGTTTTGTTAGGTACAGCTGAACCCTTAGCAATGCCTGCAGCTTTCTTAAGAAGAATTGCAGCAGGAGGAGTTTTCATGATGAAAGTGAACGACTTATCGTTGTACACAGTAATCACGACTGGAATTGGAAGACCTTGTTCAACTTTTTGTGTAGCAGCATTGAATTCTTTACAGAATGCCATGATGTTAACACCACGTTGACCTAGTGCAGGACCAATCGGTGGAGATGGATTTGCTTTACCAGCTGGAACTTGCAGCTTGATATAGCCGTCAATCTTCTTAGCCATTTCAAAATACCTCTGGGTACAAACGCCGTTAGGCTCCCCAATGTCGTCTAGAGAGCAACAATAAATGTTGCCACAATAACAATGCCCGATAAATCGGGCGTTTTACAACCAATACTAGTTTAGTTCGCTTTTTCGACTTGTCGAAATTCGAGTTCAACTTGAGTTGGTCGATTAAATACATTAATTGTCAACGTTAAACGTGACTTCTCGTACTGAACTTCTTCCACCACGCCTTTAAAGTCGGTGAATGGACCGTCAGTAACAAGTAATTCTTCGCCTGGCTCAAACATCGTCTTAGGACGTGGAGCTTCACCAGTATTGCGTACACGAGCAAGAATTGCATCAGCTTCTTTTTGCGTAATAGGTGCAGGCTTTTCTGCTGTACCACCGATGAAACCAAGCACTTTTGGACATTCTTTCACAATGTGCCAAGTATCATCATTCATTTCCATTTCGACCAATACATAGCCTGGAAAGAATTTACGCTCTGACTTACGTTTCTTACCATCCTTCATTTCCACTACTTCTTCAGTAGGGACAAGGACTTCACCAAAACTATCAGCAACAGCGCTACGCTGGATTCGATCATTAAGTGAACGCATCACTTGTTTTTCATAACCTGAATAGGCATGAAGAATGTACCAACGTTTCATAGCTCTCTTACCCGATAATAAACTTCATAAACCAACCGATAATATAGTCAAAACACCACAATACGATTGCAGCAATCACAACTACCAGTAAAACCTGCCATGAAGTGGTTACTGTTTCATGTTTCGTCGGCCAAGTCACTCGGCGTAGTTCGATACGCGAATCTTTGAGCAAACGAACAAAGCCTTTGCCTTGATGGGTGGCGTATAATAAACCTAAAGCCACAACGATACAAGCCAAAATTACCCCAACGCGCACCCAAATACTATTTGCAGGTGCCCAATACGCTGGTAAAAACTGATTCACAGTGAGTGCACCAGCGAATAAAACTAAAGCGATTACCCATAAAACCACATCAAGTGGAGAACCTGAGCTTACAACTTCAGCAGAATTATTTCTTTGAGGAATTGGCGCGTCGCTTAATGCGTCACGCGATTTATCATTCGACATTTTTGTACTCGTCGTAGGATTCGCGACTTATTATATGACAATTTCGTCGACATCAAGCTTTTTATTAAATAAAAAAATCTGGCAGGCCAGGAGGGACTCGAACCCCCAACATTCGGTTTTGGAGACCGACGCTCTACCAATTGAACTACTGACCTTCATTACAACAAACCGAGAATCTTAATTCCCGGTTTGCATTAAAACAGAATGGATTATAGTGTTACTTTAGCAACAACACCAGCACCCACTGTACGACCACCTTCACGGATCGCAAAACGTAGACCTGGGTCCATTGCGATTGGGTGAATCAATTCTACTGACATTTCAACGTTGTCACCTGGCATAACCATTTCAACGCCTTCTTGTAATTGGATTGCGCCAGTTACGTCAGTTGTACGGAAATAGAACTGTGGACGGTAACCGTTAAGGAACGGAGTATGACGACCACCTTCTTCTTTCGAAAGTACATATACTTCAGCATCAAACTTAGTATGCGGTTTGATTGTACCTGGTTTAGCAAGTACTTGACCACGTTGAACGTCTTCACGTTTAGTACCACGTAGTAAAACACCACAGTTCTCGCCAGCACGACCTTCGTCAAGCAATTTACGGAACATTTCTACGCCAGTTACAGTCGTAACAACTGTATCTTTAATACCAACGATTTCAACTGATTCGCCAACTTTAACGATACCAGATTCAACACGACCTGTTACAACCGTACCACGACCTGAGATAGAGAATACATCTTCGATTGGCATAAGGAATGCTTTATCGATTGCACGTTCTGGTTGTGGAATATAAGTATCAAGCGCTTCAACAAGAGCAAGAACAGCAGGAACGCCGTACTGACCTTCTTCACCGTTAAGTGCAGCAAGTGCTGAACCACGGATGATTGGAGTGTCATCGCCTGGGAAGTCATAAGTAGAAAGAAGTTCACGAACTTCCATTTCTACTAATTCTAATAATTCTTCATCATCAACAAGGTCACACTTGTTAAGGAATACAAGAATAAAAGGAACACCAACCTGACGAGAAAGAAGGATGTGTTCACGAGTCTGTGGCATAGGACCATCAGTCGCAGCACAAACAAGGATTGCACCATCCATCTGAGCAGCACCAGTGATCATGTTTTTAACATAATCGGCGTGACCTGGGCAGTCTACGTGCGCATAGTGACGAGCTGGAGAATCATATTCTACGTGAGAAGTATTAATTGTAATACCACGTGCTTTTTCTTCTGGTGCAGAGTCAATTGCAGCGTAATCTTTCGCTTCACCGCCAAAAGTTTTAGCACATACAGTTGCAATCGCAGCCGTTAAAGTTGTTTTACCATGGTCGACGTGACCAATTGTGCCCACGTTTACGTGTGGCTTATTACGTTCAAACTTAGCCTTAGCCATGAGATCTTCCTTTTTAAACAACTCATGAGGGTTAGCTCATGAGCATTTGGTTTTAACTATGAATTAGTTTGGGACTTATAGTAATCGAAAGATTACTCGTCGTCACCTTTTTTACCGCCAGTTTGGAACTTAGTGATAATGCCTTCAGCCACGTTACGTGGAGTTTCAGCATACTTCGCAAATTCCATAGAGTAAGTCGCACGACCTTGAGACATAGAACGCATAGACGTTGCGTAACCAAACATCTCAGCCAATGGAACTTCAGCTTTAATTGCTTTAGTACCACCAGGTAAATCGTCCATACCTTGAACCATACCACGACGACGGTTTAAGTCACCCATGATATCGCCCATGTAATCTTCTGGAGTTTCTACTTCAACTTTCATGATAGGCTCAAGCAAGATTGGATCCGCTTTCATGAAACCATCACGGAAGGCATAAGAACCCGCCATTTTGAACGATAATTCGTCAGAATCGACATCATGGTAAGAACCATCAAATAATGTCGCTTTGATACCCACAACAGGGTAACCAGCCAATACACCATTTTTCATACGTTCTTGAATACCTTTGTCTACCGCACCAAAGAATTCTTTAGGTACAGTACCGCCAACAACTTCTTCAGCGAATACGTATTCTTTACCAATTTCTTCGACATTCATAGGTTCTAAACGAACATATACATGACCGAATTTACCTTTACCACCTGTTTGACGTACGAATTTGCCTTCTTGCTCAACAGTCTTTTTGATTGTTTCACGGTAAGCAACCATTGGTTTACCAATGTTCGCTTCAACACCAAATTCACGTTTCATACGGTCAACAAGGATGTCAAGGTGAAGCTCACCCATACCAGCAATAATCGTTTGACCAGATTCTTCGTCTGTGCGAACACGGAACGATGGATCTTCTTTAGCCAAACGACCTAAAGCGATAGACATTTTTTCTTGGTCAGCTTTTGTCTTAGGCTCTACAGCTAAAGAAATTACTGGCTCAGGGAATTCCATACGCTCTAAAGTGATGATGTTTTTCTCATCACATAATGTATCACCAGTAGTAACGTCTTTAAGACCTACACATGCAGCGATATCACCAGCGCGGATTTCTTCAACGTCTTGACGATCGTTTGCGTGCATTTGCACGATACGGCCAATACGTTCACGCTTAGCTTTAACTGGGTTATATACTGGATCGCCTTGTTTAAGCACACCAGAATATACACGTACGAAAGTTAAGTTACCTACGAACTTGTCATTCATAATTTTGAATGCAAGTGCAGAGAACGGAGCTTCGTCAGATGCTTCACGAATCGCTTTAGTTTCAGCTTTGTCGTCAAGAATACCTTCGATTGGCTTAACTTCAGTAGGCGATGGTAAGAATTCAATAACAGCATCCAACATACGTTGAACACCTTTGTTTTTGAATGCTGTACCACAAAGCATTGGCTGAATTTCACAAGCAAGTGTACGTGCACGAATACCAGCAACGATGTCAGCTCTTGAAAGCTCACCTTCTTCTAAGTATTTGTCCATCAACTCTTCTGAAGCTTCAGCAGCCGCTTCAACCATGTTAGTACGCCATTCTTCAGCAGTAGCAACAAGGTCAGCAGGGATTTCGCCATATGCGAATTCCATACCTTGAGAAGCTTCATCCCAAATGATAGCTTTCATTTCTAGAAGATCAACAACACCTTGGAAGTTGTCTTCAGCACCAATTGGTACAACGATTGGCACAGGGCTTGCACCAAGACGTGTTTTCATTTGTTCAACAACACGGAAGAAGTTGGCACCAGTACGGTCCATCTTGTTCACGAATGCTAAACGAGGCACTTTATATTTATTTGCTTGACGCCATACAGTTTCTGACTGAGGTTGAACACCACCTACAGCACAATAAACCATGCACGCGCCGTCAAGAACACGCATAGAACGCTCAACTTCGATTGTGAAGTCAACGTGTCCTGGGGTGTCAATTACGTTAATACGGTGTTCTGGGAATTGTTTACCCATACCAGACCAGAAACAAGTTGTTGCAGCAGAAGTAATGGTAATACCACGTTCTTGCTCTTGTTCCATCCAGTCCATTGTTGCTGCACCATCATGTACTTCACCAATTTTGTGAGATACACCTGTGTAGAACAAAATACGTTCTGTAGTCGTAGTTTTACCAGCATCAATGTGAGCTGAAATACCAATGTTACGGTAACGAGAAATTGGGGTTTGACGAGCCATGATTTCTTGCATTCCTAAATTTTGTTGTTTAAAACAGGACGCTTTAAGTTGCTATGCAACTTAAAGCGCTTTGATGACAACTCGGTGACAACCGACTTGTCACCCTCCTGATTAAGGCCTGTTTTAGCCGCTTAGAAGCGGTAGTGAGAGAAGGCTTTGTTGGCTTCAGCCATACGATGCACATCTTCACGTTTTTTGATCGCTGAGCCTTTACCTTCAGCAGCATCAAGCAACTCGCCAGCTAGACGTAAAGCCATAGTTTTTTCAGAACGCTTAGCAGCAGCATCTACTAACCAACGCATAGCCAAGGCAGTACGACGGGATGGGCGCACTTCCATAGGTACTTGGTATGTAGCACCACCAACACGGCGTGCTTTTACTTCGACCATAGGACGAACTTTTTCAAGAGTAGTCTCGAAAAATTCAACTGGGTCTACTTTATTTTTTTCTTGAACGCGGTCTAAAGCACCGTAAACGATACTTTCTGCAATCGATTTTTTACCGTCTTGCATTACGTGGTTCATGAATTTAGCGATTGTTTGGCTGCCGAACTTAGGATCCGGAAGGATTTCACGGGCAGCGACTACGCGACGTCTTGGCATTTTAACACCTAATAATATGACACTTCAGGGTAATCCAGCAGCTTGTGCAAGTGTCACGCACGGTACGCTGGCCTTACTATACGTCGCTTGAATTTCAATAAATTAATGCAGAAATCAGACAAGCGATACGGTTACAGCACTTTCAATCTTAAGAGAATCTTGTAAAAAGATTATTTCTTAGGACGTTTAGTACCGTATTTAGAGCGAGATTGGTTACGATCTTTCACACCAGCGCAGTCTAAAGAACCACGAACGGTATGGTAACGTACACCTGGTAAATCTTTAACACGACCACCACGGATAAGAACAACACTGTGCTCTTGAAGGTTATGGCCTTCACCACCGATGTAGCTTGATACTTCAAAACCTGAAGTTAAGCGAACACGGCAAACTTTACGCATTGCTGAGTTAGGTTTTTTAGGTGTAGTTGTGTAAACACGTGTACAAACACCACGACGTTGTGGGCAAGCCTTCAACGCTGGAACTTTTGATTTCTCAACCAAAGTCGTACGACCCTTACGGATCAACTGATTTGTTGTTGCCATATGGCAAATCTCCCGTTAATAAAAAACCTCAAAAAATACCACTTTTTGAGGGCATGCAATTGTATGCCAATAACTAAAAATGGTCAACATTCGACACGCAGTCAAATGTTAACCATTTCAATGTTTATTGAGAGTCAAACCTACTCTCTCCCAGTTATTTTTCCTGATTTTTTGTAACTTTTGTTACCGTTGGTGTTGATGCTTTACGCGGTGTCCGTTTTTTTGTCGCTGTTTTAGGCTCATCAACAACAGTTTTATCCTGAGCAACATCAGGCTGAGCCACGTTTTGCACCCCTTCCTTCGCAGGAGCATCCTTTTGAGCTTGCCCTTCAGCAGTTTCTGTAGATGGCTCTCCTTGGGTTGAAGCCTCAACTTTTGACTGCACAGTTTGATCTACATTCTGAACAGGCTCTTTAATGTTTTTATCTGTAAGTGTTTTGACAGATTGATCTATTTCTGTGGGAGTACTTAATTCAGTGATCTCAGCTTGCTTATTCTGCTCAAGCTTTAAATCTGCATTTGCACCCTTGTCTATTGCTTGCTCAGAAATAACAGATGGTGATACCTGCTCTGCTTTTACATCTTGTAGCGACAATGGACTGATTTGTGCCAAAAGTTGCCCTGCTTTTTCATAAGCAGTTAATGCATCTATCTTTTGATCAGGATGTTCAATTAGATACTGACGTGCTGTTAAAAATACAGCTTGGGCTTTATCCGTCGCATCATCGACCAATTTCCAACTATATACAGCACTAATACCAATGGTAGCTAAAGGCGTCAGTTTTGATAGAAGTCCTAATTTAGGTAAACCATTGAGCCATGACCATTTAAATGAGCCATCTTCGTTGGAAATCCATTTTTTGATCAGCTCTGCATCATTTGCTGACCCTAATAACTGTTGCAACTGATCGATATTGTGCGTTTGCATCACATTGGCAACCGTACGAACCGCCATCAATAAAGCTTGTTTTTCTGCAACTGAACCCAAATCAATTTGTTTAAAGATGAACTCTACAACATCTTGATCTTTATGACTCAACTCAAAACCATGTGCACGCCCAGTTTGATAAATACTTCTTAAAGCCAATGCAATAGAGGTTGGTACATCAATTGCTGAACCAATAACACCCGTAGCGCCTGTTAAAGTTCCTTGTACTGCTGCAATGATTTTATTTTGATTGGCTAAAGCCTGACTAATCCGTTGTGAACGAGCAGGATCATTTGCTAAAGCACTTAAATCCTTCACGCCTACTTCTTTTAATAAAGCATCAACAGAACTTGACTCTGAAACAAAATCATTCAGTTTATCAAAAAAATAATCAGCTAATTTATCATTCAAATCTGGTGAAATAAATGAAGCGACATTATTCACTTTTTTATAATGGCGACCCAGTAATTGACTTGAGAGCTTAGGCAGTTGTTCACGTATCATTTGTTGTGGATTATCGTACGATTTTTTTTCAAATCCACCTTTCTCTCGGGCTACACTTTGCACAACCTGATGATCTTGTGGCGCTTGCGTTATCTTGGCAACAGTCCCTGGTGCAACATGATTTAATACACTTAAGCCAGTCGTACTGAGATTTTTAGCCACTCCAAAGGCATTCGAGATAAATCCGCCTGATTGTTTATTATTAGAATTTGCCATTTAAATCCAACCTCTCAATCAATTTTATTTACTTTTAATATTAGGGATTATTACTTTAGATCTCAACTTGAATGTGTATTGATTCATTAAGAGAGTAAATACGTTTAACGTTACGCATCTTACATTTACATTCACTCTTATCATCCAGCAATCCGATTTATGAGCTTAGGTAACACAAGATGTTATATCTTCAATTTCATATAAATCACAATATAAGGTGTAGATGAGTAACATCAGTTACCTTAGTGTAAACCTTAAGTCATAATTTGTCGTAGTCTCTTATCACTCTACTAGTCATCCTTGCTTTTGCTCGTTATGATAATTCAATGTTTAGCCTCATTTGAATAAAATACCAATGAATGATAATCACAATAATGTAATTCAACTTAGACTGAATGCTGAACAAAAATATAGCGAAGAGTTAAATCGTTTACATGAACAAGATCAACATCGAAAACCTCAAGGATGGACATTATCGGCATATGCAGTGCGAGCCTTTATTTTAGGTGATCCTAAACTAAATATTCAGAAAAAGTTTTATGGCGATGATGCATTAGTCGATCGTGCTTTAGTCACCTTAATGGGCAACCAAGGCCTCATGTTAGTTGGTGAACCTGGTACAGCAAAATCAATGCTGTCTGAGTTATTTAGTGCTGCAATTAGTGGCAATTCACAACTGACCATTCAAGGTACAGCAGGAACAACTGAAGATCATATTAAATATTCTTGGAATTATGCATTATTACTTTCTGAAGGACCGACTGAAAAATCATTAATTCCATCACCGATTTTTTATGCAATGCAAAAAGGTCAAATCGCGCGTTTTGAAGAAATTACGCGCTGTCCACCTGAAATTCAAGATGTTTTGGTCTCTTTGCTTTCTGAGAAACAAATGATGATTCCAGAAATGGGACAAGATTTTAGCCTTCAAGCTCAATATGGTTTTAATTTAATTGCGACTGCAAACTTACGTGATCGTGGCGTACATGAAATGTCTGCAGCGTTAAAACGGCGCTTTAATTTTGAAACAGTGAAGCCAATACGTGATCGTCAATTTGAAATTGAATTGGTTCAACAACAATTAAAACAACAACTGGCTGAATTATATTCAGAGCTAAAAGTTCAACCACAAGTGATTGAACTTTTAGTGACTATTTTTAATGAACTTCGTACAGGTCAGAGCTTACAAGGTGCGACCTTAAAGACACCTGATGCGGTTATGTCAACAGCGGAAGCAGTCAATATTGCCCATGCAGCAGGCTTACAAGCAATCTATTTAAGTGATGGAGTTTTACGTGCAGAACACATTGCACAACAACTTATTGGCGTGGTGTTTAAAGATAACCCTGATGATGCAAAGCGCCTCCGTTATTATTTAGATACAGTGGTTAAAGAGCGCGCTCGTCAAGATAGTGACTGGAAAGCATTTTATGAGGCGAGTCGTGAGTTTTAAAAATGCCTAATTTTATTGAAACAATAAATATGGATTTACCCACTCGTTTGTCGAATGCTTTTCAGTCTAAACAACTGTTAGCAGATCAACAGATTTTTTTTGCTCCTATTCGGCATCATAGCCCGGCTTGTGCCTATGCATTACAACACTATATTCAGCAACTCAAGCCGACCCATATTTTTATTGAAGCCCCTGAATCTTTTCAATTTTTATTGGAAAGCTTACTAGATGCTGAAACACAACCGCCTGTTGCAGTATTTGCTCAAGCGCAATCTTCACAAACCAGAACATCAAAACCAAATCATCCTCAAGAAGATCCCCCCTCAGAGCTTGTCAATCCTGAAAACGAATTACCTGAGTTGAATTCAGCCTATTTCCCTTTTTGTGAATATTCACCAGAATGGATTGCCTTAAAACAAGGACGCCAGATTCAAGCTCAACTTAAATTTATTGATTTATCTTGGGCCAAACAAAGTACTTTTAAAGCTGAACAAGAGGTTTTAGATTGGCAGCAAAAAAATCTCATTTCTGAGCGTTATTTAGCTCATAGCCAATTTATTCAAAAATTAGCGACACAACTTCATTGCCGTAACCATGATGAATTATGGGATCATTTATTTGAACTCCAACCTCAAGAAAAACTGAAAGATGCAGAATATTTTTTTAATGAGGTATTTACCTGGTGTTCATTTGCACGTTTAGACTATGAAAAAGATGTCCTACTGCAAGAAGCCTCTTTACATCGTGAAGACTGTATGTGGCAACACATTCAACAAGCCAGACAAGCTGAACATAGAATTTTGGTCGTGACAGGAGGCTTTCATACACTGGCATTAATAGAAAGCCTCGTTCAACCACAGCAGACTGAACGCTTTATTATTGAGAATAAAAAACAAACATGGCAAGAACAGGCATGGTTAATTCGGTATAGTTTTGATCGTTTAGATGCTCTAAATGGCTATGCATCAGGAATGCCATCCCCTGCTTACTATCAACATGTATGGTTAGATTTAAATACAGAAGAGCAACACAGTCCTGCTCAAATTCAACAACAATTTTTCCAGTATCTGAATCAACTCTGCCATTATTTAGATCATGAACAGACCTTAGATGTTACTCCATATATTGCTCTTAAAAATACGGCAGAATTAGCATGGAAACTTGCCGAATTACGTGGACATTATCGCCCCAGTAGATATGACCTTTTAGATGCTCTACAATCTGCTTTAGTTAAAGGTGAGATCGGCGATGGTCAACACCATTTATTTGCAAAAGTTTATCAATTTCTAAGTGGGCAGCAACTCGGCAAAGTTGCCAAAAATCAACATAGCCCAGCATTATTGCAAAATACCTATCAACAAATTGCAAAATATCGCTTTAATTTAAATGACACTATTTCTCGTACACGAAAATTAGATATTTATCGTAAAAATTTACATCAAGATATAAGTCAATTTTTACATTTATTAGAATTTGTAGACTGTGGTTTTGCTCATCGCCTTTCAGGCCCAGACTTTGTTCATGGCGTAGGTTTAGATTTACTGTTTGAAGAGTGGCGTTATGCATGGTCTCCAAGTGTCGAAGCGAGGCTCATTGAGTTAGCCGAGTTAGGTGACCAATTGAAGTACATTGCGCTAGGTAAAATTATAGCCTTGCAAAAAAATAATGAACAAAATGGTTTAGGACAATCAGCCTTCGAAACAGCAAAACTTTTAGCTTTAGCCTGCCGTTTGGGCTTAAAACAACAATTACAGTATTTGAGTCAACAGCTAGATCATTTTTTAGAGTCAGGTCAAAATTTAACATCATTAATTGGTGCCGCACAGCAACTTTATTATTTATGGCACGGTAGAAAACTTTTACAACTTCCAGAACAACAATTACAGCACAGCTTACAACAAGCTTTATTTCAAGCATGTTTTTTACTGGATCAGCTCAATGATACGCACGAAGAAAAAATTGAACAAAATTTAAAAGACTTAAAAACCTTACACGAATTGATTCTCAATTTAAAACAGCAAGTTTTCTTAGATCATCAAACTCTTCATCCTTCTGACGATCACCATGTAAATACCGTTAACTTATTAGACTTAATGTATCAACACATTGATGTGCAAAAATTAGATGAATTTCATCTCAGTAAACTTAAAGGTGCAGTAGATGTATTAATGTTTTTAGATGATCGGTTACAACAAGATCAGCTTAAAGAAAAATTAAAGTTAGCCTTTGCAGTTGGGAGTGATGCCGAAGAAGCAACCCAATATTTACATGGCATGTTTTATATTGCACCTGAAATTTTTGTACAGTCTGAGATTGCTATTCATGCATTGCATGAATTAGTCACACATTGGTCAGAAGAGACTTTTATACGAATACTACCCGATTTACGCTATATATTTAGTCAACTGTCTCCGAAACAAAGTACAACTGTCTCCAAAACTATCGCAATAATGACAGGTTTAGGAAATGAGGTCATTTTAGATCAAGTGATGAGTCATATTAGTGCGAATGACGTTATGGAAGGCGTAAAATTAAATTTACAATTACAACAAATGCTCCAAAACGATCATTTAGAAAATTGGATTAAAGCCTCCCCAATACAGTCCAATATACAATCACAAATAAAAAATATAGAGGACTAAAATGACTCATCCATTACATCCTCAAGATTTTGATGATCAAAATATAGATCAAGCTTTAGATACCTTAGAACAAGCACGTCGTTGGCGTTTAATGTTAGGACGTTATGCAGATCAAAATTTATCGCAAGCAAACTTATCCACTGAACAATTAAAAATTGAACGTAATTTAGATTATCTATATCAACAAGAATATAAACGTCGTGGCGTTGAGCAAAGTAAAAATCGACATGGTGGCTTAGAAGCCTCACAATTAACCGCGATTAACTGGTTAAATCAAAGTCGTAAATTATTTCCTAAATCAACATTTGAGCGCATGCAACGCCAAGCAATAGAACGCTATCAAATGACGGATTTATTGAAAAATCCACAGCATGTAAAACAACTTGAACCAAACCCTGCAGTTGCAAAAGCTTTACTGAGCATGCGGGGTCGGTTAAGTGTAGACATGAAAGAAGCCATTCGTGAATTGATTCAGAAAGTGGTTGAAGAATTACTGCAAAAAATTCGTACTCAATTTTTACAAGCGCTACAAGGTAGACGCAATCGTTTCCGTCGCTCCCACATAAAACAGGCGCAAAATTTTGATTGGCGTAGAACTATCCGTGAAAACTTAAAACATTACCAACCTGATTTACAAAAATTAATTATTCAAAATCCATATTTTAATGCACGAGTACAAAAGCACTTACCGTGGGAAATTGTGCTGTGCGTCGATCAAAGTGGTTCAATGCTTGACTCAGTGATGTACGCAGCGATTTGTGCCAGTATTCTGTCGGCTCTTCCTGCAGTCAATATCAGCTTGGTTTTATTTGATACGCAAGTTGTAGATTTAAGCCATATGACACATGACCCTGTAGAAGTTTTACTGACAATTCAACTCGGTGGCGGAACCAATATCGGTCAAGCTTTACAATATTGTGCTAAAAAAATTAAACAACCATCACGTAGTATTTTAGTTTTAATTAGTGATTTTGAAGAAGGTGCATCTGTACAACACATGCTGAATACTACGGCAGAATTACATCAACAAGGCTGTAAATTGCTAGGACTTGCAGCATTAGACCAAGAAGCAAATCCTACTTACGATATGAATATGGCTCAACAGCTGCAAGATCGAGGTATGAAAATTGCTGCGATGACGCCTGAACACTTAGCCACATGGTTTGCAGAGGTGATGCAATGAGTTGGCAAATTTACATTCAATATGATGAAGATAGCTTAACCTTACACAGTAATGCAGGACTATTAAGACGTGCAAAAAAGTCTTTACTAGATGTACAACTCATTGAGAAAAATCATACAGAACTCCAGTTTCAAGTCGAAGATTGCAAAGTAACCCTCTACCCACATGGAATTACGACAGCACAATGTAACTGCTCTTCCATCGATTGTTGTAAACATATTCTGAGCAGTATTTTATGGATTCAGCAAAATGTTGAACCCTTAAATTTAGTTGATGCCACAAATAATCCATCTGAAACATCTGAAACACATCCAAATCATTTAAATAGTCATACAGAAATTCATCTCGATAGCCGTATAGAAAATAATGATCAAATAACAGCAACTATTAGTTTCGCAGAAGCTGCTACATCAAACCCTCAAACAGCCCATGATGATGTATTAATTCGTCAGATATTGGCCTTTGATACTCCATCTATTTTAAAACAAGCTGGTAAAATAAATACGCGTTTGGCTTTCCAATTTTTTCAAAACTGGTGTCAAAATCCAGAGCTATGCCAAATTGAAATACAATCTGAAAGAATTAGTTTTAAAACTGAATTAAGCCCAAGTAAAATTTTTCTGTATCCCCAATTAGGTTTAACGGGCATGCTTTCTGAAATTCCAGATAAGCAACGACTTGCAGGTCATGTTGCATGTATCGCTTATTTTTTCAAAAAACATGCATCTGAGGAATGGCATTGGCCTGAAAATCTAAATTTATCTCAGACAGATACATCTGATCAACTCACTCAATATGATGTTGTATTTATTCATGAAATCCAAAGACTTTGTTTAACATTTATTCAACAAGGTTTATCACATTTAGCCAAAGAATCGGTATTGGCTTTACATATTTTAAATATGCAAGCTCGCGCACAAGACCTGCCTCGACTTGCGAGTGAGTTACGCCGCTTACATGGTGCAATGCGACAATTTTTAGATCAAAACACACAGATAGATGAAGCACAAATTTTTAATCAATTGGCTTATTTATATAGTTATTTAGCAGCATTACTGCAATTTCAAAACCAATCTCAAAATCAAAATCAGCCCAGCGCACTCAAAAGATTACGTGGTTCAATTCAACGTGATTATCAAGAAAGAAATGTTGAACATCTGATTCCATTAGGTTGTGAATGGTGGCAACTCGATAGCGGTGCACGAGGTCTAACCGTTTGTTTTTGGGATGTTCAACAAAATTTACTAACTGAAGTAACACAAGCGCGTGCAAATTATTTAGATCAAACTTTTAATAAACAAAGTGCTGAAAGTTCAGGAATTTGGGGAACCAGTCTAGATTATTTACTCAAACATCAAATTCAACTAACTCAAGCCAAACTCAGCTCAGAAATGCAACTGAGTGCAAGTACCGACACTCGTTTTCTGCAAAAAAGTTTAATCACTGAATTAAAGCCTCATGATTTGAATCTTTTGAATATAGGTTATTCAGATTGGCAACAATTTCAACAAGCGCTTAAGCCACAATCTAGTATTGAACAATCGACTATTCGATATGCATTTTTAACGCATAAAGAAATTAATAAACCTGAATTAAATGAATTAGAACAATGTTTTGAATGTCGTGTTGTAGATGAACATAATATAAGTTTAAAACTCAGTATTCCCATTCAACCTGAATATCAAATCAGAATTAAACACTTAACTCAATTAATTCAGAATGAAAATATTATTGCCACATTGGTTCGTATTGATTCATCCAAACACGAAATTCGCTTGATTCCATGTAGTATTTTTTTACATAAAAATGAAAAATTGAGTGTTTTTAGCTTAGATTATCACTCCCCACCTAGACCCAAAAAGAGCTCACTTTTCGAACTCATTTCTGGACGAATTGAAAAACTGTTGGAACAAAAAAAACAATGGCAAAGTGATTCTCAGCAATCAGCATTTGACATATTGATGAATCAAACTCAATCATTTATTGAGTTTTATGCCAATATTGGGCGTGCTCAATTAGATTCTACTGATCAAACAAAGCTTTTTGAGCTTGCACAACAATTTGATGCATTAGGGTTAAGTCTTCTTTCACAAAGTCTGAAAAAACGTCCTCAAGAATGTTCACTTCCCCATCTTTTACTCCAATGGCGACATCTGTTATTACAATTACAACGACTGACCTACAAACTTCCTTTAGAAGGACAAGTTATGTCGTGTTAAATTAATTTAGGGGTTAATTTAATCTTAATTTTTTTTATACTTTTATTTAGTCATCCATTATTTTCATAACAAGCATTATCTCTACCCCATAGTTTTATAGTTACATTAAAATATCAGCAATGTGGACTTGCAACATTAAGGATTAATTAAATGTTAAATGAATTATTCAATAAAATTGAATCACTTTTTTCTAAAAAGAACGATAAATCGACTGAACCAAAGCAAACAGATAATAGTAAAGAAATACAAGACTATAATGAACAATTGACACAAAAAGTTCAGCAAATCTATCAAGTGTTTGTCCCACTGGCTGAAATTGAACCGAACCTACACAAAAATGTTGTGATGTTCATTTTTGAAGGTAGCAACCCAGAAGTTCTATTGAAATTACAACAACTACCTGATGATAAAGCCTTAGCATTATTGGCCTGTCCAGGAACTTATAATTGGTTCTCACCGACTTATAACCTGACGAAGAACCAAGAAAAACTTGCTCAAGCATCTCATAAAGCTCGACATACTTTATATGGTTATTTATTTGAATATCTAAGCAATGAACAAATTATTCGTTATGCCAAAATTTTAGATGCTGCCACACAGAAACGAAATTTTACTGCGATTCATGATCAAATTCCGTCATGGTTTATCTATTTAATTATCGATGCCTTAGTCACAACTTATGATGATCATGGTTTTAAACAATTAAACGGCTCCAAACTATTAAAACAAAATTGGACGCATCAAAAACTATTTGATCTTTTAGAAAGTGATGAAAAGGGTGCAGGTGAACATTATCTTTCTATGCTGTTTGAACGAAAAAATATTGAGAGTTACTATTCAGATCGTTTAGAGAAAATTTTTAATTTTACCGATACTCACGAGTTTATTCAGTCACGTTTAGAACAATTAGTAGAGATCATTCCACCACTTAGTGTAAATGGGCAATCTATATTTTTAAATTATATTACAAAACAAAAAGACCTTTTTATTCAAATTCCAAAGTTAATTGTTCAATTAGCTATCGGTAAATCAAAAACTATTCGTGAAAAAGCCACCAGCTCTTTAAGTCTACTCAAACCAGAAGATAGTCAAAAATACTTACAAGATTTTTTACTCAATGGCCAAAGTAAAGAACGGAGTTATGCGGCTGAATTATTAGCTCGTTTAGGCGAACATAATATAAAGGTTTTAGAACACGCTTTAGCAGAAGAAAAACAAAAATCAGTTCAGCAAGTGATTCTTTCATCTATACAGCGTTTGCAATCAATGGCAACCGTAGATCAAGAACTCAGTTTTGAAATTCCAGAATTTACACCTATCATTGAACAAAAAATCCCTGAGAGTTTTACTGAAATCATTTTGGATAATTATCAGCAAATTTTAGCAAAAGCTGAACAATCGGCTGCCAATGAAATTGAAGAAAATAAGTCTCGTGATTATAAATATGACTGGGCACAAAAGAATCTATCTAACTTAAAAAAAGTGAAACCTGAAACTTTAAAAAGTGTCGTAAGCCAAATTAATGGTGAAATGGCTCGAAAGTCATTTGGAAATGATGAGCAAATTATTAATTTACAGAAAAAGATACAGAATTATTCTGAATTTTCTATCATTCATGCTTTAAGAATTATTGTTGCTAGAAGAAATTCAAATTATATCTATTGGGAATCACTTTTTGATTTACTAAAACCAGAACATTATATCCATTTAGAGCTACGTCAACTTGCACAAGCCTTAAAGCAAACCAATTTTAATAATCCAAATCGACTCATTGCGCAAGGAGTACTCGCTGATTGGAATGAATTGTTTAGCTATTTTACTGAGCCTGAGCAGGTATGGCCTTTCTTTGCAGAAAATATGGCATTTTTAACCGAAGCTTTAGGATTATCACCATCTTTGGAGGAAAACTCTTATCGAAGTTTTAGTCCAGCAAAAGCCATTGAGATTTTAAGTTATTTTCCAGCTTTACCCCAACAATTTATCCCCCGTTTACTTGAATTAGCATTGGGTGAAAATAAGCGTTTACGTGTAGATGCTCAGCAAGCCTTACAAAACTTACCAGATATTCATTTACGCGCTATTGAAGCATTGGAATCAGGTAAACAAGAAATTAGAATTACCGCTATTGAATGGTTAGCTCGTTTACAACACCAAGCTGCTATTCCTGCATTAAATACTTTACTAAATAAAGAAAAAAAAGAAGTTGTTCGTGCGGCTCTGTTAACCGCTTTAGAAAAACTAGGTCAGGATATCAGTTCATATTTATCTCCTGATGTTTTATTAAAAGAAGCTGAGCAAGGTTTAAAAACTAAACTTTCGAGCAGTTTGGCATGGTTTGACTTTAGCACTCTACCTCAAGTGAAATGGCATAATGGCGAGAGCGTTGATCCACGAATCATTCAATGGTGGACAATACTGGCAGAGAAACTCAAAGAGCCCAAAGCCAATGAACTATTACAATTATATATTGCTTTATTGGACTCAAAAAGTCAGCAACAACTTGCCAATCATTTATTGCATCAATTTATTCACCAAGATACCCGTGGTCCAACACTTGAAGAAGCGACAGCAATTGCAGTAAAAGAAGCACCAAGTCGACTTAAAAACTATCAAGATTGGTATAAGCGTTATCCTGAATATTATGCAGAATACGCCAATGCAACACTTGAACAGATTATTGAAGAAATTAAACGAGCACAATTGGCTACTTATTTAGGTTCAGCAATTAAAAGTAAAGGTCTCCTTGCACTCACAAATACGGCTCAAGGCAGCTTTGCTGTTAAACAATTGCAAGACTATATGAAGCAACACTACCCTCGTCGTGCTCAAATTGAAGCAATGATTTCAGCTTTATCTATGAGTAATGACCCTTTAATTATTCAACTCTTACTCTCTTTATCTCGTCGTTATCGTACTGCCTCTGTACAAGCACTGGCCAACACCTTGGTTTCTGAAATTGCTGAACGGAATCAATGGTCCAATGATGAATTGGCAGATCGAACTATTCCTACAGCAGGTTTAGATGAAAATGCTATTTTGAATCTACAATATGGTGAGCGTAATTTCACCGCAATTGTGGATGCTAAAGATAAATTTATTCTTAAAAATGAAGATGGCAAAGAAATTAAAGCTTTACCTGCTGCTCGACAAAATGATGATGAAGCTCTAATTAAAGAAGCGAAAGCCTTATTCAGTACCAGCAAAAAAGAGTTTAAACAAGTCGTGGATATGCAAACAGGTCGTTTGTATGAGGCCATGTGTAGTGAACGTCAGTGGAATGTAGCCGAATGGCAAGAGTATATTTTTGAACATCCTATTATGAAGCGCCTAATTCAGAGTTTGGTTTGGATAGAAGTAAAAATAGATGGCGAAAAAGTTAGTTTTAGACCGAGTGATGATGGTGCACTACTGAATTTGGATGATGATGAAATTGAATTAAGCTCTAAAAGTAAAATTCAAATTTCACATGCAGTTTTAGTCGGTACGGATGAAGCTAAAGCTTGGATTGAACATTTTAAAGATTATAAAGTGCAGTTTTTATTTGAGCAGATGACACATCACTTACCAAATTTGGAAAATCCTAAAGCAACACAAATTGATGATCATAGGGGCTGGTTAACCGATACATATACACTGCGTGGAATCATTACGAAACTCGGTTATCAGCGTTCAAGTATTGAAGATGGTGGTTCATTTGATCGCTATACCAAATCATATAATCAACTGGGTTTGGATGTACAAATCACATTCAGTGGTAGCTATGTTCCTGAAGAAAATATTCCCGCTGTGTTATATGAGTTAGAATTTGAAAAGCAAGGCAAACGCTCATGGAGTAATTCAGCATTGCTGTTAAATGATATTCCGCCAATTTTACTGGCAGAAAGTTATGCCGATTATTTAAAAGTTGCACAAGCTTGTTCAGGGTTTGATCCTGAATGGGAAAAGAAAACTCCTTGGTGAGTAGAGCTATTTAAAGCGTCTTTTAAAAATGAGGGCTAAAAACCATCTATATTTACACATGTGTATGGATGGTTTTGCCTAATTGATCTAAATATCACCCATGAATTCATTTTATTACACAAATAACAAATCTACCTATTTTCAATTATTTAGTTAGGTTTTAAACATTCAATATGTGGATTCAAATGATGGACAAGAATCAATATCTTTCGCCATTGAACTGAAAAAGTAAACACGTTTAAATGTAAACATTCATTCTGTATTCTAAAATAAAGGACTTTGCATGAACCGTCGTGTTGTTATTACGGGTATGGGTATTAACTCGTGTATAGGTAACTCGTTAGAGGATGTGACCCATTCATTAAAAAATGGAATTTCGGGCACACGCCACAATCCGACTTATGCTGAGCTGAATTTTAAAAGTCATGTCAGTGCAGCAGCTGTACAGGACTTTGATGGTATTGACCGTAAACTTAAGCGTTTTATGGGTGTATGTGCAATGTATGCCTACAATGCTGCTTTAGCTGCAATTGAGCATGCAGGGTTAACACCAGAGCAAATGGGTAGCAACCCTCGTTATGGTATTGCAGGCGGTTCAGGTGGTGGTTCTACTGCTTCAGTTGTCGAAATGAAAGATCTTTTAGACAGCAAAGGTGCACGTAAGATTGGTCCTTTCTTTGTGCCACGCAATATGTCAAATACCATTACAGCAAACGTCGGGGTGGCATTTAAATTACAAGGTGTTGCACATTCAATTACCAGTGCTTGTGCAACCTCTGCCGATGCCATTGGTTATGCATACAACCTCATCCAATTGGGCAAACAAGATTTAATGCTTGCAGGTGGTGGTGAAGAAGATCACTGGTCACAAAGCTTATTATTTGATGCCATGGGTGCATTATCTTCGAAATATAATGATGTTGCTGAAACAGCTTCACGCCCATACTCTGCTGACCGTGATGGTTTTGTGATTGCAGGTGGTGGTGGTTTTGTGATTTTAGAATCACTTGAACATGCGCAAGCACGTGATGCAAATATTCTTGCTGAAGTTGTTGGCTATGCAGCTAACTCTGATGGTGCAGATATGGTTGCACCAAGCGGTGAAGGCGCTACACGTTGTATCTTAATGGCTTTAGAAGAAGCCAAACAACATGGCGTAGATAAAATTGACTATGTGAATACACATGGTACATCTACCCCTGCTGGTGATGTGACTGAACTTCAAGCCATGGGTCGCGCTTTTGGTGAAGGAAATGTTCCACCACTCAGCTCAACCAAATCGATGACAGGTCATAGCTTGGGCGCTGCTGGTGTTCAAGAAGCAATTTATTCTGTACTGATGATGCAAAATGACTTTATTGCACCAAACATCAATGTGACTGAGCTTGATGAAGGCACAAAAGGTTATGACATCGTACTTGAAAAACGTGACGCAAAATTGAATACTGTGATGAGTAACAGTTTCGGTTTTGGCGGTGTAAATGCCTGCCTCATTTTCAAAAAATGGGAAGGTTAAGAGCTAAGAATTATTGATCATTCAATGTTACTGTTTAAAATAACTTTGAATGATCAACTTCTGCCACACTGCCCTTAAAAGGGTAAATTGATGGATGCTCCTTCTGATGCTTTCCTGTGGGTAAAGGCATTACATATTATTGCAGTCGTATGCTGGTTCGCTGCTCTGTTTTATCTACCACGTTTATTTGTCTATCACGCCATGAGTGATGATGTTGTCAGTCATCAACGTTTTGAGATCATGGAACGTAAGTTGTACCGAGGGATTATGTGGCCATCTATGATTGCTACACTCATCACGGCACATTTCTTGGTGGATTGGGGTGATGCAACACGGCATTACCACGAAGCAACATGGTTTTATCTAAAAGTTGGCTTAGTTGGTCTATTGGTGGTTTACCATTTTGTTTGTGGTCATTACCGTAAAAAGCTGATTGGCAATGCACATTATAAGTCACATAAGTTTTGGCGTTATTTTAATGAAATGCCAACCTTGATTTTATTTGCAGTGGTAATATTAGTAGTAGTAAAACCGACCTTCTAATATACAAATTTAAAACCTCCGTAATGGAGGTTTTTTATGATTGAACTTTTCAAAACAAAAGCATTATTCAAAAGTACTATATTATTCAGATCGAATTAATTTTTTCCGAATCTTCACATTCAATGGTGTTGAATAATACCTTTCAATCGCCCAGCTCAATACAAAAGTTGCAATAAAAAATATGGGGAGTAACATCAATTTTTCAGCAGGGAGTGTTTCTTTAGGAAAATAAAAGACTTTAAAGAACCCTAGAACAATCAGGTGAAATAAATACATTTCATAACTACGTTGCCCAATCCAAACCATCACTTTCGAAATTGGTGACTGAGCTTCTATTTGAGGGTTCTGCGCAAAACAGAAAATCAAGATTGCTGATAACAGTGCAAAAATACTGATGCTCCAAGTGCTAACTTCTTTAATCGGTGCATACACATACAAGCCAATCATCAAAATAGAAACGCAAACTATCAACAAGGCTTTAACTTGTCCTTTCCACTGAACGGTTTGAGCTACTTGTAATTTATGAACAATCAATGCAGTTAAACTGCCTATCGCTATGCCATCAAAACTGGAAAAATAATGATACAAATATGCGCCACTTTCTTCACCCGCATGTAGAGAACGAAAATACGGTGCATAACAAATCACAGCAAGCAGAAAGAGGATAAAGCCTTTGCCACGCCCCAATATCAAACAAAGTATTGGGAAAGCCAAATAAAAAACTTCCTCAACCGATAATGACCACAACACACCCAGTCCATAGTTCACCCAACCATATTTGATAATCAGGATATTCATCCAAAAAGTAAAAGCAGAAAAAACCGTTAATCCATAAGACACTTCAATATCGTTCGGTGCTTGATTCATAAATGGTTTTAAACCCAAACTTCCTAGAACTGTGACTATTGCGACCAATAAAACCAAACAGGGAATAATTCGGGCAATACGACGAATGTAGAAATCTTTAATACGAATCTTCGCCAAAGAATGATCACGCTTTAAAGTATGTTGGGTGATTAGAAATCCTGAAATAACAAAGAACATGGTCACACCATAATTACCATTACGAGCGACCAAGGTACTTAAACTTTCTCCAAAAACCTGTACACCTAAAAAAGTATCATGCAATTTATAAGGAATATTAAAGTGATGCAGTAGCACCAAAAGAATGGAAATTCCACGGAGCACATCAATTTTATAATTTCGCATTCAATCCATGCTTCGCTTATTTTCAAAGAGCTCTATTAAATGCGAATGATCATCTTATTTCATTTGATTTTTATATCAAAATTGCAAGAAATTGTTTTCACAATAAAAAAGCTAATGGATCAACATCAGCTTTTTTAGGTCTTTAAATCAGGGCTTTGAAACAACTGCTGATTATAATTTTTTATTCAACTTCTTCATTCGTGGTTTATAAAGCACTTGATAAGTGACTGCCAAAATAATCAACCACAATGGGCTAATAATTAAAGCTTTCAAAGTATCAGGTTCTAAAGCCAGAATAATTAAAGTGAAGAATAAGAAGATTAATACAATGTACGACATCCACACGCCACCTGGCATTTTAAAGGTCGATTTCTCATGTAATTCAGGGTTAATCTTTCTATAGCGAATGTAGCACACCATAATAATGCTCCAAATGCTGATGAATAGAATCACACAAAGCGAACTTGCTAAAGTGAAAGCTTCAATTGTATTTGGTACAAAATATTGTAATGCTGCGCCTGCCATAATAAAGAAGCAGGAAAAGATTAAGCCTTTTGCAGGAACGGCACGTTTAGACAATTTGCTCAATGCTTGAGGTGCTTGTCCATCTTTCGCCAAACCGAACAACATACGGCTTGTAGAGAATACACCACTGTTCATTGATGACATTACTGATGATAAAACCACAAGATTCATAATAATGGCTGAGGTTGGAATACCTGCATGCAAGAATAATGTAACGAATGGGCTTTGATCCGCAGGAATGAGATTCCATGGTGTCACTGACATTACAATAAACAATGCTAAAACATAAAACAAAATGATTCGAGTTGGAATTGCATTCACGGCTTTAGGTAAGTTCTTTTCAGGATCTTTGGTTTCTGCTGCCATAGTTCCAATCAGCTCTACACCAACAAAGGCAAATAACGCAATTTGGAAGCCGGCTAAGAAACCACTGCCCCCTTTAGGGAACATTCCCCCATGTGACCAGACATTACTAAAACTTGCGATAGAACCATCTGGAGAATGGAAATGAGTGAATACCATCACGGCACCAATGACGATCAGTCCAATAATGGCCATGATCTTAATCAGGGCAAACCAAAACTCAATTTCGCCAAACAGTTTGACTGTCAGTAAATTAATTCCCAATACAAAAAGGACACAACCCGCACTAATTAAAGCCTGTCCCATGGGGGTAAAAGCCACGCCTTCGGGTAGCCAGAACCCCAGATAGTTAATAATGGCGGCTAAATCTGCAATACCAACCAGAATCCAGCCTAACCAATAGGACCAACCAATATAGTAACCTGCACTTGGACCAATCAGGTCGTGTGCCATATCAATAAAGGATTTGTAGTGTAAATTGGCAAGAAGCATTTCCCCTAATGCACGCATGAGGAAAAAAAACATCGTACCAATAATCATATAAATAATGAGAATAGATGGACCAGCAAGTGAAATTGTCTTGCCCGAACCCATAAATAAACCTGTACCAATCGCCCCACCAATGGCAATTAACTGTAAATGGCGATTGGACAGTTTCCGCTGTAACTCGTGAGGCGACGCATGCTCGTCATCAGTTTGATGTGTTGTTGTCATGATAAAACATCCTTTTAAAATTTTTAAAGCAAGTAAACCGTGTATCAAACACAACTGAACGTTCCAGTATCAGTGCGATTTACCTATCTGAAATACACACGAAAAGAATCATTTTCTTTTCATTTATTTATGATCTTTTTCCTTGCTAAAATTTGGGAGAAATAAAGAATGAGAAATAGACCTCTTGCATAATGATTCAAAAGCCCTTTTTACTTTTCATTAAAGGAAAAATTAAAGGTGCTATGCAAGAAGTCCAATTAAAGCTCTATTATTTTTGAGCGGCGGTTACTGCAATTTCAATCAGCCAATCTGGATTAACCAAGTCTGCTTGAATAGTCGCTCTTGACGGCGCTACACAATCTTTCATCCAATCAATCCAAACAGCATTTACTTCTGAAAAATCAGCAAGATTTTTGATATACAATTGCGCTGACAATAAGCGTGATTTATCTGTCTCTGCTAAAGCAAGCAATTGGTCAATCGTCGCTAAAATTTCTTGCGTTTGACCAACAACATCCAACGCTGTGTTTTTAGGAACCTGACCTGATAAATAAACCACTTTATTGAAAATAGTCACAGCACTCATGACACCATTACTATTTATTTTCTGTATATCTTGATTCAATTGTTCGTTGTTTGACATTTTTATATCCTTAATGTTCATTTACAAAATTTACACGGTTTGTTACGCCACACATCAGCTCATAGCCGACTGTGCCTGAACTGATTGCCACTTCATCAATGGGTAATACAGCACCGCTTGAGGATTTACCCCACAGCACCACTTCACTACCAATTTCTGCATTTTCAACATGGGTTAAATCAACTGCGAGCATATCCATACTGACTCGACCAATCGTTTGACTTCGAATTGAATTCACCAATACAGGCGCATCGGTAGAAATTCGTTGATAACCATCTGCATAGCCACAAGCGACTATGCCAATTTTCATGGTTTGTTTTGCAATAAAACGTGAACCATAGCCCACTGTTTCATTGGCTTCTAAATTTTGGATTGCGATAATTTCACTTCGCAGGCTCATTGTCGGTTCAAGCTTCCAATCCTGAATATTATGTTCAGGGTAATCAGGTGAACTGCCATACAACATAATGCCACTTCGGACATAATCAGAATGTAGTTGTTTCGAATAGCGTAGCGTCGCTGCACTATTGCTGAGTGATCTTTTACCCGGTAAATCCCGAATAGCTTCTTCAAAAATTTGGCGTTGGTATTCTATGCCAGATCTTCCAAAGCGCTCACCATCTGCATCTGAAAAATGCATCATATGCGTGATCGAATGAATAGAATTTAGACTGTTGAGTTGATGCCATGCAGATTGATAGTGTTCTGGATTAAATCCGAGACGATTCATTCCACTGTTCATTTTTAAAAAAATATCAAATTGGACTATTTTTTGATCTTGCTGGTTTTGAATAACAGCATATTGCTGAATCCAGTCAATCTGATGCTGACTGTGAACAGTAAAACTCAGATTGTATTGATCGCAATCAAATAAATCTTGAGCTGAAAAAATGCCTTCCAATAATAAAATTGTACCTGTCCATCCTAAAGCACGAATTCGCTTTGCTTCTTCAATATCCAATAAAGCAAAACCATCAGCCGTTTTAAAGGATGAATACACCCGTTCAATGCCATGACCATAAGCGTTGGCTTTGACCACAGCGAAAACTTGACTATCGGGTGCCATTTCTCGTGCAATACTTAAATTATGTTGCAATGCATCGTGATGAATAACCGCTGTAATTGGACGTGGCATTTTATTCTTCCCTGAATAATTTTTTTCTAAACTGAATTGATCTAACTTGATCGATCTAAACAACTGAACTCAATATTCAACTTTTGCATAAAACCCTTTATTTATCCTTAAAGAAAAAAATAAAGAGCTTGTGCATGTTGATGTAGTATCTATTGACTGAAAAAGTTAGGCAGCACTTGGATAGCGTTTAATGGATAAACCATCGGTACTAATATCAGGTTTATGATTCAACACAATATCGCTAATTAATTTTCCTGAACCACACGCCATCGTCCAACCTAGAGTTCCATGACCAGTATTAAGGAATAGATTTTTAAAACGCGTTGCACCGATAATTGGCGTACTGTCTGGGGTCATTGGACGTAAGCCTGTCCAGAAAGAAGCTTGAGCCAAATCACCGCCTGGGAATAAATCTTGAGTGACCATTTCCAAAGTTGCACGACGATCTAGGTTTAAACCATGATTGAAACCACTCAATTCCGCCATACCACCCACACGGATACGCTGATCAAAACGCGTAATTGCAATTTTATAGGTTTCATCCAGTACTGTAGACTGAGGCGCGTAGGCTGGATCTACAATTGGAATGGTCAGTGAATAGCCTTTCACAGGATAAACGGGTAAATTCAACTCAAGCGGTTTAAGAAAATCACGTGAATAACTACCAAACGCCAATACATATTTATCAGCAGTCAGTACTTTCCCATCGACCACAACACCTTTGATTTCATTGCCTTCAACCACCAGTTTTTCAACATTCTGATTAAATTTGAAATCCACACCTAAACCTTTTGCAAGATTGGCTAAGGCATTGGTAAATAAATAGCAGTCACCTGTTTCATCATTTGGTAAATGCAAACCACCGACCAATTTATCTTTGGCATGTTCTAATGCAGGTTCAACTTTAGATAAATCATCTTTCAATAATAAACGATAGTCTACGCCACATTCTTTTAAGACTTGAATATCACGTTGTACCGCTTCAAGCTGAGCTTCATTACGAAATAATTGTAATGTTCCGTTTGAGCGATGTTCGTAACTAATACCAGTATCTTTTCTCAACTCTCTTAAACAATCACGGCTGTATTCTGCAACTCGTGTCATTCGTTCTTTGTTAATTGAATAACTTTGTGGATTACAGTTTTTTAGCATCTGTGCCATCCACTGTAACTGCCACATACTGCCATCCATATTAATTGCAAGCGGTGCATGATGTTGAAACATCCACTTCACTGCTTTAAATGGAATACCAGGTGCAGCCCATGGCGTAGAATAGCCCGGAGAGATTTGTCCTGCATTACCAAAACTGGTTTCTTCCGCAGGACCTGTTTGACGGTCTAAAACGGTAACTTCTGCTCCCTGCTGCGCTAGGTAATACGCACTTGCAACACCAATTACACCACTACCTAAGACGATTACACGCATGACGCATCCCTTTGCACTTATTAGTTTATTTAACTAGTATATTTGTCATTTAATAGTTTATTTCACCAATTTTAATACTATAATCTAGGTGATTTAACATTTTTGTCGTGTAATAAATCTAAATAAAGGAAATAATTGATGCGCACATTAGATCGTATTGATCGTATGATTTTAGATATTTTGCAAAAGGAAGGCAGAATCGCAATTAGTGAACTTGCGTCACGTGTAAATTTATCAACAACACCGTGTTCGGAACGCGTAAAACGTTTAGAGCGTGATGAAATTATTATGGGCTACCATGCACGGTTAAACCCAAAGCATTTAGATCGTAATTTATTGGTGTTTTTGGAAATTAGCTTATCTGCAAAGTCGGGTGATGTTTTTGAACAAGTCGCTAAAGATTTAATGGAAATACCTGAAGTACAAGAATGCCATTTAATTTCAGGAAATTTTGATTATTTGGTTAAAGCACGTTTAAAAGAAATGAGTACTTATCGTCGTTTATTGGGTGATTTACTGAAAAAATTACCCTCTTCAGCATCTTCACATAGTTATATTGTGATGGAAGAAATTAAAGAAACGCTGTATTTGGATGTGAAATAATATACGGCGAATATTAGGCATCTTATATAAAAAAGAGAGTGAAAAATCACTCTCTATCTAAATGAGCTCAGGGCTTTTTAACCGTATTGCTTAGACCTGAGCGGCTAAAAGTTGTGTAATTTGCGAAAACTGTTGAATTCGAGCTTTAGGCTGAGCTTCATCCAGTTCTGCTTTTGAACCATAGCCATTCTCTACAGCAATCGTTTCAATCCCATTGCGACGTGCACCTAAAATATCATGCTCTCGATCTCCAATCATTAAGCATTCTTTAGGGTCGAGTTTTTCTTGTTGAAGAATATACTCAATTAAATCGCCCTTATTGGTACGCTCACCTGTTAGCTCGCTACCATAAGGGTACTCAAAATATTGCAGTAAATTAAAATGCTCTAAGATTCGTTTGGCATAAATTTCTGGTTTTGCTGTCGCCAAAAATAGACGATACCCTTGCTCTTGTAGTTGCTTTAAGGTTTCCGCTACATTTGCAAATACTTCATTTTCAAATAAACCTGTAACAGCAAAGCGTTCACGATAGCCCAGCAAAGCCTGTTCAGCTAAATCATTATCTACAGATACATTTAAAATTTTCGCCAAAGATGCTTTTAACGGCGGTCCAATAATCCAGTCAATATTTTCAGATTCCGCAATTGAATGTCCCACTTTTGCTAAACCATAACGTGCGGAAGTAGTAATACCTACTTTAGGGTCGGTTAATGTTCCATCCAAATCTATCAAAATATTCTTAATCACGACCTAACCCTATTTGTCTATTTTGGCAATAAGCGCATTCCAAATGCTAATTTCACAATTAGTATCGAGACTTCGCTTAAAGTTGCCTATACTAACGCAAATTTTATGTATTAAGGACATCATTGTGCGCCCGACTGTACTTTGTTTTTCTGGTTTAGATCCATCTGGTGGCGCAGGTTTACAAGCCGATATTGAAGCGATTGGTCAAAGTGGCGCGCATGCAGCCATTGCCTGTACCGCACTCACGATTCAGAACTCTCAACAAGTTTTTGGCTTTGAAGCGACATCAAAAGAATTATTACTTGCTCAAGCCAATGCTGTCGTGAATGACTTACCCATTTCATGTATTAAATCTGGCATGTTGGGAACAACAGATAACATTGCAACTTTAGCGGAGTTTTTACGTGCACATCCTGATTATTTATATGTACTAGATCCTGTTCTTGTCGCCAACAGTGGTGGTTCATTAGGCAATCAAGAAACTTTAGTGAAAGCATTTGCAGAACTTGTTCCTTTTGCTACCGTGATTACGCCAAATACTGTCGAATTGCGTGCTTTAACCGGTGAGCAAGAGTTAGAAAAAGCCACAGCCAAGCTTTTTGAAATGGGTGCACAAGCTGTACTCGTTAAAGGCGGCCATGAAGATACACCTGACTATATTCGCAATGCTTTATATATCAATGGCGAATTAGTTTCTGAAACACGTTGTCCTCGTTTAGATGGCGAATATCACGGTTCAGGTTGTTCATTGGCAAGTTTTATTGCAGGTCGTTTGGCTCAAGCTGATGAATTAAAAGTTGCTGTAAATCATGCTGAAGCATGGCTCTTCGGTGTATTGAAAAATGCTGAAAGCCCTGTTCTAAATGGACAGAAGATTCCGAAACGGTTTTGATTTTCTAAGATAACTATTTCTAAAGCCCTAGAAGCGATTTACATCTATATACGATTTAACTTTTTAGAATCCAAGTTTCATCAAGCTGATTTGATGAAACTTTAAGGAATTAACATGAACATAATAAAAAGAACATTCGCACTTCTTACTATATTCACTCTTCATTCTATTTCTTTCGCACTACCAACTTCTCAGGCAGTAAAAGGAAATACTGAATTCAAATTAAATGGGCAAAACATTCAGTTTATTTTTAATGAAAATAGTGATGATGCACCTGCACAGTTAATAATGAAAAATAAACTAAAAAAACAACAATTTTCAATTGCTGAATTACCTTATCAATCTACTCGTCATATTTATTTTGCTGATTATAATTTTGATGGCTTGACTGATTTTTCAATATCAGCACCTGATATGGGGATGGGCGTTTATCAAGTATTTGATATATTTCTGTATCAACCTAAAACCCAAAATTTTGAAGTTATTGATCAGGAAAAGTTTGATTTTAGCCATTCTCAATGCACAGCTTTTACCGATATTCGTCTCTTTCCCACCAAGCGCCAAATGAGCAGTTCATGTCGTGGTGGCGCGCGTTGGTGGACAGATACTTATCAGTTTAACAAGGGACAATGGCGCTGGATAAAATCAAAAGATGAGAGCGAATAAAGCGTTAATATTCTGCTGACTTATCTGCGTGTTGCTCTTTTAAGTTTTGTACATGTTGTCGATTGGTCTTCCATGATTTTTCTAAAATTTCTTTTTCAATACGTAGCTGTATTCGTTTTAACTTCGTTGATGAAATAATGTCACTGCTAAAAGTTTTCACATAATCTGTCCAACCAGCTCCACGAAAAACATTCATCGGCATTTCAGTTTTAAATTCACAATCAGGCATGAATACAACAATAGAATGTATCAATGTAGGATCGACAATATCACTCAATACCTGTTCCAAAACTTTATGATGCTTATAATTTTGGTGTAAAGGATTTTGAAATTTGAATGACTTTTTATAGATTTTTTGCGTCCATGTTTTCTGACGCTCACTACCAAAAATCCAACCTTTATAGTTCTTTGTTTCGATCACAAAAATACCATAAGGACTTAATAAAATATGATCAATTTGTGTCGTTTTATTCTGTTCATCAGGCAAAGTACAATCATTTAATAAAATATATTCTTTATCCAAATACAGCTTTACATGCGTGCTGACAGCAAATTCCCCAAGTTTACCTTTAATAAATGGCTTAAATGCTTTAAACAAACCAATAACAATGAATAATAAAACGATCCACCATAATTGAGAAAATAGAGGGCCAAAAATTTGTGAAATATTTATCATTTAAAAAGCGCATTATATTTTAAATAACAATAACATAAAATCTTTACATATTTGAAATTTCTAGTTCTAATAAAATACTTTTATTCTCCAACCCACCTGCAAAACCCACTAACTTTCCATTTGCACCCACCACTCGATGGCACGGTGCAATAATTGAAATTGGATTTTTACCATTGGCTGCACCCACTGCACGAACAGCTTTAACATTTCCAACCTGCTCGGCAATTTGCTTATAACTACGTGTTTCACCAAATGGAATCGTTAATAAAGCTTGCCAAATTTTCTTTTGAAATTCTGTACCTTCAAAATCTAAAGGTAAATCAAACTGAGTGCGTTGACCCACAAAATATTCATTTAATTGTTTTTGAGTTTCCAATAAAATTGGATGCTTTTTATCTTCAACCAGTTCAGCTAGACGTATTCGTTTAGGATTCTCATTTTCCCAAAGCACAGCAACTAAAGCCTGATCTGTTGCAACTAATTTCAGTAAACCCACAGGAGAAGCCATTTCAGTAAATACGAGTTTCATTAACCTCTCCCATGGTTCAATATTTTTAAATCTATTTAAAAATCATATTATGATGAAGATAATTTCATCAGTACTAAACCAGCAACAATCAATACCGCAGCCAACATTCGCATAGCCGTTGCAGGTTCACCTAAGATAAAAATACCAATTAGGAAAGAACCAATGGCACCAATTCCTGTCCAGATGGTATACGCAGTTCCGAGTGGTAGAGTTCGCATTGCATAAGCCAATAAACCAAAACTCAAAATCATAAATACAAGCGTAATAATACTTGGGGTTAGCTTACTAAAGCCGTCAGACATTTTCATTGAATATGCCCAAACCACTTCAAACAAACCCGCCAAAATAAGAACAAACCAAGCCATGATGCCTGTCTCCAATTGATTAGAGTCAGGTCGTCCTGACGAATTTTCTCACTATTATAAATATATGAAGAATAATGATGGAGGTCGTTCCTCCTTAATTGCCTGAAGATTATATAAAATATGACGCTATAAATAAGAATAAATTACATTTTTTGACCAAAACTTACCCTTTCGTCTCTTTTTTTTAAAAGTGCTTCTCTATAATCATTTTATGAATCAAAAACTGATGAGAATTAGAAAAATGAAACATGCATATTGGGGAGAAGTTTCTGAAAGTTGGGCAGGTTTTAGCTCAATCACGCAATTTTCACATCCATTTTTTAATGAAAATGCCTCAAGAGAAATCTTTTTAGGAGATGAATTTGATGAAAATGGTGATGAAATTGAAGATCTACCCTCAGAAAATCAATTAGATGAATATGCGAAAACCTATCAAGCATTTTTATTCAATATTGAAGATCATTTGCAGAGCATTCAAAACAAAGCTTTTGAACGCTATCAAAAACTCTATGCACATTACTATGAAAATGCTGAAAAATCAGGTCAAAGTCCTTTAAATATTACAGATATAAATGCCCATAATTCATATATTCAAACCATGTTGCATTTAAGAGTATCCACACCAAATACCATTCGAATCCTCATTCATTATGATTTAGATACGGAACATGGTCTTGAATTTAAATTAGAAAACAATGAGCTGATACAAGTCGGTGGAATTGCTGAAACTTAGACTAACTCTTTATGTAAGACATCCAACAAAATGCCACTATCGTAAAGTGGCATTTTGTTGCTAGGAAAATTGACCATTTAAAATATTAAAATTTAAAGCTGATCCCTGCACCATATAACCAACCTGATTCAGAATCAGAACGCCCTTGCCACACTGTCTGCTCATTGCCTTTGTCATAACGATAAGCGACATCAACAAACGGCATCACTTTTTTGCTGATTTCATAACGGTTTTGAATACCTGCTTGAATACTGGATAAACCTGTCTTTTTGGCAAATTTAGAATCATCACTCAACACAATTTCAGCATCTAAATAAGGCTGAGTAATCAATTTTTGTGTGAATAAAAAATCCCGTTCTGTTTCTAAACTGAGTAACACTTGCTGATCTTGACCGATATGCAGATAAGTATCCGTTTCAAAGAAATAAGGTGCCATCCCATGTACACCCAACATTGCTTTAACTTGATCTTTGTCACTCGGTTTATTTTTATCATACAAGTACTGAACACCTGCCTGAACATCCCAGAAATCCGCAACATTACGGCTATATAAAGCGGCAATATCATAATGTTCTAAAGTAGATTCAGCTTTACTCAAATGCCCTTTGAAGAATAATTTATTTTCATCCGAACCCACCCACGTATCAATTTTGGACTGCAATTCACCCTGACCATCTTCATTCAACATCCACTTGTTTTCCACAGTGGTTGCTTGATTAATTTGACCACCATGTTCTTTATGATGATCATGACTTTGATCTATCGAGCTTGAAGATTGAAAGTTTTCAGATTGATCATCTTTTTGAGTCGATTCTACTGAATGTAACTGCGTTACTGTACCATGCATCGAGTGATCAGACATAGACATGGTAGATGGAACAGCGGATTCTACTGTCACCATTGGCTGAGCATTAGACATCATCATGTCATGCCCTTCATGTGCCCAAATCACACTACTCATCATCAAAATTGAACTGCTTAAAACTGTTTTTGAAAAAAGATTAATGATGTGCATGGCTTTTCTCCTGATTCTGAAGAGAAGCATCCCCTTTCATATCCATTAGCATTGTTGTTTTGCTCTTTGACCCATCATCTAACTGAGGTTTTAATGGCTGAGTAGAAACGTTACCATCCGATACATTGGCAACAATCAACTTATTCATCATTCCTGCACTCATGTGATACAGCAAATGGCAATGAATTGCCCATTCACCCAACTCATCAGCCGTCAATAAAGTCGTCACCGTTTTGCCTGGTAGCACAATCACAGTATGCTTATTCGGCATATCTACCATAGGCTGACCATTTTCCAATTGCATAAACATGCCATGTAAATGCATAGGATGCGCCATCATACTGTCATTGATAAATTTCAAACGGATACGTTCACCGAACTTCACTTTTAAAGGTTCAGCTTCACTAAATTTTTTACCATTGATGGTCCAAATATAACGCTCCATCGTACCGCCTAAACGAATCACCAATTCACTACTTGCTTCCCGCGTATCTTTTTGTGGCGTGAGTGATTTTAAGTCTGCATATTGCAAAGCTTTATCACCTTTGGGTGTTGATGCATTTACCCAACCATACGCAATTTGATCATTTTTAGGGATTAATGCAGATGCTGTTTTGCTCTGCTGTGAATGATCCATATCAGACATTGAACCATGCCCCATATCTTCCATCGTCAACAAAGAACGTGGACGCGGTTCAGGCAGATGAACACCATGTGCCATTGGATTCATTTCATTATGCAAAGTTCCGATTGCAAAACCTGAACGATCAATCGATTCTGCTTCAATCTGATAATGTTCTGCTTTAGGCTCAACAATCACATCATAGGTTTCAGCCGTACCAATTCGAAACTCATCAACAGGAACAGGTTGCACAGGTTGACCATCTGCACTGACTACCATCATTTTTAAATGTGGAATACGGACATCAAAGAACGACATTGCCGAGGCATTAATAAAACGTAAGCGCACTTTCTCATTTGGCTTAAACATGCCTGTCCAATTTTGCTCAGGTGTTTTGCCATTCACTAAAAAGGTATAACCCGTCACATCAGATAAATCAGTTTTCAGCATGCGCATCTGATTCCACATCGAACGATCTTGCCATGCTGATTTCACACCATCTCGTTTCACTTGCTTTAAAATATCAGCAACTGTTTCACGTTGGTTTTGATAATACTCCGCAGATTTTTTTAGATTTTTCATGATCTGATCACTGGTCGAGTCATGAAAATCAGACAGCATCACCACATAATCACGATCAGCCTGTTCATGTGTTGCTAATGGCTTTTTACCTTTCGGATAAATCACCAATGAGCCATATAAACCATCCTGCTCCTGACCTTTGGAATGTGCGTGATACCAATAGGTTCCGCTTTGGCGTACTTTAAATTTATAAACAAAATCTCCATTCGGTTTGATGGCATTAAAACCATTAAAGCCTGGCACACCATCCATCAAACCGGGTAGCAATAAACCATGCCAATGAATTGAAGAATCCTGATTTTTTAAATTATTATGCACGTGAATAACAGCGTCATCACCTTCTTCAAACTCTAAAAGAGGCGCAGGGAATTGACCATTTACCGTAATACGTTTTACTGGCTTACCTGTAATATTGACTGTACCTTCAGCAATATTCAGATGATATTCTTTCACTTCTGCAAATACCCATGTAGATGCAGAGAGACATAAGCCCAAAAGCAAGCTTTGCTTGATAAAAATAGACATAATTTGACCTTAATCTTAAAAATAAAATGCGTTTTTTATTCCAAGATTAAGCTTTAGGAGGGCGAAGAATTTCCTGCCAATGCCCTGCAAGATGCTGAGCTTGATAATCGTGCTGTGACGATTGTTTTTGATAAGCCACAATAGGCTGAGAAAACTCAACAGGAGCAACATTCAACCATACAATCATTGCCTGACATGCCATTAAGCTACAATCAGGGCATTGCTGATGCTGTATTTTTCCTGAATCGGATACAAACATACAACTGGCTTTCAAAGCCATATCATTTAAATCTGTGGATGTTGCATCTTTAGACTTTACTGACATCGTATGATTTTGATTCTGCTCCATCATCTGCTGACAATGGCTTTTCATCTGAGCAACTGATATTTTTGACATGTCGTGTTCAGGAGTCACTGAATCTGCTTTTGATTGATCCGTGCTTGATAAGTCATTCGTTGATAAATCATCATTCGGTACTTCCGAATTTGATTGCATCATCTGTTGATGTTGAATCTGCATTTCTAAATGCATATTCTTTGTCGATGCAACAGACACACCACTCCAGCCTACGGCAAAAACCATAAGACAAACAAACCACATCTGTTTGCTGAGTTGTGTGAACAAAATAAAACCTATGGTTGTATTTATGACGAATATTCAAAGCATAGCCAATAAATTTTGGATTAGCAAATCGTCATCCAATACTTTGAGTAAGCAAGCACTGCGCTGGTTCATATTTATACAGCCGTGTTATTAACCACAGATGAATAATCAAGCGCCTACTTAAAAGACATTTACGATAAAAAAAGAGCTCATTTGAGCTCTTTTTATACATTTTTTGACTAGATGATAAACGGTTGATCTCACATTGTTTAATCTATACGCAGTTTATCCATAGCGTTATCAACACACTTATCCACCGAGTTATCATCAAACTTATCCACAATTCACATAACTAAATTGTGCAAAGATTTAAACGTTAACTGAACCCACTTTTGCCAACTCAGCACGCATTTCATCAATCACAGCTTTATAATCAGGTTTGCCAAAAATTGCTGAACCTGCAACAAACATATCTGCACCCGCTTCCGCAATTTCACGAATATTTGCAGGTCCAACACCACCATCTACTTCCAAGCGAATATCACGACCCGAAGCATCAATAATTTGGCGTGCTTTGCGTAATTTTTCTAAAGTCATTGGAATGAATTTTTGACCGCCAAAACCGGGGTTGACACTCATAATTAAAATTTGATCGACTTTATCCAAAACATAGTCTAGATAATGCAAAGGTGTACCTGGATTAAACACTAAACCTGCTTTTGCTCCACCATCTTTAATCAACTGTAATGAACGGTCAATATGATGCGATGCTTCTGGATGAAAGGTAATAATATCTGCACCTGCATCCAAAAAATCACCAATCATGCGGTCTACAGGTGAAACCATTAAATGCACATCAATCGGTGCTTTAATCCCATATTTTTTCAACGCCTTACAGATTCCTGCACCAAAAGTTAAGTTCGGCACATAGTGGTTATCCATCACATCAAAATGGACAACATCTGCACCTGATTCAAGTACGTTCTCAACTTCTTCTCCTAAGCGAGCAAAATCTGCAGATAGAATTGAAGGTGCGATTAAATAAGGCTTGGACATGAGACAACCTAGCTGTGAATTTGTGAATATCGTAATTATAGCAAACTTGACCCGTTTCGACTTTTCAAATCCAGATTCTTTTGTGGCTTAGCCAAATTAGAAACCTTTCAGCAATCTTTTTCATTTCTCTTTTTAGGAGAAAAAAAGAGACTGTAGGTACTGCTGTAAGATGTTTATTCTAGTTCTAAAAGTAAAAGCATTGCAAAAATGCAACGTATTGTTCCATTTCTACGGCATATTTATTATCTTAATTTTGCTAGATTAAACTTCAAACTTAAGAGTGTCTAAGAATGAAAAGCCATACTTCAATTTCAACCGCTGAAGCCAAGCGCATTGCGAAACGACTTTTAAACCACTGGAAACACAAATTTGAAGTCACTGAAACAGAAACTGTATTTAGTATTTTTATGCCTGAAACAACCGTTGTTTTAACTGCTGAAACAAATGCTTTACTCGTTGATATAGACACACAACTTGAAGATTACACTCGTATAGAACATGTGGTGATTGACCACTTGAATCGTATGGCACAACAAGAATTTTTTGTAGAATGGCAACATCTGAGTTAAATAAAAACAGCCATCTATTTAGATGGCTGTTGGATACCTCATCATTCAATGCTCGCTGTTGGATGTTTCACTCTTTAGTGCTTGGCTTTTGCATATTGATTTGGGGATGCTTCGCTTCAAAATCACGTACCATTTGAATCCGCTCTTCTGTCGCAGGATGTGAAGATAAAGCATCTAAAATTTCTAAAGTTTTGGGTTTCTGCTGATCCATTTGTTTTTCATCTTTTTTAGGATTCTTTTCAGTTTTCCCTTCAACTTTATCTGACTCTTCATTTAATCGCTGTAAAAAATTAGCAAAATGAGAAACTTCAATATGATGTTTATACATTGAGTTCAAAGCATATAAATCGGCTTCCTGTTCAAATTTACGTGAATAATTGGCACCGATCATCGCAGCAGGTAATGAAGTTAATAAATCTGAACTATCCCCAGTCATTGCAATATATAAAACACTAAACCCTAAGCTTGAAAGCCCTTGTTGTAAACTATGACGTTGGACCAAATGTCCTTGCTCATGCGCCAGTACACCTATAATTTCTTGGTCGCTATGTGCCAACTCAACCAATTCATCAGTAATGATAATGGTATTATTCGGCAAAGCGACCGCATTCGCTCCTAAGTAATCACCTTCTCGGAACACCAATTTGGCAGGTCTACCTTCCGCGACATTCAATAAATAATCTGATTTGATTTGATCTTTCTGCCCTTGAGAAAGCTGACTAGGCTGAGTCAAATTATTCAGGACATATTCTTCTGCTTCATTACCAATTTTAGTCAGCGTATTTTCAGGCAATTGAAAAGCAAGATAGTGAGAGGTGAAAGGAATCCCCCATTTCACTAAAGCAAAACCGAAAGCCACTACAAAAACCACACTAAATAAAATTAAACTCGGTGATCGTTCTAACTTCCAAATCGACTGATAAATATCTTTTTGTTTAATGTTAAACCAGTCAGGCAATTCATTTTTAAATTCAATTCTTGCATCATTTTTCAGTTCAATAACAGGCTTAATTTTCCCTAAAGCACCGATCAAAATCATCTCGCTATAAAGATATTGCTGCTTCAATTCAAGTGCATCACCATAACGAAGCAAAACTGAATCTTGATTGATGGGTGAAATTTCAGCTTGGCGTGGTTTTGAAACCACACCATCATAATAAATAACAGATTCAGTAGAAGACATTAATTATTGATCTCATAGCATTATAGTGAAACATCGATGTCAAAGATGTCACTAATTTCTTCGGCAATAGCACTGTGATCTTCTTGAGCTTGATTCATCATTTCATTTGGATCATCAAATAAAGTCAAACTTAAAGATTCTATTTGATATCGATATAAACGAATTGCTGCCCACGCAGACATCAAGCCAATCGATAAAACTTTTACAATCCAATTTGAACCGACAATCCATGCATAGCGCCATTGATTACAATCTGTTTGAAATTGGCTGTTTCCGACCGTCGTATTATTCCAAGTGGTGATAAAAATACGGGCAGATATTAACGGCCAAATAAAGAACAATACAAAAGCATAACCAATACCAAAGAACACTAGAGCTTGGTCAGGGCGAGATGCCAACATGAAACCTAAAATCACCAAAACTAAAATAATGCCTAAAAACATAAAAATAGGAATATATACTGCACGCATATAAGCAGGCCAATCTGCATGGAGTTGAAACTTCAACTGCCCTGCATATAGGTTATTGATGCAATAACGTTTATAAAGCCAAATCAATACAGGTGTGAAAAGTCCTAAGGTAAAAATATAGATTAGAACTCCTGTAATCAACGCGATATAAGAATCTTTGGTCGTGCCACCAAAATAAAAACGACTATTGCCATATTTACTATTTCGAGCTGTAAATCTGAGCGTTGCCCAAATAAGCCAAGGAATCGCTAAATACAGAATTAGAAAACCAAAAATTGAGACATTAATTGAATATTGAGCACCAATCGAAATACCTGCATAAATCCCTAATGCAATTAAGCGACCAATTAAAATTTTCTTAGGCACGCCTGTAAAATCAAATTTACGATCGATAAATTCAGAATTACCATAAAAATAGCGCAAACGACGAACTTTTGCCCACGGCGCATAAAGGCTCAAAGTAACAATCGTCAGTAAGATATTGACGATCCAAATACCAAAATATTCATTGGCATCACCATAAAACTTAAATCGATACACACTACCTGAACCAGTTAACTGTAATGGTTCAAAAGGAATAGGCGGTGGAAAATCTGGTGGTGCTGAATCTGGAAAAAATGGAGGGTTTTGTTCTTGCATTATTTTCTCTTATTTTAGCATGTCATCATTTTTGGAATAAAAATTAACTTTTTAAAAATAATCAAAGTTATCTAGAGTTTATATTTTTTTAACACAAAATAAAATAGAACAAAATATAAACAACATTTATCTTTTGCTCTATTTTTGCATAATTCAGTTTCTTAGATCAAATATTAAAATGATCGTTCTGCTATCAAAACCAATAATTCAATGTTTACTTCTGCAATTGTAAGGCATGAAATTGTAGATGATCATCAATAAAGCTTTGAATAAAGTAATAACCATGATCATAGCCATCATGCAATCTAAGGGTCAGTTTCTGACCCACTTTATTACACGCTTTCTGGTATTTTTCAGGATTAAGTTGACTATAAAATTGATCATTAACCCCTTGATCAATGAGAACTTCATCAAACAGCTTTCCTTTGACTAAAACCAATTGCTCTGCATCATGTTTTGCCCATTCACTCTGATCACCACCTAAATAATGAGAAAAAGCTTTCTCGCCCCAAGGACAAACACTTGGTGCACAAATCGGAGCAAAAGCAGAAACTGATTTAAATTTCTCTGGATACTTCCAAGCTAACGTCAATGCACCATGACCGCCCATACTGTGCCCTAGAATTCCAATGGCATTTTTTTGAATGGGTAGCTCTTGCAATACTTTTGAATAAAGCTCATCAACAATATAACTTTCCATCTGATAATGCGCTGACCATGGCGATTGAGTTGCATTTAAATAAAAACCTGCACCCTGCCCTAAATCCCATGAGTCTGCCTGAGCAACATCATCACCACGTGGTGATGTATCTGGGCAAATTAAAATCAATCCCAATTGAGCTGCTAAACGTTGCGCATGTGCCTTGATAATGAACGTTTCTTCAGTACATGTTAAACCTGCCAAATAAAACACAGCAGCACATTTCTGGGCTTTCAACGCTTGAGGTGGTAAATACACCGAAAACTTGGTTAGCCCTTTCAAGAAAGATGAGTACATTTGATAAATACGTTGCTCACCATCAAAACATTTATTTTTTTGAAGCAGTTCCATTCAATTCTTCCTTTAAATGCTATGGGGATACTAAATAGTTATCTAATGTGTCGCGCTCATACTTTTAGTTTGATCAAGTTGACTGTTTAAAGCGTCATTCTCGATATGACGAATCGCTTGTGCAGTAGGTTGAACATTACTTTGTGGAAATAAATGTTTTTCTAATTGAGGCAACATTAATTCCATATTTTTACCAATCACCCATTGCGGTTCAGATGGCTCAAAACCTTGTGCGCTTTCCCACTTCGCCACTGTTTCGCTGGCTTGGCTAAAAGCAGATTTCATAGTAGTTTGTTCACGCATTGCTTGATCAAAAAACGCGCGGCCAAAATAAGTATAATCAGACTCACTCGAACATCCAAATGATGCACGATCTGCCGCAGATGCGGTAATAATTAAAGTATCTGGAGATTGTAAAGCAGGAATAAAACTACCTGAATAGCACGCTGAAATTACAATCACTTTCCAACGAATACCCGATTTATCTAAAGTTTCACGCAACCATTTCGGGTCAACATCATTTAAATCAATCGGTGCATTTTCCATTTCAAACTGATTTGGGAGACCATGTGATGTCATATATAAAAATAACACATCACTTTCACGGTTCATCTGCTGGCCCATTCGGCGCAGTGCCATTTCCATACTGGTACGGGATGCAATCGGAATCTCTGTTGTGGTGTCTGGATTGTTAATCAATTCCATTGAACGACCAAAAGTACCAAACCGTGTATCAAATTGTTCTTTAATTCGTTCAATTTCAAATTTAAAGACATCTTGATAGCTTGCTCCACCCACGCCTAAAAAATACCAATGGGTTTGTGCAAATTCACCAAATTGAACTTGTTCTAATGCTTTATTCAATACGCGACTTTGATCATACAGTGCATTTTCAGACAAGGTCGGTGGGGTTTCTTCCACTTTCCAAATTGGTTGGTCTTTAATTGAAACTTGCCAAACAGATAAAGTAAAAAACGTTGCCAGCATAATCAGCGCACGTTCCCACCATGGCCATTTAAGCTCTCTGGAAATAACCCAAATCACGGCTAAACTTTGCCAAACAAACAACAAGATAAATAAAGTTGGAATATAGTCGTACAGAATATTCGGAAGATAATCTAAATTACCTAAATATTGCACCAAACATTGAAACAGCATGATATGGGTGTCAAGTACCAACCATAACAATGCAGGAACCAACATTAATCGAGAGTTATTCGTCCGTTGTGATAAGAAAATACCGACAATTAAAGCAATAAATGGCCACAAGGCATAACTGACTAAGCCTTGACGATTAAATACGCCACCATCCCCTGCAACCAACCAACTAAATAAAGTATTGGCACAGCCACCCAACACTCCCCAAAAAACCAATTGGAGAATAGAGGGCCGAACGATTTGAAGCGATTTACGTGACCCTAAAAATAACCATATCCCTGCACGTTGGTTACTTTTTAAATCATGCCAAAAGTTAATTGAGGGTTTTAGGTCTATCATAGGATTCAGTTATGGCAGGTGGCTTCAAGCAGCCCACCTAGTTTATGCTCGGTTAATATTTTATCAATGCTTCTTTTAACTATATAACAATTTTTTGACTATTATTGAAACATTTACCAAATTACTCAATAAGCATTTTGGGGAAATAGGCATCAAATCGGCATGCATCGCCTTGCCACTGATGATCAGGTTGCTGTGCATTTAAAAAAACAGCATGACGAGGACGTTTTACCACAACTCGCTTGGATATTTGTTGAGCTAAGACTAAAAGATAATCTCCTAAATCCATCTCACCATCTTCAGGCAAAAGCAAATGTAACAATTGCATTTGTTTCTTGACTTGAGCTTGTTTTTTAATGGCTTGCTGATTTTGATCTCTTTGTGGAAACATCGGATCTAAATACACCACATCAACAAGAGTCTTTTGTTCAATTTGTTGCTGTAAATACTCAGCTGAATCAGAAAAAACCAAATCGATTCTTTGCATCACTTTGGCTAGAAAAGGATCTGATGCTGCCTGTTGTTTAGAGTCTTCAAGTAAAGTAAATAAAATCGGATGGCGTTCAATCAGTGTCACATGTCCACCCAAATGAGCCATCAACAAGCTGTCATGCCCTAAACCTGCGGTTGCATCAATCAGTTTCGGCTTTTCTGCAAGGTTACACGCGCGTGCAATCATTTCTGATTTTAAACTGGCTCGTTTTAAACGTGCAGTTTCGGCTTTCCAATCAGGCTGCATTTTCATGCCATTGGCACTTAACCATAATCCATCTTGATCTACACATAACCCTAAATCAGGATTTAAGCGTAAAAAACGTGCATTTAATTTATCAATGACATCTAATTTTACATCTACACCACGTGAAGAAAGCACAGCCTGATAAGACTGTGCTTTCTCTAAGTATGTATCTTCTGCAAATAAGCGAATTTCGCTTACCATAATTTCCAGCCTGTTAAAGCAAATAATAAAATGATCAAACCAGAGATGATTCGATACCAAGCAAAAACCATGAAATCACGTTTCGCTACATAAGCAACCAATACACGGATGAGAACTAAAGCTGAAATGAACGAGACCAGTGTACCTACGCCCAGTACGATCCAATCCTGCTTACCTTCAAAAATATGATAACTCTGATACAGATCGAGTAAACCCGCACCTACAATAACTGGAATACCGAGGAAGAATGAAAATTCAGTTGCCGCTTTACGTGACACACCTAACATCATTGCACCAATAATGGTTGCACCTGAGCGAGATGTTCCTGGAATTAATGCCAAGACCTGAATCAAACCAATATAAATGGCTTCTTTTAAGGAAATATCATCAACTTCGACTGCATTGACTTTTGGTGGATTTTTTTCTACCCACCAAATAATGACACCACCAACAATCAAGCCCAATGCAATGGAAATATCATTAAATAGAAGTTCTTTGACCTTTTGACCAAAAGATAAACCGACAATCATAATCGGAATAGAGGCTAAAATAAGACTGATCCCCAGATGGCGACCTTTCTTTTCACCTGTCACCAATCCAGTCGCCGCACCCCATAATTTCGCCCAATATTCATAAATAACAGCTGCAATTGCGCCCATTTGAATGGCGATGACAAAGACATCACTTTTTTCTTTGGTCCAAAAGTCCATCAATTCTGAAGCTAAAATTAAATGCCCAGTACTAGAAATGGGTAAAAACTCTGTAACACCCTCAACGATACCCATAATCGCTGCTTTAAGGAGCAGTAAAAGATCCATGTATTATCCTAAATTTTATGGCTTGCCTTGTTCTGGAATTTTTTTCCAAGCATTATCACGCAAATAAACAGGCAGTGCATATTCTGCACTCACCCACTCTTGATTTAGTGCAGAGAGTCGAGCAATCGCTGCGATATCTTCTGCACTTGCTGTAATATGCTGATATTCTATTGAATCGGCATGAATTAAAACCGAACCTGAGCCAATTAATGTAAATTTTTGATACTCAGTGGCTTGTTGGTAGTCGAGTAATTTCTCCGCATCCACCAACTGCATAATTTGATTATCATCTAATTGAAAACTAGCCATATAGACTTCTTTCATACGGGCATCTAACACGGCGGTAACTTGAGTTAACTGCGCCTCTCTAAAAGCCGCTTGTGCCAATGCCTGCAAAGTTGAAACTGCAATCACAGGTAAATCATTTGACCAAGCTAAAGCCTGAGTGACTGCCGCATTAATACGAACCCCACTAAATGAACCCGGACCACGGCTAAATGCAATTGCTGAAAAATCAGAAATGATCAATTTAGTCTGCAGTAAACCTTGCTCAATCATCGGTAAAATGGTTTGAGTTTGTGCCTTAGCTCGCTCATCACGCTGAAAAAAAAGTGTTTGGGTTTCATCAATAATTGAAACAGAACACTGCTCATTGGCAGTTTCCAATGCCAGCAATTTCATGCACAACCTTTTCTATCTTTTAAAATGTCGACTATGATACTCCACTCATTTTAATAGCGCGAGATAATCTAGACACATAAACAAAAATGCCAAGAAATTTTCTTGGCAAATGGCTTTTCATTTTCAACGTTAAAATTCAAATTTTTCTAAATGAGTGAACTGCTTAAAGTGCTCTGCATAATGCATAGCACTTAATTTCAAACGTACTTCTGCATCAGCATCTAAAGTTTTAACCACTTTCCCAGGAGAACCCATCACCACTGAATTATCAGGAATGACCTTCCCTTCTGGAATTAAGGCATTGGCACCAATAATACAATTTTTACCAATCACCGCATGATTCAAAATAACAGAGTTGATCCCGATGAGCGTATTATCGCCAATCGTACAGCCATGTAGCATTGCTTGATGACCAATCGTGACATAACGACCAATATTCATCTCAATGCCAGCATCCGTATGTAACACTGCATTTTCTTGAACATTGGTAAAATTACCTAAACGAATCACACTATTATCACCACGAATAACAGCACCAAACCATACACTGACTTGTTTACCCATTTCTACCTGACCAATCACAGTCGCAGTTTCTGCAACCCAACCATCCCAAGGTTGATGAGTTGCTTTAGGTGCATAGCCTTGAAACTTGTACATCATAATTTTTAGTCCCTTAAACAACACTTTTAAATAGTTACTTTTGAATATCCTGACTCTTATTAAAAATTTTAGATTTAAATGTCGGTGAATTGAGTAGAAAAGGCCAGTTCTTTTGATAATCTAAACCATATTGAAATAAAGAAATAAGTATCCGAGCAGTCAGCCCCCAAACCACTTCATTTTCAACTCTTAAACTTGGGAAATATATTGACTGATGCGCTAAACGTACTTCATAAGGAATCGGTTGTGACTCCATTAGTTTCCGCAACGGTGCATAGAAAATACGATCAATTTCTGTAGGTTGAGCAATCAATTGTACATTCGGTGGAATTAAGCCAACTACTGGTTTAACCAATAATCCACTCTTTGCCCGCTCCATCGGTAAATCACCTAATAGTTTCACATCAAAAGGATTAAGTGCTGTTTCTTCCCAAGCTTCTCTTAAGGCCACAACAATATTACTGGTGTCATTTGGATCACGTTTCCCACCAGGAAAAGACACTTCCCCTGCATGATTATTGAGATATAGAGAACGACGTGTGAGTAAAATTTTAGGATCTGCTTCATTGGTAATCGCTATTAACACGGCTGCATTTGCAGGTTGCGTACGCTTAGAAAAACGTAAGCGTTGTTGCAATACTTGTGTTAATAAATGATCCTGCATTTTTGACTCTTCCTTTTTGTTGTATTCCCATCATATATGAAATTTTGTGCTGTAGGCTATAAATGATGCGAAAGTAGAATTTTTCAGTTATGCTGAGTTATCTCTTAATTTCAATGAAGCTTATGCATTTTTGTACTGCCTGCGGACATGAAACAACAGCAAAAATCCCTTTAGGTGACCAAAAAGTTCGCCAAGTTTGTTCAAATTGTAGAACCATACATTACGTCAATCCAAAAGTCATTTGTGGCGCCTTAGCACTTTGGGAAAACAAGGTGCTTTTATGCAGGCGTGCAATTGAACCTCGTTACGGTTTATGGACCTTACCTGCAGGCTACATGGAACTTTTTGAAACCATGGAGCAAGGTTCTGCCCGTGAAACACGTGAAGAAGCCGAAGCTGAAATTGAAATTGAACAACTTTACTGTATGTACAATATTCCGCGTATTGGACAAATTTATACATTATTTAAAGCCAATATTATCAATGGTGAATTTGGTGCAGGTGAAGAAACCATTGAAAGTCGATTATTTGACGAACATGAAATTCCGTGGGATGAATTGGCATTTCCAAGTGTAGAACGCACTTTAAGGCATTATTTTGAAGATCGTAAAAGTAACCATTTCCCCATGCATTTAGAAACTTTAGGTTCTCGTTTAGATCAAACAGGTTAAGGGATAATAGTGAAGTTTAATCACTGACAACGAATCAGAAATTAAATACTTACATAAAAAAACCATCCTATTTAGGATGGTTTTTTTATTACCTCATTTTTATATTATTTTGTTTTCAGCGTATAACAAGTTGGCAATTCAATTGACAAATAACCATTCGCTCGTTTTGCTAAATCTAGCTGTGCTTGAGTTGCTTTGGTTTTATTCGCACTGTTATAAATAGCTTGAGAAATCGCAAGCATATTGCCCCATTGCGCTTGACTTGCCGCTTGTCCATCCCAACCTGTCACGTTAATACCACGGGTTGTCGATTTGTCGACAATCAAGTTCTGCAAGTTCATACGCACACCACCTGAAGTAAATGTTGCTGTATTACCACTACTATCTTGTGGTAAATACAATAAGCTTTCATTTAATCCAACAAGAGCACCATCAATATTGCCAAATATTGGATTAGATAGAATCATACGAATCGTAAGTGACTTATCACTCGTATCATAATTGGCAGCACCTGTTGTGCCTATACGATATTGCTGTACACCTGTTGTTGTGTCCTTATACGTATTAGAATCTACAGTTGTACATTGTGTCGATGAAAGGTCTGTTGTTGTATTATTTGGACCAATATTGGTGCGAATATCTCCACTTTCATCAATGACGATTCCTAACTTAACAGCAGGAATGGTCGTATCTCCGAAATTAAATATGAGGTTGGCATAAAGAGGGAAAATATATTGCTCACCTGTTTTAACCGTATTTGGTGTTAAAAATACTCGCTTATCTAGATAAGTCGCAGGATTAGTTTTATAAATATCAATTGATCCAGTAAATGCCTCACCTGAAATACTCTGACGCCATTTTCCATAAATACTGGTATCAACAGGTGCTTTAGTATCACCAGAAACTTGTTTGTACATAAACTCGGTACCTGGAACAGTTGTACCATTTAACAAAGTTCCTTGATAAATTTCTAAGTTATCAGCTAAGTTCGTTGCTGAATGTAAAACAAATGGCTTACTAATTTTTTTACTGAGTGGATCAATTAAACTGGTTTGTGCATCAGCAGATAATTTTTGTGGCGCAACTTGAGCCAATAAATTTAGTCGAGCAATAGAACTAATTACTTGGTCACCCGTTGTTAATGGTTTACCCATCCACTGCACAGCATAACCAGTTGTATAACCTTGTCGAGTATTCAATAAATATAAGTTTGCAATAGATTCATTGCCTGCTGCACTGGTGCCATGGAAACCACCTAAATCAACATTTAATGCAGAGATCGCTAGGAAATTAGCTGTATAAATATTTACATTAGATAAACGAATAAGTTGTTCTGCAACTTGTGCAGCAGACTGTTCGCCAATTGTGCTCACATCAAGCCACGGCTTTAAAATAGAGACATAGCTACCATCTAAAAAGTTCTTCACATCTACAGATGATTCAACCTTACTTAAACTATCCTTTAAATCTTTGGTTAATTCAAAAGGCTGAACATCTCCTTCAATATTTGCATTTTGCTCAACAGCAACAGCTTGAAATACTCGAACTAAACCCACCATCACTTTGAAGGTATCATCATTCATTGTTGTCGATGTGATGGCTTTACCTGTCATTGCCGTTGCAAGATCAACTAAACCAATTTGTGCTGGCTGATTAGCAATCTTTAATGGTCTAATTTTTGTTAAGTCAACATCACCCAAAGAAATCATACGACTAGTTTGAGAACCTTGAATATAAAATTTAACTTTATCACCAACTGCACAGCCACCTGATGCTAAACCACCTTCCAACTCAGTTACAAAATGATTCTTGGTATCTGTACTACAGTCAAAGTTAAGCCCTTCTACTGGATAATCTAAAACAAAATCAAGACATTTCTCAGCGGTGCCAGAACAACCATTGGTTGATGTTTCTACCCCTTTGTAGGGATCTTCATTAATACTTTGACTACCACCACCACAACCTGAAAGAGCTGTGACTAAACCTGTTAATGCAAAAGGTAAAATTAATTTATTTTTCATATTCCTAATCTCTTCACTTAACGAATAACACTAAGCTTAATTTGTCCTTGATTTGTTAATTGTTTATTTTCCACATCTATTGCAGAAGATAACGGTGTCATAAACATAAAAAATGCTGAAGATGGTTTTTTTAGAACCCCTTCTAGTGCCGCATGCTGAAAATTACTTTCACTGATATCTTGGTTCTTAAATCCGCTTACGCCTTCAATTACACAGCCTTTTTGATCTAAAAAGACCACCAATGGCCAATAATAGCTTGGAGTTTTATTGGATGATGCATAAGAAGTGAATAGAATATCTTGTACATTCTGATCTAATTTCACCACTTCATAAGCAAACTTTTCTTTAATGGGTGTAACAGGCCAAAAACCAATTTCCTTATCTTTTAATGTTAATGCTTTTGCCTTTTCAATTTTTTTACCGCTAAAACATGATTGTTCTAGGTTTTGAATTACTTCATCTTTAGGCAAACGATAATAGGTTGGTGCTAAAGCAATCGGAGTATCCATTGCTGTTTTTGGTGCTTGAATTTTTTCAATTAAAGAATGACTTAAACCTTTTTCACGCTCTACTGTTTCAACATGACGTGCACCGACACCAGATTCAGGCATCACATAAAAACGTTTTTTACCCTCTAAATTGAATTCCTTATCTTCTAAATATTCATTATTGACATATTTTTCACCGTCAATTACGGTAAAATTTTCATTTAATTGATCAGCATCTTTTTGAATCACTACTGAAGGATTTTCAACAACTGTACTTTTTAACTCTTGCTGTTTTTTAGAGCTTTGTATTTTTGTCTCGACAATAGGCTGAATAATTTTTTTCTCAGCATCATTTTGCTTCAATGGTATATCTAAACTGACTTGATGAGGAGCCTGAGTATTAATACTAGACTCTGTATTTTGAATTGGACTTGAAGATACTATCTTTGCACTCGAATCAACCGTCGAAAGAGTTTGAGCTTGCTTTTTATCAAGTAGAGATATATCAGTCTCGTGCTTTATGGGTATTTTTGGTTCAACATTTACACTTGAAGATGTCTCTTTTTTTACAGCCTTTTCCTTTAATGTATTTTCTGACTGTAATTGAACTTGTTCAGTATTTTGTTGAACCGTTTTACTCTTTTCAGCCACTTTTACTTCTTGTTTTTTCTTTGTTTCAACTTTCTGTTGAACAACCATCGGATGCCCATCTGGACCAATAATGGTATAAAAGCTACCAGCAGCAAAAACAGTAGTATTTACTCCTAATGATAGAAATAATAACCACGGTATATGTGTGATAACTTTTTTAATTTTCAAAGACATTACCATCTCGTTCTATAATTTATACCTAAGATTGTGACTTTAGTATTTGTTTTCACATTTAAGCCTGCATAAGGGTTTAACAACAGATTATCTACACCTGTCTTATTCGATAAACTACTGGTATTTGCAGGAATGTTGTCACGGCTACGCAAGAAACCAACAGATAAGTCAATATCTGTATCTTCATCAAAACGATAGCCTAAACCTAGACCAAAAAGTTGCGCATTATTAATTGGAACCAATGTATTCCGTTTATCATCTGGAATCGAACTGGCACGAGGTTCATAACCTGCGCGTAATTTTAAACGGTCTGTTGCTGAGTATTCAAAACCAATACCCCAACTCCAAGGAGATTGAAAACCTAGTGGTAATGATAATGACGTATCTGTCACCTGATTGGATAAAATTTTTGCAATTTTAAGTGCAGAAATTTGACGATCAAATTCAAATTTAAATTTTTCCCACGCTTTAAAATCAGTCCAGCCCACATCAAAATTCATTTGTAAATCAGGTAAAATTTTATATTTTATCCCTGTTTGAAAATGTGCAGGATATTCCAAATCCATTGAAATAAGACCCGATTCTGTCGGTGGAATATAACCAGGAAAACCCAAAATTGCTGCTAGAATTTGACCTGTTGCAGAGGAGTTCAATCCTTTTATGAGTTCACGTGGTGCATTGGCATTATCAATAAAGTATTTACCCTTCATACGCATTTTCGCGGCACTTTGGTACACCATACCAAAACCAAAATCGTCATTGGGTTCCCACATTAATCCTAAGTTATAACTTGGACTTAAACTCTGCTCCATACTCACTTGCATTTGCGCAAACTTATTAAATGGACTGACTGTTTCATTGGCATTACAAATACCAAATAAAAGTAAGTCAGTGATCACATTTGAATTTTCTCTAAATGGTGCACAAACCGATTCATCCACCATACGTAACACCCCAATCATTTCATTGGGAAAACGCAAGTCTGTCTTTAATGCGATGGCATTGTATGACATGCCAATTGAGGCACCTAAAGACAATTCATCATTCACTTGATAAGCAATAGATGGCGACAAATAAGTAATACGTTCTATCGCAACTTGTTGCCCCATGAAATTACCAGGATTTCCATTTTCAGAACCAAAACCTGCCACCATGGGTGCATAAGCAGCCGTTGCATAAGTTAGTTTAGAACCAGGTGGATTATATGAAACGCCACCGGTAGGTGCTAACACAGGCCATCCAGGACCAAGATCGACCACTTTTTTTAGAATTGGAATATACAAACTGGCATATTCAACATCACCACTCACAGAACCTTTATAGTCTGTACACAAATTAGATGGATTATTAGGTGAGTCGTTACAAATTAGAGGATCGTCTGAATAACCAAAAACGTTATAACCTTCTGGCGCAGAAAATTCTTTTTGTATATTGAAGTTTGCGACAATCCCTTGTACGTCTGTCTGTAAACCTTTTAGTTTAGTGAGTCCAGCAGGGTTAAAGTGAATCGCACTAATTCCGGGTGGATCTGCTGTTACAGCATTCCCCATAGATAATGAACGCACATCAACCGATAAATTTAGCCCTAAATGGGCAAAAGCTTGTGTAGAACATCCCGTTAAGATAATTGCTGTCACTAACGGGTGTAATCGAAGGTATTTCATACCAACTCCCCTTTAATGAGCTTTTTTCTTACCGAAACCTAAAATATCCAGCGGGAAAGATAATCCTAATGAAACATCAGGAGAGTCTTCCGTTAAACCTATCCCCAAAGTTCCATTAACAATAGTCTCTGGTGATACACGCACACCTAAAGCAATCGAGAACATTGAACTGGTTTGAGCTGGAGATTCAAAATTCTCACCAGAAGTATAAGTAAATGATGTATTGGTATTAAACGACTGCTGATATGACATCGTCATTGAAACATCATAGTTAAATGAATATGCAAAGCCGAATGAGAAGCCTGCTGTAATTCCTGGTTCAAAACTATCTAAAATTCGAGTTGTTTCACTACCACCACCACGTACTTGATTTAGACCTGTTTCTTTAAAGCCATAGTTTGCTGAAGCTGAAGCAAACAGAACAACTGGATCTATATATTTACGTGTGCTGGCACCAATCCCTGCCGAATAATAACCCTTACCTGTTGAAAGATCCGTATTTGGATTAATTTCATAAGGACTGTCTCCCGTTTTGGTTGAAAGGCTACCAAAAAGAATTAAAGGTAAACGTCCTGCTTTTAATGGGAAGGGTTCCCAACGCGCACCAAAGTTAATATCACCTAAACCTGCGGCTGTGGTATCTTTTAAATTATCTGATTTTGCAATTAAAGGTACAGAGGCACTAAAGGTTAAATTATCAAGAACACCGTATTGCATTGTGAATGTATTGGTAATGGTATGACTAGCATCTTCATCCACCCGAAGTTGATATAAACTTCCTTCATTCACTGCCGCATTAATTTGTGTATCTCGATAATACGAATAATCTAAATCATAAAAGGTCGAAATCTCACCCTTTTTGATTAATGAATATTGACGTTCATTTGATGTAAAGACTTCTTGTAAATTTGTTTCCTGAGTCGCATCACCTGCTTTTTGTTGTAAAGCTTGTGCTGCTTTTGTCCCAGCCTGCGGAACTAAAGAAGGTGTCTCATCTTTATTAATTTTTACGTCTTCTGAAACAGGTTTAGCTTCTGAGACTGGTTTAATTTCTGTACTAGCAGTACTCGCTTTTACCTCTGCTTCTGTCGCTTGATATGAACTACCAGCATCATCAGTTGTCGCTTGATCGTTTTCCATGTTTAAACTTTCAGCATTTGGAGCTGTTTCAGCTGCATATGCCCCACCAATAACAATTTGAATGCTAATTGCGAGTAAAGTTCGTTTCATCCATTGATTATTCATTTTATTCCTACCAAAACTATGATTATTTAATTTTTTAATCTGTCTTTTATTTACGTTTATAATATAAACGCATGTATGAAGTAATTGGCTGACCATACGTACTTGAGTTCTTATCTTGGTCAATGACCTTACGCATGGTTGATGCACGATCGGCAATTTTATTCATATAATCAGTAGAAAATTGAGCATCAACTAATGCATAACGATTAATCGTTGCATCATCTACGTGCCTTAAATCAGCATCTTGAAGAGCTAATAAACTTTTTTGTTGATCTTTAGGAACACTAATTAGGAATAAAGTATTGTTTTCCCAAATTTGTTTAAAGCGCTCTTGGTCAAAACTAATATTTCCAAGTGCAGGGTCAGCCACATAGACACGACCATTTTTATACGCTTTAAATACGACAAAATGTTTAAATCCAGCGTATGAAATCGGAACAATTGCAGGTTGATCTTGCTTAATTAAATCTGAAAACTCACCTTTAAAACCGCCGCTTTCAAAACCTAATGCGGTAACAAAGCGTTTCATGTCTAATAATGAAAAACTACGACGCTCAACAATCCGATTATATTCACCGAAGCGCAATAAGCCTTCCATCGTTTGTTGTTCTGATAAATTGGTTCCGACATAACCATTCAATAAGGTCGTAAGCGCAGCTGAGCCACAACTATAATCGTAAGCTTGGCGTACAATTCCACGGAATTGATTTTCTAATGCAGGTTTAATTTCAACCGCTTCTCTATGAAAGCGTGTAAAAGATTTATCTCGAGGATCAGCAAGCTCTGTATAATATACAGCATTCGCTGGTTTTGGTTTTACGTCTAATGCATGGCTGGCAAAATAATAAATTAATGCCGACCCTAAAGTAATTTCTAACATAATTTTAACTATTCAAGTATCGGCAATTGAATTTGCCTGAAGTGTAGATTTTATTTTTAGAGTAAACACTCTACTTCCCTGTATTAAGAAGATACCTTCTTTTGAAAAAAAAAACAGCCTTTTTTTATTTTTTAGATATATTTCTTAATATTTTTGTAAAAAAAAACGCGTGAAATCACGCGTTTTTTATACTCAAAGACTTAGTGACCAGAAATTGTGATCACTGCTCCAGTTGCACCGCCTGTACCATTAAATACTTTCATACCAGAAATTGCTACATCACCAATCGAACCTGTTCCAACACCGGTACCTGGAACTGCTGGTGTCGCACCAGCTTTAGGTACATATCCTGTACCACCACCCAATTGAACTTTAGTGATATAAATATCTGTGCCAGCTGCACCCTTCATAGCTGTAATAGCAAGACCTTGTGGAGTAACTGCCACATCAGCATCTAAAGATAAATCTGCAGAACCAGTATCATTCAACTTAATACCACCTAGCACGATGTAACCACCGCCACCAGTTGATGCATCTTTAATTGCAAGGTCATTGATCTGTAAACCACCAACCATAGCACCAGCCAATTTAATCATCGCACCTTGTGGTGTATTACCCAATTGAATATTTGCTGTCATTTTACCTGTTTTTAAGCTTAAACCACTTAAAATTTCAGCAGAATTTGCACCAACTACATATGCACCACCAGTACCTGATGCATCATTTACTTCTATTTTACCCAAATCAATATTTAAGCCAGAAACTGCAGCAGCAACATTTAAGAATGGTTTGCCGGCACCAGAGTCTGTATCAATAGATAAATCTGCCAAATTATGACTAGCTAACAATGATGATGTATTTGCAGTCACTACTACATCATTCAAAGTGATAGCACCCACTGTAGCAGTACCACCAAATCCTGCTTGACCTGCAGCACCAGCAGCAGCCAAACCATCACCATCAAAAACGTGAACTTTATCAATATCTACTTTCGAAATACCAATACCGATCGAGATACCATCTTGACCAGTAGTAGCACTTAGGTCAGCATCATCCATTGCTTGCATTGCCATTGCATTTGCACTAACAGCCATTGCAGAAACTAAAGCGATTTTAGAAAATAATTTCATGTTTGTACTCTCCCAAGAGCATTTTTTTTCATTTTTAACCGCTCTCCGTGCCACAGTTGTTTTATATTTTTTTACAACTGAAACGTCAATCCTTGAGCAGTCCGTTTTGCCTTTTTAAATTAACCTCAAGTTACTTTTTGTTCAATAGTTGTTTATCAAAAACTCTATTTACCCGATAAACGGCATTTTTGTGATTTAGTGTACAAAATTATTGTAGAATATATTCAACCCACCAGCTGATTCTTACAATGCTAAGTACTTCATTTTTTAAGAAATCTTTAACCATAAGCAATGCAAGTGTCTCCAGTATTTTAAATAAATTAGAAGCTTTGTTTGGATGTGTGTATTTAGAAAATAATGGTATGCCTATTATTGGTTTTTCACCTAAAAAATATTGCATTTATCAGCATGAACATACTCATATTTATAATAGAAATATTGATTTAACATATACCTTGGATTTGAACTCAGGATCTATTCATGACTTTATCCAAATTTCATTGCCGACAAATAAAGAAATAAATAACCAAAAATCTATAAATTTTAATGGTGGTTATATTGGCTTTGCTGATTATAATTTTTCTGCCAATCAAAGTATTCAAACTCGTTGTAAATCACAACCTAATTTTTTCTTAGGTGATTATCAAACTTTTCTAAAATATGAAAATGATCAATGGTTTTTTTACAGCCATGAAGTTGAAGCACCACAAATCCATTTATTTATTGAAAGTTTACTTGCAAAAAACTCAGAAAAAAAACCATCTTTCAAGCTAAAAGCATCCTGTACTGCCCGCTGGTCTAAAGCACAATATCAACATGCATTTCAACAAGTACAAGACTATATTCAAGCAGGTGATTGTTATCAAATTAACTTAACTCAGGAGTTTACAGGACAATCTAGTGGAAATTTACTAGATACAGCTGAGCAATTTTGGCAACTAACAGATGCGCCCTATTCTGGTTATTTGAAATTAGATGACTTTGAATTACTCAGTTGTTCACCCGAATTATTTATTGATTTTGAAACTAATCGTAAACTAGTGACTAAACCGATTAAAGGCACAATGCCACGTTATGAAGATCCCATTTTAGATATAGAATCCAAGCGAACTTTAGCTAACTCAAAAAAAGATCAGGCTGAAAATGTCATGATTGTAGACTTACTTCGCAATGACTTGAGTGTTTATGCCGAAATTGGCTCAGTGACGACACCTAAACTTTTTGAAATTGAAAGCTTTAATCAAGTTCACCATATGGTCAGTGAAGTCAATGCAACTTTAAAAGAAGATATTCATCCATTAAATGTTCTTCTCTCTGCACTTCCCGGCGGTTCAATCACAGGTGCGCCAAAAATTCGCGCCATGCAAATTATTGAAGAACTTGAAGGTGCACCTCGTGGGGCTTATTGTGGCTCAATGGGTTATTTTAATTATGATGGCACAGGTTCTTGGAATATTTTAATTCGTTCGATTCAAAAATTTCAGGATGAAGTCTCTGTTTGGGCAGGCGGTGGTATTACCATTGCATCTGACTGTGATGCTGAATATCAAGAATGCTTTGATAAAGTGTCTGCCATGCTTGATTTACTCAATACATGGCATAGACCTGAATAACTTAGCTTTAATAAATTTTAGATTAAAATTTGATTTTTCAATCTATCAACAAGACGTTGATTTTGCTCATTTGTGCCAATCGTAATACGTAAGAATTGATTGATCCGTGGTTTATTAAAATGTCGAACAATAATGCCTTGTTCACGTAGCTCTTTTGCCAACGCTCCTGCATCTTTAGTCGGGAGAGTGGCAAAGATAAAATTAGCTTTTGACGGTAAGACCTTAAACCCAATTTCTTTTAAATCTGCAATCAGCTTTTCACGGCTATTCATGACTTTTTGACATTGTGCTTCGAAGTAAGCTTGATCTTCAAATGAAGCCACTGCCGCTGCAATTGCAAAACGATCCATTGGATAGGAATTAAAACTGTTTTTTACGGCTTCTAATCCCGCAATTAAATGTGCTTGAGCAATCGCAAAACCGACACGTAAACCTGCCAATGAACGTGATTTAGACGTGGTTTGACACACCACTAAATTTTCATATTGATTCACTAAACCAATAGCAGATTCAGCGCCAAAATCAACATAAGCTTCATCAATCACCACGACACGATTCGGATTGGCTTGCAAAACCTCTTCAATTTCAGCCAAATTCAAAGCAATGCTAGTCGGTGCATTCGGATTAGCGATGATCACACCACCATTGGTTTGCTTATAATCATTTACATCAATTTCAAAGTTTTCATTTAATGGAATTTCTTTGGTTTTCGTTGCAAAAAACTGACTATAAACGGGATAAAAGCTGTAACTAATATCTGGATAGATAATGGCTTCATCTTGCACGAAAAAGGCTTTAAAGATATGTGCCAAAACTTCATCGGAACCATTTCCAACAAAGACTTGAGTAATATCTACATTTTGCTGTGTCGCAATGGCTTGCTTTAATGCAGTCGCATCAGGGTCAGGATATAAACGCAACGCATCCGCCGAATCAGCTAAGACTGCTTCGACTGCTGCCACTACTTTTGGAGATGGTGGATACGGATTTTCATTGGTATTTAACTTTAAAATATTCTGAATTTTAGGTTGTTCGCCAGGCACATAAGGATCTAACTCACGTACCGCAGGGCTCCAAAAACGCATTTGTTCTGTTGTAATGTTCGACATTTTATTTTCTCAATATTCCCTCTTCTTTTAGGAGATGAGGAGCACTGCTCCGCAAGGAGTGAATCTCCTCTTACGTAGCTTCGCTACTCATCCCTAAGGGAGAGGTACATTCAATACTTAATTATTTAGCCAATAACTTATTTATAACGGTAACGTGCAGAGCGTGCATGGGCATCTAAGTTTTCTTCTTGTGCCAAAATATCGGCTGTTTTCGCCAATGTTTTTACACCTTGTTCAGAACACATGATCAAGCTTGAACGCTTCTGGAAATCATACACCCCCAGAGGTGATGAAAACCGTGCTGTACCTGATGTTGGTAAAACATGATTTGGCCCTGCACAATAATCGCCAATTGCTTCTGGTGTATAACGCCCCATAAAGATTGCGCCTGCATGACGAATCTGTTCTGACATTTTCTGTGCTTCATCTAAACATAATTCTAAATGTTCAGGTGCAACTTGATTAATCAAATCAATGGCTTCTTGGCGGTCTTTCACTAAAACCAAAGCACCACGATTGGCAATTGAAGTCCGTGCAATTTCCGCTTTTGGCAAAGCCTTTAAATGTTCTTCAATGGCTTGTGCAACATCATTTAATAATTGCTCATCTGGCGTGATAAAAATCGCTTGTGCAACTGTGTCATGTTCAGCTTGCGACAATAAGTCCATGGCTAACCATTCAGCGTTATTTTCACCTTCGGCATAAACCAAAATTTCAGAAGGCCCAGCAATCATATCAATACCGACTTGCCCAAAAACAGCACGTTTAGCAGCAGCAACGAAACGATTTCCAGGCCCTGTAATTTTATCGACAGGAGGGACTGTTTCTGTACCATATGCCAATGCAGCAACGGCTTGTGCACCACCAATCGTGAATACACGATGTACACCTGCCAAATGTGCCGTAGCCAAAACCAATGGATTCAATTCACCATTCGGCGCGGGCACGACCATAATAATTTCTTGCACGCCTGCAACATGTGCAGGAATAGCATTCATCAACACAGATGATGGATAAGAGGCCAATCCGCCCGGTACATAAATACCGACGCGATCAAGAGGCGTCACTTTTTGACCTAAAGTATTGCCCAAAGCATCCACATAGCTCCATCCATCTTGCTTTTGAGCCTGATGGAACTCACGAATACGATTTGCAGCAAGTTCTAAAGCATCACGAACTTCATTATTTAAACCATCAAAAGCTGTTTTTAACTGTTCTTGTGACAACTCTAAATCTGAGAATTGATGGGCTGGATGTCGATCGAACTGCTGAGTAAGTTTAAGTACATGTGCATCGCCATGTTGGCGTACATCTGCAATAATTTGGTCGACTGTTTTTAACAGCTCAGGATCACTCACAGTTTCAAAAGCCAATAATTCAGCAAAGATTTGCTTGAAGTTTTGCTCTTGAGTCGATAAACGTCGCATCAATTAACCCATACAGTTGTTTAGGAAAGACTGAGTTTACCTTGTTTTGTATAGCTTGTGGACACGATATCATCATTAAACACGGATGTATGATGGAAAATAACTTTTGAAATGATTGAATAAATAGAGCTTTTAAACTTAATTTTAGCCTTGAGATAAATAACATTATGATCAAAAATAAAACCGCCGAAAATTCGGCGGTTTAAAATCAAAATTTAAATAGAAAGAATACTTAGTTTTGACGCTCTGCGACTGCTTTTTCAAGCTGCGCAAGAATTGGATTAAGTAAAGTTTGCTTACGTTTAAAGCTCGCTTTATTCACAATTAAACGTGAAGATACTTGGCAAATTTCTTCCAATGGCTCTAAACCATTGGCACGTAATGTATTGCCTGTATCCACCACATCCACAATATAATCACCCAAACCGACCAATGGTGCTAATTCCATAGAACCATAAAGTTTGATTACATCTACTTGCTCACCTAAGCTCGCATAGTACTGACGGGTTAGATTTACATATTTAGTTGCAATTTTTAAACGACCTTTCGGACGAACCATGCCCACTTTACCAGCAGTCATTAATTTGCAATTGGCAATTTTCAAATCAAGCGGTTCATAGACATTCTGCGCACCATGTTCCATTAGCACATCTTTACCTGCCACACCAATATCAGCTGCACCATTTTCAACATACGTCGGTACATCTGAAGCACGTAAAATTAAAATACGTACCTGTTTATGAGTGGTTGGGAAAATCAACTTACGTGATTTATCTGGATCTTCCAGTAAGTTAATCCCAGCCGTTTCAAGTAAAGGTAGTGTTTCTTTTAAGATACGCCCTTTACTTAATGCTAACGTTAAACCATGATCAAAATTTCCCATTACATCAAAATTAGGATCATCGTTTCTCATGTCACTCATGAATTTACTCGCTTAATTTGGGCGCCTAAACTTTGTAATTTTGCTTCAATATCTTCATAACCACGATCGATATGATAAATACGATCAATTAAAGTTTCGCCCTCAGCAGCTAATGCAGCTAAAACCAAAGAGAATGAAGCACGTAAATCGGTTGCCATGACAGGAGCTGCTGAAAGTTTTTCAACACCTGTTACAACTGCATCATTACCTTCCACCTGAATATTGGCACCCATACGTGACAACTCAGGTACATGCATGAAACGGTTTTCAAAAATCGTTTCAGAAATTGTGGCAAAACCACGACCAATTGCATTCACTGCCATCAGCTGAGCTTGCATATCGGTTGGAAATTCTGGATGCGGTAAGGTTTGGAAGCTGACAGCTTTAGGCCGTTTACCCATCATGTCCAATTCAATCCAATCATCACCACGGGTCACTTCTGCGCCCATTTCTTCAAATTTATCCAAAACAGCTTCGAGCAGATTTGGATCAGTGTGTGTGGTTTTAATTTTACCGCCTGTAATTGCAGCAGCAGCTAAATATGAACCTGTTTCAATACGGTCAGCAACCACAGCATATTCACAGCCATGCAAACTTTCTACACCCGTCACAACCAGTGTATCTGTATCTAAACCTTCAATTTTTGCACCCATTTTAATCAGCATGAGTGCAAGGTCTGTAATTTCAGGTTCACGTGCTGCATTGCGAATGGTGGTTACACCATCCGCCAATACCGCTGCTGTTAAAATATTTTCAGTACCACCTACCGTCACCATATCAAAGATGACTTCGCCACCTTTTAAGCGACCATCAACTTTGGCATGTACATAACCATTTTCGACTTCAATCTGCGCACCCAAAGCTTCTAATGCTTTTAAATGCTGATCAACAGGGCGAGAACCAATGGCACATCCACCTGGAAGTGAAACTTTCGCACTACCATAGCGCGCCACTAAAGGGCCGAGCACCAAAATTGATGCACGCATTGTTCTTACTAATTCGTACGGTGCAAACTGATTATCCAATGTCGAGGTATCTGCAATCACAGTATCCCCTTCATAACTTATTTTTACACCTAAACCACCAATCAGTTTTACCAAGGTATTGACATCTTTTAGATGAGGAACATTGGTTAAGGTAATTGGAGAGTCTGCAAGAATCATTGCAGCAAGCAGTGGTAAAGCTGCATTTTTAGCACCAGAAATACGAACTTCGCCTTCTAGTTTTACGCCACCTTGAATTAAAAATTTATCCATTAATGCTTTAAGCTCCGAACAGACTAGCTTTACGCCATTCTTCTTTAGTCATTGCACGAATAGTCACTGCATGAACCTCACCACTTGCAATATATGAGTTTAATGGAGCATATACGGATTGTTGACGAGCCACTTGGCGTTTCGCTTCAAACTGATCATCCACAATACGGAGGTCAAATTTACCTGCTTGTCCACTCACAGCAACTTCAGCATTGGGAAAAGCTGCTTTTAATATTTCAGTGAGCTGTTCACTATTCATTGCATCGACCTCTCATAGGACTGACAGTCTAAAAACTGTCTATTTTACTATAACTCACCGAGTTAATTCATTAACTCGTACAAATTTTATCGATAAAAAAGAGGTATATTTCAACCTCTTTTCAAAACAGCTTAAATTATACGGCTGGTAGCTCAATTTCCATCACTTGAAAATTACTTTGTACTTCACCATTAATTTGACGATGTCGTTGTAATTGTCTTTTTATTTTTTCCATCATCTTATGAATTGACTTATACATATCATCAGCAGTTGCCTGAGCAAAAAGTTCTACTCCGGGTAGACGAATAATCGCCTCTGCCACATGATTTTCACTGCCTTTTTTAGATCGCTTATCGACTTGATGATCTTTGGCTAATTTAATCTGCATACTATTAACTTGATCTAGGTGTTTGGTCATCTGAGCAAACTTAATACGAATATTCTCTTCTATTGCAGGGGTAATGCTTAAATGGTGTCCACGAATTGTAATTTGCATAATTATTTCCCTCTCCTTATTAGGATGCGATGAGTCATAGTTAAAACGAATCCATGACAGAACTCACTTGCGGGGAAATTCTGTGTTATACCTCATGTCATCATTTTAACTACTCCGTATAAAACAATATAAACAAAAAAGAGATTCATTATTTTGTCATAATGAATCTCTAGAATTGACACACTTTAAAACTTAGATCAAGACTTTTCTGTCCGATGAGGATGGAATATGTAACGATTCACGATACTTCGCCACAGTTCTTCTCGCAACATCAATCCCTTCTTCCTTTAACAAATTTGCAAGCGTATTGTCAGACAAAGGTTTGCGCGGATTCTCATCTGCAATCAGCTTTTTAAGCTTCGCTCGAATTGCTGTGGAAGATGCTTCCCCACCAGAAGTTGTCCCGACATGACTGGAAAAGAAATATTTCAACTCGAATAAACCACGTGGTGTTAGCAAAAATTTATTTGTCGTGACACGTGATACTGTTGACTCATGCAATTCAACTTCTTCAGCAACTTCACGTAGTACCAAAGGTTTCATTCCCTCAGCACCAATTTCTAAAAACTCACGTTGATGTTGCACAATGCACGTTGCTACTTTTAATAAAGTTTTATGTCGTTCATCCACACTTTTAATAAAGTTTTTTGCTTCTAACATTTGATTGCGCAAATATTGATTATCATCACTCTGATCTGCTCGACGAATCATCCCTGAATAAAATGAATTAATACGTAATTTAGGCATCACATCTGGGTTCAGTTGCACATGCCAATGCCCATTTTTCTTTGAAACCACCACATCAGGAATTTGATAATCTGAATCTTTACTCTCAAACGCTAAACCAGGATGTGGCTTTAAAGTTTTGAGCAATTCAACTGCTTGCTTTAATTGGTCTGCATTTAAACCTGTTTGTTTTAAAAGCTTATTCAGATCATTACTAATTAATAACTCATAATGTTTGAGTAAAGACATCGCCTCTTTGCGTGCAAAAACTGTACTGGCCAAGGCTTCTAATTGTATTTGTAAGCATTCAGCAAGATTTCTGGAGCCCACACCTAAAGGATCTAAACGCTGAATATGCTTCAGAACAACCAAAACTTCATCTTCCTCAACATCAACCTCATAATCCATTTGCTGTAATAAGTGTTGTACCGATGAAGTAATTTCAGCAACATCTGTATCTAAAAATCCCTTTTCATCTAGAGCATCGACTACACAATAGGCAATTAACTTATCAACAGGAGAAAAATGTAAAAGATTAACTTGCTCTAACATGTGCTCTTTTAATGACGTTTGCCCTTCTCTATTATCTTCACGCTCTTCAAATTCAGGTCGTTCCATCGCAGTGGATTGATGGGTATACACATCATCCCAATCCGTATCAACTGCCAGTTCATCAGGTAAATGATCTGCATTAAGTGATTCTGATAAGTCTTTTTCTTGCTGTTCTTGATGGCTATTTTCTATATTTTCATTGGGGTTTTCATCTTCAATTTTTTCTAATAAAGGATTACTGTCCAATTGAATTTGAATCTCTTGCTCAAGCTCTAAGCTCGATAGTTGTAGCAATCGAATGGCTTGTTGCAGCTGTGGTGTCAACGACAACGAGTTTGCAACTTTCAATCCAACCGATAGCTTCATAAATCTCTTCTTCCATCTACATTGTAGCTTACACAAGCAAAATTTGTGCCTATTCGTATTTTTATAGCATAGCTGTTGGATTTTTGGAAAAAAAATTCATCATTTTTTAGATAAAAATCAAATTACTCTCGATGTAGGCCTTATAGGCTCTGCTCATCAATTGATAAAATAGTTTTTAAAAAGCTATAAGCTCAAATAAATACTTAGTCCTATATATTTTTTTTCTATTTCAAATAGAATAAAAGGACAATGGTGATTTACATCACGTTATTTTTGATCAAAATATATTATTTTTTATCCTTTACTTATTTATAGGTGAGGTATAAAAATAATATAAAGAATATGATGGATCAAACTTTCTAGAAAAAAGGATTGGCATGATAAGTGCTTTATAAAAACAAGCGAAATGATTGCCAAAATAACCGTACATGGAGATATTAGAATGAAGAAGTTTTCTACAAAAGTATTAACAACAACACTTGGCGTTTTGATGGCAGGTGGTGCTTTTTCACAGGTTCAAGCAGCAGATACACTTGCTAAAATTAAACAAACTGGAAAAGTAATCATCGGTTATCGCGAATCTTCAGATCCAATTTCTTATGTCGTTGGTGGTAAACCAATGGGTTATGCAGTTGATATTTGTAATAACTTTGCAAATGAACTGAAAAAAGACCTCAAAATGCCAAACTTGAAAGTGGAATATAAGGCAGTAACATCGTCTACTCGTATTCCAGAGATGTTGGCAGGTAATATTGATATGGAATGTGGTACAACCACCAATTCTGTACAACGCCAACAACAAGTTGGTTTCTCTACAAATTATTACGCGACAGAAGTCCGTATGGCAGTTAAAGCCAATTCACCTATTAAATCAATTGCTGATCTAAATGGTAAAGCAGTTGTAACAACTCAAGGTACAACCTCTGATAAATACATTAAAATGGGTGAGAAAGGTGAAAAAGTAAATGTGAATAACGTTTATGGTAAAGATCACTCAGATTCATTTGCCATGATGGCTTCAGGTCGTGCAGCAGCATTTGTTATGGATGACAATATTCTTGCAGGCTTAATCGCGAAATCTTCTAATCCAAAAGATTTTAAAATCGTGGGTCCAGTTTTATCTTCTGAGCCTTATGGCATCATGATTCCAAAAGATGATGCAGCGTATAAAGCAATTGCAGATAAAGTTGTTACAGGCATGTGGAAAAATGGACAAATGGCTGTGCTTTATAAAAAATGGTTCCTCTCTCCAATTGCACCACGTAATGTCAATATGAATATGCCAATGAGTTCATCTTATCTAAAACTCAAAGCTCATCCAACTGATGCTGGTATCCAATAAAACACGTTGTAAACTATATTTCATCAACTGTTGACTAATCCAGACGCTAAGTTCATGACTTAGCGTTTTGATTAGAAAATGAATAATAATCAATAATTTGAAGGAGCACACATGTCCGTTGGCTCACTTAATTGGACAGCTTATTGTCTCCCCTCCAATGAATACAGTTTAGATAAAGCCACTTGGGCAGAATCTGTCTGTAAAGCCATTGGTGGCGCAAGTTACTCCCCTGTTGCAGATGCACCCACTTGGCTTCAGCTTTTAGGCTCAGGCGTTTGGACAATGCTCTGGACTTCATTACTCGCTTTTGCTGTTGCATTCACTCTCGGTTCAATTATCGGGATTATGCGAACAGTTCCCAATAAAGCAATTTCATTTATTGGTACATGCTATGTAGAGCTATTCCGAAATATCCCATTGATTGTACAATTATTTTTCTGGGCATTTGTATTTCCCGAACTACTTCCTTTAAGTTTAAGTACAGGTAGTGGTGAAATGGTCAGCGGTGGTTGGTGGCAAAATCTCCTGAATGATCAGCCTGCTGCGATTGGCGTGTTTGCGTTAGGTTTATATACGGCTGCACGTATTGCTGAACAAGTTCGCTCAGGAATTAATACTGTGCCAACGGGTCAAAAAAATGCAGCCTATGCGATTGGCTTAACTCAAGCCCAAAGCTATCGTTATGTGATTTTGCCTGTTGCGTATCGGATTGTATGGCCGACACTAACGTCTGAAGCCATGAATATCTTTAAAAACTCTGCGATTCTTTATGCACTCAGCGTTTTAAATTTCTTTGCTTATACCAAAACAATGCGTGAAGAAACATCTCAAGATATTGTTATTCTTATCTTATCGACACCTGTGTATCTGATTATTACCTATTCAATCAAATATATCATGGCGTGGATTGAAAAACGCATGTCCGTTCCTGGACTCGGTTCGGGAGGTAAGTAATCATGGATTTCAGTGTATTACAAAATCAAGATGTCATTTCTGCATTACTTGCTGGCTTTAAATTTACAGTGACTGTAACTATTCTATCTGTAATTGGTGGGATTTTAATCGGTACGCCACTGGCAATGATGCGCTTATCCAATAATAAAGCGGCCAATACATTTGCAAAGATTTATGTCGATTTCTTCCGTGGTGTGCCACTGATTCAAGTCATTTTTATCTTCTATTTCTTATTACCTAAGTTCTTTGAATTTCAATCGGATACCTATTACGGACCCTTATTTTCAAGCATCGTTACCTTTGCTATTTTTGAAGCTGCATTCTTTTCTGAAATTGTACGTTCAGGAATTCAATCTGTTTCTAAAGGTCAGGTTAATGCAGGTTATGCACTCGGTTTTACCTATGGTCAGACTATGTCGAATGTGGTTTTACCACAAGCATTTCGTAATATGTTGCCAATTTTACTGACGCAATCGATTGTTTTATTCCAAGACGTTTCTTTGGTTTATGTGATTAGCGCACCTGATTTCTTAGGTAATGCCAATACACTTGCCAATACATATGGTTCAGAAACTAAAGCTACATTCTATTTAGTTGTTGCTATTGTTTACTTCTGTATTTCATTTGCGCTTTCTCGTTTAGTGAAGCGTTTACATCAAAAAATAGCAATAATTCGTTAATTGGAGAATCAATATGCCAATGATTGAAATACAACATATCTCAAAATGGTATGGAGATTTTCAGGTTTTAACTGACTGCTCAACTGCGATTGAAAAAGGTGAAGTTGTTGTGGTTTGTGGACCTTCTGGCTCAGGAAAATCAACACTCATCAAAACAGTAAATGCCTTAGAACCCTTCCAAGAAGGTAATATTGTTGTAGATGGTACTCCACTCAAAGATTCTAAAACTGATTTGGCAAAATTTCGCTCACGTGTCGGTATGGTATTTCAACACTTTGAACTATTCCCGCATATGACTGTTTTAGATAATTTGATGATTGGACAATTAAAGGTTCTCAATCGTTCAAAAGATGAAGCAAAGAAAAAAGCGCTTCAATATTTAGATCGAGTAGGCTTATCTGCACATAAAGATAAATTTCCAGGACAACTTTCAGGTGGTCAGCAGCAACGTGTCGCAATTGCACGTGGTTTATGTATGGACCCCGTTTGCATGTTATTTGATGAACCTACTTCTGCACTTGACCCTGAAATGGTCGGTGAAGTGCTTGAGGTAATGACTCAACTTGCTAAAGAAGGCATGACCATGATGTGTGTGACCCATGAAATGGGCTTTGCACGTAAAGTATCTAGTCGTGTTATTTTTATGGATCAAGGGAAAATTTTGGAAGACTGTGCAACCAATGATTTCTTCAACAAACCTGAAGAAAGACATGAGCGTACTAAATTTTTCTTAGAAAAAATTTCAATTGTGCATTGATAAAATTAGATATTATTTAAAAAAAAGCAGATCAATTCATCTGCTTTTTTTAATTTAGAAATAAATCAACAACAACTATATTAGAGGTGTTACGAGACTCACACTATCCGCCATTATTCTTTGAAGTTTGGGGAGATTATATGAAAGATTTAATTCCTAAACGTGAAGCTTTAATGGATTTTGTAAAAATAACATTAGGCTATGAAATCGTATTATTTGGTGAATTATGTATAGCGCAGCATCCAAGTAATCAATACTTTAAGATTGAAATAGGAGATCAACGCTCTCTTTCTATGGCTCGATTGAAGTAAATATTGCTACTATTTATAAAATAGTGTTTTTGCATAAAAAAACACCCCCTTCATAAGAAGGGGGTGTTTTTAGGAATAATGAGCTGGCGATGACTTACTCTCACATGGGTAACCCCACACTACCATCAGCGCGAAGAGGTTTCACTTCTGAGTTCGGGAAGGGATCAGGTGGTTCACTCTTGCTATTGTCGCCAGCACAACTGTTTATGACTACTTGCTTAGGTCTTATTGAATGCCTTTGCTTTTGTCAAATAAGTTATTAACAGACTATGCAAATTTGAGTTGAATTGTAAATACTAGCGTTGACTAAATCAAGGTTCAATCATGACGATTGCTTGGTTTTGAATCATTTAGATCTTGCGATACAACTGTTTGGGTGTTGTATAGTCAAGCCTCACGAGCAATTAGTATTGGTCAGCTTCATGCATCACTGCACTTCCACATCCAACCTATCAACGTCGTAGTCTTCAACGGCTCTTTAGAGGACATATAGTCCTTGGGAAATCTTATCTTGAGGTAGGCTTCCCGCTTAGATGCTTTCAGCGGTTATCCCTTCCGAACATAGCTACCCGGCGATGCGACTGGCGTCACAACCGGTACACCAGAGGTTCGTCCACTCTGGTCCTCTCGTACTAGGAGCAGATCCTCTCAAATTTCCAACGCCCACGGTAGATAGGGACCGAACTGTCTCACGACGTTCTAAACCCAGCTCGCGTACCTCTTTAAATGGCGAACAGCCATACCCTTGGGACCTGCTTCAGCCCCAGGATGAGATGAGCCGACATCGAGGTGCCAAACACCGCCGTCGATATGAACTCTTGGGCGGTATCAGCCTGTTATCCCCAGAGTACCTTTTATCCGTTGAGCGATGGCCCTTCCATACAGAACCACCGGATCACTAAGACCTACTTTCGTACCTGCTCGACTTGTGGGTCTCGCAGTTAAGCGCGCTTTTGCCTTTATACTCTACGCGTGATTTCCGACCACGCTGAGCGCACCTTCGTACTCCTCCGTTACTCTTTAGGAGGAGACCGCCCCAGTCAAACTACCCACCAGACATGGTCCTCGCTCCAGATAATGGAGCAGAGTTAGAACCTCAATATTACCAGGGTGGTATTTCAAGGATGGCTCCATAGCAACTAGCGTCACTACTTCAAAGCCTCCCACCTATCCTACACAAGTAAGATCAAAGTTCAATGTCAAGCTGCAGTAAAGGTTCACGGGGTCTTTCCGTCTAGCCGCGGGTACACCGCATCTTCACGGCGAATTCGATTTCACTGAGTCTCTGCTGGAGACAGCGCCCCCATCATTATGCCATTCGTGCAGGTCGGAACTTACCCGACAAGGAATTTCGCTACCTTAGGACCGTTATAGTTACGGCCGCCGTTTACTGGGGCTTCGATCAAGAGCTTCGCTTACGCTAACCCCATCAATTAACCTTCCAGCACCGGGCAGGCATCACACCCTATACGTCCACTTTCGTGTTTGCAGAGTGCTATGTTTTTAATAAACAGTTGCAGGGGCCTGGTTTCTGTGGCTGCCAACCGCTCAGGGAGTAAATCCCATCACCGTCAGCAGCGTACCTTCTCCCGAAGTTACGGTACCATTTTGCCTAGTTCCTTCAGCAGAGTTCTCTCAAGCGCTTTGGTCTACTCGACCTGACCACCTGTGTCGGTTTAGGGTACGATTCCTGTGTAACTGAAGCTTAGAGACTTTTCCTGGAAGCATGGTATCAGCCACTTCGCTGTACAAGTACAGCTTGATATCAGTTCTCAGCATAGAGTACCCCGGATTTGCCTAAGATACATGCCTACAACCTTTCACCTGGACAACCAACGCCAGGCTGACTTAACCTTCTCCGTCCTCTCATCGCATTACACAGAAGTATTGGAATATTGACCAATTTCCCATCGACTACGCCTCTCGGCCTCGCCTTAGGGGTCGACTCACCCAGCCCCGATTAACGTTGGACTGGAACCCTTGGTCTTTCAGCGAACGAGTTTTTCACTCGTTTTATCGTTACTCACGTCAGCATTCGCACTTCTGATACCTCCAGCATACTTCTCAATACACCTTCATCGGCTTACAGAACGCTCCCCTACCACTTGCAATAAATTGCAAATCCGCAGCTTCGGCATATAGTTTTAGCCCCGTTACATCTTCCGCGCAGGCCGACTCGACTAGTGAGCTATTACGCTTTCTTTAAAGGATGGCTGCTTCTAAGCCAACCTCCTAGCTGTCTATGCCTTCCCACATCGTTTCCCACTTAACTATAATTTTGGGGCCTTAGCTGGCGGTCTGGATTGTTTTCCTCTTGACTACGGACGTTAGCACCCGCAGTCTGTCTCCCGGATAGTACTCATAGGTATTCGGAGTTTGCATCGGTTTGGTAAGTCGGGATGACCCCCTAGCCGAAACAGTGCTCTACCCCCTATGGTATTCGTCCGAGGCGCTACCTAAATAGCTTTCGGGGAGAACCAGCTATCACCAAGTTTGATTAGCCTTTCACCCCTATCCACAAGTCATCCCCCGGCTTTTCAACGACGGTGGGTTCGGTCCTCCAGTTAGTGTTACCCAACCTTCAACCTGCTCATGGATAGATCACCTGGTTTCGGGTCTATACCCAGCAACTAAACGCCCTATTAAGACTCGATTTCTCTACGGCTCCCCTATTCGGTTAACCTTGCTACTGAATATAAGTCGCTGACCCATTATACAAAAGGTACGCAGTCACCGGACACAATGCCGGCTCCCACTGCTTGTATGCATGCGGTTTCAGGATCTATTTCACTCCCCTCACAGGGGTTCTTTTCGCCTTTCCCTCACGGTACTGGTTCACTATCGGTCAGTCAGGAGTATTTAGCCTTGGAGGATGGTCCCCCCATATTCAGACAAGGTTTCACGTGCCTCGCCCTACTCGTCATCATTATATGTGCCCTTTCGTGTACGGGACTATCACCCTCTACGGTGGCACTTCCCAGAGCCTTCCGCTAGAACACATATAACTTAATGGGCTGGTCCCCGTTCGCTCGCCGCTACTAAGGGAATCTCAATTGATTTCTTTTCCTAAGGGTACTGAGATGTTTCACTTCCCCTCGTTCGCCTTGCATGACTATGTATTCATCATGCAATACCTACCTTATGGTAAGTGGGTTTCCCCATTCAGAAATCTCCGGATCACAGGATATTTGCCGCCTCCCCGGAGCTTATCGCAGGCTATTACGTCTTTCATCGCCTCTGACTGCCAAGGCATCCACCACATGCACTTAATTACTTGACTATACAACCCCAAACAGTCGCTGACACTTACAAGTACGTGTCTTTGACAAGAAAGAATAAATCCTTTCTACACAGTTTGTTGTCTGTAGATTTAACCACAGTACAGCTTCAATCTAAATTCATCTACCAAAACGCTTGATTCAGTTAATCGCTAGTGCTCAGTTCTTCATCGTCATTTCAACGTCACATTTGCATGTAACACTGAAAATCGTATTCAGTTCTGAGTTTAAACAATTTATTTCAACTCAAATTATAATCTGTTAATGAATAAACATGCCTTCGTCAGGTCATGTTTAAAACTGTGATAAATCACAGAAGTTAATAAACAATAGATGTTCATTAAATTCTATAATTTCTTAGCTTAATATAATGGTGGAGACTAACGGAGTCGAACCGTTGACCTCCTGCGTGCAAAGCAGGCGCTCTACCAACTAAGCTAAGTCCCCAGCTTAAGATCTAATATACCTAATTCTAGCTCTGTAACTGAATCAATCTTTCAATTAATCATGGTTAGTAGACTTGGTGGGTCTGACAAGACTTGAACTTGTGACCCCACGCTTATCAAGCGTGTGCTCTAACCAACTGAGCTACAGACCCTTAGGTATATCATCATGAAGAACAACTTGTTGTGGATTCTTACCAATCGTCAATCTTTCGTTAAGGAGGTGATCCAGCCGCAGGTTCCCCTACGGCTACCTTGTTACGACTTCACCCCAGTCATCGGCCACACCGTGGTAAGCGTCCTCCTTGCGGTTAGACTACCTACTTCTGGTGCAACAAATTCCCATGGTGTGACGGGCGGTGTGTACAAGGCCCGGGAACGTATTCACCGCGGCATTCTGATCCGCGATTACTAGCGATTCCGACTTCATGGAGTCGAGTTGCAGACTCCAATCCGGACTACGATCGGCTTTTTGAGATTAGCATCCTATCGCTAGGTAGCAACCCTTTGTACCGACCATTGTAGCACGTGTGTAGCCCTGGTCGTAAGGGCCATGATGACTTGACGTCGTCCCCGCCTTCCTCCAGTTTGTCACTGGCAGTATCCTTAAAGTTCCCGGCATAACCCGCTGGCAAATAAGGAAAAGGGTTGCGCTCGTTGCGGGACTTAACCCAACATCTCACGACACGAGCTGACGACAGCCATGCAGCACCTGTATGTAAGCTCCCGAAGGCACCAATCCATCTCTGGAAAGTTCTTACTATGTCAAGACCAGGTAAGGTTCTTCGCGTTGCATCGAATTAAACCACATGCTCCACCGCTTGTGCGGGCCCCCGTCAATTCATTTGAGTTTTAGTCTTGCGACCGTACTCCCCAGGCGGTCTACTTATCGCGTTAGCTGCGCCACTAAAGTCTCAAAGACCCCAACGGCTAGTAGACATCGTTTACGGCATGGACTACCAGGGTATCTAATCCTGTTTGCTCCCCATGCTTTCGTACCTCAGTGTCAGTATTAGGCCAGATGGCTGCCTTCGCCATCGGTATTCCTCCAGATCTCTACGCATTTCACCGCTACACCTGGAATTCTACCATCCTCTCCCATACTCTAGTCTCCCAGTATCGAATGCAATTCCTAAGTTAAGCTCAGGGATTTCACATCCGACTTAAAAGACCACCTACGCACGCTTTACGCCCAGTAAATCCGATTAACGCTTGCACCCTCTGTATTACCGCGGCTGCTGGCACAGAGTTAGCCGGTGCTTATTCTGCGAGTAACGTCCACTCTCCTAGAGTATTAGTCTAGGGAGCCTCCTCCTCGCTTAAAGTGCTTTACAACCAAAAGGCCTTCTTCACACACGCGGCATGGCTGGATCAGGGTTCCCCCCATTGTCCAATATTCCCCACTGCTGCCTCCCGTAGGAGTCTGGGCCGTGTCTCAGTCCCAGTGTGACGGATCATCCTCTCAGACCCGTTACAGATCGTCGCCTTGGTAGGCCTTTACCCCACCAACTAGCTAATCTGACTTAGGCTCATCTATTAGCGCAAGGTCCGAAGATCCCCTGCTTTCCCCCGTAGGGCGTATGCGGTATTAGCATTCCTTTCGAAATGTTGTCCCCCACTAATAGGCAGATTCCTAAGTATTACTCACCCGTCCGCCGCTAAGTTAGGTAGCAAGCTACCTTTCCCCGCTCGACTTGCATGTGTTAAGCCTGCCGCCAGCGTTCAATCTGAGCCATGATCAAACTCTTCAGTTTAATATTGCTTAGTGCCTTAAAGGGCACCAATCTTGGCTCATCAATTTTCTGACAAATATTTCTCAAATAAACTTCGAGTAATTTCTACCATCAATCAATGAAAATAATTTCGATCAATCAATCAGTAAAAATCCACACAAGTTGTTCTTCATAATCTCTTAATGATCTTCTTCCTGGTTCGTCACCAGCAAGCTAGGTCGGCTATACTACTCTCTTTCGATGAATAGTCAACAGGTTTTGTTATTTAATTCTCTCAACAAATCATTCCTTAACCAATCTTTAAAATTCCAATTCGAAATCTTAACATCTCAATCAAGCTACTGATTTATCAGAAGTTTTATTTAACATCACCGCCGATGGATGTGCATTCTACAGCATTCCTAATCCTACACAACCCCTTTTCTTAATTAATTTTAATTATTTGAACTGGTCGTTCATTTTTCAAACCATAAAATCAATAAATAATTGATTTTTATCATTAATTATTTTTAAATTTAAATAATACTCTTAGTTTTGCTCTAAATAAGCCAAAATCATAGTGGATAATTCATGTTTAAGTTGTTGTTCTGAAATGAGAAAACTATTATTACTCACATAACGCATCATGGTGAATAAGGTGCTATTAATGATGACAAACGACTTATGCTTCAACATTTCAAAGTTCCAATGCGAATAAAAGCGATTAAACACATACATCCCGACTTCAAAAAAGTGCTTTTCTAAAATTTGTGCAGCCTCTGAATTGTTATAGCCATGCCAGTGTTTCAATACTTCTATAAAGAAACCACCATCTGCTTTCATCATGTCAAAACCGAATTGGATACTCATTGGAATAATTTCTTCTAAGCTCAACTCATCTTGTGTAATCGCAATTTGTTTCAGGGCTAATCCTAAGTTTTCACTTTTACGGCGCAATAACTCTTGAACGATCTCTTCTTTATTCTCGAAGTACTGATAAATCGAACCAACACTGACCCCTGCTCTTTCTGCAATTTTAGGTGTAGTTATCTGCAATAGCCCATATTCAGCAATACAAAGTTGCGTTGCTTCAAGCACATTATCAACAATGACTTTTGCACGTTGTTGTTGTGGTTGTTTTCTCATTGTTCTCTCACATTGGAATGCGAATTGAATACGAATAAATATTCGTATTAAAGTTTGATTAAACAATAATCAGGATATTCCTGCAATGTCGATGCTCACAATGCCTAAACGCTTAGCTCCTTTTGAAAAAATGCTAACGACGAATTGGAAGACTCAAGCTCTCAGTTTATTGGTTGATAAAAAATTACAACCCTCCTATGCAGAATACTTATCTTTAAACCAAGCATTACAAAGTGGTGATCCTGCAATGGATAAACTGATCGTTTGGATGTTTCAGAACCCTAAGCAGCATCGAAAGTATTTTGAAACTGCACTCTATCAAGGACTAGATCAACTCCCTCATGAGATTCCTGAATTGACTGAATTCTTTAATTTCGTTGAAAAAACACCTGCTTGGTTTGATCAAGAAAAAATGGATGAGGCATTAAATTTCATTTATAGATTAGGTTTTAACAGTGGCTTTATTCTCCGCGACCTCGCCTTAATGATGGGATATTTATACCCTGGCTTTAACCAACCTCTCATTCTAACGGGCGCATTAAGTAAAAATGCTGGAACTCGTTTGGCTGAAACAACCAAATGGTGGATGGATATTACAGAACAACATGCTTTCAAGCGCTTTAATACAGGTTTTACTTCCACAATCTATGTTCGTTTTATTCATGCTTTAGTCCGCAATCAATTAAGTAAATCAACAAAGTGGGATCGTCATACTTGGGGACTGCCGATTAATCAATACGACCAAGCCATGACTAACATTGCTTTTAGTGGTGTGTTGTTACTGGGAATTCGTGCGATTGGTATTTTTCCAAATAAACGAGAGATCGAAAGTTTCTTACATTTTTGGAAATATGCAGGCTGGCTTATGGGTATAGATGAAAAATGGCTCGTAGATAAGGAATCTGAGGGCTGGAAATTTTTATATTGGATGCCTTTCGCACATCCAAAACCTGATGAATCAAGTATATCTTTGGGAGCAAGCCTTTCTAAAGAACCGTTTGAGCGTCAATATCGTTATTTAAAGCCTTTACAGCAAAAACTCGCCTACCGACAACACTTAGAAGTAACCCAATTTTTCTTAGGTCGTAAAAAAATGCAACAACTCGGTTTAAAGCATCGACCCGCACCTTGGTTTGCTTATTATTTGCTTGCACGAAACGTTGTACTTTACACAGGGGCAAAACACTCTCCCAAACTGAGTCAAAAACTACAACAAAGTGGGCGAAATATTCAAAAATTAGGTTTAGCCCTATATCAAAGTAAAGCCAAACAATTGGCAAGTATGCATCAATAATCTAATACCCAAATAAGAGAAGGAAGCTCTAGGCTTCCTTCTTTATCATTTCAATTGACTTAATGTTGTTGATGCTCGGATTCATTCATGTGCATGGGTAACATCTCTGTTTTTCCTTGCTCAACTTGTTGCGGTTGCATAGTCGGTGCTGTTTTAAACGTTTGCTGTGTATAGTTCTGTTTATGACTTGGCATATATTCAGGATCATTACTGATTGCGAGATAAAAGAAAGACATAAAGATAAAACTTAAAACACACGCAATAATTAAGAGTTTCCATCCCCAACCTGACTGTTCAGGAGATAATTTTTTAGTTGAAGTACGCATAGTATGTTCCACAATAATAGAAGAATAGATTTCTTGCATAAATATGCATCACTGCTTGATCTCTTCTGTTAAAAGAGAAACTAAAAGCTTTATGCAAGAACCTCATAAAAATCGAATTAAAATTTCATACTGATTCGCGCCCAATAATTACGACCTGTATTATTAAACTGTTCATTACTAGCAAAACCAAAACCTGAACTACCTGCTTTATTTAAGTGCTCCGTATAGGTTTTATCTAAAACGTTATCAATACCCACAGCAAGATTCACATCTTTCATCATGTTATAAGAGGCATTTAAAGCCAGCGTTGCAAAACCCTTACTTTCATTCATGTCATAACCTACGATATTACCTTGGTTCAGGCTAATTCGATCTTGTTTTGCCACCACACGCCATAACATGCCTAACGTATATTTATCTTGCACATAACGAAGATTAAAACGACCTTCTAAAGGTGCAATTTGTGGTAAAGCTGTATGATCAGTCGTATTTTCACCCCAAGCATAGGCAGCACTCACATCTGCCTGAATCGCATCAGTAAATTGATAACCCACACCTGCTTCAGCTCCTGCAATGGTTGCATCTACATTTTTAGCGCCTGCACTAAAAGATGAACCATGATCATGTCCACCCATTCCTGCCATTGGATGATTGTGATAACTCATTAAAATGTAGTCATCAATCAAACCTGCATAGGCTGAAACCCAAGAATTTAAAGCACCATGTTGATGTTGATAACCCATATCAAGCTGCAAGGTTTTTTCAGTATTCAAATCATTAAATGCTGGTTTTGACATACCTGTATTGCCATGCGCAGTGCTAAACAATTCCCAATAATCAGGAACTCGCTCTACATAACCTAAACCGATATAGCTTTTTGCATCATGCTCAGGATGTTGGCTTTCTAAACGAATAAAACCACTTGGCAAAGTTTCAGAACGATCATCATTTAATTTCAATGCATCAATTTTGACTTGATCGACCCGCGCACCTGTAACCATTTTATAACGATCATTGAATGCATAGGTCATCTCACCAAATGCACCGTAGGATTGAAATTTCATGTTGGTTTGAAAAGGCGTATTCATGGATGGCATTGCATACATGATCATGTCACCACCATGTTTATTCATCTGTGAATCTACCCCAGTAATAAGACTGATTTTGTCCCATTCACTGGTCATAGCAAACCGTGTGTTTAAAGTACGGCGTGTGACTTGCATCGACATTTTATTTGGAACTTGCATGGTCATCCCATGCATTGTCATTTCAGTCAGTGGCGGTGTTCTTAAACTAAAGTTATCCATCACATGGTTGTTATAACTATAGTTCACTTGCCCTTCGACTTTCTTAATCACATCCGTCAGGTTTTTCTTTTCAAAACGTAAACCTAAACTTTCACGAGCAAATTGCGAACCATCCATATCACGACCAGCATATTCAGCTTCACCATCAGACTTCCCTGCTGTGAGCTCAACCCAAGTATCCTCATTCGGTGTCCAACCCAATGCAAGATCAGTATTCCAACGCTCCCAAGCAGATGGGACTTTATTCCCATCACCATCTTGATAACTATTAGACTCTGAACGATTGGCGTTCAAACGGATGTACTTCTTCTCATCACCCAAAGTAGCTTCGATGTTTTGATCCAAACGACCAAATGAACCAATTAATACACTGGCTTGACCTTGATAAGGCTTTTCTGCATTGAGCTCTGGTTTTTTTCTTTCAAAAATAACTGTAGCTGCTGAACCTGTATTGGCGTATTGAACTGTTTGTGGCCCTTTAATCACAGAAATTTCATCGTAACTTTCAGGCTGTATATAAGATGTAGGTGCATCCATACGTGCAGGACATGCACCTAAGCTTTCAGAACCATCTGCTAATACTTTAATACGTGAACCAAACATGCCCCGAAAAGTCACATCTCCATTGGTTCCACCATTTTTAATAGAACTAAAACCAGGAATACTTTGTAGATAATCCGCCCCATCTGTTGCAGGAATCGGCTGGATGGGTTGTTTCGGATCTGCGTGGATAATCAATCCATTGGCATCATTTGCAGTTTGAGCCGTTACGACTATAGGCGCTAAACTTTTCATCATATTTACAGATTCATCAGCAAATACTGCCCCCGAATAACAAGCAACACAAATCGCAGCCGACAAAGGCTGTAAAAAGAATTTTGGCTGAACCATGTTCATCTCTCTTAAATCATAAATAAAACTGTGCTGGAAACAGTGAAGCCCCAGAAAAAAGGTCTGATTTATGCAAAGATCGGTGGAGCTCGCCCTTGAGGGATTAAATAGAGGCGTTGTAGAACAAAATAAACATGTCTAAAAGCTTTTTGAAAAGCAATTAAACGCACTTGAATTTTGTCTAAAACTTCTTTGACTTCAAGCTCAGGTGGTAAAACTAAATTGCCATATACCGTACAATATTGACATTGATGGTTTAAGTCATGATGGTCATGACCTGAATGCGTTTGTGTCAAAGCTATTTTTTGGGAAGTATGCTGATCATGTGACTTATGATCATGATGGGAAGAATGTTGATGTTTTTCGTAGAAATTAGTTTGAACTAAAACTTGGGTAATAGTTTCACAGACCGGAGCAATCTGATACTGCTTCGGAAGTAAAGGCTGTAAAAAAACAGCAATCTGTAAAAACACTGCGGCAAAACCGAGCAGTAACCCACATCGTAGCAAAACGTTCATCTCAACATTTTTCAATATCCATTATAACAAAGCCCAATCAAAATTGAGCTCAATCATAAAATCAATTTGAATATTCAGAATAAAATTCAAATTAACGCTTTACCGTCACCTTTTCTTTTTGACGCTGACGTACAATTTTTTCCACTTTTTCGCGGGCACGTTGGCGTTTTAAAGGTGATAAATAATCAACAAATAACTTACCACTTAAGTGATCCATTTCATGTTGAATACATACAGCAAGAAGTTCGTCCGCTTCTAATTCAAAAGGTTGACCATCTAAACCAATTGCATTGATTTTGACACGTGACGGACGCTCAACTTTATCGTATATTTGAGGGACAGATAAACAGCCTTCTTCATAAGGTAGAGTATCTTCGGTTAGCGGAGTTACTTTGGGGTTAATGAATACCATTGGTTGATCTTTCGTTTCAGACAAATCCATAACGATAAGCTGAATATGTTGATCGACTTGTGTCGCTGCCAGACCAATCCCTGGTGCTTCATACATGGTTTCAAACATGTCTGCTGCAAGTTGGCGAATTTCATCCGTCACTTCATCGACAGGTTTTGCAATGGTACGCAAACGGGGATCAGGAAAACTTAAAATAGGTAATAAGGCCATACTGTATCCTCACTGGCTATGCCATTGATCTTAAAACTAAATGAAGAATATGCTTCATTAAAAAAATGTGTGTAATATGCGTATTATAACGCAAATGGACACATAATTTTAGGAATTATGATAATGAAAAAGGTTTTCAATGGCATAGTCAATTTTCGTGCCACGGGGTTTAAAAAGCAGGTTCTTGCCGTTGCATTGTGTCTAAGTGCCAGTGTTGCATATATAGATTCAACTGTTGCTGCCAGTCCAAATCAAAATCCACCCTCACTAAAAGCCAATGCACCTCAGGTTTATGTGGTTAAGCGTGGTGATACACTTTGGGATATTTCAGGAAAATTCCTAAGCAGTCCATGGCGTTGGAAAGAAATTTGGGCGAGCAATCCTCATGTTAAAAATCCACATTGGATTTATCCTGGTGATAAATTATTGATGTGTACCTTAGATGGTCGCCCACTGATTGGTGTCGATGAAGGTGATGGTTGTGACGGCATTATTCGTCGCCATCAAGGTGGAACATCTTTAAAACCTCAAGTTCGTGTTGAGTCTTTAAATAATTCAATTTCAGTGATTCCGTTACAACATATTAAGCAGTGGTTAGAACACAGCATCGTTGTTTCCCCTGAATCACTCACCAATATTCCATATATTTTGGGTGCAACGGATAATCGTGTGATTACAGGTGCAGGACAAACCGTATATGCACGGGGCAATGGATTGGTTGTCGGTCAACGATATGGGGTTTACCGTCAAGCCGATCCGTATATGTTTGTCGATGCTAAAGGCAAAAAATACAATGCTGGTTTAGAACTGGTTGAAGTTGCTTCTGCGCTTGCAGTTGCAGGTGAAAATGATATTGCGACTTTAGAACTCACTGACAGTTATAACGCTGAAGTTCGTCGTGGTGATTATGTTTTACCGCAATATGAAAATGACTTACCGAGTTTGTTCTACCCAACTACAACCAATGAAGTCACCAGTGGCGGTAAAGTGGTGCGCGTTCAAGGTTCAATTGGCACAGCAGCACAACACAGCGTAGTCACAGTTGACCGTGGTCGCTTACAAGGTACTAAACCTGGGCAAGTCTTTAGTGTGTATCAACAAGGCGAAGTAGTCCGCGATCCGAAGACCAAAGAAGCGATTAAATTACCAAATCAACAAATTGCGACACTGATGATTTTCAAAAGTTTTGATCAACTCAGTTATGCCTATGTCTTAGAAAGCGCATTACCTATTAAAGTCGGTGCTGAAATTCAACCACCTGCGATGTCAAATAACTAATGCAATCTTTTGTGTAGAATATTATGTTGAACTCGATATCTGATTTGCATCTTCAAACCATCAAATTATGGTATTTGGTTCAACATTCTCTTCCCACCTATCGAAAGCTTATCCACCATTTTTCTTCTATTGAAGAAGCAGTTCATCCCAAAAATTTAATGCGTTGGTCTGAGTTAAAAATTCATCAGACACATCTGCAACGAGTACACGACTTTTTAGCAGATAGCCAACATATTGCATTTGAACAATGTATCGAAAAAATAAAGCGTCATAGCGATTTTATTTTACTTGAATCCGAAGATGATTATCCGCAACAACTTTTACCTTATTCCGATCGACCACCGATTTTATTTGGTCAAGGTTCTTTTCAAAATTTAAGCCAACCGCAAGTTGCTATTGTCGGCAGTCGTAAACCAAGCCCACATGGCAAACAAGTCGCTTATGATTTTGCCTATTATTTAAGTGACAAAGGTTTTTTTATCACCAGTGGTTTGGCTCAAGGTATTGATGAAGCGGCACATTTGGGTGCACTCAAAAACCATCGTACAATTGCTGTCATTGGCACAGGTTTAGATCTTGTTTATCCCTCTCAAAATAGACAGCTCCAAGAACAAATTTTAAGTCATTCAGGCACAATCATTAGTGAGTTTTTACCTGAGACAAAACCCTTACAACAACATTTTCCACGACGAAATCGTATTGTCAGTGGCTTAAGCCTCGGCGTTCTAGTGGCTGAAGCTGCATTAAATAGTGGATCATTGATTACGGCGAAAGCAGCGGCAGATCAAGGTAAGATCACTTTTGCGATTCCAGGTCATATCTATAGTGAATTTCACCAAGGATGCCACCAACTGATTCGTGAGGGTGCTATTTTGGTTGATCATCCTGAGCAAATTATTGAAGATCTCGCTCTGCCCACACATTGGTATTACTCTAAAAAAGAGCATGAAAAAGAACAAGAGTACCCACAAAATTTAGCGGCTACCCCAATTCATATTCAACAGACGAAAACTGTTGATGCTCCAATATTACAATTAAATGCACAGCAACCTGATATTCCAGAACATCTGTTTAAGCTTTATCAGCAACTTGATTGGATTGGGCAAGACCTCGATTCTTTGGTCAGTAAACTCAATCTGAATATTGCAACCTTAACCAGTTATTTAATGGAACTCGAACTTTTAGGCTTATGCATTCAACAATCTGGCTTGTACTTACGTTGCCGTAATAGTTATTAAGGTTCACAATAGCTTTTTATAAACTGAAAAGGTGAATAACCGTGATTACAACCTCAGTTGCTGAAGCTGCCCAATGTTTAACTCAAGGCAAAGTGCTTGCCTACCCGACAGAAGCAGTATGGGGCTTAGGTTGCGACCCGTTCAATGAACAAGCTTTCTTAGAAATTTTGCGTTTAAAACAAAGACCCATAGAAAAAGGGGTGATTCTACTTGCAGGGCAAATCAGCCAAGTTGAACATTTACTTGAAAAAGTAGATGCTCAGATTAGCAAACAAATCATCAGTTCATGGACAGATCGCTCAAATACAGACAGAGCAACAACGTGGTTACTTCCTGCCGATGAGCATATTCCCACATGGATTAAAGGAAACCATCCTCAAGTTGCTGTTCGTGTGAGCAACCATCCTTTATGCACTGCGCTTTGTAATGCTTTTAATGGTTTTATTGTCTCTACCAGTGCAAATCCAGCGGGTTTAGCACCTGCTCGCTCGCTACAAAATGCCAGCCAGTATTTTGGTTCTGAAGTGAATTATTTAAATGGTGATTTGGGACACAATGAACAACCTAGTCAAATTATAGATGCGATAACTGGAAAAATGATTCGTGCATAGTATTCCGCAGAATCAAACCATTTTTCATGCATTTTATCACGCAAAAGATAATCGCCGAAAATGCTGAATCGTTAAATTTTAGACAAAAAAAACTCAGCCATATAAGATTGGCTGAGCATGAAAAAGGATGTGTTTAGTCACATCCAGAGGGTTTGTTAAATCTGATGTTGATGATATAAGTCAAGAAAATCTTAAATATCTACAATGCAAATATTATGCTACAAATCTATTTTCAATACAAATATGATATTTATCAAACAAATGACTCGCATAATCTAAATCCTTCATCATCTTTTAGCATCAATAAAATTAAGTACTTATATTTATTTTATAAATTATGAAAAAACCTTCACTCATATATATGATTATATGTAGTAAGGGAGCAGCCAACCTCAGATTAAATGATAAAAAAATATTTTATTTGTTTAATTTTCACTCAATACTGAGATTTTAATACATACTTTTAATTCATTATTGACTCAATGAAGCAGGTTTTAATTTCTTTTGTGCCAATACAATGCCCGATAAAATGATCACACCGCCAATAGTATGGTAGATCGTCCATGCTTCTTTTAACCAAAAATAAGCAATAATGGCAGTAAATACAGGCATCAAATTCATAAAAATACTGGTTCGATTCGGTCCAATATATTGCACTGCCATCATCCAAAGCAAAGGTGCCACAAGAGATGGAAATGCGCCTGCATAAAATACACTTGCGGCATTTTCAGGTGTAATCGGATCTAAGCCAAACCATAGAATAAAAGGTAAATGGTAGACCAGTGTAAAACCAATTTGAATGTACAAACTAATCAGTAAAGGGATTTGCAACTGCCATTTCTTTAAAAACACTCCATAAAAGGCATAAAAGAACACTGCAAAAACCATAACAATATCGCCCCAATGCCCACCCAGTTGAAGTAGACTCGCAAAATTGCCTTGCGCCATCACATAAAGCAGACCGATGAACGATAAAAGACTACCAATGACTGCAAATCGATTGGGGATTTCTTTTAAAATCGCCATAGAAACAAAAATGGTAAAAACGGGGATAAAGGCATTAATAATGCCCATATTGGTCGCAGTGGTATAATGTGATGCTGAGTATGCAAGCCCTTGATAGAGCACCATTCCAAAAGCACTTAAAACAGCAAATTGAGTAAAATGCTGACGAATCAGATGGCGTTGTTTCCAAACTTTCACAAACATGAAAGGCGTTAAAATAATAAAAGCGACAAACCAACGATAAAAACTAATACTCACAGGTGAAATATAATCTGCAACATAGCGTGTCACAGCAATATTCATTGACCAAATCAGTACTGCAATCACGGGTAAGCAAAATGCCCACCATTGAGCTTGCGCCTTTATATTCATTTCCAATCTGACTCTATGTTGAATGAAGTCTATTTTTAATGAAGTCTGAATTAATTGATATATTGTAATTCAGACATTCATATTGAAATTAAGACATCTCATCTGAAGAAAATAAAATCCATGATTTCATTGAATGACGGACAATTTGATTTAATTCCTCTCTACCTAAACCATCTCTTGCTTGTAAGGTTAGACCTTGAATAACGGTGCTGTAAAAATCAGTCATTTCAAGTAAATTACTCTCTTTTGAAAGATCACCCTCAGCCACTCCTTGGGTTAATCGCTCAAAAATTTTCTGCTTGGTTTTTTGCCGTTTTAACAATAATTCATTTTGTATATCATGATTCTGTTCTGAACAATTCATGGTAGCGACAACCAACATGCACCCTGTCGGCTTATGTTCTTGTACTAATTTTTTTACATTTTCATATAGATATAATTCGATTGCGACTTTTGCAGTTTTTGCTTCTTGAAAAATCCGCTCAATCGGACAAGCCTCATGCTCTAGATAATATTCTAAGCAACGATGAAATAATTGTGATTTGTCACCAAAGCTACTGTAAAGACTCGGTGCTGTAATTTTTAATGCGTATGTTAAATCACTAATCGAGGTTGCTTCATAACCATACTCCCAAAACAAGAGCATTGCTTTTTGTAATGCTTCTTGTTCATCAAAGCACTTCGGTCGACCACGCTTACGCTTAGCTTCCACATTCGGTAGAACCAAGGTTGCTGTATCTTTTAAATCTGTCATAAACTTCGCACATTTTTTATAACAATCGTTATTAAATTAATTGACATCACATTTCAAATCAAATATTTTATTTTTATAACGATCACTATTTAATTATTTATTTAAAAATAAGTAGTCAATATCCTGATCTTTAGACTTTGATGTGCTCATTTTAATTATAGCTTTAAACGTTTCACTTATCAGAGCTCTAACTTTCAGAAATCCAATGATCTCAATATAAATTTGTACAAATCGACCAAGGAATTATCCCCATGGCTCAAAATACGACATCTTCAATATCTGGAACGCCCAGCGAAGTAAAGCCTCCAATAACCCAAGGCAGTTGGTATGCTTTACTCACAGTCGCAGTCACAGCTTTTGCACTAGTTACCAGTGAATTTCTTCCTATTGGTGTCTTAAACAGTATTGCAACCGACTTAGATGTATCCGTTGGAACGGCTGGATTAGTGATTACCTTACCTGGAATTATGGCAGCCTTAGCAGCTCCATTATTACCTGTTTGGGTAAAACTGCTCGACCGTAGATATTTACTGATTGGCTTAACGGCAATTATGGTGATTGCCAATATCATGACGGCGCTATCCACTACATTTGAATTGTTACTTTTTAGTCGTTTCTTTTTAGGTATTGCGATTGGTGGCTTTTGGGCAACTGCAATTGCATTAAGTGGGCGATTAGCACCTGCACACTTACCCATTGCGAAAGCTACCGCTGTGGTAATGGCTGGGGTTACTTTAGCGACTGTACTGGGTGTTCCGATTGGAACATGGTTAAGTGAGTTTTTAGGATGGCGTTCAGCTTTTCTACTCACAGCAGCAATTGGTGCGGTGGTTTTCTTTTTAGAGATTATATTTTTACCGCAACTTAAACCCAGTTCAGCGATTCATTTTCGTGATTTGCCTGCTTTATTACGTGAAAGCAAAGCACGTAAAGGTCTCATCATTATCCTACTGATTGGTTTAGCACATTTTTCTTCATTTAGTTATCTCGCACCCTTCTTTAAAAATGTTGCAGGATTCGATGGAGCAACGATTAGCTCGCTACTATTACTTTATGGAATTGCAGGTATTTTCGGTAATGCTTTTGCTGGATATAGCAGTAATTTAAACGTACGTTATACCTTTGCATTCATTGGATTATGTTTTGCAATCGTATTCTTCAGTTTCCCAATTTTCGCCGTCTATGAAATTGGTGCTTTTGCCTTAACGGCACTCTGGGGTTTTGCATTCGGTGCATTCCCAACCACAGCCAATATTTGGATGTTTGTACATGCACCTGAGTCGGTCGAAAAAGGTATGCCTTTATTCGTTGGCTTCTTTCAAATCATGATTGCAACGGGTTCATTATTTGGGGGCTATATCATCGATCACTTTAATGCCAATACCTTGTTATATAGTGTGGTTGGCTTTATTATTTTAGCGATAGTTTCAATTTTCACATGGTCTCGTGGTTTGAATAATCCGAAAATAGAATGTGAAGCTTAAACTTTTAATCAATGTATAAATGAGACTTCTTGTATAAACATCCATAGCGCCTTTATTTTATCTGTAAAGAATAAAGGAAAAGATGGATGCAAGAAGTTCTTTTTTTTCGCTACTTAACCTCTAATTTCAATACAAGATATGCTCATACCATTAGTGCTCAAAGAAACAATTGAGATTGAAGAATTTCATTACCAAAAGAATGATATTGTGACGCCACATAGTTGTTTATGGGGAGACTTCAATTTTAGCTTTAATGGCGTACTTGAGTTTTCAATCAATCAGAAGGTCTTTTTATCTCCGCCCAGTTATGGCTTTTGGATTCCCCCACAAACTGAGCATTGTTCAGTCGCTGTGGATGAGCAAATCACCCACTACATTTGTATTCGAATTCATCCTCAACTTTGCAATACATTTGCGTCTGAATGTAAAACCTTGAGCATTACCCCTTTCTTTCGACATACCGTCACGGAATTATTACACCAAAAAAAATTAGGCTATCCATCTATAGAATATCAGCAACATCTTCTGCAAATTTTATTGGATCAACTACAGTTCGCACCTTGTTATGATCAATATTTACCACAAACCAAACACCCTATTTTAGAGCCCATTTTAAAACAGCTTGCCGAACCACGATTGTTCAATAAAAGCCTTCAACAAATTTTTGCGCAATTTGATTTAAGCGAACGACATATTTTGCGACTAAGCCAACAAGAACTACACATCTCAATTTCTGAATGGCGTAATCGCGCTAAAATTATTTATGCAACATCACAACTTCAAAAAGGCTTAAGTATCAAGCGTATTGGCTATGAATTAGGCTATCAACACAGTTCAAGTTTTATTGAGTTTTTTAAACGTTACACAGGACAAACCCCGTCTCAAATGCGTGAAATCTGATTTACAAAATTCGTGATATTTACCACTATTTTTTCATAATTCATAAGCTTATCTACAAAAATACTATAGAAGCCTGCATCATAAATGTGCAATTTTATGCACATGCTCAATTTAAAGCATTCGCTATTGAAATAATTGTTTTGAATTTGAATAAATAGAATCAGGTTCATCAAGCAAATTTTGAACAAATAAGGATCAAAAAATGAAAAAACTATTACTTGCTTCACTCTGTATGGCAACTGTCGCTTTAACTGCTTGTGATAAAAAACCTCACGATGCTGCTGCCCCTGCATCTGGCTCATCATCTACATCACAACCTGCTGCAACTTCATTTAGCACAGGTAAAGCTGCTGATATTAAAAGTGATTTAATGCTGATTCAAAACATGTCTACAACCAAAGCAAAAGAAGCTTTAACCTTCCAATCTGAAGTGACTCAAGCTGCTCAAAAAGGCGATAAAGCTGCACTTCAAGGCATTGTTGGAAAAATGAAAACGTATGTAGACAGCTTTAATGCAGATTTAGATGCGTTGTCATTAAAAAGCTCTGAAGTTGATAGCGTTCGTAAAAAAATGAAAGAATCAAACAACCTTGGTGTTGAACTTTCAGAAGCAGGTCTTTCTAGCACACCTGATATGAACAAAATTACTGAATTACAGAAGAAAGCAACTGAGTTACAACAAAGCTTGTTAACAGATATGCAAAATCTTCAAAACACAGCGAATACTGCAAAATAATCGTGTTATGAATGCAAAAAGCAGATCAATTGATCTGCTTTTTTTACGCCATTTGTTTAAGTCTTAACAATAAGTACTTGTTGTCATTTTAGTTTCCCGTTAAAACAATAGTATCAGCTCTATAAATTACGCTTGTTAAGGAACACTGCATGACTTCTGTATATAACATTCCAGTCAAAACGATCAAAGGTGAAGAAATCACACTCAATCAATATCAGGGTAAAGTTCTGTTATTGGTGAATGTAGCTTCAAAATGTGGTTTAACACCACAGTACGAAGGCTTAGAAAAACTGTATCAAGCTGAAAAAGATAAGGGTTTAGAAATTTTAGGCTTTCCTGCAAATAACTTTTTAGCACAAGAGCCAGGTACTGAAGACGAAATTCAAGAATTCTGTTCTTTAACTTATGATGTTCACTTCCCTTTATTTGCCAAAATTTCGGTTGCTGGCGAAGATAAGCACCCACTTTATCAAACCTTGACTCAAGCGATTCCTGAACGTATTGGTGAAGGTCCTTGGTGGAAAGATCTCGTTGATTACGGCTTAACCCCAAATCCAAAACCTGAAGTGTTATGGAACTTTGAAAAATTCTTAATTGGTAAAAATGGTGAAGTTGTGGCTCGTTTTGCGCCAGATATTACGGCAGATGATCCACGTATTGTGGATGCTATTCATGCTGAGTTGGCAAAATAAGCACATAAAATAAATAAGATAACGAATTAAACTGGAGTGCAAGAATGCACTCCTTTCTTATTTGAGCCCTTTTAATCTGTTGTAACTTTGCAACAATTCGATATTTCTCCACATTTCACACTTATATTAAAAGAACCTGCAACATATTCTATTTGGAAGATAATGAAAAAGCTTCTACAGGGTGCATTGCTCCCTTTTGTAATCTTTACTTCTGGTGTTTTACTCATCGGTTGTGATCAACAACCACGTCAAGACAATACCGAGCAAACCAATACAGCAGATTCAGATACAGAACAAAATGATCAAATAGATGCAAAAAATGCCGATCAGGTAGAAAGTCGTCAAGATCAATCAAATGATAACAATTCCAATCACTCAGATACTGAATCCACTTATACACAAGCTGATTTAAAAAGTGGCAATATGTTCTACATCGCTCGTGATGTCGCCAATATGCAAATGAAAACAGGTGATATTGTTGAAAAACTGCAACAAACGCAAACGGATTTACAACAAGCAATTGAAGTTAAAGATCAGCAACAACTACAACAAACCGCGACTGCTTTAAGCCGTCAATTACGTAATTTCAATGAAACGCTGACCTCTTTAGATCTAAAAAGTCAGGAAATAGATTCCATTCGCCAACAAGTCATTCAAGCCAATAAGCAAGTTTTGAATTCCTCTTTCCTGAATGGTCAAATTGATATCAGTAAAGTTGATTTTAATAAAATTGAAAAGCAAATGAATAACATCCAAACGGATATGCTGAAACTAGCGGCAATGTTAATACCTGCGGGTGATTCATCTTCTCATTCTCAAGATGAAAAATAAACTTAGTAAAAACTAAACAACTTGAATTGATCAATTCGATATTTTTTCTGATGTGGATATGAATGAATAATTTGTTTATATCCCGTTTGATTTCGAATGATATTCGTTAAATAAAACTGCCCATTTATCAGTTTAAAGTCATTTTCGACATAAGCGGGATTGCCTTGTCCATAGCTCAGTAAAAGCTTAAAACCATTTGGAGTCGGCAATAAATCTTCGATATAGACATAATCCATCTCACTCAATAACTGATGGTTGAGATTTATTTTCCAACTATGACCCTCTGAAATTACAGTCACAAACTGATAATCATGATTATGAACATCAGTGTATAGACATTGCTCACTTTGCAATTGATTCGCAACATCTAGAATAAGAATATAATCCTTTTGATGATCTTGATTTAGATGCAAAGCCAATTTATTCATCAGCCTATAACGTTCAGACAACCCTAGATTAGGTAAAATTTCCTTAAATGTTTCTATTGCTGTATGACATTGAGGATTATAGGTCGCATGGATTTGAGCAATATTCTGCTGTGGTGTTGCATATCCCATTAAGGGTATACATAAACTCAGGGCAAAAAAATATTGATGCATAAGCAATACTCATTAAAGAAGTTTTGCTGTATTGCATTGCGAATCTAAGCCCAATGCCCTTTTTGTATCTTGTTTAAAACGCGAGTGGGCAAACTTATAATCCGCCGATAAAAAGAGCGTGAGTCGTGTTCTATTTGTATCTACACTTTCAACCAAGGTTTTAGATAAATATGCACCTCCTTCCGTTCGAGCGAATAATGTTCCCATAGCCAATTGCTCATCCAACTTATTATCAGTGAATACAAAATCATCTTCACCTGTAAACGCAATGCATTGCCCATAGGCTTGACGGAGATTTTTAAATGCATCTTTATAGTTAATATCTAATTCAGTTGATAGACCATTGTCCACTGAAGTTGCAACTAAAGCCGCTTCGGTTGGCTGATTTGGCTTTGAGACATATTGGTTTTGACACGCGCTGAGCAAAAATATGGCTGAAAAACAAAGTATGAGCACTTTTAAATTCAATTGAAGCATCCTTATTTTTATAAAATTTAATCATTTTTAGAGTTGAATTCAAATTGTAGCAAACTAATCCTCATGTTTTAATGCTATAGGCGACTTTCATTACTTAAATTAAATCAGAATCTATGCAACTCATTATTTTTACAGGTGTTCAAGCTTCAGGTAAGTCGACATTTTATAAGCACTATTTCTATGATACGCATCTGCGCATCAACCTAGATATGTTGAAAACTCGGCATCGTGAAAATATTTTGTTTGAGGCGGCATTACGCTCTAAAACTCAAATGGTGATTGATAATACCAACATGACGATTCATGACCGTGAACGCTATATGCAACGAGCAAAAGATGCTGATTTTGATGTGATTTCTTTTTATTTTGAAACCAATTTAGAAAGTACTTTACACCGCAATGCACAACGTGAAGGCAAAGCCAATATTCCTGAACAAGGCGTGAAAGCCACTTTCTACAAATTGCAAAAGCCAACATCTGCGGAAGGTTTTGATGCCCTGTTTAAAGTCAAACTGATTGAAAACGATGGTTTTTCTATCCTACCTGTAAATGACTAAAAGCAACCTATGGTTTATTGAGTAGAGCGCCAAACTTTAAAAGTCGTTTGAATTTGTCGTTCAATGTCTATTGAAACTTTTCTTGATTCTAGCGTAGAGAAATCCCCACGATAGGTTTCTTTGATAATTAAATTTATCAATTCTTCAATGATAACCCGACCATTTTTTTGGTAGTGCTGTATTTCATCAATTGTTAACACAATATCCCAACATGACACCACTGAACTCATATCGACTGCGATACTTAAATAATAGTTGGAATCATCTTGATAAAGTTCCCAAAAGTGAGGCTGTTGTTCTATAAGATTCATGAATTATTTTACCTAATTTTCTAAAAGCTTAGCTCAAAATAAATCATAGGAAAATTCAACTTTAGATATAAGAAGTATGAAACTCATTAACCATTTATATTTCAAAGAATCTTATAATCTTTATTTTGCTTTTAACTTTATGGCTCAAAATACTATTTCATCATCCATAAAAAAACCACCCTTACGGGTGGTTCTTCAATCTCGAACTGCGTCTTATTGAGCGCGGTTTTTGATTTTGCGGATCGTGTCCAACTGAGCAGCAGTTTCTGCAAGAGCAGCCAAAGCAGCAGCAGTGTCCAAATCGCTCTTTTGATTCGCAAGCAAAGTTTCAGCGTGTTTACGCGCTTCAAGAATTGCAGCTTCATCTAAGTTGTCAGCACGAACTGCAGTATCTGCAAGAATCGTAACAACATGCGGTTGAACTTCTAAAACACCACCAGATACATAGATTAACTCTTCTGTACCGTTTTCAAGCAGAACGCGAATTGCACCCGGCTTCAGCAAAGTTACAAGCGGAGCATGGCCAGGCATAATACCCAACTCACCGCCGGCACCTTTCGCAATTAACATCGTTACAGCGCCAGAGTACAAAGACTCTTTCACACTTACAACATCACACTGCATAGTCGCCATGAGAATCTCCTAAATTAGAGTTGCTAATTAAAGTTTCTCAGCTTTAGCGATAACTTCGTCAATACCACCAACCATATAGAACGCTTGTTCTGGAATGTGGTCGTATTCACCAGCTAAAAGACCTTTAAAGCCACGAATCGTTTCTTTAAGAGATACTAATTTACCAGGCGCGCCAGTAAATACTTCAGCTACGTGGAATGGTTGAGAGAAGAAACGTTGGATTTTACGCGCACGGTAAACAACCAATTTATCTTCTTCAGCCAATTCATCCATACCCAAGATTGCGATGATGTCTTTAAGCTCTTTATAACGTTGCAAAATGTTCTGTACAGAACGTGCAATTTCATAATGCTCAGCACCAACAACCAATGGATCTAGCTGACGTGAAGTTGAATCGAGTGGATCGATCGCTGGATAAATACCAGAAGATGCGATATCACGGCTTAATACTACAGTTGCATCTAAGTGAGCGAATGTAGTTGCAGGCGATGGATCTGTTAAGTCATCGGCAGGTACATAAACCGCTTGGATCGAAGTGATCGAACCAGACTTAGTTGATGTAATACGCTCTTGAAGAAGACCCATTTCCTCTGCAAGTGTAGGCTGATAACCTACTGCAGATGGCATACGACCTAGAAGTGCAGACACTTCGGTACCAGCCAATGTGTAACGGTAAATGTTGTCAACGAACAACAATACGTCACGGCCTTTACCGTTTTCGTCTTTCTCATCACGGAAATATTCAGCCATAGTAAGACCAGTCAACGCTACGCGTAAACGGTTACCCGGTGGCTCATTCATCTGACCGTAGACCATCGCTACTTTGTCTAGAACGTTAGAATCTTTCATTTCGTGATAGAAGTCATTACCTTCACGAGTACGCTCACCAACACCAGCAAACACAGATAAACCTGAGTGAGCTTTCGCGATGTTATTGATCAATTCCATCATGTTTACAGTTTTACCAACACCGGCACCACCGAACAGACCAACTTTACCACCTTTAGCAAACGGGCAAAGTAAGTCGATGACTTTAATACCCGTTTCTAAAAGATCAGTAGAAGCAGCTTGTTCTGCATATGAAGGCGGTTGACGGTGAATTGGCAAACGTACTTCAGTTGCAACTGGACCAGCTTCGTCGATTGGGCGTCCTAAAACGTCCATGATACGACCTAAACATGCTGTACCTACAGGTACAGAAATTGGTGCTTCAGTATTCGTAACTGTTAAACCGCGCTTAAGACCTTCAGTAGATCCCATTGCGATAGTACGAACTACGCCATCACCAAGCTGTTGCTGAACTTCTAAAGTAGTTTCAGTACCAACAACTTGCAGAGCGTCATAGATCTTAGGAACGCTATTACGTTCAAACTCGACGTCGATAACCGCGCCGATGATCTGAATGATACGACCGCTATTCATTGCTGTCTCCTCAATTCAAAATAATGTTAAACGGCAGCGGCACCACCAACGATCTCAGAAATTTCCTGAGTAATCGCGGCTTGACGCAGCTTGTTATAAATGAGTTGTAGGCTCTTAATGATATCGCCTGCATTGTCTGTCGCTGCTTTCATAGCGACCATACGTGCAGACTGCTCACATGCGATGTTTTCAATCACACCCTGATACACCACAGACTCGATATAGCGAACCAATAAGCCATTTAAAAGCTCTTCAGCTTCTGGCTCATATAAGTAATCCCAACCATATGAACGGTTTAGATTCTCGCCTTCTTCAGCAGCAGCTAAAGGCACGAGTTGTTCGATTTTTTGATTTTGAGTCATGGCATTAACAAAGCCGTTTGATACCAAATAAATGCGATCTAACTCGCCTTTATCATAAGCATCCAACATCACCTGTACAGAACCAGATAACTGCTCAAGACTTGGAGAATCACCGACATTCGTCGTTGCACCAAGTACTTTACCGCCGTAGTTTTTAAAAAACGAAACCGCTTTTTGACCAATTAAAGCAAATTGAACTTCAATTGACTGCTCTTGTTGCTGTTGTACGTGTTTCACAGTTTTCTTGAACAAGTTAATGTTCAAACCACCTGCCAAACCACGATCTGAAGAAACAATGATATAGCCAACGCGTTTTACTGGGCGTTCAACCATATAACGGTGTTTATATTCAGGATTCGCTTGTACCAAATGAGCAATTACACGGTGCATATTTTCGGCATACGGACGGCCTTGAGCCATGCGCTCTTGCGCACGACGCATCTTAGACGCTGCTACCATTTGCATCGCGCGAGTAATCTTTTGCGTGCTCTTGATACTAGCGACTTTGGCGCGAATTTCTTTTAAATTTGCCATACGCTTAACCTAGTATTCGAAGGCTCTTTCAAGCCTCCGAAGGTTGATCCGTGAACCAAACTTAACTAAATCGAACTTAGTAAGTTTGAGTCGCTTTAAAGCTCTCAATACCGGCTTTGAATGCAGCTTCGATGTCTTTAGTATAGTTACCAGTTTCATCGATATTTTGCATTAACGCAGCATTTTCTGCACGGAAGTAAGAAATTAACGCAGCATCAAAGTCTACGATTTTCTTCACTTCAACGTCAGCCATATAGCCTTCGTTAGATGCATAAATAGAAACAGCTTGGTCAGCAATTGAATATGGAGCATATTGTTTTTGCTTCATTAATTCAGTTACACGTTGACCATGTTCTAATTGCTTACGTGTTGCTTCATCAAGATCAGAAGCGAACTGAGCAAATGCAGCCAATTCACGATATTGCGCCAAAGCGGTACGGATACCACCAGACAATTTTTTGATGATCTTAGTCTGCGCAGAACCACCAACACGAGATACAGAGATACCCGCGTTCACAGCAGGACGAATACCTGCGTTGAATAATGATGTTTCAAGGAAGATCTGACCATCTGTAATCGAAATTACGTTTGTTGGTACAAATGCAGATACGTCACCCGCTTGAGTTTCAATAATCGGCAATGCAGTTAATGAACCAGTTTGGCCTTTAACTTCACCGTTAGTGAATTTCTCAACGTAGTCAGCAGATACACGAGAAGCACGTTCAAGTAGACGCGAGTGAAGATAGAACACGTCCCCTGGATACGCTTCACGACCTGGTGGACGGCGTAAAAGCAATGAAATTTGACGATACGCAACTGCTTGTTTAGACAAGTCATCATAAATGATTAACGCATCTTCACCGCGGTCACGGTAGTATTCGCCCATTGTACAGCCAGAATACGGAGCCAAATACAACATTGCTGCTGGATCTGATGCACCTGCTGCGACAACAGTTGTATACGCCATAGCGCCAGTTTCTTCGAGCTTGCGTACAACGTTAGCAATAGTCGATTGTTTTTGACCAATAGCTACGTATACACATTTAATGCCAGAATGTTTCTGAGCGATGATCGCATCGATCGCCATTGCTGTTTTACCAGTTTGACGGTCACCAATGATCAACTCACGTTGGCCACGACCTACAGGGATCATTGTATCTACTGATTTATAACCAGTTTGTACAGGTTGATCCACTGATTGACGCCAAATTACACCTGGTGCTACTTTTTCAACAGCATCAGTTAATTTTGCATCAATTGGGCCTTTACCATCAATTGGGTTACCCAAAGCATCTACTACACGGCCTAAAAGTTCTGGACCAACCGGAACTTCTAATACACGACCTGTGCAACGAGCTTTTTGACCTTCTTGAAGAGTCAAGTAGTTACCTAAAACAACGACGCCCACTGAATCCTGTTCTAGGTTCAGTGCCATACCAAATAAGCCGCCGTCGAATTCGATCATTTCACCGTACATTGCATCAGCAAGGCCGTGAATACGCACAATACCGTCGGAAACCATAACAATGGTCCCTTCGTTCTTAGCGGTCGCGCTGGTGTCCAGATCGCCGATACGCTGTTTAATGAGCGCACTGATCTCGGATGGATTCAGTTGTTGCATTGCGCTATACCTCAATCTTTTATTAGTTCAGTCTTCTTTATAAGCAATTAAGCAAGAAGACGAGTCCGCATCTTTTCAAGCTTGCTAAGCGCAGAATCATCTATCACTTGGTCGCCTGCACGAATAACTACACCAGCGATTAATGCTGGATTCACTTCCACAGTTACTTTCACAGAACTGTTGAAACGTTTTTCCAACGCATGCGCAAGTTTCTGTTCTTGAACTGAGTCAAGTGGAAATGCAGATTCAATAATGACATCTACAGTATTGTTATTCTGTGATTTGAGCTGTTCATATTCCGCTTCAATCTCAGGTAACAAAGCCAAACGGCCATTATCTGCAAGAAGTGTCAAAAAGTTTGACACTGCAGCAGAAGGTTGTTCACCTAAAATTTTCGCAAAAACACCAACTTGCTCAACAGGAGTAAGTTCAGGGCGATTCAAATAAGCTGAAAATGCTTCGTCTTGCACTGCTGCACTAAGCACTTGCAATGCATTAGACCAATCGTCTGTTGCATTCTGCTCAGTTGCATAAGCAAATGCCGCTTTCGCATACGGGCGTGCCAACGTCAAGAGTTCAGCCATATTTGCCTCTCTTAAAGTTTAGCAGCCAGCTGATTAAGCATGGCATTGTGAGCTTCAGCATCAACTTGTTGGTTCAGAATTTTTTCTGCACCAGTCACCGCCAAAGCAGCAACTTGTTGACGTAATTCTTCACGAGCAGTATTGATGTCTTGATCAACAGCTTCTTTCGCTTGTTGACGAATACGCTCACCTTCAGCAGATGCTTGAGTACGCGCTTCTTCGACCAATTGTGCACCGCGACGGTTCGCTTGTTCAATCAAGAGAGCCGCTTGCGCTTTTGCTGCATCAATTTCTTGCTTAACTTGTGCTTGCGCATCAGCAAGATCAGCTTTCGCTTTTTCAGCAGCATTTAAGCCATCAGCGATACGACGCTGACGCTCACTAATCGCATTGATTAGTGGTGGCCATACAAACTTCATACAAAATGCGACAAAAATCGCAAATGAAATCGCTTGACCAATCAATGTGAGGTTAATATTCATTGCTATTCCTCAATAGTTTAATTTAGGAATTAAGCTGATTAACCTACAAATGGATTAGCGAAGATGAAGAACAAGCCAATACCAACACCGATCATAGGCACAGCATCTAAAAGACCTGCGATTAAGAACATACGAGTTTGAAGTTGTGGAGCCAATTCTGGTTGACGTGCAACAGCTTCAAGAAAGCGACCGCCCAAAAGACCAAAACCAATCGCAGTACCTAAAGCACCAAAAGCGATCAAAATAGCAGCTGCAATTGCAACAAGACCAAGACCTAGTTCCATGATAATTCCTCAGAGGTTAGGTTTATACCAAATTAAGTTAAAAAAACTGTACCTAACCACCCGTTGATAGTTAGGTAATACCATTAATGCTTTTCGCTTGCCATGCTTAAATAAACGATGGTGAGCATCATAAAAATAAACGCTTGGAGGGTGATAATCAAAATATGGAAAATCGCCCAAGGCACAGACAACGCCCACTGGATCCAGAACGGTAATAACGCGATTAAGATGAAGATTAACTCACCCGCATACATGTTACCGAAAAGTCGTAGAGCCAATGAAATTGGACGTGCAAGGAAAGTTACCAATTCCAAAAGCAAGTTAAATGGAATTAAAAGTGCTTTAGCGATTGGATTCTTAGGATTGAATGGATTAAGTGCCAATTCACCTACAAACCCACTCACACCTTTTTCACGAATACTGTAGAAAATAATGAGAGCGAATACAGATAATGACATACCTAAAGTAACGTTAGGATCTGTAGTAGGTACAATTTTGAAATACACACTATGCGGATCCATTCCAAACACATTACTACCAATAAGCGTAGCAAGATGAGGAATAAAGTCTACAGGCACTAAATCCATTAAGTTCATGAGGAAAATCCACACGAAAATGGTCAATGCTAATGGTGCAATCAAACGTGACTTTCCGTGGAAAGTATCACGAACACTTGAGTCTACAAACTCAATCATCATTTCAATTGCAGACTGGAACTTGGTAGGAACACCAGCATTTGCAGCTTTCGCTACACTCCAGAACAGCAAACAGAAAATCAGACCTAATCCGATAGACCAACCCATTGAATCCAAGTGAATTGCAGTGAACCCCATCTGATGAGCTTCAGCACCACTTTCAGCCAATTTCCAAGTACCATCTGGCATCTTGCCATAGGTCATATTGGTCAAGTGATGCTTGATATACTCGGTCGAAGTAAGGGCATGTTCTTCAGCAGCCATAAATCACACCTGGTCAATGTCAAGAAACTAATAGAGTGAGCGAACATCGCGTGCTGCTTGATATCTCGCTCATCTCCAAAAAAACTTTTCAATTTCTGCTTCTTTTAAACTTGTTTTTGTAGACGTGATACCAAAAAAGGTGCGACCCACGTCATCGCTTGAACAAGGATAAAACCACAAAACAATGCTGCCGGATATAACGGCTTTACATTGCCTAAAATTAAAATGAAACCAACAATCATAATTGCAAATTTGCCCATCATGCCTCTATACATGTTCGCAAGAACTTGTTTAGAAGCGCGTGCACCTGCAGCTCGAAACGACTGCCAAGAAAAATAACAACTGGCAAGCCAACATATAAATGCACCTAATGCTGCACTTAAAGCCGCAGTCGAGTCTTTCAAGACCCACGCTATTAAAGCTGAAACAGGAATCATAAATGCTTGTAAATAGACCAAAGCTTTTGCTAATCGTCGGTCTATCATGCGACTAGTTCGGCTCATTTTTTATCCACTCACAGCATAAATGCTTGACAAGTTTAGCTGATGATCGTTTTTAATCGCAGGCATTATAGAGTTACACCCCTGAACATGCAATCTTTTCCCGACCTTAGTCGAGATTATTTAAGCTTTGTGTTGCTTTTGATATGTACAATTGTTGCTTATTTTTTGCATCATTTTCGTGCACTAAGTACACAAGCTTGTGTTTCTTTCGCCAAAGATTGCCATGCAACCACAAAATCTTGTTGATTGGCTAAAGTTTCATCAACAGAATAAAATGCAATATCACCCAATTTACGGTACTGACTTGGGCTTGCACTTGCCTCTGCCAATAGGCACATTTTTGAATATGGGCGTGAGTCATTCAGGTATTTTATCTGACTAACGGTTGGCGCAATGTGTGGATCATCCGTTAAAGCACCTGAAAATTTCAAATTGAGTGGGCGTTCTAAATATTGATAAGCATCATGAAATGCCCAATATGGTTTTGACGCCCCTACCCCATTGAATTTTTGTGAAGCTAATAGCATTTCTTGAGCAAATTTTTTCGCATTGTCCCAATACATTACTTTATTTTCAGGATGTTGCTGTGAACGCAATGCTGCAATAAAGAAACCAATCCGTACTGCATTGTTCGGATCTAACCAGACATGCGTATCAATGGTATCTTTTAATGCCACACCGCGTGTACTTCTTAGAGGTAAGGCTTGAATGATGCCTGAATTAAGAATGGAAATAGCTTTGGGATTATCACCCAACACTTTTTCCAATGGTGCTTCATGCTCTTTCCCCACCCAAATCACCAAAGACGCTTCTTGAATGATTTTACGATGTGCTGGCGTTAACTGTACGTCATGCCCTGTCTGATGTTCTAACAATAACTCTGGTTCTTCTATACCTTGAGTAATCTTTTTAGCAATCAAATAAATAGGATGTGTTGAAACCACAAGCGGAGCCTGAGCCCAACCTATACTTGCAAAGAGTAAACACAGACAAAATGCGAAAAAGCGAGACATGGGGACAGCATACCAAAACATAATGTATGTTATAGTATAACAGAAGTTAAAAAATACCTATGCCATTCGTAAGAATGATCTGGCTTCATGGTAAGATTTACCGTTGTTTTTCCACTCAAGTCTTCCAGAGGTCTGCTATGAGCTTATGTTCACACGAGCATCATGATACTTTACACGGTGTACATGACCATCAGAATGTTGAAGCTCGCCTTTCTGAAGCAGAAACTTTATGTGCAACTTCTGGCGCACGACTTACGCCTTTGCGTAAAGAAGTTTTAGAACTGATTTTAACTGCGACTGGACCTGTCGGTGCTTATGATCTTTTGGCAAAATTAAAAGGTTCTTCTGAACGCCCTGCTGCCCCACCTACGGTATATCGCACTTTAGATTTTTTATTGGAAAAAGGTTTTATTCATCGCCTCACCTCTATTAATGCTTACATTCCTTGCTGTCACCCACGCGAAGGACATCAAGCGGCATTTCTGATTTGTACGCAATGTCATACTGTTAAAGAAGCATCTGCGAAAGGTTTGATTCAAGAACTTGATCAGTTGGCTGAATCTGATCACTTTAAGGCTCATCACAGTATCATCGAAATTTCAGGAATGTGTCAGCAGTGCTCAAACAAGGCTTAAATCATCCACTGATTGCTCTAGAGCAAGTCAATGTTCGCATTGATGATCGGGATATTCTTAAAAGTGTCGATTTTTCATTACAAGAAAAAGAAATCGTCACACTTATTGGTCCAAATGGTGCAGGTAAATCAACCCTCATTAAAGTCTTACTCGGAATTGTAAAACCCAATTCAGGCAAAGTACTGAATGATAAAAAATTAAAACTGGCTTATGTACCACAAAAATTTAATCCCTCACACAGTCTGCCTTTACGTGTTAAAGATCTGTTAAGTCTGGAAAAATGCGATAAAACCATTAAAGCTGAAATCATTCGTGATACAGGCATTAGCAAATTACAAGATTCGAAAGTACAGCAACTTTCAGGTGGTGAAAGACAACGGGTTTTATTGGCGCGTGCTTTATTACGCCAACCTAATTTATTGGTTCTTGATGAACCTATGCAAGGTTTAGATATTCAATCTGAAGCTGAACTGTATGACTATGTTCGTAGCTTACCTGATCGTTATGGATGTTCTATTCTGATTGTATCGCATGATTTACAATGGGTTATGCAAGGTACGCAACGCGTGGTTTGTCTCAATAAACATATTTGCTGTAGTGGTTTACCTGAAAATATTCAGCAACATCCTGAGTATCAGGCATTATTTGGTACAAATCGTGCCTTTTATCAGCATCATCATGATCATTGTGCTCATGGTGATTCAGCGACTGCTTGCCAACACGACCCTCGCCCACATATTCACCCTGAACCGGAAGCTTAATCCATGATGGAATGGTTAGAACTGCTATTACCTGCATGGATTATGGGAACATTATTGGTGTTCCTGACCGCACCCTTAGGTTGTTTAATGTTATGGCGTCGGATGTCTTTTTTTGCAGACACGATGGCACATGGAACATTATTAGGCGTTGCGCTGGCTGCTGTTCTTACACTTCCGCTTTGGGTCGGTGTGACCTTTACCGCAATTTTATTGGTTGCTGTACTTTGGGTTTTACATGACCCACGCTTACCCAATGATGCTTTGTTGGCACTCTGTTCTGCGACCTTATTATGTTCTGGTTTATTACTGATTCAGCATTTACCCGCATTAAGACCTGAACTATTAAGCTATTTATTTGGTGATTTGCTCACCATTGAATGGCGCGATTTGCCTATATTTGCAAGCGTGATTCTTGTTGCACTCGTTATTTTATATAGACACTGGCAAGCACAGATTCAAATTGCAATTGACCCAGATATTGCCATCAGTGAAGGTGTCAGTGCGAAGTGGCAACGTCTGATTTTCATGTTACTTTTGGCTTTATTCACTGTTTTAGCATTACGTGCTGTTGGTTCTTTATTGATGGGCGCTTTACTGGTCATCCCCGCCCTTTCAGCACGATTACTTTCACATTCACCTAAGCAAATGGTACTTGTTGCATTTATTATTGCTCAAATTGGAATTACAGTCGGCTTATGGTCAAGCGCTGCTTTGAACATTTCAACAGGTTTGAGCATTGTGCTATGTATGGCCATTATTTTTGCTGTGATTTTTAGTGTGCAAAAAGTGAAAAAGTTGGTTTAATTTTTTCACTGTTAAATTTCAACAGAATAATAGCCCAAGATAATTCATAAGATTTATTGTTTATTGATGCACCAAACTCAATAACCCTGCTGCGCAACTAAACAGAACAGCAAAAGTTCGATTCATATATTTTTGTTGTTTCGGAGATTTTAAAAGTCTTAATACTTTTGCTGCCAAACCTGTATATCCAGCCATAACAATCAAATCAATAGTAATCATGGTGATTGCCATAATCACATATTGAATCCATTGTGGCTTAGACAAATCTAAAAATTGTGGCAAAACAGCCAATAGAAAGACAATCGCTTTTGGATTACTGATATTCACAATAAAACCATGCAAAATCAGCTTAGGAATCGACTTGGTGGGTTGTTCTTTTTCAATATCGATAGATTGAGCAGAAGCTGTCCATTGCATAAAAGCAAGATACAGCAGATATAAAATCCCAAACCATTTCACCACTAAAAAAGCCCAAGGTGTGGTGGCAAATAACACCCCTACCCCTGCAGCTACAACCGCAATTTGTACCAATAAAGCAAGTTGCAGACCGAATGCATTCCAATAACCACGACGGAAACCATAGTTTAGACCACTCGACATTGAAGCAATTGCACCTGCACCAGGTGAAATGCTAATCACCCAACAAGCCAGCATATAAGCCAACCAAACTTGATAAGACATAAAGATAAGAAAGCGATGTTGTACAAGAAAAATCCATTATATGCTTTTTATTACGTTATTTTTCGATTAATTTAAGCATTAAAATCTAGATAAATAAGCTATTCAATTCGCTTTACATCATGCACTATAAACATACTTAGGATAGATAATAATTGAGGAGCCATCGTTAAAATGACAGCCCAATCCGTAATTTTACCTTTACCATCAGACCATGCACGTTTTATTGTTCTGAATTTAAAAGATCTCTCCATTGATGAATTCAAAAAGCGTTTAGATGCTTTATTGAGTACACGTGATCGTTTAATCACACAACACCCTGAAGCTGAAATTAAAACATCTATCGCATTTGGTCCTGAGCTTTGGGCGAAGTTATATGACAAAGCCCCTGAAGGCTTTAAACAGCTTGAACCAATCCAAGGTTCTTTTCATATGCCTGTTGTTCCTGCGGATGTACTGATCCATCTCGCATCTGCACGTACAGATATTTGTTTTGCTTTAAGCCAATCTTTCTTTGATGGCATTTGTGACAAAGTTGAATTGTTGGATGAACGTGTTTGCTTCCGTTATTTAGATGGTCGTGATTTAACAGGTTTTATTGATGGTACTGAAAACCCGCAATTCCCAGATGATCGTGACGAAGTTGCATTACTTGGTGAAGAAGCAGGTATTTTTGCTGATGGTTCTTTTGTTTTTGCACAGCGTTATGTTCATAACTTGGAAAACTGGAAGCGTTTAAAAGTTGATGCTCAGGAGCATGTGATTGGTCGTACTAAATTAGAAAGTATTGAACTGGATGATGATGTCAAACCTGAAAATGCACATATTTCCCGAGCTGTCATTGAAGATGATAAGGGTGAAGAATTAGAAATTTTACGCCACTCTTTACCTTATGGTGATGGCAAAGGCGACCAAGGTTTATTTTTTATTGCTTATACTCAAGATTTAAGCCGTATTGATAAAATGTTAGTACGAATGTTTGGTACCAGTGGTGATGGTATTCATGACCGCTTACTGCACTTTGTTACGGCTGTTGATGGTGCGTATTTCTTTGTACCGAATGAAGAGGTCTTGGAAGAAATTTTGGAAGGGTGATAAAAAATCATTACTAAGTAGTTTTTTAAAGCTACTTAGTAATCAAACATCATCAATACACACTTATTATAAATATAAATAATATTGAATAACTAGACTTCTAATTTACATAAAAGTCCAAAATTTTATAGCTTTTCTTTTATCGTTTTTCCATTTTTCACATAAATTAAATTATAGTTTTTATCTATAATAAATTTTGTTTTCCCCGATAAGTTTTTTTCTGTGACAACTCCAAACTTATCAACAATATTTATATTTAGAAATGTTTCGCCTTCATCTGAAAAAGGTGAAATAACTATCAACTTTCCATCACTACTTTCAGGCAAAACAACTCCACGCCCATACTGAGAATTTATAAAACTATAAGCATGAGTAAGTTTATTAGAAGAAATTAAGTTTACTGATTGGCAACTATCCTTGGAGTTACTTTCTAAACATTTCAAATGATCTTGGGAATTATAAGGTAAATACGTTATCTCTAAATCATCACTATTTTTATCTTTTTGCTTAACCTTATTATCAAGATACTTTATTCGCTCCTTATATCCATCACTATAACATTGCTCTTTTATTAACCCTATACCTTCTCCAGAAGAAAAGCTAATTGTACCTTCACACTTGTTTTTTAGATCTTTCATCCATTTATTATAATCTTGTTGATTTTTATTATTTTTTAAATTTAATTTTGACTGTAAATTAATATTATTATGTTTTATACAATCAGCTTGATGCAATACATTATTACTATAACAGGTTTTTTTATCCTTTTCTGCACAAGCATAAGAGCTCGCACTTAACAAAATAATGATTAATACCTTTTGATAAATATTTTTAAACATATTAAACTCCTTTGAAATCTTTAGGTAAAATTACTGCAAAAGGTTTTGGCATTTTACCTTTTAACTCACTGACAGTTCCGTGAGCGTGGATAGCTTTACCAGTACCTAAAATCATTCCTTTTTTTACAGCTTCATCATGAAATGCATCAACCCATTGTTTTCTATTCTTTGAATCAGAATAATACTTGTTTGCATAGTTTAAATTTTGCCCAATGATAGATTTTTTTCCCTCCGCTCTTTCAATCAAATATTGATTAACAAAACTTCTAATTCTGGCACTAACAGCTGAAGTTGGCATATTTTGAACAGAACCATAAGGTTTTAAATTCGCTGGGCCGGTCATCTTAGAAAACTGGCGATGTGCATTTGCTACACTACTCACACTATTCCCCCACACACCTGACTTAACGCGGTTCATGATAGTATCAACCACACCTGCTGCTTGTTGTTGAAAATATGTTTCCGTTTTAAATTTAATAACTTCAGTTTCTGTAACTTTCATTATATTAAGTATATCATCAGCAGTTAAAATCAATTGATCAGTTAAACTATTTTCGACTTTTGGTACATTAACCAATCCACTACACGATAATATATTTAAATTATTTGAATTTTGAATAATTGCTATCAACATATTTCCATTTAGATCTTGTGTATTTTTCTTAAAAAATTTATCGTTAAAATATTTATTTTCGAAATAAGTAATATCATAATGCACCCAAGTTTTAGCTCCAGCTTTACCATTACTAAATTTTTTTGGTTCTAAATAAATTTTATTCTTAGTTCTTACTTCAGATGCTCCCATTTTAACACTCAATACTGATTGACGAATAAATTCCATATCGGATAGTTCTCTAGTTCTAACTCCATTTTTATTAATATGTAAATCTACAGCCAACCCCATATGATTAACTGTTGTTCTTTTCTCTTTACTCTCGTTATATCCTTTATTATTTTCTATACATCTATAACCAGATGCTATATATCCCACCTCTAATTTTTTAGCTTTAAATTCATTTTTTAAATAAAAGTTTAAGGCTTTAAGAATCCATATTAACGATCTATGTATTCCAGGATATTCATTTGCAGAATTTAGTCCTGATACAACCCCTCTTCTATTATTACCATAACCTGCACACTGACCACATGGACATGAGGCTTTCGCCATAAACCCACTTACTGGATAGTCATAATAAAATTTATCAAGTGCCACCAAAAAATTCCCACAAATCTTTCCTGTTGGTTCTACACCCATATAATCTTGTTGAAACTGCCTAATACATTTAGCGGTTAGTTCAGTAAACTCATCACTAGGCAATGCTCCACCAAAACCTGCTAAACGAATGTTTATCTCCCGAATTAATTCACTATTACCTTTATCAATGCATTGCGGATTTGTTTTACATAAATTTGGTGCATTAGACTTTGGCGTTCCACCATCTTGACTACGATCATCAACTGTTAATATTTTTGTTATTGACCCCACAGCACTATTAAATGTTTTTTTACCTTCTTCATATAAATCATTAGCTTGCTCCAATGCGTTATTACCTAAATCCCCAAGAGTACCTAAAATTCCTATATCCGCTTTAGTTTGTTGAGTCGTTTTAGATGGGCTCTTTGAAGTTGGAGTTTGGGGTACTTTAGGTTTTGGAGCACTTGGTATCTTTGGTTTAGGTTTATCCTGATGAGAATTGCTTCCTTCTGCTGGGATATTCACTGGCAATTTTATTACTTGACCAATACTGATCTTGTTCGGATCATCAATTTTATTTAGAAGCTCTAAGGCTCTAAATGTTGTATGATTTTGAGATGCTATTGAAGTTAAGGTTTCACCTTTTTTTACAATATGCGTTTTACGTTTATATTGCCCACTATTACCTTGATTTGTCAAAGTTTTTAAATCTAAAAGGACTTTAGGGCTTGTGATTTTAACCAACATTCGGTCTCTAGACATCGAAAAACTTTGTACTTTAACCATCAATCCGCCAAACATACTTTTTATATAAACATCTAGAATAGTCCCTTTATCTCGGCTAATCTCAACAATACAACCAGATGAATTTGTAGCACCTGCTGCAATCACTTGACCAGTCCTTTGATTTTTAACTTCATATTGAGCTTTTGAAATAGGGCTTCCAAATATATCAATGACCTGAATTGTAGCTAATGATTTTTTACTATTTGTCATGTTCTAACCCTTGTATTCTTCATTATTATTATTATCATTATCTAAACTTGGATTTTCTTGATTAGAATCATCAAGAAAATCCTCCTCATCAAAGCCTTCTATGGATAATCCCCACTCATCATCTGAACCTACTAAAACTTGTACTTTTGACGGATCTGCTGTACTAATTTTTCCTGTACGACCATGTTCATCTATTTGCCCTGAAACAAATGAATTTGAATCAGGCATAAATGCTTTATAACTTAATTGACTAAAGTCACTTTCCCAAAATAAATCATAAATATCTAACTTATTACTATACATCACATTATTTGGAAGCTGAGGCACCTCATAAGACACCTTCGCCCCACTCACAAAACTATGCTGCCCCGCTTTACTCTCAAACTTACCACCCGTAGTAGAAAATACACCACTTGCATTAATTTTCAGTTGAGAACCACCTGCCGTCAGCACAATTTCTTTTGGACTGGTAATCTCAATTTTATCTTCCGTTGAAATTAACTTAATAACTTTCTTGGCAATCGCTTCAATAGCATCATCTTGGGCTTGAATTTTTATTTGACCTTTCGCAGCATAAGCACTTAAACCTTTTTGTGCGGCAAACAAACTAATTTTATCTTGTGCATGTGCAACTAAGTTTTTCTGCGCACTAAAGTTAATAGATCCTTGAGCACTTTCAGCAATATCTTGCGAAGCTTGTAAAATAATATCTTCCGGCGTGGTTAAAGCAATACCATTCGGTGAAGCCAATAACATCAAGGCTTGTCTAAATAATTTGCCTTGTTCCTGTTTTTTATCATCACTGCTATTTTCTAAACCTTGGGTATAACCTTCCATAAAACCTTGCAATGAACTTAACGCTTTATTTGGAGTAATTTCAAGTTTGCTTCCCTTACTAAATGTTCCGCAAGTACTCATAAGATCAAAATCTTTAATATCAACATTTGCTAAAACTTTACCGACACTTTGAATCGATTCAAAAGGATTCGATTGAATATTGTCCTTTAAACTCGCCAATTTCCCTTTAATGACATCTGTTCCATGCTCCTGAACATTCTCAATAAAATCTTTTAAATTCTGTATGGAGTCTTTGGCGTCTGCAAAAAAGGCATTAAATTCATCCACAACACCTTTCGCATTTCCTCCAAACGAACCGACATCGCTAATAAAGCCACCACAATCTTTTAATGCATTTAAAGGGTCATTACTAATTCCCTCTTTAAATAAACTGACTGTTGAAAGCACGGCCTGAGCTGAATTTTTTATTTCTAAAGATTGAATAAACTTAGGTAAACGACTAATCACATTTAATGCATCTGTTTGTTGCTTCACTGCAATTTCACTTAACATTTTCATGCTTTCATGGCCTTGACTCAATAAAGACTGAGCTTGTGCTGCCTCTAAGTGATCTGCGATTGCATTTTCTTGTGCATAAGTCGTAATCAACATTCCTTTTCCAGCACGCATAGCACCATAAGCATCTGTTCTGAGCTCAAATCCCTCACCGCGTCCATTACTGGTTTCTTTGTCTTTTGGATGACTTAAATTACCCAAATTGAGTTGCGTTGCGGCATGACTACTTTGTAATTGAGTACTAATTTGTCCTGTCGTATCATCAAAACGAAGTTGGTTAAATCCAGCACCAGCCACTTCTTGTGAACGTATACCACTGAGTTTTTTGGTATCAGGCAGCTGTCCTTTAATATCAAACATGGTTTGATGACGTTCAGCTTCATGTATACGCCCCGTTACAAATGGACGATCAACATTACCATCAAAGAAATCAATCACAACAATTTCACCAATACGGGGATGAAATCTTGTTCCATAACCCTCACCTGCCCATGAGGTCAGGACATCTATCCACGCAGAATCGGTGTCGTTATCATTACTTCCAGCGCCACTGTCATGTGTATTATCATCTGCACGCGTAAATAAGAACCGAACTTTAATCCGCCCCCACTGATCCACGTAAATAGTTTCACCTTGTGGTCCAACCACTTTGGCACGTTGCGGATAAGCTGAAGGACGATGACTCAATACATTAAATTCAGGAACAATCGGAATATTACGACGAACTAAAGACAGCTCATTGGCTTGACGTTCATCTTTTTGAACAAAGTTCCAACGGCTTAAATTGACTAAGGATGTCACTTGATTTTGAATATCTTTCGGTAAATTATTTTGGTTATAGAACTGCTTACCTAGAATTAAAAATTCACGATCAGAACCACTATGTTGATCAATTTCAGGATGGTCTGCTAATTCAAACCAATAACCTACTTGAGCATCTCGGACACTACTTACAGCGCTAAAATACTTAGATTGTAAATCTTGATATTGTGATAACTGTGAATTCAGTTTTTCTAATTGTGTACTACTCGATGCAGTGGTTTGATCTTCACCTTTTAAATCACTGGTCCAAGCAGGGCTAATCGTCCAAGCTTGTTCTAAGCTTAAGGTTTCATTGTCTTGTTGTTCACTATGTGCATGATGACTTAAATGAATTTCACCTTGATCTTGCGCCAAGCTATCTGCTTGCCAGCGTTGCACTTGAATAGAGGTCGATTGAAGATGGCGTTGTGCTATAAAACTAGTAATGCTATCAAACCGTTCTGTTGCACTACTGCGATGAAAGCGAATTGTTCTCCGACTCAATGCCTCATATTGGCTATTGTCATCAATTAAGCGAAGCTTTTGTACTTGGATTTGTGTTGCCGACACAGGAACGATTCTTGCAGATTCATCAACTAACCAATTGATACCTTCGCTACGCCATAAGCGTGTTAAAAATTCATAATCTGTTTCATTGGCTTGCATCACAAAAGGACGAATATCGTAATCTTGTTTTAAACCATTGGCATCTAAGCTGAGGCTCACTGCGAATAATGGACTTTTTGTCTGCCATTCTTTAAATAAAATTTCACTAATTTCACGAACACTTTTATTCATAAACACACGACTATTACGACGTTTGTGCCACAGTGCCGTACCATCTTCGATTGTGAGTTTATATAGCGTTAGTGCACCATCACTTTGTCCTTGGCTCGCCCCTGTAATAATACCAGTCGTTCGATATAGCTCGCCAAAATCAGTGACTTGATCTACTGCAACTTGACCGCCTATAAATTGCTTTAATGCAATATGGGCATTGGTCGAAAGGCATAGAATTTCTGCTTTCAGTCCTTGATTAATAAAATGTTGCCCTTGAATACACTGAATAAAAACCTGTGTATTTAAAGCACTATTTGAGAACTGAATATGCAAGGCACGCTTTTGTAAACTCAACCCCAAACTTTCAATCAAAACATTAATATTTTTCAACATGGCTTATTGTTTTTAAACTATTTTAAGCAATTCTAAACGAGCTTTTCGATAAGTCTAGAGTTCAAATTGTTATCATTTATTATCAAAATAAAAAAAAGGAACCAATTATTTGATTCCTTTAGATTTAGTTAAATTGAATAAAATTAGAACGGAACACGTTTATAGTGACGATATTCTGGTTTCCAGAAGTTTTCTTCTAAGCGTTGCTGTAACAATTCATCAGAAATTGCAGGTGCTACACCATCTTCAATGGCTGCTTTGGCCACTTTAAAAGCAATAATTTTAGATACTTGCTGCAATTCATTTAAATCAGGCAATAAATCAGCATCAATATTTTGCAGTTTTGGAGAACAATCCGCCAATGCATTACTCGATGCAATTAACATATTGTCCGTTACTCGAGTTGCTTGTACGGCAATTACTCCCAAACCAATCCCTGGAAAAATATACGAATTATTACACTGTGAAATATTATAAGTTTTACCCTGATAATTCACAGGTGCAAATGGACTACCAGTCGCAATTAAAGCCTTGCCATTGGTCCAATGAATAATATCTGCTGGTACAGCTTCAACACGTGACGTTGGATTTGACAGAGGGAGAACAATTGGATGTTCACAATTTTCAGCCAAAGTTCGAATCACTTCTTCTGTAAATAATCCCGGCTGACCTGATACACCAATCAATACAGTTGGCTTGGCATTTTTCACAACATCGAGTAATGAAATAATTTCATCTGCATTACCCCAATGGGTAATCGCTTCAGGCTTTTGCGCTAGTTTACGTTGGAAATCTAAGAGGTTTGGCTGATTTTCAGTAATTAAACCAAAACGATCGACCATATATACACGTTCACGAGCTTGAGCATCGGTTAAACCCTCAACCACCATTTGCGCCACAATTTGTTCTGCAATACCACAGCCTGCTGAACCTGCTCCCAAGAATGCAACTTTCTGATCTTTCAGTTGTTTACCCGCAGCACGACTGGCTGCAATTAAACTTCCCACAGATACTGCCGCTGTTCCTTGAATATCATCATTAAAACAACAAATTTGATCACGATATTTTTCCAATAAAGGCATTGCATTCTTTTGGGCAAAGTCTTCAAATTGGATCAAGGCAGTCGGCCAACGATGCTTCACCGCAGTAATCACTTCATCAACAAATTCGTAATATTCATCACCACTGATTCGTGGCTGATTCCACCCCATATAAATAGGGTCATTCAATAATTGCTGATTATTGGTACCGACATCAATGGTGATTGGTAGTGTATAGGCAGGGCTAATACCACCACATGCGGTATATAACGATAATTTACCAATCGGAATCCCCATACCGCCAATACCTTGGTCACCTAAACCTAAGATACGCTCACCATCTGTAATCACGATGACTTTCACATTCTTCTTATTCACATTATGCAGAATGTCATTGATATGATTACGGTCAGGATATGAGATAAAAATCCCACGATGACGGCGGTAAATATCAGAAAAACGCTGACATGCCTCACCCACGGTTGGGGTATAGATAATTGGCATCATTTCACTTAAATGATTTTCAATTAAGTGATAAAACAACGTTTCATTGGTGTCTTGTATATTTCGTAAATAAATATGCTTGTTGATTGCGTCATTAAAAGCGCAGTACTGTTGGTATGAACGTTGACTCTGCTCTTCAATGCTTTCAATCACATGTGGAATTAAACCATGAAGGTTAAAGCGAGTACGCTCTTCTTCACTAAATGCCGAACCTTTATTTAACAGTGGAAGTTCTAATAAGGTATTACCTGCATAAGGAATATATAAAGGGTGCTTTTTCAAATGTTCAGTTGTCATTTCCATTCTCATTTTATGCGGACAATGCTGTAATGACCTAAGTCTTTCGCCACAAATACTACTTTCGTCTTATATTAGCTTAAGCCTATTTTTAGCGAAATGGGTATTTAGATACGTGATAATGATATGCTGAGTATTTTACAGAATGATAAATTACTGTATTTTTCATACAAAACGTCACAATAAAGCGTTTTTTAAAGTGAGGTTGCATTTTCAGCGCAATTCATGAAAGATATATCAGGACTTGGTTCTAATCATCACTTTTTTTACAATAAGAATATGACAATGAAAACTCAATTAAAAATAATCTTCATCTGCACCGCAATCCTCTTAAGTGGTTGCCAAACCGTTTCCAAAACAACCTCAAAAATGAAAGATATGGTCGGTTTAGGTGAAAAGAAAGTACCTGAAATTGATCAGAAAGGTGTAGTCGATGTCAGTAAAACCACTTTAGAAAAAATTGAGCAAATGACGCTGAATATGCCGACAGGTCAATGGGTCTATATCGAAAATGATTTACAAGGTATTTATAATTTACAAAACAAAGCTAAAACGGGTGAAATGCTGTTTTTTCGTTTGAACTGTAAAATTCCGTCACAAAAGCAAAGCTTTACTATTCAAAATAAAGATGGACAAGATATCTTAAAAGCCCATGATCCACAAGCAGGCTCAATTCAGTTTTTATTAGACAATAAAAACTTTGCCAACCCTTTTGATGCTGTGAATGCAAAAAAACTTGAACCGTTTAAAACTGCTTTAAAAACGGCAAAAGTGATTAAAATATTTAATGCATCAAAACTCTATACCTTCCAAAATGGTCATGCAGAGTTATTAGAAAAACCTGTGAGCTGTAAAGAATAGTTCTATTCAGAATAGGTTTCTTGGATAGCGCCTTTATTTATAGTGATTCAAGAAACCTATTCTGATGATATTTCTATAAATAATACGGTTAAAGATGAGCATCATGCTTTAAACAACAAACCACTTAGAAGGTGATTTCCTGTCTTTAAATATTGATTTTAAGACTTATTTTGAAGCTTCACTCTTTCATTCTTAGAAAAAAACTGCCTTTTATCACGAATAGCCTTTATTCGATACAAATGCGTTCACCTAAAGACTGTGAAATTTGCTATATTTGCTGTTTTTCTGCGACATTTATTTCTCGATAGATTATGAATACGGCCATACAAGCAGCTCTCGATCATGCAGTTCAATCCCTTCAATCTCAAGGGATTCTCCCATCTGACTGGAAAAACACCAGTACTTTGACGCGTACTAAAGACCGAAGTCACGGTGATTTTGCGTCAAACATTGCCATGATTGGTTCTAAAGCTGCGAGCATGAAACCTCGTGATCTTGCAGAAAAAATCTTAGCAAATTTACCTGAAGTTGCAGATATCACCAAAGCTGAAATCGCAGGTCCAGGCTTTATCAATTTCTTTTTGAATGCAGGACAACGTTTTGCAATTCTTGATCAAATTCAAGCGCAAAAAGATGAGTTTGGTAAAACCCAAGCCAATGCTGCTAAAAAAATCCAAGTTGAATTCGTTTCTGCGAACCCGACCTCTAGCCTACACGTAGGTCATGGTCGTGGTGCAGCGTATGGTATGACGGTTGCGAATTTACTTGAAGCAACCGGTGCTAAAGTTGATCGTGAATATTATGTGAATGATGCAGGTCGTCAAATGGACATCCTTGCAACATCAACCTATTTACGTTACCTCGAACTCACAGGTCAAAGCTTAGTCTTCCCAAAGAATGCTTATCAAGGCGACTACGTTAAAGAAATTGCACAAAGCATTATTGATAAACATGGTGATGCTTATGTACACCCTGTTGCTGATGTCTATAAAGATGTGCCTGAAGATGTTCAATACGCTGAAGAACTTGATGCTGAAGGCAACAAGGTTGTACTTTCAGGCGATAAAGAAAAACACATTGATGGTTTAATTTATAACTCACAAGCTTTAACTGGTACAGGTTACCGTGTTTTCCATCAAGCTGCTTTACATGCCATTTTAGATGACATTAAAGATGACTTGGGTGAATTCGGGGTAACTTTTGACAAATGGTTCAGCGAAGCTGCTTTAACTGAAAAAATTGATGAAGCACTACAGACGCTTGATCAACGTGGTTTCTTATACGAAAAAGATGGCAACATCTGGTTTAAATCGACTGACTTTGGCGATGAAAAAGACCGTGTTGTGAAACGTCGTAATGGTCAAACCACTTATTTTGCATCAGATATTGCGTATCACTTGAATAAACTGCAACGTGGTTATACTGATATTATTGATATTTGGGGTTCAGATCACCATGGTTATATTGCACGTGTAAAAGCTGCCATTGATGCAATGGGGTATGACTCTAAAAAATTGACCGTGCTTTTGGTTCAATTCGTCAGCTTATGGCGTAGCGGTGTGATGGTGCAAATGTCATCTCGTTCAGGTCAATTTGTGACTTTACGTGACCTACGCAAAGAAGTCGGCAATGATGCCGCACGTTTCTATTATGTAATGCGTAAATCTGAACAACACATTGATTTTGACTTAGATCTTGCTGTATCGCAAAGTAAAGACAATGCGGTGTATTACATTCAGTATGCGTATGCACGTGTGAACCGTATGGTTGATTTGAAAGCACCTGAAAAAAATATTCCATTTAGTCGTGAGCAATTAGCCAATTACGATGCATCTTTACTCACACTTGAAGCTGAAACTGAAATTCTTGCAAAATTAGCAGCGTATCCTGAAATTGTGATTCGTGCTGCCAATAGTTATGAACCGCATCAAATCGGTAACTACTTGAAAGAATTGGCTGCACTCTTCCACGGTTGGTACAACTTAGATGATGCAAAAGTTTTGGATGATCAAAATGTTGCACTATCTCAAGCACGTTTATTATTATCAATAAACGTACAACAAGTGATTAAAAATGGTTTAACATTGCTTGGTGTTTCAGCACCTTATGAAATGTAACAATAAACAATAAGAGAGGAATTCCACGTGTTTGGAAAAACGCAGCGCGGTGTGTCTGAACGACCGAATAAGCCAAAGCAACCATTGATTCCTAAATGGTTAGGTATGCTTGTGGTTATTTTAATCGTGTTAAGTTTTGCAGTAGCGCTCATGCTCTGGAAACCGTGGGCTCCTGTCCAACCGAAAAATGAAGTTACTTCTGAGCATTATCAAGAAGATACTAACAAAGATTATCGGTTTTACGATCTATTACCACAGCAACAAGTTACACCTATTCCTGAACAGGCGATTCCTGAATCACAAACTCAAAGTCAGCCTGTGATTGTAGAAGCTCCTGCTCAAACAGAGCAAGTGGATACTGGTGTAGATGGCTCTGAGCAAGCAGCAGTCCCTGCTCAACCTGAGTATATCTTACAAGTGCGTAGTTACCCTGACCCTGACAGCGCTGATGCACGTCGAGCAGAAATTATTTTAAATGGTTTATCTGCTGATGTGATGAAAAGCACGGAAGGTAATCAAACTTGGTACCGTGTCATTTCAGGTCCATATGAATCTCAAAATGCGGCAGTGATTGCACAGCAAACTTTACAACATAGTGGCATCGATTCGATTGTGGTGAAGCGTTAAGTACTAAGTACAAATTTCAAAAAAGGAACGAATTATTCGTTCCTTTTTTTGTTTTAGATCGTAGAGAAATTTAAATTACCATCCCCAACAGGTGCCTGCTTGTGGCTTACCACACTCTGTATATTTCATTGCATACCACAGACTACCACCTGTTCGTGGTGTCTTATCTTTCTTCACCTCATCACGGTTTAAATCAGTAAAATTCGAGATAGAGGCTGATGTTACAGGGTCTTTAGGCATGTTTTTCTGTAAAAGCAAAGCACCTAGATTCGCAGCCGTCGATGTTCCATAAATAATATCTGTCGGCTTGGTTGTACCCATTAAGACTGAATAATTTGCGATCGCTGCTTGATAGCCTGTTGCACTGCCTGAAACAGTCAAATCCACATTCAATGTACTGCTTGCTAAAACATCTGCTGCACCATAGGTTGTCACATCCGTATGGAAATAACTTAAAGGCTTAACCACACCATTTGCAATTTGCTTATTAAACCAATCTTCCCATAAAAATTCGGTAAAATCTAGCGCACCTGTGACTTGGCTATAGCCAATATCTCGGGTGAAATACACCAAAGAACGGTATGGATCATTTTGCATACCCGTTGGATTCGATACAGAAATTAAACCTAAATTTTTAGGCAATTGTTGATAAGTAATCGGTTGGTTTTTACCATCTTTCAGCCAAGCCTGACCATTTTTAACCAAGGTTGCCCAAAAAGCATCAGCGGTTTTAAGATCACTATAATTTCCAACAACTTTTACCCAAACTTTCAGCTGACCACCGCCATCTGCAATTTCTTTTAATTGCGTCATTGAATGATGACCATCTGTAATATAGGGCTTGCCGTCGTAACCAATGGCTACACTTTTGAGATCGGCTATTTCAGTTCCTGCTTTTTCCAAGCAACTAAATGTGCTCAAATCTTTTAATGTGGCTTTTTGCAATTCTTGAATAGATGCAAAGTCAGCATGACCTTTTGCACCAATGGTTGAACAATAATCATCAAACTTTTTACCAATGGTTTTGTTTAAATACACCAATTGATTGACGGGATCTGCTTGCCAAGTTGGGCGATTGACATCCCCTTGCCAACGACCCAATTTATAATAAATTTGGTCATAACCAACTGCACCTTGCGTTGGAATCATGTCATCAATCGACACTTGAATCACATCACCCACTTTGGCTGTTAAAAAACGCTGATCACGGGTATCTACTGGCGGTTGTGGGGTAACAACAGGCGGATTAGGCTGTACAGTGCTTGAACTATCATCTTTATTATCATTACACGCACTCAGACCAACGAGGCAACTCAATGCGAGGGCTAGACTTGTCATATTATGGCTTATTGTTTTCATACGAGAGATAGACTTAAATTAAAATAGCCTATTCTCACTGCACAATATGAATATTCCGTGTCATTTTTATGTCGGTTTAATGTCAATTTCAAAATATAAGCTTTTAATATAAAAACTTTTTATTTATCGATTTTAGGTACTTTCTGCTGTAAAAATATTTGTATTCGTGTACTGACTTGATCTGCATAGACTTTGGCTAAATCATGCTGACCATTTTCAATGATATGCAATTCAGCTTGAGTAATTTTAGACTGTAGATATTCTCCAATGGTGATAGGACTGATGGGATCATCACCTCCCCAAATGAGCAATACAGGGCATTGAATTCTATGCAGTTGATCATCTAAACATTGCTGATGACCTATAAACCAATCAGGTACAGCAAATGTTTGTTGATATTCTTTGCGCCAATCTGCAACATCAAAAGCACTTAAATCAATGCCTCCTGATGTTGCGACCAAAACCAAAGCCTGAATTAACTCAGGTTTTTGCAATGCCGCCTGAACTGCAAAAATCCCACCCATCGACTGCGCAATCACAATCGACGGCTGATCAATTTGATTGATGACCCAATCCTGCAAATCTGCAAAATGATGCACTTGTGGATGTGCTGGATAGCCACCAAAACAGGGATAGGCAATCACTGATTTTTGATATTCATCTGGCAACTGTTGCATCACAGGTTGCCAAAATTCAGTACTCCCCGATGCGCCAGGTAAGAAAATTAAATTCATATGATTGAACTAAAATTAACTTTCACTTTTAGCTTTCGCACGTGAGAATGCAGGACGTTGCTGAATGCGCTGAGCATAAGCAGCCAGTTGAGGTTTATTGCCTTTGGTTCGCTCTTGCATCGCAATCACAGGGAAGCTCATCTGAATATCCGCAAAAGAAAAATCACCAGCAGCAAATTCATGTTTTGAAAAATAATCTTCTAAATATGCGGTATGTTCTTTTAAACGTGGATTAATAAAGCCCCCCCTAACCCCTTCAGAAATTTTCTTAGCAACAGGTCGAATAATAAAAGGCACATGTTTGGGCATATTGGTCATCACCAAAGTCATGACCAAATAAGGCATCAATGAGCCTTCTGCATAATGTATCCAATAATTATATTGCATTAAATCTTTTGGGTTCTGTGGCTTAAACTTATTTTCAGTGTCATAAGTCGCTTGCAAATATTCCAGAATCACAGCCGATTCTGCAATAGTCAAATCACCATCTGTCAGCACAGGTGATTTTCCTAAAGGATGTACCGCTTTCAATTCAGGTGGTGCAGCCATGGTTGGCAGGCGCTTATAATATTTAATCTGATACTCCACACCCAATTCTTCCAAAGCCCAAATAATGCGTAATGAGCGTGATTGTTCAAGATGATGCAGTGTAATCATTATTTTCGCCTCGAAGAGTTTTATCGAATATAACCGATAGGCATGCAAAAATGACACCTTGTTTTGTACAAAATGCCGTCTATTTTTAGATATGAATTAGATGATTTGAGTATGAATCTCAACACTTCTTAATAAAGTTTTGGTCACAGGTGTTTTCTGACAAATATCCAATACCTTTTGATGTAACTCATCAGACAAAGGATTGATAAAAGATAAGCGACGATCAATCCATTCCTGCCCTTCTTTATTGGCATTAAAATCAGCTTCAACAGTAAATTCACCTAATTCAATGTCTTTGTGTTTTGCATACATCCGTAAAGTGATCATGGTGCAAGAAATTAAACCTGAACAAATTAAATCATACGGTGCTAAACCTTTGTCCTGCCCACCAAAAGATTCAGGTTTGTCTGTTATCAATTGATGCTTTCCACTGGAAATATCACCCGACCACGGTTCAGCTAAGGTTTTTACTTTTGCATTTGCGATAATTGCCATTTTATTTCCTAAATGAATTTATTATTTATAAATCAGCACTATATGAGCTTTTTAAATAAAGCCTTATAAATACAAGCTAGATCTCTTCCAACTTAAGATTTTGAACTGAATTTATCATCATGATTGGTAGGATAGATGTCGTCCGTTGTGCTGAGAAAATAGAAATATTCTCTCAGCACAACACAGGATTTTGTCACTATTTCGAAGCCCGCATACTGTCAGGCAACACAGGTGCTTCCAAGCGAGGGCCTTCATAATCAGGAATATTGCCAAAACGCTGATCCTGATTCACCCACTGATCACGAGCGATCTTCAACTCTTCCTGCGTACGTCCAACAAAATTCCACCACAATAAAATTGGCGACTCAAATGGTTCACCGCCTAAAAGCAATAAACGACTACCTGCATGCAATTGCACTTCAATTTCGGTTAAGCCCGGTTCAAGCACGACTAAATTATTATCATCCAATTCATGACCATGAATCGTTGCAGTTCCTTCCAACGCCAAAAACCCATATTCATATTTTGGATTAAGCTGAATGCGAGTGGTCGTTGATTCTTTCGCAGTTAAATCTACACCTAAAAGTTCTGAATGCACTTTCACAGGTGATTTAGTTTGTAAAAACTCACCGACTAAAACTGTAAATTCAATGTTGTCCTGCTCAACCACAGGTAACTCAGGATAATGATCAAACTGCGGTGGCATATTGATTTTATTATCAGGCAAAGCAATCCAAAGTTGTGCCGCATGCATATGCGTTTCAGTGTCTGGTGCAACTTCAGTATGAGAAATACCATGACCTGCGGTCATTAAGTTGACCTGCTTCGGACGGATCAATTGTTTAGAACCGATACTGTCAGTATGCATCATCGTGCCTTCAATCATCCACGTAAAAGTTTGTAAACCAATATGTGGATGAGGTCCAACATCTAAACCATCACCTTGTGGAAAGACCACAGGCCCTGCATGATCTAAAAAGCACCATGCACCAATCATACGTTTTTGACGACTGGGCAAAGCACGTTTAATCACTGTACCTTTACCGATTTCCGCAGAGCGGATTTGAAAGTCTTGAATATATTGATTGACGTATTTTTCACAATCATCTGAATTTGAAATTTCTGTGTAATTTGTATTGGTCATTTTCTTATCCTAAATTCATTCAGAGCCAAATGATGCTTTGCGATTGGCTGATCATCAAGTTTGTTCTTAAGTTTAGCGATTCTATTCACTTGAACCTATGATTAACTTAATACGCTGAATGCTATAAATAGGACAATTGGAGTTTTGTTTTTGTTGTAAATATTCTTATATTCGGCTGCTTGTATAAAAGCTTTTCCACTCTCTTTATTCAATAAAAAGCTTTGGGATGCTTTGACGTTTATTCAATCACTTAAATAGGTCGATATTTCTAGCAATCACCGTAGATGTATAGCGTGCTGATCTACGATGAATTTAAAGAGAAAAAATCTTATTTAGGCGCATTCGGATGTGGAATATCCACAATTAAACCTGTAATACGGCGCACCAATGGTAAGAAAATCAGTACCGTTGGATAAGCGATTGCCCACGAAAACATCCATATTGATAACCATTTTGAAAAAATACCATCAACAAAACCTAAGTTCATCAGCATATTAATCAATGAAATTGTGCCACTCATGAGTCCAGATAAAAATAAGGGCATAATCCAACCTGCATATTGAGCAGGTAATTTTGGAATAGAGCCGAAAATCATTGGTCTTTTTTGCTGCATGTTTAATCTCGCGTATTGTTTAAATTACTCTTGAAATATGAGTTTGAAGAATGAGACTTTTTGCATAAACTTTTCGTCCATAGGCAAAATTTCGATTCAATCATTCTTCCTTTTTTATTTGCTGTTTCATATTTTTCATAAATTCCAAAAACTGCGGTTTAAAGTCTTTAAATAAAGGATGGTTTTTATTTTCAAGCATCACTTCACCAAAAAGTTTTAAACCTACCGCAAAAGATTTTGTGGTTTCTTCATCAAATAATTCAGCCTTTTGTAGACGGTCCAGAACAATAAAAAGATCATCATGGTTGCCAGTATTAAACTCTATTTTTTCTGTATAGCTTGAAGGATTTCCTTGAGCATCAGCAAGGTGTTGTACAGTGACATGATATTGATGTTGTTTCATTTTTCTTTCCTCATTCTTTCGCTTTCTTGCATAGCCCTTTTTTCTTTCTGCTTACTGAGAAAAATAAAGAATACATGAATCCGCATACAAGATATCGATTTAAAATTTTGATTACAGACGACCAATTTCAACTGCTGCCAAATCAATCTTCTCTGCAATTTGGCGAACTTTGTCTTGTTCAATATCCGTGATATTCAGCTTTAAACGCAAAGCCGTTTTTAAATTTTCCATCGCACGATGAATATCCAATAAATGGTCACTGTTTTGAATTTCACGTTTCAGTTTGAGTTTTTCCCACAGTTTTTCGAGCAGGGCTTGTTGTTCTTCTAAATGCTGTCGCCCTGCTTGGGTAATGTGATATTGCTTACGATCACCTTCAGTATTTTCCACGGTCACAAAGCTCATCTCTTCCAGATAAGTCAGTGTTGGATAAATCGTTCCTGCACTTGGGCTATAACCACCACCGACAAGATCACTAATTTCTTTAATGATTTCATAGCCATGTTTTGGTGCTTGTTGTATTAAATGGAGCACCAAAAGTTTCATTCGACCTGCTTCAAATAGGCGTCCACGGCGCCCACCATGATGTCCTTCTCCACGAAATTCGCCTGAATGTTCAAATGCTACGCGAGGGTGATGATTTCTACGTTCTCTCATCTTTTATCACTCATATTGCTTAAATTAGAACAATAAGATATATCTTAATATGTCTTATGTAAAGTTAAGATATAGCATCAACCACCAATATACTGATAAATATTAAGTTATATTTTTATTAAAAATTATTAAGATATAAAAAAAGGATGCTGATATGCCCTATATTTTTTATCATTGCTCTACTAGAGCATTATGATATTCAAGATATTTTCTATGCTGATTATTAAATTTAAAATCTATTTTTTTAGGGATTTTAAAAAACTCAATATCAATAGAATTCAATTCTCTAGAAAGAATAATCTTTCCATGAAAATCTATAGAAATTAAATTTTTATCAAAAAGTTTATCGAAATTTGGTGTGAGTAAAAGCCCGTTATAAGGATCAATCTTTTCATCATCTGTACTTTTAGACCAAGGTTTAATATGAGAAGCGATTAACAAATTATTTTTTGAGTAGCCTGTTATTATACAATGATCATGAATTAAAAATAATTTTCTTCTAAATCTATGTTGTTGCAATCGAACATTAATCATTCGCTCAGCTTCAACATTAAAATTATTTTTCAAATCAAAAATTTCATCTATATTCGATTGCTTTTCTTTTAGAAAATTTCCGTAATGCTTCAATGCAGCAGAATACATATTATTCCCTACAGAATTTCTCTCTTTATAAATATCTAAATCTTCGATATCTCTTTTTAATACTTCATAATCAATATAATTTTGAGGTAGTTCATAGCTTGGTAACCATTCTTTAATTCGATTTCGAATAACTAAATCATATTTCTGTGCAGTTGCTTCGGATAAATTTTTATTTTCAATTAACCACTGAGAAAAACTCATTCTATATCCTGTTTTACATTTCTTTGAATATACAATGAAAAAGGACGCCTAAGCGTCCTTTTATTCAAATAACTTGTTCACTGGAAATGCTTAGCCTTACCCTAATTGAGGCAATAAGCGTTGCTTCTTGAAGTCTCGCACTGGCGCAGGCAGAACCTTTGCCGTAAAACTGGCATGAAGCGTTGCTTCATGAAATCCCAGTTTTACTCCCATTCAATCGTTGCAGGTGGTTTAGACGATACGTCATAAACAACACGAGATACATCTTTAATTTCATTCATGATGCGCGTTGAAATTTTATCAACCAAATCATAAGGAAGATGTGCAAAACGCGCTGTCATAAAGTCAACCGTTTCAACCGCACGAAGTGCAATCACCCATGCATAACGACGACCATCACCCACAACACCAACAGATTTCACTGGTTGGAACACAGCAAATGCTTGTGCAGTTTTGTCATACCAACCGCTTGCACGAAGTTCTTGCATAAAGATGTCATCAGCAAGACGCAGAATATCTGCATATTCTTTTTTCACTTCACCCAAAATACGCACGCCCAAACCTGGACCTGGGAATGGATGACGATAAAGCATTTCGTGAGGTAAACCTAAAGTTGTGCCTAAACGACGCACTTCATCTTTAAACAAATCACGAATTGGCTCAACCAATTCAAATGCTAAATCTTCTGGTAAACCACCCACGTTATGGTGTGATTTAATTACATGTGCTTTACCATTTTTTGTTGCTGCAGATTCAATCACGTCAGGGTAAATTGTTCCTTGTGCAAGGAAGTTTACGCCATCAAGCTTACGTGCTTCTTCAGCAAATACACCAATGAATTCACGACCGATGATTTTACGTTTTTTCTCAGGATCAACTTCACCTTTAAGCGCAGTTAAGAAACGCTCTTCAGCATCGGCACGAATCACTCGGATACCCATGTTTTTTGCAAACATGTCCATCACTTGCTCGCCTTCGTTCAAACGAAGTAAGCCATTATCTACAAATACACATGTCAATTGATCGCCAATTGCACGGTGTAAAAGTGCAGCCACAACAGATGAATCTACGCCACCTGAAAGACCCAATAAAACTTTTTGATCACCAATTTGTTTACGCAATTGTTCAACACGTAAATCAATGATGTTTTCAGAATTCCAAAGGTTACGACATCCACAAATGCTGTGAACAAAGTTAGACAATAACTCTGCACCTTTTGCAGTATGTGTCACTTCAGGATGGAACTGTACACCGTAAAAACGACGTTTTTCATCGCTTACTGCGGCAAATGGGCAGCTTGGCGTGCTTGCAGTTACTGAAAAACCTTCAGGAATTGCACTTACTTTATCGCCATGGCTCATCCAAACTTTGAGTTTGTTATCGCCATCATCTAAATCACCCAACAGCTGATCACGAACTAAAACATCAACAGCAGCATAACCAAATTCATGTACTGTACCTGGCTCTACTTTACCGCCCAGTTGTTCAGACATTGTTTGCAAGCCATAGCAAATACCCAATACTGGAACACCTAAGTTGAACACAACTTCAGGCGCACGCGGACTACCTTCTTCATGTACACTTTCAGGGCCACCCGACAGGATAATACCGTTCGGATTAAATGCACGAATGTCTTCTTCAGACATGTCATAGGCATACATTTCAGAATAAACACCAGCTTCACGTACACGACGTGCAATAAGCTGGCTATATTGAGAGCCGAAATCCAAAATCAGGATACGATCTTCAGTAATTTGGGTATTGGTAGTCATGGGTAAACAACTATGCAGGCAAACGAATATTAGCGCCATATTCTATCATTTTTATCAACAAGACGCACACCCCTGCATCAGTACAAAGAATATAAACTCAATCTATTGAAAAACATAAGAAAAGACTTACTTTCAGATTCTTTAAAATCCAACATTCATTTTTTACATCAAAAAGCCAGATCACGTATCTGGCTTTAGATTGGCTAAGCTATTATTTTATAAATTATTTTTCAATAGCATGATCAATACTGAGTTTGCCAGCACCATACAACATTAAAATAAATAAACCACCTGTCATACTCAAATTTTTCATAAAACTAATTGCTGAAGCTTGATCTGCACCCTCATGAAAAATAACGGCAGTGATAATACTAAAAATACCTAAGCCGAAAGCCGCTAAACGTGCTTGAAAACCGAATAAAATAGCTAGACCGCCACCAAATTCAACCAAAATAGTGAGTGGTAATAAAGCCGCCGGTACCCCCATAGTTTCCATATATTGTGCAGTTGCTGCATAGCCTGTGATTTTGCCCCACCCTGCAACAATGAATATGTATGCAATAAGCGCACGAGCAATGAGTGCAACAATTGCATTCACTTGCGGTTGATTAACGATATTTTTAACAACGACATTTGGATTAAACATTTTCTTGACCTTTTTTAATCTGTTTTTAAATGATGAAGCTATATTATTCTGATCAATTTATAGGTTAAACAGCATCAATAGCACTTATTGTTCTAAAAATAAAACGATAACTTATTCAAAGCTTGTGTGAATTTATATCATTTTCATACTGACATTATTCAACTAGACTGCTAGGATTTCCGTACATTTTTGTATAGTTTTTGCCTTATGGATTTGATTGATTTTATTCTGCACGTAGATGAGCACCTTCTTGAATTTATAACAAATTACGGCATTTGGATTTATGGAATTTTATTCCTCATTATTTTTATAGAAACAGGTTTAGTGGTCATGCCATTCCTACCTGGTGATAGCTTATTATTTGCTGCGGGTGCTTTGGCTGCTTCAACGGGTGCAATGGATCCGTGGGTACTGGGTATTTTATTATTTATTGCTGCTGTGCTTGGCGATACTTTGAATTACCACATTGGTAAATATATTGGACCACGTGTTTTTGAAATTGAATCTCGCTTTATTAATAAACATCATTTAATTAAAACCAATCAATTTTTTGAAAAACATGGCGGTAAAACCATTATTTTTGCCCGTTTTATCCCTTTTGCACGTACTTTTGCACCCTTCGTTGCAGGTGCAAGTAATATGAACTACAAATTTTTCCTAACCTATAATGCGATTGGTGGATTCTGTTGGGTTGGTTCATTTATTGCTTTGGGTTATTTATTTGGAAATATGCCTATTATTAAAGATAATTTTACCCATTTGATTTTTGGTATTATTATTCTGAGTGTACTTCCAGGAATTATTGGTTATATCCGCCATAAGTTCTTTGCAAAGAAAACAGAGACTACAACGACTGAAATAAAATAATTTAATTTTAGAAAAAACGAACGATTACAGGCAACATACAAAGCATTAACAACATCGCCGATCCTTTATATAGTTGATCGGCGGTGCATAACTTCACTTTACCCACTACTAAATTTTGTCCCCAATAAATCCAAAATAATGTACATGGAATAAGGGTTAGACAAAATACACCTAAAACCCACGCATAATTTTCAAATGAATCCCACGTTTCAATTGGAAAAATTCCTGTCGCAAACAAAATGACTTTGGGATTCTTTAAGGTTGATAAAAACACTTGTTGTGGCTTTAAAGCTTGATAATTTTGACGCTGTTTATCCGCAGGTGAACTTTTCCATAGAAGGAAAGCCAGCCAAAGTACATACATCGCACTGGCAAAATGTAAAAGATGAATCAAAATTGGCCAAGTCGGCATGCTTAAATGGAGCAATAAAGCCCATAAACTAATGCCGTAAACATAACCTAATAATTCAGCAGGAATTAAACGTATGGTTTTGAACACGCCTTGATGATGTGAAGCGTTAGCCAATAATGCATTGGTTGGACCCGGAATTAAGAGCACTGCAATCATTGCAAAAATAAAAAGCCAACTTTCAATCATAGAGTGTCCTGTATCTTAAATGAGGCGCACACCTTAATTGAAAATGCTTAAAAATAACAAGTTTAAATTATGAATAAAAAATGAATATTGAGTATAGTTTTTTATTTTATGGAGATAATTTACTGATTTTTATTATTTTAAATTTGAAATATTTTGTAAAACATGAATAGATCTCCAATTTTCAAAAGAGGAAATCTATCACACTTTTCAACTTATTTTTGGATCTGACGCTTTGGAATATACGGGCATTTTTTAAATTGAGCCGCTTGAGAAAGCGCATCTTGCTGACCATAGAGTCGAGATAATTCAGTATTTTTAGTATCTGAAGACTGTCCCATATTCACTGAAATAGATGGCCCAAAACCCCAACCGCCACGTCCCCAACCACCGCCGAGTCCTAAACCAACACCCATACCAGTACGCTTCGCTGTTTGCACACCATTGTTAATGTACTGCTGAATACGATCAAACTCATTCGACAATTGGGCACAATTCAATGCTTGATACTGTGTTGGTGACACATACATCGGTTTAACCGTTGTTGCACAAGCCGTCATCAACATTGTGCTTAAAGCCAAAAGGCTCAAATTAATGATTTTCATATTAAAAACCTTGATTATTTCTTTTCTATTTCATTGAACAATGATTGATAGGCTTGAGTCAATTTATGATCTGTAGCTAGATGAATTAATGGCATATTTTTATGATGCGACTCTTTCATAAACACCGAAGGAGGCAACATATTTTCCAACACAGGCAAACCTTCGTCTTTCAGCTGTTGCACCACTTCACGTGGTAATTTTGCCTGCGCTTGAAATTGATTCACCACAATGCCTTCAATCTCTAAACGATCATTATGATCATCCTGTGTTTCAATCACATTTTCAATTAAGGTTTGCAAAGCGCGCTTTGAAAATACATCACAATCAAAAGGAATCAGCACACGATCCGCTGTAATTAATGCCGATAAGGTAAAGAAATTAAATGCAGGGGGCGTATCAATATATATTCGATCATATTGATTCGACAAGGTTTGAATAGAATCACGTAATTTATAAATTTTATGTTTAGTGACTAAAGCATGCTCTAAAGCACCCAAACTCGGGCTTGCGGGAAGAACATCTAAATCTTTAAAAGGTGAACGATGAATATATTGTTCAAATCCTTTATTTTTTGATTTCAACAATGATCCAATCGCATTACCAATCAGACCTTTAGATTGGTTGTTTCCAAGTACATCGTCAAAAAAATTCTCAATATTTGGCTCTAATGCTGTTTTATCTGCTGAATAAGTGGCGTCATCACCCAATAAATACTGACTTGAATTGGCTTGAGGGTCTAAATCAATCACCAAAGTTTTAAAACCTTGATATGCACTAATTGCTGCCAAATTCACAGCAATGCTTGATTTCCCTACCCCACCTTTTTGATTAAATACAACCCGTGTAAGCATAATTCCCTCAATACATTGTACTTTTTTGCATATTAAATTCAGTTTAACCTAGAGCACAGGTATGTTGGGAATTTATGTCTAACAATTAGCCAAAAACTGGTTTAATCATGACGAGAGAAATAATCGCCAAAAATGCAACAGAACTAATCACCAATCCAGCACGGCGCTGTGGCAGAAGAATAGAATCATCTTTTTTATAGGTTTTAATTAATGATGAAAGCAACACGAGGAACAAGACAATTTTGGCATAAAACCATGACTGAACTTGAAAATCTTTCATCACCAATAAAATAATTCCAGTAATCGTCAATACGGTAAAGGAAAGATGTTGTAAGGCAACAAAAATGATTCGACCTTTGGGATTCGGTTGTTGATTCTGTGTACCAATAAACAATGTGCTTGCACATGCAATAAAAACAATCAATGCAACTGCAACACTGCTCATATGTATAATTTTAATCAGTAAATGTGTATCCATTATTTATGCCTACTATGCTTTTGGTGCATGTGCACAGTCTGGACTATTCGGTGCTTGACCCTGCCATTCACTCGGTACATAAGCATGTATCGCTAATGCATGAATTTTTCCTGGGTTGAGCAATTCCGCTGCCACGGCGTAGACTTTTTGATGGCGTTGCACTAAACGTAAACCTGTAAATTCTTCGCTCACAATAATCACTTTAAAATGTGATTCTTTACCGGGGAAATAACTACCATGCCCTGCCGATTCGTTAATCACTTCTAAATGTGTAGGTGCAAGTGTGTTTAATCTTTCAATGAGTTGTTGCTCTAAGCTCATGTCTAGTCCTTCGATAAATAACCAATAGCATTTGAGTATAACGTCTATCAGCCCATGACTGTATGGAAAACATGAAACTGCTTCACTACGATGATTTTTCAATCAAAAATCTTCAAGAAACCGAAAAAACTAAGCTAAATTTAAATAAAATGCTGAAAACTGACTTTATTTTATTCAATTAGCACTTTGCTTCGTAAAAAAATGTTGACCCTATTTTTACATCCTGTATTATACACGGCATGCGGGAATAGCTCAGTTGGTAGAGCATAACCTTGCCAAGGTTGGGGTCGAGAGTTCGAGTCTCTTTTCCCGCTCCAAATTTTTTAGTGTAAGTTTTCTATAAAACTGCTCATTTAGCGGGAATAGCTCAGTTGGTAGAGCATAACCTTGCCAAGGTTGGGGTCGAGAGTTCGAGTCTCTTTTCCCGCTCCAGATTCAAAAAAAGCCCTAGTCAAAAGACTGGGGCTTTTTTTTATCATGACTATTTAATTTATGAAACTTGATCTAAACGTGTTTTTTGAACATATTTCTGATCATATTGTTGTTTACCATCTCTTTGCATAAAGCACGTACAAAAAATTGCAACGACAGCCATACTCCCAATATAAATTGAAATGAGATAAGGGTTCCCGTGACCTATACTCAATAATTTGGTTGCAATAATTGGTGCTAAACCACCACCCAATATCCCTGCAAATTGTACTGAAATTGAAATTCCACTATAGCGAATTTCGGGTGGAAACTCTCGCGCAAAAAGCTGAGCTTGTGGTGCATACATAATCGGAAAAACAACTCCTATCGCAAGTACTATTGCGGTCCAAACCAATACAGGCTCTTTGGTGCTCAACATGCTAAAGAATGGATAACAATACAATGCAAGTACAATCAACCCAAACATAAACATATTTCGCTGTCCGACTTTATCTGACAAATGACCACAGAGCGGTGTCATAAACATAATGACACCTGCCCCGCAAATGGTTGCAAATAAAATCTCTTGCCGTGGTAAACCTAATTGTGTCGTTGTATATGCCAGTGCAAAAGTAGAAGCAATATAAAACCATGCATTTTCAGCAGCACGTGCCAAAATAATTAAAATCACTTGTTTTGGATGATTTTTAAAAACTTGTAATGCAGGAATTTTTACTTCTTCAGCTTTAGCTTTTACTTTTTCAAAATCAGGTGACTCAGGTACTTTCACTCGAATATATATACCTACACCTAAAAGTAAAATACTCGCTAGAAACGGTAAGCGCCATCCCCAACTAAATAAAGCAGATTCAGGAAGTAACGAAACAGCGCCCAATGCAAGCGATGCGAGCAATAGACCTGCGCCCGTACTGGCTTGAGGTAAACTTCCCCAAAAACCCTTTTGTCCTTCGGGTGCATGTTCAACCGCCATCAAAACGGCTCCGCCCCATTCACCCCCCATCGCCATGCCTTGCACAAAGCGTAAAATCACGAGGAAAACAGTAGCCCAATATCCAATGCTCTCAAAAGTAGGCAATAAGCCAATCAGAACGGTTGGGATACCCATTAACATCAGTGTTAATAGTAACATTGACTTACGCCCAATTTTGTCGCCAAAATGACCAAAAACAATGCCACCTAATGGGCGACCAATAAAGCCTACGGTATATGTAGCAAAAGCAGCCAAAACACCCATTAAAGGATCTAAATTGGGAAAGAAAAGTTTATTAAAAATAAGTGCGGCAGCAGCACCGTAAATAAAAAAGTCATACCACTCAATAGTTGTTCCGACCATGCTAGAAATACCAGCAAGCCGATGTGAAGATTTTTTCGTCCCTATAGATGTTCCTTGTTGTTCCATATATTCACCTCTGATTCCTTGAGTACTTACATTTTAATATCCATTTATTACGATTATTCATGCCCAATTCAGTGCTAAAACATTCTCTCTAGATCAATGATTTTTTAAAACTTTTAGATTTATGCAAATGCTGTCAAATTCTCTAAAATTTGAACCAATTTAGGATTATGTGACTGCCATTTTGGTTGTTTGTCTTTATCAATAATTAAGGCACGTACACCTTCCATTAAATCACCATGATCAAACCAAATATTTTGTAGATCACGTTCAAGCTGCATACATTGCTCAAGCGATAAACCACGCCCCACTTGCTGTAATTTCAGACTAGTTTGCTTTGCAACCAAAGAACGTTGTTGCAAAATTCCCAATATTTTTTGTGTCCATGCTTGATGCTCAGGATTGTTTTCATTCGCTAAGCTTTGCTCAATTTCCTTAACCGTTTGATACGCAAAATGGGCATGAATCACTTCTGCCAATTTCATTAATTCACTTTCTTTCGGATTTGTAATAAAACGAGCAATAGTTTGTTCTATCTGTTCTTTATTTAAATGAGGCAGTTTCGAAATTGCGGTTTGCAATTCTACTAAGCGCTCACTGGGTACATGGTAATCAATCAAATCTAAATACAGAGCATCACTACTACTGATTTGCTCTCCACTCATTGCTAAATACACACCAATATCATCTAAACGAGAAAGGAAATGAGTCGCGCCAACATCAGGGAAAAAGCCAATCGCTGTTTCTGGCATGGCAAAACGTGATTTTTCACTGCTCACGATAATATGACAGGCTTGTGCTAAACCGAATCCACCACCTAAAACATAGCCATCTAAAAATACCAAAATTGGTTTTTTAAATTGACGTATTGCTGTCAACATACTGTATTCAGCAGCAAAATAATCCTGATAATCTGTATTCCCTGCTTGGTAAGAATCGTATAAATAACGAATATCACCGCCTGCGCAGAAAGCTTTTGGACTATTTGAATTGATTAATACTGCTTGAACATTGGCATCATCACGCCAAAGATCGAGTTGATTTCGAATACCATTAATCATACTTAGCGACAAAGCATTTAAATGAGTGGGCCGATCTAAAGTAATCATTCCCAAAGCACCTTGTGTGCTCACTGCTATATTATTTTCTATGTTCATACTGTTCATTCAACCTCATTGATTGGTAAATTTGGCTGGACGTTTTTCTACAAATGCACGCATGCCTTCTTTCTGATCCAGTGTCGCAAAAATTGAATGGAAAGTACGGCGTTCAAAGCGTAAGCCTTCTGCAAGACTAACTTCAAAAGTACGATTGATGGATTCTTTAATCATCATTACAGCGGTTAATGAATTTTCTGCAATTTTTTCAGCCGCTTGTAAGGTTTGTTCTAATAATTCTTCTTTGCTAAAAACTCGTGCAACCAAGCCACTTTGTTCTGCTTCTTGCGCACCCATTTGACGAGCGGTTAAACACATTTCCATTGCTTTGGCTTTACCTACTGCCAGTGTTAAACGCTGTGTTCCACCAATGCCAGGAAGTACGCCCAAGGTCACTTCGGGCAACGCAAATTTGGCATTATCCGCACAATAAATAAAATCACACATCAACGCCAACTCACAGCCTCCACCTAAAGCATAGCCACTCACTGCAGCAATTAAAGGCTTACGGCGTTGTGCAATTCGATCTGCAAGGCTAAAGAAATCATCAAAATAAATATTAGGGAAACTTAATTCCGTCATTTCTTTAATATCAGCCCCAGCAGCAAAGGCTTTTTCTGAGCCCGTTAGTACAATACAGCCAATTTCAGGATCTTTTTCTAATTGATCAAGCACCTGATTCACTTCACTAATCAATTCTGTATTTAAAGCATTTAAAGCTTTTGGACGGTTTAAGGTAATAAGACCTACACCATTTTTCTTTTCTAATAGAATCGTTTCCCAACTCATCATCTTTTCCTTATTTACCTTCATTTTTATAAACTACGTGCTATCACTAAACGCTGAATATCACTGGTACCTTCATAAATTTGGCAGATTCGAGCATCACGATAAATGCGCTCGATAGGGAAATCTTTTAAATAACCATAACCACCAAAAATCTGTAAGGCTTTAGAACAAACTCGTTCTGTCATTTCTGAAGCAAATAATTTCGCCATAGAAGCTTCATTGAGACACGGCTGCCCTGCTTCTTTTAAGCGTGCAGCGTAATGCATCAATTGTCTTGCCGCTTCAATTTCGGTCGCCATGCTTGCTAATCTAAATGCAATTGCTTGTTGTTCAAAAATAGGCTTACCGAAAGCGACTCGTTCTTTTGCATATCGTGTCGCTTCCTCTAAAGCAGCACGTGCTAAACCAACGGCTTGAGCTGCAATTCCAATACGCCCACCTTCTAAGTTAGACAAGGCAATTTTTAAGCCATCACCCTCTTTTCCTAACATGAGACTTTTGTGAATGCGGACATCTGTTAAGGCAATTTGACAGGTATCTGACGCATGTAGACCGAGTTTTTCTTCTACACGAATCACTTCATAACCTTGGGCTTCACGTGGAACCAAAAATGCACTGATTCCTTTTTTTCCTGCACTGGGATCAGTCACAGCAAAGACAATAATCACACCTGCATTATCCCCAGAAGTAATGAATTGCTTTGCACCATTCAAAATATAATCATCACCGTCTTTTACAGCACGGGTTTTAATCGCAGCAGCATCTGAACCTGTATGCGGTTCAGTTAATGCGAAAGCTCCAATCATTTCACCTTTGGCTAAAGGCACTAAAAAGCGTTGTTTTTGTTCATTATTCCCAAATTTTAAGATTGGGACACAACCTACAGAATTATGCACACTCATAATGGTTGAAGTCGCACCATCAGCAGCAGCGACTTCTTCAAGTGCCAGAACATACGCCAAATTTCCAGTACCTGAACCACCCCATTCTTCTGGAACAAGCATTCCCATGAAACCTAGCTGTCCCATTTGCTGTAAAGCTTGTGCAGGAAAGATACATTTATGATCCCATTCACTGGCATAGGGTTTAATTTGTTCTTGCGCAAAGCTTTGCGCCATATCACGAATTAAGACTTGTTCTTCTGTAAATTGCATCGTTCAATCCCTGTCTATATATTAGTTCGCACTTGTAGCTTGTTGCTTCGTGATCTCCTGATTACGAAGTAAAAAACGTTGAATTTTGCCACTCGGTGTTTTTGGTAATTCAGCGACAAATTCAACTTGTCTTGGATAAGCATGTGCTGAAAGACGTTTTTTCACAAACTGGCTTAATTCCTCTGCAAGGCTTTCTGATGGTTCAGCATCTTCGGTCAAAATCACAAAAGCTTTCACAATTTCAGTTCGTTCTGCATCTGGCACACCGACAACAGCCGCTTCAACCACAGCATCATGCTCTAACAAAGCACTTTCCACATCAAAAGGTCCAATACGATAACCCGATGTCGTGATCACATCATCACTTCGCCCCACAAAACTCATACTGCCATCTGCATGAATTTCTGCGGTATCACCCGTTAAATAATAATGCCCAATAAAAGGTGATTTACGGCTTTCTTTATAACCTGAGAACCACATCATCGGTGACTGACTGACGTCGACTGCAAGAATTCCCGGTGTATCGGCAGGCATTTCTTCACCTTGTTCATTGACAACTGCAATGCGATAACCTGGACTTGGAAAACCTGCAGCCCCTGCACGAATTGAATGTTCTAAACCATGATGATTACACACCACCATCCCCACTTCTGTTTGCCCATAGTGGTCATAAATGGGTGCATCTAAAACTTGTTTAAACCAACGAATCACTTCTGGATTTAAAGGCTCTCCTGCACTACTAACTCTATCAAATTGTCCACGTAATTGAGCCATTTGAGTCGGATCAGCCGCCATCATCATCCGATATGCTGTTGGTGCACCGGCTAAATTGGTAATTTGATATTCTTTTACGATTTGACACAGGCTTTCAATACTAAAACCACCTTCATAGAATAAAGTTGAATGTCCGATGAGCAGAGGTCCTGTAATGCCATAATACAAACCATACGCCCAACCTGGGTCTGCGATATTCCAAAATGCTTCATCGCCTTTTAAACCAATCGCATCTTGCATATAGCGCCCATAAGCAACCAATGCTTTGAGGGGTACTTCCAACGGCTTCGCCAAACCTGTCGTACCTGAGGTAAACATTAGCAAGAAAGGATCATTCATATTCAGCATGACCAAATCACATTCTGAAGACTGCTGATTCAATTCTTGCCAAAAGTTAAAATCTTCAGGATTTAATGCAGTGCCTTGTTGATCTACCACTGTGACAATTGCAGGACATTCTTGTACATCATCTAATTTTTCACGATTACCGACATCCGTGACCACCAATTTACTTTTTGCCACTTGCACACGATGCTCAATGGCTTTTGAACCAAAGGCGGTAAACAAAGGTTGATACACTGCGCCAATTCGCCATGTCGCTAAGATGGTAATAATCAATTCGGGTGTCCGCGGCAATAATCCAGAAACACGATCACCTTTTTCCACACCTTGCGACTTTAAAAAATTGGCAAATTGACTTGACCATTTTTTTAACTGGCTAAAAGTATATTGTTCTTTACGTCCATCCTTCGCTCGCCAATATAAAGCGACTTTGTCTGAGTCAGCATGACGATCACAACATTCATAACACGCATTCAGCGAATCTAAAGAACCTGATAACAATTCACTTGCAGCCTTTTGTAAGTCAAATGCTTGTGCTGCTTCTTGATAATTCAACATTTTTCTAACCTCAGTCTAAATTTTTTCTTATTCACGACAAGGACATTATTTTGAGCAATTCTGCCGCAATCCGTTTGCTATCACTTTTATTGCTGATGGGGTAAATACTGTTGGATAATACTGGAAAAATCTAAGCTTGCATTTCCTTGTAAGCAAAGCTGTTGATAGAGTTGTTGCACTAATCCACCCAATAAAATCGGTTGCTTCACTTGCCCTGCTGCTTCAATCGCAAGACCTAAATCTTTCAACATCAGTTGTGTGGCAAAGCCATCTTGATAACCTCGGGATGCAGGTGCATTGGCACAAATATCTGGCCACGGGTTACAAACTTCCGAACTCCAGCAACGGCCACTTGAACTATTAATCACCCCTGCCAATGCTTGCGGATCAATCCCGAGTTTTACACCGAGCGCCATTCCTTCTGCTACAGCGGTCATTGAAATGCCTAAGATCAAATTGTTGCAAATTTTTGCCACTTGACCTGTACCGACATCACCACAATACACAATATTTTTACCCATAAAACCAAGCACTGTTCCAACGGCTTTAAAGGTTTGCTCATCTGCTCCGACCATAAAGGTAAGCGTTCCTGCTTGAGCACCAATCGTGCCACCTGAAACAGGTGCATCACAAATACTGATCTTTTTTGTTTTACCTATTGCGGCAATATCTTTAATGGTTTGCGGATCAATGGTACTGCTATCAATACATAAACTGCCTGCTTTTAATACAGCAAGCACACCCTCCTCACCTAAATAAACATCACGAACATGTTTAGCCGCAGGTAACATGGTAATCACTAAATCGGCTTCTTTTGCTGCGGCTTGCGGACTGCTACAAACTACACCACCACTTTCAGCAAAATGTTGTAATGCTTTTTCATTCAAGTCGTAACCAAAGACTTCTTGCCTTGCTTTCAACAGGTTCTGAGCCATTGATCCACCCATGTTTCCCAATCCAATAAAGGCAATCTTCATCATCACTCTCCTTAGCGTAGACTGATGGTGGTGTTTACACCGCCCGCATCTTGATTGTCTTCAAACCAACGACTGGTAATGGTTTTGGTCTGTGTGTAAAATTGCACAGCTTGTTTGCCATAAGGACCCAAATCACCGAGTTTAGAACCGCGTGAACCTGTGAAGCTAAAAAATGGAACAGGTACTGGAATTGGAATATTAATACCAACTTGACCAATATTGATTTTATGTTGGAATGTTCGTGCTGTTGCTCCACTTTGGGTAAATAATCCAACACCATTACCAAATGGATTGACATTAATCAGTTCAATGGCTTCGTCTAAACTATCGACACAAATAATGGCCAACACTGGACCAAAAACTTCTTCTTTATAAATCCGCATATCTGTCGTGACTTGATTAAAAATAGTCGCGCCAACAAAGTTACCTTGCTCATAGCCTTTTACTTGAATATGACGACCATCCAGTAATAATTCAGCCCCTTGTTCAACACCACTATTAATCAAATCAATCACACGTGCTTTTGCGCGTGGTGAAATTACAGGTCCAATATCGGTATTCGGTTCATGCCCTGCATTGACACTTAATGTTTTAGTTTTCGTGACCAAATCATTAATCCATTGTTTGCTTTCACCAACCATGACTGCAACTGAAAGTGCCATACAACGCTGACCTGCAGCACCAAATGCAGCACCGACCAAGGCATTTAAAGTCTGTTCTTTATTGGCATCAGGCATCACAACAACATGATTTTTTGCACCCATCATGCACTGTGCACGTTTACCATGCTGACCTGCCAAATTGTAAACATGCGTACCCACTGTAGTAGAACCGACAAAAGATAAAGCTTTAATATCTGTATGTGTACACAGCATATCGACCACTTCTTTGCCACCATGTACCACGTTCAACACACCTGCTGGAATACCAGCTTCAATTGCCAATTCAACCAACATCATGGTTGAAAGCGGATCTTGCTCAGACGGTTTTAAAACGAAGGTGTTACCGCAAACAATCGCCATTGGGAACATCCACAATGGAATCATCGCTGGAAAATTGAAAGGTGTGATGCCTGCACAAACACCTAAAGGTTGTTGTAAAGTATAAGTATCAACACCATTAGCAACCCCTTCAACATATTCACCCATTTGTAAAGTACCGATTGAACAGGCATGTTCAACCACTTCCAACCCACGTTGAATATCACCTTCAGCATCTGCCAAGGTTTTGCCTTGTTCCGCAGTCAGTACTTGAGCAATACTTTTTGCTTGAGCACGAATTAAAGCTTGGAGCTTCAGCATAATACGCATGCGTGCTTGAATCGGTGTTTGTCTCCATCCTTCAAAAGCATTTTGTGCCGCGGCAATTGCAGCATTAACTTCATCATGTGTTGCAAAAGGCACTTGTCCAATCACTTCTTGAGTTGCGGGATTGACAATGTCATGCCACTCTTGCGTTTGTGAATCAACAAATTCACCATTAATCAGCAATTTTGCACGGCTTAATTCTATTTTCTGAATGGTATTCATGACCTCTCCATAGGCAATTTTTATATTGATTCTTTTGCAAAACAAATACTTGAATAATAATATTTTTGTTTTGCTATAGCATGAGACTAACAAATAAAACTTTGACCACCAACGGAAATTGTTGCACGATGATTGTGCAATTTTGCACAGGATGTACAAATAAGATGAAAGTAGATTGGGATCATTTACACATTTTTTTAGTTTTGGCACGTGCTAAAACATTGACCAATGCAGCTCGAATCATTGGGGTTGAACACAGTACAGTGGCAAGGCGAATTCAAGCCTTAGAACTAGCTTTAGGCACACAATTATTTAAACGTGAAGCAACGGGCTATGAGTTAACCATTGAAGGAAGTGCTTTAGTCCCACGTATTGAACAAATGGAACAGGCTTTTTTACAAATAGCACAACCCCATCAACCGCTTGAAGGTCGAGTGCGCATTGGTACACCAGAAGGTTTTGGTACTGCTTTTTTAGCTACTCTTTTGGCTGAGTTTTCTCAACACTATCCTTTACTAACTATTGATCTTATCCCTGTTCCGAAGATGATTAAGCTATCGCATCGTGAAGCCGATATTGTGATTTCGATTGATCGTCCCAAATCTGGTCCTTATATCATTACTCGATTGACTGATTATTGTTTAAAAATTTATGGCAGTAAAAGCTACTTAGCACAAAACCCACCGATTCATCATTTGGATGATTTAACTCAACATCGCTTCGTGAATTATATTGATGATTTGGTCTATAGCCCTGAACTGTATTGCTTAGAACGTCTCCCTTTACAATTAACTGCAAATTTCCGTAGTAGCAGTATTTTGGCACAGCAAATTGCCGTGAGTGCAGGTGCAGGTCTCGCCATATTACCCAAATTTTTGACCGTAGATAAACCAGAACTAGAACAAGTGCTTGCTCAACAAGTTCGTTTTATCCATACTTTTTGGATGCTGACTTTGGTTGATTTACAACATGAACCTAGAATCAAATTAGTCTGGGACTTCTTACGTAAACAGGTCGATGTTCAACAAAATTTATTGATGGATTTAAATGCTCGTTAAATATTGAAGCGCTCTCAACATATCAATTTAGGATTCATCAACTACATAGCAATTTTTATTTGAAGCGATAAAAAAAGCCAATCTTTAGATTGGCTTTTTTTAATACAAATTAACTTGTTCTAACGTTCACGTAGTGCTTCTTTCGCTTTGTTGAATGGTTTCAACAAGTATTCAATAATTGTTTTCTGACCTGTACGAATATCTACAGATGCCACCATACCTGGTGTAATAGAGAACGATTTACCTGCTTTATTCACCAACTTATCGGTATTGGTCCGAATATAAACACGATAATAGAATTGATCTTGTTTCACTTCATCACGAATCGTATCCGGTGAAATAACCGTAACTTTACCTTCCAAACCACCATAGATTGAATAATCATAGGCTGTGATTTTCACAAGTGCTGCCTGACCTGGATGGATAAAAGCAATATCACGAGGTGAAATACGCGCTTCAATTAAAAGCTGTTCATCAATCGGTACAATCGTCATGAGTTTACCATTTTGAGGAACAACACCACCAATCGTGGTAACTGAAATTTCTTTCACAACACCACGAACTGGGGCTTTAAAGGTAGAACGTTTGACTGAGTCAGTACGACCTGCAACGACTTGTTGAAGTGACTGAATATCAGAGTTTGCTTTCGCTAACTCTTCACGAGATTTCACATAATAGTCATTACGCTTGTCATTAATTTGATTTTCAAAATTATTGATATCACGCTTTAAACGTAATACTTCAACTTCAGAAGCTGCACCTTTTGCAACCAATGGTTGTGTCATTTGTAATTCATTTTGAACCAATGCCAAAGCACGTTTTAAACCTGTAATCGATTCATCTAAATTAGCACGGCGTGAAGTATATAAGGCTGTTTCTTCTCGAACCAAATTTGGCATTACCAAAACTTCTTTCGGGAATACGATATTCGTACCATTAACTTCAGCTTCTAAACGTGCAGCTGTTGCTTGCGTTGCTAAAAGTTTAGTCTGACTTTCACCGACTTGCGACTCAAAACGGGTCGGATCGAGTTGCGCTAAAGTTTGTCCTTTCTGAACAATATCCCCTTCTTTCACATCTAATTGTGTTAACACACCGCCATCTAAAGACTGAATCGTTTGCTCTTTAGAAGATGGAATGACTTTACCTGTACCCGTTGATACTTCTTCTAATTTGAACATACATGCCCAAAGCAGAAAAACCAATAAACCGATCGCTATAATCCAAATCACAAAAGTAGATTTAGGTAATGGCGGTTCTGAAAAACTCATTGCAGATGGATTGGTTGGGCGATGTAAAATATCTGGCGCAACTTCGCTTTGAGCTTGAGGCTTAGCTTGTTCTGGCAGTTTTTGTTCTTGTTGTTCTTGGCTCATGCTAAGCTCCTCCTGCATTTGGCTGATTACCAGGATTTAATATTGCATCACGCGGGCCATCTTTTACGATTTTACCGTCATGAATCACAATAATACGATCCACCAGTTGCAAAACAGCAGGTCGATGGGTAGCAACAACCAAAGTACGATGTCCTAACCAATCTTTTAAATGATGAATTAATAGTTTCTCAGATACATCATCAATAGATGCAGTCGGTTCATCCAAAAGTACAATATTAGGATTACGCAACAATAAACGCGTCAAAAGTAATGCTTGGCGTTGACCGCCTGAGAAGCCCATACCACCTTCAAGCACTAAATGATCTAAACCTTCTTTCTTCTGCTCAACAATTTCTAAAGCATTGGTAATTTTTAACGCACGAACAATTTCTTGATCTGTCGCTAAAGGAGCACCCAACGTTAAGTTTTCACGAATCGTACCAAAGAATAACATTGCATTTTGATTCAATAATCCCATATCTCGACGGAGATCATCAGGATCAAGCAATGATTGATCAATACCATCTAAGCTAATTTTACCTTGCACAGGTAATTGCATACCCGAAAGTAACTGTAATAATGTAGATTTACCTGCACCATTACGACCAAGGATTGCAACTTTTTCACCTGCACGAATTTTCAATTGCGGCAAAATAAGAGATGGACGTGGATCTTCATCACTATATTTAAATACCACACCTTTAAACTCATAATCCCCAGTAATCACTTTACGGTGAATCAACTGAGCACGATCAGGACGATCGACAGGTTTTTTCATTAACTCGTCTAGACCTTCTTTCGCGACTTTCGCTTGTTGCCAACGACCTAATACGCCTGTAATTTGCGAAATAGGTGCCAACATACGTGAAGATAAAATTGAACAAGCAACTAATGCACCCGTCGTCATATCGCCTTTCATTACAGCAAAACAACCCACCAAAACGACAATTGCATAGGTCAAACCTTGGATTTTTTGTGTCCAAGCATTTAACCAGCCTGTGATCTTTCTTTGACGCATACTAATGTCAGCAGATACTTCATTCATGTGATTCCATTGATTTTGGAATCGAGCTTCAGCACGTAACAACTTAATATCTTCAATACCTTGTACAGCTTCGACCAAAATTGCATTACGAATCGAAGATTCACGCATCCCCTCTTTCGCCAATTGCGCAAGTTTTTTCTGCGCCATAAAACCAGGAATCAACATCAATGGAACAACAAGGAGCATCACCCAAAAAATGTTGCCACCAATGATCCAGAAGATCACGAGGAATAAGAAGAAGAATGGTAAATCTGCGACAGCACTAATGGTTGTAGACGTTACAAGTTCACGTACACCTTCTAACTCACGGATTTGTGAAATAAAAGAGCCTGTAGATTTTGAACGATCTTTATTACGAATACGTAAAGCATGTCCAAATACCCGGTCAGAAATTTTTAAATCTGCACGCTTACCAATAATATCGGAAAGATAAACACGTGCAATTCGTAAAGCGAATTCAAAAACGGCTGCAATCAGTACACCACCCGCTAGAACCCATAATGTTGGTTCAGATTGGGATGGTACAACTCGGTCATAAACCTGCATGGAAAAGATAATGGTCGCTAATGCCAAAATATTGGCCATCATGGAAGCGACCATAATATCGGTATAGCGTTTCCAGTCTTTTAAGACGATGTCCCAAAACCAGCTTTTCTCATAGGGCTTAATATATTCATCCACACGAGCATCAGGCACTGACGTCTCTGGTCTAAATATATACACTTGCTTCGCATTGGCTTTTAACTCTTGTACGTTAAAAGTCTGTGAAAGTCCTTGATCACCGCTAAGTTGTAGACTTGCATTACCTTGAAGATCTACTTTTTCAATGACAGCAACTTGCCCATCATTAAATTCGACAACGACAGGTAAACGCCATGGATTTAATGCATCAACCGTAAAGTCTGCTTTACGAACATTTAATCCCATCTGACGTGTCATAATCGCAAGTAGATCATCAACGTTTTGATATTTGTTCCAATCTAATTGTAATCGTATCTGCTCTTCAGAAGGCTGTATGCGATAATGCTGTGCAACCGTAATGAGAGCTTGCAGCCAAGGCTGATAATCTAGTGTTTTATTCATGGCTGAACTTCAAACCCTTGAATTTTAGTATTATTTAAATGATATATTTCTCTACTTTTGCCCGTCACATTGATATACACAGCAATGGTGTCATAAATATCAAAGCGAGCTGATTCTCTTTCTGATCTTGAACTATGATATGACTGTTCTGAGCTTAATAAATCTAAAATAGAGCGTTTGCCTAGTTTGTATTGTTCTTCGTAAAGTTCTCTTGTTTTGCCAGTAGAACGTTCGCGATCTAATAAAACCCAAATTTGTTTGTCTGTATTCTCAATATTTTCTCGAGCTGTTCTGGTCGCATCTAAAATATTTAAATACGTCGCATTGAGTTTTGATCTCGCAGCTTGTTCTGCAAAGCCAGCCGCTTTTACTTGAGACCCGACAGCCCCTCCTTGATAAAAGTTACTCGACATCGAAACAGAAATTGAACTATCAGTATCGTTTTCTACGCCAGTATTTGGATTAATCCCATTTAATGCTTTATTCACAGATCCAACCAAAGAAATGGTTGGGTAACGACTGAGCTCTGTTTGTTTTTTCTGACTTTTTGCAACATCAATTTCAGCTTTCGCTGCAATCATGGATGGAATGGTATTCATGGATGGAACATCATATAAACCCGACTTATTCACCAACTCATCTGGTACAGTAAAATCAGTTTGGCTCACATCAATACCCAATAATGTTTTTATTTTTTGCTCTTCTTGTTTTAAGAAATTTTGTTGTGCAATTAAATAGGATTTTGAATATTCTACATAACTCTGTGCTTGCACTGGATCGGCATTACTGCTAATCCCTGCATTTGCTCTGAGTCGTGCAATATCATACAAGCGTGTTACACCAACCACTTGATCTTGTGCAATTTTAACCAGTGCTCTATATTTCAAAAGCCCTAAAATTGCGCGAGATGTTTGCGCTGAAATATCATCAATACTCAATAAAACATTGGCTTGTTCAGCCGTCATTTTATTCTTTTGTGTATCTACGCTTGATTTAACCTTACCGAAATCATAGAGCAACTGACTCGCTTGCATGGTATACACCTGACGCCCACGATCACTCGCAGTAAAGTCACCTGTATTCATTCCTGCACTCAGTTGCGGATAATAACCCGCTTTTGCTACATCAATATTGGCATTTTGAGAGGCCAAAGTTGCAATCGATTGAGCAATATTCGGATTCCGTTTTACTGCGATTTGTACAGCTTCGTCAATACTCAACACTCTTTGTTGTGCAACATTATTAGGCGTTGTTGAAAGACCTTCTGTATACAAATTTTTTAAAGAGGCTTTTTGTCCCACGACAGCAGATGAGCGAATCACAGGAAGTTCTTCTAAGTCTCCTTGTGGTTCAAATTGGAAGTTGGACAACTCTTGCATCTGAGCAGTCGTATACGACTGATCTTCTTTAGGTTTAATTAAACTCTGCACACCATTTGTAAAACTTTTCAAATAACTTTGTTCTTGTGCATATACGGAGGTATGAATACATACGGTTAGACCGACTAATGTACTTAAACTTTTGAAAGAAATAGATGGCTTTTTAGCTTTACACATTCGCAAACTGCACCTAGAAATAGCTTTTAATTAATTCTCAGCATTCGATTTATTTTAAATTTTCCTATACGGGAATTTCTATTCTGACACTATATTAAATTCCAGCAAATCATACTTTTGCTTTTATCGTATTGAACAACATTGATTAAATTTGATTCTACACTAGAACTATATGTATCTAAACATAAATTTAGAAAATAAAAAAGAGAGTCGTAACTCTCTTTTTTTAAAAATAACAAAGATTATGTCAAGATTAGAAAACTAGGTGATTACCTTGTAATAAATCATCCAAATTCAAGTGATTATTCTGAAGAATCACAAGCTCTTGAGGAGTATATTGAGCACCTTTACCGTCAAGATCAATTTTCACGATAGAGTTATTACCATCTTGCTCTACAGTGACATATTGGCTGATCGTTTGAGCTGTTACACCTTTACCGCTTAACAGTGATTGAATATCAATTTTATCACCTTCAGCTTTCGAGAAATCAGTCCATGTATCACCATGACCTGACACTGAATTAAGTGCAGTAAATTTAACGATATCTGCACCAGCACCCATTTGAAGTACATGCATAACAGAATCAGCAGTAAAAGTATCAGCACCTGCAGAGCCCTGAATTGTTTGTTCGAAAGCAATATTCAAATGTGCAGTCGCTGTTTCGCCATTGCTATTGGTTACTTTATAAACAAAGTCTTCAGTTCCCGCTGCACTCGATTTCTGTGCATAACTATATGTACCGTCTGCTTGAATCGTTAATGACCCAAATAAACCTTGAACTGTTGTTCCAGAAGTTGCTACAGCTTTAAACGTTGCACCACCATCAGTAGAAATTGATAATTTGCTACCAATACCAAGTGCATCAATATTTGCAGTTTCAACACCTACACCAGTGAAAATGTTACCTGAAGCAGTACCATTATTATTGACAGTCCAACTGTCATGGTTTTGAGTAGTCACTTGAATTGATGTGTCGTAATTCGATGACCAGCCACCCCATCCAGTTGAAGTATTAAAGTTCACACGGTATTGGCCAGCTTCGGTTACTTTTACTTCAGCACTTAACAGCTCATTACCACTGTTAACACTATTAGAGAAAGTTGAATTAAAGTATTTAGAACCATTTGCACCCGTTACATTTTCCCATTGACCTGTTTTGTCATTGTATTTCTGTAACTGCCATTTAAATGTCGTATCATCAGGATCTTGAGTGGTAGAGTACTGACCACCAAATAAAGATTTCGCAAATGCAGCTTTAAATGCAACTTTAATGGTTGATTCTGAGTTTGCATCTACTTTAAATATATTTGAAGTAACAGCTGCAGACTTATTAAATGATGTGCAAATTGTTCCTGAATTTACAGATGACTGGCTTGTTGTTTGAACCAAAGTAGATTTAACAACATCAAAATCATTATATAGATGTAACATCGTACCTGATTTCGAAGGATCCGTTGGATCCCACTCTACTTTCACTTCATCAGAACCAATTTGAACATATACTTTTGCTTGTGATGTATTACCCGCTTGGTCTTTAATCGTATAGCTGAAAGCATCTACTTTACCAACAACACTTGCATCTTTATTTGGTGTATATGAATAAGAACCATCCGCTTTAATCAGCATTGTTCCAAATTTACCTACCAAAGTTGTTGAACCAGTCGCAGATACATCAACCGATTTACCGTCAGAATTGATAATTTTCGTAACAGTTGTTCCAGCAGTAGTTACGTCATCAGACATTACATTACCAGAAACAACATTGGCTTTCAGTGCTTCTAAATTTGCAGATTTTGTTACAGTATCATATGTAACATTTAAGCTATTTACAGAAAGGAAGCTAAATAATGTTAAGTCTTCAGCAATGATCTTATAATTACCTTGTGCTAAATCACCTGTTTTAATGCGTGCTTGCTCAGGGAAAAATAAGAAGAACTTATTGAATAAGCCAACATCTGTATTTGATGCAACTTTTTCCCAATTCCCTTTATCATTTTGCTTATAAAGCGTTACTTTCACTGCATCAAACAATGATGCAAAACCAAAATTCGTTGCTTTAATGTCAACATTGGTTTTTTGTGTATCACCAACATTAAAGTTAATTTCAGTCGCGTTACAGCCAAGTATAGGAATACCAAGGAATTTAAATACCGAACCGAAAGACTTGGTTTCTGTGTATTTAGAACTCGTTGTTGTGAAACCAAGATCAATATCTGCATGTACTACATCATTATTTGCTTGTAATAACATTGGTGCATTTACTGATTTAGGAACACTTGTATTACCCGCAGCATCTGTACCCGTAACATTTACAAGCTGACCTGCACCATATACTTTACCAAGATCTACAGTAAACTTACCATCTGCTCCTGTAGTTGCTCGCCCAATCACATTGCCATTTACATCTTTAACTTCTATTTGTGCATTTGGTTCTGAAGTACCCGTAACTTGTGTTCCTTGACTATTAAATGCCAAATTATTGACTTCAGGAGCTGTAATATCTGGCGCATGAACAGGTGCATCTGGAGATTTATTACCTGCTACATCCGTTGCATTTACTGTTAAATCTTCACCATTTGCTTGTTTAGGTGCGACTGTTACTGCAAAATTACCACTCGCATCAGCCGTACCCGTACCAATCACGTGACCTGTAGGATCTTTAACCTCAACTTTGGAGTTCGGTTCCGCTTTACCTGTAACCGTTGTACCGCCATTAACTACTGCAAGATCAGTAGGTACATCTGGTGCAGTAATATCCGGCGCATGAACAGGTGCATCTGGAGATTTATTACCAGAAGCATCTGTTGCATTTACTGTTAAATCTTCACCATTTGCCTGTTTAGGCGAGACTGTCACCGCAAAATTACCGCTCGCATCAGTCGTACCTGTACCAATCACTTGACCAGCAGGATCTTTAACTTCAACTTTAGAGTTCGGTTCTGCTTTACCTGTAACAGTTGTACCACCATCAACTACTGCAAGATTAGTAGGTGCATTCGGTGCTGTAATATCTGGTGCATGAACAGGCGCATCTGGAGATTTATTACCAGATGCATCTGTTGCATTTACAGCTAAATCTTCACCATTTGCTTGTTTAGGCGCTACTGTCACCGCAAAGTTACCACTCGCATCAGTCGTGCCTGTACCAATCACTTGACCAGTAGGATCTTTGACCTCAACTTTCGAGTTCGGTTCCGCTTTACCTGTAACCGTTGTACCACCATCAACTACTGCAAGATCAGTAGGTGTATTTGGTGCAGTAATATCCGGCGCATGAACAGGTGCATCTGGAGATTTATTACCAGAAGCATCTGTTGCATTTACAGTTAGATCTTCACCATTTGCTTGTTTAGGTGCGACTGTTACCGCAAAATTACCACTTGTATCAGTTGTACCTGTACCAATCACTTGGCCAGCAGCATCTTTTACTTCTATTGTTGATTTTGGTTCAGCTTTACCTGTAACCGTTGTACCACCATCAACTACTGCAAGATCAGTAGGTGCATTTGGTGCAGTATTATCTTTACCTTGCGCATCAAAAACTTCAGATTGTTTTGGTATTGGTGCTGTATCTGTTGCTGTAACAAATACGTGCTCACCATTGTTTTGTGCAGGGTTCAGGCTAACTGTGAAATTACCATTTGCATCAGTTGTACCCGTACCAAGTATATTCCCAGCTGCATCTTTAACAACAATTGTTGCAGTTTCACTTACTTTACCTACAATGCTCGCGCCTGTAGTTGGGTCAACAACTGCTGCTGTAATAACAGGTGCCATATTATTTGCGACTACTTCCGCAGGTGCTGAAGGGTTGTGTGCAGCATCAGTCGCTGTAACATCTAAAGTTTGACCATTATTTTGAGCAGGATTAACGTTGACTGTAAAATTACCACTAGCATCAGTTGTACCTGTACCAATCACATTGCCAGCAGGGTCTTTAACTTCAATTGTTGCTTTTGGTTCAGCCTTACCTGTAACAACTGTTCCTGCATCATTAATTACTACATCTGTTGGTTTTTCAGGTGGAGTAATATCTGGTGCATGTACTGCTGTAGGATCAGACTCATTTTGTGATGGATCTGTTGCTGTTACTTTTAAATCTTGCCCATTTGCTTGTGCTGGATTAAGAGTAACTTGATAATTACCACTCACATCTGCAATTGCAGATCCGATAATTTGATCATTAGCATCTTTAATTTTAACGGTTGAACCAGACTCAGCATGACCCGTTACACTTGTACCTTGACCATTAATAACTGCAGTCGGTGCATCTGGTGCTTTAAAATCTAACAATGTAACTTCTTGTGAATATGGTAAATTTTGTTTATTGGTACCAGATATGGTTACAATTTCACCATTAATAAACTGATCTGTTGTGTAAGTAAAACTACCATTTGGCGCTACTTGCATTACTACAGTATCTAATACGTTATTGGTAATGGCATCACGAATTACTAATGTAACCTTTGTGCCAGATTTATAATCGGAAGATGTAATTTCATTAGTCGACATATTTATTACCTTTGTGACGCTACTTTTTTATTGGTAGCAAGATGAAATGTTTTAATGTGTGTTTTTTGTACATTATAGCTAGTTTTATGCAAACCAGTTAACACTTTTTTAGTTTTTATTGTTTTATTCTACCTAAAGATAAAACACCACCTATTTACATAGATGGTGTTTCTTCAATTTATTAATAAATAATGTTATTTTTCAATAGATCATTAAAATCAATATGACCTGAATTCTCTAATGTTAGGAACTGTGTCGATTGATAAACACTACCCGCACCATCTCTATCTATACTTAATACTGTTGATACTGCACCAGTTTTCGCATTGATAACATCATGTTCTTGCAAGAACTGACTAATATTGATGCTGTTCACTGTCGTACCTGTTTCTGCCTTGATTTGTGCCATCCAATCTGTCAAATCAATTTTGTCTTTCGATGCATCAAAATGATTCCACATATCCGTCACATGCATACCAACATCAGTACCTTTACCAGTTAAGCCGTCATAGATACCATCACCATTCACATCAACAAAGTCTTTACCTGTTGTATTAATCGAGATTCGGTCATCACCATTACGGTCTATCCAACCATTAGTATTACTATTACCAAAGGTATCTAGATCAAACTGTGAACCATAACCATTGCCAATTGTTGTACCAGTCTCTCCTAGGTATAAACCACCACTATTCATCTCAGCTGTTACTGTATCAAGTACCTTATAGATAACTGTTGTTGCAACACCGTTTGAATAGAATGCGTCATTGTCTCGTGTACTGGTATATACCTGATGGTCAATTGAAGCTTTCCAATCATGAGCACCTGTATCTGCTTGACCTTTAAAGTACTGAATCGGTGCATTAATATTACTATATGAACCAACAACTTGATAAACAGCAGTACCATTATTCCCGCCATTTTTAAAAGCATGAATATCAAGATCAACACGGTAGTTCGCTGTATCTGTCTCTGCCAAGTCTTGCAAATGAGTTGCAACCAATCTTACCCCTGCAAGTTGACCAGCATTTACAGGATTGAAGCCGTTATAACTATATTCCCAATAACCATTTTCATCGACCGTTGTAACTTTTTGGCTAGAACCATCACTGAATTTACTACCATCAGCTAAAGTCAGGTAAACGCTTGTTTCACCCCAATAACCTGTACCATCAAAACGTGTCGCAAAACCAGCTAAATTGGCTGCATCGTTATAGAAGTTAACTCCATCTGTTTCCATGAATGCAGATGCACTAAACTCTTTCAAGTTGTTATATGGTTTGTAATACCACTGTACATAGTTACCTGACGTATATGCTTTTAGTGGATCAGTAAGAACATTAATGTACTTATCTGTAACTGAAACATTACCTGCAGCATCAACTGTTTTGAATACATAGTTTTTAAATGGATCAAGATAACTCAATGCGCTTGCAACATCTAATTTACCATTGGCATCCGTTTTAAATATGACATCTGCGCCAATTTGTTGACTATTTTCATCATGCCCAGCACCACGGTAATCTTCTTTATAAATTGTGAAAACACGCTCACCAGCTTCACTAAATTGGAAGAAAGCACCTTTGGTATTTAAGCCACCAGTAGCATTTGAAGTACTATTAGAGTAGTCAAAATAACCCTGTGCAGCTACATTATCAATTTTATAGTTTTGTGCCGTTGCTTCTGTCGTACCACCCACATAGGTTGTTGCTGTATTACCTGCAAGATCTGTCACTACAGCGCGGAACTTACGATCTACATTATCAAGCGCAAGTTTTGACCAATCCACATCATAAGATGAAGTACCATCAGCACCGATTGTTGCTGTATTTAAATCCGTCCATTGACCATCAATCAAAGTTTGGTAAACAACCTGAGCGCCTTTTTCACCCGTTACGTTTAATGTAAATTGATCATCATTCGAATAGAAATCAGTAGCTAAGTCACCATTATCCTGATAATTACTCATATTGATAGTCGGAGCTGGTTCCAATACTGTATCAATCACAACTTCTGTTAGGGTCTGCTGTCCTAAATTACCAGCTTGATCAACAACACGTGCACCAAACTTATACGTACCGTCTGCTAGAACATGACCTGTATTATCATAACTCCACGTACCATTACCGTTGTTTGTTGCATCAAGCCAAGTTACACCACCATCTAAAGTGATCTGAACCTTATCACCAGCATCTAAAGGAACTATCGGTTTAGCATTGATAATTAATGTGTTATCGCTAGTAACATAATCACCTAGAGTACCCGTATCATCTGAAATCGAAATTACAGCTGCCTTATCCGTTGGTGCTATTGTATCTACAACCACATCAAATGGTGCTGTCGGATCACTCACATTACCCGCTTTATCCGTTTGGGTCGCAGTTAATGCATGTAGACCATCCGCCAAACCTGGAGTTGGAATTGTATAACTCCAATGACCATTTCCATCGGCTTGAATACTACCAACCAGCTGGTTATTGTCATAAATATTGACCCAGTTAAACGCTTCTGCTGTACCTGCAAGCGTTGGTGTAGTGTCATCACTATGATCACCTGATGTTAATGGACCTTGTATTAACCCCACATCATCCATCACTGAATCAATTGTTAAACCAACTGGTTTAGTAGTATCGATATTAAAGTCAATACTTGCTTCCGCTGTATCACCATTCGCTAATTTAGCAGTTGCAGTATATGCCTGTGCTCCATCAGCCTGGTGTGGTAGCTCTGTTGTCCATATACCATTAACATCGGCTGTTACTGAAACAATAGCTTTACCATCTTTATCAGTAATTGTAACGATAGCACCTGCATCCGTTGTACCTGATAATACTGGAGTATCATCATTGGTATAACCACCTTGCATAATCGGACCAATAATTGGCTGTTCATTATCTGAAGCTTCAATCGTGATTTTTACATTACGATCATCTACTTCAAAACTTAATGGATCGCTCGGAATGCTCTTATTTCCGGCTGGATCTGTTTGAGTTACAGTGACTAGATGTGAACCATTATCAAGTGGCGTCGTTGGTGTAAAACTCCATGTCCCATCTGGTTTTACGTATACTGTACCAATTTCAACACCATTATCTACAATCTTAACAGCACTATTTGGTTCCCCTTGACCACTAAAAGTTGGCGTAGTGTCATCAGTTACATCACCAGAATGAATTGGACCTTGTACTTTACCAACATTATCATCTGCTGCTAATGTTGGTTTAGCTGGTGCTGCTGTATCCAGAATAAAACTGAAGTCACCCGTAATTGGACTTAGCTGTCCAGCTTTATCAACAGCTTGCGCAGTTAAGTCTTTAACCCCATCAACACCTAGATCACTTACTTCAACTGACCATGTGCCATCTGGTTGAACTATAGCCGTACCAACTACAACACCAGCACTATAAACATGAATCGTTGTGCCTATTTCACCTGTACCACTTACTGTTGGCATTTTATCGTCTGTTACACCAACAGTCTTTTCAATTGGACCTGTCACACTACCAAAGTTATCTTCAACGCTTGTAATTACAGGTGATTGAGGTGGAGTAACCAATAAATCAAATACCCATGGCGTTGTGACTGGACCTTCATTACCCGCCACATCAATAGGTGTTGCCGTTAAACTATGTTGCCCACCAGTTAATGAAACATCTGGTGTAAAACTCCATGTACCATCTGGGTTAACTGTGGTTGAACCAATTAACTGACCGTTGTCATAAACATTTACCACACTTACATCTGCTGGGGCTTTACCAGTAAATTCTGGACGAGTATCGTCAGTAAATCCATTATTTGGAATGGTTCCTTGGACTTCTCCAACATCATCTTTTAAGTCTAAATCGCTTAAAGGATTTGGTGGCATAGTATCAATCGTGACATCTTGACTGGTCATCGACCCTGCATTACCTGCCTTGTCTACAACTCGTGCTTCTACAACATGCTTACCTTCTGTTAATGGATTTACTGTGTTGTCATATGACCATGTGCCATCTGCTTTTAATGTCGCATCTACCCACTTACCACCATCAACACTGACTTGAACCTTATCACCCGCTTGGATTTGACTCGCGTCAGACACTTTCCCACTAATGATCAATGTTGGATCTTTAGTGATGAAGTCGCCTACAGTACCTGTATCGTCTGTAATGCCTGTGATTGTTGCTGTAACCGTTGGTGGCGTAATATCAATAACAACATCAAATGGTGCTGATGGTGCACTTACGTTACCCGCAGGATCTGTTTGTGTTGCTGTGATCGCATGCTCACCTTCAGTTAGACCAGGTGCAGGTACCGTGTAGTTCCAGTTACCACTTGGATCTGCAACAACACTGCCCACTGGTTTACCATCATCATAAACAGTAACCACATTACCTGGCTCAGCCTTACCTGTAAGCGTTGGTGTAGTGTCATCTGTTGAATCACCTGATTTCAATGGACCTTGTATAGCTCCCACATCATCTGTCACCGAATCAACACTTGGTGCTACTGGTGCTGTGCTGTCAATGGTGAAATCAGTTTTTGCTTCTGCAACAACACCACTTGGTAATGTCGTTGATGCTGTATAGGTATGTGCACCATCAGCTTGAGTCGGTAGTTCTACTGACCATTTACCATTCGCATCTGCTGTTGCACTACCTACAGTTTTGCCTGCTTCGTCTTTAATCGTAACTACTTGACCAGCTTTCGTGGTTCCTGAAAGCACAGGTGTATTGTCATTGGTCAAACCACCTTTCGCAATCGGACCCACGTTTGGTTCTTGGTTATCGCTTGCTGAAATTGTAATTTGAACCGCACTGCTATCCACTGTGAAATCAAGTGGATCACTCTTCGGACTTTCATTGCCCGCAGGGTCAGTTTGACTCACTTCAATTTTATGTGGACCTTCCACCAATGGTGCATCTGGTGTATATGACCATGTACCATCGGGTTTAACTGTCGTCGAACCAACTGGTTGACCATTGTCATAGATCGTGACTTTGTCACCCGGTTCACCTGTACCACTTAGGCTTGGTGTGGTGTCATCAGTCGTATCACCTGGTTTAATGTCACCTACTTTCGGACCAACATCATCTTCTGCAGTTATTGTCCCTGGTTTTGCTGGTGCAGTCGTATCCAAGATAATTGGATATTCACCTGTCATTGGACTTGCTTGCCCTGCAGCATCAACCGCTTGTGCTGTGATGTTCTTCGGTCCATCTACACCTAAATCAGGTAGCTCTAATGACCATGTTTTATCTGGGCTAACCGTTGCTGTCCCGACTTCTTTACCATCAACATAAACATGAACCACTGAACCTGGTTGAGCAGTACCACTAATGGTTGGTGTCTTGTCATCTGTCACACCATTTTTTTGGATTGGACCTTGTACACTACCAAAATCATCTGCAACGGTTTGAATCGTCGGTGCTGGTGGTGCATCGCCGACCACACCAAACTGCCATGGCGCTGACGCAGGACTAACGTTACCCGCTTTGTCTTCCGCAACCGCTGTTAAGCTGTGTGGACCCGCAGTCAAAGGAGTCTCAGGAGTAAATGTCCAAGTACCATCAGCTTTAACTGTCGCTGTACCCAACAATTTACCATTGTCATAGATGTTCACATGATCGGCATCTACTGGTGCTTTACCACTGATGTCTGGACGTGTGTCATCTGTTTTGCTGTCTACGCTATTTGTAATCGGACCTTGAACTGAACCCACATCATCCATCACTGAATCAATGCTTGTTGGGCTATCAATTGGTGCAAGCGTATCAATCGTAATGTCTTGTTTAACCAATGGCGTGTAGTTACCCGCTGCATCAATCACACGAGCTTCTACAACATGATTGCCATCTGTGAATGGATTCGCTGTGTTGTCATATGACCATGTGCCATCTGCATTGACTTTCGCATCAGCCCACTGACCACCATCAATACGAACTTGGACTTTGTCTCCAGTCGCTAATGGTGCTGTAGTATTACCATTAATAATTAAGGTGTTGTCATTGGTAATGTAATCGTGTGCATTAACACCTGTATCATCCGTCACACCAGTAATCACAGCACTTGCCACTGGAATTGTCGTGTCTATCACCACATCAAATGGCGAAGTAGGCGCACTGGTATTGCCCGCAGGATCTGCTTGTGTTGCTGTGATCGCATGCTCACCTTCAGTTAGACCAGGTGCAGGTACCGTGTAGTTCCAGTTACCACTTGGATCTGCAACAACACTGCCCACTGGTTTACCATCATCATAAACAGTAACCACATTACCTGGCTCAGCCTTACCTGTAAGCGTTGGTGTAGTGTCATCTGTTGAATCACCTGATTTCAATGGACCTTGTATAGCTCCCACATCATCTGTCA
>NZ_NEGJ01000010.1 GCF_002135415.1 Acinetobacter sp. ANC 3832
TTGTGGGTGAGCATACCATTGAGTCCTAGGATCAAACCAAATCGAGATATTTCCTCGATTTATTAATGCTCGGTTATAAGAGGACCAATTGGTCGTATGATAAGTTTTCGATGCTGGCTTCTTCATATTGAAATTATATTGCTAAAGAAGCCTTTAAGAACAGCTTTGTGCAACAAAGCCCACTAATTGTGCTAATTTTTTAGTATATTGCATATTAAATTTCTACTATTTTATTAAATTTTAATAAAAAATGAATGAATTTATAATTAACTTAAGATTCTAGCAATCATGCTCTTTTTTTAAAGTTTATTTTTGTTAAAAATTAAGTTTAAATTAATTTGGATGCGTACGTTGAAAGCCCCTCTTTTATATCAACTAAATTTATAAAAATAATTCAAAAAAACAATATAAAGCTCTACAATATTTGGAGATACCTCATCTTGCTAGAGCTATACTAATCAACGTTCAAACTAGGAAAATTTTTATTAATGGATAATGCTTTTGAAATAAATGTAATGCGCGATTCAGCTGAGTCTGTGGTCACCATTTTAAAATCTTTAGCGAATACGGATCGTTTGCTTATTCTTTGTCACCTTGTGCAAGAAGAGTTAAATGTCTCCCAAATTGAAGATAAAACCAAAATTACTCAACCTACACTCTCTCAACAATTGATGATGCTTCGCAAAAGTGATGTCGTGAATACACGACGTGATGGCAAACAGATTTTTTATTCCATCAAAGATCAAAAGTTAGCGACTGTGCTCAATACCTTATATGAACTCTACTGCCCTACACCTTAATATCTTGATTAAATATTGATGTAAATCAATTCATCATCATCTATTGAATAGTCATCGCTGTATTCTTTATCTTTTTTTATGCATAATATATATGTAAATATGATAATGAAGACAGTATGGCTCTCCCAAAATTTCGACTCAGCTCTATTTTACCTGTATGGTCATGGCTTCAGGATTATAATCTACCGAAATTTAGGGCAGATTTACTGTCGGCATTTATTGTAATTGCAATGCTGGTTCCACAAGGCATGGCATATGCGATGGTGGCAGGTTTGCCCCCAATAACAGGTTTATACGCCAGCATTTTACCCATGATTATTTATGCATTGGTTGGTGGAAGCCCTACGTTATCGATTGGACCAGTCGCACTCATCTCTATGATGACTTTTGCCACTTTAGAGCCGTTGTATGAAGTGGGGTCACCTGTATACATTCAGGCAGCATGCTTACTTGCTGTTTTAGTTGGTGTTCTTTCCTTACTTTTAGGTGTGTTCCGTTTTGGCTTTCTGATTCGTTTGATTAGCCATCCTGTGATTAAAAGCTTTATTATTGCTTCAGCTGTACTTATTGCACTCAGTCAATTTAAATTTCTGGTGGATCTTCCTTTAAAATCAGGCAATATCATTGAATTTGCAATTAGTTTTTGGCAATACTTTCGTTTTATTCATATCGAAACATTCATTTTTGGTCTACTCGCTATTTTATTCTTGGTTTATGCCCCTAAAATTTTAAATTCAGATTTCATTAAAAAAATTACAACATCTGCTCATTTCCTCGTTAAAGCACTGCCCTTAATTTTAGTCTTTGTATCCATCGGATTGGTTCATTTTTTACATATCGATCAACTCGGTATTAAAACCGTAGGTGAAATTCCATCAGGCTTCCCACCAATTAATATGCCATTTTGGACTTGGGAAATGGTGATTCAATTGCTACCCGGGGCAGCAATGATTGCAATGGTCAGTTTTGTTGAATCTATTTCTATTGCGCAAGCCACTGCATTTCAACAGCGTAGTGAACTGAATAGTAATCAGGAATTAATTGCTTTAGGTTTAGCCAATATTGGTGCAGGAATAACATCAGCCTTTCCAGTGACAGGCAGTTTATCTCGTACTGTTGTGAATGCGGATGCTGGTGCAAGAACACCGATGGCAGGTGTGATTTCCTCCTTCTTTATTATATTAGTCAGTCTATATTTTACGGGGCTATTTCGGGAACTTCCTTTAGCCATTTTAGCGGCCACCATTATTGTTTCAATTTGGAAACTCGTCGATTTTAAACCGTTCATAGAATCTTGGCATTATTCTAAAGCGGATGGGATTGCAATGTGGGTTACTTTTTTGGGTGTACTCTGCATTGATATTTCCACAGGTTTAATTATTGGTATTGTTTCAACGTTTATCCTTTTATTATGGCGGATCAGTCGTCCACATATTGCTGTGATTGGTTTGGTGGAAGGTACACAACATTTTAGAAATATTTCTCGGCATTCTGTTGTAACCAGTGCCAATATTGTGTCAATTCGTATAGATGAAAACTTAACTTTTTTGAATGCCAATACGCTCAAAGAATTTATCATCTACGAAGTCAGTCAAAATAATGATTTACATCATGTTGTCATCAATTGCTCAAGTATTAGTAATATTGATTTAAGTGCTTTAGAAACATTGGAAGAAATTAATGCTGAATTGGCTAAATTAGACATCAAACTACATTTGTCTGAAGTCAAAGGGCCAGTGATGGATCGATTAAAATCATCTAAACTACTGAAACAACTCAGTGGAAATATCTATTTAACGCACTATCAAGCAATGTATGAATTAGATTTAAAAACATTTTGTTAAACAATTATTTGATAAATAGTTTAAAATTCAAGCTGAAAAATAAGTTTGAATAAGAAAAACTTACATATTTTTTAATATCTTAATTTTTATGACAAAATAGTATTTTTTTTGTTACACAGTTTAGGTATAGAATAGTAAGTCTCGTTTATTGATTTTAGGCCAGTTTAGGCATTAAGGTTCAATTATGTTCGCTGCCCTAGCACGATTAAGTTTAGTTACACGTATTTTAATTGCCATCATCCTTGGTTTCATCGTTGCTTATTTGTTTCCAAATGTAGCACCTTATGTCAGCCTTTTGGGTGACTTATTTATTAAAGCACTAAAATCAGTGGCACCTATTTTGGTGTTTGTTCTGGTTCTGGCTTCAATTACCAACTTTAGAGTCGGTCAGGGTGCAGGCAACTTAAAGCCTATTTTAGGCATGTATGTCGTTGGCATGTTATTGGCTGCCTTGAGTGCTGTTGCTGCAAGTATTTTATTCCCAAGCACATTATTATTTACCAGTGGGACAGAAGCAACGTTACAACCACCTGGTAGCATCTCAGAAGTTTTAAAGAACTTATTGCTGAGCTTTATTACAAATCCAATTACAGCTTTAAATGAAGCAAATTTCATTGGGATTTTAGCTTGGGCTGTGGGCTTAGGTGTGGCATTACGTCATAGTTCTGATACAACGAAACACGTGATTACCGACATTTCAAATGCGGTAAATTCAATGATTCGTATTGTCATTAATTTTGCACCTTTGGGTATTTTTGGTTTGGTTGTGGCAACTTTTGCGCAAGCAGGTTTAGAAACATTAGAAAATTATGCACACTTAATTATCGTGCTTGTTGCGACCATGTGTTTTGTTGCCTTGGTGATTAATCCAATTCTTGTTGCAATTGTCATGCGCAAAAACCCATATCCTTTGGTACTCAAATGCTTAAGAGAAAGTGGTATTACTGCATTCTTCACACGTAGTTCAGCAGCAAATATTCCTGTGAATTTAGACTTAGCCAAACGTTTAGGTGTCAATGAAGCAACGGCTGGAGTTTCGATTCCATTAGGCGCAACCATTAATATGGCAGGGGCTGCTGTTACAATTACCATATTAACGCTAGCGGCTGTAAATACCTTACATATTCATGTCGATTTTGTGACGATGATGATTTTATCTGTTGTTGCAGTGGTTACGGCATGCGGTGCTTCTGGTGTTGCAGGTGGATCATTATTACTAATTCCTGTTGCATGTGGTCTATTCGGTATTCCAACTGAAATCGCAATGCAAGTGGTCGCAATTGGTATGGTGATTAGTGTATTGCAAGATTCGACTGAAACTGCACTCAACTCTTCGACTGATGTCTTATTCACTGCTGCTGTAGATCTTTCAAAAAAGTAATATACTGATTCTTTTATTATTTAGTATTTGATGGACTTATGCCTTTTCAGCATTTACCTGTCTGGATTCAACTTGGTGCTTTCATGCTCGCCATTAATGCGGGCATGATTAATGTACTGGGTTTAATTACTGTTTTACATCAATCTGTATCTCATATGACAGGGAATGCTAGCCTTCTCGCTCAAGCCTTAATTTATCAACAATATGATGTCGTGGTTTATCTATTTCTGATTATCTGTAGCTATGTTTTAGGTTCAAGCTATAGTGGTTTAATTCTTGGAAATAGTCACTTTGAACTTGGACGACGTTATGGAATACCACTGAGTTTAGTTGCTCTGTTTATTTTTCTATGTTGGCTTTTCCTGCCCTATTTCCCACGTTATGCTTTGCTTTGGGCAAGTGCGGCTATGGGTATACAAAATGCGATGGTCAGTCATTATAAAGGCGCTATCATTCGTACTACCCATTTATCAGGTGTACTGACAGATTTAGGTTTAGCATTGGGTTATCGTTTTAGAGGCTTAATTGTTGAAAAACGCAAAGTCATCTTACATTTATTAATATTGATTGGTTTTATTTTAGGTGGAGTAATTGCAACTCTTGCCTATCCTTATTTACAATTACATGCTTTCCTTATACCCGCAGGACTCAGTTTGATTCTCTGCGTTGTTTATTGGTTAATTTATTTACAGTATTCTTTTGCTCAAAAGTAATGGTTGGTATTTGATATGGTTAAAAATGCGTTGCAAGCACAGCTTTTAAAAGCAGGCTTGGTGGATAATAAAAAGGCAAAAAAATTGTCTAAACAGGCGCAACATGAGCATCGTACAGGTCAAAGCCTTGAAGCTGAAATGAAAGCAAAGATTGAACTAGACAAGCAAGAAAAAATTGCGAAAGATCAGTCTTTGAATATGGAAAAACAACGACTTTTAGAAGAAAAAGCGTTAAAAGCATCCATCATTCAAATGATCACGCAACATAAAATTAAAGATACGAATGGCGATGTTGTTTATCAATTTATTGATGACTCTAAAATCAAAAAAATGTATATCAATCAACAAATCTATAATGCCCTCGTTTCTGGGAGTTTAGTCGTTGCAAAAGATCATGAATCTTATGCTTTTTTACCAAAAGCATTGGCTGATCGTATTGATGAAAAACAACAAGGCTTTATTATTGTGAATAATTCTGAAAAGAATAATGAAACAACAGATGAAGAAGATCCATACGCAGCCTATGTGATTCCTGATGATTTGATGTGGTAAATATTTTTTATAAAAACCAGTGCTTGTCACTGGTTTTTTTATGGCTTACATTTGAAAAGTAAAAGTAACAATAAAAATCTAGAGAATACACAATATTTTTCTAAAAATGCTATTTCCTCAAAATTTCTACATAATTGTCAGTTATTCTTGCGAAAAATTACACAAATGGATTTGCGTCACATGAATCGCACCCGACCTTATTTAAAATTAAGCACCTTAAGTTTTGCAGTATTATGTGCATCATTTTCCGTATGTGCAGAAGAAAATAATAATGTTGCTGTAACACCACAGGGGGCAGATCCTGCTGTAAAAAATTTATCTACCCTAACCTTTCAGGCTCAGGCAGAAGCACCTAAAGATCCTGATATTAGCGCTGTTGCGAAAACGATTGTGACACGAGAGGAAATGCTTCAATTCGGTGACCAATCCGTCAATGATGCATTACGTCGTGCTGCTGGTTTTCAAATACCAACACCAGGTCAAGGTCCACGTGGCGGAGGTGGTGCATCAGGTATGCGCTTCCGTGGTGGCGGTGCACCTATTTTCTTAATCAATGGTGAACCCGTTCAAGGGGGTCCTCGTGGTGGTATGTCCATTGTAGATACATTAACACCCGATATGATTGAAAAAATTGAAATTACCAAACAACCCAGCGTGGCACAGGCTTCAGTTTCTTCATCGGCTGTGATTAATATTATCCTTAAAGTACCTTTAGATGATAAACGTTTAGGTGGCACAATTCGCGCGGGTTATGGTGTCGCTCAATCTGAGCGTAAAGAAGAAGAGCGCAAAAATCTAAGTGTCCAAATGGATGGTCGTGATAAAGCATGGTTATACAGCCTTTCTGCAAATCAAATGTGGAATGACACGACCTCCGTCACTAAAACACAGACAGCAAATCAAACCAGAGAACAAAAACGTGTTACTGAGCGTAATTCATTTATGTTTTCACCTCGCCTTGAATACGAATTAGATGATCAGCAAAAATTGGTGGGTGAAATCTTCTATCGTAATAATAAAAGTGATGGTTTAACTGGGGATCAAGTTCAAAAAGATAAAAATGACAGTATTCGTTTAAACACCCGTTATGAACGTAAAGATAAAGGTGACTCCGATAAAATTCGTTTATCTGTAGAAAAACAGAATGAAACTGAATCAACACGTTCAAGTCAGTTAAATACTTATACTGATGAAACGGTGAATGAGTATGGATTCGCGTATGATGGGGTTCGTAAGTTTGGTGAAACCAAGCAAATTAAGTTTGGGGTTGATACTCGTGCTAGTGAATTAGAAAGTAATATTACAGATACTTTAGATGAACAACGTTATGCGCTATATAGTGAAGGTAGTTTACGTTTTACCAAACGCCAAACAGTCACTCTTGGTGTGCGCCAAGAATGGGTTCAGCGATCTGGATTAGTCGATTATAGTGATCAGCACCTAAGTCCAGTTTTAGCACATCGTTTTGATTTTACTCAGAACTGGTCATTGCAAACTAATTTAAGTCAGGCATTCAAAAGCCCAAACAGCAATAGTCTTTCACCTACGATTTCAGTATCTACTGACTCAGATGCAGGTTCTCTAAATAATCCTGATCGTGGTGGTAATCCTAATCTTCGTCCTGAAAAAATATCTGCAATTGAATCAACACTTGGCTATAACACGGCTTCAGGCGGTGTAAATGTCACGGCTTTCCATCGTAAAATTGATGATTATATTGAAAAAGTGATTCAGCTTGAGGGTGATCGCTTTGTAGAGCGTCCACATAATCAAGATAATGCAACAACCTATGGGGTCGAAGTTTCAGGTCGTTATGCTTTAAAACAAACAGAGCATGGTCATTCATTTATGCTCAATGGACAACTTTCAACAGTCCGAGCTAAGGTTGAAGATGAAAATCATCAAGAACGCTTAGCCAGTGATGTTGCACCCTACACAGCAAGTGCAGGCGTCTCTTATAATTATCAACCATGGCAACTTGCAACCAGTATCAATGTGAGTTATGTACCAGAGTTCACTCGTGATTTAGATAATCAACCTTATACACGGACAATAAACGAACGTTTCAACGTTGATATTAGTATGACCAAACGCTTTAAACAAGGTTGGGCAACCACTCTCAGTGCACGTAATATTTTAAGCACAGACTACAAAGAACGTTTAAATAATCAAACCGATGGCAGTTTGTATCAAGCACGGATCAATGAAGCCATTCCGAGTGTTTTATTGAGTTTAGAGAAGAAATTTTAAGTTTAAAACTCGCTGACTTTAATAGTGTTTTGAATAGTTTTCTTGTATGAATCCTTCATCGTTTTTATACAGAATATTTATTGATAAAAAAACCGATGATCAATCATCGGTTTTTTAATTAAAATGAAGAAGAAAAGCTCTTAATAAACATCTCGTAAATAGCGATTTTGATCCATCAATTCCGAAACTTTATCTATACCTAAAATCTGAATCAATGCTTGATCAACACCTTGTGCCATGCCTTTTAAGCTACCGCAGACATAAATTGTCGCACCTCTTGCTATCCATTGCTTTAATTGCTCAGATTTTTCAATTAAACAATCTTGTACGTATCTTTTATGATTCAGTTGATTAACTGATTGATCTCGCGAAAAAGCATAGTCAACATCAGCCAATACACCTTGAGTTTGCCACAGTTGAATTTGTTCAGCGTATAAATAATCAAACTGCTGTTGGCGTTCCCCAAAAATCAGCCAATTTTGTGTATAACCCCATTCTACACGTTGCTGTAAATGTGACAATAAGCCTGCGATACCAGAACCATTCCCAATCAGGATAATTGGCTGATTATTTTTACTTAAATGGAAGGAAGCATTTGTGCGAATTCTCGCTTTAATTATTTCACCAAGCTTTAGACCTTGGGTCAGCCATCCTGAACTTAATCCTAAACCATATTTACTGATTTCTTGACGTACAACAAGTTCTAAATAACCTTGTTTAGGAATACTGGCAATTGAATAATCTCGAGGATTTAAATCCTCAAGTTGCATAGTCCAATCTGAAAAATATTGATGATTCTCTCGAACTGATTGCTGAGCCTGACGGAGGTTTTTATATTTCAAACTTTCAATGTTCGCATCAGAAATCATTTGCTGATGTTCAGATAAAAAAGCATGGATTCTATTGGTAGCATTTGCACAGTGAACTTCTAAAATATCACCAGATTCCCATGCTATTGCTTCACTATAATCAAGTCGGATACGATAAATTGGATGACCTTGACTCCCTTCATTCAATAAATCACGCTGTTTAATCTTAAAATCAATCCAACGCTGATCTTTCAGGGGAATAAGTGTCTTTTGAGTTATTTTCTCAAGCTGTTTTTTCCATATCGATAAATCATCAGCTTTCAACTGGTCAACACAGACCAAATCAAAATAAGCCTGTGCATTTTGTCTTTGTAGCCATTGATTTAAATTCTGACCAAACTGACAAAAGTAATGATAATAGCGATCACCCAAAGCCAAAACTGCATAATGTTGATGTGATAAATCAATAGATTGACTCATCACTTCTTTAATGAATTGACGTGCAGTATCTGGTGCATCACCTTCACCATAAGTACTGACAATCCAAAGTGTCTTTTGGGCTTGTTTTAAATGCTCAACTTTTATATTTTGAATATTGAAAACGTCGACAGAAGATCCAATATTTTGCAATTGCAGTGCCGTTTGTCGTGCTAAGTTTTCAGCATTTCCAGATTGGCTTGCATAAACAATTAAATAATCAGTATTTTTTTTCTGAATTGGCTTTGATTTCTTACACCAAATCAATATCACAAGAATGATGATATTCAATAAAAGAAGCAAAGCAAGTGCAATTAGAATGGTTATTACCGCATGTGTCATGACTCTGCCCTTAAACTGCTGACCAAATCAGAAACATCAGTACAATTAAACTGGTTGCGGTTAAAACTAGATGTGTTACTAGACGAGTTTTAATACTTAAAAATAAAATAAAACCTGCCAAAGATAAGGCAACGATTAAAATCGCGCTGATATCAATGAGTAAACTCCAAGCTGTACCTGAGTTTTTACCACGATGTAAGTCATTGATTAAAGAAATTGTAGATGCAGGTTTTTGCGTAATTTCAGCTTGACCATTATCTAAAGTAACCCAAATATCAGTTGCACCTGCTGGGCTTTCTAAATGAATCATGACTTCATTATCAATCACTTCACTACTTTGATAGCGCCCAACAACAGACTGATTTTGACGAACATAATCTAAAATCGTATTGCTTGGGTTTTCTTGCTGTTTAATGCTTTCTAGTATAGGAGTAGGCAAAGTAATTTTAGTACTTTCTTCTGTTTTAGCAGGTTCAAACCAATTAGGATGGTTGAGAAATAATCCTGTAATTGAAAAGAAAATAAGAACTAAAAAAGCAAATGCAGATAACCAGCCATGCACATAACGTGCATGGCGGTAAAAGTCTCGACGTTGATACACGATTTAAATCTCGATCTGTGAATAGTGCTTAATTCACTTTTTGGAAGTTAAGTTTAAGTGTACCAATTTCCTTTTGTGCAGCTAAAGTCTGATTTGCAGCCTTTGCTTTTACATCCAAATCAAATGTCTGATAAGAATGGTCGCCGTGTTCACGTGATGTTTCAACATGAATTTGATATTGCCCAGCTGCAACCGCTTTTCCTGCATCATCTTTACCATCCCAAGCCAATTTATATTGACCTGGTTGACGTGAAGGTTTTGCCACAGCATCTAAGTTCGGCATTTGGCGACCATAACGTCTCCACCACACATAGTTAGAATTAATCCATTTTTCATCTTGTCCCCACACAGCTAAAGTACGGACAATTTTTTTATCACTATCCGTGACCCAAACCGAAACGTAAGGCGCACGATATTTTTCAACACTTATCTTTGGGATATTCACATCTAAAATGGCTTGATAACCCGCTGGCCATTTTGCGGAAGCTGTACTAGCAACAGTCAACATTTCTGCATTTTGTGGCGTTTGGATTAAATTATTCCAACCACTACTTTGATACATTTGTCCATTACTCATGGTCATTTGAGCTTCATAGCCAACCAATGCTTCAATGAGTTCAATGCCTTCCGATGGTGTCATCGCAGTTAAAGCCGTTGCTAAGGCATCTGAATCAGCAGCACACGTACCGACAACCACACATTGCTCAACTTGATTTAAAGGCAGCCCTGTTTTTGGATTCAATAAATGAGTTTGACCTGCTAAATTTCGATAACCTTTACCACTAAAGGCAACAGCTTGATCATTTAAATTAAGAACTTGCTGTGGAGTTGCATTATCAAAGTGATTGAACGCATCTTGTACACCAATCGCCCAACCTGATTTCTGTGGCGCATTGCCCCACACACGCATATCACCACCAATATCAATCAATAAACCTTGAATAGAAGGAACTTGTTGACGTGCAACAGCTAAAGCTTTATCAATAATATAGCCTTTTGCATAAGCATCGGGTGCGAATTGAACCGATGAATCAATACTAATTTTCTGATTGTTATGATCTAAAACAACGCTATTGTCTTTTAGTTGCTTCAATACCTGTTGACGAGTCGTTTGATCTAACTCGACTACACCTTGTGATTTTTCCCAAAGTGCAATTAATTGACCTAAGCGTGCATCAAAAGCACCACAGGTTTGACCACGCATATTTTCGCAAGCTGCAATGACTTCAAAAAGCTCAGGTGAAGCTTGAATGCTTTTATTTTGATTCAGTGTGCTAATTTCACTGTCATCACGCCATGTTGATAAAGCTTGATCCAAATGTGCTATTTCTTTTTCAATAATTGATATTGCACGAGTTGCCTCTTGCTTCGATGTACCTGTAATCACGACATCTAATGATGTTCCTAGGACATGGTCACGGTGGAATCTGTGGCTCTGTAAGCTGGCTTGATCTAGTTGTTCTAAGGTTTGACCCGTATTTTCTGCATGAACACTTAGAGGAGAAATCAGTGCGATTGCCATAACCAGAGGGGTGAGTTTAAAAGCAGCGCGGATAGGATAAAAATTTCTTACAGATGTAGACACACTGATACTCCGAAATATTTTTACAAATAATATTGATAATGATATTTGTTATCAAGTACATTATTGCAAATTATTTAAAATATTCTCGAGTAGGTGGTTTTATTATGAATAAATGGTTGAAAATAGCTTTCCTTTCATCACTTCCTGTGATGAGTTCTGCACATACAATTAGTCCTTTTGTACTTCCTGAAGTATTTGATACAAAGGCAGCTCAGAATATTAGTTTCCAAAGTGCATTAACGATTGAGAAGTTTTTTGTACCAGGTATTAATTTTAAGACCAATTATGTCATTACAGAACCTGATGGCAAACAAACCACTATTAGCCCAGCAGCAACGCTGAAGCGCTTTAATGTTGCTGAATTTGATTTACCTAAAGATGGTACTTATCGTATTCGTACTCAAGATGCTTTAGGTAACAGTGGTAAATATGCTTTGGTTGATGGTCGTTGGTTACGTGTCCGCCCTGTTCGCCCACAAATGCAGAATGCAGAGCAAAAAGTTGAACCTAAACCAGTACAAGCTGAAAACACAAAGCCAGCAACTGCGAATCAACCACCCCGTATGATTTCAGCGGATCAAGTTCCTGCAAATGCTCCAACTTTAGAAGTTAAAAATAATATTATTGCAGAAAGCTTTGTGACAAAAGGCAAACCAAGCCCGTTGCCTGCTGTAAACAACAAAGGTTTTGAGTTTAAATTGCTGACACATCCAAACGAATTGTTTGCTGGTGAATCATTAAAAGCACAAGTTTTGAATAATGGTAAACCTGTTCCAAACCTTGAAATTGACGTTTTTAAAGGTGCTGGAAGCTATGAGACCAGTGCTCAACGTGAATTACCGCATGTAAAAACCAATGCAAAGGGTGAAGTTGAAATTAAATTGGAAAAAGCAGGCATTTATTTAATTTCTACAGCCTATCCAGAAGCAAATCCTGATAATACCAAGAAACCTGAAAGTGATATTTATAGCTATGGTTTAACAGTAGAAGTCACTGAATAACAGACACCTTGCAGAACTATTCACAACATTTTTATGTTTCTTCTCTACGAATGAAAAAGATTGTTTCATAGGGAAGTAAGCTGTAATTCGTTTAGTAAAATGTATAAAAATGGAGGATAAAATATCCTCCATTTTCATTTCACATTAAGTCAAAAGCTTTTTCAATAAATCCTTTTATTGCAGAAGCATCCATTCAATGGCTTGATCGAATAACTTAAGACCATCTGAATTCAAATTGGTAAAAGTATCATTATTCATAAAAAACATCATACGCTTTGCAGGAGCAAGTGTTTCATAATCCATTGTTGCGCCCTTCTCATAAGCCCAAATTGCAGGTTTTTCTGGTTGCCCATACACTGTCGCAATGATTGTCGCCCCTAAACCAGGTTTACCCCAACTCATAGGTGCCTGAGCTTGATAGACATTCAACGTACCCGCAGCTAAACCTGCTGATAAAGGATGTGGTGCATTCACCATCCATAAATATCGATCTTTTTCGACTTCACCAAAATCAATATCTGAACGCTTTCCCGTCATGGCTAAATCATCTAAATAATCATTTTCCCAAGTGAGCAAAGGAATAGCCAACTCTCGCCACCCTTTTTGCAAATTTTTTGAAGCAACCGTTGAGGAAAGAATAACAAGATCTATTTTTTGAATATCAGTAGGTTGCTGAATCTGATCTACTACTTGAACATGATAGCCTGAGCTTTGTAGATGCTTTTGAATTGCAAGATCAGTAACTGCTGATGAACTGTTGATTTGAGAAACAAGCATAATATTCAATGGTTTTGCAAATGTGGCGTTTGCAAGTAACAGAAAGATACTCATTACGACACTATGCATAAGAGTCTTTGATTTTAAAAATAATTTTATCAACATCAATACCTTTTAAGAGAGTAATCACAATTTGGTGATTACTCCGATCTCACGAATATAGATTTCTTTCACAAAGCCTTGTCATTTTTCTTTAAATAATAAATATAAAAAGCTTTTTAAATTACTTATGCAAGAAATCTATATTTCCATATTAAAGCCCTTAGAATTTTACAGTTGCACGTAACACAGCTTGACGAGAATCACCTTGTGAAACCGTAAGGTTATTCACACTGGCTGTGTAGTAAGTTGTATCGAACATATTATTTAAGTTCAGTTTGAAATTTACATCTTGCTTCGCAATTTTAGTGTCATAACTTACAAATGCATTGGCAACAGCATAATCAGGTAAATCAAATTTATTTTCTGTATCTCCTGCACGTTTGCCAACATAGTTTCCGCTTAAACCTAGACGTAACTGACCATTTAAGAAATCACCATAATTATAAGCAAATGCTAAAGAAGCCGTATTCTTTGCGACATTACCTAGACGATTATTGACTAAATTTTTATCATCATCTTCAGTAATTTTTGCATCTGTATAAGCATAAGTGAGTGTCGCATCTAATTGATCCGTTATACGTCCTGTTAGGTCAAATTCAGCACCTTTTGAGCGAACGCCACCTGCAGTATGTAATTGAGTTTCACCATTGACGGTAATGGTGTCTAAAACATTACGTTTTTTAATATCATAAAGCGCAAAATTAGCTTGTATACGGTCATTTAACTCGTATTTGGCACCGAATTCATAAGACTTAGATTGTTCAGGTTCAATATTAGAATCAATCACCGTACCATTCATTGGCGCAATAGATGATGAAGGCTTTAATGACTCGGTATAACTTGTATAAAGTGAAAGTTGGTCATTCCATTTATAAACTAAACCGACATGAGGTAGCCATGCACTATCATCTGTATTGGTATTTAAACCAAAAGGTCTCCCTCGGCCTGCTTTTTGTTGATATGCAATATAGCGTCCACCTAAGATCGCAATCCATTGATCATTTAAATGTAGTGCATCTTGTAAATAAAAACCGTAAGTGTGTAATTTATCGGTTTGATCACTATCTGATGCAACAATATTTTTTGAAGGTTCAACCTGACCAAAACTTGGATTTAAATAATCTAGAGTCGATGTATTACCACGTACCATATCGGGTCTAAAGTATTTGCGATATTCAATATCAGTCCCCAATTGAATATCATTTTTAAAGCCAAAAAGATTTAAATTACCATTGATGTAAGCTTGCGCATTACTATCAACACTTTCAGCATTGAGCGTTGCATCAGTTCGACGCGTCACTGTGTGTTTAACTGTATCGAGTTTGGTTATACGTAATTGGTTTGCATCATAGGTTTCATAGTTATAGCTATAACCTAAATGTGCGCTCCAATCATCATTAATTTTATGATCAACAGAAAGTTGCGCTAAATGGTCTTCACCTTGCATTTGATTAAATGCTTCGTCTAAACGTGTATATTTTGAAATGGGTAGCGCTTTACCTGTAGCTAAATCAAAAATGGTGCTTCGATCAAATGGCACATCAAAGTCACGATATTGATAACTTAAATTCACTTGAGTTTGACCATTATCCCAAGCAATAGATGGTGCAATTAAAGTTTGTTTGCTATTTCCAAAATTACGCCAATAGTCGGCATCTGAATGGTCGACAATCAATCGATAAGCAAAATTACTATTCTCTATCGCACCAGTGGTATCAAAACTTGCACCATAGCCATTTTTGCCTGCTTCATAGCTTGAACCATAAAGTGATACTTCTGTACTTTGTTCTTTTAATGGTTTCTTGGTAACAACATTAACAACACCACCAGGGTCCATAATTCCATATAACAATGATGCGGGACCTTTTAATACTTCCACTTGTTCAACGGCTGCATTCATGACTCGACCTTGAACAATCGGCATGCCGTTGACCATAATTGAGCCATCACGGTTATCACCAAAACCGCGTTTCATTACAGTATCTTGTGTCCCACCCAAGGTATTACCTTGAGTAACGCCACTCACTTGTGTTAATGCATTATCTAAATTAGCGGGATCATAATCTTGGATATATTGTTTAGATACAACATTTACCGTTTGTGAAGTTTCTAAATTTTTCGTATTTCCTCTTAAAGTACTTGCTGATTTCTGAGCCAGATAATGCTGTGATGAATCATTTTCAGCTGTTACTTGAATTGTTTCTAGCTGATTAATATTCGGTTGTGCATCAACGGCATGAGAGATGCTTGGTGTGATGAAACCAATTCCCAATAATAATTTTATACTGACACTTAAAGAATTTAATGTACGCACGAATATCTCAATCTGAACAAAGGGAGAGTAAATAAAGTGCACATTGTAATTCACATAAAAGATAATGAGAATTGTTTTTAACTTTATTTCTTCTAATTATTGAAGTCTATTTACCGTGTAAAACCTCAAAAAAGGTTGATATTCATTAAATTAAGTTAATAAGTTGCTCAGAATGCTTCATTTTTTAATGTAGTCAAAATGTTAAACTAAACGCATATTATTGATATTCATTCATAATGTATCATTTTAAATGATAAGAGACTGTTTCTTTGTATAAATTTGCTTTCCTTCAAGAAATTCAAGACTGGTCAGATCAATATCCATGGTTAGAAATGTTAAGTGCTTTAGCAGTGCTCCTCTTTTTTGCATTGGTGGCAAATCTAATTGCAAAAAAAATCATTGTAAAAGGTATCCGAAAACTTATTTCAAAAATGAAATTTGCCAATAACGAGATCTTTGCTCAGCATAGTGTTATTCGACGTATTTCTAATATTGTTCCCGCAATTGTTATTTTAAATGGAATCAAAACTGTTCCCTATCTGACAGAAAAAATTATTGTTTTGGTTCAGATGATGGCGCAAGCCTTTATTTTTCTGACGATCGCCTTGGCCATTAGTGAATTCTTAAATATTTTTAATTTAATCTATCAACGTAATCCAAAATCGCACAACAAACCAATTAAGGGTTATATACAACTGGTTAAGCTGATTTTATATATTGTCTGCGGATTAATGATTTTAGGTACTTTTTTAAATAAAGATATCTTTACTCTCATGGCAGGCTTTGGTGCTATGGCTGCCGTATTGATGCTGGTTTTTCAAAATACAATTTTATCTCTGGTCGCTTCTGTACAAATTTCATCTTATGATATGGTACGAATTGGTGATTGGATTGAAATGCCTTCACTGAATGCCGATGGTGATGTCATTGATATGTCATTACATACCATTACTGTTCAAAATTTTGATAAAACGTTAACCACCATTCCAACCAATCGCTTAGTCACAGACACCTTTAAAAACTGGCGAGGTATGCAGCAATTAGGTGCACGCCGTATTAAACGCTCCATTTTTATTGATCAAACAAGTATTCATTTTATGAGTGATCCCGAGCTAGAAAAGCTCAAAGCTTTCTTATTATTAAACCAATACTTAGATCATAAGCAAGCTGAGCTGACTGACTTTAATCAACAATTGGGAAATCAATCAGTATATAATTGTAGACGTCTAACGAATGTTGGTACATTTAGGGCATATGTCGAGTTGTATCTTAAACAACATAGCGATATTTCTCAAAATTTGTCGTTAATCGTACGCCAATTACAACCGACCAGTGAAGGTTTACCTTTAGAGATATATGCTTTTACCACCACCACTGTTTGGAATAGTTATGAAAAAATTCAATCGGATATATTCGATCATTTAATCGCAATTATTCCTGAATTTGGATTAAGTATTTATCAAGCGCCTTCAGGTGCAGATCTTCGGGCACTTTCTAGAAATAGTTTATAACATCAAACCAATAAGAGAATTTTATGCTGCAATGGTTCGAAAAATTAGTTGACCCCTATCCATCAAAAGGTTTAAACGAACCATTGCCAAAAACCTTCTTTCCCTTTGTATGGCAAGCTGCAAATGGAGTGAAACGCTATTTATTGGTACTTATTTTACTGACAGCAGCTACAGCAAGCTTTGAAGCCATTTTCTTCTCTCAGATCGGACATTTGGTTGATTGGCTAACTCAATCTAAACCCGAAGATTTCTTAAAAAATCATAAATCTAACCTCATCGTACTCAGTTTCTTTTTGTTTGGTAATATTATATTTGCCAGTATGCAATCGGTAGTACGTCATCAAATTTTATATAGTAGTTTTCCAATGCGCTTGCGTTGGAGGTTTCATAACTTATTACTATTACAAGGTTTTGATTTTTTTCACAATGATTTCGCAGGACGACTTTCTGCAAAAGTGATGCAAACCTCACTCGCGGTTCGTGAGTTTTGGGTTATTTTGGGCGATATGCTGACCTACGTCATAATTTACTTTATTACGATTAGTATCGTATTTGGCTCAATTTCTCCTATTCTGTTATTACCTTTATTTTTATGGCTAATTCTATTTGTAAGTTCTGCCTGTTTCTTCATTCCTAAATTAGGGAAAATTTCAAAAGAACAAGCAGATGCGCGCGCCGTAATGACAGGTCGTGTCACAGATGCTTATACCAATATTCAAACAGTTAAACTTTTTGCACATGCGGGTCGTGAAAGCCAATATGCCAAAGAATCTATGCAAGAATTCATGCGTACTGTGTTTAAGCAAATGCGTTTGGGTACACTTTATGAAATCAGTACTAATCTTTTGACTGCTGTTTTATTCTTTGGTGTTTTGGGAACTGCTGTTTGGTTGTGGATGCAAGGCCAAGCTGCGATTGGGGTGATTGCAGCAACCACTGCAATGATTCTTAAATTGAATAGTATGGCGACATTTATGATGTGGCAAACCTCTGCCCTATTTGAAAATGTTGGAACAATTCAAGATGGTATGATGACCTTAGGTAAACCGATTCATATTGAAGACAAAAAAGATGCTCAACCGCTAAAAATTATTGCAGGTGAAATTAAATTTGAAGATGTTACTTTTGCCTATAATGATAAGAATGTAATCGATCATTTTAATTTACATATTAAGCCAGGTGAAAAAATCGGTATTGTTGGACGCTCAGGTGCGGGTAAATCTACGCTGATTCAATTATTACTGCACTTTTACAGGCTCAACCAAGGTCGTATTTCTATTGACAACCAAAATATAGAAGATATCACCCAAGATAGTTTGCATAAAAATATTGCTTTGGTTACTCAAGATACTTCTTTATTGCATCGCTCAGTGTCCGAAAATATTAAATATGGACGACCTGAAGCCAGTGATGAAGAAATGTTTGCTGCTGTACGTAAAGCCAAAGCAGATGAGTTTATTCCTCATTTGACCGACTTACGTGGCAAAAAAGGTTACGAAGCTTATGTTGGTGAGCGTGGCGTAAAATTATCAGGTGGTCAACGTCAACGTATTGCAATCGCTCGTGTTTTCTTAAAAGATGCACCTATTCTTATTTTAGATGAAGCCACCAGTGCTTTAGATTCTGAAGTTGAAGCAGCCATTCAATCAAGTTTAGATGATCTTATGGCAGGAAAAACGGTGATTGCAATCGCACATCGTCTATCCACAATTGCACAAATGGATCGTTTAATTGTATTGGACCAAGGTAAAATTGTTGAGCAAGGAACACATGAAGAGCTGATTGCGCAACATGGCATATATGCACAATTATGGCAACGCCAAACAGGTGGATTTTTAATAGAACAACAACACGTGAAAAACAGGGAACAAGAGTAAGATGTTGTATTTAGAAGATTTAAAAATAGGTGATCATTTTCAAAGCCGTGAGTATGAAATGACTTTGGATGAGGTTTTAGAGTTCGCACAAAAGTATGATCCTCAGGTTTTTCATACTGATGCAGAGAAAGCAAAAGAACATCCTATTTTTCAAGGTCTTGCTGCGAGTGGTTGGCATACTTCAGCTGTTACCATGCGTTTATGGACAGAATGTTTTCCCATTGCAAAAGGTTTGATTGGTTCAGAATCTAGCCTTCGTTGGCCAAAACCGACTCGAGTTGGCGATAAAATACATGTTGATGTTGAAATTGTAGCTATTACACCTTCTAGAACCAAAGCGGATCGTGCAATTGTGACCTATATTACCCAAGCTAAAAATCAATCTGATGATGTTTTACTAATTTCTACGACTAAAATTGTTGTATTTAAAAGAGAGTTTCAATAAAGTCATGGGATGTCTGTCAGACAATTTTAATATCACATATTTAAATTTCATGACAATATGCAGTTAAGCCAACACTAATATGTGAGAGCAGCGGTTTGCAAATGAAAACAATGTCAGCTCGTCAAGATCAGGGGATTCCTGGCGTTTATGGTCTTTTGTTATTAGATGTCGTTTCGCGTTGGGGATATAGTGCTGAAACATTATTTGCACCTTTTCATTTTACCAGTGAAGAGCTTGCAGATCCTGAGTTTAGAATTCCGACACCCGTTGCAAATGAGTTAATTAAACACGCGCTAAGAATGACGGGTGAAAGTACACTCGGCTATCATATTGGTACGCAAATGCGGATATCCATTCATGGATTTATTGGCTATGCGATTATGACTGCGCACGATATAACAGATGCTTTAGTACTCGCCAATCGTTTCATTCAGCTACGTATGCCCTTTTTACAATTGTATTTTTCTACCTTTGGTGAAAAAGCGACCTTACAATTGCAATGTGATATCTCGATTGAACCATTACGCACAGAAATTGTGACCAGCTTAACCTTTGGCATTATGACAATGGCAAAAGCAATCACAGGGATTGATGAACTCGAAGCAGAGATTGATTTTGATTTTGCCAAGCCTGAAGGTTTTGATAAATATTTAGCTAAGCTTTCAACATATAATTTTAGATTTGAACAGCCTCATTTATTATCCAGTTTTGATAAGAAATACTTGGGCTTAAAAATGGTGAATGCTGACCCAATTGCAAGTCAGATTGCCATTAATCAATGTGAATCTGAACTATCAGCATTAGGTGAGCGTCGTCGTTTAGCAATGCGTGTACGTGATATTTTAACCCATTCAGAACAGCATTATTTAAGTATTGAAAACGTTGCTGAACGTTTGCATATGTCTGATCGAACATTGAAACGTCAACTTGCAGCGGAAGGTACCTCTTTCTCTACACTGGTAGATGAGGTTCGATATCGTCATGCAACATCATTATTATCACGCACAGATTATACACTTGAACAAATTGCAGATGAATTAGGTTATTCGGATGTGGCAAACTTTAGTCGTGCATTTAAGCGCTGGAGTGGGCGTAGTCCAAGCAGTTGGCGTAAAGATCCCTATTTATAATATTTGATATGCTTGATTAAAAAGCGTATATAACTTTAGTAAAAAATGGACAGCATTTAAGGAGTCATTATGAATCATCCTTCAGATTTGAAGTATGCCGCTACCCATGAGTGGGTTAAAATTGAAGGTGATCTCGTGATTACTGGTATTTCTGACCATGCTCAAGATGCTTTAGGCGACTTGGTGTATGTAGAAGCGCCAGAAGTAGGTCGTCATCTTACTGCAGGTGAACAAGCTGGTGTTGTTGAATCTGTGAAAACTGCATCTGATATTCATGCACCGATTTCAGGTGAAGTTGTCGAAGTGAATAGCGAATTAGAAGATGATCCAGATTTTGTGAATGATGCACCATATGGTAAAGGTTGGATTTACAAAATCAAACCTGACAATATGGCAGATGTAGAAAAACTGTTAAGTAATACTGAATACGAAGCAGGTCTATAAAAGACCGGATACAATAAAAAATCAGCTAAATAGCTGATTTTTTATTGGGTGTTCATAGCTAACTTTTAAACATCAGCTGCCTCAGCTTCTGCCATACCAAAGGATGATGGACGAGCCTCTTCATTTCGCTGACGTGAACTTTTTAATTTAATCTGCAAGCGTATTTCATTAATAGAATCTGCGTTACGCAGGGCTTCATCATAACCAATCGAACCATCATTATATAAATCAAAAAGTGCTTGGTCGAAAGTTTGCATGCCTAATTCACGGGATCTTGTCATGACTTCTTTAAGTTCATGAAAATTACCTTTTAAAATAATGTCTGAAACTAATGGTGTATTCAGCATAATTTCTACTGCAGCACGACGACCTTTGCCATCCTCAGTACGAATTAAGCGTTGTGAGATAATGGCTTTCATATTGGATGATAAATCCATGAGTAACTGATTTCGTCGTTCTTCTGGGAAAAAGTTAATAATACGATCTAAAGTTTGGTTGGCATTATTGGAATGTAGTGTTCCTAAACACAGATGACCCGTCTCAGCAAATGCAATTGCATGTTCCATCGTTTCAGTATCACGGATTTCACCAATTAAAATAACATCTGGAGCCTGACGCAAGGTGTTTTTTAAAGCATTATGCCAAGAGTGACAATCAACACCGACTTCACGATGGGTAATCATTGATTTTTTATGTTTATGCACATACTCAACAGGATCTTCCACTGTAATAATATGCCCTGCTGAATGTTCATTTCGATGATCAATCATGGCAGCCAATGAGGTCGATTTACCAGAACCAGTTCCACCCACCACTAAAATTAGACCACGCTTTTCCATAATCACATCTTTTAGTGACTCTGGTAATTTTAATTTTTCAAAATTTGGAATTTCAGCTGTAATCGCACGAATGACCATCCCAACTTGTAATTGTTGTTGGAAAACATTGACTCGGAAACGGGATACATTAGGCACTTGAATCGCAAAGTTACATTCTAATTCTGACTCGAACTCAGATCTTTGCTTTTGATTCATTAAACCATAAGCAAATAGTTTGGTTTTTTCAGCATCTAATACTTGTTGTCCAATCGGTTTCATCAAACCTTGATGCTTAATACTGGGCGGAAAATCTGCTGAAATAAATAAATCTGAACCTCCATATTCCACTACTTTAGTCAGCATATGGAACATAAATTTTCGAGCTTCATCTAATAATTCTTCGCTATACATTGTGCATCATTCCCTTTCATTCAAAAAATATTGAGTATCAATTTAGTTTTTAAAATGCATGGTTTAACAGTGATTTAACACTTGTTTTATCATTCGTTTTATCTGTTGCATATAATGAATAAACCTCAATATAAGCTCAAATTTATAAAATCAACTTTTTAAAAGAATTCAAGGAAAGTGTGTGCAATATCTTATTATTTTAGATGGATATTTAATCACTTGAATTAAATGCTCATTTATTTTATTTAAGCAAAAATATAGCCCCTTTAAAGGAGCTCTATTCTGAAATATGACATCATTTATGATGCTTAAATTAGGCACTGCGTTTTAAAGTATTTAACTGCAAATTTTTAGCAACATTCAATAAAAGCTGTTGTGTCTTATCCCATCCTAAACAACCATCTGTCACCGATTGTCCATAAGTCATATCACATGAAATCTTTTGCTGACCATCGACCAAATGGCTTTCCAACATTACACCACGAACGTTAGTGAAATGACGTTCAGCAATAATTTGCTCTAAAACTTCAGGTTGTAATAAAGGATTTTTTGAACTATTACCATGACTACAATCAATCACTAAAGCAGGCAATTGAATATTATATTTTTCCTGAATTTTTTGAATCGAATGTAAATCGTAATTTGAGCCTGTATTTGAACCACGTAAAATTAAATGTGCACATGGATTACCTTGGCTTTGTAATAAGCTTGGGAAACCAGATTGGCTCATGCCTAAGAATTGGTGCTCATTCGACGCAGATTGGATCGCATCCAAAGCAATTTGAATTGATCCATCTGTACCATTTTTAAAGCCAATACTGAATGGCATATGACTGGCAATTTCACGATGAATTTGTGATTCACTGGTGCGTGCGCCAATTGCGCCCCAAGCCAATAGATCATCAAAATAAGCTGTCGCCATTGGACTCAAAATTTCACTGGCAATGGGTAAACCTAATTCAATAATTTCAAGATATAACCCACGAGACTTTTCTAGCCCCATTTGTAAATTTGATGACCCATCTAACTGAGGATCATACATATAACCTTTCCAACCCACTGTTGTACGTGGTTTTTCAATATAAGCACGCATGACAAAGAAAATCTGATCTGAAACTTGTTGTTGTAATTGTATTAATTTATCAGCATATTCTCGGACAGCAATAGAATCATGAATTGAACAAGGACCTGTGATCACCAATAAACGAGGATCTTGTCCTGATAAAATATTTTGGATGGTTTGTCTCTGTTCAGCAATTTGTTTTGCTAAAGTGACATTGAGTGGATACTCAGCCTTTAATTGATGGGGCAAACTTAATTCTATTTCTTTTTTAATATTACTGTTCAGTGCATGGTTTAGCGCATTCATGGGTCTTTCCTTTGGACTTTATATTTCAGTCCGATCTTTTATTTGAGCTTCTGGGATCTATTCGATTGCAAGGCTTGAGTCATCACTTGACTAAAGTAAAACCAATAAGAGTTGCTAAAATATGAAAAGTTAAAGTTGTACATAATATTCTCCAAAAATGTTAAAAATAAAGCATAAAAAAACCTGACCGGTGTTGCCGATCAGGTATAAACTTTGATGGGCAACTTATATTTGCCCAAACATATTCGAGCAACTATCTAAAGAATTGCCAAAAATAATATGCGTTTGTAATCAAAGGTTGTTTTAACATCTTTATTTCAATATCTAAAATCTGTATATAAAACTACAATACGCGTAGTTATAGCCTTTGACAAGTACTTTTAACGAAAAAATTTTAATAAATCACATAACAAAATATAATCAATACGCTTTGATTTATTTGATTAAAAACTGAATATTCAACTTAACATTTTTAAAGCATGTTCAGCGCTAATTGCCTTACTAAATAAGAAACCTTGACCTAAATTACAGCCCACAGCTCTTAAACTTTCAAGTTGCTGATCCGTTTCAATCCCTTCTGCAATAATATCTAAGGAGAGAATTGGACCCAACTTAGCAATTCCTTCAACAATGGCATTGATTGACTTCTCTTCATTCATTCGATTCACAAAACCATAATCAATCTTTAAACAATCAACGGGATAATCACGTAAACGCGTTAAAGAAGAATGACCTGTACCAAAATCATCTAAAGCAATCCGTACACCGACATCCTTTAACTTTTTCAAAGCACGGATGACATATTCAGAGCCACGCTCTGCCAAAATATGTTCTGTAATTTCAATTTCAATCAAATGGTGCGGAATTTTAAAGCTGGTTAATCGTTTTAATAAAAGTTCTGCATAGTTATCACGCATAAATTCTACAGGTGATGCATTAATTGAAATTGGAACAACATTTATTCCTTGTGCGATCCAACTTGCCATATCTGTAAAAATTTTAGTTTGCATGGTTGTGCTAATTTTACTGGCCAACTCATAATCATTAAATGCTTCAACAATGGTAGCTGGTAAATGTATTTCATTGTTTTCATCACGCCAACGCAATAAAGCTTCAAAACCAATCAGCGATCGATCATCCAATTTCACTTTCGGTTGATAGAATGGCTCTATGGCATTATTTCTTAAAATTTGACGTGCTGTATCAAGTTGCAATGCTTTTTGTTCAGCCAATTCATACATCTCTTGGCCAAATACTCGTGCACCGCCACGTCCTCTTTCTTTTAAATCATTTAATGCCGTATCTGCACATTTCATTAAACCGACAACATCTTTAGCATCATCAGGATACATCGCACAGCCAATACTCATTCCACCATTGATTAATTTACCTGCATAGGTAATTGGTGCATCTAATTGTTTTAAGGCTTCTTGAGCAACAAGAGTCATTTCAGCAACACTATGGATTTGGTTGACGATGATTGCAAACTCATCTCCACCTAAGCGCGAAATATAGGCATTTGAATCCAAGCAGCCAGCTAAACGCTTCGATAAAACTTTCAGTAAATGATCACCTGCAGAATGACCAAGCGTATCATTAATATGTTTAAAGTGATCTAAATCAATCAACATCATACCAACATGGGTACGATTTTCTTTCGAACGAATTAAGGATTGTTTTAAGTGTCGTTTAAATGCGCGACGGTTCATTAAGCCTGTCAGTTCATCAAACTCACTTGAAACTCTTAACTTATCTTCCGCTTTTTTTTGTAATGTAACATCACGAGATACACATAGAATACTGGTGGTTTGACCTTCATCATTTACGACAGGTGTTAAAATATTATCCCAATATTGTCGACCTGCACCTAAACCACTCATTCCTGCAAAACGAGCATTTTTGCCTTTTATTGCATCATTAATCGCCTTTTGACCTTTATGACGAACTTCGGGTGGCAATAAATCTAGCCATTTCATACCAAAGTTTTTTTCACGTTCTTTACCCAATAAGGCAATACAACCTGATCGGTTCATGTGTGAAACATTGCCGTTTGGTCTGACAATTTTGATGCAATCTACACTGACATCGAGCATATCTGTATGTGCACGTAACATGTCAGTAGTTTCGCGAAGTAAAATGGCGCGCTCATGAATATTGGTACAACTAATGGTCCAATTATAAATGTTATTTTTTAAGGGCTTACTTTGTGCAATTAATAAAAACCATTGGTAATCACCTACTGAATTACGAATGCGACATTCTTTTTCAAATTTCTGCCCTGTTTTTTGTGCATTCGTCCATAAATTATAAATATGTTCGGCATCTTCAGAATGTATAAATTTAATCCAATCAGTATCACAGATATTATTAGTTTCAACACCGATGTATGTTTTTAAAGCAGTATTACAATAACCGATATTAGACTGAGTGATCCAAATCAAATGGGGTAATAAATCTAATGCGAATTTAATTTCATCACTTAATTGCACTGTTTTTATAGGAGTAGAATTTACAGATGCATCTGTCTGACTCAAATTTGAATCACTTTGTACATTAATGCGAGCCATAAATTATCCTTTTTAATATCAGCACAGTATTTAATATAAACCAAAAAAACAAATTGTATAGTTTTTCATCATTAATTTATTGAAATAACTAAATAAATTTTTAAAATAAGATAAATATTAAGATCTAATTAATATAAATACGACTTAAATCACACTTATCTGTATTTATGAAGAATTATATCTGTTTTAATTTTAAAAGTAATGATGCTTTGCATCCAACAGTATAAATTTTATGCTAAATCTTTATATTTAGATGTACGTCAATATGGATATATAGTTAAGTTTAATTAAATGAAGAAACATTTGAATTAAATAATTTAAAGGATATTTTAAATAAGCCTTTTAAAATAAAAATAAGCCATTGATGTATTTAAAATCATGGCTTAAATACTACACTTTGGTTAAAAATCATTCTTAAATTGAATGTAAATAAGCTTTAATCAGTGTAATGACTTGCTCTGGTTGTTCTGCATGTAACCAATGTCCTGCATTTTCCACGATTTGTATTTCAACATTGGAAAATTGCTGATGTATGGCTTCCAATTTATCAGGCTGAGCGACATAAGGTGAGTTTTCACCACGAATAAACAAGGTGGACTTACTCCATACTTGAAGATTATCCCAAGATAAAATATCTGCGTAATGTTGATACAAAGCATCCACATTAAAAAGCCACTGCCCCTTGTTAAAAGATTTGAGTAAGAATTGAATCACCATATTTTCTTGTAAATATTGCGCCATAATTTCAGTCGCTTGTTTACGACTTTCAATATTGGCACTTTTAACTGCAAATAATGCTTTAAAAATTTGATCATGATGATTTTCTTGGTAGGCAAAGGGTGCCATATCCAAAATGACAAGTTGTTGTAAGCGTGATGGAGCGACTTCTGTTAACTTCATCGCCAACTTTCCACCCATGGAATGCCCAATTGCAGAAAATTGCTCAATGTTCAGATAATCTAGAGTTTCCATGACATCTTGCGCCATGACTGCATAATTCATCTCATTTGTATGCGCTGATAGACCATGATTTCTGACATCAATTTGTACGATATCATATTGATCATTCAAAGCTCGAGCAAGAATGCCTAAATTAGACAAACTTCCAAATAAACCATGAATCAAGACAATTGGAATATTTTGATTGGGTTCAGTAGCAGGATGATATTGAAAATTGAGTAACATGAGAATATCCAAATTGAATTTCATACTTTATCAATCAGTATCATCTCAGGATCATGCTTATTGAACAATATTGAATTGATAAAAAAGGCATAATCAGAATTATGCCTTTTTAATAAAGTTCAATTGTCTTTATTTCATATGACCCGTTGTTAATTCTTCATTTAACAAGGTCTTGGTCGCTTCATTCAATTGCTTTTCAGGTACATTTTTACCTGCAAATTTTTCAGCCTGTTTCATGAAATGCATATAATGTGCATCTTTATCACTGTCTTTTTGGCGAGTAAAACGCAAACCTAAGACCTCATTTTCTTGAAATGCTTTATCCCAAGCTAAACGTACGGAACCCCAATAGGCTTTATTCTTCTCCCAATAGGTATAAGCAGGTTTGAAGTCGGTTTTGGTGACACGTACATAGGTATTGATACCTAATTCACGTGTTAAAGCAGATTTAGTTTTACTGTCATATTTAATATTGTCTTGTTCATGCACCCAACCTTCTGAGGTAATCGCTTGACGATTAGTTCCTGAAATCACGTCATAATCATCACGTGTAGTTAATTCACGACGTGGTAATGGGCGATAAGTGGCTTGAGATGACCAAGATTCAATACCATGGTCTTTAACCCAAACACCTAAACCTGCATAACGTGGTGAATCATCTACTTGCCAAACAGTTTGCAGCCATTTTCCTTTGCTTTGTTCAGGCGTTAATTGAACTTTTTTCCATTCATAATTACCAATGTATGACCACTTTGTGGTTGGCTCATAAGTCCAATCTTGACGCCAATGTTTGACAACATGCTCACCCACCATCAATAAATGTTGTAGTGAAATTTTATTTGGCGTGTTTTCTAAAACGATAACTGTTTCAAAGCCTTTAGAAATATCTGGTGGGTTAATATCGTAACCATTTTTTGCTGGGTAGATTTCTTCAAAACGGAAAGTGACTTGATATTCGCCTGCCATTTTTAAAATCGCTTGGCGTGCTTGTTCTGGGGTTAAATTTTCATGCAAAGATTGCTGTTGTGATGCATCAGTTAGACGGACTGATTTTTGTTCTGCATGCACTGCTGTTACCCCTAAAGCTAACATCGTTACTAAAATATAAGAAAGCTTAAATTTCATATTTACATTCCAAGATTGTATTAAAGCTGTGATTCATTCCGATTACATAGCAGAAGTGTTCGCTATTTGTTGTCTTATGAAATAAATCTAAAGGGTATTGTAAATTATTATGATAATGATTACCATTTACAGAAGTTAAATATTTCTATTTGTGAATGGTTGTTGTGAATAAACAGTCCCCGATTAAAGCTAAATTTAAGTCTAAGCCGAGTTTTTTATTATTCTCTCTCATTGCCTGTGGGCTTTTCTCAGTTCAACAGACATTTGCTGAACAAGTCGAAATTCAGAAATTACAAACTATTGTCGTGACAGGAACTCGTTCAGAAAAGATATTATTGGACAGCCCTATTCGTACAGAAATTATTAATGAAGATGAATTAAAACGAACCAATGCCACAACATTAAAAGATGCTTTAGAAAACGTTCCCGGCATTTTACTAAGAGAAATTCATGGTAAATCTGGTTATGAAATTTCCCTTCAAGGTCTAACCAGTGATCAAGTTCTGATTTTAATTGATGGTCTGCCCCTCGCTGCGAGCACAGGGTCAGTGGTTGATTTAAACCAGTATTTAGTTGCTGGAATTGACCATATTGAGGTGATTAAAGGTGCTGCATCTGCTCAGTACGGTTCCTCTGCAATGGGTGGTGTGATTAATATCATTACCAAGAAAGTACAAGAAGGCATTTCCGTTTCAGGGCAAGTTGATATTGGAAGCTATGGCAAACAGAATGCCAATGGAAAATCAGCATCTGTTAATAATCACCATGAAAAAATTAATATTGAAGCTTCACAAGGTGCATTTAAGGGCAGAATTACAGCAGACCAATTCAACAGTGATGGCTTTGCAGTTAATCCAGATCAATATCCTTTACAAGGTGATGAGCAAAATCGTCAGCAATATTCAATTTATGGTGCATGGCAACAGAGTGATCAATTTTCTATTTGGGCTGACTTCAATGACTATCAAGAAAAAGATCATCAGCGTAGTTTAATTTTTATTTCTCCATCTAATCGTGAAGAATACAAAGTTGAAGACATTGAACGCCAACGAATCAGTGCAGGTTCAAAATTTACGTTATTGAGCAATATCAATGTTGATGTAAAAGGTGTGCATGAAACTTATGACACAACGTCTACTCAAATGACGGATCATTATTTATCAGCTTCTCGGGTTTCAAATCAGGAAAATAATCATTTCAGTTCACAAGTTTCATTACCGACTTGGTACAAGCAAAATTGGCAATTTGGCTATGATTGGCATGAAGAAAAGCTAGAACAAAGCAATAACGGTAAATTTGAATTGCAAGGCGGATCGGTCTCTCGTGATCGCCATGAAGTATATGTACAAAATGATGCACAACTGACATCTAAATTAGATGCGGTATTCGGTTGGCGTTTTCAAAATGATGATGATTTTGGTGATCATAATGCCTTTAAACTCAGCACTAAATATCGTTTTCTTGAACAAAATGATCTATTGGCTGATTTAAGATTCAGTTATGGACAAGGTTATCGTGTTCCAAATTTAAAAGAACGCTTCTACTCTTTTGATCATAGTCATTTGGGCTATATCGTGATTGGTAATCCCAATTTAAAACCTGAATCATCTGACAGTTATCAACTGGGTATCAGTCTGGTTAACAATAATATTTGGAATGCTGATATCAATTTATTCTGGAATGATATCAAAGACCTCATCCAAACTGATTATGACAGTGCTGTGGTTATCAATGGTATTACTCAATATTCATACAGCAACGTTGCTGAAGCATCAACCAAAGGAGTTGAAACTACAGCTCAGTGGAATGTTAATCCTTATTTAACCCTTTCAGGTGGCTATACCTATACCGAAGCCAAAGACAAAACCACAGACAAATGGCTGACACGTAGACCGAAGCACATCGCACGATTAGGTGCAGATTATGCCTTAAATGATCAACTCGATTTCACGGTACGTGCTCGCTATCAAAGTGATGAATATGGTGATAGTGCCAATTTACATCAATCACCCGACTGGTTCAGCTTCGATACGCAAATCGATTATCAAATTTCACCTTACATCAGTGCCTTTGTGGGTATTGACAATATCTTTAACGAACAACGTGACTTTAATGCCTCGTTTGATTATCGCCCGATTGAAGGACGTTATACCTATACAGGGCTTCGTTTTAATTGGAATAAAAACCTTAAATAACTTTTTGAATTTCTTGGATGAATAACATGCTCAATACTCAATCAAACTTTGCAAAGCTATTTGCTTTATCGTCACTAAGTTTACTTTTAGCTGCCTGCGGTGGTGGCGGTGGAAGCGATAATTCAACAAGTGGTGGTACCACGACTCCTCCTGTCACCAATACTGATTTATTTACAGTCAAAGCCAAAGAATGGAAAATTGAACCTACTGTTAATACTTCATATTGCTATGATATTGATACTCAAACCGCAATTTCATGCGAAGGCTCAGATTGGGATGTAAAATTTGCAATGGGTACAAGAACTCCAGCACTATTTACCAATAGTGGCGTGAGCGGTTCAGGCACGGGTGGTGCTTTATATTCACCATTTAATGCAACATGGGAAAATCTGATTAAAGAAAAAGATGCAACGCAAGGTGGAAGTTTACCTGCTGCTGTTTGGATTGCCGATTCATATAGTAATGCCTTTATGGACAGTCAGAATGGCTTTAATAGCTTCTTTGAATATGATTTATTTGGTGATCACCGTATGTCACCTAACTTTAAAACGTTCTTAGTGACAACCGATACCACAAAAACAGCAACTATCGGAACAGCGGAAAAACCTATATTTGCCTTACAAATTTCAGACTACTATAAAGGTACAGCTTCTGGAAATATCACTGTTCGTTATATCAATACTTTAACTCCAGATGCTGATGCAAAAGTACTTTCAGTAGATGCAACGCAAGGTTGGGCGTATGTTGATTTAAAAACAGGCACAGTGAGCAATAGTAAAGATAGTAATTGGCAAATTGCATTTAATCGTTATAGCGTTCAATTAAACACAGGAATTGGCTCGCAAGTTGCTTCACAACCTGCTGGATTCTACACAACTGAAGGAAAAGCAATTGTTGAAAAATTTAAAGATGTCAATGCTGTAACAGCAACACTTGCAGATCTAAAAACGGCATCATCTGCAAAAGTCACCAAATGGGGCTCAAATACGATTACCTCAGTATTAAATCCTGTTTATCAAGGGGCATATCCAAATAAATTGTCTTATGGATGGTATAGCTATTATCCAACCATTGAATCTGCACAAGCAGATGGTTTACAAGCGGCCCATTCACTTGGGGCAAATCAAAATGCAGCAACGATGCTTCGTGGTAATAAAGGCAATAGCTATGCACGTATGCATTTAAAAACCATTGCTTATGCTGATCCAAGTAATTCTGGAAGTGCGACGAATTGGACATTTGAATTTGATGTTCAACCTGCTCAATAATAAATCATTGGCATAGAACCTTTTCAATTATTTCTTTTACAAGAAAATGAACAGATTCAGTTTATGCAAAATGATCCTTAAATTCCATCGTATTAGACGGAGCACTTGCTCCGTTTTTTATTGATAAAGCATCTTTAAATTAAAAACTAAGATTTTAAAACGATGATTTAAGAAAAGCCGATTGTATATAATCTAAAGTCGAAGCAATAATTAGAAATAATCCCTCATCAACTGTTGAGTCTGCCTTACTATTGGCTATATGATCTAGTTCAAATATTTTCGTTTAATTTAGGACTTTGAGCCATGTTTCAACATGTAGATCCTTATGCAGGTGACCCGATTCTTTCTCTTATGGAAGAGTTTAGTAAGGATGAACGGACACAGAAAGTCAATTTGAGTATTGGTCTATATTATAATGAGGACAATGTTGTTCCTCAGTTAGAAGCGGTGAAAGCGGCTTTTAAAAATATTGAACCAACCAATGATAAAGTTAAACTTTATTTACCAATGGATGGGTCTAAATCTTATAATCAAGCGACTCAAACCTTGGTTTTAGGAAAAGACAGTCAAGCACGTAAAGACGGACGTGCTGTCACTATCCAAACGCTTGGTGGTTCAGGTGCATTAAAAGTAGGCGCAGATTTCCTTAAAAAATACTTCCCAGAATCTGACGTTTGGGTCAGCCAACCGACATGGGAAAATCACATCGCGATTTTTAATGGTGCTGGTATTCAGTCACATTTTTATCCGTATTTCGATGCTGAAACCAATGGTGTCAACGTAGCTGCTATGCTTGCAGAGCTGAATAAGCTTTCTGCAAAAAGCATCGTATTGCTTCACCCATGTTGCCATAACCCAACAGGTGCAGACTTAACCCCTGCTGAATGGGATCAAGTGATTGAAGTTCTTAAAGCAAAAGACCTCATTCCTTTCTTAGACATTGCTTATCAAGGCTTTGGTCAAGGTTTAGAAGAAGATGCTTATGCAATTCGTGCTTTAGACCAATCTGGTATGAGCTTTATCGTCAGTAATTCATTCTCTAAAATATTTTCACTCTATGGTGAACGTGTGGGTGGCTTAACATTTATTTGTGATGATGCTGCAACTGCACAAAAAGTATTGGGGCAATTAAAAGCAACAGTACGCCGTATTTATTCAAGCCCACCAACAACAGGTGCGTTATTGGTTGATAATGTATTGAACAGTGCTGAATTAACTGCTCAGTGGCAAGTTGAACTACAAGAAATGCGCGAACGTATTATTCAAATGCGTGTATTACTACAGTCTAAACTTAATGCTGCTCTGCCTGATCGTGACTTTAGCTACTTAGTGAAACAACAAGGTATGTTTAGCTACACAGGCTTAACTGCGCAACAAGTTGATATTTTAAAAGATACATACGGTATTTATCTGCTTCGTAGTGGTCGTATGTGTGCTGCTGGTTTAAATTTGAATAACATTGATTATGTTTCAAATTCAATTGTAGATGTTTTAAAAGCAACAGCTTAATTTAAGCATTAAACTTTTTTCACCAATATTCAAAAAAAATCTAATAAAAAACGGGCGCATTGTCCGTTTTTTATTTTTGAACTAAAACCAGTTAATTTACTCATTCATAATTCGCATGTTCATAAGTGACTTTAAATGGATTACGCTTCACATTGACATAAAAAATCTTTTGGCTCACTGAATCTACAAATGCATAACTCGATTTATCATTGGTTTGGGCTAGATCCGTAAAAAATCGTTTTGCATACGCCACATTCGGCGGATAAGTTAAATCATATTGCGTCACGCCAATAAAGATGGGATAGGTATCCTTATTACACAATTGAATTTGTTGAACTTTAAACTGATTTTTCTCAAGAAGCTCTTTGTTTGGATGGCTCCACTTCGTAATATCAACCGTTTTGCACCCCTTCGCCACTTTTTGATAAAGCTTAGTTGATGATGGCGGTAATTTTGCATATATATTGCTACATATCAGTAGCATAGAAAGTAATCCAAGATATTTTATAGTTTTCATCATTCTTCCTTTTTTATCTTCACTTATGAATAACTATTTTTGTTTTTAAAAATATAAAGCGTTGTTAATTTATCATTATTTTGTGACTAGTTATACACTAATATATAACCAGTCTGTATTAATTTTAATTTTCTGGCTAAAAATTAATCACCGTTCGAATAGATTTACCTTCATGCATTAAATCAAAAGCTTCATTGATTTTATCTAATGTCATGGTATGTGTAACAAATGGCGCAAGTTGAATGTCGCCTTTCATTGCATCTTCAACCATACCAGGTAGTTGTGAACGACCTTTTACACCACCAAAGGCAGTTCCTCTCCAACTACGACCTGTCACCAATTGGAATGGACGCGTTGAAATTTCTTGACCTGCGCCTGCAACACCAATAATGATGGATTGTCCCCATCCACGATGTGCACATTCCAGTGCAGAACGCATCACATTAGTATTGCCAATACATTCAAATGAATGATCCACACCCCAACCTGTCATTTCAACAATTACTTGTTGAATCGGCTGATCATAATCTTTTGGATTTAAAAAGTCTGTCGCACCAAACTCTTTAGCAAGTTCAAACTTATCGGGATTGGTATCAATCACGATAATACGACCCGCTTTCGCTTGATGTGCACCTTGTACAACCGCAAGTCCAATTCCACCTAAGCCAAAGACTGCAACACTGTCACCTTCCTGAACTTTTGCCGTATTGTGTACAGCACCAATTCCTGTAGTAACACCACAGCCTAGTAAACAAACTTGCTCTGGGTTTGCTTCAGGATTGATTTTAGCGAGAGAGACTTCAGCAACGACAGTATATTCACTAAAAGTTGAACAACCCATATAGTGGTAAATCGGCTCACCCTTATAAGAAAAACGTGTTGTACCATCAGGCATTACGCCTTTGCCTTGTGTTGCACGTACAGCAACGCAAAGATTGGTTTTATCCGATTTACAGAAGAGGCATTCACCGCACTCAGCGGTATAAAGTGGAATAACGTGATCACCGACTTGAACGGAGGTTACGCCCTCGCCGACTTCAACTACAATTCCTGCGCCTTCATGTCCTAAAACGGCAGGAAAAACACCTTCTGGATCATCGCCTGAAAGTGTGAAAGCATCGGTATGACATACACCCGTATGGGTAATTTTAACCAGAACTTCACCTTTTTGTGGTGGAGCAACATCAATTTCAACAATTTCTAAAGGCTTACCTGGACCAAATGCAACAGCTGCACGTGATTTCATTTCACTTTCATCCTTTTCGGTTCAGTACTTGAATAGATGAGCTACAGTAACCTTTTTCACTTTACAGATTCAAGCAGTAACTCATATTATGCTTGGGTGAAGATTGAGTTTTTAAACTATAAATGAAATATCAACCAGCTACGATAGCCATCTTACTTTCTGTTTTTACTATTACGGGATGTTCTTTGCCGATGAATCAATCAAAACAAGAAAATGCCATTATTGCGCACCCTGAACATTGGATTAACAATTCAGAAACTGCATCAAAGCTACAACAAGGTCTGACCGCTTATTTGGCAATGAATGATGCTTTTCAAAGCATTGCAGCACGGGTTCATCTGATTAGAGAAGCTAAATATAGCCTTGATTTGCAATATTATATTTGGGCTGATGATTTTATTGGCAGATTGATGTTGCATGAGCTATTAAAAGCGGCTGATCGTGGTGTGAAAATTCGCTTATTACTGGATGATCAAAATGGAACGAAAATAGACCCACAATTAAAAGCCTTGTCTGTACATCCTAATATTTCAATTAAAATTTATAATCCTTATAAATACCGAAAGTTTAGAATCATGGATTATTTATTAAGAACCATGAAAATTAATTATCGAATGCATAATAAACTGATTATTGCGGACGGCATTATTGCAGTAACAGGTGGTCGAAATATCAGTAGTGAATATTTTGATGCCAGTGATTCTTTCCAATTTACAGATATGGATATTTTATTTTTTGGTACTGCCGTTAAACATGCCAATGAAGTCTTTCATGATTTTTGGAATTTTGAATTAAGCTATCCAGTTCAACAGTTGATTGCTCAAGGAAATCAAGATGATCTTAAAAAATTACGTGTTGAATATCAAAAATTAGAACGTAATGATGTTCCGACGGATGAAAAAGTCAATGAAGAGCAAAAAGAACTTGCCAATGAATTGAATCAAAATCGTATCAATTGGGCACATGCTGACTTTTTAGCAGATTCGCCGAAAAAAACCTTGGGTCATGCGCAAGGCAATGAACTTATTTCCCATCAAATTAGAAACCACATGGGCGACCCCAAACAGGAAATGGATTTAATTGCAGCTTATTTTGTTCCAACGCAAAGTGGTACAAACTACCTTACTCAATTTCCAGCGAAAAATGTCAAAGTTAGAGTACTTACCAATTCATTTGTCGCAAATGATGTTGCGCTCGTACATGCTTTTTATCAGAAATATCGTGTGGATTTACTCAAAGGTGGGGTTAAACTGTATGAGTTTAAACCCTATATTGAACGTAAACGTCGTACATGGTATGAAGTTGTAACAGGTAACGTGATTCCTAAAAAGGGAAAAAATACTTCTAGTTTGCATGCCAAATTTATTGATATTGATGACAAAGTTTTTATTGGCTCATTTAATTTAGACCCACGCTCATTCAATTTAAATACTGAAGTCGGTTTAGTGGTTAAATCTGATCTATTACAAGAACAAGTATCCAGTTTATTAGATCGTACTTTACTGACTGTTTCCTATGAACTTAAGCTAAACAATAAAGGTGAAATCATTTGGCTTGATCATCAACAAGATGGTAAAACCATTGAATATACAACAGATCCTAAAACCTCAAAATTTCAAAGATTTGTGATGCATTCAGTCTCATATCTACCGATTGAATGGTTAATGTGATCGATCATTAAAGTATATCTATACGAAATACATCCATCTTTAAGTTTTGAGTAGCTATATAAACTAAAAATGTATTTAACAGTTTTACTACATATTGATGTTTTTTAAATAGCGTACTCAACCTCTCAACTGTTAAGCTAAAACGAGAATAATGATCGATTTTTTACGCATTATATAAAATCATGAGCTTTCCTAGTCTCTTTTAAAAAGCTTTAGATCAAAAGTTTATTCATGATTTTTATCTTTATAATTTAAGAAAATACAAAAAATAGGATGGTAGACATTTATGAATCAAGACCAACAAAATCAAATAAATTCGAAGCATAAAAATATTTTAGAAAATGGACAGTGGATTAATGATCCGCAAATTAGGGAAAAATTAGCACAAAATTTAACGGCTTATTTGGCAATGAATGAAGCTTTTCAAAGTATTGCAGCACGTGTACATCTTATTCGAAATGCCCAGAATACTCTTGATTTGAAATACTATATTTGGAGTAATGATTTCATTGGGAATTTATTACTGGATGAATTATTACAAGCGGCTGATCGCGGAATTAAAATTAGATTATTGATTGATGATCAAAATGGCGTATCACTGGATGAACATTTAAAGCACATCAGTGGCCATCCCAATATTCAAATCAAAATTTATAATCCTTACAAATTTAGAAATTTTAGAGCCATTGATTATGTGATTCGGGGTAAACAAATTAACCATCGTATGCACAATAAATTGACCATTGCTGATGATGTCATTGCAGTTACAGGCGGACGGAATATTGGCAGTGAGTACTTTGAAGCAAGTGATCATTTCCAATTTACAGATATGGATATTTTGTTTTTTGGTCATGTGGTACGTGATGCGAAAGCTGCGTATTTACAATTTTGGGAACATCCATTAAGCGTCCCTGTGATTGATATTATGGGCACGGGTACAGCTGAACAATTACAACAGTTAAGAGACGAATATATTGAACTAGCAAAGAAGAATATCCAGATCGATTATAAGGTCGATACTGAGCAAAAAAAGCTAGAAAATCTTTTACAAAAAACGATTTTGAATTGGGCCCCTGCCTTTTTTCTTGCGGATTCTCCTAAAAAGACCTTGGGACAAGCCAAAGGTCATGAGTTGATTTATGAGCAAATCATGCAAGAAATGGGCACCCCAAAACATCAATTGGATTTAATTTCAGCTTACTTTGTGCCTACCAAAGAAATTGATTATTTATCAAAACTTCCTGCTCAAAATGTCAAAGTTCGTGTATTGACCAATTCTTTTCTTGCCAATAATGTGGCTATGGTTCATGCCTTTTATCAAAAATATCGTCATCGACTATTAAAAAGTGGCGTAAAACTTTATGAGTTTAAATCCTTGATTGAACGTGAAGATTTAACTTGGTATGAGCGTATGACAGGCAATATTATTCCGAAAAAAGGCAAAGATCGCTCTTGCTTACATGCCAAATTCATTCATGTCGATAACAAAGTTTTTATTGGTTCTTTTAATTTTGATCCGCGTTCTTTTGAACTGAATACTGAAGTGGGTTTACTGATTGAATCGGAACAATTGAAAAAGCAAATTACAGATTTACTCGATCAACATCTGCATAAAATTGCCTATGAATTAAAACTGAATCAACAAGGTAAAATCATTTGGCTTGAGCATACAGATAACGGGGAAATTAAAGAGTTTAACAAAGACCCTAAAACTTCAAGATTCCAAAGATTTATGATGAAATCGACTTCATTACTTCCTATTGAATGGATGATGTAATGACATTCACCATATATTTAAGCTGATTCTTAAAATTTTAAGTGCTATAGACCTCTTGCATAAACATTTTTATTTCCCATTCGAAGAGTAAAATAAATAGCCTTTGAAGATTTATGCAAGATGTCTTATACAGCAGATTCAAACAAACATAGCCCACTCTTTTGCATCACGACTTTTACCTGACTAAAACTAGCTTGGTTTAATGCAACTAAATGTTCTTGCTGTGACATATATAATTGATTATTTTGCATCGCATTTTCAGCAAATAAATGGTCACAGACTAAATAGATAGCATTGGGTTTAAGTAACATTTTAACTTTTTGATGAAATTTTTCTGCATATGCTTTATGACGTAATTCGTGTAAAGCCTGATGAATAATCACAACATCATACTGCCCTACATCTTGGTTCCAATGTTCTGTTTTAAAATCACCTAAGTAAAATTTTGACCTATCTAGATCATCAGAAAGTAGCTTACTTTTAGATAGTTTATGCATAGCATCTGAAAAATCAAAAGCGCTATATTCAATCTTTTGGCAATGGCTGAGCAAATGCTTGGCTAAAAAGCCAGGACCAGAACCAAGTTCCAAAACTTCAACTTTAGATTGCTTTAAATTTTGAATGCGTTGTACATAACGATCAAAAAATTCATAACGCCAAGGGCGTTTGGTATTGGCTTCACTCGCCCATTTTTCTGCATCTTTTTCATTGCGCAAATCAATTGGGCTTGGAACTTCTCTTATATTCATTGTTCTCTCTTTGACCGGTAGGAATGGAATGTTTTATACAATTCTTAAATCTATATGTTTCATAATTACTCAAATTTATTATTGTTTACCATGTCATCCATAACAAGTTTTAATACATCAAATACTCGTTTATCAATACATTGAGCCACATTAAATCGCATAAAACGGTGCGCATCTTGTGACTGGCTAAAGGAATTTCCCGGAGCTAAAATAACACCTTGGTTTAGACATAATTTGGATAATATTGAAGCATCGATATGTTCAGGTAATTTACACCACAAAAAAATTCCTGCTTTAGGAACCATCCATGGATGAATATCTAAAAGCGCTAATTTTTTAATGGTTTCATTCATTTGCTTAATTAGCGTTTTTCTTAACCAATCTAAATGTTTAGGATAGCTACTATCCATTAAAGCTTGATAAATAATTTCAGTATTTAAATTACCACCACTAAAATGTGTTGCAATGTTTAAATCAATCAGTTGATCTATTCGGTTTAAATTTGAAATAATGTAACCACAACGAATTGACGCTGAAAGGGTTTTAGAAAAACTTCCGATTTGAATCACATGTTCAAACCCTGAAAGTGAGGCATATCTTGGCGCAGGTATAAACTCAAAATCAGCAAAAATATCATCTTCAACAATAAGTAAATTTTCTTTTTCAGCGAGTTTAGCAACTTGGTATGCCGTTTGGATTGAAAGACTTGCTCCTGTCGGATTATGAATACCCGAATTGGTTAAATAAATTTTAGGTTTTAAATTTAAAGTGCGTTCAAAATATTCAATATCAGGACCTTTCTCTGTAAAAGGAATTGCAACTGCTTGTAATTTATGTGCTTTGATTAAAGCTTGAAAATTAAAATAGCAAGGATCATCAATTAAAATGACATCCCCAGCTTGTAGTAATAATCTAAAAATCAAATCGATAGATTGTGTGGCTGAATCAGTAATTAAAATTTGTGATGTATTAATTTTTAAATCATAACGCTCTTTTTTCCTTGCAATATACTGCCTTAAACCTAAATGTCCATTAGGTTCAGCGTAGTCTAAAAGTACTGTCGCATTTGAACGTGATACAACTTTTAATGCTTTTCGAATACTTTGCTCAGGCATCCATTCTGTGGGTAACCATCCACACCCAGATTTTAAAACCTCTGGTTTTGCTTCCAAAGACTGCCTTGAAATCCATAATGGATCGACTTCGCGATCCAATTTCATCGGAGCTTCATGAAATTGAGTGAATGATGATTTTCCTAGTACGAAATAGCCTGCACCAAGTCTTGGCTCAATAATTCCTTCCGCCACTAAGCGAGAATAGGCTTCTACGACAGTAGATACAGAACAATTTAATTGTTTCGAAAACTGACGTACTGATGGTAAACGAGTACCTGCAATCAAACTTTTGTTGGCGATTTGATCTTGGATGAATTGTATCGTCTGATCAATCTTGGTTTTTTTCATCATAATTTCATCATCTGAATTTAACAGACATCTCAAAATAATTAAATTGTACTGGTTAAATAAGCATTACAGTTTGTTTTAATCGTACTGTATTGTGCATATTCATTTTTATCTTATCGCAGTTTAATCATCCTATTCAACGCATAAATGCAATGTGCTTTTTTTTAGATAAATGATTTAAGATGAGTAATACCGAATGGATAAAATAAATCAGGGTTGGTTAAATGGTTTAATCGGGGTCATAATTTTTGCAGGATCAATGCCTGCGACACGAATTGCTGTGACAGGTTTTAATCCTGAGTTTTTAACGGGAATTCGTGCGGTGATTGCAGGCGTACTTGGGCTGATTTGTCTTATAGCCTTACATCAAACTAAACCTAATAAACCACAAACCCACTCATTGATCATTGTCGCAGTTGGTGTGGTTATTGGCTTTCCATTATTTACAGCTTTAGCATTACAAACCATTAGTTCTGCTCGCGCACTGGTATTTGTAGGATTACTCCCTCTTTCTACGGCTATTTTTAGTGTATTACGTACAGGTGAGAGACCTAATTTAAAATTTTGGTTCTTTGCCATTTTAGGCAGTAGTTTTGTTATAGGTTTTATGTTGCTTCATGGTCAAGATCAAATATTGGCGATAGGTGATCTGTATATGCTCGCTTCGATTATTCTCTGCGGATTAGGCTATGCGGAAGGTGGTAAACTTTCTCGTGAATTGGGTGGATGGCAAGTGATTTGTTGGGCATTGGTGATTGCTTTGCCTTTTATGATTTTATTCAGTTTATATTCTTTGCCTGAAAATTTTGACCAAGTCACCAGCTCATCTTTCATGGGGCTATTATATGTCTCTACTTTCAGTATGTTGATTGGATTTTTCTTTTGGTACAAAGGTTTAGCTTTAGGTGGCATTGCTAAAGTTGGACAAATTCAATTGGTTCAACCATTTATAGGACTGATACTCTCTGCATTTTTATTGGGAGAACATGTCAGTTTATCAATGATCTTGGTCTCTTGTGCAGTTGTGCTTTGTGTCGCATTGGCAAAGAAGTTTGCTTAACCTTTATAGATTTTTATTTCACTTATAGGGTAAAAAAGAAAGTAATTTTAAGTATTTATAGAAAATGTCTTTTTTATAATTCAGTTAAATTAAGCCTATTTCTAAAAATAACTCTCGGTATACATCTGCCTTCTTCTCTAAAGCCAAAGGATAAGCTCTGGATGAAGATGGCATTCGGTACAATGTTATTTCACGCTTAGCAAAATAAACCTGTGAAGATTCGCCAATCATTGGTTTTACAGACCCTTCGGGCATAGATAACATCAAAGTATCTGTGGCTTTATCGCCAGTCGTCATCATGTTGTGACACAAAGGAATTTGAGCTAACAGTTTATTCAAATCAGTGGGTGTTTCAATTTGTAGGAACTTATCAGCAGCATTGGCTTTTAAACGAATCACTTGATAAGCCGTGTCAAAGATCGCAATCCCCTTTTCGGTTAGAAAATTTCGAATCAAATCTTCTTTAAAATTTTTATTGAATAAATCTAAAAAATAATCTTTATCTTGAAAAAATATAATACCAAATATTCGCCACATATCATTTTGATAATTCGGATAATAGAAATCCATTTTCCAACGTGTTTGAGGTGGTGGAAAACTTCCAAGCATGAGTAACTTGGCATTTATCGGTAAAAAAGGTTTAAGCGGATGGGTTTCAATCATGTAATTAACTTAATCAATTAAAACTAATATTTATAATTTATTTACTATAATAAGTATACTAAAATAGTATGAATAATAAAATTTGTATCAATATATTTATTAAAAATTAAAAAAGTTATAAAAAACAACATTAAAAAATTTTGCATAACGTTTATTAAAATTCTTAATTTTGTAAAAATAAGTCACAAATATTTATTAAATTGCATATTTATTAAAATAAGAATTGTTAAAAAAATCACAATAATTAAATAAAATAATAAAAATAACTATAAATCTTATTATCTTAAAAGTAATGATAAAAATATAATTACTGATATTATTATTTCGCCATTATCAGGATAATTAGAAATGAATATAAATGTGAATTTAGAAAAATTAAGCGTACTACTTGGGGAAAGTTTAAAATTTGATTTAGATGATCTAAATAAAATACTTAATATTAATTTTGATAAGTATAGTCATAAAAAAGCGATAATATTTGGTTTGCAAGAAATTAATTATCTTGATTTAAAAAATAAGGTTTTAAGTCTTTCTAAAAAACTACTTAAATTTGAATTAAGTATTGAAGAGCCCATCGCTATTTTATTAGAACCATCTATAGAAAATATTATTGCTCAGCTTGCTATATTAAATATAGGCGCAACTTGCGTGCCATTGGATATTAATCAGCCTAATTTAAGATTAGGAAAAATGATAGAAAGTTTAGATATTAAAGTAATTATCAAAAAAGAAAATTGTAAAAATAAACTAGTGGCTGAAAATCATGTCTATATTGACAATGTTGATGAATTTGTAGGAATTAATAATGGACTAGTAGAACTTAAGTCAGATCACCGTACACATATATTACATACTTCAGGAACAACTGGAACACCTAAAGCAGTGCAAATACAAGCCAATGGTCTATTAAGACTGGCTTTTAATACTGAGTTTTCACCTATCTATGAATCAGATGTAGTCGCACATATTAGTAATACTACCTTTGATGCATCATTATTTGAAATCTATGGTGCATTGCTAAATGGTGCAACATTATGCATATTACCAAAACAAATAATATTAGACAGTTATTCATTTAAAGACTCCATACAAAAATATAAAATTGATGTAATGGCTATTACAACAGCGTTATTTAATCTAATTGGTACGGCAGACCCAGCGACATTTACTGGATTAAGAACTGTTATTGTCGGCGGAGAAGCTGCAAATGCTTATATTATGCGTGATGTTCTTCTTCATTCAGGGATATTAAATTTAAGAAATGGATATGGACCTACTGAGTGTACAACTTATGCATCTTCACGCCATGTAACACTAGAATATTTAGATAACAAGTCAATTGTTGATATTGGCTCCCCAATTAGTAATACACATATTTATATTTTAAATGAACATCAACAGGTCGTTCCTGTAGGTGAAACAGGTGAAATATATATTTCAGGAAATGGTGTAGCTCGATCATATTTTAACAATGATGAGGAAAATTTTAAAAAATTTATAACAATCGATATTTTTGGTCATCAAATTAATATGTATAGAACAGGTGATATTGGTTATATCACGCAAGACCAACATGTAGAATATCTAGGTAGAAAGGATAATCAAATTAAAATACGAGGACATCGTATTAATTTAGAAGAAATTGAAAACGAAATTTTAAATACCCAATTAATAAAATCAGTTGTTATTGATTTTATTAAACCTGAAGATATAAATAAAGAAGCCTACTTAAAAGCTTTTATTGTTCCAAGTAATGAAAATTTCAATATGGATCAATTTAAAAATAATTTAGAGCAGATTCTTCCTATATATATGCTACCACGTATATCTATCGTACCCTATATTCCACTAAACCCTAATGGTAAGGCAGATAAAAAACAACTGCATGAATTTGAAAAAATTAATAATATATTTCAAGATCAAAACGAATCTGAAATATTAGTGAGTTTAAAAGGAATATGGAAAGATCTGTTAGATTACAATCATATTAAAAATGAAGATAATTTCTTTGACTTAGGTGGTAGTTCTCTACAGGTTGCCACACTTGTCATGGAAATAGAAAAAAAATATCAGATTAAATTACCTATAATCACACTTTATGATTATGCAACAGTTGCTCAATTAGCAAAATTGATAGAAGGAAAACAAGCAAAAATTGATAGCCAATACATTGATAATACTATTGATATTCTAAAAAAAGATAGTGAAATAGAACTGCCTTCTTTCGATCAAAATTTTAAAAAAATTGATTGGCTATCATCAGATGAAGGTCAAGTATTTGTTACAGGCGTTACAGGCTTTTTAGGTGCTTTTTTTCTTGCAGATTTATGTGAACTAGAACATGTTAAAAAAGTATATTGCCTCGTTCGTGCAAAAAATCATGATGATGGATTTCAAAGAATTCGAGAAAACTTAGTTAAATACGATATGTGGCATGAAAATTATATTGATAAAATTGTCGTGCTTACAGGCTACTTAGATCAAGTTAAATTTGGATTAACAGATTCTATCTATCAAAATTTATGTACGCATATTAGTGTTATTTTTCATTTAGGTGCGCACGTAAACTACATTCAACCTTATTCTATTCATAAACCAGCTAATGTCATTGGTACATTGAATATTCTTCAATTTTCTATTGAAGGACGAGTGAAACCATTGCATTACATATCAAGTATTGCTGCATATGGACCGACTGGCTTCTTTAATGGAACAAAGATCCTTTTAGAAAATGATGACTTAGACTTACATTTAAATTGTTTGAAATATGATACTGGTTATTCTCAGAGCCAATGGGTCGCAGAAAAAATCATTACTCGTGCCCAAAACTTAGGTCTGCCTATAAATATTTTTAGACCTGGATTTATTATGGGCGATAGTCATAAAGGCATAGGTAATGAAAAAGACTTTGTTGCTCGATTTATAAAAGGTTGTTTATTGATATCTGCATTTCCTAAATTAGAAAATCAGAAAAAAGAATTTATTGCTGTTGATTATGTAAGTTCTACTTTGTTAAATATTTCAAGTCAAATGAATCACTATGGGGAAGCTTATAATTTAGTTCCATTAGATCATCAGTCTTCTATTTCATTAATTGATTTATATCATTATCTTGATGATTTAGATTATCCACTTGATCTATTGGATTATTCTTCATGGATTAATAAATTGGAAACGTCTGAAAATTTAGACAGTAATCCTTTATTACCTCTTTTACCCATGTTAAAAGAATCTGTATATGGTTCTTTATCGCGTTGGGAGGTTTATGAAAATATGCCTATTTATAGTACAGATAACGTTAAAGCTAAACTAGGTCAAGATATTGAATCGCCGACTTTAAATAAGAGTATTTTAGATAAATATTTATCTTATTGGAAAGCAAGTGGTTTTTTATCCTAAATTCTTATATTTAATTAATTATTAATTAATTAATAGTTATCCTAAGTTAAACCTCTTTAGCTTAGGATGCTTTATTTAAATTGTATTTAATTAAACTTGCCACTTCTTTCGCCCAAATTTGATAAATTTCCTTACTAGGATGAAAGCCATCTTCTGCCATTTCGAGATTTAAAGCTTGAAACTTCTTTAAGTCATATTTAATCAACTCATAATTCGATTTTTTCTCTACAAATTGAATTAAAGCTTGATTCATTTTTTTCGTATATTGTCCAAAGAGCCAAGCCAATGGATTGGGTAATGCAGGAAACATATTCATGGGTGGAACGCCTGAGACTAAAACTAAATTTGGACTAAAGCGCTGTTCAATTTCACAATAAAGCTGAGTTTGTTGTTTGATCCATTTTTGTGGCGAAGTTAGTTTTGTTACATCATTTACACCCACAGAACTAATCACAACATCAAAATGCTGAGGTATTAATTGCTTGGCATTTTGAATGACTTGAAGTGTTGTATCACCCGTCTTGGCTTGCAAATGATAGCTAATTTCAAACTGATTTTTCAATTCAGATAATACACAACCAAGTAAAGCATGTTCTTGCGATTGAACCCCAACACCCGCTGCTGCGGAGTCACCTAGAATTAAAATTGATAAACTTTTACCCTGCCCAATTACACCACAGCGCTCACCCTCTGGTTCAAGTAAACGAGGTGTATTTTTCTTTACTTGATAGCCTTGAATAATCAGTGCTGGAATCAATACAAATGTAAAAGCTTTAAGTAGCATAAAAGTTAAATATGGTGACAAACAATCAATGTATTTTATCTGTATTCTTTGGTCAATATCGGCTTATCTAATTCTTTATTGATCTAGATTACATGATATAAGCTTATTACATAAAGCCTTTTATAGAAAAAACCCTAAACTAAGAAATTGAGCAAAACTTTTAAGAGCTTTGCTCAATAAATGGATATTAACCTAACTTATTTACAATTCTCAAAGGTAATACTTTCATTGCTAAACCGAGAGGTAACCACGGCCATTGTGGCACATAGGCTTTTACGGGTTCTTTCTCTATCGCTTTCACCAATAAATGTGAACCTGTTTTTTCATCCACTTCAAAAGGTAGTTTTTTAGCACCTTCATTAATTTCTGTACGAATATAACCAGGGAAAATAGTGGATACTTTAATTTTTGTATCAATCAATTCTGCACGTATACCTTCAGCTAAATGCGCAACGGCTGCTTTACTTGCACCATAAGCGGTTAAATGTTTTGGCATGCCACGAATCGCACTCATTGATGAAATCATCACTAAATGACCAAATTTCTGTTCACGGAATATTTCTACAGCCGCTTCTGCTTGTGCTAAGGCTGAAATAAAATTGGTTTCTACCGTAGTACGGTTTATTTCAAATTTACCATTTCCAATACGACGACCATCACCCACACCAGCATTCACAATAACACGGTCTATTGTGCCAAACTCCGCTTTAAACTCACGAAAGACTTGGAAAACTTGATCATAATTGGTCACATCTAAAACTTTAGCGATCACTTTAACGCCATATTTACTTTCTAACTCTTTCTTTAAAGTTTCAAGCCGTTCTAAACGACGTGCGCAAACTGCAAGGTTATAGCCTTTTTGAGCAAATTCACGTGCCATGCCTGCGCCAATACCTGAACTTGCACCTGTAATCAAAATTGTTTTAGCCATATTTATTGTCCTTTTTCTTTAAATCCAAGTCAGTAATTGTGAGTTTTCAGCTTTTATAAAGTGATGTTCATTTAAACTCAGTAATTGTGGTTCATTCCCAACCAATCGCAAAGTGGTCATACTCGCATTAGCAATTGCCCAATTCAGCGCAAATGTTTTATTTGGGCTCAATTCTAAAAGCTTTCCTGCTGCCACGGAAATCACACCGCCCGAAGTAAACACCACTGCATAACGAGGTTGAGTTTTTGCCAGTTCATCACATAAATTTTGCAATGCTGTTTCCACTCTTAATTTAAACACTGGCCAAGATTCATCATATTCATGGTGAAATTCACCGCCTGTCCAACGACCAATTGCACTTTCAAAAATTTTAGCTAAATAAGCACGTGGATTACTTTCTTTAGATACATCTTCTTTGAGTAAATGCGGCTCATTAAAGCGAGGTTCGTACTGTGCAAAGACTTGCTGATGATTAAATTCATTCCAAGCAGAATTTGTATGTACGTGAGCATTAGGAAAACATTCAGCTAAAGCAATATTGGTGGTCTGTTGATGTCGTTGCATTGAACCAGAAACAACATAAGGTTCTTCTTTCAAAATTTTCTTAAAATATTGACCCAATATTTGAGCTTGTAATTCACCATTGGCTGAAAGCTTGTCATAACTTTCAGCACCAAATGAAGCTTGCCCATGACGAATTAAATAAATTGTGGTCATTTTCCTAAAATTTCCTTCATTTTTTCCATATACTTTTGTGCAAGTTCATTTGCTTCTAATTTTTGCAAACCAATCAATTTTAATGCACGGATATGCAACGCATGAATGACAATCCAAAAATCCTTAAATGCAGGATTATCAGTTTGCTTGTGGTAATAACGATAGTAAATTTGCTGTGCAATAACAGCTAAACGAAAAATACCAAATACTTCGTAAAATGCCCAGTTTTCAGGTTTTAATCCTGTTTTTTCTAAATAATAGTCAACCACTTCTTTTCGAGTAAACATGCCTTTTAAATGTGTAGGTTGACGACGCGTGGCTTTAAAAATTTGACTATCAGTATCTTCAACCCAATAGGCCAAAGCAGAACCTAAATCCATCAAAGGATCACCAATGGTTGCCATTTCCCAATCCAAGACACCAATCACTTCAGTCGGATTTTTAGGATCTAAAATCACATTATCAAAACGCCAATCATTATGAATGACACAACTTTTCGAATCTGCTGGAATATGATCATTTAACCATTTTCGTACGAATTTGAATGACGGTACATTAATGGTATGGGCTTTTTCGTAACGTGCATCCCAACCTTCAACTTGGCGACGACAATATCCGTCGCCTTTACCTAGTGTTTCAAGTTTAGTGCCTAAATATGGTACTTGGTGTAACTCAATGAATTTGTCTAAAACATTGGTACAAAGTTGATGAACTTGTTCTTCATTGAACTGTAATTCTGCTGGTAATTTCGCACGCGGGATAATACCTTCAATTCGTTTCATGACATAGAAGTCGCAACCAATGACAGATTCATCCTGACATAAAGCCACCATTTCTGGGACAACAGGATAAAAATCAGCAAGATATCTTTGTACATTATATTCACGTACCATGTCATGTGCAGACTTGGCTTTAGTACCTTTCGGTGGACGACGTAAAATTAAATCGGCATTGTTATATTTTAAGCGATATGTCCAATTCGATGCTCCACCTGAATATTGAGTAACTTCAACAGGCCCTTCAATTTCACTACCATTTTCAACAAGCCAGTTACTCACTGCGCGAGTATCAAGTTCTTCGCCTTCCCGAATATTTCCGCCAAGATCAATCACCGACATTTTTTATTCCCTAATCCATCATCTTTAAAATTCAAAAGAGGTTTCACCACAGCGATGAAACCTGATTTAAACTATTTTATTCATTCAAAATAGTATTACTTTTTACTTGAACCATAACCACGTTTTTTAAGTTCTAATTTTGCAATCATCCCTTTATGTACTTCATCTGGACCATCAGCTAAACGAAGGCTTCGTGCCTGCGCAAAAAATCCAGTTAAAGGTGTATCACGAGAAACGCCCATACCACCATGAATTTGAATGGCCATATCCACGACTTTTTCAAGTACATTCGGTGCGACCACTTTAATCGCTGAAATTTCAGTTAACGCAGCCATATTCCCTAAAGTATCCATTTTATAAGCAGCATACAAGGTTAAAAGTCGAGCTTGGTCAATGGCCACTCGCGCTTCAGCAATTCGTTCTAAATTTCCACCTAATTTTAAAATTTCTTTACCAAATGCTTTACGGCTCATACCTCGGTCTATCATCAATTCCAATGATTTTTCAGCAGCACCAATACAACGCATACAATGGTGAATCCGACCAGGGCCTAAACGACCTTGTGCAATTTCAAAACCTTGTCCTGCGCCACCAATAAAGTTTGCAACGGGAACACGTACATTTTCAAAGCTAATTTCGCCGTGACCATGTGGTGCATCATAATCACCAAACACAGGTAGCATTCGTTCAATTTTGACGCCTGCTGTATCTACAGGAACCAAAACCATAGAATGTTGATGATGACGATCTTTGCTTTCATCTGGCGTATGTGCCATAAAAATAATGATCTTTGCATTTGGATCACCTAAACCTGAAGACCACCATTTACGACCGTTTAATACAATTTCATCACCAACGACCACCGCAGTCGCTTGCATATTGGTCGCATCACTTGAGGCAACCGCAGGTTCAGTCATACAAAAGACTGAACGAATTTTTCCTTCTAATAATGGCGTTAACCATTGTTCTTTTTGTGCTGTACTGCCATAACGCCAAATCACTTCCATATTGCCAGAATCAGGTGCATTACAATTAAAAACTGTCGGTGCGATTAAACTGCGTCCAGACAATTCCGCAATATGCGCATATTCTTGTACAGAAAGCCCTTGCCCTAAAATTGGATCAGGCAAGAACATATTCCACAGTCCTGCTTGTTTGGCTTTATTTTTGAGTAGTTCTAGTTGTTCTGGCCATTGCCATTTGGTCCAATCACCACCTTGATTCAGCTCATGAACTTCATTCCAAAATGCTGTTTCAATTGGTTCAATTTCATTCTTAATAAAGGCTTTGGTGCGTTCAACATAGTCTTGTGCACGTGCTGATAATTCAAACATGGCAACTTCCTTCTAAATATTATCATCATTGATCTTTACAACAACATAACCTGAAAACTATTATGAACAAAATGATTTAATTCAATACTAATTTATGAATACTATACATAGTAAACCCATTATTGATCTGGCCGTTTTTCACCGTATTGATATAAATTTATATCCGCTTTTTATTGCGATTTATGAGCAAAATAGTATTTCTAAAGCGGCTCAAATTTTATCGATTACACAATCTGCTGCAAGTCATGCCTTACAACGACTAAGACAACAACTACAAGATGATTTATTTGTTCGTGCAGGCAGTAAAATGTTACCAACACCCTTTGCTGAACAAATTTATCAACCTATTCAAAATGCCTTATATGCCATACAAAATATTGCCATTCAAAAACAGCAATTTGACCCTACTTTGGTGAAAAGCTTAAAAATTGCGATACATGATGAAATTGAACCGATTATTTTCCCTAAACTGATTCAGCACTTTCAAAAGCTGAATTTAGAGATTGAATTTTTAAGCAGTAAATTAGACCGTAAAAATGTTGTAGCTGATCTTGCTGCACAACAAATTGATTTTATTATTGATCTTGAACAAAGTTATGGAGATAAAGTGCAATATAAAAACTTAGTCCAAGATCATTTTGTGGTGTGTTCTCAGCAAAAAAAAATTGAGTTAGATGATTATTTTTCAGCACCACATATAGGTGTTTCATCACGACGTACAGGGGTTTTATTAGAGGATATTTATCTGAATAAGAAAAAATTGACACGTCATATTTTTTTACGTTGCCAGCATTATTCCACAGCTTTACAAATTCTTGAACAATATCCTACTGTTATGCTAACAATCCCTCGTGGAATTTTATCGCATTTAAAAATCTCAAATTCGATTCAAATTTTTAAATCGCCTGTTGATTTACCGATTGTGAATATTGGAATGTATTGGCATAAGGATCTAGAGCAAAATTTGAGATATGTGTTTTTAAGAAATGAAATATTAAAAATTTTTGCTTAGGCTATTTTAGTTGTATTTAATTGAATGAATTTTTATAAAAACATTGTTCGTTTGATTTTTAATCGTTTAGAATATATAGGCTTTATTCTGCACAAAAAAAATTAAATGAGATATAAACATGACTTTTGAAAACCCATTAGCTCAACAAAATACACCACTACCTTTTAAGCAAGATAATCCATTTTCACCAAAAGGTCGTTTTGGTCGTTTATCCTATATTGCGTGGCTATTCATCACGAGTATGCTGTATTCGTGCGCTCTCTTTATTGTTTTTGGGGTTGCTGCTGTTGCATTATTAAAATCAGGTGCTGGCTTTGACCCAACCTTGTTGATGACAACTGGCTTAGGCATCTTTACAATTATTTTATTTATTGCCGTTATCATCATTTTTACAGTGGTTTCAGTTTGCCTCTGTATTCGTCGTTTACACGATTTGAATAAAAGTGGTTGGTTGTGGTTACTCTTCCTCATCCCTATTGTGAATATTATTTTTGGTATTTATATTTTTGTTGCTAAAGGTACAGATGGTCCAAATAATTATGGCCCTAAACGACCAACAGAACAAACTGAAAAATTACTCGGTATTGTTTATAGCGTATTTTTAGCCATTTTTATTGTGGCGTACGGCGGTATAATTGCATGGGCTTATTCAATGCAAGGACAACTTCCTTATAGTCAAATGCAAAGCTATGAGCATGATATGGAAGAAATGAGCGAAGCTTCTCCTGTACAAAGTGAGGAAATTCCTGCTGAAGCAAATACAGAAGAAACAACTCAAGAAGAGCATGCCACTGAAGAGTCACATGATACGGTAGAAATAAATACTGAAAGACCTGCAACAGCGCAATAAAATTATGTTTTAGACTCTTTTTCTTATTAAAAACGGCTTTTAGGGCACAGTGTATATGTGCCCTTTTTAATTTTGATTTTTTGATCTTATTTTATTATTTTGAATTGTCATAAAAATTTAAATCTGCTTAGGCTATTTTATAATTCTTGCTAATTCACTCTGAATCAATTGTCTGAGCTGAGTCATACATAGTTTAATTTCTGTATCATTGAGTGAGGAAAAGCCAAGTACAAAGCCATATTCGAGATCAAAGTCATAGAACTGGCTTAAACGAGTGATATAAATCTTTTGAACTTCCGCAGCTTTGACCAAAGCATCTTCAAGTGAGCTTGGAATTATTTTTTTGAAATAACAAGCAATCTGCATCGACGGATGATGTTCTTTAATAAAACAAAAATCACTTAGGTATATTTCAAAATATTGTTTAAATGCTAAATAACGCGTTAGGTAAATCTTTTGCATCTCTGCTAAATATTCAGCGTAATAGCCTTTTTGCATAAAGCTCGCCAGAATCGCTTGATAATATTGAGACGGCGCACTACCCTCAATATAATTCCGATAACGTTTAAAAGGTTCAATCAGTTGATTGGGTAAAATAAGATAAGAAAGCTTTAGACTAGGTAAAATATACTTGCTGAAAGATCCTAAATAAATTGTTCGCTGATAGGGATCAAGACCTAAAATTGCTGAATTTTCAGCCTTATTCAGCATAAAAGCATCATAGTCATCTTCAATAATATAGGCCTCATGTTTTTGAGCATAATCAATCACCTGCTTTTTCCTTGCTAGGCTCATTTGAATCCCACTCGGATATTGATTTGCAGGTGTTATATACATTGCTTTAACACATTCAAGCTGTTCGCACTGCTCTATTTGTAGGCCTTGTTCATCTAAGACAATGCATTGGACATCTAAATTCATCATTTTAAATAAGTGATAGGCATTTGAGTAATAAGGATTTTCTAAAATAATACGATCATTTTCTTGAAATAACACTCGACCACATAAATATAAAGCCTGTTGTGTACTATTTACGATCAGTACATTTTCTGCATTAATATGGCAATCTCGATTTAAATTAACCAAATGTGCAATTTCATGGCGGAGTTGCTCATTCCCAGCACTATTATCTTTCAGGAAAATTGATAATCCATTTTGGGTCAGCACATCCTTTTCAGTGTCATACCATTTACGAAAGGGAAAGTTTCGAATTTCAGGCATACCATCTGCGAAAAAATTTAAATTTTGATCAAAAAAAAGGGCTTCAAGTCGTTCACTATTTTCAGGTAAAGAGTAATGTGTGTTCTGTTGATCTATGACTGTTTTTGTAGGGGTTGCCTTTGCAAAACTTCCTTTACCTTTAATACGATAAAGCATACCTTCTTGTTCTAATTGATCATACGTCTTTTCAACGGTATCGCGTGATACACCAATGGTTTCAGATAAAAATCGACTTGAAGGACATTTAAAATCTTGTTGTAATTGCAATTGAATCAAACTTTCTTTAATCGCCAAATAGACCTTTGTTTTTAATTTTTTCTGCTTAGAATTTGATAAATTCCCCTGAAGTATCTGAATAAACTCATTCTGTTTCATTTCATATCCAATTTGAAATTAATAAGTGTTTACTTGAACCTGCACTCAATTTACATCTCACATAATGATCTTAAAATTGATTAAGAAAATATTGCTATTTGGCATCTGTGTGATGTTTAAAAATCGTTTCTGTAAACTCACCAAAAACTGATAATTTTTCAAAAATATGTTCGCCATAGAGTAAATCATCAATTAGATGTTGTGCTTTATCAAGCTGAATATTAAATTGCTGGCTCACCAATGGCGCATTGGCTTTTGCTATTCCTCGGCACACATCCGCGATATCATCTGATTTTTTCTTCCAAAAAAGTTTTTTTAAATCAATTTTATGAAAATCAAAGCTATCTTCTATAGGTGCTATTTCAGTGAATGAAATATGGGTAATCTGTGTAAATGCTTCCCTTTTAATACCTTCTAAGCCAGCATCTCCAACTAGCATAATATGCTGACAATGGGAATCTAGTAATGCACGACATAATGCATAAATAAGGAATTCTTTCGCATCTAATTCATCAGCGACGAGATCTAAACTTAAGTGCATTTCTTGCATAGATCGTTGCTTTTCTAAATGAACCGCATCTAATGTAAAGTAATGTGGATAGACCTCTTCAAGCGTACTTTCTTTTTGAGCAATATAAACGGTCGTTTGATTTAAAACGGCACCAATAAAGGGTGAAAATAAATAGCTTAGGCTATTTCCTATAGAAGATGCTTGAAGAATATATTGATGTGAATTTGTTTCATGTTGTCGGAGAATTAAACTTTGTTGAAGTGATTGATTTAATTGCTCGATCGAATGAAAACCTAATAATTGCAAGAGCTTATGAATATCGAATTCAAGAACATCAAATAAATTTAAAATATATTGTAAATCTAAGCTTTGTTGCATAACGCTCTCATTTGAAATCCGATCTCTGTCCAAATACTATATTTTATATTCATTACTAAATGGGTCTGAAACACAACAACAAAGTGGTCTGAAATAATCAGACCACTTTAACAGATTCATTTAATGACTGAGGACATTAAACTAAATATCTTAAAAACTAAGATACATTTAACTTACAGCCGTCGACTAAAACGGCGACGATATTCTAATGGGGTCAGCCCTGTTTTCTTTCGGAATAATCGTCTAAATGAACTCGGATCTTGATAACCCACTGCCTGCATAATCACATCAATTGAATGTTCTGTTTCTTCTAAGCGCTTTTGTGCTGCTTCTATACGTATCGCTTGAAGATAACGATTTGGTGGTAAATTCAAAGCCGAATTAAAATGTCGAATCAATGTTCTGAGTGTCACATTAAACTGTTGTGCCAAATCTTCTATGCTAAATTGTTCATGAAAATGCAGTTCTAACCATTTTTGGACTTTTTGTACCAATTCATCTTGATGAGGTTTCGCAATTCGCATTAAAGAATAAGACAATTGGCTATCACGGCGATAATCAATAATGACGAATGATAAGGTTCTTTAGCTCTGTGTTTATTTGCAGCACGTTTAATTGATGAGCACAAAGCCAATGCAGATGAAGACAGTGCAATTCTGCTCGACTTAATTACACCTGTGGTTAAATCATTCCCATCGGCTTATGGACCTAAAGCCAATGACCTTGCCATTCAAGTGCTTGGTGGTGCCGGTTATACCCGTGAATATCCTGTTGAGCAGTATTACCGAGATAACCGCCTCAACCCTATTCATGAAGGAACCGATGGCATGCTGATGTGTTTGACGGTTTCTTCTGTGGTGAGTTGTTTGAACTTCTTCCCATGTACGGCACTGTTGCCGACCATGCGGATGTTGTCCATTTTGTCCCCAATATAGGGCGGTATCAGGTCTTTGAATTTGTTATCGTTGAGTAAGTTTTGCAGTTTTGCATCGTAGGGTTGGGTGAGTTTTTTATCATATTGATACAGCCACAGCACTAGGTTTTCGAGTGAGGTACGAGCTGCAGCAAGGGAAAATTGTGGAGAAATATACACAAGCTTTTCGGATTCTTTAGCAATCGCGGCCAAACTTGAAAAATCAGGTTCTAGAAACTGAAAGTTGCTCATTATTCCCTCAAAATATATTTTTAAATCTTCATTATTTACATACTATATCTCAATTAAGTTATTGAATTAAGGTCTAATTATCTAAAGTCTAAATAAATTTAATTAGCTTCATATCTAGAAAAAATTATTTCAAATTTACACAATATTTTTCCATAGCTTACTGTATTCAATAAGAGATGGCTCTGTATTTGCTACATATAGAATACTACTTTTCCCAGATTTTAAGCGGGTAATAGCGGTATACAATAATGCATACTCTTTATGTAAATGCATTTTGTCCCAAACCACTAGCAGTGCTTTAGCTTCCCAACCTTTAAAACTGTGTACTGTGCAAACTTTTATTTTTGTATCGCCCTTAAAAAACCACATTTTTTTTTGTCTAGATTCGGCAGGATCATTTGAAAAAATATCAATATGTTTCAAATTGAGACTATCTAAAGCTTGGCAAACATTCATGCCTATTTCATGAGTTTGAACTAAAATTGTGATATCAGAATTACTTAACTGCAGTTTTGTAATTTCATTTCTAAATTTTTTAAAAATATCAAAAAAAGAAGAAGAGTCTAGAAATTTAAGGTTTTCCCAAATCAATGTTGATTCTTCAATAATTCCAAAGTCAAATGAGTCTTGATGTGTATTTTTAGACTCAGACTTTATAACCTTTTCTTGTGGTAAAAACATTTCAGCAAACTTGTTTGCTAAAGGAATTAAGTTATCTGGTAATCTATACGTTTGCTTTAGTTCAGCCCAAGCCCCCTTAAACCCAGCATTTTTCATAACATCATCAGTCCATAAATCTGCAGATGAATAAATATCTTGTGTTGTGTCTGCGCATAGTAGCATTTCACCACCATCAGCTAATAATTTTTTTAAGATATCCCACCACTTCGGATTAAAATCTTGTCCTTCATCTACTAATATTGCATCATATTTTTCAGGCTCACTTATTTCTATCGCCTGATTAATTAAAGAACAAAATTTATCATTTTCAGGAAAGGAGAGACCTTGCTTTTTGGCAGTATGAAAAAGATCTGCATATTCTTTATCCAAACTGGCGTCATAGCATAATCTTCTGCATTGGTAATGAAAATTAAGCCATCTCGCATCAGTTCTTATTTTTGAGTATTCTCTTACAGCTAGATCTTGTAAGTAATTCAATAGTGTAATGTTAAATGTAACGATCAATACAGATTTTTGTTCTCTTAATAAAGTTGCTGCACGGCCTGCAATAACAACAGATTTACCTGACCCAGCAGGTCCTTTTAAACGACGAAAACCTGATTCTGTACGTTCTTTTATAAGTTTTTGCTGTTGAGGGTTGTATTTTATAGGCTCTCTTTGTTCTTTACTCGATTCAGGTTCAATAAGCCAAATTCTCAATTGTTGAGCGATAATTTCATTCATAAATTGAGATGAATAGCGATTTATACCTGAAGGAAAGTTTTCAGCTAGATTTTTTGAAAAACTTTCTTTGGAAAAAATGAGATAACCATTATGTTGAGCTTCCTCATTAGGCGCAAAAATTTTTCTATTTCGACTTTGAAATATAGGTTGGAACAATGTTTCGACATTTTCTTGTGTTGCTGAAGGTAGTACTAAGCCACACGAAACAACTATGGAATGTTTAGGTCTGCTCAAAATTGGGCAATATAAATCTAAGATTTCTTTACGATATAGGAGTAGTTGATCAACAGGATTTTTCTTTACGTAAGATATTTTTTCACCTTGATGATTAATTGCATACAGGTGCACTTTTCCATTAGTTTTTGTTTCAATGCCATATTGCATTGCATTAAAGTCCCAATTTTTGACTTCAAATACACCAACACCAATTTTGGGGTGAAGAATAACAACATCAGGGCATAACCCATTTAAATGTGGCTGGATATAGATCTCCCAATCTTTAGGAAGATGCTCATCCAAATATTCAATAAATTGTTTTTCACCACTTTCTAGTGGTTGGCGTAATTTATCCCAATCTGCTTTAGGTGGTGAAATAATTCTTTGAGTTTTCATTATTTATTTTTATCTGGATTAATGAACCACCATATTAGGGTTGAGATAACTGCTGTAGGCATTAAAATATATTGTATTTTTACACCAACGTAACTAAACATAGACACACACAATATAATCAAAGCAATTGATATAAATGCTATCCATCCAAAGAATTTTGTTAAAGAAGATCGAATTTTGTACATCATCTTAAATTAATTTAAATTTCGAATAACTTATTAAATATTAATGTATTACTTATATCAACTCTTATTTTGATTAAAATATTAAAAATGGTATTGCTATCAATACCACTTTCTAAACTTAAAATTAAATTTTATAAAGTGCCATTAAATGCTTGGTTTTGTAATGACTCAAATAGATTGTTTACTTGATTTCTCGCACTTTTCAATTCAGTTTTCATCTTATCAATTTTTTCAGCAATGAGAAAAAAATTGTTCTGAATTTCAATACTTGGCGCAATTAATGGTAATGACCCTACAATGGTTTTATTTAGATTTGCCATTGTCTGACCTTGTGACACGTTTTCCAAATATCTTTTTATTGAATCTGAAGATAATAACAATTCTAAGAAAAATGGATTAATTTTCTTTACATTAGGTCTAAGAAAAAGACTACCTGTCCCACATAACCAACCTATTTCATTTTGAGTTACTACAGCACATCTTCCCATTTCACCACGACGACCTAATAAAACATCATTCAGTCTAAGATGATATTGAGTTAATTCTTCATACTTCGATTGGCTTACTGTTAATTTATGATTAGGAACAATTTTTCCATTTTTGTTATGTGATGGATTTATTAAAGGAATTCCATTCTCAATATAATCCTCTTGATGTAATTGAGTTCCGAAAGGGCCAATCTGAATTAAATCTACTTGTTCTGAAAGTTTTTTAACCTCGAAACCTTTAGGATTACTCACAGGATCGCCAAACATATCAATAAAGGTGGCTTGTAAAAGATGATCTAACTTTTTAATCGCTTGCTGACGTTTTTGGCGTAACGTATCCGCTTGATCTAAAATAGATGCAATTCGGCGTTGTTCTGCAAGTGGTGGGAGTGGGACAGATACAGACTTAACTAATTCTGTATTTAAGTTTTTTACGACAGCACCTGCTGCTAAACTTTTGAATTTTTGATACATAAAATCACTACCCAATAAATGATAGAAATAATCTGTGTCTACTTTTGATTTATCTGCACTCAATACCAGCCAGCCATCGTGAATACAACCTGTTGTTTTCATGATGTATGGACGACCAAAACTCATAGAGTTGGTCAATAAGAAATCATCAGGATGTACTAAACGTGTTTTATGAAGACCGTCAGGTTTAATCTTTTTTTCAGTTTTATAAATATATTTTGAACTATTAGAAGCATCTTTGATGCTAATCCAATTTAATCCATTAGGATCATCAGTAATATATTGGTCAATTGGACGTGGAGAGCCACCACGAGCGATTTCAAAAATATCGCCTAACTTAACTTGTTGCCAACTCACTTAAGCATCTCCTTAAGCGCAGCTATTCCTTTTAAAATATCCTGCTCAAGCAGTTCTAAATCCGCCAAAATTTTACTTGGTGCTTCATATTCCACTTGCTCATATACCACTTCTTTATAACGGTTAATCGAAAGATCATAACCATTGGCAGCAATTGCAGCTTTATCCACCATAAAGCTTTGATCAGTCGCCTTACGAGCAGCTTCAGCAGCTAAGTTATTAAAACGAGCAATCAGGTCAGGAATGTTGTTATTTTCGTGCTTTGACGCATCAAGTTCATTACGCTTATCGTCAAGCGAATAACCATCTGCCTGCATATCATAAAACCAAACTTTGTCCGTACCGCCCGACATGGTTTTGGTGAAAATCATAATTGCAGTTGAAACCCCTGCATACGGTTTAAACACCCCTGATGGCATCGAGATAATCGCTTCTAACTTTTGCTCTTCCACAATTTTTTGACGCAAATCTTTATGCGCTTTAGATGAACCAAATAATCCCCCATCAGGTACGATCACCGCAGCACGACCACCTGTTTTCAGCAAACGTAAAAATAAAGCTAAAAACAACAATTCAGTCTTTTTAGTTTTAACAATACTTTGAATATTTTTGGCACAAGATTCAGCATCCAGACTACCTGCAAAAGGCGGATTGGCTAAAATCAAACTATACTTACTTTCAATATGCGAATGTGCTTCACTTAAAGAATCACGGTTTTCGATACTCGGATTTTCAACACCGTGCAACATCATGTTCATAGAACCAATACGAAGCATGGTGCTGTCAAAGTCATAACCAAAAAAAGTTTCTTCGCTAAAACGCTTAGCCGCTTCAGGATTGGCAAAAATCTCGGTACTGTGATGATCGTTCAAATACTCACTTGCAGCCACAAGGAAGCCTGCTGTACCACAAGCAGGGTCACAGATGGTATCGGTTGGTTTTGGCTGCATCAGCTCCACAATCATTTTAATGATATGGCGAGGTGTACGGAACTGACCATTTTGACCTGCTGATGCGATCTTACCGAGCATATACTCGTAAATATCACCCTTAGTATCTTTATCATCCATAGGCACTTCAGCCAACAGATCGACCACTTTGGTTAATAAAGCAGGCGTAGGAATGGTAAAACGAGCATCCTTCATATGATGGCTATAGGTGGTTTCGTCTTCTACACCCAAGTTCTTAATGAACGGAAAGACCTGATTGGCAACGGTGCTATAAGGCATTACTTACTAGACTCAAACTCCATGGAGTTGTTACTTCATTAAGTGCCAATATTGATGCGGTATATTCAAATAAAATTAATTTTGAAGAGGCTCTAATTGATGCTTGTAACACAGAATTATTAATCCGAAACTCAAGATCAATCGATCGCCTTATAAGAAGTGCAAATCTAAGATATCCTCATGCACGGATTGATGATGTGAACTTTGAAGTTAATCGTAGCGGTTTGACTCAGCAATCTATCAATAGATTTTCAGAGTGCACATGGATTCATAATCATAAAAATATGAATTTATTAGGTTCAACTGGTATTGGCAAAACATGGCTTGCTTGTGCCTTTGCAACTAAGGCTTGCTCGAAAGGTTACAAGACTAAATTCTTTAAATATTTTGAGTTTATTGCTTTATTTGAAAAGGCAGTGGACAACACAATTGATAAGCAGTTAATCAAAAAGTTAATGACATTTGATTTACTCATAATTGATGATTTTGGGCTTACCTCTATTCCATCAGCTGTAGAAGGAATTTTATTAGATTTTATTGATAATTTTTCAATGCAAGGGAGTTTACTTATTACAAGCCAATTCTCTTATGATGTTTGGTATGAGAAATTTAATGACCCTACGATTGCTGATGCAATTCTAGATCGAATTATTCATAACTCTTATACATTCGAAATTAGTGGAGACTCGATGAGAAAAATTAGATCTTTCGATGAAATCGCCACTCTTTAAGAGTGGCTGGTTTTGTAGTGAAATGAGTGGCAGATTCAAGGTGTGATATACACACTTTATCAATAAATTCTAAACAATAATTCCATGTGTCACAAAATCATTGGGTATTTCCTCGGGGAAATATCAGACCAAGCCAAATCATTGAAAAGAAAAACTTAAAAAGTGATTTTTTCTATTTTCTCATACTTAAAATAATATAAGTCATAAAAAAGCAGATCGATTGATCTGCTTTGATACAGTTAATTTTCAAATACAATCATTTAAATACTTTAAAACGAGCAGCATTATCAATAAATGATTTCTCGCCTGCGGGTGCTTCTATTGAACCTAACACCAACTGAGCACGTAACTTCCAATTTGAAGGCACTTCCCATTTGGCATGTACTTGCTCATCAATGATTGGATTGTAATGTTGTAAGGATGCACCAATGCCATGCTCTGCTAAAGCCGTCCATACGGCGAATTGTGCAATTCCTGTTGAATGCTCTGCCCATACTGGGAAATTATCTGCATACGCTGCAAATTGATCTTGTAAGGTTTTTACAACGTCCATATCTTCAAAAAATAAAACGGTGCCAACACCTGCAGCGAAACTATCAATTTTACCTTTGGTACGCGCTTCTGCTTCATCATTCTGTAAAAATTCTTTTAACTTGTTAAAAACCAAATCCCAAAATTCCTCATGCGCTTTGCCAAAAAGTAAAACGGCGCGCGAAGTCTGCGAATTAAATGCAGAGGGTGCATGGACAATCGCATTTTCAATAATTTCAGTCAGCTCATCTGGGCTTTGTTTTACATTTTTTCCAATTGAATAAATCGTACGGCGGTTTTCTATTAATGCTTGGAAAGTATTTGGCATTTTTTATCCTCAGTTGTTATGTAATTTTTAGAGTATAAAATGCTTATGAGACATGAAAATGATATTTATTGTGGTTTTTCGTTTCAAATTTTAATAACAAACCAGTTCATAAATACATTAATAAAAAAGGACAGAAAATCTGTCCTTAATTTTGCGATCGAATAGATTAAATCAATACCTTACTCATTTGAATAAATAAGGACTTATACAAAATATCTCATTATTTAAACTTTGCATTTAATACGCTAGTTGATACATCATTTTTCCAAAGATCACGTAACACTGGAAGATAGAATTTCTCACCTAAATCCACCAATTCAGCATCAATCAAACCATGAATTTCATGCATAAATAAATAATCTAATTCAACTGTAGATAATAGCTTTTGCTGTTTTTTAAATTCTTTCCGCTTCGCCTGTGCCTTTTTCACCATCTGGTCAGCGAACGCTTTATCTTTATATTGGCTAATGGCTTGTAGGCGAAGTTCAATAATGCCCCATCCGCTCAATAGTCTTTTGAAAATTTCAAAATCTTTGCTTGTAGATTCCCAAGTCATCTCTTCTAAGTTTTCATCTTCAGGCAAAACTGGAAGAAGTAACTCCATAATACTGGGGAAAATCTTTTTAAAACTTAAAATAAATTTAACAGGATGCTCACCTGGATAATCCTTAAACTGTACCTTTTCCTGAACATCTGTTAAATAAACATCTAGCATAATCATCATCAATAAAAAAACTCTAGGGAGTATTGTACGCACTTACACCCCAGATAAAAACTATTGCTGATGATTAAATTCATGCTTTCGCTTTATTTGGCATTTGGGTGAACCATTTTTTCAGGTTGTACCACTTCATCAAATTGTTCTGCTGTCACCAACGTTAATTCAACAGCAACCTCTTTTAAAGTCTTGCCTTCTTTATAAGCAGTTTTTGCAACTTTAGCGGCATTTTCATAGCCAATTACAGGATTAAGCGCAGTCACTAACATTAAAGAGTTATGTAAGAAGTAATCAATTTTTTCACGGTTGGGTTCTATCCCTACAGCGCAATGCTCATTAAAGCTATTACAAGCATCACCAAGTAATTGAATAGATTGAATCAAATTATATGCAATAACTGGCATAAAAACATTCAACTCAAAATTACCCGATGCGCCTGCAATATTAATGGTCGTATCATTCCCCATCACTTGTGCAACCACCATGGTCATTGCTTCACATTGGGTCGGATTGACTTTACCCGGCATAATACTTGAACCAGGTTCATTTTCTGGAATATGCAATTCACCCAAACCACAACGTGGACCACTAGCTAACCATCGCACATCATTGGCAATTTTATTTAAACTTGCCGCTAAGGTTTTAAGCGAACCAGAAGCAAATACTGCTGCATCACGTCCTGCCAAAGCTTCAAATTTATTCGGATTGGTAATAAATGGTAAACCTGTGAGTTTTGCGAGTTCTTCCGCAGCTTTTTCTGCATAGTCTGGATGCGCATTTAAACCGGTACCAACCGCAGTACCGCCTAAAGGCAGCTCATACAACCAAACAAGTGCCTGCTGTAAACGCTTTACACCATGATCTAACTGCGCCACATAACCACTAAACTCTTGCCCTAAAGTTAACGGCGTTGCATCTTGCAAATGAGTACGACCAATTTTAACAATATCTTTAAATTCTTCAGATTTTTGATTTAACGTATCGCGTAATTGCTTCACCGCTGGAATGAGTAATTCATTGATTTGTAAACTTGCAGCCACATGAATAGCTGTTGGAAATGAATCATTGGTTGATTGTGCACGATTGACATGATCATTGGGATGGACTGGTTTTTGTGAACCTAAAGGATTGCCTAATTTCTGATTGGCGATATTGGCAATCACCTCATTACAGTTCATGTTACTTTGCGTACCTGAACCTGTTTGCCAAACAACCAAAGGAAATTGAGCATCCCATTTGCCTGAAATAACTTCATCTGCCGCATTGACAATATATTGAGATAATTCATCTGGAATTTGTTTAAGTTCCGCATTGGTTATTGCGGCTGCCTTTTTGACTAATCCCATTGCACGGATCATCGGTCTAGGCATATGTTCTGAACCGATTTTAAAATTTTCGATACTTCGTTGAGTTTGTGCACCCCACATTGCATCACTTGGAACGGCTACATCACCCATTGTGTCGTGTTCAATACGTGTTTGCATATCAACCTCTTTTCCTAATTAAGATCATTAGATTTCTTGCATAAAGCCTTTTATTTCTCCTCCCAGGAGAAATAAAAGGCTTGTCTATACTTATGTAAGATGTCTATTACTTCAGTCAATTTATAAATAATTACAGGCTTAGTAAAACATAGGCTCATTTCAGTATATTAATCAACAGAAAATGAATTGTAAATAATAATCATTATCAAATATTTAAAATTTGGTTATTTGAAGTTGAATGTATTTTTATAAAAACGCCATTCATCCTCAATCATTTGTTGTATAGAACGTTTGGCTTTCCAATTCAAGATTTTGAATGCTTTTTCACTATTTGATGCTGTTTGTGCTAACTCTACAAATGGATATGGTGCTTCAACGGTTTTAATCTCTGTTTGAGTAACTTGAGCAACAACATTTAATAATTCTTTGATGGAAAATGTCTCTCCGTAAATATCAAAACTTTCACAAACATTATGCTGCTCTTGCAACCAATGCAAACTAATCAAAATTGCTTCACACACATCTAATACATGCACAAAACTACGTTGCACAGTTTGATCTTCTGTATCTGCAAAATTTTGTAATTCAATTGCTTCTCTTTGATTGGCTGCAACCTGCATGCTCAATGGCACAATATTCTTAGGCAATGGTGGCACCAATTCACCTAAAACACCATGCTCAAATGCACCAACGACATTAGCTACTCGCAAAATGGCAACACGCCACTCGCTGTCTGTTCTACATGTATCTTCAATAATCGATTCGATCATTTGCTGAGATTTTATATAAGGATTCGGATAAGTATAATTAAAGGGTTGTGATTCATTTAAACTCAGACTTGATGTGCCATAGACTGCCAAACTGGAGACATGTACCAAACTACGCACACCAGTGCGTTGCATGGCACGTAATAAACTCATGACACAACTAATATTATCATTATAATATTCAAGTGGTTTTAAGCGAGATTCTTCGATCGATTTAAAACCTGCTGCATGAACCACTGAATCAATTGAATATTGTTCAAATACTTTATTTAAAGCAGGTGTATTTCGTACATCTATTTTAACAAAAGGAATGTAAATTCCTGAAATATATTCAAGTCTTTCTAAGGTTTGTAAGTTTGCATTGGCTAAGTTATCAACAATGACGACCTCATGCCCTTGAGCAAGCAAGCTTAAAACCACATGCGAGCCAATAAAGCCTAAACCACCAGTCACTAAAATCATTGTTTAGATACTCCCTATAATAATCAAATACTTGTATTTAATTGGTGTATTTTTGGTGTTCTCACTAACTTATCCACATATCCTAAACGCAAAAATTGACTAAAATATTTTCTTAAACCAGCTAATATACAAGAGCTTTATCAGATTATTTTATAGCTTGTTCATATTGCATGTGTTGCAGTTATGACTATTAACTGTATATCGTTTATGACAAGTAATAACTTCTCAATTTTTATTCAAGCTATGTTTCAATTTTAGAAAATAGACTAGAAGACCTGAAATTAATTCGTTACACATATAATGCAAGAGCTAAATTAAAATCAGCTTATGTAAAATAAAATACATAAGCTGATTTTGGTTAATTTTAGAAGAATTTATCTGTTAATTAATGACCGTCACCATCTGCAACTTCAGTCACGATTTCATTTTTCTTATCAGATTTTGCCTCTCGATCATAGATAACTTTTCCATTAAAGACCGTCATTAAGACTTCTACTTTTTCTAAAGCAGTAGGTGCTACATTGAATAAATTCTGACTCATTACTACTAAATCTGCAGCTTTACCTTTTTCGATTGAACCTGTCTCTTTTTCAGCAAAAATTGCTTCAGCTCCATTAATAGTATGGCTAGCGATCATGTCATCAAGTGATATACCTGATAGTACTCCTTGAGCTATCCGAGTCATTGGAAAAAATTCACGGACGGGATAATCACTTGAAGACGTTAGCGATACACCTGCATCAAAAAATGCTTTCGGCAATGGATGACCATCGGCACGAACACCTAGAGCAAGGAAGCGTGGGATAGTTGGAATTGCCTCAGTACTTACATGGGTGATCATATGTCGCGCATCACGCTTACCATTTTGTTGTTGGGCGTACTCGAAGGCATCTAACATTAAATTGTAGGTATTGGTTGGGCCAATATCATGGATATAAACACGAAATTTTTCTTTATCTAATGCTGCGACTGTTTTCTTTAAGACCTCTTGATCCCATACAACTGATCCATAGGTACTACCAGCTCCAGTACCGAAAATTTTAATAGAGTCTGTTTTAAAGAACTTACCTTTATATTTAGCTCGACGTTCAATAAAGCCAGGTATTTGTTCAGTACCACGATTTTCATCAGCCCACTGTAAAAGATCATAACGCACGGTCAATTTAGATTCAGTATCTAATACCTTCATCGCTTCCAAGAATGTATCTGTCGGATAATGAATTGGAACCAATACTGAAGTTACTCCACGCTGTGGTGCAAGCTCCTGTTGGAATGAAAGTACTGCTTTTTTATATTCATCTACAGTGAAGTCAGATTGCGGTAATACACTAATCACTAAATTCTGTGCACCGAATTCTCGAAGGATGCCCGTAGGTTTGCCCTCAGAATCTCGATCAATAAAACCACCTGCAGGATTTGGTGTTTCAGCAGTAATACCTGCATTTTGCATTGCACGGGTATTTGCCCAGACCTCATGATGTCCGTGCGTAATAAATACTGCAGGAATATCTTTCCCTACAATCTCATCAAGTAATTGTGCAGGTGATTTACCTGTTGTTTTTGCTTGTTCAAGGACATATTTTAAATCCCATCCCACACCTCTTACTTGTTTGGCATCTGGCTGTTTAGCCAGAAATTCTTGTGTAGCTTGTTTATAACCATCCAGTGTCTGCGTATCCAGATTAACCCAATACATTGATTCAGCACGTAAATAGGCATGATTATGTGTATCAATAAAACCTGGTAGTAACATCTTGCCTTTTAAATCGATGATTTCAGTTTTTTGACCACGCCAGTCTTTCAGACCAGAATTATTGCCAACATAGACAATTTTGCCATCTTTAACAGCAACAGCTTCTGCTTTAGAGCGAGCAGCATCTACCGTATACACAGAACCATTCTCGAAAATTAGATCTGCCTGTTGAGAGCTATTAATATTATCGTCATTATTGCCACAAGCAATTAATGATATAGCCAATGTAGTGACTACTGATCCAGTCCAAATATGTCGTAGTGATGATTTCGCTAATGGAAATTTAGATAGACTTGGAAATAGTTGCTTCATGCTAATTTCATCCTTGTTTTCATCATATATTTACTGTGTTTTATTAATGCTTAAATAAGCTTAAATTGTGTATTTTTGGGTGTCTCAAGCCATTTTTGATAATATGACTAAGTTAGTGAATGAGATCTTGCAAGTCAAAAACCTCATAGGTATATCTTTATGCGATAATAGTAGGCCTGTTTTATAACTGTTCTTTTATTAACCAATAAATATTTTAAGTATGTTGAGAATACTGATTTTTTAAATTTTGAAAGCAAATTAATGAGACACAACTTATCACTTGTTTAATTTTTCAGCTTGACTAAAAAACTATCTTAAAAATAGCAATAAAGCTTTAAAAATTAAGAGAAATTTTAATGGGTTTTATTATCAATAGTTTTGTTTTGATATCTAATCGTAATAAGCAGTTGATTTAAAGCAGTTGCAGTATTCTTGTAGGACAAAGCCCTATACAGTCCTCGCCTAGCATATGACTTACTTACCATAAAAAATATAATAAAAGAAAATACGGGGGGAGGTTGTACAGATAAAATAGATTCTCATAATTTCAAAAATAATATAACAACCAATTGTTTTTAAAAAAATTTTAATTCTTTATTTTTAATAGGATTCGCCGAATTATTTAGATATCATCCAAAACCATTGTATACTACCTATTTGTTAACAAATGAGATTCACGGACGGTTTGCCGTGTATCCATTAAGTGAAGTTTCAATGAGTACCTTATTACTGATTACCTCCGCACCCAGTGCGATCTTTGCATGGCATGCTCTTGGCCTTGCACAGACTTTAAAAGAAAAACAACAAGAATTCCGTGTGTTCTTCTATCAGGATGCTGTTTGCGTGGCGAACAACCTACAATGGGTTCCTGATGATCAGCGGAATTTAACCATTGAATGGCAAAAACTGGCGATACGTCTACCTGTGTGTGTAAGTGCCGCTTTAGCACGCGGTATTACAGATCAAGAAAATGCGCAAAGACATCAAATTCACACGCATAATCTTGCACAAGGTTTTGATCTTGTAGGCTTAGGTGAACTTGCTGATGCCGTTCAATCCGCAGATCGTCTCATTCAATTTTAAGTCGTTCTATTTGTTATATTGTTGCAATTGAAAGGTAAATTGTGTGAAAACTGTACTCGTCATATTAACTCAAGCCAATTTAAACAGTATGCAGATTCATGAAAGCTTATCTGCGACCATGGTTCTTGCAACTTTTGGTAGTGAAGTCAAAATCTTACTACAAGATGCAGCCTTGAGTTTATTAAAAGCTGATCTTGCCTTTGATGGCTTAAAACATGCTTTTAAATTGGGTTCAAATATGGTGGATAGCTTTGAGTTTTACGACTTAACCCCAATTCTGATTGAAAATAAGAATAAAAATTCTAAATTTGTAAGTCAGTCTGAGCAAGAACTTGAATTTATCTATTTAAATAGTACATTTATTCAATCTTTCGATCATGTTTTGTATTGGTAATTTGAGTGAATCCTAATGTCTAATCCAACTTTATATTTAATCCAATCAAACTTTAACAATACAGATGCGATGATCAATTCATTATTGCAACTTTATACACATAATGATGCTGTAGTATTTATGGGTGAAGCTGTACTTTTTATTGAAGATGAACGATTACAGCATTTAAAAAATATTTACGCCTTAGAAAATGATGCTGAAATATTGTCTCATGCTCCACCATCTTCCATTCAATTGATTACTTATGCTGAATTTGCAGATTTAGTTGTTAATTTCACACGCAGTATTCGTTTAAAATAATGAGCTATATTTACATAGAATCTTTTAATTTCTTTTTGAAGAAGAAAAACAAAGAGATTTATAAATATTTATGCTGAAATTGCTCATATTTGAGTTCTATCTTTTTTAATTGAATTAATCTTCAATTTTCTTGTTTAAACATTGCATACATACTTAGGCTATTTTATGAACGTTTTACTTGACCTACAACTTGATCAGGATGGTCATTTAGTCGACTACACCATTTGGAATGAAGATGTTGCTCAAGAACTGGCTAAAAGTTTAGATTTAGACTTAACACCGTGGCATTTTGAAATTTTACAAGCAGTACGCCAATTTTATGCACAGTTTGGGCATTCTCCTGCAACACGTCCACTAATTAAATTCCTGATGAAATCAGTCAGTCCTGACATTAACAATGCTGTCTTACAGGAAAAATTTAATACAGGTTTAGTGGCTCGTCATTTAAGTAGATTGGCTGGCGTACCTAAACCTGCAAATTGTTTATAATCTACATCTTAATTAGATACTCTGCATTAAAAACTTTTTGATTTCATAAAAATAAGAATCAACAGTTTTTATAAATATTTATCTAGCAGATCCATTATATGGTTTTAATTAAGCCTTTTTTTGCTGTTCTAAATAAGTGAAATACGCTTGTGTTAGTTGTGGCTTGACCTGACGAGCATGTACTTCTCCCCCGCACTCTGAACAATTCATAGTAGGTTTAAAAGTATGACCACAATTTTGATGAAGATAAATTAAAGGTTGACCTAAGCCCTCATCCATCCATTTATCTGCCCAATTGGTCATAGTCAGCAAAATAGGATAAAGCTCTAAGCCTTTTTCAGTCAGGCGATATTCAAAGCGTTCTTGGCGATCTGTATAAGGAGTTTTGACTAAAATTTCATGTTCAACCAAACGCTTTAAACGCTCTGATAGTACATGCCGAGTTACACCTAGGTTTTCTTGAAAATCATCAAAACGACGCATGCCCATAAAAGCATTACGTAAAATAAGCATTGTCCATCGATCACCCAGAACCGATAGTGTTCGAGCAATTGAACATGGTTGTTTGCCAATTTCTTCCCATTTCATTGATTTTTAACTCTCGCTTTAACTGCTTTACTCTACTCATACAGTGGTTTTTTGGGAAGTGTTATTTGTGAATAAGTATTTTTATATTATTTATCCTTCATTTCAAACATCGTAAACTTAAAATTATCTTTATAACTAATTTCTTCTGGGCGTTCTTCATTCATCTTGTTTTTCTTGATCACATTCGCATGCCATACAAGTACGGGCTTAATATTGAGCAATATACGTCTTGCTATAAAGTTAGCAACATCAAATGGATAAGAAAATTATATTGGTTTAAGCAAGACTCAGCTTAATTTAGTAAATTTTATGTATCACAAATATATCTTTTAAAAAAATTAAATCTATTCAAATTATTAACGTAAATACTCACGTAAAAAACCCGCCTTTCACAGCGGGTTTAGGACGTCACCAATCATGAATTGATGATTAAAACATTGCAAAATACTAGACCAGGGAAAATCAAATATAGCGTTGTTTTAATAGGTTTATTATTCATTTTTTTAGCAAAAACATCTTATCATTTTCTGCCATTTTCATGTCATTTCCTGACAATCACGATTTTCAGATTAAATTATTTCTCTTTTTTCACTGCTGCACAAAAAACTTGTGCTGTCATACCAGAGTCTATAAAACTTTGTTTTTGTCTTTCTAAAAAATTATGCGCAATCGTAAACATGATATTGGCTGTTTCTAATTCAGTATTCTCTTTGGATAAATGGGCAATATGCTCATAAGCCTCTATACGTGAACAAAAGGCTTGTTTTTGCATAGTTGCATTTGAATGTGCTTCAGGCTCATCTAGTATCTTCTTAGTCTCATTCACTTGATTAGTATATTGTTGAATCAACTGGTTGTATTCAACTTGTGTCAATTTTCCTGTTGAATTCGCATTACTAAATGTACTCATCAAACCGATGAGTACAAAAACCAGTTTATTTTTCATCATTGCTTGTTTAAATTCCATTTTCTGAACAATTTGAATCTTTATTATTTTAAACTTTAAATTGCATCCGCTTTCCACACATCTTCATAATCATCTGCATCAATCATAAAGCGGAAACCTTCTTCTAAAGCTAAATAAACCAATGCATCTGGAAAAATTTCTTCTAATTCTTTTACGGTGATGATTTCAAAAAAATCAGCCCCCTCTTCAAGCTCTCCACCATAAATAAACCAAGCCACATGATCTACATCTGGTTTTTTACGTAAACCAACAATCGGCTCTTTATTTAAAGTGTGCTTAGCAACAGCAACCAAATCATCTTCATTGACTTTGATATATTTAGAATCAAACTCCTCACAAACCAACTTTTGTTCTTCAATAAAATCTTGCAGCATGAATGATTCCAGCTTAATCATAAGTTCAACGCCAATTCTAAGCGCATGATGCTATAGACACAACAAATCCAATGAAAGAATCTTTTTAAAAGAAGATTATTTTATTAATCTTGATTTAGTTACAATTTCAAGTTAAAGAAATGAATCAACTTAACGCTCTCTCCATTTACACTCAGTCGCTCAAAAATAAACGGTATCACTATATTTAACCTCAATTTATGAATACTGCTTTCCTTATAAATACATCACTGCATTTTGAAATAAGTGATTAAATTTTTAAATACAATGATGTTAAAGATAAAGAAGAAGAAGAAGAAGAAGAAGAAATCACACCCATTTGATACTAAACATCTGGCTTAAAATTTTTAAAATCTAAAATCACAATTAACCCTTGATTCCCTTCGGACTTTAAAATTAATTGATATCCATATTGTTGTAATAAAATCTTTGACAATGATAAACCTAAACCATGTCCTTGGTTTAAAGCTGTTTTACGCCAAAATCGTGTTGTAGCTATTTCTAAATCTTGTTCATTTAAGCCAATACCAAAATCTTGAATATAAAGTTGTTGATTTTGTTGATAGATGTGAATTGATTGCTTAGTCTGTGAATGTTTTAGACTATTTTCTATTATATTTTTTAGGACGATGTGCATGGCATCATCTGAAAATTCAACGGTTGTTAATGAATTCCACTGCACCTGTATTTTATCATTAATATTTTGGTACTCATTATTTAGTTGGCTTATAACAACTTGAACAATTTTCTTTAAATCGACTATTTGTTTATGTTCACTAATTTGATGTTCTGATTGACTTAAAAGAAGTAATTGTTCAAGCAGGTTTTGATAACGAATAATGCTACTTTCTGCATCACTTAAACAATCAACGACCTCTTTATGATCGGATTTTTGCTCTGCAATCATTTTCCCTAATTGCACATTGGTTTTAATTGCAGTTAAAGGGCTTCTTAACTCATGTGCGGCATAGGCACTAAAGTTTTTTTCATTCTCTAAACTTTCATGTAAGCGTGTTACCAATTGCAAAATATTTTCAATAAAAGGTTGGATTTCCTTAGGAATAGTTGTCAGCTCAAGCTGTGATAAATTATCTAAAGACAATTTCGGCTGATGTTCATCTTGAATTAAAGACAATGTTATTTTTTCAATAGGTCGAAACTCAACTTTGATAATCCATAAAATTAGAGCCACACAGAGTATTAATGTCAAAATAAGCGGATATAAAATAGATTTTAAAATTTCGGTAAGTAGTGATTCTCGAAGTTGAATTTTCTCTGCGGCAACAACTTGAAGTTGATCCTTTTTAAAAGCATAACTTCTCCACGCAACACCATTTTCAACCCATGTACTAAAACCTTCTTCACGAGTGGCTAAGCTATCAGGTGCTCCCTTCGTGCGTGCCACGACTTGTTGATTTACAACAATGTCTGAACTAAAAAAGGAAACTTCACATGCAATTAAATTTTGTTGATTCAGCTCCGAAACAATAGGAACTGCGGTTTGAACCAATTGACTGGGTGGAATCTGACTTAAAAGACGTGCCACCATTTGTGTAGATGCAGATAATCTTTCATCTAAAGTTTCGGTCATCTTCTTTTCTAAATTAAAATATAGCCATGCAAATGCAACTGCCCATACTAGAATAAATGCACAAGTAATACTGAAGACAAGTCGCCATTTCAGACTATAATTTTTCACTATATCTACCTAACTTTTGTGCACTGGAGTTGCATGAAAAATATAGCCCACACCACGTATCGTTTGTATTAACTCTGCACCAATTTTTTGGCGTAAATGAAAGACATGCACATTTAACGCATTACTCTCAATATTGTCCTGAAATCCATATACTTTATCGATCAAAATATCGTTTTTCAGGACTTGATTAGGATGCAACATAAAAATTTCAAGTAAGGCATATTCACGGCGAGATAAAATCAATTCATTGTTTTTGAAATATACTTTCTGCGATGCTTTATCTAATTGAATATCCGCCAATTCAAGCAGATTTGATGCATAACCTCGGTGACGTCGCCCTAAAGCATGAATACGTGCAATTAATTCGGTTAATTCAAATGGCTTGGTTAGATAATCATCTGCACCACAATTCAAAGCATCCACACATTGTTGGGTTTGATTTCGTGCTGTAAGGACTAAAACAGGCAACCCTATTTTTTGCTCACGCCATGTTTTTAATAATTCCAATCCATCTTGATCTGGCAAACCTAAATCTAACAGGCATAAATCAACAGCAGAATTTTTAACAAAATAATCTGCTTCTTTAGCAGTACTCACATGCTCAATCGAAAACTTTAGATGTTCGAGTGCTAAACGAATACTTTTTGCGATAAAAGGATCATCTTCAACCAATAAAATAAACATAAGCGCTCCCTAAAGTTGAATATCTTACAAAGAAAAACAACAGTTAATGTTCCCTTAATCTAGTTCTATGGATAATAATGGGGAAAGGAATATATTGGGAATGATACATTTGCGTGCCTTATTAAGCTTATGCTTTTTGTCTATTATCAGTTTGAGTTCGCCAAGTTTTGCGAATGAAGGCTTTTTACCACCAGATCAAGCTTTTCAATTTTCAGCTGAGTCGATGAGTAGTCAAGAGGCAAAATTAAAATGGAGTATCGCACCCCATTATTATCTCTATCACGACCAATTCAAAGTCACCGTCAATAATGCTCCGATTAAAATTGACTTACCCAAAGGGCATGAAAAAAATGACCCAACTTTTGGGGTGACCGATGTACATTACAACCAAGTCCTTGCCACTATTAAAGTCAAGCCGAATACAAATTATCAAGTGTTTTGGCAAGGTTGTGCGGAAGATGGTTTGTGCTATCCCATGCAACGTACAACCATTCATACGGATGCAGATGGATTATTTCCGCAAAACTCAGGTATGAATAAAGGCTTATTACAATCAAATCGTTCTAATAACGCTTCTTTCGATTCTAATTTAAGTGCAAATTCATCTAATCCGAATACAACTTCCCAAACCAATTTACTCAATGCAAAAAAAGACGATAAAGTTGATTTAGCGATAAATCTCAATACAGATCAAAAAGCAAAAATTTCAATTTCAAATCCACAAACTGAACTTAAGAATACTTCAGAAGACCTTCCTTCTCTTGAAGTAAAAACGGATTCAGCGATTGATTCATCATCCATTAGTAGTCCGATAACGAATGATACTAATCTTTCAAAGAGTGCTGTAAAAGACGATACAACGTCATTACAATGGAATGATGATCAATCATTTTTTAAACTTTTATCCAAAGATTCTCTATTTTTCAATCTCTTTATTTTCTTTGTACTGGGTATTCTTCTTGCATTTTTACCTTGCTCATTACCCCTGATTCCGATTCTTTCAGGAATTATTGTACAACGAGCAACAGGTTATAAAACCATTGTCATTGCTCTGAGTTTTGTCATTAGCATGGCGATTGTTTATAGCATCATGGGGATTGTTGTCGCTGAAATTGGCTATAGCTTCCAAAGATGGTTCCAAAGCCCCATTGTGGTTTCTTTATTTGCCATTTTATTTGTTGTTTTGGCACTGAATTTATTTGGCTTATATCAACTGTCTTTACCACAATCCTTAGTACAAAAATTAGGAAATTTACAAGATAAACAAAAAGGTGGCACAATTTTAGGTGCTGCTGTGATGGGTGCTTTATCTGCGCTGATTGTAGGACCATGTATGAGTGCTCCGCTTGCAGGCGCATTGCTCTTTGTTTCTCAAATGCACAGTGCTTTCTTAGGTGGATTATATTTATTCATTCTCGGTTTAGGCATCGGTTTACCACTCTTTATTGCAAGTGTTTTCGGTTCACGCTTCTTGCCTAAACCTGGCGTATGGATGGATCGACTCAAAATTAGCTTTGGCTTTGTGATGTTAATGATGGCGGTATATTTCATCCGTCCTATGATTTCATCTGTACTTTACTCAGCACTTTTAGCGATTCTTTGTATCGTACTTGCGGGCTACTTATTTAAAATTCTTCGAGATACAGCGAAAAACTCAAATAAAATCATCTTCGTTATTATCGCACTGATTAGCCTTACGGCTGGTGCTTGGAATATCAAACAAAGTATTTCTGCTTACCAAGTACATCACTCTCAGACTGAACATCTCATTTGGACAAAAGTGAGCACTGCTGAACAGCTTCAGCAAGCTTTGGAACAGGCGAAACAATTACATCAACCCATCATTATTGATGTCTATGCGGATTGGTGTGTGGCTTGTCAGCCGATTGAAAAAGAAGTCTTCCCGCGTACTGACGTACAACAAGCACTGAAAGATTTCACTTTAATTAAATTAGATCTGACTGAATATAATGCTTCACAAGATTTAATTCTAAAAGAACGTGAAATTTTAGGGCCACCGACCATGTTGTTTTTAGATGAAAATGCTCAAGAAATTCGCCAATTACGCTTTACGGGAACATTCTCTGCAAACCAATTGATGCAACAATTAAATAAAGCAGCTCAATAAGATGTTTACGCCTCAAGCCATTCATCTTGGACCTATTATGCTACCTTGGGGTATTGTTACCCCTTTGTTTAGCCTTATCATAGTAGTATTCATTGCAGGTCTTTTTAAACAGAAATACCACGTTCAAGCTGAACAATGGAATCAATTCAAAGATTCAATTTGGACTGCAATTCTGATTGCTTTGCTTTTTGCACGAATTGGATTCGTTTTACTGAATTTGGATAGCTATTTACAACATCCTGTAGATATTTTAAAAATTCAAGACAAAGGCTTTCAGTTTTATATTGGTGTAATTGCAGGGTCGTTGTGGATTATTTTGAAAAATAAATCACTTTCAAAAATATTTTTAACCCTGTGCTTTGCTATTTTTATAATCGCCAATGCAATTGGCTTGAGTATTTTTAAACACGTACAACAGCAATATCAACAATTTCCTCAGGTTCAACTCAATAATTTAAACCAACAGTCGGTGAAATTGACACAATTTGTAGGAAAACCCACAGTAATCAATTTATGGGCAAGTTGGTGTCCACCTTGTCATCGTGAAATGCCTGTATTGAATCAAGCACAAACTGCATATAAAGATGTTCAATTTATCTTTATTAACCAAGGCGAAGACACATCTACCATTCAGCAATATATGCTCAACAACCAACTTCATTTACATCATGTTTTACTTGATCCCGAAGGTTTAACTGCACAATCTACAGGCATGTATGGTTTGCCAAGTACATTATTTTTTGATGCAAGTGGTAAATTAATCGATACCCATATGGGTGAAATTAATCATGCTGTTTTAGATCAAAAAGTTAAAAAATTATTTGTAGAATAAGGAGCAATAGCATTGTTTAATTTAAAAACTCTCAGCATTTACTCACTTGGTTTGTTGCTTAGCACATCTATTTTTGCCGACACAAATCTAATTAAAGACAAATTAGAAAAAGAAGGCTACACCTTTGTAAAACAGATAGATGCACCTGAAGGGCTGATTGGTTGGACGGGCTATAAAGAGGAATATCCTTCTACTGTATTTATCTCTAAAGACCAAAAATATTATATTGTTGGTGATTTAATGGATAAAGAAGGCAAAAATTTAACTGAACAAGCGATTAATACCCATGTTAAAGGCGCTGTTTTAGATGAGATTTGGAAGAGTTTAGAAAATTCAACATGGATTCAGGATGGTGATGCTCAAGCACCTAAAATTATTTATGTGTTTAATGATCCGAACTGTCCTTATTGCCATACTTTTTGGAAACAAGCTCGTCCTCTGGTCGAGTCAGGCAAAGTTCAATTAAAACATATTATGGTGGGCGTGATTCGCCCAAGTAGTAAAGGACAAGCTGCAACGATTTTAAACTCTTCAGACCCGAAAGAAGTATTTAAACAATATAATTTAGCTGATGGTAAATCTAAAGTGAAAGAAATGCAGAATATTCCTAAAAAACTTTCTGAGCAACTTGATGCCAATACCAAGCTAATGGATAAATATGGTTTTTATGCCACACCTGCAATGGTTTGGAAAGATGCTCATGGTGTGATACAGAGCCAACAAGGTGCACCGAAAGATATTAAAAAGTTATTGGATTAAAAATATAAAATGGTATGAAATTTATTTCATACCATTTTTATATTCAAAAAATCTACGTACTCATGCAAAAATTTCTCATAAAATGAAATTATAATTTCTTCATAGATCTATTCTTTTCTAGCTTTGTAAACAGTTCTAAAACCAACATGACTCATCGCAAGATTGGCTTCCTGTGATTGTCTCGCTGTTGCACGATATCGCGCACAATAATTATCTGCACACAAATATGAACCCCCTTTAATGGTGTAATTATTAGAAATATTATTAATATTCCCAAGTTGCCCATGATTCCCTAAATGGTCATCATGACTACCTAAAAAGGGAGAACTGGTATATTCCCATACATTACCAATCATGTCATATAAACCAAAAGGATTTGCTTGATAGCAACCTACTGGAGCAACATCTTCAAAACCATCTTTTACTTCATTTTTGTAAGGGAATGACCTTGCCAGACATTAGCATTAATATGAATACCATTATTCATCGCTTTTACATCACGTTCTTGACCAAATCCTTTAGCAGCAAACTCCCATTGTTCTTCTGTTGGTATTTCATGACCTAGCCAATCTGCATAAGCAATGGCATCTTTTAAAGTAATAAACCGAACAGCTTCATTCGGTAAAATTTTTCTTTGCGCACTAATTCCCCATGGAAATCTCCAGAAAACATCCTTTTCTAATTTCCACCACCCTAACTCTTTTACAACATTAATTGGTTTTTCAAAAATAGCAGCTTCACCTTGTTGCTCTGCTTCAGTGATATAATTTGTTGCCTTAATAAAAGATTCAAACTGTGCATTGGTCACCTCAGTTTTATCAATGTAAAAGTCATCAACATGACGTTGGCTATTTATTAAAGATTTTTCTTCAGCATACGCCTGATTATTACCAATCTCATAATCGCTTCCTTCAATTAAAATCATTCCTGCTTTTTTATTCTTTAACCATTCAGAAGGTAAACCTGTATAACGTTGACATAATTTCAAACTACCCAATTTATCGTATCTTGCTGATGCTTCTTGAATTTGATGTTCTTTATTTTGACTACACCCAGATAAAGCTAAATAACTTAATAATTTTGCTTGAATGTATAACCAAAATTAGAAAAAACTGCATAAGCATCAATGTCTTGATCACCATATTTACCAAATTGTTGAATATATTCGAGGTCATAATTAAAACTTTTGTGACGACCAAATAACCGAGCACCTATACTTTTCCGGTTTTGCTCTACAAATGTATTTGTTAACATCCGTTGATCATGATGCATATCAAAATAATATACGTCTAATTGAGGTTGACTTAATCTCTGATTATCTAATTTAGAGTTTACATAAATACCTTTTAATTCAAGATTTTGATCAGTCTTATCATCAAATAAATCAACTTTGACATGATCTTTGTAGTTAAGCCATGCTCTTAGACCATCATAATTATATTGAACATTACTACCATCACGGGTCGATACTATAATTTTACTCCCCAATGGCATCACAAAACGACCTGGTCTAAAGCTAAAATTAATGTCATCTGTTAAATTAAATCGATAATCAAAAAATAATTTTTGAATATCAAAAGCATCATAATTTGCTGGTGTAGGCACTTCAGCATCAAATGCCCAATTATCGCCAAGCTCTAAAAATAATCTAAAGTTTTTGTTAAAATGCAAATCTTCAAAAAATCTTAGTCGTTGCGCAACTGATTCATTACGATCATTAGGATTTAAATTTGCTGAAGCATGATTTAAATACTCATACATCCAACGACCTTCTCCCCCAATAGTTAAATAATTTTCTGGATTTGAACCTAATCCAATATAATTTAGGTTTTCAGACCAAGTATTCTGTTTATTATCAAAACCACTTAAATATTGATAATCATTATTCCATGCTATAAATCTAGGACCACCTAAATCATCGGGTATAACTCTTTGAGCATAAATATTTTCTAAGAAAAAAATTAAGCATAAACCTAGTGAAATTTTTTCCATTATCATTAACACAACATCCTTGTTCTATATTTTAACAATTTAATTAATGTATTAATAAAAATAATAAAAAACAACCTATAATTTAAAACCTATTTAAAATTAATATATTAATAAATATATGCTTTTAAAAAAATAAATGGCATAAATTTAGACTTATTTAAAAATTATTAATGAAATGAGATTAATACCATGATATTAATCTCATCTTTTTTACTAATTAATGATGATCCTTATCGTCAGTCAATTTTAAAGTTGGAGTACTATCAAAGAAATTCCATGGTTTTAACATGGTATATACCCATTCTGTTGGCATAATTGGCCATTCTTCAGCTCGTGCAACATGTGTTGTTCCTGTCGTCATCCAAACGACTAAATCTTTATTATTAATATTGTCATTATTCGCAACAAACTGCCCTAAGCCTGTATCTGTCATCGAACGATTTGAATATTTACCTTCAGGGAATTTTTCATTAATATCATATTTTGTAACCCAAATTTGTTTATCCATAAAACTTAGACGCTTAAACAACCATTCATCTTTAGAGAAGTTTGCCCCTTTTGCGATTGGATGAGTACCACCAGCAAATGGAATAATTTGATACGATATTGGGTTACCCATTTTATTTTCTTTATTGGTATTCGATAGTAGTCGAATTGTCGATGGATCAAACTTTTGTGCAGCCTCTTGTTCTGTATCTACAATACGCTCTTTGACCTCCATTGCACTTGAACGTGGTCCACCACTCACATTTTTAGTTACAATAGGATCTAATTCCATAAAACTATTATTCTCGCCATCTACATCCATATCCAAGCGGAAGTTATAAATATGTTGATGTGTTGTTCCTACAATATTATGATCAATTAAAGTACCATAACGTGTGTCTTCTTTAGCAGTTGCATCATGCATCGTTTTTGATTTAACACCTTTTACAGCTTCAATCCCTGTAGCACCTGCATTAATACCAATAATACCGTTATTATTTAAAACCCAATCGAAAATATAGTCATAGTTTCCAACTGTACTAATCCATCGAATCACCAACTCACGACGTTCTACACTAATATTAGGTTGGTTCATCTCTTGATGTTTAAATTCAGGCCCTGCATAACGTTCAAAAATAGCAATTGCATTCGGAATCACTCTTGGTTGACCCATGTAATCAGCAATTACAGCATCAAGCAGTACAGCATTATCTGGTGCATCAACTCCCTTTTCAATTGAAGAGGTTAATGTTCCCATTCCATATTCACCAGAGTCTAAGTAGGATTTAAAATACCACCCCATATCAGGATCACCATAAGGAACAACCATCCCCCCCAAGTTCCCTTCATACATAACTTTACGTTTTATCCCTTTGTCTTTATACGTTACCGTAGAAAGTTGCAAACCTACACGCGAATCTAAACCTACATGAAAGCACCATGGCCCCCAATGAATTGTTTGACCTGTAATAGAGAAATTTTTACCTTCTGGCTCAACAATCTGTAGCGACTTAAATTGCTTTTTATCATTTTTAGGTAAAATAGAATTAGGTGCCATAGGAACAGGAATAATTGCACCCTCTTCTAATTTCACAATTTTTTTATTGTCTAAGTCCACAACAGCAACTAAATTTTCAATTGGATGTGCCCAATAATTACCATCACCTGTGTCCAAATAAGAAACTACTTTTAATACATTTAGCTCATGATCCAGACCATCTTTACCACCAAAGAATCCCACAGTCAGAGGCGTAGTCACGACTTTTGAAATATCTTTAACACCGCGCTTAGCTAAGGCTTTTTTATAATTAATATCTTTAGTAACAATTTCTTGTACAGCGACCATGTCATCATATAACACCATGCCATGTGTATTATCTAGAACATTCCATTGTGTAACTTGCTGAGATTTAAGATCTACTTCCCCTTCAATAACTTGCTTACCTTTCAGTAAGGTAAAAATAGCTATACGATCCTCTTTATATGGCGTATTTTTTAAGAAAAAATTCCAAACTTTTTCTTTATCTGGTTCTTTTAATTTAATTTCTGAAAAGCGCATATTTTTATATGCATAATTGGATTTTGAAATCACTTCGAATGTTGTAGATATCTCTTGAGATGTCAAACCATTTAATGGATGAGGTACAGCTTCCACTTTAAAAGTTTGATCTAAACCAGATTGAAATACTTCCTTTGCAAACTCTTTACTCACAATTGGTTTACCATCTTTGATGACCAAAGGTACACTCACTTTTAATGGCTTACCATTTACCAGAACACTATCTGAATTTGGCTTTGCACGAACAACTAAAGATCCTTTTGAAATTGTATAAATATTAGCAAATTCATCTTTTTGTACATTAGCCCCAAAATCGCTCATATTTTGATAGAGTGGAACCATCTCTGCAGCTTGCCCATGTGCTAAAGCATACTGATTAACACTTAATAATGCTGTTGCAACTGTTAAATTAATGCTTAACCATTTTTTAAATGATTGCGTGATTTCATTATATTGCATTCTGTCATATCCATTTAAGCCAACTTATTTATTTAAATTAAATGAATAGCAGAAATAATAAATCATCCTTAAGAATGATTTATTTTAAAAAATTACACAGTAACTCCTGTCGATTTCTTACATTAGTTTTTTGATAGATATGCTGAATATGTGTTTTTACTGTTGCTAAACTACAATTTAACTTTTCAGCAATAAAGCTATTTTCCAAACCATTAAATATTTCTTCTAAAATCACAATTTCTTTTTTTGTCAAACTATATTGCTCTATAAACAAACTCTTATCTAGAGTATCCATATTGTGTTGAAAATATTTTTCAGACAAAAAATAAAATGATTGAAATAGTTTTTTATCCTGTTCTGTGAATTGTTTTTTATTATTCTCTCGAACTATACTTAACCCTGCTATTGGCTCACCGTTACGCTTTCTAAAAAAAATTTCGGCAGTGTCCTGAATTTGCCATCTCTGCATAAAATCTTGATATTCTTCATTGCAGTTATATTCATGTAATAATTCAACATGAGTATTTCTATGTGAATAAAAGTTTCGGAAACATACAGGGTCTTGTTGTATTTTACCACCCAAATATTCATCTAAAGAATTTTTTGAAATATTATATGAATGATAGTTATGCGTATAATTAATATTATCAATTGAATATAATAAGTAACCATCAATATCTAAAACTCGTTGAACCTGTTTAACAAAGTTAAGACTAAACTGTGTCAAAAAATTTTGATTTAACATAAATTCCCACCTTCCTTTTGGAAATTTTATATGCAACAAATAAGCCAGAAAAAGCCTCTTACATCCTATAAGAGGCTTTTTCCTATTATTGCGTAATATGAATTGCTTGCTTATGCGTAAATAATAATAAACCATCTAAACCAAATGAATAACCTAATCCTGATAGCTTCCACCCACCAAACACTGCAGCTGGTGATAAATCTGAATGGCTATTAATCCAGACAGTTCCACATTCTAGCTGATTCGCAATATATTCAGCCTTTGCTATATCTTTGCTCCAAACTGAACCACCCAATCCAAACTGCGTATTATTCGCACGCTTAATAACATCATCAATATCACTGAATTTTACAATAGGTAATACTGGACCAAATTGCTCTTCATCTACTAATGCTATACCTTCTTGCACATCTGTGACCAAAGTTGGCGCAATAAAGTAACCAGATTCCTTAAATTGTTTTCTTATTGTAATAACTTGACCACCTTGTGCTATTGCATCATCAATCAACATGTTAACTTTATGATATTGCATTTTGTTTTGTACAGGCCCAAATGTTGTAGATGAGTCTAATCCATCACCTATAACCTGAGCATTGGCTATTTCCACCAATTTATTAGTTAACTTATCAAATATTTTTTCATGCACATAAAGGCGTTTTAAAGCAGCACATGTTTGCCCCATATTTAAAAATGCTGAACCAAAAATTTTTTCTGCCACCGAATCAATATCAATATCATCCAATACAATTCCAACATCATTCCCGCCTAGTTCAAGTACAACACTTTTCAAAGTATTTACTGAGTGACTTAAAATACTTTGGCCTGTTCGAGTAGAGCCTGTAAAGGTAACTTTAGCAATATCTGGATGTTCGCTTAATGCTTGTCCAATATCACCTTTTCCTAACACTAGGCTACATACACCTTTTGGTAAATGACGATTAATTATTTCAACCAACTTTACCGTACTCAGTGGTGTGTATTCAGATGGTTTATTTACAATACAGTTTTTAGTCTTCAATGCAGGAAATAAATGCCAAATTGCGATCATAAAAGGCCAATTCCAAGGTGTAATAGAAGCAACCACACCTAAAGGGCGATTGAATACTTTTATTTTTTTCCCACTAGGATCTTCAATCGTTTCGACTGGAATTTCTAAATTTGCAATGTATTCAATCCAACTTGCCCCAGCTTGAACCTCAAACTCCGCTAATCCCAAAGGTTTACCTTGCTCCAAGGTAATTAAATGTGCTATTTCATCCGACTCTTTACGAATATCTGCGGCAATTTTTGTAAAAAAACCATTAACATTTGAGTCAGAACTATTTTTCCATTGTTTAGAAGCAGTTAAAGCGTCTTGAATCGTTTGATTGACCTGTTCAACGGTTGCACCATCGACACTTATAATCTCTTTTTCATTCGCTGGGTTTAGAACACTAAAACGTTCACCTAAACCCTGAGCTTTTTCACCATTTATATATAAAGCAGTATTCATCTAATTATTCCCTAATGTTATTCATGCTTTTATCGCTATAGAATTCTATCTATGATTATTTTCATGAAACTCATCCTAAAGGATGATTTTTAGAATTAACTTTCACTAAACTATCGAACAATCTATAAGTTTCTATGTTCGTTGCATTAATAAAGCAACACCTTTTTCTGCAATAGCAATAGTAGGTGCATTGGTATTGCCACTTGGAATTGATGGAAAAACTGAGCAATCTATGACACTTAAATTTTCAATACCATGTACCTGTAATTGCAAATTTACCACTGAATTCATACTATCAGCACCCATTCTGCATGTTCCTACAGGATGGTATGTCGTTTTACACGTTTTGCGAATAAATTCAATTAATGCTTGATCATCATGATGAATTTTTCCCGGTGGAGAAAAAATATCGCCAAGTTGTTGCTTAAATGACGGCATATTCAGCATATCAAGACCAAATTTTGTCGCTCGAAGCATACCTTGGACATCATCAGGATGACTCAGTAAATTACCTTGGATTTTTACAGTATCATTTGGATTTGTACTCTTTAATAATATTTCACCACGAGATTTGGGACGAAGAAAACAATTTTTTAAAGTAATTCCATGTGTCTTTCCCTTACCTAATCCATCTGGATCATCCCAAGTATCAAGTCCAGGTAAAAAATGTGCTTGAACATCAGGACGACCCTCTTGATTTGTATCAATAAATGCTCCCCCCTCTAAAATGTTTGATGACACAACACCTGTGCGAGTAAATATCCATTGTGCCCCATTTTTAATTTTCTTAAGGCCTAAGTCCTGACCATAAAGAGAAATCGGCTGTTTGGTTTCTGCATTAATGGATACATGTAAATGATCATGATAGTTTTTCCCTACGGGTAAATCTTGTAAAACAACAATACCGAAATCCTTTAAATGCTTTTCTGGACCAACTCCCGATAGCATTAAAATTTTAGGTGTACCTATAGATCCTGCACTAAGAACAATTTGTTTTCGTGCTTTAAATATATGCTTTTTACCCTCAATCTCACATTCAATTGCACAAGCAGTTTTATTGTCAAAAAGTACTTTATGTACCAATACATTTAATTTTAAGGCTAGTTTTGGATGTTGCTGAACTAATTTCAAATAGGTCTGAGAAGCACTTGCTCGCTCACCATTCTGAGTTGTTGTTTGGAAAAACCCGACACCTTGTTGTTTACTTCCATTAAAATCATTCACATAAGGCAAACCTAACTCTTGACCTGCTTTAATAAAAGTTTGTGTTAAAGGATGTCTATAACGATTTTCACTTACAGATAGCGGCCCCTGAGTGCCATGATAAGGCTCAGATAAACTTTCATTTTTCTCTGCTTTTTTAAAATAAGGCAATAAAGATTCAAAATCCCAACCTACACATCCGTCATCTTTTGCCCATGAATCATAATCTTCTTGATGACCTCGAATATAGATCATACCGTTTACTGAGCTACTGCCACCTAAAACCTTACCTTGAGCACAGGTCATTCGACGCTGATTTGTATTTAAATCAGGTTCAGTAGTGTAATCCCATGTTTTAGTTGGAATGACCTCAGATAGCCCAGCAGGCATTTTGATAAAAATATTATCGTCATTCCCACCTGCTTCGAGTAATAATACGCTGCCTTTATTTTCTTGTATTAGCCGTGTTGCAACTACACATCCTGCTGATCCTGCACCACACACAATATAGTCATATTCCTGTATATCCATTACTTCATCCTTTTAAACCAATCGCGACTTAAATTTTTTGTTATGCTGAACTTGATAAATCATTTAAGTGGAATAATCATCCCATCTTTACCTACAGTAATTTCACCTTGATAAAATGCTCCAACATCTTTTTTCCAAACATCATCCGTTAAATCAGGATCACCTACGGGAACGATATGACTTAATACAAGTTGTTTTACTTTGGCATTTGTAGCAGTTTTTCCCACATCTTGTGGTGTAATATGATGAGCAATTACGGCATCTCTAAAGCTTGGACCATATCCCATACGTTTTGCTAAACGATCTATGCCATCTGCATGAGCAACTTCATGCACAAGAATATCTGCATGCTGAGCAAATTTTGCAAAAGGTGGGTAATAATTAGTGTCACCTGAAAAAACAATTTTTTGTTGTTTTGCTGTATCAAATTTAAAAGCAAATGCTTCACCCATTTTAAATGGTTTATGTGGAACTCGTTTTGCTGTTACTGTGACATTTTCATCTTTATATACATCTCCTTCATCAAACTCATAAACTTTCAAAAAATTACTCAGAGGTTCTCGACCTTCATCTTCATAACGCAATTTAATATCTACGTTATATGCTTTTAAAAGATTATCAGTCATTTCCTTCGTGCCTTTAGGACCATAAACTTTAATTTCATGATCAAGGCTACTTAACCAGCTATTCATGAGTAAAGCTGGGTAATCTAAAATATGATCGCTATGTAAATGAGTAATAAAAATAGCTTTAATATTTTTAAGTGGCACTTTTGCCTCTAATAATCGATAACTTGCACCATAACCCGCATCAATAACATATACATCTTTATTAATGACCAATGCACTCGATTGTGGTAATGATTTTGAGGAATATAAAGATGGTCCACCTTTAGTCCCCAATAAAATTAAATTATCTTGTGCCGTTGCAGAAGATCCGGCAGAAAAAATTCCAATTGATAAAACATTCAAAAATAATTTTTTAAATTTAAACATATCCATGTCTCTATTAGCTGCTGTACATAGAAGATTTCTACCTTCTATATAAAATATTGAATACTAAAATTAATTAACATTTTAAATCCACAATGTTAATATATTAACTAATTAAAAATCAATCAACCTTTTTTACAATTTAAGAGTGTTAAAGTGCCAAAAATGTTCCAGAGCCTCAGATACCCTAACTTCAGAAACTACTTTATAGGGCATACTTTATCTACGTTAGGGACATGGATTCAGCAAGTCGCTTTAGCATGGCTTGTATATGAGCTAACAAAATCTGCTACTTTACTGGGTGTAATTGCTTTTTTTGCGATGGCTCCACAATTAATACTTAGCCCATTTGTCGGTGCTGTGATAGATAAAATAAATAAACGATATGCTCTTATTTTTATACAATTTTTATTTTTCTTCCAGTCTCTTCTGCTGGCATATTTAACATATGCTAATTTGCTAAATAGTACGAGTATCATGGGCACATCTTTACTAATAGGTATTTTTACAGCAATAGATACTCCGTTACGGCAATCCTTTATCAGCGATCTTGTTAACGATAAAAATAATATTGCAAATGCACTCGCACTCAATGCTATGATTTTTAATTCATGTCGTTTTATTGGGCCACCTATTGCTGGATTTTTACTGGCTGTAAGTAATGCTTTCACTTGTTTCATATTGAATGCTTTTTCATACCTTCTTCTCATTATCTCTTTAATTTTAATGAAAGATGTAAAAACATCTAAAACAACTGGAAAGATAAAAAATGTACTAAAGGAAGGATATATTTTTGTTTTTAAAAATAAAAATTATTCAAAAATGATGTTAAATGTGGCTTTTCTTAATCTAACCGCATCAAGCTATGTTGCTATATTACCTATTTTTGCAAAAGATCACTTAAAAGGTAATGAAACAACATTAGGATACTTATGGGGAATGGCTGGTATTGGTTCGTTACTTTCCTCTGTAATACTCGCCAATACTCAAAATTTTGAGCGTATTCAACAGAGAATTTTTCTAAATATGATCTTATGTGCAAGTGCACTTTTCGTACTTGGATTAATGAATATGCAATTGAGCTATTATTTTGCAATGTTGCTTTTAGGTTTTGGGATTTCTACAGCAAATGTATCAACCAATATTCTTATTCAACATAACACTCCAGCTTTACTTCGAGGTCGTGTTGTTTCAATTTATACATCTATTAGATTTGGTTTCGATGCCGTTGGCGGTCTAATTGCAGGTTTATTAGCAACATGGATAGGTGCTAAAACAACCATGTTTAGCTTTGGATGCATCCTTGCATTCTATTTGGTTATTTGTTCATGCAGAAGAAATACTAGGGCGCGTCCTCATTTGAAGTATATATTTCGCTCATGAGTTGTATTCCATTAAGATACATTAACATCGTTGTCTAGAATTAAACCTCCGATCATGTCACGTAGAGTCATTACAGACGAAATTTAGACCCAAATCCAACAAACTATGCGATTCTATGGCTGTTATCGCTCACGAAATAGTAAAAATATTATGGAAGCTTCGTACTGGTGCTCCGTGGCATGATATTTCTGAAGATCTTTACCCATGGCAAACTGCTTACAACCGGTTTAATCGTTGGGCTAGTAAAGGGCTTTGGAAGATTTTTTTTTAAATTACGAGGCGTATTGGATAAAGAATGGGGCTTTATTGATAGAAGCTATATCCGCGCACATCAGCATGCAAGTGGAGCTCAGCATGGTGAGGATAGAGTAATTGGAAAATCAAGAGGTGGAGCAACTACAAAAATTCACCTTGCCGTCGATGCGAGTAGATACCCGATTGATTTTGAAATGACTGGCGGTGAAGTCCACGACAGTCAAGTTGCAAGCCAATTAATTGGATTGGTCGGTGAAGCAGAGTATTTGATTGCAGACAAAGGCTATGATGCAGAGGATATTCGTGAAGTTGCTCAAAATCATCATATGATTCCGATCATTCCAAGAAAGTCTAACAGTAAAAAATTAAACATTGAGTTTGATCATTACCTTTATGGATTAAGGCATCTCGTTGAAAATGCGTTTGCTCGCTTAAAACATTTCCGAGGTATTGCCACTCGTTTTGATAAGTTAGCTCGCAATTACAAATCAATGTTATTTTTGGCTTGCTCATTTATTTGGTGCAAAGCCAAATGAGGACAGACCATAAACTTACCCCATAACTTCTTTCTAATATGTTAATGACTACTTTTAAAAAATAGCTTTTTGATGATTTTCAAATAATTGCCTTTCAAGCTCTTTAATTTGTTGTTCAGGTATTAATGATAGAAATTTGTTCGGGTATTTCCTGTGCTTTGAGTTCAGGAATAATATTTTGTAAAAGTTGATAAATTGTACCTGTCATCATTTGCTCTTCTTTGTTATTAATGTTGTCTTTTAAAAAGTTGTACGATTTTCAATTGTTTTGGCAGTTAATTGTTGAATATCAAGTTGATCTTGAACAATCAAAAATTGCATAGTGTTCAATTAAAACCTCTTCACCTTTAAACTGCTTTTCAAATAGTTTGCAAAACTTTTCAATCTTACTATCTTCATTGGGCACAACCAACCAATAAAAATGCTCCGCATAAATTAAAAGCATTTCAAACTTACGTGTTTTTGCTGCATTTAAAATTTCTTCAAAGATGATGTCATAAACCTGATCATGTACATTATAGTAACGACCGATCACTTCTTTATGTTTTTCAAAATGTTCAAATAAAGGTTTCGCTCGTTTTCGAATGATCGTCTGTACAGCCTGAATATCAACATGATGATCATGCAAAATTGCACTGCACTCTAAGCCATTTTCACTATATACATTACGATCAATTTTCATAAGATAGCTACGATAACTATTTCCAGATTTTTCAGCAGCAATCCATTCTAAAAAGTTCTGAAAATTTCTACGATATTTCTTTTTCGGAATTTTTCGAGGCTCAAGCTCTGGAAACCAATGTAACAACTGTGTGTAAATTTTTTTATCGTCCATTTCATTCTTCTATATTTGCTTTAAACTTTGTTTTAACAAGCATGTGTAATTTTCATGGCTCGCTAAAATCAGTACATTTTAAAGAAAGAACTTTAAGCAATTATGACGAAATCCCCCTCATAACAATCAATTACATACTTATACAAAAACATTTAAAAAAATTAGGTGATAACATAAAAAATAGTTTAATAGATTAATTTTTTAATTTACTGAATTAAAACAATCACTTTAACTCAATTTTAGGATGAGGTGCTGTATATGAGCGAAAGTGGTTTATGATGAAATCATTGGCTGAATAACACTTTAACGATAAAATAGAAAAATGCGTCAACAGATGTAGAACTGATTGTATCGATATACAAACAATTTCCCTGTCTGAAAACATCAATAACATTTATTCATAAGGATTTTTTAATTCATGGCACTGTTTGCTGTCATCGGTTTAGGAAGCTTCGGCGCTACTGTTGCGCTAGAATTAACTCAATTGAATCACGATGTGATTGGTATAGATACAACCAAAAAATATGTAGAAAGTATTGCAGATAAAATCAGCCATGCTGTTATTGCTGATGCAACCGATGAGCGCGTACTTGATGAATTAAATATCAAAAATTGTGATGCAGTTGTGGTTGCCATTGGTGAAAATATTGAAGCCAGTATTTTATGTGTTTTGCATTTAAAAAATTTAGGTATTGAAAAAATTTGGGTAAAAGCCAAATCTAAATCACACCATATGATTTTGTCGCATTTAGGCATTACCAAAATTATTCACCCTGAAGAAGATATGGGAATTCGAATTGCCCAATCTTTAAGTTATCCAATGATTCGACGCTATATGGCATTGAATAACGAACGATATATTGTTAAAGCTGAAATTGCTGCCAATTTACAAGGGATGCAATATCAGACCTTAATGGAAGAAGCCTACGATTTAAAAACGTTGTTATTACAACGTGGCTCACATGTTTTATATGAAATAGCGCCTGGAACCATTTTACAGGAAAAGGATATTTTAATTATTGAAGGTCCTGTAGAAATGTTAAAGAAACTTTCTACTCGCTTCTTGTAAACATAGGCGTCTATGAAATTTTATAAACCTGAGTTAATTAATAAAAAGCAAAATAGTATTAACCTAAGCCCGCCAAGTTTACTTGCCTTGGGTTTTTTAAGTTTTATCATCATTGGTACGCTTTTACTCAAACTTCCTTTTGCACATCATGGTGATCTGCCTTGGATTAAAGCACTCTTTACGGCAACATCTGCTGTAACGATTACAGGCCTTTCTGTGGTAAATATTGGCGATTCTTTTACCTTATTTGGTAAAATTGTCGTCATGCTTCTGATCCAATTAGGTGGCTTAGGTTTTATGACCTTTGCCATATTGGCTGCACTTAGCCTTTCGCCCAAAATTGGCTTAAAACAACAGATTATGGCGCAAGAAACCATTGGGCAAACCAGTTTAGCCAGAGCGACATTCACCGTTAAAGGCGTATTGCTCTACTCTTTGTTTTTTGAAGCCATTGGAACGACTATCCTAACCATTGCTTGGATGCAACATTACGAATTTAAACACGCTTTTTTCTATGCGCTTTTTTATAGTGTTTCAGCCTTTAATAATGGTGGATTTTCTTTATTCCCCAATAGCTTAATGAGCTTTTCTGACCAGTATATGGTCACTTTCACCATCAGTATGCTGTATATCATTGGTGGGATTGGCTTTGTTGTATTAATGGATATTAAAAGAGCCAAGCGTTGGAAAAAACTATCTCCCAATAGTAAGTTAATTCTTTCAACCATTGCGGCATTGAATCTATTCGCCTTTATTGTGATTTGGTGTCTTGAAGCCAGCAATCCACTGACCTTAGCACCGATGTCGTTTGGAGATCAGGCTGTTAATGCTTGGTTCCATGCCACAGTGCCACGTTCCTCAGGTTTTAACAGTCTTGAAGTCGGTAATATGAGTGATGCATCTGCACTCGTCACCATGATGTTGATGTTTATTGGGGGTGGCTCGCTCAGTACCGCAGGCGGTATTAAAGTCGGTACCTTTGCGATTATGGTATTGAGCGTGATTACTTTTTTACGTCGCTCAGATGAAATTACTATTTTCAAACACTCTATTTCTTACAGTGTCACCTTCAAAGCAATGGCTGTTATTGCCATTACATCGATGTTGATTTTAACGGGTTTCTTTATCTTGCTGGTTTTAGAACCCAATAAACGCTTTTTAGATCTACTCTTTGAAGCTGTTTCAGCTGCCTGTACTGTCGGACTTTCCCGAGGAATCACTGGAGACTTACACCCCGGAAGCTTAGTAACGCTGATGATTTTGATGTTTGCAGGACGTTTAGGACCTCTCACACTCGCTTATTTAATCGCGACACCAAAGAAAAGTCGAGTGAGCCATCCCAATGCAGAAATACAAGTCGGTTAGCATTTTACAATTATAAACTGATTACTAAAGCCATAAAAACCGCTTAATTGAGCGGTTTTTATTTTTATGATGTGAATCAATTATTGATTAATACCAATTCATCAATGAAACACCCAATCCGACATACGTCGCTCGATGATTATAATCAATCAGACTTTCACCATAACCATCAAACAATTGAAAATGGCCACGAAGCTTCCCTTTAATTGGGAATGCCCAATCAAACTGTGCAGCACCATGTGAATCATCACCACCTTTCAGTGAATGTCGTAACATGAGCGAAAACTCATGATCATTCCAACGATAGAATCCCGTGATATCACCCCGACCCATATAGTCTTTAATATCTGGATTATTATCATCTTTAGCATCTTCTTCTATTCGATACCAAGGACGAATCATCATTGCAAAATTTCCTCTTTCGAGACCTAAATTCAGCATCACACGGTTCCAACTGCGTGATAACGGATCCGAACGACCATTCGACTGATGGTTAAAGGTCATACCGAGTAAGCGACCATTTAAACCCAACAATTCATAATTGGTTCTAAAAATTAAGCTGGCTTCTGGCTCATAATTGGTTTCACGAAATGGGCGTGACTCTTCCGAGTTGTAAACTTGCCAACGTGATGACTGGGTATAACCGAGCCATAAATCACCATTATTACCAATCAGATTTTCAGCTGCTTTGGTTTTTAGTGAAATTTGAAACTTTGCTTCAGTCGATTTTAAATTTTGATCAGTGGTTTCAGTATTTTGTGGATTTGGACTGGAAGGCAATTCATTTTTACTGCTTGTCCAAAATGCAGGAAGTAAATAAACAGGCTGATTCGCCCGAATATTCCATGTCCCTAACTTACTATTTTCTGAAAGCTCCCAACGTTTATCCAATAACGAAGTGTTTGGATCGATCTTATCACCATGAATGGTAAATAGACTTTGCACGGTCTGTTCAATTTTGGCAGGAAGTGTTGCAGGCTGTGCTTTTACCATTGCCATTTCTTGAGCAACACGTTGCTCTGAAACAATCACAGGTGCTTGCGCATTCGTTGTTTTAAAAATTTTATCATAACAATCTAAACGATCTGCATTTGCTTCCAATGCAACACATGCCTGTGTACTCGCAGGATTAATTTGCGCAGTATCATCCGCTTGTGCAATAGACACCAAACCAAAACTGAGCATCGTAAGGATGCTCAGATTTAGTGGAGTCCGTTCAAATGATTTGAACGACATAAATGTCTCCAGAAATTCTATTTTTTAATTGACTTGTTTAATTTCAAAACCTAATTGTTCTAAAGTTTCTTTTTTAGCAACAGGTGCAACCACTGCTTTAACAGCCTTTTGTTCAACTAAGTAAGTTTGTGCTACACGTTTTAAATCATCCAATGTTACATCAAGTAGACGTGTTCTTAACTCACGTCTAAATGCAGGTGTACGCCCATGTAACAATGCATAACATGCAGTAATCGCTTCACCTGCTGGTGAACCAGGTTTATCCATACTTGAAACAAGTCCAAGAATTGCTTCTTCAAGTTGATGTGGCTGTTGTTCTGTATTCATCAACCATTCAATACTTGCTTCAAAGTCTTTGAACGTTTCAGCTAAGCGTGGATCACGGTAGCTGTAGAAACGGAATGAACATGCATTACCATCATAGCTTGCTCCACCACCATATGCCCCACCTTTCTCACGAATCGCACTATGTAAGAAACCATTGCGTAGATAACCTGCGAGTACCATTAATGGTGCTGCATCGGGATGGGATACTGCAACTGCATCATAAGCAGATGCGCAAAATTGAACATTGGCTTGAATTAACCATGCTTGGTCTAAATCGCTACTTTCTTGTTCAACTTCAGTTAAATACACAGGTGATTGATCAACTGCCAGTTTATTCCACACTTCTTGGATTTCTTCAACCAAACGCTCAGATTGATGCTCTTCGCAAACCAGTAAAAATTGTTTAGGTGCAAGCATTAAACCACGATGAATAGATTTTAATTCTTCAATGAACGCATCATAAGCAACATCGTCAGTTTCAATTTTAGTAACAAGTTCGCTTAACCAATTCAGTGCGCCTAAACCTGTATTTTGATAATCACGTTGCGCCAATGCACTCATATTACGAGATGCAATTTGCATCGCATAACTATGACCTGAACCTGATAAACGAGATGCCCAACGTGTTTTACGTTGTTGTAATAATTCAATAATACGATCTTTTTCATCAAAACGAAGTTGCTCAAAAGCCAGTTTTAATAATTGAATCGTATCCAATTTATTCGCTAACGATTTTGTCGTTAAGGTTAACCATGCGGTAATTTTACCTTTATCATCTGTTTTTGAGCGTAAAGATGCGCCCATCCCCAAACCACCACTAACCGCAGTTTGAATTTGTTGTAACTCAAGATAATCATGCTCACCTGCGCCCACTTCACCCATTAATACCGATAACAGGTTAAAATAAGGTGATTTCACGATTTGGTCAGGAATTTCAATCAACACTTGTTGATAATAAATACCATTGGTTCCTGCATGATACAAATTCAACGGGAAATCTGTTCCATTTGAAATGATTTCACGCAATTGACCTTGCACAATCGCCAATTCAGCAGGAATGTCTTCTAGACCGACTTTTGGTAATAAATTCAAATCATCTGGTGTAGATTGACGAATATTTAAAGCCTCGGTCTGTTGAATAATTTCAGCTCTTTCTGCTTCAGTTAACGCTTCACCAATTTTTGCCAAACGTGCTTTTTCTTCCTCAGCTTCTTTTGCAGATTTAGTTGCATCTGGAACCAAAGTCATTTGTACACGATGTGGATTATCTAAAAGATAGGTTGTGATTAAATTTGATAACCACATTGGATCTTTCAATTCTTCTTTAACTTCTGCAATCGCTGAGTCAACATCCCAAACATGAATTGGGTCATTATGATGAATTGCACTCTCCAACCCATTCAAAATTAAAGTTAAACCATAAGGTGTACCATCACCACTGATCTCACGTTGATGCAATTCAATTTGATGCAAAATTGCATCAACCATTTCAGGATCGACAGGTTTAGAAGCGACATCTTTCAGAATGTTTAAAACGCCTGTTTTAAATTCTACTGCATGTTCAGGATTAGAACCTTGTACGCCACAATAGAACGTCATTTCAAAATTAGAATCATCTACGCCCATAATTGGACCTGTCGATTGTGCATAACCACAGGTTTCTAAATAATGACGTAATGGAGAAGCCGAATCTTCTAATAAAATCCCTTCAACCAAACGCAAACCTAAACGTAATTTGATATCACTCGATTCTGGCAATAACCACGAAAGAATGTGATAAGTCTTATCTTTTAAGTCTTCTGCATCTACAGCATACGTTTCAGTCACTTCAATCGGTGCTGTTAAACGCTGTTCATGTTTAGAATAAAGCGTTTCACCTTTTTCAAACTTCGCCAAAGCCAATTTTTCAAACTGTTCTTGTAAGTTATAAGCAGGCTCATTACCAAATGTCATAAAAACAGCATTACTTGGATGATAATGTGACTTATAGAAAGTGACTAACTCATCGTAAGTTAAATCTGGAATATCTTTAGGATCACCACCTGAATTATAGTGATATGTCGTTTTAGGGAATAAATGATGTGCCAATTGATGATAAAGCTGATCTGAAGGCGAGCTCATTGCCCCTTTCATTTCATTAAAGACTACACCTTTATAAACAGGCTGACCATCTTCTAACTCAATCCGAATACCTTCTTGAGCAAAATCTAACGGATTTAAATTCGCAGCAAATGCAGCATCTAAATAAACTTCCAATAAATTTTGAAAATCTTTCTTATTTTGCGTTGCAAATGGATATGCTGTCCAATCCGCAGCAGTGAATGCATTCATAAAAGTATTCAATGAACGACGAATCATTAAAAAGAATGGATCACGTACAGGGAATTTCTCTGAACCACACAATGCAGTGTGTTCTAAAATATGTGCTGCACCTTTTGAATCCATAGGTTGCGTACGGAATGCAACAAGGAATACATTTTCATCATGCTTAGTTGCTAGGTGGTAATGCATCGCACCTGTAACTTTATGTTTATATTCAGAAACTAAAATATCTAAAGCTTCAACATGGTGTTGACGTACCAACTGAAACGCGGGATGAACAGTGTGGGCTATTGTTTCAGTGACATCTACAGTCATGTGATCTCCTCAAAGAGTTGTAATATTTAACTTAAATTGCATTATACATTCAGTATTCAATACAATTCATCCTTTAAACACCAAGTGATGACAATTTTAACCTATCATTTCAATCGGATTTATTTCTGAGTCATATAAAATCGGCTAAATAATTATTTTTAAATATAAATTTAACCATAGTTCTATTGTTTAAACGCTTTAAAGTTTACGATCAAATCAGAATATAAAATAGTGATTCATCTTTATATAAAAAGTCTGCTGCATACATTAAAATAATTTAAAACCAAGCACCACTTACATAGATGTGACTCATCAAAATACTTTATCCAACCGAATGGATTTTCGCCATTCATTGATGCATTTTAAAGCCTTGAACTTTACAACGACTGTGATTTTTCCAACTGATACAATTCACTATGAATGAAGATCGATTGTTTTAATTCCTCTGCATTCATATCATCCAATTTTTCCAACGCATCATATAAAAATTGGGGATCATCAGCCCGTAAACCAGTCAATCGAAGGTTAATTCTTTCCTGAATACCATATTCAGCAACTTCATATAATTCATCTTCACTCAGGCTTTCTAAAAGTTGTTTATTCATATTCACCCTCATTCTTCAATAAAAATAAAATCACTCTTATTCATATCTGAATAATGAACTTTCAGCAATATCACAAATAGAAGTATCAACAAAAAAATAAAGAAGCGCTAAATTTATATTAGATACTTAATATGGGTAATTTTAGGATTCAATGCATCATATTGATATTCATAAGCAAGACAGAATTTTGAGACATTTTCAGTATCTATAAATAAAGTCATTGGTTGAAAATATGCTTTGGTATAATGTTCAACATGAGCAAGTAAAATTTTACCAACACCCTGTTTTCTATAATTAGGATGCAGATAGAATCATATTAGTCGTGCGATTTTTGAGAATAATGATTTATTTCAATGCTTAGGCTATTTTCTAGTTTTAACTCAATCCAAAGTGAAATGGTATCTCTCTCATTTGAATTAAAATAAACATGCGCAATCAACTATGACTTATCCACTTAGACAATTTTTCCAATTGAAATAATTCAGCATGAATACGAATCGATTTTCTTAATTCTTCGACATCCATATCCTCTAGTTTTTCTATTTCATCATATAAAAACTGCGGATGATCTTTTTGTTTTCCTTCTAATCTCAACATAATACGTTCACGAATACCAAATTCTGCAATTTCATATAGCTCATATTGATTCATTTGCTGTAAAAAGTATTCATTCATTTTACTACCTCACTGGATTTGAGGAAACCACAATATAAATGATCAATTTATGTGCTTTTCAAACCGCACCATAAATAAAAAGTACACATTCTGAATTGAGTCAAAATTAACTTTTGAGCAATGGTGTGTTCTGCTTATTGGAGAAAGAGTTTGAAATATAAATACAGGTTAAAATTGCAATCAAAAGTACAGCAGAAGCAGTAAATCGACTTAAAGCCAAACCACCATGATCAAGAGGTTTATCTAGAAAGTCACCAACCACAGCACCAAGCGGACGAGTTAGAATAAAAGCGGACCAGAATAATAATGTACGAGAAATATTAGTCCAAAAATAAAGCCCAACAATGACTGCAATCAAGCCTGTGTACAGCATAATACCGCCACTATAACCTAAGCCTGCTGTGTCTGCAGACCAGTCACCCAATGCCGTACCCAGTGTCTGTGAAAATGTAATCGTCAACCAGTAAAATAACTCAGCTCTCGGATGATTCACCGAATGTGGTGAAATACTACCTTCGACTTTGTGCCAACTGTATAGAGAAATTAACACTAGACTGAGCAATAAGGTACTACCACCAACATAGCCTATTCCTAAAGAGCGATCGACAAAATCAGCCAATGTAGTCCCGACTGTTGTACTGGCAATAATTGTGAACCAATATAAGTAGGGATGATAATCCTTAGAACGAATCTGAAAAAACACAAGAACGATAAACAATACTGCAAAAATAAACGTTCCAACGAGATAGCCTAAATTCAGTGACATGGACACAGCATCACCTGCTGTTTCACCAAATGTCGTGGCAAATATTTTAGTGATCCAGAACAGTAATGTGATTTGAGGGACTTTAGAAACAATATGAAAAACTGTTGTTTGATTCATGACAACAAACTCAGAAAGAGAATAGAACTATCTTGTTTTAATTCGCTTAAATACAGATTAAATTTCAAACAAACGAATACTTTAATTTATAAAATGTAGTCTTAAAACTATTCAACATTAGATTCTCTCCATCCTAAAAAATCATTAAAGTGACTTAAGAAAGTAAAAATACTGAATTTTATTCATCAAACTACTGTAAAACTGAGCATTGGTGTAAACTTTAGTTTTTTAAACATTGATGTGACGAATAACATGGCTACAGTTGATCTTTTTGCAATTGGTAATGCACTTATTGACCAAGAATTTAAAGTGACAGATGAGTTTTTGACTCAACAGAATTTGCAAAAAGGCACCATGCAATTAACTGATGGTGATACTCAAGCGCAGTTATACAATAACTTAAAAGCGAGTCAAACGTATAAAGGGCAATCTTCTGGTGGATCTGCTGCTAATACGACTGTTGCTTTCAGTGCATTAGGTGGTTCTGCATTCTATGCTTGCCGTGTGGGTAATGATGAATTAGGTTCAATCTACCTCAAAGGTTTAAATGAAGCCAATATTCAAACCACAACTCAATCCATCAGTGATGGTGTAACAGGTACATGTATGGTTCTCGTCAGTGATGACTCAGAACGTACCATGCATACTTATTTAGGCATCACGGCTGAACTATCAGATACACAAATTGATTTCGAACCGTTAAAAACAGCAAAATGGCTCTATATCGAAGGTTATTTATCAACCAGCGACACTGCTCGTCAAGCAGTTAAACAAGCACGTCAAATTGCTCGTGAAAATGGTGTAAAAATTGCTTTAACGTTATCCGATCCTGCGATGGTTCAATATGCACGTAGTGGCTTAGATGAATTGCTCGATGATGGTGTAGACCTGATTTTCTGTAATGAACAAGAAGCAATAATGTATACAGAAACCAACTCAATTGAAGCTGCTTTGGTTAAATTGAAATTACTAAGCAATGATGTTGTCATTACACTGGGTGATAAAGGTGCTTTAGTTGCCAATGCAGATCAACATATTCAAGTTACAGGTCGCAAAGTAACAGCAGTAGATACTAATGGTGCTGGTGATGCATTTTCAGGCTCATTTTTATATGCTTTAAATTCAGGTTCAACTTTACAGACTGCTGCTGAACTTGCAATTCTAGTTTCAAGTGAAGTTGTATCGCAATTTGGTGCTCGTTTAGATGTTGCTGACTATGCTAAACTTTTGCAAAACTTTCAAAAGGAATGTGCATAACATGTCAAAAATTGCGATGACAGAAGAAATTCCTGAAAGAGAAGCTCGTGCTTTCGACACAGATGATGGTAGAACCATTTTTATCACTCAGCGTGATGGAGCTTACTATGCCTATAATAATGTTTGCCCCCACCTACAAACGGAATTGGAATTTTTAGAAAACCAATTTTTAGATCGAGATGGCGAATATATTGAATGTGCTACCCATGGTGCATTATTCAATGTTGAAACAGGCGAATGTATTTCAGGTCCATGCTTGGGTGAGTCACTTGAAAAAGTCGATATTAAAGTTCATTCCGATGGCGGCATTTATATCCAAAACTAATCAATAATTTTAGGGACAGCCATGCTCGATTTTTTCTTCGAACCTGATCTTATGCCGTTTCATATCAGCGTCGTACTTCTGATATTACTCAGCATGGCTGAAACTTTTGGTTATTATATTGGGCTTCGTCCAAGTACTTTTTTTAAACGTATTTCACCCGATTGGCTCACTAACTCTCCTTTTATTCAGGTGAAATTTGCAAAAGTTCTGATTGTCGTATTTTTCCTTATTACCTTTAGTTTTGCAGGTTACTTTTTACAATTAGCTGTATATGCCAGCCAACATCAATTTTTCCCTTGGTATTACATTATTCTACCTGCTTTAGTCATTGCGATTTTCTTTACCGTATTCATGATTCACTGTTTAGACCAAGTGATTAAACCGACTCTCGCTCGCACTCAAGTCAATTTACTGGGTCGTTTAGCTACCGTTTCCAGTGGCAGTGCGCGCCCTGGTTTTTCTGCACAAGCGCGTGTGCGTGATGAGTTTGGACAACTACATTATGTTCAAGTAGAACCTGAATTTGGTGAGCTAGAACTTCAATCTCAAATCATTTTAATTCGTTTTAGAAAGTCACATTACATTGCGAAAAAAATCTCTAAATCGAATGCTCTTTTTAGTTCTGAACAGTTTTAGATTTAATCATGTTCATGACAGCTATTTTGTTTTACATTAGATATCCCGCAAAACGTACAATTGTTTGTTGCATTTTATGAGTTATGCAACTTGTCTATTATCAGCTCTATTTACTGTCACACAACCTAAAATATTTGACAAGAATTTTTATTTTAAAAATTAATCTTTATTTTTTAGAAATTCAATTTCCTCATATATTGCATTTTTTTCAGATAAATATGAAAATTTATTATAGATTGGTTCTACAGCATCTGGGTATTGATCTGTTATTAAAAGAACTGTATAAAAAGGTGAGAATACTTTAATTAAAATATTTTTGTTAATAATTATTTTTTTCCAAAATAAAATCTTATTTACATCAACTTCGCTCACCTTAAACTCATTATTCTCATAAAAAAGATAAAGTAAGTTATTTTTATAATATAATATTGCATTTTTTTTATTTTTACTCCAGTCATAAAATTCGTAATAAAAACCTCTAATTCCATGTATTTTCACCTCGCCCAAAGCAACCTTAGTTCTTGACAGAACAGACATTGCCTCCAAATCAAATTCAATAATTTCAGAATATTTATCATAAGCCTTTCTTGACTCTTTAATCAGCAATAAAATATTGTTATTAATCACATATTACTCCTTTAGCTACAGCTACACTTGTACCCCCACCTACAATTCCCACAGTGTAATAAATGTTGGTTCCACCAGATCTTTTTAAAATTTGTTCAGGTGTTTTTATTCCTGCCAAAGAAGCATAATCACTAATATGCCAATTACTTTTAAATGGCTCTAGCCAACCTTTCCGATAACTAATTTTTAATGCATTTCTCATTTTTACAGCTTCTTCTGCTGTTTTTGCAATTGCAGGAATTCTTTTCGCTTGTAAAACATATCCCACCCGCCCCGTTGGAACCATCACTCCTCCAGCAAATTGAGCACCATTATAAGCAAGTGAACACTTATTAACACCACTATTAGTACCCATTTTTTCACGAATCCAATTTGTACCTCCCATACTTACACTATCACCAAATCCAGCTGCAATGTTTACAGTAGTATCAGAAGGTTCATACCCTGTAGTATCATGAATTAATTTAAAAGCTGGATCCATGAAGGTTTCATCCAATCCCATCGGATCAACCCACTGATTCGGATCACTCACATAACTCGAATTATTAAGCCCACCCATCAACCCTATCGGATCTTTACTCAGATACCGTGCACTATGCGGTTCGTAATATCTGTAACGGTTATAGTGTAACTCTGTTTCTTCATCATAATATTGCCCTTGAAAACGGATGTTACTTTGTTCCAATGGATTATCTTGGTTTGTTGTAGTAATTTCTAATGCTGTACCCCATGTGTTTTGCTTAATCTCCCAAACACATTCACCCAATTCATTACTCAGCGTTTGTGGTGTTCCTACTTGGTCGCAGTGATAGAAAGCAATGCGTTCTAACTTAGCTCGGTTACGGCTTGTATCATTACGCCATACAGGGTCTTTTTGTATCGAATAGGCTTCTGTTTTAAATCTACTGTAGTCTGGGGTTTCTATGAGTTTCATAAAACCTGCATAGCCTGTTTGAAATAATGGTACAAAGCTATTCGGTTCATACACATAGTGTTTGGTGTAATTGTTCTGCTGGTTTTGTTCTACATTATGCTTTGAATTTTCTTGTTTTTGATTTGTTTTTTGTGATTCCCACACCATCAAATCACCATCCCAACCAAATAGGGTCAGTTGGTTTTGGCTGTTCACATGGCTGTTTTTATACAGGCGTCGTCCAAATACATCGTAACCGTATGTTGTGATTTGCCCATTGTGGTCACTTTGAATGAGCCTATTTAAGTTATCCCATGTCAATTTAAGAGTTTTTCCTGCTTGGGTCGTTTCAATCACATTGCCCTGTGCATCATATTTATAGTATTTGCCTTGGTATTGTTGAATCAGGTTATTTTTAATTTGGCTTGCTTGTGTCGCAATCGGATCAATCAAATTACCCGCAGGGTCAAAAGCGAAGTTTTCTGTGTTTTGTGGATTTTGGCTTTTTATTAAACGCCCAATAGGATCATATTGGTAATTCAGTTTACCCAGCCGACTATCATCCACTTAAGTCAGTAAATAGTTTTTATCGTAGTGGTAATGGCGTTCGGCTTGGTATTTGTTACTTTGTTGTGGATTGAGTTGTGATGCCAGTGAATTTTGCGTTTCTTGTTCAGCTTGAATTAGTTGTGAACTGAGTAAGCCTACATCGTTGTAGTTCTTTGTTTGAACCAACCCATTGGCAAGGAAGCGTGCCGTTTCTCGATGTAAGTCATCTCTTTTAAATGCCACCATATCTTGTTGATTGAATGCCACACCATAAATATGACCTGAACCATAACTTAAGTTGCTTTGTTCTTGTCCATCTGGGCGAATAGTTTTACTCAGGTTACCCAATTCATCATATTCGTAGCGTAGTACGGCTGTGACTGGGGTGAGATGTGGCACTTTGTAGTGTTGATGTTCACGTACTAATTGCCCCAATGCATTGCGGTAAAAATCGTTTTGGCTGTCGAGGTTACTCACCTTACTCAATTGGTTGTTCAGGTTGTATTCGAATTCTTCAGTTTGTGTATGGCGGGTTTGTAGATGACTATAGGTTTTTGAGGCGATTTGCCCATCAGTATGATAGCCAAATTGAGTCAGAGTATCCGGTTGGCGAATTTGGAACAGTCGTCCATTTTCACTGTAGCTGTAGTGTTTTTCTTCGCCATCAAAGGCTTGTTCTCGAATCAATTGTCCATAATGATTATAATCAAATAGATATTCAGCATGGTTTTGATTGATGAGTTTTTTGATTCGACCCTGCTTGTCCCACTGGTAGCCAATTTGATGTCGATTGGCATCAATTCGTTGTTGTAATAATCCCACTGCGTTATATGTATAATGTGTGTTTAAGCCTTTGGTATCAGTATGCTTAAGTAAACGTCCTTCTTGGTCATGTTCAAATTGTTCTTTTAATCCATCAGGATAGATAATTGCCTGTAGTTGCCCTTTGTCTTTGCCACTTTCACTGTAGAGATACTGTACTTTTTGGGCATCCGCTGATTGTTGTGCGTTCAGTGTTCCATCTTCATCATATTCCCAAGCACTTTCTTTGCCTGAACAGTCGCTATAGGAAATCATCTGTCCTAAATCGTTGTATTGAATTTTCTTGGAGCCACCTTTAGCATCAATCACTTCAACCAGTTGATGGTCATTGTTGTATTTATATTCGGTTGTATGTCCGAGTGGATTAATTTCTTTGCCGATATTGCCATCTGCATCGTATTCTTTTTTCCACAGATTGCCTTCGGGATCTTTGGTTTCTGTAACATTACCTTGTTCATCATAAGCAAAGCGAATCACGCCACCATTTGGCTGGACAATTTTTACCAATTGGTCTTGATCATTGTATTCTTGTTGAGTTTCTCGTGCTTCAAAATCAATTTGTCGTGTAATGCGTTTGTGTTTGTCTCGTGAAAACCATGACTCTCGCCCATCCGCCAAACGTGTACGATAAGTAAATCCGTCTAGATCGAAATAGTAGTATGTTGGGACTTCATAAGCATCATAGACCGCCACTTGTCTTAGGCGTGGGTGCCATTCTAATCGGGTTTTAAAGCTACCGTCATCTGCCCATTCTTCAACAGCTTTGGCTTGAGCGGATGTAGATTCATAGCGAATGTTTTGCCCACGCCCAGTACGGTCGCTATAACGAGTCAGTTGATGATTACTGTTGTAATAATAAGAACGTAAATGTCCATTTTGATCATAAGCTTTGACTAGATTTCCCTGTTGATCATATTGATAGCGTGCCAAAGGTTCCGCTTGTTCATCTACAAAGATCGCAATAATTTTAAGTTGTTCGTTGTATGCAAATTTAAGGCTTTGTTGTGTGATCTTCAGTTGAAAATCGACAGTTTGTAAATAAGCTGTTTGATTCACCAAAAGATAGTTTAAAACGACTTGCTCTTGGGTGGCTTCATTACTTTGTAGTACTAAGTGATAGTGTCGTCCGCCATTAAAACTATGGAATTGAAAATCCCATGCGCCACCAAAATTTAAGACTAAATCACCATTTTCAATAGGTTCTACTGTCAATCCTTCAAAAGGCACATGATAAGCTTCATAGAGAATTGAGGATGGAAATTGATGTTTACGTCCTTTTGCATCTATAAATAAATAACCCTGTTTATTTTGAATGATTTGATTGGAAAATGGCATCATCCAGCGTGAACCCATCATGCTGTCATCAAACTCTTCTAGTTGTGAGTTGTATTGACGGCTAAAGGCGAAACCTAATTTAGGTAAATAAAAATCGGCATGATTGACACGTTCTGCACCAATCGAATAACTAATACTGTCTTCTGTTTGCGAGTCAGGACCTTCGCAGGGTGGCGCACTTAAGGCATCTGCTTGTAAACTGACAAACTCTAAGGTATCTCCAATGGTATGCCGTTCTAATTCACCTGTTTGGGTAATTGGAACACTGGCACTGATTGCCCCTCCCAGGGCTTCTATGGCTTTACGGGTTTCTGAAATTAACCAAGCCACTGAATATTTTAAACCTGAGTTACTCTGCTGTTGTATAGCAGAACTTAAGCTTGTTAAGGCTTGAGTGGCACTTATTTGTAAATGACTGCCTAGAAGAGTTGGTATTTTGGGTGTTAAGTTTGCCACTGAAGGTGTGGCTATTAAATCAATCAGTGGAGATGCCCAATTGGTAAATTGTTGATTAGGATCGCGTGTATCCGCACTTGCCCCACCTCCGCCACCCGCTAAAGCAGCAACTGCACCCAAACTAACGGTTGGTGCAGCCAAAGTTGTGAGAATTTGTGTACCCAATGCAGAGGCACTTGCTAATAACCCACCTAGCTTGCCACTGGTATCCAGCAGAAATTTACCAATATCTCCTGCCATTTTTGCATTTAAATGCAAAGCCATGCGCTTGATATCACCTTCACGAATCTTACCATTTTCTTTATATAAGCAATCTGCCATTAATCCTAGCATTGGACGGAGTGCCATGCGTACATGGGCTTCAGCTTGTGGTGCAAGAAATAAACCGATTAAATTAATACTAAGTAATGCACTTTGTTGAACACCGAGTTCACCTTGTTTAGGCACAAGTGCATATAAAATTAAATCTAAAACACTACCTGTCAATGCAAAGACATTCGCCACCATGGGCACATTGGCTTTCGGTTGTAATTGCGCTAAATTGGTATTTCCGCAACTGTGTAAAAAACGTTGAATTTGATTGGCCATCATTTGATGGTCTGTCACAGTCACGACACTTTCTAGATTAAAAACAGCAAGTTCCACTGGAGCTGGTTTCTGTTCTTTTTTTTCTTGTTGTCTGTTTTGAGCTTGTTGTTCAGCGCCGCTCTTTTTAAAATCTTGAAATGACATGTTGTTTTCAACCCTATAATTTTTTTATTGCTTATTTTTAAAATAAAAGTATTGAATCTTAGTTTGGTTTATTCCGTGCATTCATCGCTTCTGCATCACTTGCATTCACTTCGCGCACTGTTTGTGTAATGGTTAAATTGCGAGATTCATAGATATCTTGACGTAGGAAGTTGTCTTCAACCAATATCGGTTGTTCTAATGGAGATCCGTGAAAAAAATAGAATTTCTGTAATATTCCATTTGCACTAATATTTTGAATATCGTTTAGCATCTTTTTATAACCAATATTTATTAGAAAAATAATTTAAAAAACAAAGAATAAAATATATACAAATCCATCAATACTTAGAATGTAACCACAATCATGCGGAATTTTCAATCAAAAGTTGAAACAAACGAAATATATGCACCCTCAGCATAATAAAAAAGGACAATCAATTATTGGTTTGATCAAACATAGGATACTGTAAACATAAACCTCAATAGACATCATTTATAAATTTTAACAAGCACTTTATTTTTTCATCGAAGGATAAATAAAAGGCCTCATGCGAAAAATCTAATAGCTTTTAAAGCTAATTAAATAGCGATTCACACTCACAAACAAACCCAATCACCATATAAAAAATTGTTAAGTTTTTTATATCAATTCTTTTTATCCGTCTTTTTAAGTTATAAAATTATGCAAAATCCATCACATTTATAATTTTATAATCTCACCATTTTACATATTTTGACTTGATAAAAATCAACCACATTTCGCATTATTATTGTTTAATCCGACCACTTTAATCAGATTAATTTTTAAACCGCACTATTTTAGTTGGTTTTAAATTAAATAAACAATAGTATTTTAGTTGGTTTTATTTTTTTAATCCAAACTAATTTAATCGACTTTAATATATGTATTTTTTAGTTTATTTTTTGACATACAAAAATACTAAATAATTGTTTTATATTAAAAAAATAATATATTTTTATTTTAATTGTTAAGCCTATTTATTTTTTGTTGTGTTTTGTTTAATAATACAGTGAAAGTTAAATAATAGGCTTGTCTCATGAGTATAAAATCGAGAGATGTAAACCGTCGACTTGTTAGAGAAATCACGATCATTTTAATAATTAAGATCGTCATTTTATTAACAATCAAACACATTTGGTTTGATGCGCCGACGATTCCTAAAAACTTTGACAATCAAGTTGCTGAGCGTATTGCTGGCAGTCCTTCCCCAATCAAGGAGACACGTTGATGATTTCTGAAAGCGTGGTCGATCTTTCGCGGTTCCAATTTGCAATGACCGCGATGTATCACTTTATATTTGTACCGTTAACTCTAGGTCTCGCATTTATTCTTGCCATCATGGAAACCACGTATGTGATTTCAGGTAAAGAAATCTACAAAGACATGACCAAATTCTGGGGAAAATTATTTGGTATTAACTTCGCCCTAGGTGTAACAACTGGTTTAACCATGGAGTTTCAGTTTGGTACAAACTGGGCATATTACTCGCATTATGTAGGTGATATCTTTGGCGCACCACTTGCTATTGAAGGATTAATGGCATTCTTTCTTGAATCAACTTTTATTGGTTTATTCTTTTTTGGCTGGGATCGCCTCTCTAAAGTTCAACATTTAAGTGTTACTTGGTTGGTTGCTATTGGTTCAAACTTATCTGCCTTGTGGATTCTAGTTGCCAATGGTTGGATGCAAAACCCCGTTGGTTCAGAATTTAATTTTGAAACAATGCGTATGGAATTGGTTGACTTCGGTGCGCTCATTTTCAACCCTGTTGCTCAGGTTAAATTCGTACATACGGTTTCTGCAGGTTATGTGACTGGTGCGATTTTCGTCTTAGCAATTTCAAGTTACTACATGCTTAAAAAGCGTGACTTACCCTTTGCACGTCGCTCTTTTGCAATCGCTGCGATTTTCGGATTGGCTTCAACACTTTCAGTGATTTTACTGGGTGATGAATCTGGTTATGAACTGGGTGATGTACAAAAAACCAAACTGGCTGCTATTGAAGCAGAATGGGAAACTCACCCTGCACCTGCGCCATTTACTTTATTTGGTATTCCAAATCAGCAAGAAATGCGTACTGATTATGCCATTCGTATTCCATACGTGATGGGGATTATCGCAACACGCTCGCTCGATAAAGAAGTCACAGGTATTAAAGATTTAATGGTTCAACATGAGGTTCGTATCCGCAATGGTATGGTCGCTTATAGTGAACTTGAGAAACTTCGTGCAGGTGATCGCTCTCCTGAACTTATGGCTTCATTTACTGAAAATCAAAAAGATTTAGGTTATGGCTTACTTCTTAAAAAATATTCACCGAATGTGGTAGATGCTTCTGAAGCACATATCAAAGCTGCAACTAAAGATACTATTCCAAACGTAACAGCATTGTTCTTCTCATTCCGTGCAATGGTTGCTTCAGGCTTCCTCATGTTGCTGTTGTTTATTTTGGCGACATTTGCAGTGGCTAAACGCAATGCTGAAAACAAACCTTGGTTACTTAAATTCGCACTTTTTGCCCTACCTTTACCGTGGATTGCTGCACAAACAGGTTGGTATGTGGCTGAAGGTGGTCGTCAACCTTGGTCAATTGGTGAAATATTACCAACACACCTATCAGCATCAAGCTTGAGTACAGGTGATGTTTGGGGCTCAATCATTGCACTTGCTGTGTTCTATACCGTGCTTCTGATTATTGAAATGTATTTAATGATCAAGTTTTCTCGCTTAGGACCAAGTTCATTACATACAGGCAAGTACCATTTTGAAAAATTAGAAGCAGCTCAACAAAAAGCTTCTCAGGAGGCACAATCATGATCGAATATGAACTCCTTAAAATCATCTGGTGGGTTTTGGTTGGTGTACTACTGATTGGCTTTGCACTGACCGATGGCTTCGACATGGGCTCAATGGTACTTATGCCATTTGTGGGTAAAACTGATAATGAGCGTCGTGCTGCAATCAATACAATTGCACCACACTGGGAAGGCAACCAAGTTTGGTTTGTAACCGCAGGTGGTGCTCTATTTGCTGCTTGGCCTATGGTATATGCAACTGCTTTCTCTGGGATGTATTGGGCTCTTTTACTGGTTTTATTTGCACTGTTCTTACGGCCTGTCGGGTTTGACTACAGATCTAAACTGCAAAATACGCAATGGCGCACATCTTGGGATTGGGGTTTGTGTATAGGTGGTGCTGTTCCTGCACTGGTTTTTGGTGTGGCATTTGGCAATATGTTCTTAGGTGTACCATTTACACTCGATGAAACTGTACGTTCAACCTACACAGGGAGCTTCTTTGCGCTACTTAATCCATTTGCATTGGTCTGTGGTCTCGTCAGCTTATCTATGCTGTGTGCGCATGGTGGCGCATGGTTAATGCTTCGTACAGATGGTGACTTACGTCAACGCTCTGCGAAAGCAACACAGCTGATGGGGATTATCTTCCTTATTAGCTTCTTAGGCGCTGGAGCTTGGTTATACTTTGGTAATATTCAGGGTTATACCTTAGTACAACCATTTGATACCAATGGTGTGGCAAATCCATTAGCCAAAGAAGTACTCACCAATGCAAACCCAGGTTGGATGAATAATTATTCAACTTATCCAATTACAATGCTTGCACCTATTGTTGCAATCTTAGGTGGAATCATCATTATCTTAGCTGCTGGCAAAGATAAAGCTGGCTTAAGTTTTGCTGGTTCAACATTAGCAGTCACAGGTTCAATTTTAACAGCTGGCTTTGCATTATTCCCATTCCTTATGCCTTCAAGCATTAATCCAACTGTAAGCTTAACCATGTGGGATGCTGTTTCGAGCAAAAATACACTGACCGTCATGACTGTTGTGGCCGGTATCTTTGTTCCTCTCATCGTGTGCTACACAACTTGGTGTTACTATAAGATGTGGGGCGTAATTACAAACAAACATATTCAAGAAAATACACACAGCCTCTACTAAGGCTGTGTTCAAGGAGAATAAATATGTGGTATTTCGCTTGGATTCTTGGTGTTTTGATGGCATGTTTTGCAGGTGTACTCAGTGCGCTGTATATCGAACATCACCAAGATTTGGATGAGGAATAATCGATGACAGAGATTGCAATGACAACAGAAGAAAGAAAGCCGAACAAGATTGCAATGGCCATTTCGTTTTTGATGGCATTGCCTTTAGCAGCAGTATTATTGATTCACCCTAGTTTAATGCTAGATTCCAATGGGCACTATAACCATAGTGCGATGATGATGATTATGATTGGTATTTCAGGTGGATTTATACATGGTGTTGGATTTCTGCCAAGATTCTGGTTATGGAAATGGTTATTTAGCCCTTATGTCGCATGGCCACTCATGCTATGGGGCTATTACACTTGGTTCTTAACCTGATTCCTGAATTTTAAAAGCCCTGAATATTCAGGGCTTTTTTAACTTTAGCTTTTCAAAAATTTTTTAGAATGATGATTTGAAAAAATAAAATCTTTGATATCTACCATAAACCTTTTTATTTAAGAAAATAGCAAGCCTACTAATACTATTTCAATATCGCTATGATTCATTAAGTTATCGGCTTTGCCATTTCGATTAAATGTAACTCGACTAGAGGCTGTCCTACCCCTGCATCTACTGGATAAATATCCTTAACACCTGTTGGCACATAGCCACGGCGTTCATAGTACGCAATCAATTCTAAACGCACATTCAATACCCACATCACATACTCATGCACTTGTGCATTTTCTTTGATAAATTCCTCTGCATAGCTTAAGACGTGTTTACCAATACCTAAATTTTGATATTGAGGTGCAATACTAAATGTTCCAATCTCCACACTAGACTTCAAAAAAGTCAGCCCTATACATGCCACTATTTCATGATCCAACTCAGCGACAATGAGTTGAAAATTGTCTTGTACCCAATATTGTTCAAGTTGTTGCTGATTAATTCGATCACCTTCCACAATTTCAGTTTCACTGGTCCAACTACGCCCCACATCAGAACGATAAGCTGAATTCATCAATTCAATTAAAAGTGGAATATCTTTATGTTCCGCAGTTCTATATTTTAAATTTTGCATCATGAAATAGAAAAAAGACCAATGAATTGATCTTTTAACATGTATAAATTTAAAACGGCAATTGTTTTCACTGCTGTTTCAATGCTTCTATTTTACTGCGTAGCAACCCAGCTCATAAACTTCTGACGTTCAGCCTTAGATGCTTTTTGCCAAAGTTGGATCAATTGCTGATCTGCTGAATTGGCAGAATTCGAAATAGGTGCGACTGTGACAGCAGATGCCACATTGCTAGATTGAGCAACTGTTGTAGAGCTTGCATATACAGGTGCAGGCTGATTGGTATTTTTCTTTTGTGTTAAATCAAATGTACGCCCAAACAAACCACCCGTTAACCACGGTTTAGCTTCATTATTTGCACCTGTTTGCTGAACTACCAATTGATTATTTTTATCATACAAAGCAATCGTCGGTTGTTCAGCGTATTTCTTCGCATCATCAAAATTGGTAGGTGCATTAACCAATGCTAATTTATAACTTTGACCATCTTGTAAATTGGGTGCTTGAATAGTCACAACACCTGATTTTAAGATGTCATGCTCACCACTCAAATGCTCAAAATATTGCTGGTAACGCATACTAATTGAGGTATTGCCTGCATCAATTTTAAAATCATTTTTTTTCGTTCTTAATAAACCTGCATTTACTTCTTGATCATTCACTGCAAGTATCACAATTTCTTCTGGTGTTGAAATAGTCACTGCTGAAAAAACAGAACTACTCATCATTAAACCCAATATGATCAAACCATACTTGAATGTCATCTGCATTACTCTTATCTCAAAAATTGCGTTGTCAAAAAACTGTAAAATTTAATGCACTATGCAATGTAGTGATGACAATTTTATGACAACACACTTTCCAAAGAACAAGCCACTCAAAAATAAAAGCTTTTCTTAGTGAAATTTATTTTATACCTAGAACAATTCACAATTTATATATCAAATTAATTTTTTTTGACCTTAATGAACATTTCAAATCTATTGATTTAACCTTATAAAGTCATGTCATAAATTTTATATTGTAAAAAACAGGTTTAGATAAGCTCTTTAGTTTTTCCTTTAAACAGCGAAACAAAGAGCACATGAATACTCATGCAAAAGCTTTAAATAGAATTAAAAAACAATTATCTAATATATTATGGAAAATATATGAAAAACAGAATAAGACTCAAGTTTAAACCCTTTCTACATGCGTTGCTTTTGAGCACAAGCACCTTAACTGCGTACACCTTACCTACCATCACCAATGCTGCATCAACAAGTACAGCAACGCAAATTAGCCCTGTACAAATCGCACAAGTCGTATATGGCATCAAAACCAATATGACTCAACGAAATTTAACCAGTGCTGAAAAGAATTTATACCAACAGCTTTATGCCTTAGCAAATAATCAACAAAACATCTATGACCCGACGATTACGTCTATTCCTCAACAATATGAGAATATTCGCGCCAAAATCCGACTACAGTTTTCAACTGTACAACAACTGGCAGTAGCAACTTATGGAAGCCAAGCACAACAAAAAATCTTACTTGCTAAAAATAGCTTTATTTTAATGTATTACGATGCATTGAGTCGAAATAATCCAAAGTTCTTCTGGTCAAATTTAGGCGCTTTTGTAGCAAATGATGTCCGCTCCAATTATGCACTGACCTTTTCTTTGTCTAATGCTTTAGATCCCTTAAACGTGACCAATAGTCAAAATATTCTGATTGCTGGCATGTCTATACCGACATTGCAAAGCACCATCATGCAGGCAAACAGTACCCTTGTGAATGGGCAAGCAGATGTTATGGCGGATATTGGTGGCTTGAGTATTATGCACCAACATTATGATTCTACTGTACTTGCTCAACAACTTGCCAGTTATGGACCTAATTTAGCCAAAGCCTTTCAATTACAAAAAATAGCCGATGATCAATCGCTTCAGACGGGTCTTAACTCTTCACAATTTAAACAAAAAGCAACAGATGCAGCGATTGCCTTTGGTATTCATGAGCAAGAAGTGATTTTACAACCGATGTGGGATAAGCCATTAATGCGTGATTTTGCCAAAATTAATGATTTCATGCTCAGCCTTAGTCTTGAAAATATTGGCTTACGTGGTGATATTTTTATTGGCGTGAATAAGTTTAAGCTGATCTTTACACCTTATTTAATTATCCGTGCACCACTCAGTGCGACCAATTTAGCAGCTGTAAAAGATCGTATCGCGATTGCTCGTAATGGTTTTCTAACATTAAACGAATGGAAGCAAAATATTCTATATTCGCCATGGATTCCGACCTACCAAGCTCAATTGGGTAAAGGAGATGGTATCTACCAACCTGTTGGTGCAAGATAAATTAGCCAAATAAAAAAGAACGCCATTTGGCGTTCTTTTTACAATGCTACTTTCTGTTTATTTAACTTAGTTAAAAGTTTTAAAACGTACAGCATCATCCATAAATGTTTTTTCGCCTGCAGGTGCTTCAATTGAACCAAATACAAGTTGTGCACGTAATTTCCAACTTGCAGGAACATCAAATGCTGCTGCAACTTGATCATCTACAATTGGGTTATAGTGTTGTAATGAACCACCAATACCCGCTTCAGCCAATGCAGTCCAAGTTGCAAATTGTGCAATTGCAGTTGAATGCTCAGCCCAAACTGGGAAGTTATCTGCATACAAAGCAAATTGTTCTTGTAAGCCTTTAATGACATCCATATCTTCATAAAACAATACAGTGCCTGTACCCGCAATAAAGCTATTTAATTTTGCACTTGTACCTTCAAAAGCTTCTGCAGGAACAATTTTACGTAAAGTATCTAAAACGATTGTCCAAAACTTCACATGTGAATCATTAAATAAAATCACAGCACGTGATGATTGTGAGTTAAAAGATGATGGACTTTGTTTTACGGCTTCTTTGATAATTTCTTCAATCTTCGCTTGATCTAAAGTAACATTTTTACCAATTGCATAAATTGAACGGCGTTGTTTGATTTGATTTAAAAATGACATGCTGTAATCCTTGTATGACCTATTCGGTCTCGTTCTTAAGATGTTGACAGTGTATAAATTTATAAACAATTCGTCAGCATTATTAAAATAACAATGTGTTCCATTTTTGGAACAATCTATCGAATTTATGCCTATTCAAATCGCTCACTTATTTCCTTCCGACTCAAGAAAAAGATGGTGCTCTTGAACCAATATTCATTCTTTTTTCACTTAAAGCCAAAGTTAGAAAAGGTTGAGAACAACTCTACTTAATTTAGGCAAATACTCGAAACAGTACCGTGTCATCCTCAATTATTTTTTCACTCGCAGCTTGATTAATAGAGCCAAAAGCAAGTTGCGCTTTCAACACCCAACTTTGGGGTAAATTAAATTGCTCTGTCACCATTGGATTAATTGCAGGATTATAATGATGTAAAGCAGCACCTAAACCAGCACTTGATAATGCCGCCCACACAGCAAATTGCGCCATCCCTGATGTCTGTTCAGACCAAAGAGGAAACTCATCTGCCTGTAAAGGTCGCTGTTTTTGCAAGGATTGAATCACTTGTTGATCTTCAAAAAATAGAACCGTACCAAAAGCATCTGCACAACGATCAATTTTAACAACAGCACCTTCAAAAACATGCTCAGGCACATATTGTTTTTGTACCGTTTTCACATTTTGCCAAAATTGATAATGGGTATCTTCCATTAAAATAACCACACGTACACTTTGCGAATTTAAAGCAGAAGGACAACAGCGAATAGCTTCTTTAATCAATTGTGTTAAATAATTTTGGCTAAAATATACTTTGCGACCCAGTTCATAAACACTTCGCCTCTTCTTTAAATCATCAATAAGACTGTACTGAACTGCTTCTTCTTCTTTCCTCCCAAAAAGCGACTCTTTACTGATATCTGTTTTAAGCACTTGACCAATTTTTGTTAAAAATGCCATGTAAAACTCCCAATGACTGCATACAACCAAATGGCATATATTTTGTAAGTATTTTAAATGTTTATTTTTATAAATACTGAAAAGTGAACTTTCTAATGTTTCTTTTTAAATCGAACAAATTCAACAACAAAAATAAACTCCGCACTTGGCGGAGTTTATGTGAAATATATCGCTTTCAATCAAAATTGATAAATCAACTATTTTTCAGTTTCAAACAAAGCGGCAACAAATGCTTTGGCAGAGAAGGGTCGTAAATCATCAATTTTTTCACCTACACCAATAAAGCGAATAGGCACATGTGAACGACTGGCAATATTAAATAAAACACCGCCTTTGGCTGTTCCATCTAACTTAGTGATGGTTAAACCTGTCAAACCAACAGCTTCATCAAACACTTCAACTTGATTAATCGCATTTTGACCTGTACCTGCATCTACAACCAACATAATCTCGTGTGGCGCAGTGGCATCAATTTTTTGCATCACACGTTTTACTTTGGTCAACTCACTCATTAAGTTGCTTTTGGTATGTAAACGTCCTGCAGTATCTGCAATAAGAACATCAATCCCTTTAGCACGTGCACTTTCAAAAGCATCAAAAATGACAGATGCACTATCAGCACCATGACCTTGTGCCACAACAGCAATATTATTACGCTCGCCCCAAATCTCAAGTTGTTCAGTCGCTGCTGCACGGAAAGTATCACCTGCCGCTAACATGACTGTCTTACCTTCACCTTGTAGGCGTTTTGCTAATTTACCAATAGTTGTTGTTTTACCAACGCCATTTACACCCACCACTAAAATCACAAATGGAGATTTATTCGGGTCAATATGCAAACGTTTTACACGTGGTGCTAACAATGCCACCAACTCTTCTTGTAATGCCTTATACAATGAATGTGAGTAAATCAAATCACCACGGGCTGTACGTTCGGTTAAATTCGTAATGATCGTTTTTGTCGCCTCTACACCAATATCAGCAACCAATAACTGCTCTTCAACTTCCTCAAGCAATTCATCGTCAATCTCTTTCCCACCAATGAGGATATTCACCATACCATCAGCAAGATTTTTACGCGTTTTGGTTAAACCCATTTTCATGCGACTGAAAAAACCACCTGAACTACTTTCTTCAGCTTCAGGCTCGACCTGTTTCTGTACCGCTGTTTCAACAGCCTCAGTTACAATCGTTTTTGTTTGAGTTTCAACAATGGGCACATCAACGGCAGGCAAACCTGGTAAAGTGACATCATCATCCCCGATGTCCGCATCAATCAAAAATTTATTTTGCTGTTGTTGCATGCCGATTCCTTGAAAAGCACCGCGTTAAAAGCGTGAGTGTAGCATAGTTTCAGGGCTTTTCACGCCCCTAAACATGCTTCTCAGGCGTAAACCAAAATACAACATGTCAATAATTTTAAGCACTTGCTTTAATATTCATTTTTTTTAAAATAGTGAAAAATAATGTTGTTTCAATCAGGATGACTTTTGATTCATTTCAAATATTTAAATTTCAATTTTGATTCAAAACTCAAAAATCATCTTTTGCGTCTAAGTTTAGCGTCATTGTGTTTAATTTTTTCAAACGCTCATGCAGAAACCCAAAGTCATTTAGCACGAAGCACCTTTGAAACCACACTTTCAAATGGTCTAAAAGTCATCATTCGAGAAGATCATCGCTCCCCCATTGTCATGACCCAAATTTGGTATGCCGTTGGAAGTGCCGATGAATCAGGGAATGTTTTAGGAATATCGCATGTTTTAGAACATATGATGTTTAAAGGCACAAAAAAAGTGCCCAATAATGAATTTACCCGACTTAGCCGTATGTATGGCGGTAGTGTCAATGCTTCGACCTTTACTAATTACACCAATTATTACCAACTTTATCCTAAAAAATACTTCCCCTTAGCTTTAGAGCTTGAAGCAGATCGAATGAACAATTTGGTTTTACGCCAAGCAGATTTTGATCCTGAAATTAAAGTCGTTATGGAAGAGCGTCGACAAAGAACTGATGATAATCCACGTAATTTAGCGTATGAGCGTTTTAAATGGATTGCCTATCCCACCAGTCATTATCGCCAACCCGTGATTGGCTTTATGAAAAATTTACAGAATATTCAGCTATCTGATTTAAAAAAATGGTATCAACAATGGTACACACCCAATAATGCAACGCTCATCATTGTTGGTGATGTCAATTCAGAACAAGCATTGAAACAAGTGCAAAAATATTTTGGTTCTATTCCTCAAAAAGCCACACCTGATCGAAATGATGTGCTTGAGTTTGAACGTATTGGTTATCGACATATGGCGCTTTCTTTGGCTGTACAAGTCCCTAGCTTGTATATGGCGTGGAATGTACGTTCAATCTCCACAGCTAAGAATCCACAAGATGCCTATGCTCTCACCATTATTCAATCACTACTCGATGGTGGTATATCATCAAGACTGCAAGATCGTTTAGTTCGAGATAAGAAAGTCTTAACGGCGATTAATGTAAGTTATGACCCCTATAGTCGAGGTGACAGTTTATTCATTATTTCTGCCATCCCTTCTGATGGTGTCAGTTTAATTCAAGCACAAGAAGCTATTGAAAAAGAAATGAATCTTTTCAAAACTGAATTGGTCGACTCACCTGAGCTTGAGCGTGTAAAATCTAACTTTGTCTCCAATTTAATTTATAGTCAGGATGATATTGCAGGACAAGCTCGAATGATGGGTAATCTTGAAGTGAATGGTTTGAGTTATCGTTTGATGGATGAATTACCTAAACATTATGACAAAGTCACGCCTCAAGATTTACAGCGCATTGCCAATGTTTTTTTTATTCGTGACAATTTAAGCACCATGTACCTCTCACCTGAACCACAAGAATAAAAAAGAGAAAATCCAATGATGTTTAAACACCCAATATTTATTCTTTGTTTTTCTCTCGGTATGATTTCACCTGTTTTTGCTGATGTTCAATTGGATAATCGTGAAGCTGATCTGATTGAAATCAACACGCCTTTAAAATCAATTCTTGTTTTACAAAGCCTGAAAAACTTATCTACGCAAAAAAACGATCAAACTCCATTTGTGCAAGAGTTAAAGAATTCAGATCAGGTTCGCACTTTATTTGTAAGTACCCAAAATCTACCGATTGTTGATATTCAGCTCACTTTTAATGCAGGCTCTGGGCAAGATGAAACTATCGGTAAAGGGCTTTTTGGCTTATCAAATATGGCAGCCAAATTATTAACTGAAGGTACAGACCAATTAACAGCAAAACAAATTGCCAGTTCTTTTGAAAGCTTAGGTGCACAATTTAGTGCAAATGCTTATCGCGATATGTTTACAGTTCGCTTAAGGGTTCTTTCTGACCCTGATAAATTAGAACCTGCTGTGAATTTAATGCTCGATATATTAAACAACGCCACATTTAACAACTCTGGTTTAAATCTGGCATTAAGCAATACCAAAGTTGGGCAAAAACAAGTCCAAGAAAATCCCAGTCGATTAATGAATATCCGTTTTTATCGAGCGATTTATGGGCAACATCCTTATGCAGAACCCAGTGTTGGAACGCAAGCCAGTGTAAAAAAAATTACCCCTGAGCTTTTAGTGCAATTTAAAAATAAATTATTGGTTGCACAAAATATGAATATTGCCGTGACTGGCAATCTAAATTTAGATCAAGCCACGCAACTTTCCAATCAAATCAGTCATTCATTAAATCAAGGTGAAACAGCGACAGTGCTTCCCGAGCCTATTGATCAAACTGATTTTAATCTGCATTTCATTCCGTTTAATTCAACACAAGCACATATCACAATGGGACAGCTTGGGATTACTCGAAATGACCCTGATCGTGTCGCACTAGAAATTGCCAATCAAATGTTTGGTGGAAGTGGTTTCAACTCAATTTTAATGAGAGAACTTCGCGTAAAACGTGGCTATACTTATGGTGCTTATAGCAGCTTAGCCACAACCCAAGCCCGTGGATTATTTAGTTTGAGTTACTCCACTCAACAAGAACAACTCATGGACAGTATTCAAGTCGCACATCAGGCTTTGATCCATTTTGTCAGTCAACCGATTGCTAAAAAACAGCTTGAAGAAACAAGAGAAGGAATGCTCCGTGCATTCCCTATGACATTCAGCAGTAATGCCAGTATTAATGCTCAGATTGCGGCAGTTGGCTTTTATGGACTACCTTCTGACTATTTAAATCAATATCAAAAACAGCTCAATGCTTTAACACCATTACAAATACAACAAGCGATACAAAAACATCTTCGTGCAGATCGCTTAACACTTGTTGTTGTCGCAAATACTTTAGATCAAGCTGCTTTATTGAATATGTTAAAAAGTAATTTAGAGCCCATCCCACAATCTCAGACAACCATTAAAATCACTCGTCACCCATTAAATGAATCCAAATCAAGCGTCGAGCCAGAGGCGACTACTCCTGCTCCATTGCAGGATATTGTTTCACCTTAGATGATTCAAATTGATGAGCACGCATTAACCGAAAGTATTCTGCAAATTTAATCTGCTCTTGAATGAGTAATTTTCGTGCCATCTTTTGTGTTGCAGGATACGTTGCTTGCTCTGAAAGTACTTCAACTTGGTGATATTTGTTTGATTCAATTGGAATGAATACAATAAATACCGCAAAAAATATAATCACCGCTATGATGATGGATACAATAATATTAAGAGCATGTTCGAACTTTAATTGCGCTATGAGTTTTAACAGATGATCTTTAGAAATGAGCATGACCTACCTCGAATTGCAGGTAGTGTAATATTGCGCTTCAGAAAAATATAGTCTTGATATCCCAATAAGCCTGTTTAAACATGACTTATTGGGCATTACTTTTTAAAAATTATTATTTAATTCACCAATGTACGAATAACGGCAAAATATAGAATAGACGCAATAATGACTAAAGCAAGACAAACCGCAAATACACTTAAGCCACCTTCTGCATGAAGAGGATGTAAATCATCATCATCAGCAATGCGTTTTAACTCACCATCATACACATGGTAAAATTCACTTTTTTGCGTTGGAATCAAATTTTTGGTAAAATCATATATTCGTTTTCGTTGTGCAAGACAATAATCGCCGAGATGGATTTCCTGATGGAAAATCGCCTCGTCTAATTGCTTACGATGAAACTGAGCCAAAGCGATAATTTGGGACTCAGCTGGAGGTACATCAAAATCAAAACCATCTATGGTATTTTTCATAATTGTTCTCCTTTGTAGTATTTCTCATATTGATTTTAATAAAAATTATTTCTGTTTAATGTTTAATCATGTAACCTTGAATTATCGAACACAACCACCACATAATAGTTGACAAGTTAAGTAATATGTAATATTAGTTTAACAATAGTCAGATAGATTAGTAAGAAGACCAGAATTGGTCGCAAGATGTAAGCAATCATAATTACAATAAGGAGTTTTATATGATTCAACAGTTCTCTCATCAAGACTTAGAGCATGTGTATGCAAACGCTGTAAATACGATTCAATGTGAAATGAACTTTGTAGATGCGGTTAAAGAGTTAGAAGAAGCAGCACGTGCTGGGCATGGTAAAGCAGCAATGTTCTTAGCGGAACTTTATTTTCAAGGATTCCGTGTAGAACGTGATTCACTCAAAGCACAATATTGGCAAAAAATGGCCACAATGCAAGCATAAACAAACGTCGCCTCGGTGGCGTTTTTTTATACCCTATGTAAAGTTTTTAATATTATATGTTTAGTAAATATTTAAAATATAATAATTTCTTACGATTTAACACAAAGCTTCAACTGTATTTAAAACCAAAGCGTTTATGATAGATACGAGATTAGTGAATAAGTTTTGTATTGTTATCATGAAAAAATATATTCATCTTCACCCTGTATCAAAAGAGCTTATTTTTAAAATTTCTATTTTAAAAACAATGATGTATTGTGGTGTGCTTTGGGGACTTTACCATGAGGGTTGGGCGATTAAATCTGATCAAAATGATTACATTTTTCCGTTCTGGTTTAATTCAACGCAAGCCTATCAATATGCCAAAATTCATTGGCCAAACTATACCCCACGGAAGATTACCCCTCAGGATTTTGAAGAGTCTTTACTTCCGACTTTAACCCGTTTTAAAGTTACACCTGCATTATTTAACTCGTCTACACGTGTTTTTAAACTTTCTACAGTACAAATGCGCCATTTCTTTTTTAGTAAAGATACAAGATTACTACAAGCAATCTAATCTAGATAAAGTCATCTGCTTAAGTAAAATTTTAAGTGATGACTTTTTTGATTTTATAAAGTGAAAATATTAAAAAATAGATTTCTAACATATAATTAAAATAAACACTTTATATAAAACTTTCTAATTTTTAATTAAAAATTGAGGAATAAAAAAGTTTCAAATATAGATACAAGATATCCTCTATGTAAATTCCATACAAAATTTATGACTACAAAGTATTTGCATTCTTTCAAAATACAGTTAATTTAAAGATGTATAAGCACACGTGCACATTAAAGTAAGGAAGAATAATCATGACCACCGTTGCAAAAGTTATTCAAAATAAATTAGGTCAAGAAATTTATACGATTTCGCCTTCGGCAACCGTTCTGAAAGCTATTACCTTGATGGCAAATAAAGGAATTGGTGCTGTTGTCGTGACCGAAAACTCTAAGATGGTCGGTATCCTTTCTGAACGTGATTACACGCGTAAAATTGCCTTAATGCAACGTACTTCTGATCACACCACTGTTGGTGAGATTATGACTGAAAAAGTAATTTCTGTGACACGTAATCATACTGTAGAGGAATGTTTAGGCTTAATGACAGATCGACACTTGCGACATTTACCTGTCCTAGATGGTGATACATTGATTGGTTTTATCTCTATCGGAGATTTGGTTAAAGCTACCATGGAAGATCAGAAAAAGTTAATTGAGCAATTACAACAGTATATTTCAGGTTAATTTTTTGAAATAAAAAACTGCTCAAATGAGCAGTTTTTTATGCAAGTCAATTTGTCTTAATCAATAAAATTTTTGCTTAATTAGTCAAAATTTTATTTCGCAGATTACGATTCAAGTGATTAATTTAAACCTAATTTCTCAGCAACATAATCTGCATCTTTATCGCCACGACCAGAAAGATTCACTACAATTTTAATCTCTTTCGCCATTTTAGGCGCTTCACGAATTACCCAAGCAACTGCGTGTGAACTTTCTAGAGCAGGTACAATTCCTTCAACGCGTGACAAAGTCATAAATGCATCTAAACATTCCTGATCTGTTGCTGTTGAATATTGCACACGACCTAAATCTTTTAAGAAACTATGCTGTGGTCCAACACCGGGATAATCCAAACCTGAAGCAATCGAGTGAACGGGTAAAGGCTCACCTTTCTCATCTTCAAGTACATAGCATGCCATGCCATGAATTTGACTTGGTTTACCTAAAGTCAAAGTAGCAGAATGCATATTTGTATCTAAGCCCAATCCAGCAGGTTCAACACCTACTAAACGAACATCCGATTCATTTAAGAAAGCCGTAAATGCCCCCATTGCATTTGAACCACCACCGACACATGCAACAATATAGTCAGGATTTTGACCAAAACGATCATGCGTCTGAACTTTAATCTCATCACCAATAATCGATTGGAAATCACGTACCACTTTTGGGAAAGGATGTGGACCGACAACCGAACCAATCGCATAAATAAAGTTTTTAGGATCTTTCAAATACTCTTCAAATGCGCTATCCACTGCATCTTTTAGGGTTGCTGTACCTTGAGTCACAGAAACCAGTTTTGCACCCAATATCTTCATTTTAACGACATTAGGGTGTTCTTTTTCAATATCAACCTGCCCCATATGAATTTCACATGGAATACCCACTAAGGCACAGGCTGTTGCTAAAGCCACACCATGTTGACCTGCACCCGTTTCAGCAATTACTTTACTTTTACCCATAAATTTGGCTAATAGTGCCTCACCCAAACAATGGTTAATTTTATGTGCACCAGTATGATTGAGATCTTCACGTTTCAAATAAATTTGCGCGCCACCCAATTGCTCAGATAAACGCTTTGCATGAAATAATGGACTGGGGCGACCTACATAATTTGCAAACAAATCAGCCAATTCATTTTGAAATTCTGCTGTATGGCGAATTTCTTCATAGGCAACGTTAATTTCATCCATCGCTTCTTTAAGATGCGGAGGAATAAACTGACCACCGTACTCACCAAAGAAACCGTCTTCATTTGGTAATGCAATGCCATTAATTTGATGTTTCATTGACCGATCCCCTAATGCTGAAATTAACGCTTTATCGTATTTATCTTGATAAGTATTTGGTCATATCTTCAATGCCTTTTAAAGTCATTGGATACATATGGTCTTCAAAAAGTTGTTTAATTAAACCGACTGTTTGGGTGTAGTGCCAATAATTTTGAACTTCTGGATTAAGCCAAGCCGTTTTTTCAAAATGCTTACGCAAACGATGCAACCACACATCACCCGCTTCATCATTCATATATTCAACCGAACCACCAACAGATTTCAATTCATAGGGTGCCATACTCGCATCACCTACCACGATGACTCGATAATCTTTACCATAGGTATTGAATAAATCCCACGTATTCATTCGAGTAGATGAGCGACGAAAATTATCTTTCCAAACATAGTCATATAAGCAGTTATGAAAATAGAAATACTCTAAGGTTTTAAATTCACTTTTTGCCGCACTAAACAATTTTTCACATTGTGCGATATGAGAATCCATCGACCCGCCCACATCAAACAACATCAATATTTTAATACGATTACGACGCTCAGGCACCATTTGAACATCTAAAATGCCTTGCTTTGCTGTTTCATAAATCGTGCTATTAATATCAAGTTCTTCGGCAGCACCTTGACGCGCAAATTTACGTAAACGACGCAACGCCATTTGCATTTGTCTTGTGCCTAAAATTTGTTCATCGTCCAGATTTTGATATTTGCGCTGTTCCCAAACTTTCACTGCTGAATTTTTACGACTTGGTCCACCAATACGCACACCTTCTGGATGATCACCGAACGCTCCAAAAGGAGAAGTTCCTCCTGTGCCAATCATACGATTACCACCTTGATGTTTTTTATGTTGTTCGCGTAAACGCTCTTCCAACATTTTCATCAACTCTTCAAGCGAACCCGCTTTCATCAGTTCGGCACGTTGTTCAGGTGTTAAATGCTTTTCCAATAATTCTAAATCAAGCCAATCTTTCGGTATGTTTTGAACTTTACTGAGTAAATCATCAATATTAAACGTATGAATACCATCAAAATAGTCTTTCATTGCACGATCAAATTTATCAAAGAATCGCTCATCTTTGACCATGATTGTTTTCACAAGTTGATAAAAATCATCTTGATCTGCAAAGATCAAACCTTGACTAATCGCATGATTCAGATCAATCAGCTCTCGTGTGCTAACTGGTACACCATATTTGCGTAAGGTATAAAATAATCGCACGAACATAGCGCGACCCCTCCCCTTAACGACGTGACATAAAGGCTAAGCGTTCAAGCAATTGAACATCTTGCTCATTCTTAATCAATGCACCATATAAAGGAGGAATGGCTTTAGATTTATCATGATTACGAATCACATCTTCTGGTATATCATCTGCCATTAACAAGCTTAACCAATCAATCAATTCAGATGTTGAAGGTGGTTTTTTCAAACCCGGAACTTGGCGTAACTTAAAGAAAACTTGCAATGCTTCACTAACCAAAGTGCTCGAAATCTGCGGAAAATGCACTGCAATAATTTCACGCATGGTTGCTTCGTCTGGGAATTCAATATAATGGAAGAAACAACGACGCAAAAATGCATCTGGAAGTTCTTTTTCATTGTTTGATGTAATGATGACAATTGGGCGTTGTGTCGCAGTGATGGTTTCACCTGTTTCGTACACAAAAAACGACATTTTATCGAGTTCATGCAATAAATCATTTGGGAACTCAATATCAGCTTTATCAATTTCATCAATTAATAAAACACAACGTTCTTCACTGGTAAATGCATCCCACAATTTACCCGGTTTGATATAGTTTTTAATATCATACACACGGTCATCACCCAACTGGCTGTCACGTAAACGTGAAACCGCATCATACTCATAAAGCCCTTGTTGCGCTTTAGTCGTAGATTTGATGTGCCAAGTCATCAGTTTTAGACCTAAACTTTGCGCAACTTGTTCAGCTAAAAGCGTTTTACCTGTTCCAGGTTCACCTTTAACCAAGAGAGGTTTTTGCAATGCACGCGCAGCTTTTACTGCAAGTTTTAAACCATCAGTGGCGATGTACTCTTGAGTACCTGTAAATTGTTGAGTATCAACAGACATAACTAACCTTTATTTTTTATTTAAAGTGGTGAAATATTATTAACAACAGTGCTGTTTTTGACAGTATTTTTATTGATTTTGTATTTCGACCAGAAGTAACCAATGATTAAACCGAGCCCGATCACAAATGAGATTAAAGCAAGATTTGACCAAATAAGAGGTGTATCTTTTGTTAAGATACCAAAAAGCAAACCGAATACTGCAGGTGCAAGTTCAGAGTTTGGTCCTTCAGAAATAGTTGGGGTTGCTATAACAGCAAATACAAAAATCCATGTAATACCACCAAGTGGAGATGGTAAGCGTTTTGCAATCGCATACCAACACCACAGAATAATCAATGTTCCAAGAACATAGACGGTAATTGCAATACTATCTTCTGGAACAGAATCTAAAATTGCTAAAAAATTGGTCCATATTCCTGATTGATCTTCACGCACCACGTAATCCCTCTGGTTCAACCGCATTTGGATTAATTAAACCTTCAGGCGGTACTTGGATAAAAAAACCCTTAGTTTGTAATGAATCTAGCACATGTAACACATTTACACGTGCCAACTTTTTAGATTCATTTAATTCAAGATGCATCACAAAAGTCGCTCTACCGAAAGCATTACGTAAAGCTTCAGATAAAACTCCCAGTGGATCAGTTGATTCTACTTCATTCGAATAATCTGGACGAGCAACGTAAAGATACATTTCATCTTTTTTACTCGATTTATAAATATCACAATGCATTTTTTTCAAACAGCGTTTACAAAATCAAGAGATAGCATACATGAAAAAAACGACAGATACATTAGCGATTATTAACGCATCGGTCGTGTTTTTAAGCAAGTTGATTTGGTTTTGTATGTTTTTAGTACTGAGCTCAGTTTTCACTCGTACACTTTCATTTGTGTAGATAAATAATCAATATCTTTGCTTAAAAGTTGAATCAGTGGTTGAGTCAATAATTCATAACGCCATCCCAATAAATAACCCGGTAAATCTTGTTCATTACCATTAAATACTACATGGTGATATAAAGCATTCAACCATTTTTTACGCATTAATACTTCTTTTGGCACATTGCATTCTGTCACAGCAAGATTAATCAAATCATCCACTGCTTGTGTCACACCTTTTGAAGAATGACGAATTGGTTTAGCCATACGTAAAGGCCATTCATCAGCTTCTGGCAGAAATGTCAGTAAATCTAAAATGGTTTTACCATGCTCACGCACTACGCTCGCACGAATATCTTTCATTTGTGATAATTGAAAATTATTTTTAGGATTTTTTTCAACGAGGTCATGAATGGTTGAATTTTTTAGAATGAAACTTCTAGGTTGATTCAATGCCTTAACCATTTCTTCACGCCAAACACTCAACTGTTGTAATTGCATCAGTTGTTTTGCTGAATGGCGATAATTACCAATATCGTTATATAGCTTCTCTTTTGGTGTTTCTGTGGCAATTTCAAAGGTTAAATTATGACAATCTTCCAATACACACTGGTAAAGACCTTTATCATGTAAATCTGCTTGTAATCTTTGCGCCAATTGCATGATATACAACACATCATTGGCCGCATAATTCATTTGTTCAGGCGTTAATGGTCGAGCCAACCAATCTGAACGTGTTTGATCTTTATCAATATCAATATCAAGCATTTGCTTCAGTGCATTTTGATAGCTCACTTGTAAACCATGCCCTAAAAATGACATCGCAACTTGTGTGTCAAACACATTCTCTAAGCTTTTTTGTTCAGCATAATGATAAATTAAATCAATATCTTCACTACACGCATGGAAAATATTTTGCTTAGCTTGAAAAATTTGTTGCCAAAAAGACGAAAGTTCTAGTGTCGTACCATCTAACAGAAAGATTTTATTATCGACATTAATCTGAAAAACGCCTAATTTCGGCCAAAAGGTATCTACCTTAATAAATTCGGTATCAAGACCATACACAGAACTTTGACGCATCAAAGTGAGTACATTTTCGAGGTCAGTTTGCTGATTAATAAATTGGAACATGTCTTTATTGGGTCAAAGTTTTACATTTAAATGAAACTATATATTACATTAATATATAAAAATTAAATATAACAATTTGACGCTATCCCCTTATAAATGCTTTTATTTTCTACTGTATTAATAGGTTTTAGCTATTTTAAAAATCATTTATTTTATTCAATATAAGCTTTAACTCTCCAGAAGCAAAACAATAGATTCTAAGGATGAATGATTTTTATGATATTGCCATAGAATTCTTAAAAAAAACTGTTTTATTCATTAAATATTTGTAATTTTTTTATTTATTTTTGATAAAAAATAAGCACATAGCTGTACTTATTTCATACGCATACGATTATGAACTGCCTGACTAAGTGTATGACTATCCACATATTCAAGTTCACCACCTTGTGGAACACCTTGTGCAATACGTGTCATATGTATCGGCAAATGTTTGGTGGCTTCAACAAGATAATGTGCTGTCGCTTGTCCTTCCACTGTTGCATTCGTTGCCAATATGACTTCTTCTACATTTCCATCATTTAAACGTTGTAAAAGATAAGGAATACCGATCTCTTCGGGACCAATGCCATCTAAAGGAGATAAATGCCCACCCAATACATGATACTTCCCTCGAAAACTCCCACTTTGCTCAATTGCCATGACATCTGCAGGAGATTCAACCACACAGAGCAATTGCTCATCTCGCTCCGTTGAAATGCAAATATCACAAATTTCATTTTCCGTGAGCGAATTGCACAACTGACAGGTATGAATATAAGAAGTCGCTTCATTCAGCGCATGTGCCAAACCGACAGCACCCTCTCTATTTTTCATAATCAAATGTAATGCCATACGCTGAGCTGATTTAGGACCCACACTTGGCAAAATACGCAAAGCTTGAACAAGTTGATCAAAACGATCACTAAACATTGAAGCTTTCCTTAAAGCAATAAAACCAATTAAAAATATATACGTACTAGACTGATGACATAACCACTCTTCATTTTCATTTTAAAGGAAAACAAAGAAGTTATTAATACTGATGCAAGATATCTATAAAATTCAAAAATTAAGAATAAGCCACTGAATGCAGTCACTTATTCTCATCTATTACTGAAAGTCGATTAGAACATTCCCGCTAAGCCTGGTGGTAAGCCCATGCCTGTGTTCGCACCTTTCATTTTTTCTTCAGTAATCACTTCTGCTTGACGCGCTGCATCATTCATTGCTGCTGCAATCAAATCTTCAATCATATCTGCATCATCTTGAAGTAATTCAGGGCTGATTTCGATACGTTTAACCACATTACGGCAAGTCATAGTGACTTTTACAAGACCACCACCCGCTTCAGCATGAACTTCAGTTTGTGCAAGTTCTTCTTTGGCTTTTTTGACATTCGTTTCCATGTCTTTTTGCATACGCTGAGCTTGCTGCATTAACATATTGATGTTCATAAATTTCTCCGAACAAAAATCAATTTAAAAATCTATAACTTTATTCCATTATAAAGATAATGAAATAAAGTTGAATCAAATATTAGATTAAATCCAATCCACGAGCGATGTCGCGAATAATATCATCTGTATCTTCCAAACCAACAGATAAGCGGATTAAACCTTCACGAATACCTGCGGCAGCTTTCGCTTCTGGTGAAAGTTTACCGTGTGTTGTGGTTGCTGGGTGAGTAATTGTTGATTTTGCATCACCTAAATTACCAGTAATTGAGATAAATTGAGTATTATCGATGACTTTCCATGCACCTTCACGTTCACCTTTTACTTCAAACGATACAATACCACCAAAACCTTTTTGTTGTTTCGCCGCTAATTCATGACCAATATGATCTTTTAAGCCTGCAAAATATACTTTTTCAATTTTATCGTGACCTGCCAACCATTCTGCAACTTTTTGTGCACTTTCAGAATGTGCTTGCATACGTAATCGAAGCGTTTCTAAGCCTTTCAAGAACACCCATGCATTGAATGGGCTCATTGAAGGCCCTGTGGTACGTACATAACCAAACACATCTTCAAGTAGCGTGTGATTACCGACAACGGCACCACCTAAAGCACGCCCTTGACCATCTAAATATTTAGTCGCTGAATACACCACCAAATCTGCACCAAACTTTAATGGTTGCTGAAGCACTGGTGTACAAAAGCTATTATCAATCGCTAATAAAGCACCATTTTCATGGGCAATATCGGCTAAAGCTTGAATATCTGCAATTTCAGACAATGGATTAGACGGTGATTCCACAAAGAGTAATTTAGTTTCTGGGCGTATTGCATTTTTCCATGCACCTAAATCTGTTAAATCAACAAAATCAACAGCTACACCAAATTTCGTAATATATTTTTCAAACAAAGCAACCGTTGAACCAAAAACAGCACGTGAACAAATGACATGATCGCCTAATTTGAGATATGACATTGCCACAGCCATAATCGCTGCCATCCCAGTACTTGTCGCCACAGCACGTTCTGCACCTTCAAGAGCAGCCAAACGCTTTTCAAACATAGCAACCGTCGGGTTGGTAAAACGAGAATAAATATTACCAGGCTCAGCACCTGAAAATTTAGCCGCAGCTTCAGCAGCATTTTCGTAAACAAATGAAGATGTCAGAAAAATTGGCTCGCCATGCTCACCTTCAAAACTACGCGTATGACCTGTGCGAATGGCTAAAGTATCCAGTTGGTATTCAGTATTGTCTTGTTGACTCATTTTAAAATCCAGTCATGAATTGTGTTTGTAAATAATTGCCAACATTTTGAGCGCCTAATGTATTTAAGGTCAAGGTAAAATACGAAATTATCGCTTAGACTTCGAACAAACTTACATGAAATTGAGACTAATATCGCTAATGGAACAACTCAAAAAGAAAGTGTCAGACCGTTCAAGCAAATTAAAAAATCTTTCGACCCGTATCTTTAACGGAAAATCACTGGTTCTTTCACAAAGTACGCCTTATGAAATTATTGCGCAGTTCAATCAAACGCGCGTACGTTACTATGCTTCGCCAGAAAAAAAATATAAAGAACCTCTCGTGTTTGTTGCTCCACTTGCCATTAACATGGCTATTTATGATCTTTATCCATACCGCTCTTTGGTTAAATATTTCAGTGAACAAGGCTTTGATGTCTATTTAATCGACTGGGGTAAACTGAACTACAATGATCGTTATCTAAATTTTTTGAACTTTGTTGATGAAGCTCTACCTAATTGTGTGAATAAAATTAGAGAACATTCTCAAAGTGATCAAATTTCACTGCATGGTTGGAGCATGGCTGGAATTTTCGTTTTACTTTATGTGGCTTTACGCAAACCGAGCTATGTTAAAAATCTAATTATTCTTGCAAGTCCTATTGATAGTTATGCATCTGGTGGTATTGGTAAGCTTTATAAACGGATCAACACTTATTTATCGCAAAATGAAACATTAAAACGCACTTTTTATTATGGTGGCATTCCAAAGAGAATGCTTCACACACCTGGCTTACTCAATGCAATTGGCTTTAAAATTTTAGATCCTAAAGGTTGGTATGAAGGTCACAAACAGCTTTTATTAAATTTAGATGATGAACAACTTTTACATGAGCATGCAACATTGGGTAATTTTCTAAATCATATGATTGACTACCCTGGTGCTGTGAATCAAGACATGCTATTTAATGTTTGGCTACAAAACCCATTAAAAAAAGGATCGATTCAACTCAGAGATAAAAAAATTGAGTTAAAAAATGTCGATTGTTCACTGTTTATTGGTGCGGGACGCAGTGATCAAATGGTCACCGCAGATGCAGTTAAGCCTTTAAGCGAATTGACAAATAGTAAAGATGTCACGTTTACTCTCATTCCTGGTGGACATTTAGGTTTAATGTCGAATCAGAAAAGTGCCGATGAGTTTTGGCCAATACTTGCAGATTGGTTGGCTCAGCGCTCAAACAAATTATAGTTTTTAATTAGGGATGGTAAAATGATTCAATCAGTTGCATTTATCGGCTTAGGCGCAATGGGCTATCGTATGGCGGCTCATTTACCCAAACATTTCGACACCGTCTATGTCTGGAATCGAAATTTTGAAAAAGCACAACAACATGCAACTGAATTTGGAACAATCGCTGTGTCACTGGAACAAGTTGTACAAGCTGATATCATTTTTTCTTGTTTACCAACCAGCGATCAGGTTGATGAAATTCTAGATCAAGTTCATATAAAAAGTGGCGCAATCTGGGTCGATTGTACTAGTGGTGTACCTGAATCTGCTCGACTTCAATCAACTCGACTTCATCAATATGGTGTGCAGTTTTTAGATGCGCCAGTAAGCGGGCAAACTGTTGGCGCAGAAAATGCAACACTTACCTTTATGGTGGGTGGTGATACAGAAGCGTTTCAACAGGCTTTGGTTGCCATGCAAGCAATGGGAACACTTATTAAATTGGTGGGTGACTCCGGTGCAGGTTTTGCTGTAAAAGCAGTCAATAATATGATGATGGCGGTGCATTTGTGCGCGGCAGCGGAAGGTTTTACGACATTAAAAGCACATGGTGTAAATTTAAATGAAGCGCTCGCATGTATCAACGCATCTAGTGGTAAAAGTGGTGTGACTGAGAGTGCATTACCCCAACGTATTTTAAACCGTAGCTTCCCTGTAACCTTTGCTCTGCCATTATTAGCAAAAGATACAGGCATCGCGATTGATTTAGTCAGAGATGCTAGACTTTCCGCACCCATTTTAAGCCTTACTCAGAATTTAATTCAAGCTGCAAATGCGATTGCAGAGCCGAATAGTGACTTTTCTGCTGCTGTAAAAATGTATGAATCATGGAGTAAAATCACACTCGAATAGTTTTCATATATCAATATTTTAGTTTTAAGGGGCTTTGTTGCACAAAGGTTTGAAAGGCAGAGCTACCCTAATTGAGCCAAATTTAAGTGTCAACTTGGGTATGAGGGCGACCTAATTCTGTGAATCTATTCAAGACTGCTACGCGTGCATGAATCTCGTTCACCTGACTAAGGAAACTCCTTGATGTTAATTTATCGCCTAATAATTTGATGCAATGCATCTTGGTTTCCACCAAACTTCGACGGTGATAACCAGACCACTTTTTCCAAAGGGATCTTCCTAACCGTTTGACTGTTTTCAAT
>NZ_NEGJ01000011.1 GCF_002135415.1 Acinetobacter sp. ANC 3832
TGACCTGGGCAGTCTACGTGCGCATAGTGACGAGCTGGAGAATCATATTCTACGTGAGAAGTATTAATTGTAATACCACGTGCTTTTTCTTCTGGTGCAGAGTCAATTGCAGCGTAATCTTTCGCTTCACCGCCAAAAGTTTTAGCACATACAGTTGCAATCGCAGCCGTTAAAGTTGTTTTACCATGGTCGACGTGACCAATTGTGCCCACGTTTACGTGTGGTTTATTACGTTCAAACTTAGCCTTAGCCATGATGATCTTCCTCGTTTACGTCGAACACGGGTCAAAACAACTCAGTATCGACATTCGCCTAAAAAACTAGACACCTAAATACTCGAAAAGCAGACTAAATAGCCTGCTTTCTGGAAACTGTGTAGATTAATCTACTAAACTGTATATCTGGAGCTCTTATCGAGATTTGAACTCGAGACCTCTCCCTTACCAAGGGAGTGCTCTACCACTGAGCTATAAGAGCAAATAAATATTCGATGGAGCGGGAGACGAGGGTCGAACTCGCGACATGCAGCTTGGAAGGCTGCCGCTCTACCAACTGAGCTACTCCCGCTTAATGTTGGTACTACTCACTTTCGAAGTATTTAATTGGTGGTGGGAGAAGGATTCGAACCTTCGAAACTTACGTGGCAGAGTTACAGTCTGCTCCCTTTGACCGCTCGGGAATCCCACCTTTTTCACACTTACTTTTCAGTGTTGTTCTTTACTCAACGTTTCAATTTAAGATGGTGCCGGCACACGGATTCGAACTGTGGACCTACTGATTACAAGTCAGTTGCTCTACCAACTGAGCTATGCCGGCGTTTCTTTTGTTTAATACGTTTCGTATCGGAACGGTGTGCAGTTTAGCAAAACTCTGAAACCTTGCAAGTGTTTTTTTCAAAAAAACCGTTAAAAACTTATAAAATCAATCCGTTTGATGATAATTCAACCGCTTTGATCACTGCGCGAGCTTTTATTTGGGTTTCATTCCACTCAGATTCAGGATTTGAGTCTGCAACAAGCCCTGCTCCAGCCTGAACATAGACCTTATTTTCACGAATCACACAGGTTCTAATCGCAATTGACATGTCCATTTCGCCATGCCAGCCTAAATACCCCACAGCACCGCCAAAAATTCCACGTTTTACGGGCTCAACTTCATCAATAATTTCCATTGCACGAATTTTTGGTGCACCAGAAAGTGTTCCTGCTGGAAAAGTTGCTTTAAAAACATCCAAAGCATCAACATCATCTAAAACTTCGCCTTGTACATTAGAAACAATGTGCATGACATGAGAGTAACGTTCGATCACCATTCGATCAGTTACTTGCACTTTACCAATTTTAGAGACTCGACCCACGTCATTACGCCCCAAATCGATCAGCATTAAATGTTCAGCAATTTCTTTTTCATCAGACAATAAATCTTTTTCGAGTGCTAAATCTTCTTCTTTGGTTTTTCCACGTGGACGCGTTCCCGCAAGTGGACGCACAGTCGCAATACCATTTTCTAACCGAGACAGAATTTCAGGAGATGAACCCACCACATGAAATGGCTTTTGATCAGTTAAGGTTTCCCCTTGCACCAAGAATAAATACGGCGATGGATTTAAATGGCGTAATGCGCGATAGACCTGTAAAGGCTCACCATCAAAATCAGACACCATGCGATGCCCAGGGACAACCTGCATCACATCACCCGCTCGAATGTATTCCTTAACGATCTCAATCGACTCTAGATACTTCTCTTTACCTGTGAGTGATTCAAAATGTGGTGCTGTATGTTTCTTTGCTTGCAAGCTAATTGGAGTTGCCAAGAGCTGCTCTAGTACATCTAGTTGCGCTTGTGCTTTGCTATAAGCATCCGCATCATTGGTATCTGCATGCACAATTAGAAATAAGGTATCTTTTAAATTATCAAAAACGATAACGGTTTTAGACAGCATCATCCAAATATCAGGCAAGCCGACAGGATCTGCTTCAGGCATATTGGTTAAGCGTGGCTCAATATAACGCACTGAGTCATAACCAAAGTATCCAACCAAACCACCTGTAAAGCTCGGCAAGGCGGGAATCTCTTTCGTTGTAGGCACTTTAAATTGTGCTAGAAATTCACGAATATACTCAAAAGGATCTGCACACTTTTGAGAATCAATCCCCCCATTTGCTTGCTGAATTGTTAATAAACCTTCATTGCAAGAAAATACGGTCGATTCACCCAGACCAATAATGGAATAACGTGCCCAGTTTTCACCACCTTCTACAGACTCAAATAAATAAGCTTGTTTATGTTCTTTTAAACGTGCAAATACAGAAAGTGGTGTATCTGTATCTGCCAAACGCTGACGATAAACAGGAATCAGGTTATAATCTGCTGTTTTTAATTGTTCAAATTGAGTTTGATTTGTCATGAGGAATTCTCTCTGTTTTCGATTTCACTAAGTAATTAAGATTTAAAATTGACTTAGTGACGCCATCGCAAAACGTTTTTACGGTTCATTCCTCTTCCTTCTCACCAAATTTATAAATTTTTAAGCCAATAATTCTATTAAATCATCCACAATCTGCTGTGGCTGACAAAGCTGTATATCTTCACCATGATTATAGCCATAGCTTACAACAACGCAATCAATCCCTGCACGACGTGCAGCCTCCACATCATTACTCGAGTCACCAATCATCAGTGTCTGCTCGACTGTCGTCTCAAAAGCCTCGACACAGTATAACAATGGTTTAGGATCAGGTTTACGTACTTCAAAACGATCGCCACCTACAACATCATCAAAATAATGACTCATCTGCAACACATCTAGAATCTTTCTTGCAGGTTGCTCAGGCTTATTGGTCACACAAATCATTTTTTTATGATTCTTCAAACCCCAATCTAAAAACTCAATAATACCGTGGAAAGGCTGAGTATCGACACAGGGCTCGGCATTGTAAATTTCTAAGAAAGTATCTAAAAGTTGTTGATGCAATGAAGGATCAACATCACCTTTTAAATACTGCAATGTACTTTGACAGAACAATGATGTTCCTTTACCAATCCAAACACGTACTTGTTGTTCAGTGACTAAAGGTAAATTTAATCGCGCTAAACTTAAGTTCATGGCACGATATAAGTCAAAAGCTGAATCGACTAAAGTTCCATCCAAATCAAATAAAATCAGGTTTCGTTGATCTAACTTGGCAATACTCATTATTTCTACCTAATATTTAACGAACTTTCTTGTTCTCAAAACACATTCATAAAACAAAGGCATGCGATTGCATGCCTTAATCATTCAACAACCATAGGCTTATTTAAAGAATAGCCATGCAATCACTGCCAAAATAATCAGAATAACAATGGTGATTAAACCTAATGATGCATTCTTTTTTTCTTCAACCTGTTGTTGAACCACAGATGGTGTCTCAGGAATTTTGACTGGAGTCGGCGTTGGCGCTACATGAATGTTCACACCTTCAGGTATTGGTGCGGGTTTTGGCACAACAATACGCTCAGGCATTCCTTCTGGGCTCACTGAAGCTTCCGCTCGTTCAGCCAAACTCGGCATACCTTGATGACTCATTTCCTGAGCAGGCGTATCCCGCACAACCTCATCAACAACTTTAGAATCTTCAGTTTTCTCTAAAATTGGCGTTGGAGCAATGAATTCAGAAGTTGCGACAGCTTCAGAAGGCTGAATAATAGCTTGTGGCACTTCTATTACCACTTCTTCAATTTTTGTAGCAACAGGTTCTACTTCAACCACATCTTGATGTGCTTCTGCCAAAGAAGCCTGTGTTGGTGCTAATACAGTAAATTTTAAACTGGCAAATTGAACGATATCTTCGTCTTTCAATAGTTTTTCTTGATCGATGCGAATGTCATTCACATACGTACCATTGGAAGACTTCAAATCTTGCACCCACAGTGCATTTTCTTTCAGTAAAAAGGCAGCATGACGACGAGAAATTTCAGCCGACTGTAAAACAATATCTGCATCTTGATGACGACCGACCAACATATCACGATCAATTGTGATTTCCTGTCCCGAAATCTCATCTGTAATTGCTTGTAATTTCCAAGTCATGAAATTCTCTTCTCTCTGTAATTTTCATTTTATCTTAGCATGACATTACAATGGTTCTATGCGCACACTGTTAAGAATTTGGTTTGATCACCAAGGTTGGCACCTTACCTATCGATTTTTTTAATTGAATATTATCCGTCGGAACAGATTGCTGTTGAATCACAGGTGCTTGCTCAATCACAATAGGCGTCGTCACAGCAGAACTCACTTTCGGTGTTATAGTACCGCCCGATGGAACTTGCTGATATTTTAAAGCAGGCACTACTGGCTGTGGTAAAACAGGTTGAGAACCTTGTGGCGCAGTAATCGGTAAACGCTGTTGATAAATATCTTCTACGTTGGCAGGAAGTTTCGAGAAATTACCATCTTTGTCCATAGCCAATTGCAAGCTATACAATTGATCATAGCGTTGTTGTGAAATTCGACGCACATCATCATTATCACCTACAATCGTTGGATGAATAAAGACTAGAAGATTACGCTTTTCAGATGATTTATTGTCCGCTCTAAACAAACGCCCAATGCCTGGTAAAGAACCTAAACCAGGTAAAGATTGACGGCTATACATACTGTTATCAGAAATCAACCCTCCCAATACTACTGTTTGCCCATGTTCAGCTAAAACAGCCGTTTTAATCGCGCGCTTACTTGTGACAAGATCAGTCGCTTGACCTTTATTTTCTTGAACAGCCGAAACCTCTTGCTCAACTTCTAAGCGTACCGTTCCACCCTCACCTACATGCGGAATAACTTTGAGTGTCACCCCAACATCTTTACGTTCAACCGAAGTATAAGGATTGGCTGTACCACCTCCTGTTGTAACAGAACCTGTTACAAACGGTACATTTTGCCCGACAACAATATAAGCTTCTTCATTATCCATGGTCACAATAGATGGCGTAGACAATAAATTTGATTTGGTATTGGCTTTTAAAGCCTGAATTAAAGCACCATAAAGTTTACGAGAGCCATCAGCACTTTCTTTATAATCACCAATCCCAATAACAGAACCAACACCATTTTTATTTGCTGTGAGTGCTGCTCCTAGACCTGCCGCACCACCAGACAGATAGCCTGCGGCAAGATTTGCAATACCTGCACCTACATTGGAGAAGTTCACCAAACCAACACCACTGGTTAAATCACCCAGCGCCCATTGCACACCCAATTGATCTGCATCATCACCCGCAATTTCAATAATCGCTGCTTCAATTAAGACTTGTTGACGACGGACATCTAACTGTTGAATCGCGGCATCAATTTCACGCATCAATTGTGGATCAGCTTTCACTACCAAAGCATTTTGCGAACTATCTGCAATAATACTGACCCCATTACCATTAAAACTGGTGACATTATTTTGATTATTTTTATTTGATCCACCACCCAAACTAATCGATGGTGTTGAAATACTTGAACTGCCTGAATTTGAACCTGAACTCGATGAATTCGAACCATTACTAATCGAAGCACTCATATTGTTATTCGAACTATTGTTTGATGAATTATTTGAGCTTAAATTCACCGCTTGCCCAGTGACCAACCCTTGCAATATTTCAGCTAAGTTTTTTGCACTGGCATATTTTAATTTAAATACTTTTAAACCACCCAAACGATCAGCTGATGGTACATCCAGCATTTCAATCATATGACGAATACGTTTGCGTGTACCTGCATCCCCCTTGATCAAAATTCGATTGGTTCGTGCATCTGCAATAATACGCACACGCGCACCTGCAAAATCTTTAGAAGAACCCGTTGCAGACATTGAATCCAATAGCGTAATAATTTCTTCAGCCTGACTGGACTGTAAAGTGACTGCTTCAATATCATTTTGCCCTGTTCCATCTAAATTACGAATGATGGTTTCAAGCTGATAAATATTACTGGCACGATCTGAAACAATTAAAGCATTAGTACCTTGTACTGCAGCCATATGCCCAAATTGAGGCATCAGTGGACGTAAAGCAGGAATTAAATCATTTGGATTGGTATTTTCAAGCCAAATGACACGTGTGACGACTTGGTCACCACGTGCACTATTACGCGCATCATAAGGTACACCAGAGTTTTTAACATTACTGTCTGGTACTAAACGAATGGTATTTCCTGAAGGAACAGCAACCACACCATTCACATTCAACACACCCAAAAATAAGTCATATACTTCATTTTTATTTAAAGGCTTATTTGAAATAACCGTTACATTGCCTCGCACTCGTGGATCAACAGCAAAGTTTTTCCCCGTAATATCTGCAACTTCATTAATAAACGCAGTCAAATCTGCATCCCGCAGATTAATTTTCCACGTCTGCGCATAGGTTGCGCTACTAATTGACGCAAGAATGGGTGCTGCTGCAACTAGAGCCCAAAGCGGACGATTATGATTTAAAAAAGCCATAACTTATTATCTTTCCTAATTTTATTTGTAACCCTAGTCACTTACAAACTTTGCTGTATGGTCATCACTTGATCACCACGCTTAATTTCAATTTTTACTTTACCTTCTCGTTTTGCTTGTTCTAACAGTTGTACGTCACTTTGTCCTTGACCCACTGTTTGTCCATTCAAAGAAAGAATGCGATCACCTGATTTTAAACCTAATTTATTTCGTAATGCGGATGGTGTTTGATCGGTGACTTCATATCCTTGACCACCTGCACTGGGATTCACCCCCATGTTTTTCATATACTGTTCACGATCTTCATTCATTTTTTGAATTGCTTGATTCAATGCATGCTGATCTGAATTTGATGATGACGGTGATGGGTTCGATGGTGGTGCACTATTTGGATGTGTTGTTTGCGCAGGCACAATGGGCTGATTTAAATTACCGATACCTGTAAATTTTAATTCTCGTGTCGTGCCATTATTTTGCTTGAGTACCACATGATCCCAATACACTTCTGCAAGTTGATAGGACGTTCCCTCAATGGTTTGTCCAACCAAAATACGGTCTGCAATCTCATTGGTTTTAATCACCGCAGATGAGTAACGACTTGGCTGACCCAATACCACCCCTTGCAATTGCATTGGCAAATTATCATCTGCCTTTTGTGCACTTGAACCTGCTTCATAAAATAATGCAAATGTAGAAATATTTGGGACTTGCGGTTGTTGAGAACCTAGACTGACTTGTTCAGGTTGCATCACCTGAGGGGGTGCAACAACCCACCAAAACATAGAGGCAAGCTTCCAGCACAATGCCAAGATCAATACCAGTAAAACCAAAGGTGCTATTCGATCCGCTTTTTTCCACGAAATATGATCAAACTGTTCTTTAAGATTCATCATTACATACCACCTTGTACCAGTGGTTGACGTGTACTAATCACATAGGTATCTAAGCCTGCTTTGCCATCATATGAAGGTACATTCAGCAATAATCGTTGCGTCAACTGCACATCCAACATCATGCTTTGATCCAACATGATATTTGCCATTTTTTGCGCACGTTGATCTTGAATTTCGATTTTTAATTTTCCGCTTTCATCTTTCACTTGAGCATTTAATGATGGCATATTCATACGATCTTGGCGTTGCCCGAAGGTGTACAGTAATTCCCCACCTGCCCATTGCAACTTACCATCAGCATTGCTAAAACCATTTTCTTTATTTAATTGAAATTGCACATCCGAAAGCTGTATTGCATTTGCAGGCCATTGCCAATTAACAATACTCTTTAATGTTTCAGGTGCAACTTGCCCTGACATTTGTTTAATAATTATTTTTTTACCTAAACTATAGGCAACAATGCCTTGAAGCTGCGTTTGCCCACTATGAATATCAACATTCGCACCTGCACGTAACAGTATCAAATCCAATGGTCGTGTCCGCCACGCTACTGAACCACGTAAATTACCTTTGTGCCAATCCGCTTGCCCTTGCCAAATATTGCCACTTACATTTTGTAAGAGCTGATTATTTTTATAAAATTTTGAAATCAACCATGTTGCTGGGATTTGTAGAACAACAAAAATTAAAAAAGCGATGACCGCAATAATCCACCATGTCATTTGTTTTGATTTTTTATTCATTCAGCCTGTACCAACTTATTCATTTATTCTTCCATGCGAGTTGATGCCCTCTTATCTGAGGTCTATTGGCATATCACAAATACCGCCATACACTGCCTTAATATTCTTAATCTAGAAATACGTTCAAAAATCGAAAGACCCCGCCTACATTATGCATATATTTTGCATATCGCCAATTCACTCGTATAAAAAAACCAAGCTATATTGCTTGGTTTCTTCAATTTTATCTTTTACTCATGACAAAACAGTGAAATTAGATAAGAAAATCTTCTAATTTAGCACCTTTTTCAATCTCAGCAACCAACCAACGAGGTTGTTTACCGCGACCTGTCCAAGTTTCTGCAGCATTATGTTTATTACGGTAGCGTGGTTCAACTGCTTTACGCGTTGTTTTTTTACGTTTATGCGCACCATATTCAATAATTTGCTCTAAACTCAAACCCACTGATTCTGCAATTTGCATAATGCTATTATAAGCATCTTCAATTTCTTGATCTTTTTTTGATTCAATTAAAGCTTCTGCTTGAGCAGTTAAACGTCTTAACTCTTCAACAGAAAGGTTACTAATATCTGGCATCATATAAACTCCACAAAAATTCATTAATAATTATTTGAAATAATTTCATCGCAATAATATTTTTATTAATCCGAATAATCAATAGTTACATGCCAATTTAAATACATAAATAAACAAAACGTATCATTACATAGGATTTTTGTATAAAGATTAAAGTTCACATCAGTATTAAAAAATAAATTGTCCAATTAAAATAGAATAACGAATAAGCTTTTATACTAGATCCACCGATTCCTAAAATGAAAAATAATTTATTAATACTTATATAAGCTCCCTCATTGAACTTTCTATATCCACCATTTCAAATTAAATTTTTTACTATTTTATAGTTTATCTTGTTTATTTCTACTTATGCTTTCCACACTCATCAGTCAGCACTTTTTTATTAATAGCTATTTAAAACATATGATCCGAATATTAAACTATTTGTAATAGAAATACGTTGTTATTTCACGTAAAAAAGAAAACTAAAATTTAAATTAACGCTTTCATATAGTTATTTTAAAAAATCAAAATACAGGTAAAATCATAATAGAAATCTCATTAGAAGTAATTCATTCTAATGAGATTTCTATATTCAAATACTATTTTTATGTCTTAGCTTAAATCATGATTTACAGAGTGTTCTAAAGCCAAAATACTTTCTCGAATTGCTGTTGGAATAGACATTTTTTTCATTTCGACTTTATCTACAAAAACCACAACCGCCTCACCATTTGCAACCACTTGCTGCTGCTGTGTGCTATACAAAACATAGTGCATACGAATGGCACTATTGCGCATTTCTTCCACACGTGCTGTAACTGTTAAAGTATCTGGATAAAATACAGGTTTTAAATACTGACATTGATTAGAAGCAACTACAGTATAAACATCTTGTTCGAAAATATTTAACTGATCAAAATAAGCGATACGTGCGCTTTCAATATAACGATAATACATCACATTATTGACATGACCAAAAGCATCCATATCTCCCCATGCAACTTTTTGTTCATGTGCAATTGGATATTGATTTAATAGTGTCATTATTTCTCTCATATTTTAAATTGAATAAAATTAACATCTTTTTCAAAAATTAAATTAAGTTGTTGAATCAACTCTTCATTTCCATTAAATGTTGATTTAATCCTTAAATAACTCATCAAAATATTATCAGGATATAGTGATAGTAATTGCTCTGCTTCGTATTCCCGTGCTGTAGCCATATAAATATGCCATTTTGCAAAAGTGAAGATTGGCATACTTGGATAATGTGATTCGAATAGGTTAATTTGTTGTTCGACAAAGGCATAATCTGGATTTTGTTTTAATAATTGTTGCTGAAACCATAAATAAAAAACATCTTGATCAAATCGTTCATCTAATAATACCAAAGCCAACGCTTGATGTTGCATGCCCATTTCAGGTAAACGGGTTAACAACTTCAACCATAATTTTTTAGTTTCAAAAGGCAACTCTTTAATTGTTTCTTCAAGCTCTAAATAGCGTTGTTGCAATAACTGTATTTCATCCTGACTGGCTTGATCAAACTGCCCCAATAACTGGATGAGCCATGCTTGTTTAGAAGATGTTTCTAACTGGCCAAATTGTGTGGAATGTAAATAGGTTCGCGGAAATTGCACGGCAAAAGCCGCCCATAATCCCGTGATTCGATCTAAATAAGTTTGATTGACCTGATTCAACCACGGTGAAAGTTCATGTCCATTTAAAAACTCTAAGTGCGTCAAAGCTTGCTGTTCATCATTTTGCGCTAAATAAACTTCAATTCTTTGGATTTCTGCCAATTCAAAAGCTGCGGCTGAACTGGACTCAAGTGCAAGTAAAGACTCTGCATATTGATTTTGTCCAAATAACAAACGTGCTTGAACAATATGCTTTAACAATCCAGATTGATCAAAAACCTGTTGCACAAAAGCTTGTTGCTCATCCTCACCCTGCAAAATCCAAATGACACCCAATTGTTCATAAGGGTGTAAATTATTAAAATTAAGCACATGCGCAAGTTTGCGTTGTTCTTTGGATAAATAACGTTTCAGCCCTAACCAGAACAACTGCATGACCAAACTAAGTAAAAGAATCGTAAATGTTACCAACCAAATATTGGTTTGAATTTGTACGCCATGCCAAAGCACATAAACATAGCCTGTCCCTTCGCCATAACTCAAAACACTTAATATTGCGACAGTAATTAAATTTAGAAAGGCATAAACCCATAAAATATGTTTCATCGGTTTATCCTAAAATAGCCATGCTATTTAATTTTGGAACAGGAAGCATTTGAATTTGCTTAATACGTAATATTTTCTGTTTCAGTTTCTGGCTTTTCGCATCAGGCAATTGATTTAATTGCTGTACAACTTGATTCAACATGGTTTGGTATTCTAAATTTTGCCCACGGTTCAAAGCCTGCTTTGCCAACAATACGCGTAATTGCGCTTCTTTTAAAATAAATTGGCGATTGGCTAAAGTTGGCGATTGATGATCTACGACATCAATCTGCAACCATTTTTGCCAAAAATGTGTTGGTGTAACTTTCGCTGGACTCAGCGTTGGCTGATGAATTTCTTGCTCAATACTTTGATCTATTTGCTGTAACACATCATCCAATTGTTCTTGCTGCCCATTTCGAGCCAATACAAATTGCTGAATACTTTGCTTATCATCAGCAATTGCTTGATGTAGGCTTTGTTTAAGTGCGCTAGCTAATTCATATTGTTCTAATGTTTGTTCAAGTTGTGTTAGCTGTTCAATGGCAAAAACAAATTGTTGTTGTTGAAGTGCGAATTGTACCAATTGTAATTGTTGTTTAATCACGACAAGTGGACTTAAACCTTTTGGTTTTTCAATATCTACATGCTTTTTCTGTATAGCAGAATTCTGCTCAGGTGTCTCTGGCACTTGCCGTTGTATAGCAACTACTTGATCATTTAAATTGGCATTTTTCTGTTCATTTTTATGCAAAGTTTCTTGTATAGCTGTAACCTGTTGTGAAACTTGATAGAAGTCGTAGCTCAACTTTATAAGCCATGCAATAGCGATGATAAATAAAAGAGAAATAAGCTTCTTCATAGTTTCCTTTCTAATTCAGTCATTGCCTGAAGTACAGTATTGGGATCTAAATTCACGATATGATGTATTTTAAAGCAATGTTGATGTTGCTTACTATGATGTTGCAAAATTTGATACAAACGCTCACCCAAAACTAAATAATGGCAATTTTGCAATATTGTTTGATTTTTTTGCGTCAATTGAATCCAATGATGCCAACTTGCCTCACTACTAATACACACCCAATATGGCTGTTCATATTTTGCTAGCGTTTGTTCAAACTGAGTAAATTTTTTAATTGTCGATGCCGGTAAATGCCGCTCATAGAGTAAAAAATTCAATATTTCAATATTTTGATCAAGGCATTGTTGCATCATAAATTGACGACCACCTTCACCTCGCCAAAATGCAATTTTTTTTAAATTTGGAATATTCTTAAATATAGGGAGACTTAGCATTCCTTCTGAGGTTTCAACTTCAGGCACTATACTTTCTATACCATATTCAGCCAATCGTTTTGCTGTGGTTTGACCAACTGTAATCCACTTGATATGACTCAATTGTGAAAGCAACAATCCACTTTCCTGTAAATACTGCATTCCGACATCAACCGCTATAGGGCTGACAACAACAATAATTTGAGTATCTGACAGTTGAGCATAAAGCTGGTGTAAATAAGCTGTATAAGGCAAAGCCTGCAATTCTAATAAAGGTAAATCAAGTACCTGAAAGTGAGTTTGAGCCAAGCATTGTGTTAATGCTTGGGCTCGTTCTACAGGACGTGTATTAATAAATAACATTGCGAATTAATGAAGTGCTTTCAACAATTCACCCGCACCTTGGCTCAGTAAATCTTTTGCCAATTCCACACCCAATTGTTCAGCATCTTGTGAAGAACCTTGAACAACTCCTTGAAGCATAATTTCCCCATCAACACTGCCAACACGACCTTCCAATGTTAGTTGATCACCTGTCAATGTGGCAAAACCAGCGATCGGCACTTGGCACCCCCCCTCCAAATAAGCATTGAAAGCACGTTCAGCACGAACACAAGCATTGGTTTCACTATGCATTAACGGCATAATTAAATCTAAAACTGCAAGATCATCACTACGGCATTCTAGACCTAAAGCACCTTGCCCAACAGCTGGTAAACTTAACGTTGCTGAAAGCGTATGACGAATACGATCATTTAAGGCTAACCGCTTTAAACCTGCACTGGCCAAAATAATCGCATCATATTGACCAGCATCGAGCTTAGACAACCGTGTACCCACATTGCCACGTAAATCAATCACATCTAAATCTGGTCTTTGCTTTAAAATCTGACACTTACGGCGCAAACTAGATGTTCCTAATTTTGCACCCTGTGGTAAATCTTCAAATTTTTCATATTGATTTGAAACAAAAGCATCATAAGGATCTTCACGTTCACAAATAACTGCGAGATTTAACCCTTCAGGCAATTGCATTGGTACATCTTTCATAGAATGCACAGCAAGGTCTGCACGACCATCCAGCAATGCAGCTTCAAGCTCTTTCACAAATAAGCCTTTACCACCAATTTTTGCCAATGGCGTATCTAAAATTTTGTCCCCTTGGGTTACAAAGGTCACTAATTCAACTTTAAGACCTACGTGTAACGTCTCTAATCGTTCACGAATATGTTCAGCCTGCCATAATGCAAGCGGACTTTGACGTGTTGCTATTTTCAAGGTTTTCATCATTTCAGAGCTGCTAAACTTTAAACACTCTAAACTTAACCTGATACCTCAAAAAAGCAAGCAAATTATCAATGAGAGTGTGAATTGAATACAGAATTATAAATTTTGCATTCGTTCTCTAAGCAAAGGTAAATGACGCCGACTAACAGCCAGTTTCTCATCTAACTCTCTACAACGTACTTGATATTGCCCTGAAGACACCAACTCCAAACCATCCAAGTAATCTAAAGAAATAAGTGCATTACGATGAATTCGAATAAATCGATCTGCAAATTCTTGCTCGAGATCTTTCAAGGTTTCATCAATTAATACACTGCCATTTTTATGTCGGACTGTGACATATTTCTGATCTGCTAAAAAATAATAAATATTTTCTATTGGAATCAATTCCAGCCCGCGATAAGTTTTTGCAGCGATTTGCTGTCTTTGCACTTTTTCTTCCATGATTTCTTTTTGTTCTAGGTTAGACATTTGGGCTTGCGTGAGTTTAGTCACATTTTCTAATACTGTTTCTAATTCTGATTTTGCGATCGGTTTAAGCAAATATCCTTTCGCTTGCGACTGTATGGCTTTTAATGCATGTTCATCATAAGCAGTACAAAACACCACCGCAGGCATTGGGTTCATTTGGCTCAAATGCTGTGCACACGTCAGCCCATCCATTTCTGGCATCTGAATATCCAGCAAAATAACATCTGGCTCAAATTGCTGAACCAATTCAAGTGCTTGTTTTCCATGTTGCGCAGTTGCAATAACCTCATGCCCCAATTGCGACACTAATCGAGATAAACGTTCCACTGCAAGTGGCTCATCATCACAAATTAGGATGTCCATTTTTCCTCCTCGCCTTAGTTAACGATGCTTTTTGTAATGTGTTAACCCTGACTTATTTTACTTATATTGATATTGCACAACGGTTGTAAACATTCCATTACCCGCATAACTTTGGAATTGTACAGATCGCCCGAAATGTGCTTTCAAACGCTGCTTTACGTTTTCCAATGCAATACCATGTCCTTCTCTAGATTTTATTCTATCCTGTATAAATGGGTTAGTAATGACTATAGTGACTTGATTTTGCAATATTTCGACCAGTATCCCTATCTTAGCCTCGATTAATTTTTTTTCAACTCCATGAAAAATACTATTTTCAAGCAGTGGCTGCAATGTTAATAAAGGTATTTGTACTTGGCTTAATTGGTCAGGTTGTTGAATATTCCACTCCACTTGCAACCGCTCCCCCAAACGAATCTGCTCAATTGCAATATATTTTAGGCACAGATCAATCTCTTCCTGCAGACTCACCAATTTTAACTCTTGAAAGCTTACTCTAAATAATTTTGAAAGATCGATCAGCATTTGTTCTGCCTTATCTTGATCAATACTGATTAAACTCACTACGCTATTTAAACTATTGAATAAAAAATGGGGATGAATCCGTGCTTGCATTGCTTGTACTCGTGCATTCAACTCACTATTTTGTTGAATAAACCATTGCTCTCGGATGTAGATATAACGCAAACAAAAAGCACCTAACAATGTGCCATAACTCAAATGTAAAACAACATTTTGAGTAAAATCAGCCCATAAAAAATTTTGTAAGGAAAAATGACTTCCCCAATACACGACACAATTTAAAACCAACGTGGTTAACAAAACGATGAGTTGTAATAAGACAAAACCAAAAAGTGAGCTTTGAACCGCATTAAAACTTTGAATCTTTTTCTGAAATATATCAATCATCGCTGCGAATGCAAGCAATATCCAATTGATATATAAAACGTATTGCAACACATGACTGGCTTGTAAATTAGACCAAGATTGCGCCTCTGCCAATGCAAGCAATAAAGCCAAAACATTACTGGCAATAAACAATTCAATTAAATACTGCCAATTACCCATTTTGCTAAAAAAATAAGACGGATGAAAAGATCGCGGAATATTTCGCAGAGATTCATCACGCGAGTCTGCAGCAAGTGAATCTGAATTTGCTATACTCTTGCTAAATCTACTGCTTTTTATTTTACTGAGCCGACATGACCACATCTTCTAATTCCTCAAATCCGTCACAAGCCCAAACTTCAGGCATGTGGGGCGGTCGTTTCGCTGAAGCAACTGATGCTTTTGTTGCTGAATTTACAGCATCTGTACAATTTGACCAACGCTTTTATAAACAAGATATTGCAGGCTCTATCGCACATGCAACTATGCTTGCAAAAGTCGGTGTCCTCACAAGCCAAGAACGTGATGATATTGTGAATGGTTTAAACACCATTCAAGCAGAAATTGAAGCAGGTAATTTTGAATGGCGCATTGACCTAGAAGATGTACACATGAACATTGAGTCTCGTTTAACGAGTCGCATTGGCATCACAGGTAAAAAATTGCATACAGGTCGTAGCCGTAATGACCAAGTTGCAACCGATATTCGCTTATATGTACGTGATGAAATTGATGCAATTCTCAAATTATTAGAAAAATTACAAAAAGGTATTTTGGGTTTGGCTGCTAAAAATACTGACACGATTATGCCAGGTTTTACCCATCTTCAAACTGCACAGCCTGTGACATTTGGTCACCATTTAATGGCTTGGTTTGAAATGTTGGTTCGTGACTCTGAGCGCTTAATTGACTGCCGTAAACGTGTGAATCGCTTACCTTTAGGTTCTGCTGCGCTTGCTGGTACAACTTATCCTATTGATCGTGCCTTCACAGCTGAATTATTAGGTTTTGAAGCCATCTGCGAAAATTCACTAGATGCTGTATCTGATCGTGACTTTGCAATTGAATTCAATGCTGCTGCATCACTCATCATGATGCATTTATCACGTATGTCTGAAGAAATGATTCTTTGGGCATCGGCTCAGTTTAAATTCGTTAACATTCCTGATCGTTTCTGCACTGGCTCTTCAATCATGCCACAAAAGAAAAATCCTGATGTTCCTGAGTTAATTCGTGGTAAAACGGGTCGTGTTTATGGTGATTTAATGAGCCTTTTAACACTCATGAAAGGTCAACCGTTGGCATACAATAAAGACAACCAAGAAGATAAAGAACCCTTGTTTGATGCGATTGATACTGTTCGTGGTTCACTCATGGCATTTGCAGATATGATTCCTGCACTTGTACCAAACATTGAGATTATGCGTGAAGCAGCACTTCGTGGCTTCTCTACTGCCACTGACCTTGCGGACTATCTTGTCAAAAATGGTGTTGCGTTCCGTGATGCACATGAAATTGTTGGTAAAGCTGTAGCACTCGGTGTTACCGAATCAAAAGATTTATCTGAATTAACTTTAGAACAACTACAACAGTTCTCTGATTTAATTCAAGCTGATGTGTTTGAAAAAGCATTAACACTAGAAGCATCTGTGAATGCTCGTAACCACATTGGTGGCACGGCTCCTGCACAAGTCAATGCTGCGATTGAACGTGCTCACCTTCGTCTTGAAAAACTTTACGCTTAAGGAATAATGATATGTCTCGACAAGTATTTTGCCGTAAGTATCAAACAGAAATGGACGGTTTAGACTTTGCGCCATTTCCTGGTGCAAAAGGTGAAGAATTCTTCAATAATGTATCGAAACAAGCTTGGCAAGAATGGCTGAAACACCAAACTACGCTGATTAATGAAAAACGTTTAAATGTGTTTGAACCTGATGCTAAAAAATTCCTTGAAGAACAACGTGAAAAATTCTTTGCGAATGATGAATCTGTTGAAAAAGCAGAAGGCTGGACAGCAGAAAAATAAGGGCTAACCTTCTTTTTTCTACTGGCACCTAACTTTTGATCTAAAAAGACCCTGATTTTCAGGGTCTTTTTTGTGAAGAAAATGATTGTGAAGCTTAGCACCAAAGATCAATACCGTTGCATCCAAGGAATCTGATAAACCTGTGCATGGTGCTCCAGCAACTTTGGCTCAATAAAAATTCTAAAATGAATAGTGGATGAATCATCGCCCGAAGCATCATCTGTAAATAATTTACATACAGTTATGGTGTAGAATCCATCCGTCAGTGGAATAATAAGATCTGCATTGTCTTTTGAAGGAATTCGTTCATCTTCAAACTGAGCCACCATCGTCAAATCTGTGTAACTACTTAAAAATAACTGACCATTCGTTACCTGAATGTCATGACTGAATTTCGTTAAATTATCATCGTGATAAGACTCCTGAATCACTTCAATATTCCAACTACCTCCACCCCAATCATGGGTCTGCCAAATAATCAAAATCTGTTGATTCATTTACTGAATAAAATGTTGCATTAATGGGTCAAACTGCCAGTCTTCACCTACAAATGATTGATATTTTTGGTTGTTTACAATGGATATAAATCCATCCTCATCATTAATCTGAAATTTCACTACACATTCTTTATTATTGATCGCTTAGAATATTGTTTTACCCAATAAATTTAAAATAAATACTCAATTTTTTAGGTTATTTACATAGTCTTCATAAAAACTTACACAGCTTCACAATATTATTAGTGCAAGTTACGTTTATTTTTATTATATTAACTACATCACAAAGAGATATGTTTGTGTAAGCTAAAGCACTATTTAAAAGTTTCATTTTCTTTCCTGAATTTTCCCCAAGATTCAGGAATTTTTTTGTCTTTTTATTCGCCATACATTCGCCAAATAATCTAAACAATAAACATCCTATAGAAGTATTCATCACTTTTTTTTATTTAAAAGGTTTAATAAAAAAAGCTCTACGCGAAAGTAGAGCTTTAAATGGATCGAAATTGAATTAATGTTTATTCGTCCCTTGAACTTTCTCTTCAATTTCTTCAACACTGGTATGGCGCACATCATATCCTTTTGCCATATAGATCACTTGCTCAGAAATATTACGCGCATGATCACCTATACGCTCTAAAGAACGCAGTACCCACATCACATTAATTACACGGCTAATATGACGAGGATCTTCAATCATATAGGTCATCAGTGTGCGTGTAGCAGATTGATACTCACGGTCAATATCAGCATCTGCCAATAATACTTTTAAAGCTTGTTCAGCATCTACACGAGCAAAAGCATCTAAGGCATCATGAATCATCACACGAACTTGGTTACCAATATGACGTGTTTCCATATAACCGCGTGGAGACTCACCTTCTTCACATAAAGTTTGTGCAATACGTGCAATTTTCGCGGCTTCATCACCAATACGCTCTAAATCTGTATTGGCTTTACTCATCGCAATCACCATACGCAAATCAATTGCAGCAGGATGGCGACGCGCTAGAATCAAAGTCAGTTGCTCATCAATTTCACGTTCATAACGATTCACAACATTGTCTTGGAATTGCACATCAATCGCTAAGTTTGCATTGGTATCTAATAAGGCATGGATTGCATTGGCCACTTGTTGCTCGACCAATCCGCCCATTGTCATAAATTTCGTATTCACATCCTGTAAATCTTCATTAAACTGAGAAGAAATATGATGGCTTAAAACAGGATTTGTTGGGCTCAAGTTTTTTACTCCACAAGTAGCGCAATGGACAGTATGGTTTTTTGTTATTAAAGCATAGCAATGATGAATCTTTTATGACAATTTGATCTTGACCCTATTATCTTTATTTCAAGATCAGCCAGGTATTCATCTGTTCGATTTCTTGCTCAGTCAACTGCCCTACTGATGCCTTAAGGCGCAGAACGTTCAGGACATAGTCATATTGTGCATTCACATAATCTTGCTTGGATGCAAATGCATTTCTTTGCGCTAATAGCACATCAACCATACTTTTAAGCCCTTCATTATATTGTGCATGAGATGCTCTTGAAACCAATTGCGAAGACTGCATTGCTGTCTTCCTAGCTTGTAAAGTCGCTTGATCTGTTTCTACCTGAAGAAATGATTTTTTGACATCGGTATTGGCTTTACGAATAGCAGCATCTAATAAAGCTTCTGTTTTTTTGACATTTACTGAAGATTTTTCAATTTTTTTCTTGGTGATTCCACCATTAAAAACACTCCAGTTCATTTCAACGCCAATTTGATCAAATTGACCATTTCCTGAAATGATGGTTTCAGGTGTTTGCTTGTTAAAGCCATAACTTAGAACAGCATCGACTTGCGGATAAAGTGCTGCTTTTTCAACACGACGTTCATCATTTGCATATTGCTGTTGCAAACGTGCTTGAAGAATATCTAAATTTTGACTTTGAGCCAGATTTGACCATTCAAGTAATGATGCTGGAATCGGTTTTTGATATTGAAAATCATCTCGTAATACAGCCAACTGCTCCTGATAAGGTCCAATCAATTGCGCCAATTGTTCTTGAGCTAAAATCAGTTGTACACCTATCGCAATACGATTTGCATGGGCATTTTGATATTGTGCATCGGCCTCACTCACATCACTACGAGCCACTAAGCCTTCTTTCAGCTTAGCATTCATCATCTTTAACTGCTCAAGTAAGGCTTTTTCTTCTTCTAGATTAGTTATTGTTAATGCTTGTTGTCTAAGTACATTAAAATAGGCATCAGCCACATTTAAAATATGTTGTTGCTGTTGTAGTTTCAGTGTCACTTCGCTGAGTTGCACAGAAGTTTTGACTTGTTTATAGCCTTGCCATGCATCTATTCGAAATAAAGGCTGTCGCGCGGTTACAGCAATCTGTTTCGTCGTAGATGTTGATGTCACCAAGTCTTCGGTAGGAAAAAAATTGCCACTTCCTGTATTTGAAGTATCAATCTGATTCATCTCTTGATACTTGCGGGTGATATTTCCCGATAGCGTAACTGTGGGTAATAGATTCCCTCCCGCTATACCCAAATTCAACTGATCAGCCTGATATTGATACACATTGGCTTGCCAGTTTGGATCCGTGCTTTTTGCACGTTGATATGCTTCCACCAAATCAAGTGCATGACTGAATGGACTGAGCATGAACAAGCTTGTGACAAAAAGTGCTTTTTTTTTCATATTCTCATTACGTAAATTTCAAAAGGGAAACAGCTTTCAGATTCAGTATAAATATTTTAAATCAAGATAACATATCCCACTGAGATATCTTTTTTGTTTTGATCAATCTCGCAAATTCTGTTCAAACCACTCATGTTTTATCCATTTTCGTATTATTTTAAAACAACTTTTACTTAATTTACCTATTTATCTCAAAGAATTACAAAACATTTCATTCATTTAGAATAATTTAAGCAAGAATAGCATCTTGTAGCGTTTCTACAATTTCAACCTCTCTATTTCATGTTTAATTTAATGCGTATATGACTCGTCCTTTCCGAAAAGTAACGATTATTTTCTTGCCTCTTATTTTTATATTAAGCAGTTTATTAACTGCTTGTGAAAGACCTGTACCTGAAACTATTCATGCTTCAAAAGAACAACAAACTCCATCCGATACATCACCCGATTTAAATGCAATTTGTGAAAACTTAAAAAAAGAAATGTTGCAAATCAATGCTCAAAGAACCACTTTAGCACTTGAACAAGTCAATCAAGATTTACGAATGTGTTTGTCTTTTTTAGAGTTTCCTGAACAAAAAAAATTGATGCAATTGTCAGAAGATATGTATCAACAATTTTTAGAAGTGCAACGCACACCTGCACAGCAAAAAGCATTTGAAACGTATGCCTTAGATCAATCTCTCTATCCAACCATTCAACAAAGTCATTTTGAACAGCTTAATATTCGTGATCAATATTTGTTAAAACATAAAGGGCAAGCTTATGTTGAGTTGATCGAGCAAGATAAAAACCAAGTCAGTTATCGCCGTAGTCCACAGTATCTCGCCAAAGTATTTGCACCTTACTTACCCGATGCTGAGAGTGAATTTATTGAAGAACTGGCTCGGCAAAATCTTGAAGCCTTTGAATATAATGATCGTCTTAAAATTACTACGGATGAGATTATTCGTAGAGCACAATTTTGGGAAGAGTATCAGAAACGATTCCCTTCCAGTAGCTATGTCAAAGATGCGCAATACCTCAGCCAGATTTATACGGCTCTGCTATTTAAAGGCTTAGATGCATCACCGCTTTCAGAGCATTATGATGGTTTAGATGATTTATCACCGACAACGTTGTCTGAAATTAAACAATTGGCTCAACAAAAAAATAGTGTTCTTGCAGATCAAGCGCGTAAATTTATCATCTTTATGCAAATGAGTCATGAGCAACGTCAGCTCAAAATTCCGCTAAATCATCCTCTTGACCAAAACACACATGCACATGAGTTAACACAAGCCCAACTCAGTCAATACCTCAATTTAAAGAACATTGATTTCAGCGATAAAGCTAAAAAAGACTGTTTCAGTGATGCTGTTTGTCAAATACGTAGCTCTTAATGATTATCTTTAATACTGAGCGTCTATTTCTTTGTATTTAAAGTATTATAAAATAATATTCAATTACCACCAAAATAAAAATGCCTAAATTTGTTTTATACCTACTCTGTGGATTCAGTCTAATGGCTTGTGAAAAGCCAAAAAATTCCGTTGAAATTACAGCTAAAACATCAACTACTCAGTCTGATAGCATCACTCAAAAAACATTGATTAATCATTGTGACAACCTCATTGATCAGCTTAAAAAAATCAATCATAGCAGCAAAATTGAGACCCTTATGCAAGCCAATGTAGACATCAAAAAGTGCCTTCCAAAACTGAATAAAATCCAGATTTATCAAGTATTAGATGCCTCTACACAAATGTATCAACAGTTTTTAGAAACTAAATCAGGCAATGAATCAATGGAAGGATTGAATGCTTATGGATATGTAGCATTTTATCCAGAAAATGCAAAAGATTTAGGTCAAGGCAATGTAAAAACCATTAAGAAATCTTTACCGCAACGTGACCAATATCTGATTGATCAAATAGGTAAAGAATATATTCAATTCTTAGATATTGGTGAGGGTTTATTCGAACTAAAGCGCCATCCACAGTATGTGGCTGATTATTTTGCTGCATCTCTTCCTCCAGCAGATGCTGAATTTATACGACGCATGGCAAAAGACAACACCGATATTTTATATTCTGATTCTGCTATTAGTATTCCAAGAAAAGAACTGGCTCAACGTGCTCTATTTTGGGAAAAGTATATTGCCCAATATCCAAAAAGTAGACTTATCCATGATGCAAAATTCCTACTCAATGAATATCAAAATTTAATTTTTCTCGGTTCTGACAATTCACCTACATTTGAATTTCATGATCACCGTTTCCACTGGGCTGACCCTGAAGCCAAACAAGCGATTGAATGGCTAACAGAACAACCTGATACACAAGTGACTTTATCTGCACAGTATTTCTTGGAAATGATGGCAGAAAGCTATCCTCAGCTGAATACTAAAAATAGCGAACCTTATGATTTAGTCAAAAAGCATTTGAATTTAAAACAGATTAGCGATAATCGTGAATGTCATTCTGATGCCCTATGTTATGACACACCTTAATCCAGATATTTAATGTGAGTGTATTTGCAACAACCCCATGTTAATATTGATCCATCGCTTGACGGAGCGCGAGTAAATTCTCGCTGAGATCATTCAAATATTCAATTTTAGATTATTTGAGGATGAGTACCGTTGAACCTGATCAGGTTAATACCTGCGTAGGAATCAAGCCATCTAAAAACTGACAGCCCAAAGTTTATCGATTCAACTTTTTACATAGAGCCTTTTATTTCTTCTTAAAAGAAAAAATAAAGTGTTTGTTAAAATGAATGTAAGAAGTTTATTGAATTGCAATTTTCTGCATACTTATTCAATACCGATAAATTGCCACCGTTTTTGGTCGTGCTTGATTCGTTGATGTCATTCATAAGGATCATTGTAATGAACCAATTAACGAATCTCTCTTCAACAGATCTTTCTGCTCAACATGAGCAAGATGCCAAAGATTTGTCCCGTATTTTACCCGCTTCATCTAAAGTCTATATCCAAGGTTCACGCCCTGACATTCAAGTCCCAATGCGTGCCATTAGCCTGACTGATACACCTACAGGTTTAGGTGGTGAATATAATCCACCTGTGATGGTATATGACACTTCTGGTGTTTATACCGATCCAAATGTTCAAATTGATTTAAATCAAGGTCTACCCAATGTCCGTGATGCGTGGATTGAAGAACGTCAAGATACTGAACTTTTAGATAATCTATCTTCAGAATTTGGTCAACAACGTGCCAATGACATTCGTACAGCGAATATCCGTTTTGCACATATTTCAAAACCACGCAAAGCGCAAACTGGTAAAAATGTAACGCAAATGCATTATGCCCGCCAAGGCATTGTGACGCCCGAAATGGAATATATTGCGATTCGTGAAAATCAGCGTCAACGTGATGGTGTCGATATGCGCCAACATGTGGGTGAAAATTTTGGTGCAAAAAACTTAAAAGAAATTACACCTGAATTTGTCCGTAAAGAAGTTGCCGAAGGTCGTGCGATTATTCCTGCCAATATTAATCATCCTGAAATTGAACCGATGATTATTGGGCGTAATTTCTTGGTCAAAATTAATGCCAATATTGGTAACTCTGCACTGGGCTCTTCAATTGATGAAGAAGTTGCCAAAATGACGTGGGCAACACGTTGGGGCGCAGATACCATCATGGATTTATCGACAGGTAAGAACATTCATGAAACCCGTGAATGGATTATTCGAAACTCACCTGTTCCGATTGGTACAGTGCCTATTTATCAAGCTTTAGAAAAAGTCGATGGTGTTGCCGAAGACTTAACATGGGAAATTTTTAAAGACACCCTGATTGAACAAGCTGAACAGGGCGTAGATTACTTTACCATTCATGCAGGTGTACTTTTACGTTATGTCCCACTTACTGCAAATCGCTTAACGGGCATTGTGTCACGTGGCGGTTCAATCATGGCGCAGTGGTGTTTAGCTCATCATGAAGAAAACTTTCTCTACACACATTTTGATGAAATCTGTGAAATCATGAAAGCCTATGATGTTTCATTTAGCTTAGGTGATGGCTTACGTCCAGGCTGTATTCAAGATGCCAATGATGAAGCGCAATTTAGTGAACTTCGTACTTTAGGTGAACTAACACACCGTGCTTGGGAACATGATGTACAAGTGATGATTGAAGGTCCTGGGCATGTACCCATGCATATGATTAAAGAAAATATGGATCTACAACTTGAAGTTTGCCAAGAAGCACCTTTCTATACACTGGGTCCCTTAACGACGGATATTGCACCGGGTTATGACCACATTACCTCTGCGATTGGCGCTGCAATGATTGGTTGGTATGGCACAGCAATGTTGTGCTATGTCACACCCAAAGAACATCTAGGCTTACCGAATAAGAAAGATGTGAAAGATGGCATCATCACCTATAAAATTGCGGCGCATGCGGCTGATTTAGCTAAAGGTCATCCCGGTTCACAAGTGCGTGATAATGCACTGTCCAAAGCACGTTTTGAGTTCCGCTGGGAAGATCAATTCAATCTCAGTTTAGACCCAGATACCTCACGTTCAATGCATGATGAAACCATGCCCAAAGATGCACATAAGTCTGCGCATTTCTGTTCAATGTGTGGCCCTAAATTCTGCTCAATGAAGATTACTCAAAACGTGCGAGATTATGCGAAAAATCAGAATATCGCCAAAGAGAATAAAGAGTCAAATCCTGAAGTTGAAGCAGGTCTCAATGCGATGAAAGCCGTTTATCAGGAACACGGTCAAAAGTTGTACCATAAGGTTTAAAGCGTAAAAAAAATATTTGTCTTCCAGATAATCTCAGTTAGGATGAAATAAATGCGTTTCGTTCTGATTGAGTTTATGGACATCCTTCAACAAGCAACTTATAACAACAACGATGTTGAAATCGACTCTCGTGAATCTTTGTATCAAGGATTTATTCAAGTTGAACGAGTGAAATTACGTCATCGTTTATTCAATCAAAAAACGTATACACCTATCATTCAGCGCGAACTCATTCAACGTAAAGAAGCAGCAGGTGTATTGATTTATGATGATCAGCAACAAAAATTTGCACTGATCGAACAATTTCGTGTTGGTGCAATGGATGATCTTGATTCACCATGGCAACTGGAAATCATCGCAGGTGTACTGGATGGTGATGAATCACCTGAAAACTGTATTCGTCGTGAAAGTATTGAAGAGTCTGGATGTGTTATTACTGCCTTAGAGCATTTATTTACCTTCTATCCTTCAGCAGGTGCATGTAATGAAATTTTTCATTTATATGCTGCTCAAGCGACTTTACCGACCGATGGTGGTATATTTGGAATGCCTGAAGAAGGCGAAAATATAAAATTACATCTTATTCAATATGCTGAATTAAATACTTTATTAAAAAGTAAACGGTTAAAAAATGCGCCAATCATTATGGCTTTGCAATGGTTGCGACAGCGTTTAGCAGCATTACCGAATGTCTAGGGGAAAGACATGTCAGTTGTGAAAAACTTTAAACATACAGATAAAATTATTATACAAATTACAGATACGCATCTAATGGATCGTGCTGAGACTGAATTTGTAAATATGAATCCTGAACAAAGCTTTCATGCTGTTATTGATGATCTATTGGCTGAATACCCACATATTGATGCCATTGTACATACAGGTGATTTAGCCCAAGTGGCAAAACCTGAAACCTATGCACGCTATGTAAAGTACATGCAAAATCTTGGAATCCCCTTTTTTCAAATTCCCGGAAACCATGACAAAGCCGAAATTTTCCCTTTTCATGTACCTCAACCAGTACCTGCCGTCCTCGATTTCGATGAGTGGTGCATTATTTTATTAAATAGTGCAGTTAAAGGTAAAGTAGATGGTTGGATTCAACCCGAGCAATTACAGCACTTAGAATTACTTTTACAACAACACGAAAATAAGCACGTTATTTTGGCATGCCATCATCATCCTTTTGACATGAAGTCACAGTGGATTGATCAACATAAATTAAAAAACACACCTGCATTAACGGATCTTTTGGCAAAGTTTACACATATCAAAGCCGTTATTTGTGGACATGTACATCAAGATTCGTTACATATATGGAATAATATACATTTTTTATCTACACCTTCAACCTGCGTACAATTCAAACCTTTAAGTCAAGATTTTGCTTTAGATGAAGTTGCACCTGGTTACCGTTGTTTACATTTAAAATCAGATGGAGAGTTTGCAAGTCAAATTCATCGTTTAACCAATTTCGAACAAAAGATAAATAAAGAAATTTCAGGTTATTAGCTTTTCATTTTAGTTTTTTTGCATTAAGTTATTCGTCCAGTAGGATGAGTGCAAGTTCAGATCAATCGATTCATGACTTTCATCTTTGGTAAAAAATCTATATGATGACGACCCCCGATGGCAACATTCTATCGGAAGCGATAAAAACACTTGCATATCACCATATTTTTTGCGTATAGAATACGTATATGATGAGGAATGCCCTATATGGCGAATGAGAACCAAAATCAAGTCTTAGAAGATAACACTGAGCTTCTAGATGGCGACAAGGCTAAACGTACGCGTAAAGCTAAGCCAAAAGCATCTGAAAGCGGTTCTACCGCGAGTCTATTCGGGATCGCGCCTTATCAGCCGAAAAAAAATGAAGAATACATGTCTGAGGGGCAACTTGAGCATTTCCGTCAAATCTTATTGGCGTGGAAAGCTGAGTTAATGTCTGAAGTAGATCGTACCTTAAATACGATGCAAGATGAGTCTTCTGCACTTCCTGATGTCAATGACCGTGCGACTCAAGAAGAAGAGTTTGCAATTGAATTACGTACGCGTGACCGTGAACGTAAATTAATTCGTAAAATTGAGCAATCGATTGAAGCAATTAAAAACGATGACTACGGTTTCTGTGAAACCTGTGGTATCGAAATTGGCTTACGTCGTTTAGAAGCACGCCCAACAGCAACATTATGTATTGATTGCAAAACTTTGGCTGAAATCAAAGAGAAGCAAAATAACGGTTAATTGTGACTGTCGAAGATTATCTAGCCAAGCCTAGCTTGGCTCTTACGCAGCGGCGAAACGATGTTTCGCTGACTCGTTACTCAGGTCGGTTTGCGCCATCGCCAACCGGTCCTTTACATTTCGGCTCTTTAATTACAGCCGTAGCAAGCTATTGTGATGCAAAGTCACAAGGTGGCTCTTGGATTGTCCGTATTGAAGATACAGATATCCCCCGGATCTACAAAGGCAGTGAAGAACATATTCTCAAATGTTTGGATGTCTTTGAATTTCAATCTGATACCCCTATCATCTTCCAAAAAGATCGTTTAGAAATTTACGAAGCGGTTATTGATCAACTCAAGCAAAAACAACAGATCTACGCCTGCCAATGTCGACGTAAAATGTTAGGTTCTAATCACATTTATACAGGAACATGCCGAAGTTTAGCTTTACCCTTCGAGAATCAAGCCCTTCGTATCAAAGTATCGGATCAAAACATTTGTTTTAAAGATCGCTTACAAGGTCAGCATTGTTCAAATCTACAACATGACTTAGGTGATTTTGTGCTTAAACGTCGTGATGGCATTATCAATTATCAATTAGCGGTCGTTGTCGATGATTATCTACAAGGTATTACCCATGTGGTTCGTGGCGCTGATCTTTTAGACAATACAGAACGTCAAATTTACTTAGCCGAAGTTCTAAATTATCCACAATTGCAATATATGCATTTACCCCTTGTCATGAATGATCGTGGTCAGAAACTCTCTAAACAAACGCATGCTCATGCACTTGATCCAAATAAAGCACCTGAACTTTTACAACAAGCCATTCATGTTTTAGGTCAAGCACCTGTAGAGATAGACCAACCACATCGCATGTTAGCCCAAGCCGTTACTCAATGGGATATTCAACGTATTCCTAAAGGAACTGAAATTTCTGGGATTTATCAATGAATAAAATTGCTCCATAAAAAAGCCATTGATCACTCAATGGCTTTTTCGTTTTAAAATTTCAGAGCGATAATCTTTATTTTAGAAACTTGATTCTTCACGGGTAGGATTTGCCTGTCGTGTTGTTGAATCAATTTTAAGAATCAAACTGATCATCACCGCACACATAATGAGTGATGAACCACCATAACTAATAAATGGTAAAGTCAAACCTTTGGTCGGTAACATACCCATATTCATACCCGCGTTGACCAATATCTGTAATAAGAAAATGATACTGATACCGTAAGCCAAATAACCTGCACGTAAATATTGATGTTTTAAAGCACGATGACCAATTTTAATACAACACACCAACATCGCAAATGAAAGCGTGAGTACCGTTGCAATTCCAAAGAAGCCAAACTCCTCACCTAAAATTGCCAACATAAAGTCAGTATGTGCCTCAGGTAAATACGACATTTTTTGGATACTGTGACCCAATCCAACACCGATCCATTCACCACGACCAAAAGCCATTAAAGCATTAGACAACTGATAGCCTGTACCCAAAGGGTCTGCCCAAGGATTGGAAAATGACATTAAACGTTCATAACGATAGGGTTCAAATACAATAAGGAAAACAAAGGCAGTCAAAATTGCGCCAAAAGCGATACCAAACTGAATCAATGGTGCACCAGCAAGGAAGAAAACACCGAGCATCATTACTGCAATCACCACGGTTGCCCCTAAGTCAGGCTCCGCAATAATTAAACCCACCGTAATCAGCATGACTGCACCCAAACGGATTAAGCCTTTAATGTTATTTCGGACTTCTTCCGCACGACGCACCACATAATCAGCGGTAAAGATCGCCATCATCACCTTAGCAACTTCAGTCGCCTGTAAGGTAAACCCACCAATACGAATCCAACGGGTTGAACCATTCACTTCTGTCCCGACCACCAAAACCACGACCAATAAAAAAATGGTCAATAGCCAAAATGGAAAGGTATTTTTAAACCAAACATTCAATGAAATTTTATAAACACACAAAGCAGCAATTGAAGCAACGACAATTGAAATTGCATGACGAATGACGTAGTGAAAAGGTGCTTCATGCATGCGCTCGGCATACGGCATAGAAGCTGATGCCACCATGACCGAGCCAATACACAGCAATGCAATTACACAAAATATTAATACATTTCGTGGCGTAATCTCGGCAGGTACTTTCGGTAACCAGCGGTCATACACCTGATTAATTTTACTTATGGTTGTCTGAGCTAACCCAGCCATATTCTATTCCTTATGATTCTTCTTAATTCAATTCGTTAACGTATTCAACAAAACGATGCCCACGTTGTGGATAGCCTGTGAACATATCAAAACTTGCACATGCTGGCGACAATAACACCACATCATTTTCATGCGTATGCTTTTGACATAATTCTACAGCTTGCTTTAAAGATTCAGCATGTAATAGTGTAGTTGTACCTTGTAGTGCTGTTTCGATAATAGGTTGGTCTTCACCAATTAAGACGGCTACTTTTACATATTTTTGTAGTGAATTACGTAAAGCGGTAAAATCTTGCCCTTTGCCTTGCCCACCTAAAATAATCGCAACTTTTGCATGCTGTGGTTCAATCGCTGCACCGAGCCCATCTATTGCGGCCAATGTTGCACCAATATTGGTTCCTTTAGAATCATTATAGTAACGAACACCATGCACTTCTTTTACAAATTCACAACGATGCTCTAAGCCTTTAAAATCTTTCAACGTATTTAACATTGAATCTAACGGTAAACCAATCGCCTCACCGAGAGCCAAACACGCCAAAGCATTGGCAACATTATGCGTACCTTGAATGTAAATATCTGAGCTTTTGATTAAACGCTCACGACCACGCGAAAGCCACATTGTGCCATCATCTTCTCTTAAAAGACCATATTGATTTAAGTCAGGTGCATTTAAGCCAAAACTTTGCATCGGCGTTGCATCAGGCACCAATGGACGTGTCAAAGAATCATCACGGTTATGCACGACTTTTTTCACGCCTTGGAAAATGCGATGTTTTGCCGTGTGATAGGCAAACATATCGCCATGGCGATCTAAATGATCTTCACTTAAATTTAAAACTACAGCAACATCTGCATTTAAATTTGAAGTAGTTTCTAACTGAAAGCTCGATAATTCAAGAATATAAAGTTCAGGATCATCTTTGGTTAAATCTAAAGCTGGACGACCGAGATTCCCACCGACTGCCACCTTTTTACCTGCATCTTTCGCCATTAAACCAATCAACGTGGTTACTGTACTTTTGGCATTTGAACCTGTAATCGCAACAATTGCTTTATCAGTTGCACGGCGCAAAATCTGAATTTCGCTAACCACAGGAATGCCTTGAGCAATCGCTGCTAGAATTTCTGGAATTTTTGGATCAAGCCCTGGGCTAATAATAATTTCTTCAGCTTGCAGTAATAATTCTTGATCTAACTGACCAAAACTGGTTTTAACAGTTGCTGGAATTTGGTCATGCCCTGGTGGTACTTCACGCGAGTCTGTCACAGCAACTTGGTAGCCTTTTTCATGCAAGAAATTTACCGCAGAAACACCTGAAACTCCAAGCCCTGCAACAACCTTTAAACCACCACGTTGTATTAACATTTTGCCCACCAGCATTTGATTTTTTAAAACTTGCAAAATGTTAGCACTTTGCTGTTTTGAATGCTTTTTCTGTTTTCACTTTCTCTATGATTTTTTGTGTCAGTGCGTAAAAAAACCGTCATAAATGACGGTTTTTTTAGTTTATAGCAAGTTAGAAGATTTTTACTTCCACTTTACTGCCTGTATTTCAGTTTTTTTGTTAGATTCAGCATCATTACTACTACAACCACAACCGCCACCACAGCCTGCTACCATTGCAGGTTTAAGCCAAGTTGCTAAACCATTCCAACCTTTTGCCTGACATAACTGAGACAGCTTTAAAAAAACTTTAAATGCAGATTTCGGAAATACTTTTTTAAATACAACCAAAGCACTCCAAGCAACCAAAATAGCAACAATCAATACTTCAATCATCTCAATCTCCTTCAGTTATTAACCCACTTTTATAAGCCAAAATAACCTGATGCAATTTGATACGTTAGGAATGACATGAGGTAAGCCAAACCAAATAAATAAGCCGTCATACCCAAAACAGTTTTCATCGAACCTGTTTCACGTTTCACAGTCGCTAAGGTTGCCAAACAATGTGGAGCATAAATAAACCAAACCAACAATGATAAGCCTGTCGCCAATGACCACTTTAAATCACCAGTTGTGATTAATGCTTCTAAACCTTTAGATACTGCATCTTCATCCGTGGTCGATAAAGCATAAACCACACCCAATGATGCAACGAGCACTTCACGTGCTGCCATTGCAGGAATCAAGGCAATACAGATTTGCCAGTTAAATCCGAGTGGTGCAAAAATCGGTTGCATCAGATGCCCAAGCATACCCGCTAATGAATAATCAATTGCTGGAAGCATTGCACCTTCAGGTGGTTGTGGGAATGTGCATAAAAACCAAAGTAAAATTGAAAGCGCGAAGATGATGCCACCCACACGTTTCAAAAAGATTTTGGCACGATCTAATAGACCAATCCAAATACTTTTGATATCTGGAATACGATAACTCGGCAATTCCATCAATAAAGCATGTTGTGACTTATCTTTTTGAAAAAATTTCAGAACAAATGCAACCGCCAAAGCACTGACAATCCCTGACATATACAAGCCAAAGAGCACTAAACCTTGTAAGTTTAAAAAACCCCAAACCGTTTGAGCTGGGATAAAAGCAGCAATTAGTAACGCATAAACTGGAAGTCGTGCTGAGCACGTCATTAACGGTGCAACAAAGATAGTTACCAATCGATCACGTGGATCTTGAATACTACGAGTTGCCATAATTCCAGGAACAGCACAGGCAAAACTAGACAGTAAAGGAATAAAAGCACGACCACTTAAGCCGGCTTTAAACATCAACTTATCCAATAAGAATGCCGCGCGAGGTAAATAACCTGATTCTTCTAATACTAAAATAAAGAAGAATAGAATTAAAATTTGTGGCAAGAATACAACCACGCCTCCCGCACCCGCAATAATTCCATCAACCACAAGACTGTGTAGCAAAGGTTGAGTAATCAACCCACCGATCTGCTCACCCAACCATGCAAAGCAATCTTCGATGCGAGTCATGATCGGTTCAGCCCAAGAGAATACGGCCTGAAATACCACAAACATCATTACAGCTAAGCTAAGCAAACCAAATACTGGATGTAAGAAAATCTTATCTAAAAAATCAGTACGCTTATCTTCATGGTCAACAAACTGCACCACATCTTTTAGAAGTTGATCAATTTTTTCATGATTGCTGCCCGAAAGCTTCACATCACTCAATTCTGTTTCAGGAGTATGGAATTTCTCTCGATCCAATGCACCCATCAGATTGATAATACCAGAGTCACGGACTGCAACAGTTTCAACGACAGGAACGCCTAAGCGCTGCACCAATTTTTGCGTGTTGATTTGCATACCACGACGGCGTGCTTCATCCATCATGTTCAGTACAAGTAAAATGGGTTTACCCAATTCAATCACTTCAAGCACTAAACCAAGGTGTAACTGCAAATTCGTTGCATCAACCACACATAAAAATGCGTCTTGTTGCTCTTCACCTGCAACTTTACCTTGTACCACATCGCGCGTAATCGCTTCATCTGGACTGGTTGCATTTAAGCTATATGTACCCGGTAAATCCAGTACACGAACCGCGCGCCCTGAAGGCAAAGTGAACGTTCCTGTTTTACGTTCAACTGTCACACCTGCATAGTTTGCAACTTTTTGGCGTGTACCTGTTAAATGATTGAATAATGAAGTTTTACCACAGTTAGGATTACCCACTAAAGCAATACGTAAAGCCTCGCTCATGCGGTAACTCCTTTCACTTCTAAATTATTTTCAACACTTATTTCAATTTTTCCAGCTTCAACTTTACGTAAAGCAAAGCGAGTGAAACCAATTTGAATAAGAATAGGGTCACCGCCAAATATACCTTTGGTAATGACTTGAACACTTGCTCCAGGAATAAAACCTAATGTTTCCAAGCGACTAGCAACAAGGTCGGGATGACTCGAATCATCATCTAATGCCCGATTAACCTTAGTGATAATGGCCGTCTGCTTCACTTTCAATTCTGACAAACGCACTGCAACTGACCCTAATAAAGATGCATAAATTTAGTTGATTATACATACAAATGAGAATAATTACTAAGTAAGGTTTGATTCCAATTCTCATTCAGTAACGCTCATTCGACTTTAAAGCTGTTTTAGTCTACATTTCAACTATAAAATGATATGACATTTGAAAACTTAACTCATGCTCAACAAAAAACCACGCATTCCTACAGCAGTGACCATTCCTGAACAGTTGAGCTTTCTACAAGGTTACCGTGATTATTTAATCGCACAAACGGTTAGTCCACATACACGTAATGCCTATCTATCTGATTTAATTCAAGCCAGTGAATGTGTTCAACATCATTTACCGCAATGGACGCATGATGATATTTCAGATGTTTTAATTGCTTTGACCAAACAAGGTAAAAGCCCGCGCTCTATTGCGCGTACTTTGTCGGCTTTACGTTCTTTTTTTAAGTTTTTACGTGAACAAAAAATTCGTTTAGATAATCCGATTGCTTCGCACAAAACGCCAAAATTAGGCAGAGCCTTACCCAAAGATTTATCTGAAGAAGATGTCGAAGCACTCATTCACGCACCCGATATTAATACAGCATTAGGTTTACGAGATCGTGCCATGCTTGAAGTGCTCTATGCATGTGGCTTACGAGTCTCTGAATTGACTAACTTACGTATTGATTTAATTAATTTAAAACAAGGCTATTTACGCGTTCTTGGTAAAGGCAATAAAGAACGTCTAGTACCATTGGGTGAAGTTGCATGTGAATGGGTAGAAAAATATTTATCAGAAGCACGCGCTCAACTCTATAAATCAGCCACTGACTACTTATTTTTAACTCAGCACGGCGGAATCATGAGTCGTCAGAATTTTTGGTATGCGATTAAACGTTATGCTTTACAAGCAGGTGTACAAATGGAGCTTTCTCCACATACCTTACGCCACGCTTTTGCAACACATCTGCTGAATCATGGTGCCGATTTACGTGTCGTACAAATGCTACTCGGACATAGTGACTTATCCACCACACAGATTTATACCCATGTCGCACAAGTCCGTATGCAACAATTACATGCGCAACATCATCCACGTGCATAAAACACGTTCAACTTAATTTTTTAAATATTCAAGTTCACTACACTTTCACACAAAACTTTCGAGTGTTATTTAAGGAAAAATCCAAAGAGTATGTTCATCTTTATGCAAGATGTTTAAAGACTGAGATCTATCCACAATATTATTTATATCGCCAATTTACATCCCTTAATCATGTTTTAACGAATGAGCTGATTTTTTTTGTTATGCTTATCCACTCAAAATAAAGCTGAAAAACATAAAGAGTTGTTTATGCAATTGAACCGTTCAAAATTGATGATTGCTTGTATGCTTGCGAGTGCAACAGCACTCAGTGCTTGTTCTAAATCTGATGGTGCTAAAAAAGATGATACTTTGACAGCAACAGCGCCTGCCACAGGTGAAGCTTCGAATCTAACTGAGCGTAATGCGAAACAAAGACTCATTGACACGTTACAAAAGAATTTTAAAACTGCGAATATCAATGCCAAAATTCTTGATGTCAAAGCCACTGAAGTCCCAAGTTTATATTGGGTGAGCATGGAAGGTATGAGTTCAGTCTATGCAACTAGCGATGGTAAATACATTATTCAAGGTGATGTAATCCGTTTAGGTGATAAAAAACTCAGCAGTATTAGTGATAAACTGCAAGCTGTAGAGAATAAAAAGCATCTTGCTGCGTTAAAAGTAGAAGACTTATTGGTTTATCCAACCAAGGGCAAAGCCAAGCATGTCGTTTACATCTTCACAGATGCAAGTTGCCCGTATTGCCATAAATTGCATGAGCACATTCCTGAGATTACAGCAAAAGGAATTGAAGTTCGCTATATCGCTTGGCCACGTGGTGAGCAATTTATGCCTGCCATGGAAAGTGTTTGGTGTAGTGCAGACCGTCAAGCTGCCTTTACTCAAGCTGTTGCGGGTGCGCACCTTCCACCTGCAACATGTAAAAATCCTGTGAAAGATCAATACCAATTAGGCTTAAATATGGGTGTGAATGGCACTCCTGCAATCTACAATGCAGATGGTGAATATCTGGGTGGTTACATGACTGCTGATGACTTAGATAAGCGCTTAAATAACTAATATTTATTAGTTATTTAACTATTATTTATCGATTTTTAATAAACAAATATAAAGATGCGCTAGACCCTAGAGTCTGGCGCATTTTTTAGCTATGATCTATCTTTAATATAATTTATATATTTTTTTGGAGTGTGACGTGAAACCAGTTCGTCTGGCTATACTCGGTCTAGGTACCGTTGGTGGTGGAGCCCTTAAACTATTACAAGAAAACGCTGCTGAAATTAGACGTCGCACCGGTCGTGAAATTCAAATTACCCATGTAGGTACACGCCGTCCTCGCCCAGATTTAAATTTACCAGAAAGTGTTAAACAAAGTGCAAACCTTATGGACATCGTGCGTCAGCCCGATGTCGATGTTGTGGTTGAAGTGATGGGTGGTATTCATCCTGCTTATGAAATCATCATGGAAGCGATGAAACATGGCAAACACATTGTCACTGCAAATAAAGCACTACTTGCTGAACATGGCAATGAATTGTTTAAAGCCGCGGATGAGCATCATGTGCAAATTGCATTTGAAGCAGCTGTTGCTGGTGGTATTCCCATTATTAAAGTGATTCGTGAAGGTTTGGCTGCCAATAAAATTGATTGGCTTGCTGGGATCATCAATGGTACAGGTAACTTCATTCTCACTGAAATGAGTGAAAAAGGTCGTGCCTTTGCAGATGTATTACAAGAAGCACAAGAATTAGGTTATGCAGAAGCAGATCCGACTTTTGATGTGGAAGGTATTGATGCTGCACATAAACTCACGATTCTTGCATCATGTGCATTTGGTATTCCTTTACAGTTTGACAAGGTGTATACCGAAGGTATTACCAAAGTGACAGCTCAAGATGTTAAATATGCTGAAGAGCTTGGCTATCGCATTAAACATTTAGGTATTGCACGTCGTTTAGACAAGGGCATTGAACTGCGTGTTCATCCAACATTGATTCCTGAAGAAGAATTGATTGCCAATGTAAATGGCGTAAAAAATGCCGTACTGGTACAAGCCAATGCGGTTGGTCCAACACTGTATTACGGTGCGGGTGCAGGTGCAGGACCTACGGCTTCTGCTGTCGTTGCAGACGTGATCGATATTGTTCGTGACATCATTTATACCGAAGATGGTGCAGGCACGATTCCACAACTTGCCTTTGAAGCATTGTCTGATCTCAATATTTTAAGTAGCGATGAAATGACCACAGGTTATTACTTGCGTTTGAATGCTGAAGATAAAATGGGCGTACTTGCAGATGTAACGACCATTTTAAGTCGTGCAGGTATTAGTATTGATGCCATCATGCAACAACCGCGCTTAAAAGATTTGATTCCAATTGTGATTTTAACTGATCCAATCGTGGAATCTAAAATGAATGCAGCGATTACTCAGATTCAAGCTTTGCCTGTGATTCATGGCGAAATCGTACGAATTCGTTTAGAATTGCTTGATAACTAATCGGGTTTTAAATCTCTCTGAACCTTGCTTTGTATAAGGAAGATAGCGATGAATTTGAAATATATCGAATTTATACATCTTCCTTGTCCATTGAAAAATCGGATAGAGAGATAAAAAGAACACCAAAATTTGCTCTACATACAATTGGAATACCATCATGTCTCATGCTAATCGCTATACAGGACTTGTTGATCGCTATCGTGACCGCTTGCCAGTATCACCAACAACTCGTGCAATTTCACTCAATGAAGGGAACACCCCTCTCATTAAGCTTGAAAACATTCCGCGTATTCTTGGTAAAGACGTTGAAATTTATGTGAAGTATGAGGGTTTAAACCCGACTGGTTCATTTAAAGACCGTGGTATGACCATGGCTGTCACAAAAGCGGTTGAAGAAGGCTCTAAAGCCATTATCTGTGCATCTACAGGGAATACTTCTGCTGCTGCTGCCGCATATGCTGCTCGTGCAGGCATTAAAGCATTTGTTTTAATTCCTGAAGGCAAAATTGCAATGGGTAAAATGGCTCAAGCAATGATGTACGGCGCAATCACCATGCAGATTCGTGGTAATTTCGATGACGGTATGCGTTTGGTTAAAGAAGTGGCTGATCAAGCACCTGTGACGATTGTGAACTCAATCAACCCTTACCGCCTACAAGGTCAAAAAACAATTGCATATGAAATTGTGGATGCTTTAGGTCGTGCACCTGATTATCACTGCTTACCTGTGGGTAATGCGGGTAATATCACAGCACATTGGATGGGTTATACCGAAGCATTGACTGAATCTTTTGAATATCCAAGAGATCAAGTAATTTATGATGCTGAAGCGGATGCTTTCACTGGTGCTAAACCAGCGGGTCGTCCAATAATGGTTGGCTATCAAGCGTCTGGTGCTGCACCATTCCTTCGTGGCGGCCCTATTTCTGACCCTGAAACGGTTGCAACAGCAATTCGTATTGGTAACCCACAAAGCTTCAATCATGCAAAAGCCGTAGTTAAAGAATCAGAAGGTTGGTTCGATGAATTAACTGATGCTGAAATTTTAGATGCGCAACGTATGCTTTCTATGTATGAAGGTGTATTTGTTGAACCTGCATCTGCTGCTTCTATTGGCGGTGCAATGCGTGATATTAAAGCTGGTAAAATTGCTGAAGGTTCAGTGATTGTTTGTACTGTAACAGGCAACGGTCTTAAAGATCCTGATACTGCAATCAAGCAATGTGAAGATGCCGTTATGCTTTCAATTGATGCAACCATGAACCAAGTAAAAGAATCTATTCTTTCAAATATGTAAAACTGAATATGAGTAAAAAACCTGCCCAGTGCAGGTTTTTTTATTCGATGAATAGACTGTTATATAAAATTTTCATGCACAAAATCTATAATCGCTGTTCATAAAAAAACTCCTCAATAGGAGCTTTTTCAAATCAATTTAAGCGAATCAAAAATTAAATACGTTTTGGTAAATTACTCACCCAATTCAGCAAGTTTGTTGCATCATTGGTACGTGCTTGAGAAGTACTTGCACCCAGTAAAACAACCACTGCTGGACGATTATTTACTGTTGTGTGCATCACAACGCAACGCCCTGCTTCATTAATATAACCAGTTTTTGAAATATTAATATTCCAGCCACCATTACGAACAAGCGCATTGGTGTTGTTAGACTTCAATACACGATAGCCCAAATTGAAATCGTAATGCGCTGTGGTGGAGAATTGACGGATCAAACCATACTGAGATGCCGCACTCACCAAAATGCCTAAATCACGCGCTGAAGAGACGTTATGCGGATCTAAACCTGTTGATTCTGCATAATGGGTTGAGTTCATGCCCAATTGACGTGCTTTAGAATTCATTGCTGCAATAAATGCAGGACGGCCACCTGGATAGGTTCGTGCTAAAGCAGCCGCAGCAGGATTTTCAGACTTCATCAATGCAACCAACAACATCTCTGCACGATTCATCGTATCGCCCGCTTTTAAGGTCGAGCTTGAATTTTTACCACCTGCGCCTGCAAAATCAATCTGTTGCAAAGTAATGTCTTCAGACATATTTAAACGTGCATCAGCAGTCACCACAGCCGTCATCAATTTTGTGATTGATGCAATTGGCATTGCTGTATTGGTATTTTTACTAAACAAGACTTCGCCTGTTTTCGCATCCATGACCAAAGCAGCACGTGCATTTACAGAAGGTTGGTTACTATAACTACTAGTATCAAAAATTTGTACCGTCTTCGGTGCAGAGCTAACAGAAACACTGTTCAACTGACGCAGTGTTGTTGTTACTGTTGCTGAACCTTGTGGTGAAGGCTCTAGATTACTAATATTACTATTTGCAGTACTGGTTGTTGCCGTTACATCACTGTTGAGCAGTTGGTTCGCATCATCAGCAGACCAATTGATTGAAGCTTGACCACTATTCCCCGAGGAATTAATCACAAGATCTGCAAAACTTGTTGAACTCAAACTGAGTAGTACGGATAAACTCAGTATATGCTTTAGCATTTTTTTAGATTTTTTCACGATAACCTACTCATCTTAGGGGGTATTTAGCAATCTTGCTTCTTACCTCAAATATGACTTACATTTACACGATGACGCGGATAATATGAACTCACGAGATTGTGCATAACGATTTCTAATAAAAGATTAGGATAGCATTGCTAATTTTGTTATGACATTGCAAGTGAATTTTGCGTTATGTAACAAAAAACATGATATTTAATATACAAAGGAGGTGCAATGTGATTACAGTTTTAGTTGTTGATGACCACGAATTAGTGCGCACTGGTATTTGTCGTATGCTTGAAGATCAGATGGATATCCAAGTGATTGGACAAGCTGAATCGGGTGAAGAAGCGATTGCTTTGGTACGTCAGCATCATCCCAATATCGTTTTATTAGATGTAAATATGCCTGGTATAGGTGGAGTAGAAACAACACGACGTTTATTACAAACGGCGCCTGAAACCAAAGTACTTGCTGTGAGTGGCTTGGCTGAAGAGCCCTACCCTTCACTGTTATTGAAAGCAGGTGCAAGAGGTTATATCACCAAAGGTGCACCCATTACAGAAATGGTTCGTGCCATTAAAAAAGTCATGCAAGGTGGAAAATATTTTAGTGCTGATATTGCAGAACAATTGGCAAGCTCATATTTATCTGACACACAAACCTCACCCTTCGATGCACTCTCTGAACGTGAAATGCAAGTTGCTATGATGGTGGTGAATTGTATTAGCGCCCAAGAAATATCAGATAAGCTTTTTGTCAGTGTTAAAACCGTCAATACTTATCGATATCGAATATTTGAAAAACTCAATCTCGACAGTGATGTTAAATTAACGCATTTAGCGATTCGCTATGGGTTAATTAAGCCTTAAAAACTGTCACGTAAAAAAGAATCACAAGAGTACACTTATGTCGCCTACGGTATCTGTTCCTATTTATCAAACGATCTACCGCTTAGGCACATTGTATTCCGCATACCGTTTAATTATTGCCTTTTGTTTAACCTTGATTTTTGTCGTTACACTGGAACATCAAACGGCGCATTATCAATATCCTAGCTTATATTTTTACGCACTGATTATTTATACCACGCTTAGTGCGCTACAGATGTTTGTACTCAAGCTCTATCCACATGCAATTTCTCGGCAATTTATTGCGGTTTTTTGTATTGATGTCATCTTTTTAAGTGCACTCACCTTTGCATTAGGTGGTCCTAATCTTGCCATTGGGCTCTTATTTGTCATTACTGTTTTTGCTGCAAATTTTCTACTGACCAAAAATAAAGCGCTTTTGATTACCTTAGCTGCGGTAATTTCCGTAGTGTACCAGCAATTTTTTGGTAGTTTTTTTGATTCATCCAATCTCAACAATATTGGTAATAGTGCCTTACTCGCTTTTCTTTTCTTTATTGTTTACGGCATCGGGCAAATTGCCATTCGTCGCTTCCAAGTTCTAGAATCGTTAAATACGCATCAATCGATTGAGTTATTTAAATTACAAAATATTAATCGCTATATCCTAGAGCAAATTGAAGTCGGTTATCTGGTCTTAGATGAGCAATGCAAAATTGTAGTGAGCAACCCTGCTGCATGCGCTTTATTGGGCATCTCACCGCTGTATGCGCACGAACAATACCACCTTGCGACATTTCAACCTGACTTGTTTGAGATGATTAAAACAGCTTCTCTGAGAGATGGTGAGCGTTTTCAATTTGAATCACAACAGACCACCTATAGCGTAGATATTCGTGTTCAAAAGTTAATTGTTCCACAACAAGCTTTAACCTTATTGGTTTTAGAAGATGCACAAAAAATCAATCAAAAAGTTCAACAACTCAAACTCGCTGCATTGGGACAACTCTCTGCCAGTATTGCACATGAAATTCGTAATCCTTTGGCAGCCATTGTACAAGCCAATGAGCTGAATTTAGGCAGTGATGCTGAGCAAAATCAACTACTCACTCAAATGATTTCAAAGCAAGCTCAACGTATTGATAAAATTATTAAAGATACCTTGGATATGGCAAAAAACAAAAAAACATCATTCGCTAAAGTCTACTTAAAACCTTTTATAGATGACCTCATTCAGCATGATTTACAGGATGTACAACAACTCATTCATTTTGAAATTGAAACTTCATTAAATATTTATTTTGATGAATTACAACTTAGACAAGTACTCATCAATTTAATTCGTAATGCCATTCGACATAATGCTGAAGATGCTGAATTTATCCGCTTACATGTTTATCAAAGTAAGCGTGCTACACTCATTGATGTGATTGATTTTGGAGAAGGCATTTCAAAACATGACTTATCGCAACTATTTCAACCATTTTTTAGTACCGAAATCAATGGAACTGGTTTAGGATTATATCTATCACATAGTATTTGTGAAGCTAATCAAGCAAAGCTCATATACGTTGAGCAAAAACAACAAGGGGCATGTTTCAGAATTGAATGCCCACTCATGGATTAGATTTTAAGTAGGTTTTTTGGGGATATGGGTACAAAGCAACCTTTGGTTTTATTAGTCGATGACGAGCATGATTTATGCACGCTCATGCAAATGACTTTAGCGCGAATGGGCATTAAAACTCATATTGCACATCACTTACGCCAAGCCATTCATTTTTTTAGCGAATATAAATACGATGCTTGCATTACGGATTTGAATCTACCCGATGGCAGTGGTTTAGATCTGGTTCGCCATGTCACTCAAAACTACCCGAAGACCCCCATCGCAGTGCTTACTGCTTATGGCAATATGGAAATTGCAATTTCTGCCTTAAAAGCAGGTGCTTTTGATTTTGTGAGTAAACCAATCAATCAAATTCATTTGCATCAATTATTGCAAAAAGCTTTACATGTTCCACCCCTTGACGCTTTAGCCAGTGATCAATTGGAATGTCGAATGCTCATTGGTGATTCAGAACCGATGCAAAAACTTCGTGAATCCATTAAAAAAATTGCTCGATCACAAGCCCCTGTTTTTATTACAGGTGAATCTGGAACAGGTAAAGAAGTCGTTGCCAACTTAATCCATCAACTCAGCAATCGTAATGACTGTCCATTTATTGCCATCAACTGCGGTGCAATTTCAGAAGAATTAATGGAAAGCGAATTGTTTGGACATAAACAAGGCTGCTTTTCAGGTGCGACTCAAGACAAACAAGGCTTAATTCAAGCCGCTGATGGCGGTTGTTTATTTTTAGATGAAATTGCTGAATTATCTTTAGCGATGCAAGCCAAACTCTTACGTGCAGTTCAAGAGAAAAAAATTAGACCTTTGGGCAGTGATAAAGAAATTGAAGTTGATTTTCGTATTATTAGTGCGAGTCATCAAAATCTCGAATATCTGGTACAACAAGGCAAATTCCGCCAAGATTTATTTTTCCGTATCCATGTCATGGATATCCAGTTGCCACCACTCCGACAACGTGGACAAGATATTCTAATTCTCGCAGAGCATTTTATTGCGCAAATTTGTCATGAGTGGAAAATTACGACAAAAAATCTAACCGACAATGCCAAAACATTCTTATTACAACAGTATTTTGCAGGTAATGTTCGAGAGTTACGCAACATCATTGAACGTGCTATTACGTTAAGTGATGAAAGCTATATTGATTTAACCCATCTACAAAGCTCACCGATTCGTGTTATCGCAAAGAATGAGAATGCAGGGCAACATCAACAAAGCATAGATACATCTACAAAAAACACATCATCTTTATACATTGATGAAGCTAAAATTCCTGAAGAAGGTTTAGAACAGTTTTTAGAAAAAGTGGAAAAAGATGTTCTACTCACCGCGCTCAATCAAACGCATTGGAATAGAACGCTTGCCGCAAAAAAACTTGGGATGACCTTTCGCTCTTTGCGTTATCGTTTGAAAAAGTTTGGACTAGATATTGATGATTAAATCAAAGAAAAATAGAATCTAAGAGATGAGTTTGGTTCTATTTTCCATGCTTGAGCAATTGTTCTGCGACATTGTTCAAATAGGTATCTTCCTTCATTTCTAAAGGCCAAGGATAATCTTGATTTGGGCGAATTCCTTGTCCATCAATCATACTGCCATTCGGCGTGAAGTAATGCGAGACAGTCATTTGTAAGGCTGCACCATTTGGTAAAGGAAAAAGCTTCTGTACAACGCCTTTACCATAGCTCTTCTCCCCCATAATCCAAGCCCGTTGATGATCTTTCATAGCCGCAGTAAAAACTTCTGCCGCTGATGCCGAACGACCATTAATAAGAATACCTAATTTAATCGTGGGAAACTCATTACCAGGCAATGCTTGGAATTGTTGATTCCCTTCAGAACGGCTTTGGGTTGAAACAATTGTGCCTTGATTTAAAAATAAATCGGCTGTTTCAACCGCGGAGGACAATAAGCCACCTGGGTTATTTCGAAGATCCACTAAAATTGCTTTGATGCGTTGAGGATTATATTCTTCAATTAGGCGTTTCATTTCATTGGCAGTATCTTGCTGAAAGACTTTAACTTTAAGCACTAAAACCTGATTGTGTAGCATCACAGCTTCTATATCCGCAACATCAACTTTTTTATTTCGAACAACCGTAACTGCTGGACTATTGGCATTCAATTGTAATTGCAGGCTCGAACCAATTGAACCATGAAGTAAGTCATCCACTTGTTCTACATTTAAATTCTTAAGTTCTTGATTGTCTATTTTAAAAATCGTAAAACCATTTTTAAGCCCCAACTTACTTGAGTCAGAGTTTTCTTTTAAATTTTTAATCTGCCATTGCCGAATATGACTATCATAATTCATTTCAAAATCGACTGTCGCCAAATCACCTTCGGTATATTGTAAAAGCTGTTTATAGTCTTCTGCGGAAAGGTAGCGAGAATAATGATCTAAACCACTGACCAATCCTTTAATTGCTTGTAAAAATAAAACATCATCTGGCTTTTCGCTCACATAATTGTCTTTCACCAAACCATAAATTTGCACAAATTGTTCAATCGATTCAATCGGTACTTCTTCAATACTTTCTTCAGGATCATCAAAATCAAGTGCTACAGAAGTTTTACTTTCCGCAGCCCAAACTGAATGACTTCCACTTGCAAGTAAAGCAACAATAAGCGCAACATATTTCCAAGCTTGAGTCATTCATATACCTAATTTTTTAATATTCGTATTATGCTTTGAGTGTGATCAGATTACGCCCTTGCATTTCTTTCGGAACAGGAATCTGCATCAAGGTCAGTAATGTAGGTGCTACATCTGCCAATACACCACCTTCAATAATGGTTGCATCCGTTGGGCCCACATAAATGAATGGTACTAATTCAGTGGTATGTTGTGTATGTACTTGGCCACTCACATAGTCTTGCATTTGTTCCACATTACCATGATCAGCGGTGACAAGCATGTGCCCATGATTCGCCATAACAGCCTCATACAAACGACCTAGACTTGCATCTACAGCTTCTACTGCTTTCACGGCTGCATCAAATACACCTGTATGCCCAACCATATCACCATTGGCATAATTCACGACCAATAAGTCGAACTCACCTGAATTAATCGCAGCAACCAGCTTATCTGTGACTTCATAAGCACTCATTTCAGGCTGAAGATCATAAGTTGCAACATTCGGTGATGGAATTAAAATACGCTTTTCACCTGGATATTCATCTTCTCGACCACCACTAAAGAAGAAGGTAACATGGGCATACTTTTCAGTTTCAGCAATACGCAATTGAGTTTTACCTAAATCTGATAGGTACTCACCAATTGAGTTTTTCAGCGCGTCTGGCATATATGCAACAGCAGCATCAATGGTTGCTTGATAACGCGTTAACATCACAAATTTAGATAAATTTGGAACAACTTTACGCTCAAAACCAGCAAAATCTTTTTCTACAAATGCTTTGGTAATTTCACGTGCACGATCTGCACGAAAATTCATAAATACAATGCTGTCGCCATCTTGAATTTTAGCAATTTCACCAATTCGTGTGGCCTTGACAAACTCATCATTTTCTTTTGCTGCATAAGCTTGTTCTAAGCCTTCGACTGCCGAATCGACAACACGTACGGCTTCACCTTCAGTCAGCAAACGATATGCTTGTTCTACACGATCCCAACGGTTATCACGATCCATTGCAAAATAACGACCAATCATAGTCGCAATACGACCTTGATTTGGATATTGAGCAAATAAAGCATCAAACTTTTCCAATGAGGGTTGTGCACTGCGTGGCGGAGTATCACGACCATCCAAAAATGTATGTAAATAAACTTGAACACCACGTTTTAGCGCAAGTTCACACATTGCCACAATATGGTCTTCATGTGAATGTACGCCACCTTGTGAAAGGAGCCCCATAATATGTACAGCACCTTGTGCAGCTTTGGCTTTCTCAACAGCATCAATCAGTACTTCATGCTCAAAAAAAGCACCTGTACGAATATCTTTGGTAATTCGAGTAAAGTCCTGATACAAAACACGACCTGCACCCAAATTCATATGACCAACTTCTGAATTACCCATCTGACCATCAGGTAAGCCAACATCTTCACCGGAACCAGAGATTAAACTATGTGGATGCTGTTGTTGCATTGCCGTCAAATTTGGCGTTTTTGCTGCTAGAAAAGCATTGTCTTTCACATCTTCACGATGCCCGACTCCATCCATAATTACCAATACGTGAGGGATTTTTCCAGCAGTTGCATCCGTCATAACTTACACTCTTTTTGCTTACAAATTAATCATTACATCTTACCCATTTTCTAGATAAGACACTATCTGAACACGATGGTTTTAAACTATCTTCACCATCTATTTTATAATTTACACCCGAGTTTTTACTCAGGAAAATCTTATCGCGCACGATAAAGTAAGTAACTTCCAGCCACGAACATTGCAATAATGGGGATAAAAACAAACCAAGCAGGTGAAGGTCCGTAGACTAAACTTGCATAACCTAAAAAGTCCTGCAAATAGTAAAAACTGAGACCGACAAATAATGCTATGACCAAACGAAATCCCATGGATTGTTGGCGTAATGGGCCAAAAATAAAGGAACATGCCACCAAAACCAAAGCCAATAGTGCAAATGGTGCACCTACATTTTTCCAAAAGGCCAATTGGTACGTTTTTGAAACTTGGCTGTATTCATTCATATAACGCATAAAGCTTACCAATTGGCTTGGTGCTAAATCTTCAGGGTCAATCGTGACCATATGTACATATTTAGGTTGTAATGCCAATGCTAAATTTTGCTGTGCTGATTTGGTTAATGTTGCACTTCCTTCAGTAAGAATATCCATTTGTGTGGAATTACTTAATGTCCATTTCCCATCTTGAATAAATTGTCCTTGCTCAGCATTCAACAATGATTTCAATCGGTAATCTTGGTCAAAATCCATGATTTGAATTTGTTTTAAGCTACCTTTTGAGTTTGCATAATCAATATAAATAAAACGTTGACCTTCACGCGTCCAATAGCCTTTTACTTCCCCTAAAGCAGCAGCGCCACGGTGCGTTTTCACGCTCTTTGCTTGTTCAGTGCTATAAGGAATCACCCATTCTGTTAAAGCAAAAGAAATAACGACAAGAAGTAATGCAGGTCGCATCACCCACCCCACAATACGCCATAAGCTGACGCCTGCTGCGCGCATAATGATGAGTTCACTATTGGAGGCCAATGCACCCAATCCGAGCACAGCACCAATCAATGCAGCGATGGGCAACATTTGATTGATATAATAAGGCGCACTATACAAGACATATTGTAAAGCCTGCCAAGCGCCATAATCGGGTTTTAAAGAACCCAATTCACCTAAATAGGTAAATAGTATCTGTAAAACAGCCAAAATAAGGGTCGCACCAAGCATCGCAAGTAGCGTTGTTTTGGTCACATGTTTGGCTAAAATTTTACCTGCTAACATTATGATCTCACCCGCTTGATTTGATTTTTGATTTTCGGCGCTAATTTTTGTTTTCTAGAGAACAATGCTGCTACAATTGTATAGAACATCAATACGGCAGGATAAGCCCATATACCAATTTCATCTCTACTGACACGTGTTTTAATTGCCATTAAAGCAACAATTAAACTGGCAAAAATTAGCAGTGCAGGAAAAAGCTTTAAGTAACGTCCTTGACGTGGGGTTACTTCAGAAAGCGCAAGTACCAATGCTAATGCAACAACCACAGAAAATGGTACGAAAATTCTCCAACCCAGTTCACTGGCAATAACAGGGTCTTCACGTGTTTGCCACAACTTAGAAAAAGGCAGGGCTTCAACTTCATCACTTTCAAATTTAGCCTTATCATTACTTTCTAATCGTAATCGATAAGACTGAAATTCAATCTGAGTATATTTTGCAGTATCTGGATAAATCTCATAACGGCGACCTTGCAATAAATCCACAATACTGGCGGTATCATCTGCAATTTCGACACGTGTTGCTTCTTTGGCAAGAATCATCACGTCTGGTTTACCTTCTTTTTCTGCACGTTGGTAAAAAAAGATATCTTTTAAATTCTTACGATCTTCTGACAATGAACCCGCATAGATTGTATAAGAACCTGATGAAATAAACTCTTTAGGTCGAACCAAATCAAAACCGGTACGGATCGCTTGAGTAGAGGTCAGTTGATAATATTGACGTAACCCCCAAGGAGAAATCCAAACCATTAAAGCTGTTTGTACAATTAAATAAACCACAGTCAATGGGATCAATAACCGCGCCAATCGATGTTTACTCACACCGCTACTGTTTAAGACTGCCATTTCATGATCAACATACAAACGACCAAAAACCAACATCAGTCCAATAAAGAATCCCAGTGGAAGAATCAGCGTTAAAAATTCAGGCAAGCGATACCCAATAATACTGAACAAAATACTGACATCTAAGCGCCCTTGCGCAGCAACACCAAAGTACTTGATCAAACGTCCGCCCATCATAATCAGCGTGAGTAGCGTAATCACAACCAGCGAGGTCGATACCACTTGTTTGACGAGATAACGTCTTATAATCAAAGTAATCTTCCAAAATTGGGTTAATCGGACTGAATATGCAAGATGCTTAACAATTCATGATTGAATTATTCACCACGGCATAGTTTACCCGAATGATAAAAATATAAAACCACATTGAAATTCTATCATTGGTAGTGTTTCAATGGTTTAATGATTTGCAACGTCTCTACAGGCACAACTACAGCATATGAAACTTACTATTAATACGTCATTTTCGGCGCAGACATCTAGTCAATATTTGTTGATTTTGGTTGATGCTGAAAATATACAACAAGCAAAATCCACATACCACATCAATGATTTAGATGTGATTATCAACACTGTTCAATTTAAAGCAGGTTTAAACGAAACTTTACCATTAATCGGGAAAGTTGCATTACAGGCCAATAGTGCTTTATTGGGCATAGATAAAGCCTCTGAATTAAAGCCAGCAAAATTGGCAAAAATTGCACAAAGCCTGATTAAAGCTTCACAAAAAAAATTCAAACAAATCAGCATTGATATTTCCGCAATTCCTGCTGAGTTACATTATTTATTTGCATTAAACTTAACACAAGCAGCATATGGTTATGATGAGTATAAGTCGAAAAAGAATGCTTATAGCTTAGAACAAATCAATCTAATTGCTGAAAAAACCACTTTAGATGCTGAACAATTAAATTTAGTTGAAGCGATTCAACATGGGCAAAACTTGGCACGTGACTTAGGCAACTGCCCTGCCAATATTTGCTTCCCTGAATATTTAGCGGAACAAGCAGTTGCGCTTGCTGCTGAGTATCCAGATGTATTAAAAGTGACGGTACTGGAAGAACAGCAAATTGCTGACTTGGGTATGAATGCATTCTTGGCTGTTTCAAAAGGTTCTGAACGTCCAGGACGTATCATCACCCTTGAATATAAAGCAGATCTAGATCAAGCACCAATTGTTCTCGTCGGTAAAGGCGTGACTTTCGATACAGGTGGTATTTCACTCAAACCCGGTGCTGGTATGGATGAAATGAAGTTTGACATGTGTGGTGCTGCATCTGTTCTTGGAACGATTCGTGCACTTTGCGAAGCCAAACTTCCAATTCATGTTGTCGGTGCCATTGCAGCGGCTGAAAATATGCCTTCAGCTCATGCAACACGTCCAGGCGATATTGTTACGACCATGAGTGGTCAAACTGTTGAAATTTTGAATACTGATGCAGAAGGTCGTTTGGTTCTTTGTGATACTTTGACCTATATCAAACGTTTCAATCCTGCTGTTGTGATTGATATTGCAACATTAACAGGTGCGTGTATTGTTGCCTTAGGTAAATTACTCAGTGGTTTGTTCACACCAGACGATGAACTTGCGCAAGAAATTAACCAAGCCGCTGAACAGAGCTTTGACCGTGTATGGCGCTTACCTGTGATTGATGATTATCAAGAGCTGCTCGATTCGCCTTTTGCTGATATTGGTAATATTGGTAATTCAGGTCCACAAGCAGGTTCAATTACAGCGGCTTGCTTCTTACAACGTTTTACGCGTGAATATCGTTGGGCACATTTAGATGTTGCCGGTACAGCTTGGCATTCAGGTGCTGCAAAAGGTGCAACAGGCCGTCCAGTTCCACTATTGATGCAATTCATTATCAATCGTGCGAATGTAAATGGCTAAAGTTAGCTTCTATCTGTTTGAAAAAAGCCCTGAACGACAAGTGGAAAGCGCTTGTCGTTTATGCCGTAAGATTCTGCGTAAATCTGCAAAAATCTGGTTATATAGTCCAGATTTAGAAATGCAACAACAGTTGGATGAACGTTTGTGGAGTTTCGATCCGAGCAGTTTTCTTGCTCACGGGATTGACCAAACCCATGCACCAATTTGTATTTCCGCAGTTTTACCAGAGTCTGCTGAATGGATTGTGTTTAATTTTAACAATCAAGCAATTGAACAAGTGACACAATTTAGTCACATTATCGAAATCATTGAAAATGATGAACATGCCAAACACATCGGTCGTGAAAAATTCAAGACTTATCGTAAATTAGGCATCGTTCCTCAAACATTTAAATTATAAAAGTCGTCGTTTTGTTTTAAGGAGATGCATGGTGGCATTAAATGTCGGTCAGGATTTTAAAAAGCGTTGGTTAAATGCGCCTGAAGCTGTACGCCATGCGTTTGTGGACGACTTAAATCGAATCTGTGATCTTTTAAATCCTGCGAGCAATATCGAGTCTTGGCTTGCCAATGATCAACGTTCAATGCAAGTGGCTCAACTGAAAAGTGAACAAGCCTACGCAGATTTAAAAGCACAGCTGATTGAAGAAGCGCGTGTTCGTAAACAACTTGCCTTAGAAAATTCTTTGGCGGAGAAACGTGAGCAACAACAAAAATATAATCAACAACTTCAACAAGATGAAATTCGTCAATTTAATGCACAAACTGTTTCTTTGGCAGCCTTGCGTCATTCTATTGATCAAGAAACAGTTGAATATAGTTCACGATATAGTAAAAACCCTGAAACACCTGCAATTGACTATGCCAATGGTCAATTTAGGATTCAAGATGAACAAATTACATCTGAACTAGAGAGTGTACGCTTACGTTTAGAATTAGAAGCAGAAACGTTAATAGAACAAGCCGTTTCATCTTTCCGCACTAAATTACAAACAGCAGCAACAGAAGAAATTGCATATATTTTAAAACACTCACAGTTTTCAGCAGAAAAATAGCAAAGCTTATCCATTTTAGTTCTAAGTTATTTTATTTTCATGTCACAAAAATGACATGTTAATGTCACATCATAGTCATGTTTTCTAATGGATAGGTTCAAGAATCCTATCTTTTCAAAAGACTTACATTAGATGCTTAGGAAAATAAAATGGATATGCTGAACCAAATCTCAAATCGAATTGCCACACTCAATTCAGGTGAGAAATGGACTGTTTCTGCCCAAGAGCTCTTGATTAGTCGTGCAGATTTTCAATCTATTTCCGTATTTTTTTCACGTGAATCTGAAAAAGGGCAATTTTCAATTGACCTTCCAAGCTCATTAAGAACATGGTTTGAACAAACATCTTTTACCATTATCAAAAATTAAGCCTGCTTTAAATTCAAAAAAAGCCCTGACTGGGCTTTTTCAATTTGGTCATTTGATTATTTATTAATCATACTTTTAAATACTTCTGCCAATATCTATTCAATGATTTAGTGTTTTAAAATATACCCAAAAGTGCAGACAACAGATTTCCTGCACCATATCCAAGACCTAGAAGTAATGCAATCCAAATCCAACCGCCCAAAACATTATAAATCATAAAACTCATCACACTCATATGCCCTGCTCCAGCAGCAAAAGGTGCAAAGGAGCGTACGAACGGAATAAAGCGAGCAATCAGAATGGTTTTTCCACCATGTTTCAAAAAATAATGATCTGTTTTCTGAATATAAGCAGGCTTAAATATTTTAGAATGTTCATGAAAGAATTTAAGCCCAAGCACTCGCCCTGTGTAGTAATTCACGATATAGCCGAGTACCGATGCAATAAAAAGAGAAACCCCCATATAATGTAAATGTAAAACATTAGAGGTTGAGCACAATGCACCAATCGCAATCAGTAAACTATCACCAGGTAGGAAGAACATAAACACTGAACCTGTTTCTGCAAAAATGATCAGAAACAAAATGGCGTAAATCCATACACCATAACTCTCAAGTAAAGTTGGTAGTAGCTGTTCAAGGTGCATTAAAAAATCTAGCACTGCTTTACCCCTCCTTTAAAGTTTAATTATCTATAATTTTAATCTTCTTGCATCATGCCTTTTATTTTTCCTTAAAAGAAGAAAAGCAAAGCACTTGTGAATACTGATACAAGATGTCGATTAACATCATAATCTAAAATAAAAACAGCCTAATCATTATTAGGCTGTGCAAAATATCATATGTTCTTTTTATCTTAAAAAGCCATTAGCCGCAAGGAATTCCATGCTCAACTTTGACTCGGTTTTTTGTTCAGCAGCTTTGTCACCCAAAAGTAGGCGTTCAATATAACGAGCCAAAACATCGACTTCTAAATTGACTTTCGCACCGACTTTCCACGTTCCAATATTGGTTCGTTCAGCCGTATGCGGAATCAAATTTAAACTTAAAATATTTCCACGCAAATGATTGATGGTTAAGCTAATACCATCCACAGTCACTGAGCCTTTTTCAGCTAAATACTTGGCAATTTCAACAGGTGCTGTCACTTCAAAATATAAAGAGCGTGCATCTGAGCGAACCACGGTAATTTCACCCACAGCATCCACATGACCACTGACAATATGTCCACCAAAACGCGTGGTTGGCAACATCGCTTTTTCAACATTCACAGCTTGACCCGCTCGCCAATTGCCTAATGTTGAACGGTTCAAACTTTCACGAGATACATCCGCAGCATACCAGTTTTCACCCCAATCGATCACGGTTAAGCAAATACCATTGGTTGCAATTGAGTCACCCAAATGTACATCTGACATATCTAAATCGGTATGAATACGTAAACGAATATCGCCACCTACGCTTTGCAGACTGTCGACTTTACCTAAACTTTCAATAATGCCTGTGAACATAAGTTTAATCTCGTATTGTTGCTACCAAAGTGCCAATTGTGTGCTAACACCTGATGTGTCGACACCACCCAATTCTGCAAAATGGTAAAGTTGCCCTAATAATTGTCTTAATGGTGGTCCAGATTTCGCATGCGTATCGGTAATCACAATAAATTCTAATACACGTGCACGCTCAGACTGACGTTGTTTACTCACACGATAACGGGGAACATCTTGTGTTAACAAGGTTACTTTTCCGCGTTCTAAATTTGCTTTGAGTAAATCTTTGGCTTCGATATTACCATCAGTTGAATAGCTGGTCAGAATATAACGTGCATTGATTGTCGATAATAATTTTTCATATGCTTCTTGTGCATACTTTGAAGAATTATATGGGCTTGGGCGTTCTTTACGCCATGCACGATCAATTCCACTCTTATAACCTTTGGTATCTGGTGTTGGTAAATCGGTTTGATCCCATAACGTTAAAGAATTTAAAACGTGATAATTACTGCCATATGCATGTTGATTATAAGGGGGGTCAAGATAAGCAACATCTACCTCAAAACTACTCATTTGATTAGCAAGATGTTGTGCATCGACACACCACATTTCTGCCATTGGCGTTTGTTGTTTTGAATCACCTACTTCTGAAAAACGACTGGGTGATAACCACAATAAAGACTCGATACGTTCTAATGCCGTTTGAGTTTTGCCACCCCAACCATGGTGAAAACTTTTGAATACACCACTGGTATTGCTCACAAAACTGGCTGAATAAAGCAAAGGTGCAAGCAATGCACTCATCTCTACATCATCAATTGCACCTTGTGCTTGCCATGTTGCAATTTGCTGACGAATCGCATCTATACGCATCCCATTACGACGTTTAAAGAATAAACGGTCACGACTTGGATCATAAATTTCGTCATTCCGTGGGCACAAATTATGCGTCACCCAACCGTTGACTTCAGGTAAACGGTTTAGATAATCAATGGCTTTTTGATAACCACCCAATTCTTTAAATGCAGGCGCGTCTGTACATGCCAAGATGGCATGATTTAAAGCATGGCTATAAGGTTCCCAGTCATTGGCAATCACACGATAACCATTTTGCCGAGCTAAACGAGAAACCACTCCACTTCCTGCAAAAAAATCTGCAAAAATAGGGGCTCGTTTGCTACCTGTATGTAATGTTCCTGTGATTTCAAGTGCTTCTAAAATCAAATGGAGCAATCGGCGCTTGTTACCTAAGTAAGGCACAAGTTGATTAAATAAATACTCATCCGTCGTACGCGCAGCATGACGACGTTTGTGATATACCGAAGACTCTGGATTCATACTGTCTCTTGCGAAGGGATAAGTTTTAAGCGTAAGTCATCACCCAGTTGGGTCACATCTTGTAACTTAAAACGGAGTTGCTCAGCCATACTGTCAAATTCAGCATTGAACATGGCGCGTGCTGATTGTCCTAAAAAAGTAGGTGCAATATAACTGATCATTTCATCAACCAATTGTTCTTGCAAAAATGCGCTCGAAAGTGTCGCACCCGCTTCAATCAACACATCAAAAATTTGAAAATCTTTTAAAGTCTTTAATAAATCAGCTAAAGACTGTATTTCTAATTGTACCACGCCTAATGTTGCGAGTTCCTGTCGAAATGGCCCCATGACCATGACTGTTTCTGGAACTTGTAAAATTTGCGCATCTAAAGGTAAACGGCCTTGTCGATCTAAAATCACACGTTTCGGTTGCACAACATTTGCTAGATCAATATTGGGAATGTGACGAACATTCAGTTGCGGATCATCAGCTAAAATGGTCTCTATACCTGTGATGACTGCACCTGAAATTGCACGCCAATGTTGCACATCCTGTCGTGCCTCTGCACCTGTAATCCACTTAGACTCACCTGATGCCATTGCTGTGCGACCATCTAAACTCGATGCAATTTTCAACCGAACATAAGGCATACCTGTTGCCATTGCCTTTAAAAAACCTTGATTCAACTGTTGGGCTTCTGCTGTACAGATGCCTACATCAACGTCGATGTCTGCATCTCTCAGGATTTGAACACCTTTTCCTGCAACCAATGGATTCGGATCTAAGCACGCAACGACCACACGAGAAATGCCTGCATCAACCAAACCTTTAGCACATGGCGGTGTACGCCCATAATGAGCACATGGTTCTAAAGTGACATAAGCTGTTGCTGCCTGAGCATTGTCACCCGCTTCACGCAAAGCAAAAACTTCTGCATGAGAACCACCCACAGGGGCTGTCGCCCCTCGACCAACGACTTCACCATTTTTAACAATCACACAACCTACCGCAGGATTTGGGCGAGTTCGATAAATGGCTTTTTCCGCCTCAGCTAAAGCTTGAAGCATCCAAAATTGATCTTGGCTTAGCTCAGACATGTTTTTCCTATATACAATTTTTTAATAAGGAGATTTTAGGATAGTTCGTGGTCTTGCCCACGATATTGCATTTGTTCGATCTGACGACGAAAGGCTTCAACATCTTGAAAATCTTGATAAACAGAAGCAAAACGTACATAAGCAACATGATCCAATGCAAACAATGCTTGCATTACAATTTCACCAATTGTACGTGAACGTACATCACGCTCACCTAAACGGCGAATCTGCAACTGAATATCACTCAATACTGTTTCTATTTGTTCTTGCGTAACAGGACGCTTTTGTAGTGCATGCATTAAAGAACGACGAAGTTTGGCCTCATCAAATGGTTCATTTTTACCATCCGATTTCGTCACTCGTGGCATCACCACTTCATAGCTTTCAAATGTCGTAAAGCGTTCGTTACAACTGATACATTCACGGCGACGACGAATCTGACAACCTTCAGCGGCTAAACGTGAATCAATCACTTTACTATCTGCGGCGTTGCAAAATGGACAATGCATAGCGGTTTAATTGAACAAATCTATTGACAGTTAGTGTAGCAAAAATTCAGAATTTTGTTGAGCTTTACGCAAGATATAGAAAAAAAACAGCCCATTTGGGCTGTTTTACACAATATATAGATATCGTTTGAATTATTATTCGATCCGTTCGCCATGTTGACTTAAATCTAAGCCCATACGTTCATCATCTTTTTCAACACGGATTCCAATCACCACATCGATAATTTTTAACAGAATAAAAGTCATAACCGCAGAATATGCAATGGTTGCCAATACGCCTTCAGCTTGTACCCATAATTGATGCATCATATCCATTGGCGCTTTGCTTCCCATAATGAATGAGCTTGCAAATACGGCTGTTAAGAGCGCACCAACAATACCACCTACAGCATGTAAGCCAAATGCATCCAGTGAGTCATCAACTTTTAATAAGCGTTTAAGACCCGTTGTACCCCAGAAACAAACCACACCACCAATAATACCCATAATCAGTGCGCCACCCACTGTGACAAAGCCCGCTGCAGGTGTAATCACGACTAATCCAGCAACGGCACCTGAAGCACCGCCCAATACAGATGCTTTACCACGAACAATTTTTTCTACAATTAACCATGTCGCAGCAGCTACAGCAGCAGCAACTTGTGTCGTGACTAAAGCATAAGCAGCTGAACCATTTGCCCCTAAAGCAGAACCACCGTTGAAACCGAACCATCCGACCCATACAAGGCTTGCACCCAATACAGTCAAAGTTAAATTATGCGGCGCCATCGATTCTTTGCCATATCCCATACGCTTACCAAGCATATAAGCGGCAACCAAACCTGCAACACCTGAATTAATGTGAACAACCGTACCACCTGCAAAATCAAGCGCACCATCATTCATTAACCATCCACCACCCCAGACCCAATGGGCAATCGGTGCATAGACGACCACGACCCAAACCGCAATAAAAGCAACAAAGGCACTAAATTTCATTCGTTCAGCGACAGAACCACTAATAATTGCGACAGTAATAATTGCAAAGGTCATTTGGAAAATAACAAATAAAATTTCAGGAATCGTACCCGTTAAAGCATCTGTGGTAATTCCCGACAACATGACTTTATCTAAACCACCAATAAAAGCATTGCCTGAACCAAAAGCCAGTGAATAACCAATCACAACCCAAACAATACTCACAATCGCAGCAGCAGTCAGGCTGTGTGACATGGTACTGAGAACATTTTTTTTACGAACCATCCCGCCATAAAACAGAGCTAAGCCAGGAATCGTCATTAATAAGACAAGTGCTGTAGAGACCAAAATCCAAGCTGTATCACCTGTATCAAGTTTAGGTGTTACTTCTTGTTTGACTGGTTCAGTAGGAGCAGCAACCGCTGTAACAGATGCTGTAGATGATGTGTCGCTTGAAGTCGCAACCACTGATGTTGTAGATGTAGGTGCAGTTGCGCTTTCTTCAGCCCACGCAACTGACCCACCAACTACAGAACCACCCAAGAGTGCGCCAGACAAGCTGAGTGCAAATAGTATTTTTTTCATTCGTATCCCCCAACCTCATTTTTGTTAGTTATGTAACGATGTACATAACCTGCAAACTTTGTGCCAAGTTAAACAGCATCTGGACCTGTTTCACCTGTACGAATACGGATGACTTGTTCTAAATTCGTCACGAAAATTTTTCCATCACCAATTTTTCCAGTGCTAGCGACACGAGTAATTGATTCAATAACAGAATCAACCATGTCATCACTGATTGCGATTTCAATTTTTACTTTAGGTAAAAAATCAACCACGTATTCAGCGCCACGATAGAGTTCTGTATGGCCTTTTTGACGTCCAAAACCTTTAACTTCCGTTACGGTAATTCCTTGAACGCCAATTTCAGAGAGCGCTTCACGCACATCATCTAATTTAAATGGTTTTACAATTGCAGTTACGAGTTTCATGTTGTTTTCCTTCGGCTTTTCTCACCAGTAAGGTTTTATGTTCAATTTTCATGCCAAAACGCCATAACGGTTGGGGGTGTTATTTTGTTCGAGCAAGAAACATCTTTATAACCTATTTTATACCCGAACATGTTGTTTGAGTTTTAAAAAAACATACTTTTATATTGGTTTTTATATCTTTTTTTATCGAATAAATCCATCTTAATCAGTTAATGCTATAGTCTGACTTGCAGCAATGTTAAACTAGCTAACATACCGATATTCTTTGGAATAAATCATGATTGAAACATTATTACAAGCCATTCTAGAACAAGTTGATCAACCTAGAAAAGACATAGAACATAATCTGCGTGCTTTATTAAATGAAGCTGTAAGTAAAATGGATCTTGTTTCTAAAGATGAAATTGAACGTCAGAAAACCGCACTACAAAATGCAAATCTCCGTTTAACACAATTGCAAGAACAGGTAAAAATATTAGAATCACACATTAAAAAAGTATAATTGATAAAATATGCACAGTTTTAGTGCATAAAAAGACCAATAACGATTAAAAATAAAGCATATTGGAATAATAAGATGTCTTTTGCCAAAATTTATACCCGAGGTCTACTCGGTTTACATGCACCACTGATTGAAGTGGAAGTACACGTTAGTCAAGGCTTACCATCTTTAACCATTGTCGGTTTACCAGAAGCGGCTGTTCGAGAAAGTAAAGATCGCGTTCGTTCTGCAATTATTAATAGTGGGTTTTTATTCCCAACCAAACGGCTTACCATCAATTTAGCCCCTGCAGATTTGCCCAAAGATGGTTCACGTTTAGACCTACCTATTGCTTTAGGTATTTTAATTGCTTCGGGACAGCTTCCTGAGAATGCTACAGATGATTTTGAATTTATTGGTGAATTAGCACTTGATGGTCATTTACGTCCTGTAACCAGTACTTTAACAATTGCGATGGCTTGCCAATCTATAGGGCATCGCCTCATGCTTCCACAAGCAAATGCTGAAGAAGCATCACAACTGGTCAATTTAGAGGTTTTTGCTACAACACATTTAAAGCAAGTCTGTGAACACTTTTTAGAAACGCACAAAATTGAAGCAAGTACATCCCAAACGTCAAAACAAGAGCAACACTATAAATTTGATTTGATTGATGTCAAAGGACAATTACGCCCTCGTCGAGCATTAGAAATTGCAGCTGCTGGTGGTCATTCTATTTTATTTAAAGGTCCACCGGGTACAGGAAAAACACTTTTAGCTTCTCGTCTTCCCAGTATTTTACCGCCTTTGAATGCTCAAGAAAATTTAGAAGTTGCCAGTATTTATTCAATTGCCAATACTCAACATCCCTTTGGACATCGACCTTTTCGTGCCCCACATCATACAGCTTCAGCCGTCGCTTTGGTGGGTGGTGGATCACACCCAAAACCGGGGGAAATTACGCTTGCCCATCTAGGAATTTTATTTTTAGATGAGTTACCTGAATTTGACCGCAAAGTTTTAGAGGTGTTAAGGCAACCATTAGAAGCCAAGGAAATTGTAATTTCACGTGCTTCACGACAAATAACCTTTCCTGCAAACTTCCAACTGGTTGCAGCCATGAATCCTTGCCCATGTGGTTATGCATTTAACCAAGACAGTCGGTGTCAATGTTCTGCTGAATCAATCAAACGTTATCGAAATCGAATTTCAGGTCCATTGCTTGACCGTATAGATTTACATATTGATGTTCCTCCTTTAAAAGCACAAGAGTTACAAGATAATGCTCCTGTAGAAAACTCAGCAACGGTTCGAGAGCGTGTCACCCTTGCCTATCATTTGCAAATTCAGCGACAAGGTTATTTAAATCAAGGCTTGTCACCACAACAACTAGAAGTACATGCGAACTTAGATGAGTCTTCTAAAAAAATTATAGAAATGGCACAACAACGTTTAAATCTTTCTGCACGTGCTTATCATCGGGTATTACGTGTTGCACGTACAATTGCAGATTTATCTCAAAGTGCAGAAATTCAAAGCCCGCATTTAACTGAAGCTTTATCTTACCGAAATAATGAAACTTAAAACTAAAGCACTGAAATTTAAAATCTAATATGAGGATGGACATTCACAATGTTAAATTTGATTTTACGTAATGAACAGGAAACTGATATTCACGCCATTTTTGAGCTGACTCAAAAAGCGTTTGAACATGCAGAACATACTGATCACACAGAACAATTTATTGTGAATGCTTTAAGAGGCGCACAGCAATTAACCATTTCGATTGTTGCTGAGTTAAATCAAAAAATCATTGGCCATGTTGCAATTTCACCTGTAGAAATTTCTTCAGGTGCGCCAGATTGGTATGGCTTAGGACCTATTTCAGTTGCACCCGAATATCAGAAGCAAGGTGTTGGCTCTGCTTTAATGAAACAAGCATTACAACAACTTAAACAGTTAGATGGCACAGGCTGTGTAGTTTTGGGTGATCCTGCTTATTATTCAAAATTTGGCTTTAAAGTAATCCCAAATTTAACTCTAGCTCATGTACCGACTGAATATTTTCAGGCACTTTCTTTTAGGGGAACGTTTCCTCAAGGCGAAGTTAAATATCATCCTGCTTTTGAAGCAACACAATAACCATTTCTCATATATGAGAGATCTCTAAGTTTCTAATATTTTCCATAATTACCTCATATAAAACCTGTTCCACATTTTAAAGGCAAAACCTAAATTTATGTATGCAGGTTTTTATATAAAAAAGGTGACTCAAAGTCACCTTTCATTTAAATCAAATAGCTTAAAATGTTTTCGCCAAAGTGAATACTGCACCTGTTTCTAAACCACGTTGAGTTGCATCACTTAAACCATCTGTATCAATATTTGTTCCTACAGCGGCAAGCTCTGCGGTTAAACCTGGAATCGATTTTACTGCATAGTTCACACCCAATTTCCAATCGACATAGTTATCTTTAGCATCTGGTAAAGCTTCCTTATCCATTGTGGTATATCCAACACTTGCAACACCACCAAAGCCAGTATCTGCAATTGGAGCAGAATACCCCAGTGTGAAATTCCAACTATTGCCACCGACTGCTGCCCAATCATTGGTATAGTTAACATTAGTCAGCAAACTTCCACCTTTCACAAATACATCTGCAAATGTTAATTTTGCATAAAATTCTGTCCAGTTAAAATCATCTGCTGCACTTGGATAATTATATTCAACTACACCCACATCTAATACGGGTTTAACACTTGCCGAAAGATTTAAAGGGGTTGTAAAACCAAGCGATGGATCTAATTCTAAATGCGGATCAGATGTCCCAAAGTTCACATTAGAAGCAAAAGCACTGAAATATACACCTGATTTATGTGCCAAAGTAAAACTGCCTTGAACAGCAGGATCTGATTGCGTTTGTGTCATACCGCGAAAGCGATAATCTGTGGTTAGTGCAGCATTCCCAGAAAAACTCAAACCTAGTTTTGATAATGCAGTTTCATCCTCTGCCATTGCCAAAGTTGCTGTTGTTGATAGTGCTACAAGTGTGAATGCTCTGATTGTAAATTTCATTGGACTTAACTCCCCCATCAGCTGATGTCTATTTCTTTTGGTTAATTTGATAAACTCATATTAGACATAGCAATAGCTGTGCCAACTAAATTTAAAGCCCCTTTATGACTTTTTCAAAATAAGGATAAGCCACTTATTTTAAAAATATTATTTAAGATAAATGTGGCTTTAAATTTTGTAATGACTGCCTAGAATATTAGTAGGACTGACAATGGATTATTATAAAATCACTCATTACAATCCTTTGAATAGATCAATAACACAGGATGTATTGTGATGAATGCAGATATAATTTTTCTATTCATTATCTTTTGAAAAGCATAAATTTTACGTAAAATTAGGATGTTATTATTGATAAGCACATGAGCCTTGATAAAAAATGAATGCTGAGAATATTTTCAGTGCATGATCAACGTTCAACTTTGTTTTATGCTTAAAAAAAGTGCATCAACTTTTGCTGATGCACCTCTTCAATCAATTTTATAAATGATGATGCTAAAACGATAGCTTAAAAACCGTAATTCAAACCCAGAACAAAATGATCATCAAAGTCTTCACCTAAGCGATCTTCACCACCTAAAATATAGTCAAATGAAGCAGTCACACCTGTATTTGGAATGACTTTACTAATTCCCACACGTGCTTCACTAAAAGCAAAGTCTTTTTTCGTTTGGATCAAGCTGTCGTCATGGCTACTGTTATATGCTGAAACACCAATTGAAGTATTCAAATGAAAATCTTGTGGGAGTGCGTAGGTATATGCTGCACTCATATAGACATCGCCTGCATTTCCAAAAGATGCATCAGCCAATACAACGCTTAAACCCAAAGTTAAATCTTTATATACCACTTGTCCTAAAACATCATATGCGGTAGTGGTACGTTTATCATCCGCTTCACCATAGATAGAACCACCATTGTGGTAAATATACGATGTTGCTTGAACTTTATATGCCCAGTCTTGGTTCAATTCTTGTGCATAAGACAAATAAAGATCATGTTCAAAACCATGCTCTCGAGTAGCATCTGTTGAATCATAATCTAAACTTGAACCCCAATAACCAACAGCGAAGCCACTTTTTAGTGCGTATTCCAGCCCACCTTGCATCGCAATATCATCATTTTCTACGCCACCACGATAAATATATTGCGTGACCAGACCAATATTTCCCGTTAATGTTGCATCTGTAACTGTAGATTTTGAATTTTCAGCAAATGCCGAATATGAAATTAAAAGCAAAGATAAAGGCAATATTTTTTTTGATAGAGAAACAAACATATACAAAATGCAAAGGGAGAAAGAAGCGCACGATTTTACGTATTTTTGAACTGATAAGAAGCAATACAATGTAAAAATTAATTAATATTTAAAATATTTTTTGCTTATTTTAATGGTTCTATTCGGTAAATCCGATGACTCACATATATTCGCTAAACTTAACAAACTGTTGCATATTTCCCGAGTAGGTAACAAGAATGAAATATATTTAATAAAAAAGATATCTTTTTTACAGAATAATTATACAATTTGTCCATATTTGAAACGCTGTTAAAATAAAATTGTAACCAAACATATGGATGTAATACTCATGCTACCAGCAAAAAAACTAACACTGGCCATTCTAATTAACACTGCATTAGTGATGTCAGCACACGCCAGCGAGCAGAGCGAAGCAAAAGGATTTCTTGAAGATGCCAACGGTTCTGTACTGTTCCGCACTGGCTATATCAACCGTGATTATAAAGATGTTGCTCCTGGCACAGACAGAAGCTCATTTGCTCAAACTGCGATGCTAAAATTAGATTCTGGTTTTACTCAAGGCATTGTCGGTTTTGGTGTAGGTATCATTGGTGATACGTCATTCAAAATTGGTGAAAATGATCATGCTGGTAACAACATGATTCCAACTCATAATGATGGTGCAAGAGATGCCAATGGTCATGTAGATGCTTATGATTATTGGACACGTGGTGGTGGTTATGTGAAAGCACGTATCTCTAATACGACAGCAGTCTATGGTACTCAAGTTTTAGACATCCCTGTACTTGCAAGTAATACTGCACGTTTAGTACCTGAATACTTCGAAGGTACTTTAATCACCAGCCATGAAATTAAAAATCTTGAGCTTATTGCAGGTAAATTTACAAAGAACCAATATTCAGATCAAATCAATACTGATGGTAGACGTCTTGATAGCGCGATTGTTTGGGGTGGTAAATATAAATTTGATGACCAACTTAATGCGTCTTACTATGGCTTAGACAGTAAAGATAAACTTGAACGTCACTATATCAATGCAAACTATAAATTACCTTTGGCTGACAAGAGCTCTTTAACGTTTGATTTCAGTGGTTATCATACTGAATTTGATAAAGATGCAAGCACTTACTCAACATCACCTAATGTCGCTGCAGATGATCGTAGTAATAATATTTGGGCATTATCAGGAACTTATAATCAAGGTCCGCACAGTGTAATGTTGGCTTACCAGCAGAATACGGGTAATACAGGTTATGACTATGGTGAAAATGCAGATGGTGGTCAAAGTATTTATCTACCAAACTCATATCTTTCAGACTTTATTGGTAACCATGAGAAGTCTACTCAAATTCAATATAACTTAGATTTAGCTGCTTTTGGCGTACCAGGTTTGAACTGGACGACAGCTTATGTTTACGGTTGGGATATCAAAACACCAACAGATAACAAAGCAAAAGAAAGCGAATTCTTTAACCAAGTGAAATATACCGTTCAAAGTGGTTTTGCAAAAGATGCAAGTTTACGTCTTCGTAATTCTTACTATCGCGCAGATGATGCATACAATGCAGTGTATATGCCTGATACCAATGAATGGCGTGTATTCCTTGATATCCCTGTGAAATTTTTCTAATTCATACGATATTTAAGACATAAAAAAACCCACATCATTTGATGTGGGTTTTTTATGTAGATATTGGAAACAATATCCAAATCATATACATCAGCAAAAAATTATTTGTTTGCTTCTTTATAGGCTTCAATTGAATCTAATACTTCTTGTTTTGCAACATCAGCACCAGACCAACCGCTCAATTTAACCCATTTACCAGGCTCTAAATCTTTATAGTGAGCAAAGAAGTGTTCTACTTGTTTGATCAATAATTCAGGAAGGTCTGTATATTCTTGAACATTTTTATACAACGGTGTTAATTTATCATGCGGAACTGCAATCAATTTCGCATCTACACCACCATCATCTTCCATGTTCAATTTACCCACTGGACGGCAACGAATTACTGAACCTGGTTCAACTGGATATGGCGTTACAACAAGTACGTCAAGTGGATCACCATCCAAAGACAAAGTATTTGGTACATAACCATAGTTTGCTGGATAGAACATTGCAGTACCCATAAAACGGTCTACAAACAATGCATCAGAATCTTTGTCAATTTCGTATTTAATTGGTGCTGCATTTGCAGGAATTTCGATGATGACATAGATATCATTTGGCGCATCTTTGCCCGCAGGAATATTACTGTAGCTCATAGGATACTCTTTAAAGTGAGGTCTTATTTAAAATCTGGCCGATTATAACGCTTTATATCGCAATCTGTTGCCAATTATACAATTTCAAGCAATAAATTGAACATGGGGAGAGATCAACAATTTACATCAGATGGTGCGAATAATACTGATAAATAATACGATCGGACACGCAATTGAAAGAAACCAGATCACCGATCTTAAGGTCGATAAGTTACACAAATAACAAATTCCGTAAATAATTCGTAAAACAATATATGCGATTCCAAGCATCATGATAATTACTTGTGGAACAACCATATATTCAGCCATCAACACCGATGCAATAAACAAAGGTAAACTTTCAAAACTATTTTGTTGTACTGCATTGGCACGTGCGGCTAAGCCTGATGTATTGGCTAAAAATGCTCTTGGATTTTGGTTATCCTTGGCTTTAAAACCACCTGCAACTTTTGCAATTATTGTGAATATATAAGGTAGTAAACAGGCAATTAAAATTAAATATATGATGCCATCTATCCCAGACATGACTTTATTCTCATGAAGTATCTTTAGGGCAACATCATAACATGGCATTGTTGTTATAATTTTAGCGAAATCGAGAGTTTTGCAAAATTGTGTAGTGGAGTCAAAATGACACAACCTGATCAGAAAGAAATGTTTGAGCAATTAGATAAGCAACGTCAACAACAATTACGCGTTGATCGGATTCTGAAAGTCGTGTTTCCCATTACCGCTTTTTTGCTGTGCGTTATTTGTGCCAATTACAATTGGCAATCGACTGTAGGGACATTCCTTGTTTTAGTCATCGCATTTTATGCTGTCGGCATTAAGCGAATGAATTTATATATGGCTTTAGCGATGATTGCTGTCTATTGTTTCATCGATATCTTTTTAAGTTATGGCTCAATTCCACCTTCTGCCTTAGGGCGACAAATGGGTACAATGCTGACGTTTGTCGGAATCATCGGAATCAGCCGTCCATATATTGACCGTTGGTATGCCAGCTCAATAGACAAGCTTTAACCTGTTTAGAACCCATCTCCCATAAAAAAAGCGCCCTTTAAAGGCGCTTTTAAAATATTGAGAACTTATTTACGTAAATCTTTACGTAAGATTTTACCTACGTTTGATTTTGGCAACTCATCCATAAATTCAACATAACGTGGGCGTTTATAGCCTGTTAAGTTTTCTTTAGCATAAGCTAAAACTTCTTCAGTGGTTAAAGATGGATCTTTTTTCACAACAAAGAGTTTAGGCACTTCACCAGATTTTTCATCAGGTACGCCAATTGCAGCAACTTCCAATACTTTTGGATGTGTTGCAATCACTTCTTCAATTTCTGAAGGATAGACGTTAAAGCCAGAGACTAAAATCATGTCTTTTTTACGGTCTACGATTTTAATATAGCCACGTTCATTCATGATCCCGATATCACCTGTACGGAAAAAACCATCCGCAGTCATGACTTTTTCAGTTTCATCAGGACGATTCCAATACCCTTTCATGACTTGTGGGCCACGAATTGAAATTTCACCCTGCTCACCAAGTGCTAAGTGATTGCCATCATCATCTAAAATTGCGACATCTGTTAATGGTAATGGGACACCAATTGTACCGCTGAACTCTGTTGTTGCGGGAGGATTCGCTGTTGCAACAGGAGAAGTTTCAGATAGACCATAACCTTCAATAATGATGGTGCCAGTCACTTCTTTCCATGCTTGAGCTGTTGATGGTAATACAGCCATACCACCACCCATCGCCATTTTTAACTTGCTATGATCCAGCTGTCTAAATTCTTCATTGTGTACCAAGGCATTAAACAATGTATTGACTGCCGGGAAGAAGCTAGGCTGATACTTGCGTAATTCTTTCATGACCGCAGGTAAATCACGCGGGTTTGGAATCAGAATATTGGCTTGACCTTTGTACATACCGTACATCGCACAAACCATAAATGCAAAAATATGGTAAAGCGGTAATGCACAGAAAATACGATCATCTTTCGAGCCATCACCTACGCCAAATTTACTTTGGAAAATGCCATCGCACTGTAAAAGATTCGCGACTAAGTTGCGATGTGTCAGTTCAGCACCTTTAGAAACACCTGTCGTACCCCCTGTATATTGCAATACTGCTGTATCACTTAGGGTCATATTTGGACGTTTATAATTATTTGGACTAACTTTTGCAATGGCTGTATTGAACTTCACATGCCCTGGAATATTCCAGTCTGGAATTTGCTTACGTACTTTACGTAAAACAAAATTAACCAAAGTCCCTTTCAGCGTTCCAAGCATATCGCCCACTGAAGCAACAATCACATGCTTCACAGGTGTTTTACCCAAAATTGCTTGGTAAACCGTTGCAAAGTTTTCAATAATCACCAAGGCTTCTGCACCAGAGTCATTCAATTGATGCTCAAGCTCACGTGCAGTATAAAGTGGGTTCACATTCACAAGCACTAAGCCTGCACGGAATACACCTAAAGCAACCACTGGATATTGCAATACGTTCGGCATCATCACTGCAACACGTGAACCTTTTGCTAAACCTAAACTTTGAAGATAAGTGGCAAATTTACGGCTTGCAAGCTCTAGTTCACTGAAAGACATCACTTTATCCATAAAGATAAATGCATCACGTGAACCAAATTTCTGGAAGTTACGCTCAAAAATATCAATAAGCGAAGTGTTTTCCTGTGGTAATTCTACTGTTTCTGGAATCCCAGTCTTTTGGTATTCAGCGAACCAAATCTTTTCCATAATGCCATACTCTCCAATCTGTAATCCCTAGTTTTAAACTGTTCTTTTCAATATTAAGCATCGTTTTTGGGTTTCTTTGTGCTTAACTTTATACTCGATACTGCATCCATATTCACGAATACTGATCATATATAACGTATTTCGATCAATGGATGCTAGTTTTATCTTTGAATGAACAGTTTATTTGCTTTTTGATATCCACGTGGTAAGAGTTGCCCTTTCGTCGCTCGCTTACCAATGTATTTCTGAAGATCATCACCCTTCAATTTTAATTGTTGCTGTCCTGCAACTACCTGAATTATTTCATTTAAATTAAGCAATGTCATGGACAAAATTTGTTCTTTGCCTTCAAGTTGTATCAACTTGTTTCCTTTGCCTTTATTTAAAGTTGGTAATTCTGACAAATCAATCACAAGGAATCTTCCTGCATCACTGAGGATTGCAAGGTGGGTTGCATCAGTCACCGTAAGCAATGGCAAAGCTTTGGCGTCTTCGGCTAAGCTCAAGAATGCTTTCCCTGCTTTGGCATTGGTGTCTAATTGCTTGGCTTGCGTTTTAAAACCATAACCTTTAGAGCTTACCACGACAATTTCATTTTCATCTTCTGCAATGAGAATTTGCTTGAATCCAATCCCATTCGCAGGTGAAAGTTTTGAACTGAGCGGTTCACCTAAGCCTCGTGCAGATGGCAGGCTATTAATTGCCAACGCATAACTACGCCCAGATTCATCAATAACATAGACTTTTTGATTGGATTTACCCTGTGCATGACTCAGATATTGATCTCCTGTACGGAAATTTAATTTTTCAACATCAATATCATGACCTTTGGCTGAACGAATCCAACCTGCTTCTGAAAGAATCACCGTAACTGCTTCAGCAGGCATCAAGTCTTGTTCGCTAATCGCCGTTGCATCCGCACGTCTAACTAAAGGTGAACGACGATCATCACCAAATTTTTTCGCATCTTCTTTGAGTTCATCAATAATTAAATTTTTCAAAGATTCAGGGTTTGCCAATTGCTCACGAATAATGGCTGCACGTGCTTCCAATTCTTCCTGTTCACGGCGCATTTCCATTTCTTCAAGCTTTGCCAAATGACGTAACTTGAGTTCTAAAATCGCTTCGGCTTGAATTTCATCAATATTAAAACGTGACATCAATTCAGGTTTAGGTTGATCTTCTTCACGAATAATTCGAATCACTTCATCAATATTCAAAAAAGTAATAATCAACCCTTGTAGAATATGGAGACGTTTTTCAATTTTATTTAAATGATACTGTAGACGACGTGTCACTGTATTTTTACGGATCTCAATCCATTCCAATAAAATTTGGCGAATCGATTTAACTTGCGGACGACTATCAGCGCCAATCATGTTCATATTGACACGATAGCTGGATTCTAAATCAGTCGTTGCAAAGAGATGACTCATCACCGCATCTGCATCAATACGATTAGAGCGCAATACGATGACTAAACGGGTCGGATTTTTATGATCCGACTCATCGCGTAAATCGCTAACCAAAGGCAATTTTTTTGCCTGCATTTGATCGGCAATTTGGGTAATCACTTTTGAACCTGAAACTTGATACGGCAATTCGCTAATCACAATCTCATTTTTTTCTATCGTATAAATAGCGCGCATACGATAGCTACCACGACCTGTGGTTTGAATTTTGAGTAATTCTTCAGGTGGGGTAATAATTTCAGCTTTGGTCGGTAAATCGGGTGCAGGAATATATTCTGCCACTTTTTCATCAGTAATATTTGGATTGCGAATTAGGGCAATTGTGCCTTTAATCACTTCACGTAAATTGTGCGGTGGAATATCCGTTGCCATTCCGACAGCAATCCCCGTTGTACCATTCAACAGAATATTGGGTACACGTGCAGGTAGATTGACAGGTTCTTTCATTGAACCATCAAAATTGTCTTGCCAATCGCATGTGCCTTGCCCTAATTCTGACAACAGCAGTTCACTATATAAAGACAGTTTCGCTTCGGTATAACGCATCGCAGCAAAAGACTTAGGATCATCGGGTGAACCCCAGTTTCCTTGCCCTTCAATGAATGGGTAACGATAACTAAACGGCTGTGCCATTAAGACCATTGCTTCATAACAAGCAGAGTCACCATGAGGATGGTATTTACCCAATACATCACCTACCGTACGGGCAGATTTTTTTGGCTTACCACTATTTTTTAAACCCAACTCACTCATCGCGTACACAATTCGACGCTGTACGGGTTTTAAACCGTCACTGATATGTGGCAATGCACGATCCATAATCACGTACATGGCATAGTTAAGGTAAGCTTGTTCGGTAAATTCTGCTACGGAACGGTTTTCTGTCGCCTGATGCGTAAGGATTGTCATAACAACCTTTAATCCTAAATTAATTCGTTTTTGTATCTAAGTTCTTATGCTAAGTCGCATGATGCAACTGTACAAGAGTATGCCCTTCTTACGACGACAAATTGCGTCTTATAATGTATCTAATGCCGTAAAACTATCCATTTTCAAAGAAATGATCAACTTAATATTTTAATTTGAAAGCTATAGATCTATAACGCTGATCTTTAGAAGGCCCTTATTTTTGATGAAATAGACAATGCCCTACTTTTATATACAATTGAAGGCATTATCTACTTGAATCCAAACTTACAAACCAATCTCTTCTAAGGTTTTACCTTTGGTTTCTTCGCCTAAAACAATAATCACGAAGGCAACCGCTAATAACACAGCGGTAAACATCATAAAGACATGACTAAAGCCATTATTCATCACCATCATATGTGTCACCACAAGTGGTGCAACAATCCCGCCCATACGCCCCACTGCTGAAGCCCAACCTGAACCGAAAGCACGAATATTCGCAGGGTATTGTTCAGGCGTGTAGGTATATAAAACACCCCAAGCCCCCAAATTAAAGAAAGACATTAAGCAACCCCAAAGCATAATCATGGTTACCGTAGTCGCTTGTCCAAAGAAATATGCGGATACAGCACACATCCCAATAAAGCCTGCTAAGGTTGCTTTGCGCCCTAATTTTTCCACGAGCCACGCTGCCACAACATAACCCGGAAGCTGTGCCAAAATCATCACCAAGACATATTCAAAAGACTGAACAATGGTATAGCCTTGTTTAACCAACAAACTTGGAAGCCATGTGAAAATGCCATAATAAGAATATACGATGCCAAACCAAATCAGCCATAACATTAAACTACGACGAGCAAAACCACCTGACCACAGTTGTTTAAAAGATACACCTTGTTGTTCAGATACAGGTTTGACTTCAATGATTTCAATGACCTCTACACCACATTGACGTTCTAATTTTTGTACCAATGCATGTGCTTCTGCTATTCGCCCACGATTCACCAAATAAGGCACAGATTCAGGGACTTTCTTTAAAATCATAAACACATAAATTGTAGGTAAGCCACCAATCAGAAATGCAATGTGCCAACCAAATTTAGGAATCACAAAATAAGAAATTAAAGCAGCAACCAACCAGCCCAATCCCCAAAAACTTTCTAATAGAACAATGAAACGACCACGAACATGTGCAGGAATATACTCACTGACTAAAGTCACCGCGACAGGAAGTTGCCCACCCAGACCTAAGCCGACGATAAAACGGAAGACCAGTAGCCATGTTAAATTTGGCGCAAAAGCACATAATGCGGTGGCAATGCTATAAATCACCAAGGTCATAGCAAAGACTGTTTTACGCCCAATTCGATCTGCCAATCCACCTGAAAAAACAGCGCCAATTGCCATACCGACAAAACCAATGGAAACGACCCAACCCTTTTCAGTCGGTGACATTTGCCAATCTTCAGCCATTTTTGCCAAGATAAAGGAAATTAAACCTGTGTCCATGGCATCGAACATCCAACCCAGTCCAATGACCCACAATAAAGTATAGTGAAATTTGCCAATCGGCAGGCGTTGTACGCGTGAAACTAAGTCCATAACACGATCTCTGAATTTGGTGAAAGTGGGAATACTGCTTTCACAACAGGATTTATTGTTTTGTTTTATTATTTTGATGATCCTAAATTTAGATCAGGATCGCCATATAAGATACTATTTAAAATTAATTATTTACAACATAAAAATCATGTTTCATCTTTAGAAGAAGCAGACTGTTCATCATCATCTTTATAAATAAATTTTGGCATTTCTAAACCAAAATAGATGGCGATACAACGGAGTGAGAAACCAAAAACTAAAGTGGACACTACGGTAATTTCTAAAGATAGTCCTAAATCAATACAGAACCAATAGAAAATAACAGCAACAAAGGAAATTGAAGCATATAGCTCTCGGCGGAAGACCAATGGCACATCATTACACAGAATATCTCGCAAGATACCGCCTGAAACACCTGTTAAAACCCCTGCCACAGCACAAACTACAAAACCATGCCCCATCTGCATCGCAATTTGAGAGCCAATAATAGTAAACCCAATCAGCCCCAATGCATCTAAGAGTAAGAAAATAGAATGTAAATGCTTCATCCATTTCGCGATAATAATCGTGAAAAAAGCAGCACAGCAAGTTAAAACTAAATATTCAGGATGTTTCACCCAAGTCAGCGGATAATGTCCAAGAAGAACATCGCGGACTGAACCACCGCCTAGTGCGGTTACACATGCAATCAGCGTAACACCGAACCAGTCCATACTACGTCGACCCGCCGATAACGCTCCTGTCATGGCTTCTGCCGTAATTGCAATAATGTAAATAACGGTGAGTAACATTTCCCTTCATCCACTGAGGGTAAAAGATGCGCGCTATTTTAAGTCATCTTTAGAAAAAAACTATACATATTCTGCACAACATTGCTTAAATTTTTTGCCTGAACCACAAATACACGGTTGTTTCATGGTGATTTGCATTTCTGTGGTTGGATCAAGGAAATACCAAGCACCGTCATATTTCACAAAATGTGAAACTTCATGATGGATTTGTACCAGCATTTCATCATTTTTTTGATCATTTTTCCTATGATCTGCTTTATGTACCTTCTTATGATGGTAATGCGCTTTAAATTCAACTTGAGCATGGTTTTTATCAAGCTTCTCTTTGGCTTGAACCACATTCAGTTTTAACCACTCGTTGGCTTTACTCCAATCGGCAATCGCAGTTTGGTCTAACGCTTTTTGTTGACCAATGGCTGTGGTTTGAATGATGTAATCAATCTCGTGTTTTGCAAAAGCACTATAACGTGAACGCATAAGCTGTTCAGCTGTTTGAGCTTTAATAGCGCCTAAATGTAAGGGTTGGCAACACTCGGAATATTGCGCTAAACCACAAGGACAAGACTGATCTGACATAACAAAACTCAAAAGTTCAATAGCGCTTATCATAAAGCAAAATCTATAATGCAACTCAATGGCTTTTGTTTCTATCAACATTCATCAAAAACTAGAAACTCATCATTTAAAAGTAGAACTAACTACCTTATTCAACTCAGTTTTTGCTGTATTTTTTAACACATTGCCGTGTGCAGCAATCAAATGAATAAAGTCTAATTTTAGTAATTGCTCAAAATCGACTTTCAAACTGTTTTTTTGTGTCGAAACTTTTTTTAACCAAGGACCTCCAATAAATAAACCTAAGCGGAACCTCATTAGATATAAAATAATTTTGCTTAAAAAACTCATATACTTCCAATCATCCCAATATTGCACACTGTCCGTTGTGATTAATAATTGATGATCTTGCAATAGCAGTGCTGCTTCAGGATATTTGGCTGATGCGTAAATAAAGAATTGACTCTCTTTAATAGGTGAAACGGTATTTTCATCAATTACATGCTGCGGAATTAAATTCGGATACGTTGCATGACCTGCTTGACTCCAAAACTCAGGCTGATACTGATCTAAATAAAATTGATCATCTAAACCATGGAAATCACCTAAACGAATCACATGCTTGACCGAGCCCAGCTGTTCTAATTGCTTCAAGCCCTGATCATTTAAACGAACAGCATTGATTAAAATTAAATCCTGCCCTTGCTTTACAATCAGCATATTTCGATTCATCTGCATCATTGATGCAATTCGAATACTACCTCTCAATAAATAAACATTTGGGAAAATCTCGACAATTGAATCTTGTGCTGTTACTGCTGCATATTCAGTCATTTTATGCTCATTTTGTTTTTTTCATCCTGACTTGAAGATAACCTATCCTCTCAACACTTACACATTTTTTAATCAAATAAATTCTGTACTTAATCGTCATTCAATTTAAACAAACAATAAAAAAGCCAATCACTAGATTGGCTTTTTTAATTTCACATATTGATCAATGATTACTCATCATCTTCATCTTTTTTTAGCTCAACAATATGAACTTTTTCAATTTTGTGACCATCCATAGTGACCACTTCAAAGCGATAACCATCTACTTCTAAATACTGACCATTTTCAGGTAAGCGCCCTAAATGGAATAGGATATAACCAGATAAAGTCGAATATTGCTCCGAATCATCAACTAAATCACGACCCAGCAATAGCGATACATGGCGAATATCAGTTGAACCTTCAAGAATCAGAGAACCATCCTCTAAACTTTCCGCAGCAGCTTCCAATTCATCCTCATCAGGGAATTCACCTGCAATCGCTTCAAGGACATCAATCGGTGTTGCAATACCTTCAATCGAGCCATATTCATTTAATACAATCGCCATCTGTAACGGTGCTTGGCGTAATTGTTCCATCACCATTAAGACTTGTGCATTTTCATGTACGATCACGGGTTCACGCAGATGTTTTTCAAAGTTTAAAACACCTGTTTCAATATAATCATTCAACACTTTATGGGTCAGAACAATACCTGCAATATTATCCAATTCACCATGTGCAACAATTAAACGTGAATGTGTCATCGACATTAAACGTTCTTTTACAGTGATATGGTCATCATCCAAATCAATCCATTCCAATTCAGGACGGGGTGTCATCACAGACTTCACAGGACGTTCGGATAAACCTAAAACACCTTGTACCATCACACTATGATATGCCCCATTTTCAGGATCAAACATTTCATTGGCTAAGGCTTGAGTTGCTAACACGTCTTCAGGTTGATTACCTGAATTGTCTGAACCATTGGATTTCCCACCGAGCATACGCAGTACAGCAGAAGCAGTACGGAAACGTAAATCTGTCGTGGTCACCATTTTTTCTTGGTTCTTACGCATGGTTTGGTTAATGAATTCGATCAATACTGAGAAACCAATGGCAGCATATAAATAGCCTTTCGGAATGTGATAACCAAAGCCTTCCACGATGAGCGAAAAACCAATCATCATCAAGAAACCAAGGCATAAAATCACAACAGTAGGATGTTTATTTACAAAATCCATCAATGCTTTTGAAGCCCACAACATCACGCCAACAGCGATAATCATGGCCAAAATCATGACTGATTTATCTTTTACCATACCCACAGCAGTAATCACGCTGTCGAGAGAAAATACAGCATCCAACACGACAATTTGTACAATGACCATCCAGAATGCCGCATGTACAGGATTTTCATCCTTAACGATTTGCCCACCTTCTAAGCGCTCATGTAGCTCCATGGTTCCTTTAAACAATAGGAATACCCCACCAAAGAGCAAAATAAGCTCACGGCCAGAGAAGCTATGTTCAAAAACATGGAATAAAGGCTCGGTGAGTGTCATCACCCAAGCAATCGACATAAGCAATAGCATGCGCATACAGAGTGCTAGTAATAGCCCGATTACCCTCGCTTTACCACGTTGTTCAGGCGGTAATTTTTCCGCCAAAATCGCAATAAAAACTAGATTATCGATACCTAAAACAATTTCAAGCACAACCAGTGTTGCTAAACCAACCCACGCAGAAGGGTCTGACATCCATTCGAAAATCATGAATGTAACTCCCGACCAATAGGATGTTGTTTTTCTATATAAAATAGACAGGAATTAAAATTCAAATCATCTATGACTATTGTTATTTGATGAAACTGTATTTGTTCGGAGCGACGACAACCACTACCCATTTCGATTCATTTGTTGAGATACTTACTTTAATTATATCAAGCTTGGCACGTAATTCATCTATTTTTTACGTTTATGCTGTTATCACAACGCTTCATTACAGCGCCATTACAATTTATTGCAAAGTACTTCACTTGGCTCATGTTGTTGTCATATTTTTGACCTAAACTAAGATGAAATAAAAGATCAGAACATGCTAAGTTAAGGAGAAAGAATAATTTATGAATAGCGCACTACAATCTATGAAAAATGAATCGATAACCACTGAATCTCTCCACACTGAAATCAAAGCTACACAAACATTAATCGCATTATATTGCGGCTCTCGCGCAGGTAATCGCCCCATTTATAAAGAAAAAGCAATTGCTTTAGCCCAAGGCATTGCTGACCACGGTTTCGGTATTGTGTACGGTGGTGCAAGTATTGGTTTAATGGGCCAAGTTGCAGATACTGTGACAGAAGCTGGTGGCGACGTTGTGGGAGTAATTCCAGAATTTATGTTGGACTATGAAATTGCACATAACAAACTGACTGAATTACATATTGTTGAAAACATGCATGAACGTAAAGCCATGATGGCTGAACGTGCCAGTGCTTTCGTTGCTCTACCTGGTGGCCTCGGGACTTTTGAAGAAATTCTAGAGGTTGCAACTTGGGGACAATTGAATCAACATCAAAAACCGATGATGCTGTATAACGTGAATGGATTTTATGACCACCTGATTGCGCAATTGGATCATGCTGTACACGAAGGTTTCTTACCCCCTCAACACCGAGCAAAATTGATTGTCTGTAATCATGCAGATCAAATTTTCAATGCGATTAAAAGTTTAGAAAATCCAAAAGAATTTGTTGTTTAATTCTTTTTAAATGCTAAAAAGCGAGCATATAGCTCGCTTTTCTATTGTATGAAATGTACCGAGTAGCTCAACCTTCGATCCAATGATAGAACCAAGGTAAAGTCGTTGCCAATAAAATACTCATGAGTAAACCAATCAATAATTTTAAAGCATCTTTACTCACATTACGTGATGTTCGATGTTTATTCACTTCAGCCAAATGCATCGACATCGCAAATTCACGGCCTGCAAGTAAACCAAGGAATACCCATGTGGTACTCATTGGAATATTACTCATTTCTTTAAAGACCAATAAAATTAAGGCATACATAAAATCAATAATGGTGGCAGAGCGTACATCCTGCACCCCTGTTTTAGTATCAATAATGTTTTGAATTGCCCCACCACGTTGATAAAACACCACACCTAACAGTGTAATAAAAACAAAAATTGCAAAAACCATAAACCACAATGGAACAGCACGTGGTACATAAACAAAAATATTGGCTAAATCTTGAATCAGCCACTGACTCCAAAGAAAACCTGTTGCCACCCATTGAATGGCTATCCACATTTTAGGTGTAGGTTCATGTCGCGTTTTACTAAAATAGACGGTTATTCTTTTCACTACAAAGCGATAAATAATAATCGCAACCACAAAAGCAACGGCATAGCCCATCATGGACTTGGTCAGCATTGAACTTAAGCTACTGGGTGAAAAAATGGTGAGAACCAAAAATGTGGTACTCACAGGAATACCAAATCGGGTTAAAAATAAAAGTAGAATCGGCGGTACAATGTACAGCCACGTCATTCCTTCTTTCGGAAAGGGTATGGTTTCCAAACGTCCATAAGAAGCATCACCGACCCCAGAAGTCCACCAACCGTACATCAATACTACAGCTAAAATCGTACTGGTATAAATCCACAATACCCACCATGGACGATGTGCATTGGACGAAATAAATGTGCCTAATGTTTGTGGGACATCATTTCCTACGATTGAATAAGCAGCCAAACAAAAGCCGACAATCATTAAAATTTCAATACCCATCAATGACTCACCTTTTGTGCTAACACAATTCACCTAATTTTAGATTCTGCTAGGCGCAGATTATGACACTTTAATGACTTTGCAAACCTTTCAATCTGTCTTTTTACCAAAGAAATGGGTTAATAAATATTTAAATAGCTTGATCAGCTTATGAGTCTCTGCTCCATTTTAAATGATGAATCTCATTCCGTTATGCATTCTTAATACATCATTTTTCATCATATTGTTTTAAACTCATGAGAAACAACATCCTTTAGCCATGCTATGACTGCTACGCCAACACACCAACGCTTACAGCCTGAGTTTAGATTATTGGTTTTCCTTGTCTCTATTGGCTTTTTTATGCAAGGCTTGGATACAACCATTATCAATACAGCTTTGCCTGCTATGGCGAAAAGTCTGAATGAAGACCCTTTGCGCATGCACGGCGTAGTCATCAGTTATGTGCTTTCCGTGGCAGCCTGTATTCCTCTCAGTGGTTGGTTAGCAGATCGTTTCGGTGTTCGAAATACCTTCTTTGCTGCAATCGTGATTTTCACTCTGGCATCATTAGGTTGTGGTTTATCACAAAATTTTTATCAACTGATTGGCTTTCGTGTGATTCAAGGTATTGGTGGTGCTTTACTCCTACCTGTAGGTCGTTTAGCCATGTTGAAGTTGATTCCAAGAGAACAGTTTCTCTCTGCTATGAGCATGATGAGTTTGGCAGGCTTACTTGGTCCATTAATGGGTCCGACACTCGGCGGATATCTTGTTGAAGTTGCAACATGGCACTGGATTTTTTTAATTAATATTCCAATGGGTATTTTAGGCGTACTCGTTACATTTAAAGCCATGCCGAATGCTACAGAGCCGACTGTGAAAAAATTTGATTTCAGTGGTTTTATTCTGCTGATCATTGCTATGGTCGGCATGGCTTTAGGCATTGAAAACATTGCCAGTCGTGAAGTTTCAAAAGCATTTAGTTTTGGCTTATTAAGTGCAGGGCTGATTGCATCAGGTCTGTATGCATATCATGCACATACCCATCAAAATGCACTATTTCGCAGTAAATTATTTAAAAATAAGATTTATGCGATTGGGATTTTAGGTAATTTCTTTGCCCGCTTTGGCGGTAATTCCATTCCTTTTATTTTACCGTTGATGCTACAAGTTGCCTTTAAAATGGAACCGTTAATGACAGGAATCATGATGACCCCTGTTGTTTTAGGCTCTTTATTTTCCAAACCTATTATCCGCCCCATTATTCAAAAAATCGGCTATCGTCGTTTTTTACTCATCAATACCCTTCTGGTTGGCGTATGTATTGCCAGTTTTTCTCTTACAACTGCGGATACACCGAATTGGTTACGGGCAATACACTTCTTTATTTTTGGCACACTCAACTCATTGCAATTTGTCACAATGAATACACTCACTTTAAAAGATTTGCCACAACAAGATGCCAGTAGCGGAAATAGTTTTTTATCGATGATTATGATGCTTTCTATGAGTATTGGTGTGGCTTTGGCAGGAACATTATTGAATGTTTTTACAGCTTATTATGCTTCAGATGATATTACGACAGCATTCCACACCACACTGATCTGCTTAGGTGCAATCAATATTCTAACTGCCTTTATTTTCTCACGGCTACCTAAAAATATGCCGATTTAATTTCTTTGCAGAAATCACATGGTTTTGCTATCTGTATCACGTTATGATACCAAATACAGAAAATATCTCCATTGGATCAATGAAAAAGCGATCATCAAAACAAAAAGTAATTCGACAATACAGCCCATATATTGGAATGGCTTTATTATGCTGTACGATGCTCTCTTATTTAATTTTTTTCCATCAAAATCCTGCTGCCGCTGAACCTTATCCAGTTCAAGGTTTTGATGTTTCACATCATCAAGGGAATATTGATTGGAAGAAGATTTCTCCGCAAAAATATCAATTTGTTTATTTGAAAGCCACTGAAGGTGGCGATTATCGTGATGATAAATTTCAAGATTATTGGTTAGGCGCACATGAACAAAATTTAAATATAGGCGCTTATCATTTTTATCGTTTATGTCGTGACGGCGAAATTCAGGCGCAGAATTTTATTCAAACTGTACCAAATAAACCCTATGCCCTTCCCCCTGTAATTGATTTGGAATATGACAGCAATTGCATTAATACATTCACCAAAGACCAATTACTGAAACAAATTAAAATCATGCATGACCGCTTACACAAGCATTATGGCAAACAACCTATTTTTTATACCTCGAAAAACTTCTATAACATCATTCTAGTCGATCAATTTAAACAAACACCGATCTGGATTCGTGAATATAAAGAATCACCTGATTTAAAAAATAAACGCCCATGGACATTTTGGCAACGAACCAATCAAGGGCAAATTCAAGGTATTCCAACGACTGTAGATTTAAACGTGTTTCATGGTTCTGAAGATGACTGGAAAAAGTTTTTAGAGAAAAATAATATTAAATAATTATTTATAAACTTAGACATTCAACCATATTTGATACTCCACTATGAATCATCTTGAAATGACACAATCTGTCGTACAATATTTCCCAACACTAAAGAATAAAGCAAACATCGGTTAGAATAATATCATCTAACATTGCCTTGCGTAGTGCATGAGAAAAATCATACATATCGATATGGATGCCTTCTATGCATCCGTAGAACTGAAAGACCGACCTGAGTTAAAACACTTACCTGTAGTGATTTCTTCACATCACCCACGGGCAGTGATTGCTACGGCTTCCTACCCTGCACGCACCTTTGGTCTATGTTCTGCAATGTCGATGACGCAAGCAAAAAAGCTCTGTCCACAAGTCGTTGTGATTGAACCCAATTTTGAAAAATATCGGGATGTTTCAATCCAAATTCATGAAATTTTTCAAAAATACACGTCTTTAATTGAACCCTTATCCTTAGATGAAGCTTTTCTGGATGTAACGGAAAATTTAAAGAATATTCCCAGTGCCACTGAAGTTGCCGAATGCATTCGCACTGATATTTTTAAAGTCACTGGTTTGACTGCTTCCGCAGGGGTTGCACCGAATAAATTTTTAGCCAAAATTGCCTCAGATTGGCATAAACCAAATGGCATCTGTGTGATTAAACCCAGTCAGGTTCAACATTTTATCCAAGGCTTAGCACTCAAAAAAATCCCAGGGGTCGGTAAAGTCACACAAGAAAAACTCAAATCACTGCAATTGGAAACTTTGGGCGATCTACAAAAAATAGAAGAAGCGGTACTGATTCATCACTTTGGTAAATACGGCAAGCAACTGTTTTTATATGCACAAGGTATTGATGATAGACCTGTACAAGCTGAACGACAACGACAGCAAATTTCCAAAGAAACTACTTTTGATGTAGATTTTACTTTAAGTCAATGCAAACCTTATTGGAGCAACTTAATTGAACGGGTATGGTTCAGTTTAGAAAAAAGGCAATTTCAAGCACGGGGCGTGACCGTTAAATTAAAGCTCAAAAACTTTCAAGTGTTACAACATAGTAAGAGTTTTAAACAGCCACTAAGTTCGCAACAAGATATGATCCAAGTCATACAAGTCTTACTACAAGAAATGCAAATTCCAGAATCTCATCAATTTCGGTTGATTGGCGTTGGGCTTTATCAACTCTCAGAAAAACAAGATGAATCACAATTATCACTTTGGTAAGACTGCATTTCAAATAAGCTTGAACATAAAACTTTATGCTGAATTTTTAATCAAACGAGTAAAATTAAAACAACTATTTTCCCATCCTGCTTATTTTTAGAGTAATCTAATCACCGCTTTACATTACCCATGTAAAGCCGAGTTGCTGAAAATTATCTTTACTTTCGGCTATTGTCCTGTGATTAGCGTGACGATCAAATCCGAAGATTACAGGGCTCTCTGCCATTTGGTATGGGTGATGCTATTGTCCCGTCTATGCTGATCTTAATCATAAAAATATCCTATTTTATTATTATTTTCCTTCATTTCTACTTTCAAAATTCACATTTTACATTCAACTTCCAAAGTAACGATTCACAACTTCTTTATTTTTATACTCTCAAAATAAATAAAAAAACGGTATAGAAGTCTATTCAACTCTGCTCCTTTTCAAATAGTTCTGTCAATTATCATTCGCTTCAATTCACTAATTTTATTACACTGAAACTGATCCATTAATTTATGCATTCAAATGAATAATAAAAAACAGATTTTATGTATTGAAGATGATGCCGCAATTCTCATGCCTTTGCGCTACGCCCTTGAACGTGAAGAATGGCAAGTCACTTGGGCAAATACAGGTATGCAAGCCATTCAACTGATTGAGCAGAATCACTTTGATTTTATTATTCTCGATGTCGGTTTACCTGATATTAACGGCTTTGATGTTTGTAAAAAAATTCGCACTTTTAACCATACGCCCCTACTCTTTTTAACTGCACGTGATGATGAAATTGACCGTATTATTGGGCTTGAAATTGGTGCAGATGACTATTGTTCTAAACCCTTCAGCTCACGTGAAATCGTGTCCCGGATTAAAGCCATTTGGCGCAGAATGGAACTACAGAATCAATTGTCTCAAACGATTCAAGCACCTATCCTAGACCCAATAGAAAAAGATCATTCAACTGATAAAATATGGCTCTGCTTTGAAGAAGCCCTGAAAATCCATTATTTTGGAACAGCCTTACAACTCACACGTTATGAGTATCGGCTACTCAAATTATTAATTGATCATCCTGAACAAGTTTTTGCTCGACAACAATTAATGGATCATATTTGGGAACATCCTGAACATAGTTTAGAACGCACTGTCGATACTCACATTAAAAGCTTAAGACAAAAACTCAAACAAATTTCTGCTGAACAAGATCCCATTATGACGCATCGTGGTTTTGGCTATAGCCTAAAAAGAATGGGCTAGAAGATGTCGATCTTTATTCGTATTTGGTTCTTTTTCGGTCTGATTATTTTATTGGGACTGTGGTTTATGTCCTATACATTTAATCAGCAAGTGAAACCCAATGTACGCCAAGTCGTTGAAGATACTTTGGCGGAGAATGCCAATATTATTGCGATGCTCGTGGCAGAAGATGTCTATGAGAATAAAGTTTCAACTGCACAATTTGACGATAAAATTCAAAATGCATTGAATCGAAAAATTAACGCCAATATTTGGCAACATAATAAACAGCAGATTAACCAACAAATTTATATTACCGATTCTCTAGGCATCGTCATCTATGATTCTCAAGGATTGGCGACAGGACAAGATTATTCGAAATGGAATGATGTCTATCTGACCTTACAAGGCAAATATGGCGTTCGTTCAACCCGTTCTATTTATGATGATCCAAACAGCAGCATTATGTACATTGCTGCCCCCATTTTTTACAAACAGCAATTATTGGGTGTCATCAGTATTGGAAAGCCCAATAGTTCCGTACAACCTTATATTCAAAGGGCTGAAGATAAACTGATTCAACAAGCGGTATGGATTACCTTTCTGAGCCTATTTTTGGCAAGCTTGGTTGCCTATTGGCTGAAACATAGCATTGACCGTGTCCGCAAATATGCACAGGCACTCGCTCCAGTCAATCAAACCCCTTACTTCCGCTCTGCTGAAGAATTAAATCAAGTTGCCCAAGCTGTTGAACAGATGCGGGAAAAACTTGAGGATCGTGCTTATGTCGAACAATATGTGAATACACTCACCCATGAACTTAAAAGTCCTTTGACGGCAATTCAAGCCAGTGCTGAATTGTTGAAAGAAGATTTACCCTTGGATGATCAACAACAATTTGCCACGCATATTTATCAACAAAGTCAGCGTTTAAGAAATTTGATTGATCGAATGTTATTGCTCACTCGTTTAGAAAAATCAAAGCATTCACTTGAAATCCAAAGTATTAATTTATCAGAATTGATTGAAAAAATTATTAAGCAACAACGCAGTCAAATTCAATACAAAAATATTCAATTATTAATGGAGATAGAACCTCAATGCATCATTCAAGCAGATCGTTTCTGGTTGCATCAAGCCCTCACGAATATTCTGGATAATGCACTGGATTTTTCTGCGGATTCAGCCAAAATTCTCTTGCGATTAAGTGCTCATGATCAATATGTTCAGATTCAAATATTCAACGAAGGCGAATGGATTCCTGACTATGCTTTGAATCAAATTTTTGACACGTATTTTTCTCTGCCTCGCCCAGTCACTCAGCAACGGAGTTCAGGTATTGGTCTGAGCATTGTAAAGAATGTGATTGAACAACATCATGGAAAAATACAGATTCAAAATGAGAAAAGTAGTCCTGAAAGTTACTTTGATCAAACCTTTTCACATCAACAAGGGGTTTTAGTCAGCATCCAATTGCCCAAGAACTTCACTTAAACTTCATCTAAATTTCAAATACATCTCAAATAAAACACATCTCCATTTCGCATACTTCCCACATCAACATAACAAATAAAGGGACGATCATGCGATCACACTTTCTCACATTGAAAATTATCGCTATTGTGATTTTAATTGCCTTGTTTTACATGGGCTTATTCTTTGTTTCAGGGCTAGTTTCAGAACGACAAAGCTATCAACAAGGCTTTATTAAAGATATTTCTAACTCACAAATCAGCGCTCAAAGCGTTATTTCACCATTCATTCGTGTGCCTTACCAAAAGCAAACCACATGTACCAATGAAAAAAAAGAAAGCTATGTCTGCACTGAAGAACATTGGACATTTATTGGTGCGGATAATACCCATTGGATAGCGGATTTTAATATTTCAGATGATACCTATAAACGTACCATTTATCGCGCGATTAGCTATAAAGCACAATTAACAGCAAAAGGTGTTTTCCAAAAACCTGAAATGAAAGATCAGCCCTATCAATGGGACAAAGCAGAAATTGTATTTCCTGTCCATGATCCACGGGGTTTAAATGATAAACCAAGTATTCAAATTGGTGCTAAAACCTATCAGTTTGAATTTAGCAACGAAGGCAGTGAGGCTTCAGGCTTTGATTTTATGACTATTTCAGCACAACAACGTCCTGAAATAGCACAAGCGATTCAAAATGGTTTTAGCTTTAATTTAGCAGCAAACAGTACAGGTTTAAGTAAATTCACTTTAATTCCATCCAGTCAAAGCGTGACCTATCAAGCCAAAGGCAATTGGGCAGATACCAAATATGATGGACAAAATCTGCCTTATGAAAAAACCAGTATAAATCAACAATTCACAGCTCAATGGAAGAACATTGCACTTGGTCGACAAAACCTATCCAAGCTTGCTAACTGCGAAAGTAATGACTGTATCCGCCAACTCAATAATTCAAGCTATGCCAAAGAAGCTTCTTATAACGGCGAATCAGTTGAAAAAATTGGGCTTTCAACCGAGTTTTTAGAATCTGTGAATGTCTATACACAAACCGATCGTGCAATTAAATACGGCATCGTAATTATCATCATCACCTTTGGTTGCTTCTTCCTATTTGAAGTACTTAAAGGCTTACGCATCCATCCCATTCAATATTCATTGGTCGCAATGGCACAAGGCATCTTCTTCGTTCTATTACTTTCTATCAGTGAATACTATGCGTTTACATGGGCTTATCTGGCTGCTGGCATCGCCTGCGTCGGATTAATGACTTGGTATTTGTATTTTGTGATGCGAGGCTTCAAAGCGGCAGCACTGTTTGGCATTATTCTCAGTACGCTCTATGCCATCATGTATTTGTTATTACAATCCAACGGCAAGACATTCCTTATTGGATCAGTCATTTCCTTTGTTGTACTTGCAGTGGTGATGTTCATTACTCGACATGTAAATTGGTATCAACTCAGTCATAAGCCTGAACGTGAAATAAAATCCACTAATCTTTCTTAAAAATGTTATTAGGCGAGCCTTCAAAGCTCGCCCTTTTTTATGCTTTATTTTTTATATTTGGAAGATGCTCATGTCAAAATTTCTCATTACATCAAATCACAATCAGCTCGGTTCAGTCATTGAAAACTTAAAAATAGCTGATCTACAATTATTAAAACTCTGCCCTTTGCACAGCTCTCTTGCATTTTGTCTAAACCAATTACATTCAGCACATATCCACTTTTTAAATTTAGGTAATTTAATTATCTGTGCCGAACATAATTGTCTATTTATTTTTAAATCTAAAATATTGATTCGTATGGAATCACTTACAACACAACATTAAAGCGTATTTGCAGATGATTCATGTTCACGTAAACTGTTTTTATTTTTCAAATTTGAGAACGTGATGGCTGTAGAAAGATTACATGTAGAAAAACGCTTTTCTGAAATTGCGATTTCTGGAAATTTAGTGCATTTGGCAGGTCAATTGGCATCTGATTTAAGCTTAGATATTAAAGGTCAAACGCAACAAACTTTAGATATTATTGATCGTTTTCTTGCCGATGCAGGCACAGATAAAAGCCACATCATGTCTGTAATAATTTTTGTCAAAGATATTGAGCAAGATTATGCAGGTATGAATGAAGTCTGGGATGCATGGTGTTCAGATATCCAAGCATTACCACGAACCTGCGTAGAAGCAAAAATGTATCGACCTGATGTTTTGGTTGAAATGACCGTGGTTGCTGTAAAACCTGAATAAACTTATTCGCTATTCATAGTAAGCATTCAAAATGAAGGCTTTATGTAAAAAAATCTAATTTATCTGAGATATAAAAAAAATGCATGTTCAACATGCATTTTTTTATTTGGTCTTTTACATTAACCGTAAGCACGTATACGTGAGATACGCTCTTGATACAGATCAAGCTTCCCCATAAACTGATCCTGTAAAGTTTCTGTAGTATGCATTTCAGAAAACTCCATCAAAAAATCTTCACGAAGTTGCTGATACTCAGGCACACCTACATAACGAATCACACGATAACCTGCCATTTCCAATAAAGCATCTTGATAAGTTGCTTCACTTGAACGTTTCATCAAATTTGAATCATCCAAAGCCACGACAGCAATCACTCGGCAGTCTTTATCAAGCACAACGAAATCGGCAAATAGTTTTTGGTATTTACGACGGGTATGTAAATATTTAGTGGTGAGCAAAGCATCAAATGACACATGCGCCAAAACATTTGCTTCAGGCAAAATTTCTTTAAGTCGAGTAAATGCAATCTGTTCACTCGAATTGAATACAGCTCTTTGTCTTAACGCGCTGTCATGTTGTTGCTTATTTTTCAACCCTTTATAAGCAACGACAATCACGATTGCAAGTATTACTAAACTCGCAACAATCATCATGTCCATTGTTTAATTTCCTTTGGTATTTTTATAATATTCGGTTCCAACGACCGAGTTTGTTTAATCTTATCGACAAAAAAAGAGCCGATATGTTCAATTCAAAATTTAAGTTTTAAAACGCTATTTTATAAACACAAAAATTTTATCCGCGCTGATAATTAATTTCATTCTAAATGATTAAAATGTGACTCAATTATCTGTTCTTCATTATAAATTGAACTTACTTTATTCTATTCACTTATTATGACCAATTCATGAATATGTTTATGTGACTGTTATAACCATATTCACCAGTGAATACAACTCATTCCGATGAAGTTAGCATGTTCTTGTCTGACAATATGTACAACTATTGTTTAACTTGGACTCATTTATTTTACCCACAGTTAGGAAAAAGTTATCCACAAAACTGCTGTATTTTTGTACTCTCATGTTTGTTACATGTAAAAATTTAAAATGATGTAAGTCTCAATAGGCTAAATTTTAACTTTATCTATCGCTTAAACAATAAAAAAGGATGCCTCAGCATCCTTTTCAAATCAATCAAATCAAGCTCTTGATTTCGATTTTCCTTTCGCTTTAGAACCACCAAATGGTTTCTTCGCATCACCCGTTTCACGTGGCGGTAAACCTGTATGTTGCGTCAAAATCTGACCACGCTCAGGGCGTTTCTTGGTATTGGATGGACGACCTTGAGCATTTGTAGATGCATTACGCCCCTGCTTCGATGCTTGGTTACGCTCAACATTTTCAGTACTACGCTTTTGTGAATCACCAGCAACAGTCGAGTTTTTCTTACGTGCAGACTGATACTCACCTTCTGTACCTAAAGGTTGATAAGTCGGAATCAAATGATGTTTCGAATTACCAATTAAATCAGTACGCCCCATTTCTTTCAATGCTTCACGAAGTAATGGCCAATTGTTTGAATCATGATAACGCAAGAATGCTTTATGAATACGGCGACGCTTATCACCTTTCACAATATCCACATTTTCGGTATAACGTGCCACTTTCGCCAGTGGGTTTTTACCTGTGTGATACATCGTGGTTGCCGTCGCCATTGGTGAAGGATAGAAAGTCTGTACCTGATCGGCACGGAAACCATTCTTCTTCAACCAAATCGCCAGATTCATCATGTCGTATTCGGTTGTACCTGGATGTGCAGCAATAAAGTAAGGAATTAAATACTGTTCTTTACCTGCTTCTTTACTATAACGATCAAACATTTGTTTAAAGCGATCATAAGCACCAATACCCGGTTTCATCATCTTCGACAATGGACCTTTTTCAGTATGCTCAGGGGCAATTTTTAAATAACCACCCACATGATGCTGAACCAACTCTTTCACATATTCAGGGTTTAATACCGCCAAATCATAACGTAAACCTGAACCGATCAAAATCTTTTTGATGCCTTTCAGTTCACGTGCTTTACGATACAACTGTGTCAATGGTGCATGGTCGGTATGTAGATTTTGACATACACCTGGGAATACACACGATGGTTTACGACAGTTCTTTTCAATTTCAGGGTCTTTACACTGCAAACGATACATGTTTGCCGTTGGACCACCTAAGTCAGAGATAATGCCTGTGAAGCCCGGTGCAGTATCACGAATTTTTTCAACTTCACGCAGAATGGACTCTTCAGAACGGTTCTGAATAATACGACCTTCATGTTCGGTAATTGAACAGAATGTACAACCCCCAAAACAACCGCGCATGATATTCACAGAGAATTTAATCATGTCAAATGCAGGGAAACGTGCTTCTGCATAAACTGGGTGTGGTAAACGTGCATAAGGCAAATCAAATACATAATCCATTTCTTCCGTAGTGAGCGGAATCGGAGGTGCATTCAACCAGACATCACGCTCACCATGCTTTTGTACCATCGCACGAGCATTCCCCGGGTTGGTTTCCAAATGCAAAATACGGTTCGCATGTGCATACAGCACTGAATCTTCGACAACTTCTTCAAAAGAAGGTAAACGAATCACTGCTAGCTCACGTGCAGGCAATTTATGTTTAATTGCTTTAGAAGGTGCAGCTTGTAGCTGAACAATTTGTGTATCAGCATCCAAATTGTCGCCTTCACGAACAATTGGATTGGCAACAGGTTCTTTTTGAAAGTTTTGATATTTCGCGAGTGAATTGCCTTTATCTTGCTCAATTTCACAACCATCTAAATCTTCAGTCATCACATACGGATTGATGATTGGATCTACACGACCAATGGCATCAACATCATTCGATGCAATTTCAACAAATTTGGCTTTCGATGGACGGTTTAATTTATTGACGATAAACGCTGTACCACGAACATCAGTAATTTCATGAATTTTTTCGCCACGTGCTAAACGATGCATCACCTCAACGATTGAACGCTCACCATTGCCGTACATCAACAAATCGGCTTTAGAATCCATCAATACTGAACGACGGACTTTGTCTGACCAATAATCATAATGGGCAATACGACGTAAAGAGGCCTCAATACCACCTAACAGAACTGGTACATCAGGAAATGCTTCACGACAACGCTGACAATAGACTGTCGCTGCACGATCAGGACGTTTATTCGGTTGATTGTCTGGTGAATACGCATCATCAGAGCGGATTTTACGGTCAGCCGTATAACGGTTGATCATTGAATCCATGTTCCCTGCAGTCACACCCCAAGCAATATTCGGTTTGCCTAAAACACGGAATGCATCTGCATTGGTCCAATCAGGTTGCGCAATAATGCCGACACGGAAGCCTTGAGCTTCTAAAGTACGACCAATGATGCCTGAACAAAATGATGGATGATCGATATAGGCATCACCACAGACCAAAATAAAGTCACAGCTGTCCCAACCGAGTTGATCCATCTCCTCGCGTGACATCGGCAAAAATGGTGCGGGTTCAAAACACGACGCCCAATATTTGTCGTAATCAAACAGAGCGATCGGCGCTGTTTGAGCAGTATAAGCTGTAGACATGGTTTTTTATCTCGATTGGCAGATGGCGATCGGGAGAGATCTGTATTGAATATTATTCATTTTAACATGAATCAGCTTCATCTTGCTTGATTAAAAAAAATACATAATCGGGAAATTGTAATTTCTATTTGTACTTCTTATTTTCTAAACAACGCTAAAAATAATATTTTTCCGACAAATGGTGGATTTACTATTCACGATATAAATCAGTCACTAATCATCAATTCTACTCTTTTATTGTTAAAATAATGTGATTAATGTCACAAAAGCAAATCATTTATTAGATAGATTTAATTAAGCTCTTATTCAAAGAAGAAATGGATTAAAACAAATGATTCTAAAAAAGCTGTTTATTTCACTGATGGTTTTTATTCAAAGCTTCGCTTGGGCAGCATCTTCCAAAGAACAATTCTATAAAGATCAGGAAGCATGGAAAAAACTTCAGCTTAGATTACCTTCAGGTTATCAACTTGATAATAGCTCACAGCCACAAGAATATTATTGGCAATGGAAAAATAATCAAGTGCATGTGGATTATTATCCTAATCCAAACTCAAAGGCTAAAGTCATTTTATTACACGGTGTTGGAACTAATGGTCGGCAGATGAGTTTGGTTTTAGGGCATCCGCTTGCACAAGCAGGCTATGAAACCATGGCTTTGGATTTACCCGGCTATGGTCTCACACTATATCCATCGAAAAGTGCAATTCGTTATGAAGACTGGATTCAACTGGTCAGTGATTTTGTCAACAATGAAGCCAAGAAAGACAATCGCCCTATTTTTCTCTATGGGCTTTCGGCAGGTGGGATGCTGACTCTGCATGTTGCAATGCAAAATAAAAATATTAAAGGCGTGATTGGCATGACCTTTTTAGATCAGGAATATACCAATGTTAAAAAAGGAACCATGCGCTTTAGTTCACTGAGTTTTGCAATTTTACCTGCAATGAAAATCACAGCCAAAACACCTTTTGGGAGCATGCCTGTGCCAATGTCATTAGTGTCGCAAATGTCTAAACTGACCAATGATCCAGGAGCCTTAAAAATCATGCTGAATGATAAAACTTCGGCAGGTAATACCATGTCGATTAGCTTCTTAAACAGCTATATGAATTATAAACCACCTTATAATATTTCTGGATTTACCCAATGCCCTGTTTTACTGACCCAACCTGAACTTGATCGTTGGACACCGTATGAACTGAGTGAGCCTGTTTTAAATAAACTGACTGTTCCACATAAAGTGGTTATTTTATCAGGTGGTGGACACTACCCAGTTGAAAAAACTGCGCTTGAGCAACTTCTAAAAAGTAGCATTGAATTTATTCAGCAAAACTTACCCGTTTAAAAAGCTGTATTGCTTTTCATTGTTTTTAATTTAACAGCAATACACAGCCCGATGAGTAAAATGCAGGTGATGGTGACGGTCAGCCCAAGCCATCCAAAATGCTCCCAGACTAAACCGCTACCACTGCCTAAAATACTTGAACCTAAGTAATAACAGAATAAATATAACGATGAACCCACTGCACGATATTGTAGGGATTGCACAGAGACCCAACTGCTTGACGTTGAATGTGCTGCAAAAAATGAAAAAGTAAAAATCAATAAGCCCAATAAAATAAACCAGATAGAGGGAATCAGCATGATCCATAACCCCAAAATCATACTTAAAAACATGAAAATGAGTACTTTTTCACGTCCGAACTTTTGGCTCCAACTGGCTGCACGTGGTGAGCTATAAATGCCCGATAAATAAGCCACTGAAATCAGACCTATCCATGTTTGTGAAAGTTCAAATGGTTTTTCCAGTAGATGGTAACTCATGTAATTGAATACCGTCACAAAGCAACCCATGAGAATAAAACCTTCGGCAAACAGTAAGCGTAGCTTAGGATCAGATAAATTCTTTTTAAAAGATTCTTTAAAACGTGAAAATTGAATTGGGTAGGCTTTAAAATGTTTCGATGCCGGCAAAGCCAAATAAAAGATGATAGCAATAATAAAATTCAATACGCCAATAATTAATGTTGCTGTTTGCCATGAAATAAAATCTAACAATACACCTGCAATCAACCGTCCTCCCATTCCTCCAATCGCTGTGCCTGAAATATATAATCCCATGGCAAAGCCAACATCTTTTTGCGCAATTTCCTCGCCAATATAAGTCATGGCAACTGAAGCTACACCACTGACAGCTAAGCCAATCATCATTCGTGTGGCTAAAAATATTTCCCAATAAGGTAAAAATGAGCTGATCAATAATAAAGTTGCTGTAGAAAATAGCGATATTGCCATGATTTGTTTTCGACCAAAACGATCAGAAATCAAACCTGCAAACAGTAAGCCTAAAGCCAAAGCAATGGTCGACAATGAGAGTGGAAAACTACTATTGGTCGCTGTGGTTTGAAAGAATTTTGCCAAGAATGGCATCATGGGTTGTACGCAATATAAGGAGGAAAATATAGCGAATCCCGCCAAGAATAATGAGAGTAAAATCGCCTTAAATGGCTGAGTACCATACTCTATATAGCTTGTAGATTCAGACATAATTACTCCTTAGGTCTGAATCAGTATACGCCTGTTTTTATTGCTAAGAAATTAAAGCCCAATTCTTAAGCTTTAATTTCTTACTTTTATTGATGAGTAAGCTTTTAGTTTAGTGCCTTTTATTTCGTCTGAAAGCAGAGAAATAAAGAGCTTGTTCACGCTTATGTAAGATGTCTAATATAAGGCTTTCGGCAATTTAATTTGAATTATTTCATTATCATCTGCAAGTTTTGCATTACGCCCTGAAGAACCTGGAAAATTATTGTCATTAAATACCGTCAGTGTGTTTTTATTTTCAATAATGACATCTTCAATGGTTTCAAACGGGAAACTAAATGTGCTTCCTGTGCCAATATCACCATTACGCGCTGTGCCGTACAATAAATTTGGATTATCAATTTTCATAAGATCTACCAAATCGGTACGATCTATGGTTTTGCCTGAATCATTCAGTTTTACATTGATCAGTCTTTTATAAGCATCCAACTTATTTTGGCTCGCATCACGCTCAATAATAATGCCCGATTTATCATCATACATTTGGAAATCACCAATATTGCTGGCTTTACTATTCAGGCTGAAGAGATAGTAATTTCCTGTATAGGCTTTTTTCTTCAAGTCAAATTGAGAAATAAGCAGCTGATTGGTTGTCTCACCCTTTAATGGTTTTTCCAGTAATGGGTAAAGAAACTGACCATCTTTGGACAGCGCCATACCTTCAAAACCACCACTTTGCTGAACTAAAGGCTCAACATAATTGATATTGGCTTTATTCAACTGATTCTGTGGAGAGCGTAATTCTTTACCTTTACTATAAGGATTCGGCAATGCAATTGGGGCATCAAGCAATATGCCATCTTTATCAAAATGGAGTAGATAAGGTCCAAATTCATCGCCAATCCAATACGTTCCATCAGCCGTACGTTGCATAGATTCAGGATCAAAATCTGCACCTGTCAGCAAACGATCCGATGTGTTTTGATTAATAATCGTAAATGGAACTAATTTATTTGGATCTTTCAATTGAATAAAGCTCATGACTTGAACTTTTGCTGTCCCACCTGTTTTGCTTCTAAAATCCGGTTTAATTTGATAGATACGCAATAAAAAGTCAGATGAATTATCTTGTGTGCCAAAACCATTATCGGCCATTGCCATATAAGTTCCATCACCATTTTTTAGTGCTGCAGAAAAACCTTGTACAGGTTGTCCTTTAAATGGAGGAAAAATACCATTTGCCCCTGTTACAAATGCACCTGAGCTTGGCCCAGCAGCATAAGTTTCTACATCTAATTTTGCGAAAGAAACTAAAGTCGGTGCTGTGACATTTTGTTCAGTTTGATAGACATCATTATCGTCATTACAAGCACTTAAACTCGTTAGGCTTAACGCTAAAAGTGAAGAGTATATTTTTTTCATGCCAGTTTTTCATATTCAAAAAGTCTATTAAAACCAAGCAAAATGACAGTTCAACGTCAGTCAGATGACAGATTAGCGTCTTCTTGATATTGGATCTGAATAAAGTGCAGTAAATCTTGAAATATGGGATGCCATTCATCTGTCGGTTCAGAAAATAATGGGTGCCAAAAGAATTGAAAACTTAAACCACCATCATCTAAACAAAAATGTGTCCATGTTTCAGCAAGTAACTCATGCACTTCACATACAAACACATGCCAATTTAGACCCGTCTCTTTAGGAAAATGAATGCCTAAATAAGATTGAACTATTCCCTGCTTTATTCCAGATTCTTCAAGTAACTCACGTAATGCAGCATCTTCAAGCATTTCATTCAGTTCAACTGTTCCTTTAACAATTTGAATACCTGCCAATGGGTGACGAAAAACTAATATTTGAATTTCAGCTTTTTGCACTCTAAGTACAACGGGAACGACTTTTTGAATATTCATTATATTCATTTGAATTAGCTCAATATCTTTAGATCAAAACCAAAATCGAGATTACAGCCTACTTGCCCATCTCGAATTTCAATAATAAAAAAGCCCTCCAAAAAGGGCTTTAAATTTTATCAATCGCTTATTTTTGTTCAGATAATTGCATAATTAAACGTGTTGCTAAATATAAACGCGGAACAATGGTATCAATCACGACAAACTCAGCCTGATCAGAATGTGCCCCTTCGCCAGATAAACCAAAACCTTCAATCACAGCAGCTTTAGATTTTAAACCTGCAAATGCTGCATCCGTTCCACCACCGGTTGCTTTCGATAAAATATTTAAAGGCAAATTTAATTCAGTCTTATAAATATTTTGTGCTTGAGCAGATATTTTCTGAGCTTTGGCATTTGCAACCAATGGTGGGCGACGTACTTCAAACTTTACACTGACTTGGCTATCTACCAATTTTTTAGTTTTAATTTTATCTTGTAAGGTCTTTTCTAACAAATCAAAATCTTCAACTCTTAAAGCACGTGCATCTGCTTGAGCAACCGCACTATCTGGAATCACATTACGATTTTTCCCTGCTGATGCAACGGTCCAATTCAACTTCAACCCCGTATTTGGATTGGACAAATCTTGTAATTGAAGCAATTGATAAGAAAGTTCAGTTAAAGCATTTATCCCATCTTCAGGCTTAGCACCTGCATGTGAACCTCTGCCTTTCACATTCAAATATGCTGCCCCAATACCACTGGTCGCCAAACGCAGATTACCTTCTGTTCCACCACCTTCAAAAGACAATACAACATCTTGATCAATTGCTGTTTCAGTAATGGTTTTACGCGAACCAGGTGAACTAATTTCTTCATCTGAATTAAACAAAACTGTAATCGTGCCAAAATCTTGATAATTTAATTTTTTAATTGTATTGAGTACATGAATAACAGCAGCAACACCCTGTTTATCATCAAGAATCCCTAAACCAAATGCTTTATTCCCTTCAATTCTAAAGGGCTGATCTTTTAACTGCCCTTTTTGATATACTGTATCCATATGGGCAATCAGCATAATTTTACTTTTGCCTTTCCCTTTCAATACCGCTTTGACCATTGGACCTGTCTGATCAGGTGTATCATCCATGCGGTAAATATCTTGAGTCGGTAAAATACTCACATCTGCACCTGTCGCTTTCAATTTTTCTGCAACAAGCTTCGCAATCGTATTTACGCCCTCTAAATCCTTACTGCCCGACTCAATATTCACTAAGTCTTTTAATGTATTTAAATATGCTGTTTTTTCAGATTCAACGGTTTGTTTTAATTGACTATCGGAAGCAGCATTTGCTTGTGCTACAGCCAAACAACCGATGAGTCCTAAAGACATAAGTTTTAAATGATGACGCTTATTTAAATTTTTCTCTAACATATCAAAATTCCATTTTTTCAATTCGTTAATCAATTCAATACTTAAAACAATCTGATTAAATTAAAACACTTTTCAATAAAAATAACCTTCTACTCAGACTATGGTATTAAGAAATTGCATTGTACGTTTTAACCTACATAATGTGATGTACTTTGCATCTTTCAACATAAATGATATTTTAATAATATTAACTAATCAGGAAACAGGAAGTTTTCAAACAAAAATAATAATAAAAGACAAAGAAAGATGGGATGAACAATAAAAATAGAGAAGAAATAGTAAAGAGGATGTTACTAAAAGTAATGAATACGGAAAAGCCCTGATAGGATATCAGGGCTTTTTTTATCGTTATTCTTTTAATTTTTGACTTCTAAGATAGATAATCCCAGCAATTATACAAACGAATATTTCTACCCAAAATGACCAGTGAAATATGAAATTCAGCCACCATGGAGAATATTGGGCTTTAATTTTAAACAATGCATAAGGTTGATCAATGAAAGGTGCAAACCACCAAATATCTCCGACTAAAGTATCCAAAACTACATGAAGTATAGCTGCTGAGCAAAAAAGCAATGCTAAAAAAGATTGCCGAGTATGGAATAATTTACATTGTTTCAATTTTAATGAAGCGAATAAAATAAGCCATAATACGATCCAAAAAATGGGCCAATGTAAAAAATATCGGTGGTGATGCACTTGTTGATGATCTATCAAAAAGAAATAAACCAAATCGATATCGGGAAAAATTGCACCCAGTATCATCGTTACAATGACTGTTTTTGTAGAGATTTTTTCAAACTTATAGCGAGCTAGAATAGCTTTTGCAAAAATATACCCCGAAGGTAGATGAGCGATAAACATTGTGTTCTCTTTATTTTTAATTTATTAAAATATTAAGTATTTGAAATAATATACTTTCAGAATCAATGTAAGAAATAGCTTACATTGCCTACTAACAATAGCCTATTTTAGGTGAGTAACATATACATTATTCTTAAGCCATAGGGAACAGGAAGCTCCCCGAACATAAAACAAGAATACTAAGTTTGAACATCAGGATGTGAAGTATGATAGGAGTTGTACTTAAGCAATGAATATAAAAAAGCCTCAACAGGATGTTGGGGCTTTTTTACGACTATTTTTATAGATTATAAACTCTTTAAATATGCAATGACTTTAGTATTTCCAGCCATTTCAGCAAGCTCTAAAGCAGTATATTCACTTTTATAATGAACATTCACACCATAGCTGACCAATAATTTGACGATATCTAAATAATCATTTTCAGCTGCTGCTTGTAAAGCGTTATAACCTTCATCATCGGTAGAATTTACATCAATACCATTGGCTAAACTGTTTCGAACTTGCTCAAGATCACCTAAAGATGCCCAATAAACAAGTTCAGGAAGATGAAGTTCTTCATTATCTTCAGGAATTGGGGAGATTGAGTTGAGTTTCATTAAATACACCATAGATTATTTATGAAATAATGGGCTATATCTTGCCATAACTTCTTCTTCTGAACGTCCTAAAATAGTTGATAATTTTTTGTAATTAGGCAAAGGGATTTCTTTTAAAACTAATTTTATACTTCCATTCTTACTAGAATCATATTTTAAAATAGAACCATAGTTTTTAATTAGTTTTAAATTTATTTTATCCTTTGCGACATCAGGGAATTCATTTAAAAAATTATGAAATTCAATTACTAAATCATCTGTAAGCCTTAATGCTGTTTCAGTTAAATCTATAAGAGCAGCTAAATCACTTTGATTAGCGAACTCTTCAATTTGTGAATCTACTAGGTCAATATATGTAGTATTTTTATTATTAGCAGTCATTATTTGCGATCTAACTTTATCATTTAAATTATTTCGTGTTTTCCATATAGAAAGTAAACTAGAATAATTAGAAAATAATGTTCTTAAATAAGGGATATTTGACCACTTTTTTTTATCTATATCTGAAATAAAAACTAATTCATAGTAATCAAATTTATAATTTTCATCACTTAGCAACATAGAAGGAACAGAAAATACTCTTTGGTATGGATCTGTATTTAAATGATTATAATAATTAAATTTTATTGCAATCAAAGATTGATGCAATTCATCTGCTAATAACAACCATTTATTTACATTATCTAATTTTAATTTATCCGCAACTATTCTTTCTTGTCTATGAAAAACAAAATATGCTAATAAAGCCCCAATAAAAGAAGAAAAAAAAGCCATCGCTACAGGAAAAATATAGTCCTTAAAGTAGTTTTCCTCTTGCTTTAATGATGATATTACTTGAGTTAATGCTTGAATATCGTCCATATAGTTAATATTTCATTTAATTAATAAATATTTTATAGAATATCGACATAAAAAAACACCCCCTTCATAAGAAGGGGGTGTTTTTAGGAATAATGAGCTGGCGATGACTTACTCTCACATGGGTAACCCCACACTACCATCAGCGCGAAGAGGTTTCACTTCTGAGTTCGGGAAGGGATCAGGTGGTTCACTCTTGCTATTGTCGCCAGCACAACTGTTTATGACTACTTGCTTAGGTCTTAT
>NZ_NEGJ01000012.1 GCF_002135415.1 Acinetobacter sp. ANC 3832
CCAGCAACATGAGAAAGCTTGAGTACAATATTTCATTTTGATGCTGAATGATCCAATCTCGATCTCGCCGATGAGTTATCTTACTTAGATTTAATTCTCGTCTGATTTTTGATGCTGTCGAACTTGAAATACCGAACTCATTAATCATCTCACGCCAAGAATAATACTTAAAAGCTTCAGCCAATTCAGAGCTAACAATCAGTGATTTTGAACCTTGTCGTGGTGAACCATAAAGCCAACCATATTGCAGGGTAATCTTGTCCGAAATTTTTCGTTCTTCATGTACATCCCAATCTTCACCTTGCCAGTCTTTTATGGTTTGTATTGGGTAGAGAATATATTTTCGTGCCATGCGCTACAGATTTGATTAGGTGCATTCAGTGCAGTTGTTTTATCAAGTTCAGCTTAAAACTTGAAGTACTTTTTAAGAATATTTGCATCAGATTATTACATCATCTTCACGCAAGTAAATAGATAATCAAACATAAAAAAATGCTCATGCTTTGGGGAAAGCCTGAGCATATAAACTTGAAACAATTAATATTAATTAAATATTAATCCAACCGTATCACATTTTAAATATTTATTTTAAGTCATTCAAAAAAATTAAAAAGAAGGTTTAATTATTGGAGAGCCCTCAGACTCTCCATTGATCAATTCACCGCCCTCACACTCTTTTGTAAACCCTGCTGAATCTCCTGAACAAAGCCATCGACCTGCCAAAGTACGGATACTGTTAAAGCCTGTGATTCTAAAGATGAAGGTTCCGAATTCATCTGATTCATCTAAATTGACATGTATGTGATCGTTGATGTTACTGAGTCGCAAATTGAGCGTCCCCCCAAAAAAAATAAAATTCTATAGCAGTAAAAAGAAGAAAAATACGCTAAAAACACAAGTCATTTTTAACCCAAAATTAAAAAAATTGTCAGTATTCAGATCGACAGTGGCAGAAAACATGATCTGACGATTGCACGTAAGTATTTGAAGAAATTGGTGATTTATCCTTGCATTATGGTTGATTTAGCCTATAAAGGATTCCATCAGATTAAGCATAAATTATTGATCCTCATAAAGAAACCAACGAATTCCTCATTACCCAAGATAGCGAAACAGATCAACAAAGAAATTAGCCAGCGTAGGATAGTCATTGAACATATCAACTGCCAACTGAAACATTTGAGGATATTTGCAGAACGCTACAGAAATAGACGGAAACGATTTGGTTTAAGAATTAATTTAATTGCTGGAATGATGGATTGGACAAGTAAAACTTTATTTATAATTTAAATCAAAAACTTATTGGATTTTTTTTACAATTTAGGCGTAAAATAGGCGCAAATAACGTCCACATTTTGTCCAATTTCACTGTGCTATTATTTTAATTTTAACCGCTTACTTATTGATCAATACTGTATCATTTTGCTCATTTCCTCTCAACTCTACACCTAAACTTGATCAATTCAAATGATATTTTTTCTTAGGACTTTTCGGCTTATCAGGAATAGTACGTTTGATCCAGCTTCTATTGCATCAATTCTGCTAGCGTATAATCTTCTTGCTTCATTACTGAAACTAAACGCTGAACTTGGTCGCTCATTTCTTGATGAGCATGTACGTTATCTTGAGCGGTAACATAGCCGCTATCTTGAGCGGTAACATAGCCGCTATCTTGAGCGGTGTGATTTGAGCTGAGGATTACATCTAAAATCACCTGTAAAATGAATTCGATAAATGGTTCAGAATCAGTACGACCTGTGCTTGCTTGTAATGCCTCATAATAAGCTTTTCTGATTGTTCTGCAGTTAACCCATCTATTGTTGCATGATTCATTACCATATTCCCATTGGAATTTAATTTACCATCAAGTGTCATCTTCCCACCAGCTTTTTCAATATCACCCACGGTTGCCACACCAACTTGATTATGCAAAAAGGTTGGGAAAGTGTTGTCAAATCTGCACCTGGTTTAGCTTGAGTAGAAATACCACTAAGCTTTCCACCAGCGCCTGTTACTACCCCACTTCCCTTGGCGAGACTATCTGCGCTACAAGCTCCACTTCTACAGACTAAATCAGAGTCATTCAATATGTCATCTAACCCCATCGTATCCACCCACTGATTCGGGTTGCTTACATAAGCCGAATTATTAACTCCGCCCAATAACCCTATCGGATCCTTACTCACATATCTTGCACTAAACGGTTCATAATAACGGTAACGGTTATAATGTAGTCCTGTTTCGTGGTCGTAATATTGACCTTGGAATCTTATATTACTCTGTTCAAGCGGATTGGATTAATTATCTCAATGGGTTATCTTTTTTGTCGTGTACAAAGTCTTATTTATTACTTTTTTTTACCAAAGATATACTCTATAAGGGATATCCATAAAGTTCCTCCAAGTCCTGCAATTGAACAAACTTTTAAAGCAAAAATTAAAGAAAAATTTGAACCACTTAAAATCGATGAAAATAAACCTAAAAAAAACAAAATTAATCCTATTAAAATACCACGTACAACAAAATTAATAATTGGATGATCAGAGGCTTTAAAATTGGCAATAAAAACACTCATGATTATCTCTACAAATACAGTTAACATCACTTTTTCTCTTTTGAATCTGTTTCAGATTTGTTCTCTTTTGAATCTGTTGTAGCCTTAACAGCCCGTGAACCAAGTTGACCAAAAACTTGTTCATGCCCCCAGACAACTAATCCAGAAGCATTATTTTTAATGAATTGTCCAGTATTTGGTGAATTTCTAGCTATACCTAACCAACCAACTTGACCGAAACCAGCTGCATAAGACGTGCCTGCCCCCCATGCTCCTACTACACCACTTACTGCAGCTACACCACCTGTTCGCTTCCAATTCCACCTGTTATAATCAGCACACTGACATTCTAACATTTGCATTCCAACATCCATCCCTCCAGCTAGACCTGAGCTTATAGTGGCTGATTTAGCCATTGCAGTACTACTCCTTCTGCTCTAGCTAATGTAGCACCTGATTGCATATAAGGTGCTATTCTACTCACAATTGGTGTAGCAACTTTAGCAGTAACACTACCTAATATCGGCGCTACAGCACCACCTGCCTCTATACTACCTGCTACTATATATGGTCCATAGCCAGCAACTGCTACTGCTTGCAAATTAGTGTTTCGGATAGCACCCATCGTACTCAAAACACTTGCGTTCTCAGGATCTCTTGCTAAACCAGCCATGCTATTTGGAAATAATGCACCTAATATTCCTGTAATTGCAGCCGGTTGTCTAGGAGGACCTATTGGAAAGTCATTCCTCTGAACAGTAGAATTATTAATGATTTCAGATTGCTTAGCTCTTGCTTCTCTTACCGCTTTACCGCTTTACCGCTTATAGCATCTTCCGCTAACGACTCAGAATAACTTTTTGTATTGGCTTTACCTTGCTGTTCCATCTTTTTAATAGCTGCTTCGCTTTCTTTCAAAACAGAATCACTCACCCAAGACAATCCTTTATTATCTCTTTTTTGCTGCAACCCCATCGGATCAACCCACTGATTCGGATCACTGACATAAGCTAAATTATTCAATCCCCCAAACAACCCTATAGGATCCTTACTCACATACCGTGCACTAAACGGCTCGTAATATCTATAACGGTTATAATGTAAGCCTGTTTCACTATCAAAATATTGCCCTTGGAAACGGATATTGCTTTGCTCAAGTGGATTATCTAGGTTTGCGGTTTTGATTTCTTGTGCTATGCCCCACGTATCTTGCTTAATCTCCCAAACACACTCACCTAACTCATTACTCAGTGTTTGCGGTGTACCTACTTGATCACAGTGATAAAAAGCAACACGTTCTAATTCTGCTTTATTCTTTCTCGTTTCTGTTTTCCATACAGGGTCTTTATAAATCGAGTAGGGTTCATTTTGGAATCTTGCACTGCTGTAATCAGGCATTTCAATAAGTTTAATAAAACCTGCGTAGCCTGTTTGAAGCAACGGAACAAAGCTACTCGGTTCATACACATAGTGTTTGGTGTAGCTATTTTCTTGGTTTGGTTCTTTATTGGATTGTTGCGATTCCCAAATCATCAAGTCACCATCCCAACCAAATAAAGTCAGGTGATTTTCTTGTTGATTGTTCTTAAATAAACGACGCCCAAATACATCATAGCCATAGGTTGTGACTTGACCATTGTTGTCACTTTGAATCAGTCTATTGAGGTTGTCCCACTTCAGCTTTAAGGTCTTTCCTTCTTGCGTGCTTTCAATCACGTTGCCCTGTGCATCGTATTTGTAGTGTTTGTATTCGCTCGAATATTAATTATACAAATTATTGCCCTAGTACTGAATAATTTTTATTTTATACAACTATTTATACCATTTTGATTGTAATATAGACCAATGTTCCATGAGTTTATATCCTCATATATTATTTCTTCTCCATTTTTATTTCTTTCGATTAAATTATTAGGATATAGAATTCCAATCAGTTGATATTTATTTAAGCAATATAAAGCATAATTAGTTGAATGTTCAAATTCAACCCATCCATCTGTTTTCATTTTATCTGTAACTGTATTCATTTCTTTCTTTGATAAATTTTTCTTTTTAATTAAAATTGTTCCAGACTTGTTTCCAATGCGGTTAATTGATGGCTCAAATACTGGGGCATACGATTTAAAATATGTATTAGAGATCTCATTAAAGTTTATCATTTCAGATTTTTTTTCAGTTTCAGCCACATTTGTACATGCCACTATACAACAACTTATAATTGACATACTAATAATCTTAATTTTCATGTTATTTACTCAATTTGGTTTTAACTTCATTATACTCGTTTGATATATTAACTGATTTTTCATTCACCGATATTCCTCCATCCCACCCAGTCTTCTGAGTACTCAATCCTATTTCAATCGCTCTAGGAGCTGTAATATTCCATGCTTCAGCATTTAAAGGTTGTGCTACTCCAACTCTAACATTACGCAAAGTTACCCCAGACCCTCCACCTAAGCCATCCAGAAATGAGTCCGTAGCATCACCAGTTGATAGACCTTTAGTTTTATTAAATATATATCCTAGACTACAGCTACCTCCGAGAACATCAGACCATTTTTTAATACTTTCTTGACTATTATCAACGCCATTATGTTTTTTAGATGGAACAAATGGAGATGAATCTAATCCTTTTCCTAAATAAGTTTGACCATTATATAAATTAATTGTAATTGCTCCAGTTAAAGTCGTAGCAGAACCAGAGCAAACCATATAATCAGGTCGCCTACACCCGCCAACAGATTGACATAATAAGACTGATAAGACTACTGCACCTTGGGTTTTTTGATATGCTTTTTTTCCAAGTTCCTTAGCATCATCATAAAAAATTTTAGCCCCTCCTTTTATATAAGGATATACAAAATCAGCACCTTTTTTTATATTACTGCCTATTACTTGCGCACCATTAATAACATCATTACCCGCTATTTGCGCACCATTAATAACATCATTACCCGCCTGTTTAATCTGATTAGCCAAAACAACTGAACCAACTACAGCCATTGTAATATTATTTTGCGCTTGTTTAATGGGTTTAATTAAAGCATCTTTTTCACTTTGAGTAATCCATTCATTACTTTTCGAACCATCATTTGAACTCAGTCCTAAAACATCTATTTGCTTTAATGGATTTCTAACATAAGAAAATAAATGCTCTCCACCAAACAACCCAATCGGATCTTTGCTCACATATCTTGCACTAAACGGTTCATAATAACGGTAACGGTTATAATGTAGTCCTGTTTCGTGGTCGTAATATTGACCTTGGAATCTTATATTACTCTGTTCAAACGGATTGGATTCATTAATGGTCTTAATTTCTAAAGCTGTCCCCCATGTATCTTGTTTAATTTCCCAAATACACTCACCTAACTCATTGCTCAAGGTTTGTGGTGTGCCCACTTGATCACAGTGATAAAATGCAACTCGCTCTAACTCAGCTTTATTTTTACGTGTTTTTGTACTCCACACTGGATCTTTATAAATTGAGTACGGTTCATTTTGGAATCGACTATAGTCAGGCGTTTCGATCAGTTTGATAAAGCCGGTATATCCCGTTTGAAATAAAGGTACAAAGCTATTCGGTTCATAGACATAGTGTTTGGTGTAGTTTTTATGAGTGTATTGATTTTGCTCTGTATGATTGCTTTGGGTATTTTGTTGCGACTCCCAAATCATCAAGTCACCATCCCAACCAAATAAAGTCAGGTGCTTTTCTTTTTGATTGTTCTTAAATAAACGTCGTCCAAATACATCATAGCCATAGTCTGTGATTTGACTATTGTTGTCACTTTGAATCAGTCTATTGAGGTTGTCCCATTTCAGCTTTAAGGTCTTTCCTGCTTGCGTGCTTTCAATCACATTGCCTTGTGCATCGTATTTGTATGTCTTGCCTTGGTATTGTTGAATCAGATTGTTTTTAATTTGGCTTGTTTGTGTCGCAATAGCATCAATTAAGTTACCCGCAGGATCGAAGGTAAAGCTTTCATGTGTATGTGGGCTTTGGCTTTTGGTCAAACGTCCAATCGCATCATATTGGTAATTGAGTTTGCCTAAACGACTATCATCTATTTGCGTCAGTAAATAGTTGTTGTCGTATTGGTAGTGACGTTCTGCTTGGTGTAGTTGGTTTGCGGTTTCTTGCTCAGGGCGAATGATCTGTGAACTGAGTAAGCCCACATCATTGTAATTTTTAGTTTGAATCAAGCCATTCGCCAGCATGCGCGCTGTTTCACGGTGTAGGTCATCGCGTTGAAATGCCACTATGTCTTGTTTGTTAAAGGCAATGCCGTAGATATGACCTGAACCGTAGGTCAGATTACTTTGCACTTGCCCGTCTGGTCGAATGGTTTTGCTGAGGTTGCCAAGTTCATCGTATTCGTAGCGGAGTACCGCTGTTACTGCTGGGTGTTGTGGTATTTTGTAGTGTTGGTGTTCTCGTACCAGTTGTCCGAGGGCATTACGGTAGAAATCAATTTGACTTTCTTTGTTAGTAGCTCGACTGAGTTGATTGTTCAGGTTATATTCAAATTCTTCAGTCTGTGTATGACGTGTTTGCAAATGGGTATAGCTTTTTGAGGCGATTGAACCATCTTGGTGGTAGCCAAACTGAGTCAGGATGTTCGGTTGGCGTATTTGCAACAGTTGTCCATTATCCATGTAACTGTAGTGTTTTTCTTCGCCATCAAAGCTTTGTTCATGGGTAAGTTGTCCAAAGTGGTTGTAGTTGAATAAGTATTCAGCATGATTTTGGTTAATGAGCTTTTCGATACGGCCTTGTTTGTCCCATTGGTAGCCAACTTGGTGTTTATTCGCATCGATGCGTTTTTCCAGTAATCCCACTGTATTGTATTGGTACTGGGTGTTTAATCCTTGGGTATCGATATGTTTAAGTAAACGTCCTTCTTCATCATGTTCAAATCGTTCTTTTAATCCATCAGGATAAATAATACTTTGCAATTGCCCTTTATCTTTCCCTTGGGTGCTGTAAAGGTATTGTATTTGTTGTGCATCGGCGGAGGCTTGAGCCAATAGTGTGCCTTCGTCATCATATTCCCATGCGCTTTCTTTGCCTGAACAATCGCTATATGACGTCATTTGTCCTAAGTCGTTGTATTGGATTTTCTTAGATCCACCTTTGGCATCGGTGATTTCGACAATTTGATTGTCATTGTTATATTTGTATTGGGTCGTATGACCAAGTGGATTGATTTCCTTGGTCACATTACCATCAGCATCGTATTGTTTTTTCCAAATATTGCCTTCTGGGTCTTTGGTTTCGGTCAGATTGCCTGCTTCATCGTAGGCAAAGCGGATGATGCCACCATTCGGTTGTACGATTTTAATCAGTTGGTCTTGGTCATTATAGACTTGTTCGATTTCTAGTCCTGCAAAGTCAATTTGACGGGTGATGCGTTTTTGACTGTCACGGCTTAACCATTTTTCTCGTCCATCTGCAAGGCGAGTGCGGTAGGTAAAGCCATCGAGGTCAAAGTAGTAATAGGTCGGTACATCATAAGCATCATAAACAGCTACTTGACGTAGGCGTGGATGCCATTCTAAACGGGTTTTAAAGCTTCCATCATCTGCCCACTCTGCAACCGCTTTTGCCTTTGCTTCTGTGGAGTCATAACGGATGTTCTGCCCACGTCCTGTACGGTCGGTATAGCGTGTCAGTTGGTGGGTATCGTTATATTCATAACTACGCGTATGTCCATTCTGATCAATGGCTTGAATCAAGTTACCTTGTAGATCATATTCATAGCGTGCGAGTGGCTCAGGCTGTTCGCCGACAAAGGCTGCGATGATCTTGGCATGTTCATTGAAGGCAAATTTAAGCTGATGCTTGCCTCGTTTGAGTTGGAAATCAATTGCTTGTAAATAAGCAAATTGTTCAAACAACAAATAGCTTAAAACAACTTTTTCACTGGTCTTTTCATTGAACTGTTGTATGAGATGATAGTGTTTTCCACCATTAAAACTATGGAAATGGAAATTCCATTCTGAACCAAAGTTCAGCATTAAATCACCTTGCTCATGTGGTGTAACACTAAAACCTTCGTATGGAACAATATAAGTTTCGTAGTTGATCGAGTCAGGCAGTTGATGTTTACGCCCATTGCTGTCAATAAATAAATAACCATTTTGATTTTGTATGATTACATTGGAAAATGGCATCATCCAACGTGCGCCGATCATGCTGTGATCAAACTCATTCATTTGTGAATTGTATTGACGACTAAAGGCAAAACCAACTTTCGGTAGATAGAAGTCAGAATGATTGACGCGTTCTGCACCAATTGCATAGCTAATGCTATCTTTGGTTGAAGAGTCCGATTGTTTTAATGATGTACAAATGGGATCGTTTAAAGCATCTGGCTGTAAAGTCACAAACTCTAAAATATCACCATTCACATGCTGTTCGTGTTCACCCGTTTGGTTGATCGGCACACTAGCACTGGCTTTTTTACCTTGTTTTTGGATCGCCTTCAGGGTTTCTTGAATCAACCACGCCAACGTATATTGAGTACCTGCATTGCCTTGTTGTTGAATCGCTGTGGCGAATAAGGCTAATGCAGTTGAGGCTTCGGTCTGTAATCGACTAAGTGATGCTTCTGGTATCTCTAGTTTAGGCATCATATTGGCTTGCGCAGGCACACCAATCAGGTCAATTAAAGGCTTTGCCCAATTACTAAATTGCTTGGCTGGATCACGTTTTTCTGCTGTTGCGCCTGCTGAACCCATGCTCGGTAGAGCTACACCTAAGCTCACTGGTTTACTAAAGACCGTTAAAATTGAAGTACCAAGGGTCGTTGCACTCGATAACAAAGCAGGCAACTTAGCTTGGGTTTCTTTGAGGAATTTTTCTAAATCTCCTGCCATCTGCGCATTCAGATGCAAAGTCATGCGACGAATATCGGCTTCTTTGATTTTACCATCTTGCGGATATAAGCATTCGGCCATTAAGCCCAATATTGGGCGCAATGCCATACGTACATGAGCTTCAGCATTCGGTTCTAGAAATAAACCAATTAAGTTCATGCTAAGGAGTGCCGACTGCTGCACCCCAGCCTCAGCTTTTTTTTGTTCTGTTGCAAATAAAATTAGATCTAAAATACCACCTGATAAAGCAAAGATATTGGCAACCGTGGGTAGATTTGCACTGCCTTGAATCTGTTCAAGACGGGTATTGCCACATACTTTAAGATACTTTTGGATTTGATGCGCAATAAATTTATGATCTTCGGTATGCGTCACACTGGCAAGGTTAAACACTGCCAATTCAACAGCAGGTTTGCTTGGCGTTGTTTCCTTCGCCGTATTTTGTTCTGTGTTGGCGACTGTTGTTTGTTTGGACTGATCAATAAATGCCATCTTGTTTAACCTTAATCTGTTCTAATTTTTTAATTAATTTAAAAATAAATCTAGCTACTTCAACAAATACTATAAATGTCTTAGTCATCATCACTTTGAACAGCAGAAAAACTTCTGATGTTTCTCCCTGCTGTGAATGAGCCTGTTGGATTACTCGAACCCAATGCACCCGCAAAGCCTGTTGGCGTAATAGCAGAACTAGCACCTGACAATAATCCACCCGTTTTTTGAGCAACCATTGCCGAAGCTTGGTCTTTAAAGAAATCAATGCCATTGTCTTTGATTGCTTGGATGGATTGGCTAGGGTTCGCAATCAACTGCCCAACATTCATCATCTGCGAAGGGGATAAATTTAGGTTTAACGCCGATGATACAGAACCCAATGCACTCGATGTGAATTGTTCTTTAAACTGACCGAGTGTTTGATTACCTAAGTCTTTGAGCGCATTTTTGCCTATATTTTTTAAACTATCCCCATTCAATGAAAATAGATTGTCTTTCAGCTGAGAAGTCAGATTCTGTCCCAATGAATTCAGTGCATTTTGGGCAAATCCTGTCACACCACCAACCACTTCTTGTGACCATGTATAGTCACGATTAAAGTGACTACCTTGCACCCATGAACTGCTTGGATCGGTTTCAAATTCCACTTTCGCAGGCCCAGGGGCAATACCGTTCACTTGTGCAAAGCCATTGGCATTCAATTTACCTGAGACTTGTTTACCCAATGAATCGATGACTTTAAACCCAGTGTCTTTAAAGAAGTTCTGTCCACCATAACTTTTAAGCAAGTCTAGTGCGCCTTTCATTGGGCTCGATGCAGGCAGTTGTGCTGAAGCACTGGCACTCGCCCCACCTTGGAAAATATGTTGTCCTGCATTGACTTGGAATTTACCACCCGTCTTCGGAAAAATCCCTGAACCATTTAAAGTGATTTGTGAACTTGCGCCCGTGATCACAATTTCTTTTGGGCTACTGATGACAATTTTGTCATCAGTTGAAGAAATGGTAATGCCTTTTTTGGCTAAAACATCTAAAGCATCCGATTGCGCTTGGATTTCAATTTTGCTTTGTGCTGCAATCGCTTTAATACCACCTTGTGCTGCAAATAGGCTGACTTTTCCTAAAGCTTGTCCCAATAGATTTTTTTGAGTACTCAGGTTAATGCTATCCCCAGCCACTTGGTTAATGATCCCTGTGGCAGAAAGATGGATATCTTCAGGCGTGCTTAAAGCAATACCATCGACTGCGTTGAGCACCATGATGGCTTTTTTAAACTTAGCAATATCTTTTTCGATTTCATTGGCAAATTGAGTCAGTTGCTCTAAAGACTCAATTTCATCGGTCTTTTGATTTTTGGCAATATCACTTAAAGCTTTACTGTTGGTTTGGCTGCCTTCAAGTTGTTTCTTGGCAATTTCAGCATCAAGGTGTTCGCCTTTGGCTTGATCTTGTTTATAGGTGGAAAGCAATAACCCTTGCCCTGCACGTACTGCACCCCATTGGTCAGTACGTAGTTCAAAGCCTTCGCCACGGTCTTCACTGGTCTCTTTGTCTTTGGGATGACTGAGCTTTCCAAGATTGAGTTGGGTTGCCCCATGACTGCTTTGTAGTTGGGTACTGATTTGTCCAGTCGTGTCATCAAATCTGAGTTGTCCAAAGCCTTCGCCTTGGACTTCTTTTGATCGGATGCCTGCCAGTTTTTTGGTATCAGGCAGTTTGCCTTTGTTGTCGAATTTGGTGGGGTGTCGTTGTGCTTCGTGGATGCGTCCCACTACAAATGGTCGGTCGATGTTGCCATCAAAGAAGTCGATGACCACGATCTCACCAATTCGAGGTAAGAATCTTGCGCCATAGCCTTCGCCTGCCCAGGGTGTCAGTACATCCACCCAAGCTGAATCGGTGTCATTGTCGTTTGAGCCTGCTCCACCATCATGGCCATTGTCTTCATTTCGAGTGAAGAGGAAGCGGACTTTGATGCGACCCCATTCATCCACATGAATTTCTTCGCCTGATTGTCCGACCACTTTGGCACGCATCGGATGTGCGGTCGGTTTTTGGGTGAGCGGATTGTATTCAGGAACGGTGGTAATATTGCGTCGTTGTAGTGTCAGGTGATTGGCTTGGCGTTCGTCTTTGTTATTGGTTTGAATTTGGGGTTGTTGCCAATTGCTTTGTTGTAGTAATGCAGTGACTTGATCTGTCAGATCTTTGGGTAAGTTATTTTGGTTATAGAATGCTTTTGAGGTAATCAAAAATTCTTTGTCGGCACCTGAATGTTCATCTATTTCAGGGTGCTCGTTGAGTTGAAACCAGTAACCGACTTGTGCATCTCGTACTGTAGTTGTTGCAGTGAATTTTTTGGATTGTGAGTCGTAGTAGTTGCTTAAGTTTTCATTAAACTTTTCAATTTGGCTGTTGCCTGACTTGGTTGCACCATCCTCTCCGTTGAGGTCTTGTATCCATGCAGGACTGAAATGCCATGCTTGTTCTAAACCGAGACTGGCATTGTCTTGATTGTCACTGTGGCTATGTTTACTTTGGACTGAGCCTGCACCTTCTTCGGTTTCCAATGCATCGGCTTGCCAGCATTGGATATGGACTGAAGTTGGTTGTAGTGAGCGTTGTCCAATAAAGTTGGTCATTGAATCGGTTTGTTCTACGGCACTGCTACGATGGAAGCGAATGTTGCGTCGATCTAGGGCTTTGTATTGTGTATTGTCATCAATGAGGCGGAGTTTTTGTGCTTGGATTTGTTCGCTTGAACTAGAAACTTTCAGTTGTGCTTCATCGATTAAAGTGCTAATCCCTTCCGAGGCCAGCAATCTTTGAACAAAGTCTATATCTCGCTCATTATTCTGCATAATGAATGGACGGATATCGTAGTCTTTGCTTAGTCCACTTTTATCCAAAGTCAGGCTTGAAGCAAACAAGGGACTTTTTTGTTGCCACTCGGAGAAGATCAGTTGGATCACATCAACGACAGATTTTGCCATGAATACACGACTGTTTCTGCGGTGTTTCCACAGTGCGGTTGGGTCTTCGACAGTAAGACGATAAATTGTAAGAGAGCCGTCACTAGCACCTATATCAGCTTTGGTGACGATGCCTGTAATTCGATTGAGTTCTGATTTATCGTTGACAATATCAATTGCTGTTTGTGCGCCAATAAACTGCTTTAAAGGAATATTTGCTGATGTTGAAAGACAGATGAGTTGTAAATTTACCCCGACATTAAGCTCATGTGTTCCGTCAATTCGCTGAAGGAACACTTGTTCGTTGAGCGAGCTATTTGAAAATTGGACATGAATAGCGCGTTTTTGTGCGGTAAGTCCAAGCGACTCTAATGCAGCGTAAATATTATTGGGCATTTGTTTTCTTTATTAATAATTCTAAATTTGTGATCTATTCTACAAAAAAATGTAAAATTCGTCCATAATTGTTTTTTATTTAAGCGACACTTTGTGTCTCTTTTTTTTGCAGTTGTTTGAGTAGCTTTCGTCGATATTTAATCTGCGCTGAACTGATTTGAAACTTCTGTTGTAATTGGCTGATCTTTAAAGTTTTCAATTCAATTGCGTGCTGTAATACCCATTGATCTAAACTGATCACTCTCACGACACCAATGGTTTCTTTGATCTTTAATCTACGTCGTAATGCTTTGCGTGCATTATAGATTTCGTCACTAGAGGTATTGAGCTGTGTTGCAATCTGAATAATGGTCATTTCAGCATTTAAAATGGTATTGCGATGTTGGTAACGCCACGTCCATGTGTCACTCAAGTTTTTTAAATGTCTTTCGCTCATAGAAGGCAGATTCAACTCTGCACATGCCAATTCGTGAAATTTTCGAGCTGTATAGTCATCCGTATGTAAAATAGCGTTGAGTTCTCTAAAGCTTTTACATTGAGCAATTGCGACTTTATGCATTTGGTATGTTTTTTCTACAGCAAACTGGCTTTCGTGATGACGTGTTGTTTTTCGTTTAATACCGACATCACTGATCAAATAGTTTGAATAGCTTTTGACTATACCTTTGTGTAAACCATATTTGTCCAGCAACATGAGAAAGCTTGAGTACAATATTTCATTTTGATGCTGAATGATCCAATCTCGATCTCGCCGATGAGTTATCTTACTTAGATTTAATTCTCGTCTGATTTTTGATGCTGTCGAACTTGAAATACCGAACTCATTAATCATCTCACGCCAAGAATAATACTTAAAAGCTTCAGCCAATTCAGAGCTAACAATCAGTGATTTTGAACCTTGTCGTGGTGAACCATAAAGCCAACCATATTGCAGGGTAATCTTGTCCGAAATCTTTCGTTCTTCATGTACATCCCAATCTTCACCTTGCCAGTCTTTTATGGTTTGTATTGGCTTTGTTGCATAAACCTAACCTAGAAGGTTTATTCAGCCATATAATTTCAAAATGAATAAGCCTACCCCTAAAATCTATCGCACCACCAATTGGGCATCGTATAACCGAGCGTTAATAAATAGAGGAAATATCACCATTTGGTTTGATCCAACGACTCAATGGTATGCTCAGCCACAAGGTAGGCATGGGCGAAATCAAACCTATTCCGACACAGCAATTCAATGCTGTTTGATGATCAAATCTCTTTTTCGCCTTTCTTTGCGTATGGTTACCAGCTTTGTTCAAAGTCTGATTAAACTCTGTGGATTAGATTGGACAGCACCGGATTATTCCACACTTTGCAGACGACAAAAACAGATTGATATTGCGATCAGCTATCAAAAAAGTCATGAAGGACTACATCTATTGGTAGACTCAACTGGCCTTAAGTTTTTAGGCGAAGGTGAATGGAAACGCAAGAAACATCAGTCTGAATATCGTCGGCAATGGCGTAAACTGCATATTGGTATAGATGCTAAAACCTTGCAAATACGAGCTGTACAGCTCACAACAAATAATGTCAGTGACTCACAAGTCTTGGGTGATCTACTGAATCAAATCCCATCTGATGAACGCATTGATTCTGTCTATACCGATGGAGCATATGACACGAAATGGTGCAGACAAGTGATTTCAGATCGTCATGCACATCCCGTAATTCCTCCAAGAAAAAATGCAAGGCCATGAAAAGATAAGAAATTGGGATCTTTAGAGAGAAATGAATTATTAAAAACAGTCAAACGTCTAGGCAGAGCCGTTTGGAAAAAGTGGTCTGGTTATCATCGGCGAAGCTTGGTGGAAACCAAGATGCACTGCATCAAACTATTAGGCGATAAATTAACGGCAAGGTGCTTTCCTAGTCAGGTGAATGAAATTCATGCACGTGTAGCCGTGTTAAATAAATTCACGGAATTAGGTCGACCTCATACCCAAGTTGTCACTTGAATGTGGGTAACTTAGGGAAGATCTATCTCTAAAGCCTTTATGCAACAAAGCCGTTTTACTTTGTAATCTTCTTTATATTCATACATCAGCATATTTGAAACATAGGCACCACCACCACCGAATCCACTAAAAGTTGAAATTTCTCCTTGTACTAAAACCTGCGTCACCCCTGTCATATTGTATAAAGCAAAATAATAGCCACCTCGGTCATTGGCTTTTAAAAACTGTTGTAAATAATCTATTTCACCCTGCGTTAATTTCAATTGACCTGATGTCGTAATATTTGAATTGCTATTCATGTTTGATTCCTTTTTGATTTTGTTTATTGTGTTTCGAATTGTTGGATGGTTTTAATCACTTGTTGGCGATACACTTGCCACTTAGGCAACACATGCAATCTATTTTTACGTGTATAGATTACGACCCCGCGTGACTTATATCTAAAAGCAATCTCACAAAGCAGCAGGCTACCACAATAAATCCTTACAGCTTCATCATCAGGAACCTCAGGCGGTGAAATCCAAATTTGAAGACGTTCATTTGATAGACAGTTTTTAGGCGTTGGATCATCTGGTGCCTTATTGGCGAGCTTGTCCAATGTTACCTCCGATGCTTTATAACCCATTCCCTTTAGTCGTACATTTTCTTTTAGCTTTTCTACATCACGGCAACTCAAATTTTTATAATTTTGTAAACCATACACATCCTTAGCTCTAAAGAGATCAGACTGACTTGCTCCAAGTTTATTGACTGGATGCCTTTTCCCTGAATACAGTGATATTGAAAATCCATAGATATCTTCTTTGTTTGAAGGACGCCCATCTTTATCTAATGTTACAGGCTGACCACTTTCAGTGATTTCAAAACTGATCGTAGCTAACTGTGGCTTTTCCTTTGGATCTTTAGGCCGAGAATAACCAAATGGCCCCCCCCCCGTTGATAATATTTGTCCTACCAATCCATCAGCATTAATTCCCCCTTGTAAATAATTCATTGGTACTTTTAGTTTTAAACGTGGAGCATTGTTTTCAATATCCCCAAGTGAATCTACATATAAAACTCGATCTACTATTTTAAGCTCTGGTGCATTTCTTTGATTAAACTCAAGCAAGTCTTGTTTTTCCAACTCTTCATTATTAATACATGCAAGTAGCCCTAAACTTAAATGTAATAAAAAAATCACTTTGAGGTTTTGTTTTAATAATGTTTGATTCATTTAATTTTAATCCATATCTTTATTTTGATTTCATTAATTTCGTAGGTCGTACTTTTTCCACTTCACCAAACAACGAAAAAGTCTGATTTACATAATTCACCACACCTGAAATCTGTTCCATATACTGCATTAACCTAAACGCTTTAATGCTGTATTAATGGTGTTATCTGAAAGATATGTTTTTGCATCACGCCCAACAAATAAATATTCACTGTGTGGGTATAGATCAATAATTAACTCGACCAATTCAAATGCTTGATTTGATAATGGAACTACATGTTGCTGTTTAGTTTTACTGGCGATAAATTTAAAGCATCGCTCTTCAGGGTAGTAGTAAGTCTTTTTAAGCTTGCGGATCTCTCCTGGTCGCTGAAAGGTTAAGACTGAGAGCTTTAATGCTACCTGTGTAGTGATCAAGCAACGTGCATGCAATTTTGAGTAATTCCAAATTTTATTCAGCATCGGTGCAAGGTGGTCTTGTTCTTCGGTGACTGCTGCAAAGTTACCTCCTTGCGGATTGGGTAACTCAATATCCTCTATAGGGTTATATTGAATCAGCTTTTTTTTACGTGCTGATTTAAAGATTTGGTTTAAATCTGATTTTAAGCGTTTAGCAACAGACAATGCTTCACGATCAACAATTCGTTTAAATACTTTTGCTTCTAAGACCTCTACAGTCAATTGAGGAAAACTCATATCACCGATGTAAGGATAAGCATCATGGTTTAAACGGCGTAAAGTTTCTTCATCTTGCTTACCTTCTAATTCTCTTTTTTTAAGCCATTCTGCACTCACGATACGAAAGGTGTGTTCTGCTTCTTTTTGTTTTTGATTTTTTGTCTCTAAACGGACGGTTGCTGGATCAATCCCCTGCTTGATTAATTTTTTATAATCATCACGGACTGCTCGTGCTTCTTCCAAAGTCACTTCAGGATATGTTCTTAAGGATAAATCGTTGCGTTTAGCAATATATGGACGTGTGTAGTTGAATATCCAGTATTTGCTACCACTAGAATCAATACGCAGATATAGATTACCTCCATCAGGAAGCTTATACATTTTTTCAGGATTAGCTTTTGCTTTTTTAACCTGTAAAGCCGTCAGCTTATTGATACCACGTACAGTCATAACGTATAAACCAAAAAAAATGCAGTAAGAGATTATCTTACTGCATTTTTTACTACTTTATAACCGCTCATTGACGTACTGTGTCATAGCTTGACATACCGCCTATTTCCAACTTTAACCTTATAAGTCAATTACTTATATAGTGTTAAACAGTGTCAGAAACTTCAATGTGGCGGAAGCGGTGAGATTCGAACTCACGGAGGACTCACACCCTCGTCGGTTTTCAAGACCGGTGCATTCAACCGCTCTGCCACGCTTCCATGTGCGCAAGAATACTCATCTTTTCTACTTATAACAAGGGAAATATAGGCTTAAAGTATTCAAGTGCATATTGTTTCATCAAAAGCATCACTTTTGATTAAAGTTTAGCTGCTAATTCAGCACCTTCACGGATTGCACGCTTTGCATCAAGCTCAGCAGCCAATTTCGCACCACCAATAATATGATAATTTGCTAAAGTATTTTCACCTTCTTTAGGCATTAAATCTTTAACAGATTCCTGCCCTGCACAAACTACAATCGTATCTACACGTAATAATTGGTCATGCCCATTCGTTTCAACCCATAAGCCTTCATCGGTGACTGACTTGTATTGCACACCACGCATCATTCTGACGGCATGCTTTTTTAGTTGTGCACGATGTACCCAACCAGAAGTCTTACCTAAACCAATCCCTAATGGTGTTGTTTTGCGTTGCATTAGGTAAATTTGACGAATCGGTGCATCAACCTCGGCAGGAACAGAACCGCCTTCCGTCATATAATTTGGGTTTGGATCAATGCCCCATTCACGTTTCCAGTCTGCTAAAGGTTGCGGTTGTGGCTGATTTTCAGGTTTTAATAAAAACTCAGATACATCAAAACCAATCCCACCTGCACCAATCACAGCAACATTATTTCCAACAGGCGCACCACGTAAAACTTCTGCATAAGAAAGTACTTGAGGCGCATCACTGCCTTCAATTCTTAAACCACGCGGCAGAACACCTGTTGCTACGATCACTTCATCATAGCCTTCACGTTCTAATTGCTCACGGTTCACTCGCGTATTTAAACGTAATTCCACGCCTGTCTTTTCAATTTGAACTTTGAAATAACGAATGGTTTCGTGAAACTCTTCTTTACCAGGCACAACTTTTGCCAAGTTAAACTGACCACCGACTTCTTTTGCAGCTTCAAATAAAGTGACATTATGACCACGACTTGCTGCAACGGTCGCAGCAGACATCCCTGCTACACCACCACCGACGACAGCAATTTTCTTTGGCTTTTTAGTTTTGATATACACCAATTCTGTTTCGTATGCAGCACGAGGGTTCACCAAACAACTTGCACGTTTATTTTGAAAACTATGATCAAGACATGCTTGGTTACAAGCGATACAAGTATTAATTTCATCTACACGATTGGTTGCAGTCTTATTCACCCAGAAGGCATCTGCCAATAAAGGACGTGCCATTTGCACCATATCCGCTTTACCTGCAGCTAAAATTCCTTCTGCAGTGTCAGGCATATTAATTCGATTCGATGCAATCACAGGTACAGAGACATGCTTTTTCACTTCAGCGGTGTAATCGACAAATGCCGCACGCGGGACTGACGTTACAATCGTTGGTACTCGAGCTTCATGCCAACCAATCCCTGTATTTAACAATGTGATGCCTGCTTTTTCTAAAGCCTGTGCAACAGTGACCACTTCATCCATCGTATTACCATCATGAACCAAGTCCAATAATGATAAACGGAAACAAATAATAAATTTTTCACCGACTTCAGCACGAATCGCTTTGACAATCTCTACAGGAAAGCGCATACGATTGTGAATATCTCCCCCCCAACGATCATCACGTTGATTGACATGGCGACTTAAAAATTGATTCAGTAAATAACCTTCTGAACCCATAATTTCAACACCATCATAACCTGCTTTTTTCGCAATACTTGCTGTTTTCGCATAATCATCAATGGTGTCTAAAATCTGTTTATCACTCATTTGACGCGGTTTAAATGGTGAAATAGGTGATTTAATTGGACTTGATGACACAACAAAAGGCTGATAGCCATAGCGTCCTGCATGCAATATTTGCATTAAAATTTTAGCACCATGCTTATGAACTGCATGGGTGACCAAACGATGCGGTGCGACATCGCCTAAGGTATTCATCGTACCACCAGCAGGCAACAACCAACCTTGACGGTTTGGAGAAATGCCGCCAGTAATAATTAAGCCCACACCACCTTTCGCTCTTTCCCCGAAATATGCAGCAAGTTTCGGATAGTTATAAAAACGATCTTCCAAACCTGTGTGCATAGAACCCATCACGACACGATTTTTAATGGTCGTAAAGCCTAAATGAAGCGGTTTTAGAATATGTGCATAGCTAGTTGTCATGATGAATCCTTTTATATTTGGCTTTGCAACTTGTTGCATACTACTTTATCGAATTTTAAAATTTATGGGATGGCTATTCTTGATATTTTCATCGTTGTTATAGTCAATTTATAAAATCTAGGCTCTTTCTAAAATCATCAACCCATATTAGAGAAACCTTTATACTCTTACATTTGTATAATATTTCATTCAACTTAGTCAGGTTAATGTATCAAAAAATTATCTTTTTTATGATGAGATAGGGAAAATAAAAATGAGCATGCCTGTATTTTTAGACAACTGTATTTATGACCACATGCCGAATGGCAGTGATAATGAATGGAAAAATTATAGCCTTCATCCATATTCACGTGAAGCTAATGCCTTTTTCCCATTATTTTGGCTATTAACGTTTAAACAAGAAGATATTAAATCTGCACGATTTATCGATGATTTTGATATAGATAATGTGGAAACGGAAATTGATCGACAAGAATGCTTCGATGATTTTGGTGAAAGTACCTTCCCTTATTTTATTGTTGCTCAAGCCCAAGCTTTAGAAAATTTGCAAAAAAGAAAGTCAGTTTTTCTCAATATTTTTGGGCAAGACTTACTTAAACAATATAATCATTTTCAAGAAATAATTCAGCGACATTATCCAAATTATATTTTACTTAGAACCAACGGACTCGATTTAGTAGAAAAATCTGAGCAAAATTTTAGAGATGGACTGAGTGCTTTTGAACTATTAGAACATCAACATTGTGAACAAGATCATAACTATTGGGAAAATGTAAGAACTGAAATGCAACGATATAAAGATCTGAATTATTTTCTACAAGGTACAAGCTACTCAGGGCAAGGAATTGATCAACAAGAATATGTAGAAAATCCAAATTATGTCGAGAACAAAGCAGTTATTAAAGATTTATCCGATTCTATCTATTGGGTTTTAGGGATTCTGGTTGGAGTTCCTACTGTCTTTGTTTGGTTTAAAACACATTCAGTATTCTATGCATTAATTACTTTTATCATTTTAGCTGCGGCACTCAGCTTTTTGGTCATCAAATATACAAGTAGAAATTTTCATGAAAAACACAAAAAATAGTTCAGTAAACACCTTGTATAAAGCCCTTTTATTCCTCTTTTCAAAAAAATTCAAAGGGCCCTAAATACGGATATAAAACGTCTGCTTATTTCCAATACTTCAATTTAGCCGTTTGCCCAATACCCACATTAAAACTATTGGTCGGATCTAATTTTTGATAATGATTTTTCAGCGCAGGTTTAGCAATATATAAATGCCCAACATTGTGTTCTGCTGGATATTCTGCACCACGATCATCGAGTAAATGCCACATTTCATGTTCCATTTTTAAAGGATCGACACCTTTTTTAACAATATAATCCTGATGAAATACATGACATAAGAAATGTCCGTAATATAGTTTATGAATGATTTTTTCATCCATTTCACCGGGTAAAGTTTCAACCCATTCACGGTCATTACGGCGTAAAGCAATATCTAAAGCTACAATGTCTTCAACTTCACTACGATGTGTATCTCGATAACGAATTGCAGCACCTGCAACAGCAAAACGATGTAAAAAGGCTTTACGACCTTCTTCATCATTACATAAAAAATAACGACCTGAATGAGTATCTGACCCACGAGAAGTAAAATATTGTTTTAAGAACTGTTCAACTTGCTCAACATCCTGATTTTCGATTCGAAGCATTAAATGATGCTGATATAAATCACGAAATTCATTCATCCGTTTGGGCAGATGATTCGGCATGAATTTGGTCACAAGTTGCAAAAATTTATCAGACAAACCACGTAAATTAAACTTTTCTAAATAGCCATCTACTTTATCTTTCATTGCAAAAGCAGTGGGTACTTTTGAAGTACCAAACTTTTCAATAAACATAAATGTATCTTTACCATATTCCGCACCAATATCGTAGGCAACGCGATGAAGGTACTCACCTGCAATCGGCAAGCGTGGTAAATCTTTGAGTAAAAAACGACGAATTTCGGTTAAATCTTCTTGTGAATTTGTACCTATGTAAAACACCTGATTTGGAATTTTTTCAAATGTATCTAGACGCACTGCAAAAACACAGACTTTCCCTGCCGAACCTGAAGCTTCAAATAAACGAGATGGGTCTGCATTAAAACGTGCAGGAGTATTCTCATCAACTTGTTTGACATCATGTGAATAGCGCTGATCAGATGCACAACAATGTGAATTATTTTGAATATCATTGATTTGATATTGCTGTGTTTCGAGTTTAGATAAAATCTCTTCGGCAGATGAACCAAGATCTACACCTAAATGATTGACCAGTTCTAATTCACCTAATTCATTGACACGTGCATAGAGTGCAAGCTCAGTATAAGCTGGTCCACGGCGCACCAATGCACCGCCCGAATTATTACAAACACCCCCTAAAACTGACGCACCAATACACGATGAACCAATCACAGAATGTGGTTCACGATTAAATTGCACCAGTTCTTTTTCAAGCCGATCTAAAGTTGCTCCCGGTAAACAAATCACTTGCTTACCCTCATTAATCACTTGGATGCCTGCTAAACGACGGGTACTAATGAGAATCACAGGACGATCATAATCATCACCAAAAGGGGTTGAACCACCTGTCAGACCCGTATTGGCTGCCTGCATAATCACAATGCAATCTGCATCAACGGCTGTTTTTAAAACATGCCATTGTTCAACAAGAGAACCCGGAGCGACCACAGCTAAGACTTGACCTGCACCATAACGACGACCTTGGCGATATAATCGTGTTTCGCTTTCACTGGTCATGACATGTTGTTTACCCACAATTTTTATTAATTGTTGGATGGTTTTTCCTGAATCTAATTGAGTTTGCATGTTAAACCCTGACTTGTATTTTAATTTAAAGGGCAACATATTATTTAGAGTGCTCAAAACATATGAGCCTTACACGACGGTGTCATACCGCTTTATATTTAATGTAAGGAGCTCATCTATTACTTTGGTTAAGCCCAAAGTAACCAAAGGCATCGTCATCCACAAAACTCGGCAAATACCACCATTTAACATTTTCTTCGCAAAAACATTCAGTTTTAAATATTGCTTTGCCTCAAAAAGTTGTGGATGACACTCTCGCGTATCAGGTTAAATTTTAAAATCATTCCTTAATAATTAAAATTACTCAGCCAATTCTCTATCTAATCGCACTAAACAATCAGAGCTAATATCTGCAATGGTTTTTGCACCTGTTAAAGTCATTGCAACACGCATTTCTTTATCAATTAAATCTAATAAATTTGAAACACCTTCACCGCCTGCCGCACCTAAAGCATATACAAATGCACGACCGAGCATACACGTATCTGCACCCATAGCTAACATACGAACTACATCTAAGCCATTGCGAATGCCAGAATCTGCAAGGATTTTAATATCCCCTTTGACTGCATCTGCAATGGGAGGAAGTGCACGTGCTGAAGATAAAACGCCATCTAGCTGACGACCACCATGGTTTGAAACCACAATACCATCTGCGCCAAAACGTACTGCATCTTTGGCATCTTCAGGATCTAAAATCCCTTTAATGACCATTGGGCCATCCCAGAATTCACGAATCCACTCTAAATCTTTCCATGAAATAGACGGATCAAAGTTATTTCCTAACCACCCAATATAATCTTCAAGACCTGTTGGTTTACCTAAGTATTTTGAAATATTGCCTAAATCATGTGGGCGACCCAATAATCCAACATTCCATGCCCAATGTGGATGAAAACAGGATTGCATATAACGGCGCATTGCTGCATTTGGACCACTCATTCCTGAATGTGCATCACGATAACGTGCACCGGGGACTGGCATATCAACGGTAAAGACTAAGGTTGAACAACCTGCTGCTTTGGCACGTTCCAAGGCATTACGCATAAAGCCACGGTCACGTAATACATAAAGCTGAAACCACATTGGGCGATTAAGTGCAGGTGCAACTTCTTCAATAGGGCAAACAGAAACAGTTGATAAAGTAAAAGGAATACCCTTTTTATCAGCGGCAACCGCAGCCTGAACTTCACCACGACGTGCATACATTCCTGTTAAACCGACAGGTGATAATGCAACGGGCATCGATAAAGTTTCATCAAACAATTTTGTTTCAAGACTTAATTCAGACATATCATTTAAGACGCGTTGTCTTAAGGCAATTTTTGATAAATCTTCCACATTACGCTTGAGCGTATATTCAGCGTAAGCACCACCATCGATGTATTGAAATAAAAATGGCGGTAAACGACGTCTCGCTGCTTCACGATAATCATTAGCAGAAGAAATAATCATGGTTTATATCCTATTTAATCGACTTGAACGCTGACGACGAGCTTCTTCCTCATCAATCAGTCGTACTTGTTGAACTACAAATTCTATATGTCCACAGACTGCTTGACGGGCAGCTTCTGGATCCTGACGTTCAATTGCATCCATTACTTGAAAATGCTGATCATGCAATTGATCAAAACGGTGTGCTTCTGAATAAACTTTACGACGTCCCAAAACCACGTTGAATCGCAACAAATCAAATAAACCACGCATCATCTGAATCAAGACAAGATTGTGAGATGCCTCAGCAATGGCTAAGTGAAAATTTGCATCTGCAATAGAGGCTTGATCATCATCACCCAGTGACTGGAAATATGAAATTTGGTCATAGCATTGGCGAATATAAACCAAATCTTCTTTGGTCGCCCTTTGAGCTGCATACCATGCAGTACCACCCTCTAAAATGCTACGTGCTTCCTGTACATCAAAACGATAGGCAGGATCTTCATCAATTAAATTACTCAAGGGTTGAACAATTTGTAATTGAGACCAATTTGTTGGCAGTTGTTGCAAAAAAGTACCTGCACCAACTTTACTAATCAGCATTCCTGTACTGGTCAATTGTTGAATGGCTTCACGCAACGAAGAACGAGATACGCCAAGTTGTTCGCATAATTTACGTTCAGCAGGTAAACGATCTCCGACTTGCATATTGGTTTGTTCAATCAATACACGAAGGTTTTGTACCACTTTGTCGGAGACTTTCATCTGCTTTCCTCAGCACGCTATTCTGAAATAAGTGTGTTATGGAATCATCCATGGGAACACATAGGCTTGTAAGGTAATAATAATACCGATCATTACTGTGAACGTTATACTGTGTTTAACGGTAAAACGGAACAGATCTGATTCTTTACCCACAAGACCTACAGCGGCACATGCAATTGCAATAGACTGAGGCGAAATCATTTTTCCTGTAACCCCGCCACTGGTATTAGCAGCAACCAATAAAACTTCGGGTACACCAATTTGCTGTGCAGTGGTCGCTTGTAAAGCAGAAAACAATGCATTTGCTGATGTGTCTGAACCTGTCAGGAATACACCAATCCAACCCAAAAATGGCGAGAAGAATGTAAAGGCTTTACCCGTATGCGCCAGAGCCAAAGCCAATGTTGCCGACATACCCGAATAGTTCGCAATAAAAGCAAATGCTAAGACCATACCAATTGAATAAATAGGAATTTTTAATTCATTCACGGTTTCAGCAAAGGTTAACAACGCATCTTTCGGTTTCATTTTTAAATAAATGATGGTGATGATTGCTGCAAAAATGATGGCTGTCCCTGTTGCAGAGAACCAATCAAATTTAAAAATCGCATCATAATCTTTAATTTCAGGAACAACAGGCGGTAATTTTTGTACCAATTGGTGCAAATATGGCACTTTGATTGAAATAACCCAATCATGTAATGCACCATCTTTCGTGAACAAATCTTTAAATGGTTTAACACTCCAGATGGTCACCATAACAGTTAAAATCATGAATGGAGACCATGCTTTTGCAATTTGCCCAATTGTATATTTCTGTTGCTTCTGAGCCACTAAGTTCTCATCAATATTTGAATCTTGATCTGCAAAGCGGAAGATATGTTTTGGTTTCCAATATTTAAGTAAAATGGTCAATGTTACTAAAGATGCAATTGCAGCCGTAATATCTGGAAGTTCAGGGCCAACAAAGTTAGATGTTAAATACTGTGCAAGCGAGAATGAACCACCCGCCACAATCACTGCTGGCCAAGTTTCTTTAATCCCACGCCATCCATCCATAATCCCCATAATCCAGAACAGAACGATTGGCACCATAAACGGTAATTGACGACCCACCATTTGGCTAATTTCCATCGTATCTACACCAGATACCTGACCTGCCACAATAATAGGAATACCCATTGCACCAAATGCCACAGGTGCAGTATTTACAATAAGACAAAGTCCTGCTGCATAAAGTGGTTTAAAACCAAGGCCTACCAATAATGCTGCGGTAATTGCTACTGGCGCACCAAAACCTGCCGCACCCTCTAGGAACGTGCCAAAGGCAAAGCCAACCAATAACATTTGTAAGCGTTGATCTTCAGTAATCGAAAGAATCGATGCACGAATGACATCAAACTGACCTGTTTTGACTGAAATTTTGTAGAGGAATACCGCACCAATGATGATCCAAGCAATCGGCCATAAACCATATAAGAAACCATAAACCATCGATGCAAAAGCCATTGCAACTGGCATTTTATAAGCAAATAGCGAAACTAACATCGCTAGTACAACCGTAATTGTACCTGCCACACTGCCTTTCATACGAAATACGGCAAGTGCGAGGAAGAAAAAGATAATCGGAATCAGTGCAATAATACTGGAAATCCAAATATTACCCATCGGATCATAAATCTGTTGCCAATGTTGAAGCATTGTCATCTCCTTGAAATGCTTTCAGGAAGGTTAAATCTGGTCTGATGGATAATCATAAAATACCATTATTGGTATGACCAATATTACCTAATTTATAAAATTAAACTTTATATTCAATCTAATGGTAGTTTCTGCTGATTAAAAGATCAATATTGGTCTGATAAATAATTATTGGTATGACCAATATTAATGATAATTATGTGCACTAATTCTCTCTGTCTAAAGAGAGTGAATGATTCAAATAAATCAACTCATTTGTTTTTATTTAACTTTTTATAGAATTATTTATTTTTAATTTTCATCATAAGACTTTAGTCTAATATTTTAATTTTCTTCGGATTTTTCGGTATTTAATCTCATCATAATCATTGATATTGCTTTATCTACACTTATATCTGCTGTATCTATTATTAATGATGCTGTATCCCATTGTTCATATTCACGATTTTGAATATCTTGCCAATTCGGTAAGAGATGCCCTGTAATATCAGCACATCTTGTTTGAACTCTCTGCTGATGAAGTACTTGATCTGAACAGATCATTTCAATTTCAAGAAAATCGACTTGTGCGTTAAGTGCTGTATTTCTCCATGATTGACGAGTAATTTCAATTGGGTTCACGGAATCTGCAACGACCACTTTCCCCAGTTTCAAATTATCTAAAGCCACGGCATATGCGACTAGATAGCCTTTTGCACCCACCTCTACCATAGACTGCACAATTTGATCTTTTAAAATCGCTTGCTCGATCGAATCGATACGCAAATAAGTTGCTTCTAGTTTTTGAGCAAGTCGCTTGGCAATAGTGGTTTTACCTGTTGCAGGTAAACCCCCAAAAATAATCAGCATTTACTTTCCCTTTGCTAAAAATGATTTATTTAAAAGATACTTCTATCCTTTCGGCTTTAAATATACAAAAAACATCTTACATACGTGCGTAAGATGTTTATTCAAATATATTTTTGATTCATTGCTATTGTTGATTGTTCTGTATTGCTAATTTGTCTACGCGTTTCGCACTAATTTTTAATGAACTAAAAATAATACCTAAACAAATTAGCACAGCACCAATCAAAATGTTCGCAGTCAAAGGTTCATTCCACCACCAATATCCGAAAAATAGCCCAAGTATAGGTATGCTCATGATCGAGATTGACGCCACAAATGCATCAACCTGACTCACAATCCAGTTCCACAGTAAAAAGGCTAAACTTGTTCCTACAACTGCAATATAAAACAACAATGAAAAATTCATCGGATTCAGCCAAATATTGAGTTGAATCGGCTCAAACCAAACTGCAAAACTAAGGATAAAAATGCCACCAATGAGCATCTGCCAAATTGTTAATTTGATTTTGTTATAATTTGAAAAATATTTTTTGATATAAATTGTAGAGCTTGCCCAAAAAAATGCAGCGACAAGTAACAGTAACTCTCCAAACAACGTTAAATTGAGATGAATATTCTGCAACTGCGTCCATAGAATAGCGATTAACCCACATGCTCCAAATAATAAACCTGCAATTTTTTGGATATTTAACCGTTCATTTAAAAAGTAATGTGCCAAGACACCAATCATAATCGGCATTGTAAAAACCAATACTGCAGATAATCCTGAATCTACAAATTGCATTGCAAAGGTCTGCGTTGCATAAAATCCAACACACAGCATTAAGCTCAGGATCGTTAATTGTTTCCATTCACTTCGTTCAGGTAAAATAGACTTTCTTAAAAGAAATTGCACAATAATTAACGTCACTGCGCCTAAAATCAGCCGTGAAGAAATGAATAAAAATGGTGGAAAAATATGCAAACTATATTTAATCAGTCCCCATAAAGAACTCCAAATTAAACAAAGTAAGCATATTGCACTGAGTACTTTAATATTCACTTATTGCGCTCAACAACTGGAAAGTCTTTGTAGTGTAAATAAGAAATGACATCATGAATAATGTTATGTTTTAATATATGCATCTTATTTTTTGATACCTAGGTTATACGGATCATAACGCTAACTGAGTAACTGTAGATGAATATTGATATCAATGACATTCGGTCATTTGTAACTGTTGCAGAACTGAAAAGTATTTCTGCGGCTGCACATAAGCTGAACTATTTACAGTCGAATATGACAGCGAAAATTAAAAAAATAGAAAACCACTATAAACGTCAATTGTTTATTCGAAAACCTAAAGGTGTTGAACTAACTGAATCAGGGATGAACCTGTATTCTCAATATAAAAAACTGATTTTTACTTGGGAAGAAACTGAAAATAAAATTTATCAGCAAGAGATGTGTTTACGCTTTGGCACCAATGCTAGTTTAGGCGGTATGCGTTTCTATCCGTCTTTTAGCAAACTCTATGAAACCTATCCTGAGCTTTCAGTGACCCTTAAAACGGGCGAAACGGGCTATATTGAAGATGAAATTTTACAGGGAAATCTCGATATTGCGTATGTTCTAGGGCACCCCACCCAAAAGAATATTCAGTATATTCAAAAGGGTGAAGATGAGCTTGTGATTATTGGGAAAAATGTAATTAACCATCATCATTTTACTGACTGCTTAAACCATCAAAATATATTACGCACTTCGGATAATTGTTGTTATGCGACAATATTGGAACAAATTTATTCAGATTACCAACTGACCAAAGGTGAATTAACCCATATTCATGACCATGAAGCATTGATTCATTTTACTCAATTGGGGATGGGCATTGCTGTCGTGGCTAAATCACTAATTAAAAAATTTAATGTGCAATATTATATGGATATTCCTGAACAATATCGAAATATTGGCTTATATCTCATTGCTCGAAATGAGCATGTTTTCACTCCAATTGAAAAGCAATTTATCGGGTTAAATGACGCTTTAAATTTTTAAACAAGCTTTTTTTTACTTGGCTCCTCAATCGCATTCTAAATACCAAACAATATTTTTATTTATTCAACCCGTTTTACGAAAACATCAAGAATTAAAAGTGCTACAATAATGCGTTTATAAAATTCTACTTGGCTACCAATACCTATATGGTGCCTATATTTGAAATAGTTAGGACAAGCAATGACTGATAATGCAACCATCTTGCAGCATGTACCAGTGGGCAAAAAAGTCGGTATCGCCTTTTCTGGTGGTCTAGACACTTCAGCTGCTTTATTGTGGATGAAACAAAAAGGCGCTGAACCTTATGCTTATACAGCAAACTTAGGTCAGCCTGATGAAGATGACTATGATGCCATTCCAAAGAAAGCTGAAGCATACGGCGCAGTAAAAGCCCGATTGGTAGACTGCCGTTTACAGCTTGCACTTGAAGGTATTGCTGCAATTCAATGTGGTGCATTCCATATCAGTACAGGTGGCGTTCCTTATTTCAACACGACTCCATTAGGTCGTGCAGTTACAGGCACTATGCTTGTTACTGCAATGAAAGAAGATGATGTCAACATTTGGGGTGACGGTTCGACTTACAAAGGAAACGACATTGAACGTTTCTACCGTTACGGTTTATTGACCAATCCTGCGCTTAAAATCTATAAACCTTGGTTAGACCAAACTTTTATTGATGAGCTTGGCGGTCGTGCAGAAATGTCACAGTTCCTCATCGACAATGGCTTTGACTACAAAATGTCAAAAGAAAAAGCTTACTCAACAGATTCAAATATGTTGGGTGCGACACATGAAGCGAAAGATCTTGAATACCTGAATGCAGGCATCAAAATCGTTGAGCCAATCATGGGCGTTGCGTTCTGGAAAGATGACGTAAAAGTTGAAGCAGAAGAAGTGACTGTGACTTTTGAAGAAGGCTTCCCTGTTGCTTTAAATGGTAAACGTATTGAAGATCCAGTTGAGTTCATCCTTGAAGCCAACCGTATTGGTGGTCGTCATGGTCTAGGTATGTCAGATCAAATCGAAAACCGTATCATTGAAGCGAAATCTCGTGGTATTTATGAAGCTCCAGGTATGGCACTTCTTCATATCGCTTATGAACGTCTTGTCACTGGTATTCATAACGAAGATACGATTGAACAATACCGTATTAACGGTTTACGTTTAGGTCGTTTGTTGTACCAAGGTCGTTGGTTCGATTCGCAAGCGCTTATGCTTCGTGAAACTGCTCAACGTTGGGTTGCAAAAGCAATTTCTGGCACAGTAACACTAGAACTTCGTCGTGGTAATGATTACACGATTATGAACACCGAATCTGAAAACCTCACGTATGAAGCTGAGCGTTTAACGATGGAAAAAGGTGATTCAATGTTCTCTCCAATGGATCGTATTGGTCAATTGACCATGCGTAACTTGGATATTACAGATACGCGTGCAAAATTAAGTATTTATACAAATACTGGTTTACTTGCAGTGGGTACAGGTTCAGCTGTTCCTCAGTTAAAAGACAAAAGTAAATAATTTTTGCTCTGAATAAAAAAACCGCCTGATTGGGCGGTTTTTTTATGAGTAAAACTTTAATATGAATTAAGCAGCTTGCGTGACTTGGGCAAATTCAGTCATACCATATTCAGTGGCTAATTTATGTTTCCAATACTGAATCAATTCATCCTGATTGTGATCATCTGGATGAAAGTCTGCACGGAAATAATCTTTTAATTCTGGTATAGATTGCGTGAACATACCTATAATAAAAAATAACCCCTTAGCATTCTGAATTGGATATTTCCAATTGTTCTTAAAATCTTTCAGATACAAGTGCCCTCCACCATATAATGATGCCATCACAAATGATGCCATCGCATAACGCATGGTTCTCAAACGTACGGTTTCATTATCATAAACTGCTTTATAGGTTTCAAAAGCTACACTCTTATGCTCAATTTCTTCAATGGCATGCCATAACCAAAACTTAATCGCTTCAGGATCACTCTGCTCAATAAGCTTCGAATTATTTAATATATTCGTTGCAAAAATTGCAGTAAAATGTTCAAAAGCACAAGTTAAAGCGAGTTGTGCTATTTTAGGTTGTGATTTCATGTACTTAATGCCTTCACTAATAAATCGAGTATAAGCATCTAAATGATAATCATCCCTTCGCCAATCTTGATTAAACGTATCATGTAATTGTGCATGCATCGCTTCTTGCCCAATAAAAGCAGAAATGCGCGCTTGAAGTTGTTCATTATCTTGAATTCGATCTCTGACATTACGTACAGAGTGTACAAAAAACTGCTCGCCATCTGGAAAAGTCAGTGACAGTGCTGTAAAAAAGTAACTGATTAAGGGTGATTTCCCAATAAAATATCGAGGAATCTGCTTAGTATTGATTTTAGGGCGCCGTACCGTAATACCTTTGGCTTTAAGGCGCTTAAAGGATGAGGTCAGCAAGTTACTCTCTTGTGTTTTTGAATCTAGGTCTGAGCTACTCATACAATATCCAACATAAGTCGTATTTATACCGAGTATAAAATTTAATCAGAACAAAGCAATGACCAAAAAACCTCTTGAACGTGATGTATTTTGCATAATGAGAATCATATTTATCATCAAAAAAGATTTTTAAATTTTATTATTAATATAAGTCATACGCTTATTAAAAATATCATAACTATTAACAGAAATTTTTTACACTCTACTCATGATATTTTATTATTTTACAGTGATTAGCAGATTAGAATCAAAAATAGCTTTCGGTGCAATCACCGTTTCTTGCAAAGCTATGTGTGCTCCATAACGTGTCTTCATTAAAGACTTCACTTGGGCATCTTTTAAATCAAAGTCTTTTAAATGTTGTAATGGTGAAAGTTCTATTCCCAATGCATTGGTATATGCCTTCCAAACTATTTCAGAACAATAAATTGCCTGATCATCCCACTCAAAATAAAGATCATAAGGCTTACCTAAATATTTTTCAGCGGATTTGACCAATTGATTCTGTTGAGCCACAGATAAAGCTTTGTAGTAGCGTTTTACAACGTACTGCCCTTTTTCTCACCACGGTTAATTCATTGCTTTAATGCCGTATATTTGACGGGTTGAATCGCCTCCAATACCCACAACTTCCCTTGTTTCTTCACAATCATTCCCATATGACTATAAGGTGAATGTGTGGCTTTTTGAATGACAACACTCTGCGCAGACTTTGAAGTTTGGAAAATAATATCGCCAGTTTCAAACTGCTGTGCGAAAACGGGCATAGAAAAAAAGAAAACAGATCCGATAAAAAAAATTTAAAAATTGAATGTTCATTCTTATGTGACTTTCTTTAAAACTTATACTTTGACAATAGCATATTGAATAGGCTATTTAATATTCATAAGTCTTTGTATTTTTTGAATGCCTTCCTATGCTCATTACATTATTTCATCTAAAAAATTCACGTTCACAAAGAATCCTATGGTTATTGGAAGAATTAAATTTAAATTATGAAATTAAAATCTGCCATGATCATCAAGATGATGAGGCTTATAAAGAACTCAAGAAATTCCATTCTCTGGTTAAATTTCCCACGCTTTTATTCCAAGAAAGTGAAAATACAAAAAGATTCACTATTGCTGAAACCAGTGCCATTAGCGATTTCCTATGTCAACAGACACAGCAATTAAATACTCAAAACTTTAACTTAGAAGAATCTCTTGATTTTTATTATTGGAAAAATTTTGCTGAAGCGAGCTTTATCCCCAGTTTAGCGCTTAAACAAATTTTCACTCAGATTGTGAAAAGAACACCTTTTCCTGTCCGCTTTATGCCTCAATTGCTAAAATATGGTTTTGATCATGGCTATTTAAATGCCAACTTAGATCAATACATGCAAATGCTCGATACTCATTTAGAAAATAAGCTTTGGGTTTCAGGTTCTGAATTTAGTAACGCTGATATTTTATTATGGTTTCCAACATCAGCATGTTATTTATCGAATTCAAATTTTCAGCGACTTAGCAATATCTCACGTTACTTGGCACAAATAGAAAGCAGACCTGCCTTTCAAACTGCTTTACAGAAAGGACAATGGTCTGCTTCAGATTTTAAAACCTATTGGACAACCGCTTGGTAATCCATTCAGCTTATAACATTTTTAATTTATGCACTTTTACGAGAATTTACGCGACCTTTAATCACGGCTTTTACATTATTCTTTGCATAGTTAAAGAATACTTTTAAAGGTGATAATTTAGGATTTGGCTTTTTGCCTTCTCCAATCGCTTTAAATTGTGCCGCATACCATAAGATTTCCATAATCGCCATTTTGTCGACAAACGGAATACCTGTTTTAATTGGGTCTACTGCATATTTAACATCACGTCCTGCAATTAAGCTATTCGTCACATCTGTTTCTACAGCCAAAGGACGTGCAATACCAATAAACTCACATGCACCACTTTCTAATGCAGCATTCATGCCTTGAGCTGTACGGAAACCACCTGTCACCATTAAATGACATTTCACTTCTTTGCGAATTTTTTCAGCAAAATCTAAAAAGTAAGCTTCACGTGCAATGGTGCTGACCTTACGTTTATCAGCTTTTGCACCTGCCATTGCAGGAGCTTCATAGGTTCCGCCTGAAATTTCAATCAGATCAATACCTGCTGTATCAATTGCTTTAAATACAGCAACCACTTCTTCTTCTGTAATGCCACCACGTTGGAAATCCGCAGAGTTTAATTTCACAGAGATAATGAAGTTTTCAGATGTTGATGCACGTACGGCTTTATAAATTTCCAATAAAAAACGCATACGATTTTCAATTGAACCGCCCCATTGATCTTGACGTTTATTGGTCAATGGTGAAAGAAATTGACTGATCAGATAACCATGTGCACCATGTAATTGCACACCTTCAAAGCCTGCTTTTTCACAAATACGCGCTGATTCCGCAAAACGTTGAATGATATCTAAAATTTCATCTTCACGTAATTCACGCGGTGTACCAAAAGTTGTTGCTAACATTGCACTAAATGGTACAGCAGAAGCTGAAACAGTTTCTTTGTTTAAACCTTTTGGACACTGACGACCTGGATGAGACAATTGAATCAATTGTACCATTCCCTGCTTTTTGCCTACATTTGCCCATTCAGTTAATTTGCCCAAGTCACGTTCAGTTTCAACAACAACGACACCTGGTTCATTCTTCGCACGGAAATCCACCATTACATTTCCAGTAATGGCACAACCTAATCCACCATCTGCCCATGCTTTATATAAACCTAAATGCAAATGATTGGGCTGACCTTCATAGTTTGCCAATGCCTCACTCATCGCACCTTTGATAATACGGTTTTTGAATACAGTGTTCTTAATCTTTAATGATGCTGCAATTTGGCTCATAACGGTCATCTCTTGTTTTAATTAGAGTAAGAACTCTAAAAATTTTGATCTTTAAGTGTAATTTTGACAATCTACTTTGTCAAATTTATAAATACATGGAATCAATAGCGACTTGCTGCAATTAATTTCTTGGTATAATCGCTCTGAGGGTTGTTAAATAAAGCATTTGTCTCTTGAAACTCGATCACTTCGGCATGCCTTAATACCAATACTTTTTGACATAATGCTTTGACGACTTGCAAGTCATGACTAATAAATAAATAGCTAATCTTAAATTCAGCTTGTAATTGACGCAATAATTTAACAATCGCACGTTGTGTTGTTCGATCTAAAGCAGATGTCGGCTCATCTAAAATAATTAATTTTGGACGAAGGACTAAAACCCGTGCCAGTGCAATACGCTGACGTTGACCACCTGAAAGCTCATGTGGATAACGATTTTTAAATTCAATTGGTAATTCTACTTTTTGCAAAGCTTCATCAATATGTCCAGAAATTTCAGCTTTTTTCAATTTTTTTAATGCCAAGCCCTCACCAATAATTTGTTCCACTGTCATTCGTGGATTTAAACTTGAGAAAGGATCTTGAAATACAATTTGAAACTCAGAACGTAGAGGTCTAAGTTTTCCTTCTGTCAGTTTATTAATATCTTGGTTCAATAAAAAAATATTGCCATCACTTTCAATCAAACGTGCAATAGCCAATGCAAGTGAGGTTTTGCCTGAACCACTTTCTCCAACAATCCCAATCGATTCAGCTTGATGTAGCTTTAAATCTAAAGGTTCTACTGCAACAAAATAATCTTTAACACGATTCAGTAAACCCTGCTTGATTGGAAATTTCACACCAATTTTATGTAAAAATAAAATTAGGTCGGCATCATCACTTAAAGGGTTCGCTGTTCCAAAATCATGATTCAGTAAATGCTTGGTATATTCAGTTTTTGGACTTTGGAAAATATCTTTAACCTGCCCTTGTTCTTCTACACGCCCTTTATTCATTACAATGACTTGATCTGCATAGCGTTTCACTAAATTCAAATCATGACTGACCAAAATCATGGCCATTTTTCTGTTTTGAATCAGTAATTGTAAAAGATTAAGCACCTGCGCTTGTAAGGTCACATCCAAAGCGGTTGTTGGCTCATCCGCAATAATAATATCAGGTTCTAATGCCAAGGCTGCGGCAATCATCACTCGCTGACGTTGCCCACCTGAAAGCTCATGCGGATAACGTCTTAACTTTTCTTCAGCTTCGGTAATGCCAACATCTTGCAATAGATCGATGGTTTTTTTATGTACCCTTTCTTTCGACCAGCCTTGCAATAATAAAGGCTCACCAATAATTTTTTCAACACGATGTAATGGATTCAAAGCCGTCATCGGTTCTTGAAAAATCATGGCAATTTTTCGACCACGGACAATCTGTAATTGGTCTTCATTGGCTTTCAGGAGATCTTGACCTTCAAAAAACACCTGACCTGTAATATTCAGACTTTTCGGCAGTAAACCAAGTATAGCTAAACTGCTGATTGATTTACCTGAGCCACTTTCTCCAACAATTGCAACAGTTTCACCAATATGCAAATCAAAATTTAAATTTTGCACCAACTCTTGATGCGCACTTTTAATCTGCAAATGTTGAACAGAAAGCAATAATTTTGCTTCATTATTGACGTCTTGGATCGAATGCATCACGTGTCGCCTCCCCAATATAAATCAATAAAGATAAAACCAAAGCCAATGTGAAAAATCCTGACAATGCCAACCACGGTGCATTTAAATTATTTTTACCTTGCAATAAAAGCTCACCAATTGAAGCAGCATCGGGTGGTAGGCCATAACCTAAAAAATCCAACGCTGTGAGTGCAGTAATATTAGCTGTCAGCATAAAAGGCATTTGTGACAGGCTTGAACTCATGGCATTTGGTAAAATATGACGGAACATAATGGTGGTATCTCTTACCCCCAATGCCCGTGCCGCACGTACATAATCTAAGTTGCGAGCACGTAAAAATTCCGCACGTACCAAACCTACCAAGGCAGGCCAGCCGAATAACAGCATAATTAAAAACAACCAATAAACACTGGGTGTAAACATGCTGACCAGAATCATCACCATAAATAAAGTAGGTAAACCGCCCCAGACTTCTAAAATACGCTGACCGATTAAATCAATCCATCCGCCATAATATCCCTGTATTGCACCTACAAAAATACCAATCACAGAAGCAAAGAGTGTTAAAGCTAAACCAAACAATAATGAAACCCGTAAACCATACAAAATACGGGCCAGCACATCTCGTCCTTGATCATCCGTGCCCAACCAATTTTGCTTACTTGGTGGTGATGGTACGGGTACAGCTAAATCTAAGTTTGGCGTTTGATAGGCATAAGGAATAAGAGGCCAAACTGCCCAACCTTTGGCATTAATTAATTCTTTAACAACTGGATCTTTATAATCTGCTTCTGTTTCAAAAACACCGCCAAATGTTGTTTCAGGATATTCTTTTATGGCAGGAAAATAAAAAGACTGATCATATTTAACCAAGATCGGTTTATCATTGGCAATAAATTCAGAAGCCAATGCTAAAACAAAAATAATACTAAAGACAATAAAACAGAAAAATCCTAAACCATTGTGTTTAAAACGTTGAATCCGTGCTCGCATCAAGGGTGACATTATTTAGCACCTCTTGAATCAAAATTAATTCTCGGATCAATCATTTGATACAACACATCACTAATCAACCTCAGTACTAAACCTAGCAAGGTAAATAAAAATAATGTACCAAAAATAACAGGATAATCACGTTGTTGAATCGCTTCAAAACCCAGCAAGCCTAAACCATCCAAGTTAAAAATAATTTCAATAAACAAATTACCCACAAGGAATATCCCCACCAAAGCTTCAGGCAATCCCGCAATCACAATCAACATGGCATTACGAAACACATGACCATATAAAACACGATTTTCAGTTAAACCCTTTGCTCGGGCAGCCAATACATATTGTTTATTTAATTCTTCCATAAAAGAATATTTGGTGAGATAGGTCAGCCCTGCGAAACCACCTAAAACCATGGTTACTAAAGGCAAAGTCATGTGCCAAAAATAATCTTTAATTTTGCCAAAAGTACTTAACGTATGAAAATCATCTGAGACTAAACCTTGTAGAGGAAACCATTGAAAGTATGATCCACCTGCAAAAAATACAATGAGTAAGATTGCAAATACAAAAGCTGGCACTGCATAACCAACAGCCAATAATAAGGATGTTGATTTATCAATGAACATACCATGTTGTTTGGCTTTTTTTATGCCTAGAGGAATAGACACCAAATAAATCAGCAAAGTACTCCAAAGCCCCAATGATATTGTTACGGGCATTTTTTCCCAAAGTAATTGAGTCACAGGTTTATCTTTAAAAAAACTGATTCCGAAATCAAAATGCACATAGCCTTTTAACATCAGCCAAAAACGTTCATAAGCAGGTTTATCAAAGCCATATTGCACTTTAATTTTTTCAACCATTTCTTCGCTTAAGCCTTTTGCACCTTGATATTGTGTTGCATTGGTTGAGTTGCTTACAACTTCAGCACCGCCAGTTGCACCTATACCCTGAAAACTTTGCGCCTGTTGAATCGCTTGTTCAACAGGTCCACCTGGTGCAATCTGAACCACAACAAAGTTAATTAATAAAATAAAAAACAATGTGGGAATAATCAGAAGAAGTCTTTTTAATATATATGTGCCCATCGAAACGACGTTCCTTGTGACTTCAAATACTTAGAGAGTAAAGCATCTATTGTTGTCGTAAATATTGGGTAACTTTCTGTGCTTGTTGCACATCTACCCACCAATAATCAATACCTGAAGATAACTTGGGTTTAATTTTTGGTTGCTGGTACATATTCCAGTAAGCCATCCACGTTTTATCTTTTGAATAGGTTAAAATTTGATAATAACCTGAACGTAATAAGCGATCTAACACTTTGGTACGAATCACCAATTGCTCACGATTAGGCGCACGAATAATTTGTTGAACCACATCATCAATCACAGGATTTTGAATTCCTGCATAGTTGTAATTTCCCATTTCTTTCGCGGCTTTACTGCCCCACATCTGCGCTTGTTCATTGCCCGGCGTTAACGACTGAGGCATTGCTAATGTGGTCATATCAAAATCATATTTACGCATGCGCTCTAAATATTGAGGCACATCCACCTGACGAATATTAACGCGAATACCTAATTTTTTCAGGTTACGAACAAAAGGCATCATGGTGCGTTGTAAACCATCTTGATGAATTAAAAACTCAATACTGATTGGTTTACCTTTTTTATCCAGCAATACACCATTTTTATATCGATAACCTGCATCAATTAAAATCTGCCGTGCCGTTAACAATCCTTTGCGATTAAAGCCACTCGCATCAGTCACAGGATACTTCCAATCTACTAGAACACCCTGTCGCTGAATAGGATCAAGTTGATTCAAATACGGTTTTAAAATTTCCAATTCCGCTTGACTGGGTTTACCTGTTGCTGCCAATTCACTATTTTGAAAATGCCCTTGCAAGCGTTGATATTGCCCATAAAATAACGCTTTATTTAGCCATTCAAAATCATAGGCATAGCTTAAGGCTTGCCGCATATGGATATCATTAAATGGCGCACGGCGGTTATTAAATTCAAAACTTTGTGTTACTGATGGATTTTCTGCTTTAAAGCTATATTTTTTTACCATGCCTGCTTTGAATGCAGGAAAATCATATTCCGTTACCCAAGTCCGTGCTTTCTTTTCTTCGTGTAATGTATATTGACCCGATTTAAAGCCTTCAAAAGCAATATCCATATTTCGATAATAGACATATTTCATTTGATTAAAATTATATCGACCACGATTAATGGGTAAATCTTTTGCCCAATAATTTGGATTCCGCTTATAGGTAATACTTCGACCAGCATCAATCCGATCAATTAAATAAGGACCAGAACCCAGAATCGGTTGTATCGTCACTTTGGTAAAGTCTTTATTCTTCCAATCTGCCTTTGAATAAATAGGCAAACTCGATAAGATTAAAGGCATTTCAGCATTATTATTTGATTTAAAGGTCATTTTGACCTGATATTTTGACAATACTTCAGTTTTGGCTAAATCTGAAATATACATCTGTAAACCTAAATTTGCTTTGGTCTGATAGGTATCAAAAGTAAATTTAATATCTTCAGCGGTTAGTTCAGAACCATCACTAAATCGAGCCTTTGGATTCAAATGATAAATAATAAAACTACTCTGATCAGGATCAAACGTTACCTTTTCAGCCAGTAGAGGATACATCACACTCGGCTCATCTAAAGAGTTACTCATGAGACTATCAAACAGATAGTCCACACCCGCTACTCCACTCCCTTTACCGTTCATACTGTTTAAGTTATCAAATGTTCCATTGCTTGCATTGCTAATGTAACCACCCTTTGGTGCATTCGGATTTGCATAAGGCATCACTTGTGCAGTGGCGTACTTAGGCGTGGTATGAATTGCAATATAAGGCGTGGTTTGTACTGCTGACCACGCACTCAAACTGATCAGACTGAACCCCAAAGCAAAAACCGTTGGTTTCGCATATGCAAATCTCTGTTGCATCAAATCAATATTCCCTAATCAATACAGCTCAATCTCCAACTTTCATCACCCAAATAGATGATGAAAGTCTGTCTATTTTATACAACTATAATGTTCGCTTTAGTTGGGCACTTTAATCACATCACCAATTTTCAGCTGGGTATTTGCTTTTATATCATTCATCTCAGCCAATTCATTGGTTTCTAAACCATATTTACTCGCTAAACGAATCAATGAATCACCACTTTTTACTTTATATTCAGTGACTGTTTTCGGAATGATAATGCTTTGACCACGTTGCAAACCTGCTTTAGCACTTAAATTATTCAACTCAGCCAAATCCTGCACAGACATTCCAACACGGCTCGCAATCACATTTAAAGACTCACCTGATTTCACCGCATACTTTTCAGTATTCTTAGTTGAAACAGTAGATCCTTTTGATTTTGAAGCTACTTTCAGATCTTCGTCTTTATCTTTAGATAGCGAGGATTTACTGGGTAATTCCCCATCAATTTTTAGGCGTTGACCAACCTGTACATCGGAAGCTCTAGACAAACCATTTAAATCCGTTAAATATTTAACCTGTAATTTATATTTTTTCGCAATACTGGCTAAAGTCTCACCTGATTTTACAACATGGATATCTTTTTCATTACTACTTTGCGATGAACTTGGAGAGTTACTATTTTTAGATTTTGCTGATGAATCAACTTCACCTGTCAACCTCAGTTTTTGCCCAACATTGATTCCTGACGTTGTATTTAAACCATTTAAGTCCGCAATTTGACTGACTTGTAGATTATATTTATTTGCCACAGCCGTTAAGCTGTCTCCAGATTGTACGGTATAGCTGTCTGGTACTGAACTTCCCGCAGGAATCTTAATCACTTGCCCAGCCATCAATCCCTTAGATGTAGAAAGATGATTTAAATCAGCCAATTCAGATAAAGTGATTTTCGACTGCGTCGCAATACTTGATAAGGTATCACCACTTTGTACTTTATAACTCTCAACTTTATAAGCAGGTTCAACTTTCACATTTTTAAATTTGGTTTGATCTATGACTTTTGATTCAAGTTTTGAATCTTCATCTTTCGCTTCTTTTAAAGGAACATTAATTTTTTGTCCCACATACAAACTATGCCCAGTTTCCAAACCTGGGGTTAAATCTGCCAATTCCTGAACAGAAAAAGCATAACGATCTGCAATGACTTTGAGATATTCGCCACGCTTAACCACATAGGTTTTAGTCTTAATTTTAGCAACAGGCTTAGTGGTATCTGCACGAACAACCGTTTTATTAATTTCTGCAAGTTTGTCATCACGGACATCTTTCAGCTTTAATTTTTGCCCAACCAATAAATTACTGCTGACATTTAGATTGTTATAACCTGCAAGCTGAGATACCGATAAATCAAACTGATCTGCCACACTGGTTAAGCTATCATTCGGCTTAACCATATAAGTTAATGGCTTATCATCTACTTTTTTGTCAACAATTGGCGCATCGACTTGTGGTTTCGCATCATATAGATAAAGAGTCGCACCGACATACAATGTGCCAGTTGGATCAACCTGATTCCAATTGGCAATATCTCGCCAATTTACCCCATTTTTCAAAGCGATGGTTGCAAGTGTATCCCCTGCTAAAACCGTATATGTACTCCGTTTACCTTTCGGTGGAACAACCACAACTTCGCTATCAGTTTTAGTAAATGATTTATTTTGATTTAGTTTTGCCTCAGCAGAATTAGCTGTTGTATTGTCTGCAACACCTTTTGGATATGCAAAACCGACTGAAACATCAGTCCCTTGCTGATCTGCCACTGAACGACTGGTTTGAATTGCAGTCAGTTTAATTTTGCCATCATAAGGATCTACAATTTCAGTCCCTTGTGGTGCAATGGCTTTAATTTCTTTAACAACTTCGTCTGTTTCTGCTTTGCTTGCTTGTGGTTCTAATACTTGCTTAACGGTTTCTTTTTCGCCTTCAGCTTTTACACCCGCTAAAATCTGTGCCTTTTCGTGTGCTGAAATTGGCGGCTCTACAGCAACTGGTTTCACATTGCTGGCTTGCGTCACTGCAACAGGAATACGTGGTGCACTTGGGACATCGGCATTTGCTGCAAAAGCAGCTAAAGCATTTGAACCTTGCGGAGTATTTTTCAACGCAACTGAACTTGTTGTACCTGCCGTCAACACGGGTGGATTCGTCTTGGTAGGTGTAATCGTTTGAGTTACTGTCGTGACTGGTTTTGGTAACTGTGAAAGTGGTGACGGCGAATTAAACACAGAACCTGAAGAACTTGATAATGTTTTTGAAGATGATGCTGTTGTATAAGGCTGTGGTGGAATATAAGTAGGCGCTGTACTTGCCGAATATTCACCAGAAGTAGGTTTTAAATTTCTTAATTTCGCATCAAAAGTTGGATTAATATCAGCAGGAATCAAAATACGCATTGGGCTTGCAGGATCAATCATTTCCCCACGATGTCCCGGATTCAACTGATAAAGCTCGGCACGACTTAACCCAATGGTCGATGCAATTTGATTGAGCTGAACACCTGGAGGTACAGCAACTTCTCTAAAATGCGGTCTATTTGCAATTGGTGGCAAACTCACACCATATTTTTGTGGGCTTTTAATAATTTGTGCAACTGCCAAGAAACGTGGCACATAATTCATGGTTTCTTGCGGTAATTTCAATGACCAATAATCTGTTGGCAAACCTGCTGCTTGGTTACGGTTAATTGCCTGTTGAATACGCCCAGGGCCTGCATTATATGCAGCCAAAGCCAATTCCCAAGAACCGAATTGATTATACAAACTGCCTAAAAACTCATAAGCAGCACGAGTCGACTCAACCACATCACGGCGACCATCATATAAACTGGTTTGTCTTAAACCGTAAATTTTTCCTGTACTTGGAATAAACTGCCACATTCCCGCTGCTGCTGCACTACTGGTTGCAGCTGGGTCATAAGAACTTTCAATAATCGGCAGCAATGCCAACTCTGTAGGAACTCCACGACGTTCTGCTTCTTTGACCGTGTGATAAAGATAACGTGAAGCACGTGCACTTAAACGGTCGATGTACGGTTGACGAGATACAAACCAGCTCCGCTGTGCATCAATACGGGGATCCCAATGACCTTCATCCATTTTAAAACCAACGGTCATGCGCTTCCACACATCACCATGTTTCAAAATAAGCAGACGATCACCTTCCACTGCACGCATATCTGTTGCAGACAGTAGATCTTCAAGTGAGTCTAAACTGCTTGCATCAAGCATTCCCAATTGCTTTGATGTATGTGCTGATGTTGTACTTGGCGTTGAGGAACAACCTGTTGTTAAACCAATCGCCGCTATCGCTGAAGTCAGTATAGAAAATTTAAATAGAATAGATGCAGAGGGCTGCCACACTGCTGTGGTTGGTTTATACATACAAGGTTCCGAACAACGCATAGTCGATTTATTTTATAAATGCCATTTTAGTGGAGCATTTGACTCACACAAGCTAATAATTGAGTGCTATTTGCATATAAATGTTACAAGAAATTAAAAAATATCAGGTTTCAGCACTGAAATCACCAATTTCCGTATACAATAAATTCTTCAAACGCGATGTTCAACTCTAAATTCAATTTCATTGGTTCAAACTATGTCTCAAACAATCACACTTTATGTTGATGGTGCATGCAAAGGCAATCCCGGTTTAGGTGGATGGGGTGCATATATCATTACTGAAACTGAAGAACATAAATTGTGTGGCGGTGAACCAGATACGACCAATAATCGTATGGAATTGATGGCGGCTATTGAAGGCATTGCTTTTTGCCCAATGGATGCAAAATTGGTTTTATGGACAGATTCCAATTATGTAAAACGCGGTATTACAGAGTGGATTGAAAACTGGAAAAAGAAAAATTGGAAAGATGTTAAAAATCCTGATCTTTGGAAAAGATTGGATGCAACCTGTAAAAATCGTGACATTGATTGGCATTGGATTAAAGGTCATGCAGGTCACGAAGGCAATGAAATGGCGGATCAATTGGCAAACTTAGGTGTAGAAAAAACCTTAGAGCAAATCAATAACGGTACTTATACCCCTACGTCTAAAACAGACATTGAACAAACTGATACTGTTGATAAAAAAAAAATTGAAAAAGACTGGCTCTTAGATGATCCTTTTGGCTTTGATTTCATAGAATCTGATGAAGAAGATGAAGTGAATGGTCTAGAAGATTCTGTAACGCCAAAAGACACTCTAGAAGTACATCGCGCTGATGAACCTGAAGTACAACAAGTTGCTGAAACTCAATCATCCGAAATAAGTTCTACATCGACAGTTCAAAGCACGCATCCACATATTGTGATTACACCTGCTACAGTCCACTTGCAAGGTCCAAGACAACTGATTTTGGATACCGAAACAACAGGATTTTATTTTCAAGACACAGACCGAATTATCGAGGTTGGTGCGATTGAAATGATCAATCGCAAACTCACAGGTAGTTCAATACACATCTATATCAACCCTGAAAAACTGGTAGGTGATTCTGAAAACATCCATGGTATCAGTGATGATTTTCTAAAAGACAAACCTAAATATGCTGAAATTGCACAAGTCTTATTTGACTACTTAAAAGGCAGTGAAATCATTGCCCATAATGCAAACTTCGATATGAACTTCTTGAATATGGAGTTTAAACGAAGTGGCTTTCAGGCACTTTCTGAGGTTTGTGATGTTACCGATACTTTGGCTATGGCTAAAAGTAAGCATCCAGGACAAAAAAACTCTTTGGATGCCTTAGTTCGACGTTATGAAATTGCGCAACGTGATCGTACTTTCCATGGTGCCTTACTGGATGCAGAGATTCTATCTGACGTTTATCTAGCGATGACAGGTGGTCAGGTTTCCTTTGATATGGATACACTTTCTTCATCTTTTGACCAAGTGACAGGACAAAGTATTCGTGCAAAAATTGAGGTTGAGCTTCCAGTTATCATTGCTTCCGATGAAGAATTAGAAGCACATGAGAACTGGGTCAAACAATTTCAAGAAAAACACGGTGAAGCTTGCCTTTTTGCAAAATAAAATCGGATTTAAATTGATAATTTCTCTGTAAAGATTTTATACTTGCGCTATATTAAAACTTAGAAAAATTAGCCTCTTTCGGGGCTAAAAAACAGAACATTTAAATACCTAGGAAAGGTGCAGATCAATGTCTTACCAAACCTCTATTCATTTTGACCCAACAGCATTATTAATAATAAAAAAAGAAGTCGATAATTCAATACAACTGGTTGAGTCAGCAGTCAGTAGCTTAGTTGAAGATCAAACTTTGCCTTTTGGTATTGATGATGCGCTCAATCAATTTGAACAATGTGCTCATGTGCTCATGCTAATTGATATGCCTCATATCGCTCAAATCACAGAATATTCTGCTGAGCTGATGCGTAAAATCATGCAAGATCCTCGTCAAATTAATACCCAAGACGTGATTGCCCTCAGTGAAGGGACGACCATGCTCAGACGTTATATTGACTTTATTTGCTTACGTGAAGTGAAAGTTCCACAATTCTTATTGGACACTTTAAATCACTTAGAATTGGCTTTAGGCAAACCATTAACGCCTGAAGGTCAACCTATTGTTTCACTGCTTGATTGTGTGTCACCAAACTTTAAGTTAGAACAAGCGCCAGAATTAGAAAAATCAGTTTATGTGCATAAGCTGTATAAAATTTGCTTAAATAAATTATTAAATCAAAGTGAAACCGCTTTTGATTTGCAAGGTATTAAATTGGTCGGTACTTATTTAGCCAACTTATCCAATAATACGCTAAGTGCTCAATATTGGAATTTAGTTTTTGTGGCGTTTAATCAAATTGATGATTTAATTTTAAACGATGCACGTTTAAGAACGTTGATTGCGATTGAAACCAATATCGCTCAATTCTTTAAAGACACACATAGCTTTAATGCATCATTGGTGGACTTAGCCAATGTGCTCAGTCTATGTATTAGTCAAGAAGATGAAACGGCTCAACATATTCGTGACCAGATTAATGTCGGTGAAGACTTACTGACAGATACACAGCTTCAAGTATTTAGTCGTCACTTGTATGGTCCAGATTTTGAAACTGTACATAGTGTAAGTAAGCTTGTTACCGATGAAATGACGCAAATCCGTAATGACATTGAATACAACTACAAAAATATGTCTGAAGAGAAAACACGTGAGTTGAAAACAAAACTGACTGATCTTTCAAACGTATTTAAAGTATTGAATTTGAATGAAGCATATGTCGAATTAAAACAACAAGCGGATTTGTTAACCAAACAAAATATGCTTGATGATAACTATGCTCAACAATTGATGAACAGCATTTTATCTGCGATGAATTCAATTGGTATTTTGGAAAGAAACTATACGTCTAGCCGTTTACAATTACGTGTGAATAACATGAATATTTCACTCGACCGCCTAGATGAAGCGCATGAAGTTCTGTTAACTGAATCAAAAGCAATGATTGATTTAAGTTGTCAAACACTCATTCAATACTTACAAGACAGCGAAACAACCAACTTAGACGCCCTTCCTTCGCAATTTAAAGAAATTGGTGGAGCAATGTTATTCCTTGGTGCGAAAGATGGACAAAAAGCTTTATTACAAAGTGCTGAATTTATTCAGTCTGAGTTAAATAAAGAACATAAATTCAATACAGCACAAGTGGATGGTTTACTCGATGTATTGGCAAGTGCTGATATGATGATTGACAATTTACAAAATAAACAGCCTGTACTCCAGTCCATGTTTAATGTAGCTTTAAAAAGTAGCCAAAATTTAAAAGCGATTGCCTAATGTCAGAACTCTCACTTGCCTATATTTTTCATCACCATCAACTTCTAGTCGATGAAAATTTTCAGTTACCTCAAGTTGAAAAATTAGCAAGTGACATCAGCTTTAGCTCGGGTGATCAAATCATCGCCCGAGACTTATTTATTGAAGAAACCATTCCAGATGGTTATCAACTGATTTCCATCCGTCAGCTGATTTCACAATGGACAAAAGTCCAGTTTGAACAAGCCAGTCGTGCTTTACAATTATTGGAATGGCGTAGAAACCATAAATTTTGCAGCCATTGTGGTCATGAAACTGAAGTTCATCCGACTGAATATGCAATGGTTTGCCCTGCTTGCCGTTATCATCAATATCCACGTGTTCAACCCTGTATTATCACGGTTATCACACGTGGTGATGATGAAATTCTCTTAGCAAAAAATGCGAAGAACAGCAGTGAAATGTATGGATTAATTGCAGGTTTTGTTGAAGTTGGTGAAACGCTTGAAGAAGCTGTGCAACGTGAAACTGAAGAAGAAGTCGGTTTAAAGGTTAAAAATATTCAATATTTAGCCAGCCAACCGTGGCCTTTTCCAAGTAATCTGATGCTTGCATTCAAAGCTGAATATGAGTCAGGTGAAATCGTCTTGCAAGAAGATGAAATCAGCGATGCTCAATTTTTCAAATTTGATCAACTTCCAGAAACACCTTTTTCAGGCAGTATTGCACATGCCATGATTGAGCATGTCATTCACAATACTCAAATGCCTCAATAAAAATATTTAAAAAAAGATGCCTTAGGCATCTTTTTTTTAATGATAGCCATCTTTTTTTAAGGATTGGTCTAAGACTTGAATAATTGCAGATCTAGTGACAAAGAATCGACTAAACAAACTCGATACACTTCCCATAATGGAAATATGCCCCGTTTTTGGAATCACTTTGATTTCACAATGATTGCCCCGTTCTTGCAACTTTGCTTGTAAATCTAAAGTATTTTTATCTTTAACAATTTGATCATTCTCTGCCAAAAATAAATAATGTTGGATATCATTTTTTTCAACAAAATAGTAAGGCATCACTTGTTGATACGGCACGGCTTGATCAAAAGCATTTTCTGCCAATGGGTCACCCTTATAATCAAAATGATAAGGACCAGCAATACCAATAATCGCTTTAATATTCTGTTTGACCGCTAACTGATAGTGCCGTGGATGATAGACCAATGATACGATATTAAATGCACCTGCAGAATGCCCCATCAAAGCAATTTTTTGAGTTGAGATACCCAGTTTAATTTGTTGTTGATCTAAAAAACCCAATGCAACGGCTAGATCATCAATATAACTTGGAAATTTATGCTCTGGTGCCAAATGGTAATTCATGACAGCCACATCATAACCAAAACGTGCAAAAGCCTCACCGACAAACTTGTAGGCACTTTTATCCCCATGACTCCAAGCACCACCATGTACAAAGACAATCAAGGGTTTGGCTTCAACTTGACTAGAAATATAAAGATCTAGACGTTGCCTTGCTTTCAAACCATAAGCGACATTTTGACGTATCACATAGCCTTTTTTAGGTGTTAAGCGATTTAGCGTAATACTGCCTAAATCATATAAGCGAAAATCACGATAAATTGATCTTACAAATTTATATTTTTTAAGCAGGTTTTTCTGTGCAGATTGAATTTTATTTCTGAACAACATTATTTGGCTCTGTAGCATCTGGGTCTATAGCAACGGGAGTTTGCACATCAGGTTGAATATTTCCAACCACAGGTGCAGTAAATGACGAAGCTTGAGGCGTATTACTTGGCTGATCAATATTATCAATCAAGGTCACAATTTTAGTCACATTACCAACTTTCTGTAAAACGTCATTTAAATCTGCCAATTCGGCAGTATTCAAACGTCCCATCACATATAAAATACCATCTTCAGTATGTACCATGACTTTATTATCAGAAACCACAGGAGCTTTCATAATCAAGCCACGTGTATTTGCAGTTACTGATGCATCTTGCATAATGGTACTGTAGCCAATTTGGGGACCGATCGTAATATAGTTATGCACTGTTTTTACATCACTCATAGAACGTACATTGTCTTCAGCCAATTGTTTTAAATGAGCATCTGGAACCTGTCCAGTTAATAAGACATTGCTATGAAAACTACTCAAGTTGACACGTGATTGCTTAAAACGAGCATCTAATTTATATAAATTAATTTTTGCAGTTCGTTCAATTGACGAGTCAATAAACACTTGACCCAAAGATCTTGCTCCACTTTCTGTCCCAACAGGTGTTGTACCTGTGCCACCAGAAATAAAACTTGCACAACCCGATAAACTTGCCACACAAAGCATCGTCAAAACAATTCGGTTAAACACTCAGCAAGACTCCTCATTGAATTCTAATTGCTATATTTTTAAACTACTGCGCTTAAATTCTATTCACAGATTAAATAACTCTGCATCTAAAGTAAATGCATTTTCTATCCATTGCTGATCATACGGGTATTTAGAAAAGTCTTGCTGTACATTTTTTGCAATTTCTTGATGAAAATCAAAACAAATAATATCAAAACGACAATAAAACTCCTGAAATTGAGGATTTTTTTCCAAAAAGCACATTGCTGTTTTAATTATCTTGATTTGCTTCGCTTCTGTAACCACTTCAGTTGCCAAACCATATTTGGTCGGAGATCGGGCTTTGACTTCAACAAAAATTAATTCTTGATCTTTATCAGCAATAATATCAACTTCACCAAATCGACTGTGATAGTTTTGATGCTGAATATTAAAACCCGAACATTCTAATATTCTCATTGCTTCTTGTTCAGCCCATTGCCCAAGCAATTTGGATGATATTTTAGAGGGTTTGGTTGCCACTTATAAAACCACCAATTTATTTTTACGCTTTTCAAAACAAATTGGATTACGTTCGATTCGATTACCCTCAATTTTAATTTTTCCCGTTCTGCCATTAATATTTAAAGTTCGGTCAGTTGGATGTAATAACAATTGTTCCGTAATTTGCCAAGCATCACCACCAAAGGCATATAAACGCTGATAAGGCATACTGACAGGATTCTCTTTATAAGCTTTCAACACGTCTGGCCATTCTGGAAAATATAATGCAGGGACATCACAAAACTTAATTCCTTTTGGCATCGGTTGACTGTCTTCCACGGCGATTGCATGTGTATAAATATATTGTTTCTGAATCGCTTTTAAATTTAATAACCACTTATGGCTACCCAAATATAAAATCCCTTCCCCTTGATATAATGCGGGCGGGATTGAATCTACAGGATCAACCTCACCATTAAAATTTGCCAATAATGAGTTTACAAAGTTAATTGAATCGGCCTCAGTGCCACTTTCTCGGATCACATACAATTTTTTGATTTGGTCACGATCTACAGAATTCAATAACGCCAGTGCATCATCATTCTTTGATAAGCTAAACTGCCAAACATTGTTGTTTTTTTGCAGTACTTCATTTAATGCAAGCACAGGGACTTTAGGTTTTAAATCCAGCAAAGCTTCTACATCTTTACGCGCCAAAGGACCAATAATCATCTGCGTCTTCTTATTTACATTTTGCTTTAAGATGACTTTCATTGTTTTTTGATCAGCATTCACAAATTTCAATGGAATACTTGAGCCCGATGCTTGATATGCATTCACAATTCCTTGCTTAATGCTCAAACCTGCTCGCGCCATAGGTCCAGATTCAGGTAAGATAACCAATACCTCTGCTTGAACGTTCATCATTACGCTCATTAGCGCAAGACCTAGCAATTTTTTTATACCACTAATTTTTAAATTCTTAATCATGGAGAAACCTTATGAGTGCTCAATTATTTGTCGTAGCGACCCCAATTGGGCACTTAGATGATATGACTTTTCGTTCTATTGAAGTTTTAAAGTCAGTTTCTGTTATTGCGGCAGAGGACACACGCCAATCTGCTCAATTATTAAAGCATTATAATATAGCAACTCCATTGACTGCTTGTCATGATCATAACGAAAGTAACAAAATTGATATACTTATCGAAAAGCTCAAAAATGGAGCAGATATTGCCTTGGTGAGCGATGCAGGTACACCTTTAATTAGTGACCCTGGTTTTAAATTGGTTCGTGCAGCGCAAGAAAATGGCATCCGTGTGATTCCTGTACCCGGTGCATGTGCCGCTATTGCTGCTTTAAGTGCAGTAGGTCTACCCAGTGATCGTTTTAGTTTTGAAGGCTTTTTACCATCAAAACAATCACAACGCCTACTTCAACTTGAAAAATTAAAGCATGAAACTCAAACGTTAATTATTTATGAAGCACCACATCGTATTTTAGACAGTGTCAAAGATATGGCGAGTGTTTTTGGCGAAGATCGTCCTGTCGGCTTTGCACGTGAAATTACCAAAACCTTTGAAACGATTAAAAAGATGACACTGTCTGAACTGGTAACATTCATTGAGAGTGATCGTAATCAGCAAAAAGGTGAAATTGTATTGATCATAGGCGGTGCGCCAAACCAAAATGATTTAGATGTAGAGCAAGAAAAGTTAGACAAGCTGTTAATTCGCTTACTTGAAGATTTATCGGTTAAAGCAGCCTCACAAATGGCAGCCGATTTATTTAACATTAAGAAAAAAGTTGCCTATCAACGTGCTTTAGAACTGACTCAAAAAGACGATTAAAACGCTCTAAATAAATGAATCAATAGACTTCTTGCTAAGTGAGCTTTTTATCAACATTTGTTCATAATCGATACCCTCTATCCTTCTTAAGGAGAGGGTTAGTGACAGGACTATCTTTAGGATTTTTCCTCATCCTAATCTTTCCCAAAAGAAAGAAGAAACATTTTATCTTCATGAAATCGCATTCTCGATTATAAAATTTTGTTCATTTCTCTGCTTTCGCAAGAGCTTTGATGCCTCATTTAATTCATCCAAAGCAATGCTCTATCAATTCTGCCCATTATTTCCCCAACGCAAGTATACTTCACGTTGACTGAGTAAATGATAATAATTTTGCACATGTTCTAAATGTGGATGTTCAAAAGGTGTTAGCATCCAACGTTGCACTGACAAGCCAATCGAAATATCAGCCAGTGTAAACTCCTGCCCTGTGATAAAGGCTTGTGTCTTTGCCAATTGAGCATCCAAAATTTCCATGGTTTTCGTCCATGCTTGAATACTTTTTTCGACTAAAGTTAGATCTTGATGCACAGGTGAATGACGTACCAAATGCATCACAGCATAAGCCCAACTATTATTCAGCTCAATTCCTTGCCAATCAATCCATTGATCAATGAGCGCTCTGGTCTGAGGGTGCTGTGAATATAATGTGCTTCCATTATATTGATTCGCCAAATATCGAATAATGCTATTGGATTGCCACAACACAAAGTCCTTATCAATCAAAATAGGAATTGTTGCATTCGGATTTAAACTGATAAATTCAGGTAACTGAGGTGATTGAAAGCCTCTCCCCCAATCTTCACGCGCATAGGCCAAATTCAACTCATCACACAGCCAAAGTACTTTTCTAACATTGAGTGAATCAGCACGCCCTAAAATTTTAAGCATTGGTTATCCTATTTTCATCATGCTCTTTTCATCAGCCAATAAAAAAGCATCACAATTGTGATGCTTAATTCATTACTCTTCAGCTGATGCATCTGGTGGAACTTCAGTAATTCTTCCACCACGTGCAAGAAATGCTGCAACTTCATCTTCTAAAGCTTGACGCTGTTTTAACTTTGCAGTCACAGTTAAAGTTTCCGCTTCCGCTAAGTCTGAATCAGATACTGTTGAATCGCTCGCAGTTGCACCTTTTTCCGCAGCTTTGGCTTCATCATCATCTACAGCATTGTCTTCTGTATTATCATCATAATCATTCGTATCAGTCATCTTTAACTCCCCATCAACGACGTCAAATTACCATCCGAAAAATGGCGATCTCATTCCGAGAAATGTACCAAGCTCTTATCATTTCTACTAGGGGCAATTTCAAAAAAACTGTATTTTTTTTAATCAAATTCGTAATAAATTTTAAATGAGTGTTTAAAATTTATCACAATCCGATTTAAACTGCGTATTGGGTATTTTTTAGAACAGATAATCCGTTGGCTTGAGCCATGAATTGATCCTTTAAAAAAGTCTGCTTTTCTACCTGCTTCAAACCAAAATTTCTCGCCCAAACCAAGGGAAACAACTCAGAACTTTCCAAGAAACCAATCGCAGACATACCATGCATCATGGCATCATTTTGACCTTTACGTTGATGTTCATATCGTTTTAAGGTCTGCTCATGTGCCCATACACCCCGTTTTTTATCATGTAATAATACGTCACATAAAATAGCCGCATCTAAGCAACCAATATTCACACCTTGCCCTGCAAGTGGATGAATCACATGTGCAGCATCACCAATTAGTGCTAAGCCTTCTTTGATATATCGCTGAGCCGCTCGTGCTTTCAAGGGAAATTTAGCCCTTGGAGTCGCTTCTAATACTTCGCCTAACATATGATGACTTTCGCGTGTAAGCAATTGAGTAAATTCTTCATCATTTAATGCAGCGTATTCATCTGCATAATCATCTGGCAATGTCCAAACAATAGAAATCCAGTTTTGGTTGTCTTCAGCTTTTAAACTTGCCATGGGTAAAAATGCCAATGGACCTGTCGGTAAGAAAATTTGGCGTGCAATATGCTGATGCGGTTGAGCCGTTCTAATGGCACAAGTTAAACCTGCTTGCTGATAATCCAAGATATCTAAATCAATAAAAGCTTGCTCTCGAACAAAGGAGTTTGCACCATCTGCACCAATCACAAGCTTGGTTTTAAGTTCTGTGCCATCTGCCAAACGAATAATCCAACAACCTACAGCTTGCTCGACTCGAATGACTTGCACTTGAGTACGATAATCTTGTAATTGCTCAAGCATTCTTTGTTGAATGGCTAAATTCAAAAGACTGGGTTCAACCATTGAACCCAGTCTTTGCTCTGCGGGCGGAAAATTTTCTGAAGCTTGACCAAAGTTTATTTCACCATAACCATTTTTATTCCACACCTGCATGCCTGTATATGGCATTTGTCGAGCGATGTGATCCCAAACATTCACAGTTTTAAGTAAATGAATTGTCGCTTGGCTCAATGCCAATACACGAGGATTGGTCACAGCTAAAACTTTTTGCTCATCTAAAATCGGAGCAGCATCTAATACTGTTGCTTGAACGCCACCTTGAGCGAGTAAAAGAGCCGTTAATCCACCGACTAATCCACCACCGACGATCACAACATCTAAAATATCTGTTTGAGTTTGACTGATTTGGCTCATGCTTTTAACCCCATTGCATAATTGGCAACCAAAGGCTTAATACCTGGAATCACATCAAAAGCGACCAAACCTGTATTACGAATTAGTTTTAATAATGGATTTTGATTACTAAAACCGCGCACCACCGAATCACAAAATTTAATCACACGTTGTTGATCGGTTAAACGTGACTGCTCATAGGCTTTTAGCATTTCAGGCTGACCAATATCATCCGATTGGGCAAGTTGCTCTGTCATAAAGCGAACCAATACATCAGCATCACGTAAGCAAAGATTAAAACCCTGACCTGCAACAGGATGAATCGTATGTGCCGCATTCCCCATCAAAATCACACGACCAATGGCCTGCTTTTCTGCAAGAACCTGTGACAATGGAAAACTAAAACGCTTGCCTGTTTTAATAAATTTCCCTGCGCGATCCCCATAGGTTTGCTGTAAGGCATCTAAGAAATGTTGATCATTTTCTTCACCTAGCCATTCATGCTCAGTACCTTTTTTGACAGGCCAAACCACTGAACGGCGACATTCACCCGGCAATGGTAACAATGCTAATGGCCCAAGTGGGCTAAAGCGTTCAAAGCCTACTTGCTTATGTGGCTTAGAGGTTTGTACCGCAGTCACAATCGCAATCTGATCATAATCATGTACATCCACACCCACACCTAAAGCTTGGCGACAGAATGAATCGCGACCATCTGCTGCAATCACTAGTTTAGATTTAAGCGGATGGATAAATTCGCCACCCCGTGTTGCTTCCACATAGACTTGATCAGCATCTTGTTTTAAGGATGACACTTGAACACCATCAATCAGCTCAATCAATGGTTGTTGGCGAACTTGGGTGAGTAACACACGTCCTAACCAAGCATTTTCAATCACCTGACCAAAGCTTTCGACTTTTTCTTGTTCTGCAACCAATCGTGCCTTACCAAAACTGCCTTGTTCTGTAATATGAACTTCTAAAATTGGTGTCGCATATTGTTGTAATGCATCCCAAAGACCGAGTTTTTGATAAATTTGTACACTACGACGAGACAACGCAGTATTTCGTGCATCAAAACTGGAATGATAAGGTGTAAGATTGGCATCATCATAATTTGGATATTTAATAGCTTCTAAAAGTTTTACCCCAATCTTTGCTTTTGCTAACATCAAAGCCAGACTTAAACCGACCATTCCACCGCCAACGATGATGACTTCTTGTTGCATGCTTTGATCCTTTCTATACATCATTCAGCTTACTGACTGAATCGTTATAATCTTGATTGATTTTATATTACATCAAGGTCAGTGATTTTTATATTGAAAGTGATGTGTATTTTATTCTTATTGTAGTGATGCTTTTTTCGTAACTAAAAATTAGTTTCAGAATAATATTCAATCAAATAATAAAAGGTTAAGATACTCTAAAATCGGCTCTAATAATTGATCTCACCCTAAGTAAGATTCTGTTAGTCGCAGAAGCGCTTAAAATAAAACCCTCTTTAAACCTTAGGTTTATTTTGTCTTTTGCATATTCTTTTCAATGGTATCTAAAATTTCTTCATTTTGATCTGCCCATTCATACAGCATAAATAAAGGTTCAACGACTTTTTTACCAATATCAGTTAAAGAATAGCTCACATGAGGTGGTATAACTTCGTACACTTTACGATTGATCAAACCATAACTCTCAAGTTCCTTTAAGCTTTGTATCAACATTTTTTTTGATATACCCGGCATACAACGTTGTAGCTCGCCAGTTCTTAATGGGTTTTGTGAAAGTAAGTATAAAATCATTGAATTCCACTTATGATCCAAAATTTTATGTATTCTGCGTCTAGGACAGTTTTCAAGAAGAATCAATAACATATATAATAAAAATCCACTAATGGTCACTTTTTAGTGACTACTATACAAAAAGGTAACTAGTTGCTAATTTTAGCATTCTAATAAAAAATAGCCTATCTTTTTTTAAAACTGTATTTTAATGAACACTGAAAAAATGAAAGCCCTCGTATTAAAAGACTACGCAACAGGCATACTCACGTTAGAAACTGTTGATATCCCTAAAATCATTCAAGGTCATGTTTTAGTCAAAATCGCTACAAGTGGTACGAATCCGATCGACTATAAAATCCGTACAGGTCAAGCACCTTATGCGATGCCTGAGCTTCCTGCAATTATTGGAACAGATATGGCAGGAACCATCGTTGCTGTTGCAAATGACGTTGAAAACTTTGCAGTGGGTGATGACGTTTATGGTTTGGTGGGTGGTGTACGCGGTTTAGCAGGGACATTAGCTGAATATGTATTGGCTGATGTTCGTTTAATTGCACTCAAACCTAAAAATTTAAGCATGAGAGAAGCGGCAGCAATCCCTTTAACATTCTTAACCGCTTGGGAAGGTCTCATTGATAGAGCAAATTTAAAACCAGAACATACTGTCCTCGTACAAGGTGGTGCAGGCGGTGTTGGGCACATGGCCGTACAAATTGCTGTAGCACATGGTGCTAAAGTGGTCGCTATTGCTTCTCAAGCTAAAAAAGACATTATTGAAAGCTATGGCGCAGCTTTCTCTGACTATAAAACACAAAGCATTGATGAATGTGTTTCTGAATTTACAGATGGAAAAGGCTTTGATGTGATTTATAACACCAATGGTGGAACACAATTAGAGCAAGTACTTGAAGCCACTGTCCCTTATGGTCATATTGTCAGTAGCAATGCTTTCACTGAAATTAACTTAGCGCCGAGCTCTCTACGCAATGTCACAATTTCAGGTGTATTCGTTTTATGGCCAATGCTTGAAAATGATCGCAGACAACATCATGGTGATATTTTAAAAATTGCAACTCAGCTTGCAGAAAGTAATCAACTTAAACCCCTCATTGATCCTAAAGAATTTAGTATTCACCAAGTGGTTGAAGCACATAATTATTTGGCTGATGGTAAAGCTTTAGGTAAAGTCGTCATTGACATCACTAATATATAAAAAGCCAAATCATTTTTCATTTAGTATCTAAATTAGAAAAGCCGATTCTCTAATCGGCTTTTTATCTCATCTAATGATTATGACTGCGCCATCAACGCTTCAATATCAGCAACTGACTTAACCACATTTTTCGTTAATACCAATGGACCATTGGCTGTTGCAACCACATCATCTTCAATACGAATACCAATACCGCGCCATTTAGCATCTACAGTTTCATCATCAGGTGCAATATATAAACCAGGTTCTACGGTTACGACCATCCCCTCTTTATAGGCACGCCAATCACCTTCAGCTTTATAAGAACCAACATCATGTACATCCATACCGAGCCAATGCCCAGTACCATGCATATAAAATTGCTGATAAGCCTCAGTCTCGATGATCTGTTCAATATCACCCTTCATCAAACCTAAATCTAATAAGCCTTGCACCATAATTCGAACGGCAATGTGATGCGGTTCTTTATAAGAATTTCCGACACGAACAGCATCGATCGCTGCAAGTTGCGCATTCAAAATCACTTCATACAATGCTTTTTGTTCAGGGCTGAATTTACCGTTAACTGGGAAAGTACGAGTAATATCAGATGCATAGTATTCATACTCACATGCAGCATCAATCAGAACCAAATCACCATCTTTCAATGGTTTGTTATTTTCTACATAATGCAGAATACAGCCATTTTCACCACCACCCACAATACTGTTATAAGATGGCAAACAACCATTTTGACCGAAAATGTAATTGAGCTCTGCTTCTAACGCATACTCCATCATTCCCGGGCGAACTTTTTGCATGGCACGTGTATGAGCTTCTGCACTAATGTTCGAAGCAATTTGCATCAACTCAATTTCTTGAGCTGATTTATGCAAACGCATTTCATCTAAAATTTGATCCAATTGAACTATTTGGGATGGCGCACCATTTCCACGACGTTGTTGTTCATCGACTTGTTTAATCCAAGCACAAACACGTGCATCAAAATCCGCACGTTGCCCAATGCGGTAATATAGTTTTTCTTTATTGGCTAATTTCTCAATGATTTCCTCATCAAGCAAATCAATTGCATACGCTTCATCTGCATCATAATCTTCAACAGCACCATCTACCCCTGCACGATAACCATTCCAGATTTCCATCTCGCGGTCACGTTCACGGCAAAAGAGACTATAGCTATATTCTTCACCAACATCACCTGTCTCAAACACAGCAACGGCTTCAGGTTCAGCAAAACCTGTGAGCCAGAAAAAACTACTGTCGGTACGAAATTTATAATCTGCATCTCGGTTACGCATTGCAACAGGACTTGTTGCAATAATTGCGATACTGTTTGGACCCATTTGTTCAATCAGGCGGTCTCGACGTTCCCGAAAATTGGCTTGAGTAAGTTTCATTCTTTCCAGCTATTATTTCAGTGGTGGATTTAGCTTTTTATATGAATATCTCTTTATTCTTTCAATGGACTTTTTTGCAACAAGCTTTTTATTTCTTCTGAGAAAAAATAAAAAAAGATAAATACTTATATGCAATATATCTATTTCATCCAACAAAGGTGAACATATAAAAAGCGAAATATTATTGATTTTATATTAACGCAAAATCATCAATAGAAAAGCGATTCAACCCAATTGAATCAAATCGCTTCTCTCATTATTAGCTTGGACGGTCAGGTGTATACATTTCGACAAGGCTTGGCTCATCCGATGTATCTTTCACTTGTTTCTCTTTACTTTGGAAATGTTTCAATAAAGAACTATCTGCTACAGAAATTTTCGCACGTCCTGTAGACAATGACACAGGAATTAAGCGTACAAATTCGTAAAGTTCCTGATAGCTTTCTTCACCTTCTTCGTCATCATCAGATTCGTCAAACTCTACCGCAGCCACATCTTGTAAGCTTTCAATAAGTTCTTGTTCATCTGCACGAATATGACCCGAAGCCAATCCAAAACCTAAAACAACGCCTGCACACCAATCTGCCAAGGCTTGCACACGTTCAGAAAGTACGTGTTCATCATCTGGAAGCATCGGTAAATAGTCTAATTCATCTTCAGATAAGGCATGTGATACATCATTTGCTTCTTCTTCAAGCAAAGCCAATGCTTCATCGCTTACTTTTGGAACAGTGAGTGTTGATAAAATTTGTAACCATTCATCACGTGTAGGCGCTGTGGTAACACAAACTATACCTGTCAATATGCCATGTAACTCACTCGGGCTTGAAATTTCTTCAATTCCATCAAAATTATGGTTCCAATCTGACCAACCTGAAATATCGTCTTGCATTCGCTTATCCAATCTCTATACTTCAGTATATATTACCTTTGATTGCAGATCTGTGCGACCTCGTTATGTTAGAACAATTACAGCGTCTACAGACGCACATGGGCGCTTTAAAAACACGCCTTGAACATGTAGAGAATGAAAACAAGTCATTGCTGAAAGAAAAAGATAGCAGTGAGGAGCAATCTCATACTCAAATTATGCATAAAAACGGCATAATCACCCAAAAACAAGATGAAATCGAAAAGCTGACGGAACAACTTTCATTACTGCAAACTCAGTTTCAAGGTTTAAATACAGATGCAACATCACTTGCTGAGCGCTATGGTCGTTTAGAAAAAAGTTGTACTGATTTAAAAACTCGCTTTCAGGAAATCTTAGCTGAACGTAATGAGTTACGTTTGGTGAAAGAAAAGATGCAGAATGAACAACGCCATGCTCAACAGGAAATCCAAGATTTACAAAAAGAACGTGAACGTTTAATTCAAAAGAATGATCATGCAAAAGCTAAAGTTGAAGCCATTATTCAACGCCTGTCTATTTTGGGGACTGAACAAGATCAGCATGCGCAAGAAATTCAGCAACTTGCTCATCCTACTGAAACCAATGAGGAGGCATAACCATGGCTGAAGTCGTGACCGTTGAATTGCGTTTGATTGAACAAATTTTCCGTCTTTCTACTACTGTTGAGCAAAGAGCAGATTTAGAGCGTGCTGGGCAGCTTTTAAATGATAAATTCCAAGAGTTTCGTCGTAAAGCACCAAATATGGAACATAATAAGTTAATGATTATGGTTGCATTGGAACTGATGCAAGAAGTTTTGACCATGAACAAATCGTTACAGGAATATTCACATTGCGAACGATTATTAAGCGCCATGTTGGAAGATGTTGAAAAAGCGGTATAAACCGCTTTTTCTTTGTGCAAACAATAGTGATTTAAAGCTGATTTTTGCACAACTATAACATGGAATATTTGCCTATGGCTCTAAAATGGGTATACTGAGTACATCTCTGAGATGTTCGCCAGCGAGTCTATTCCCCTGCCGATACTTAAACTTACGGATGTGTTCTGTATGCTTTGAGTGTATGCCCACCCCGAGTGGGAAACCTATTAAGTGTACGTCTCGTCCACCTTGAACTCATCGGGTTCAGGGTAACGACCATGCAGCGGCATCTTCGGAGTGTTTTATTTAATATAAAAATAATAATTTAACATCACACATCAAGCCAATAAATTTACGTTAATTTTACTCAAAATCTAAATTTAGGCACACGATAGGCGTTAAAAGTTTTGCTTTATCTCAATTACCAGCTATGTTTGTTCATAAAATCAGAAACCACTTAATTTATTCAATTTTAACCACACTAATTTTATATTGATTAGATTTGTAATTATTAAAAATATCTTCTAAGCTTTTTCATGAATTTTTTATTTCGCATTGAAAAAGAAAAAATGTTAACAGTTATTTAAAACTCCTATTCATGGGCTTTACGATTTTTAATATATAAAAAAATGAGAGCCGAGCTCTCATTTTTAAACCATTTTACTTAAGAATACTTAGTAATTAAGCAGCCATCGAACGCGCTTCAATCGGTACGACTTTACGCAACTCAGGTCCCGTATAATCCGCACTCGGGCGAATAATACGATTGTCTGCACGTTGTTCCATCACATGTGCTGCCCAACCTGTCACACGACTCATCACAAAGATCGGTGTAAACAGTTTGGTTGCAATATCCATGAAGTGATACGCCGATGCATGGAAGAAGTCTGCATTACAGAATAGTTTCTTCTCACGCCACATCACTTCTTCACAGCGTACTGATACTGGGTAAAGTACTGTATCACCCACATCTTTGGCTAATTTCTCAGACCAAATTTTAATGATACCATTACGCGGGTCATTGTCTTTGTAGATTGCATGCCCAAAGCCCATGATCTTTTCTTTACGTTCAAGCTTGCCCAGCATTTCACGTTCTGCTTCTTCTGGTGAAGTCCAATTTTCAATCATTTCCATCGCAGCTTCATTGGCACCACCATGTAATGGACCACGAAGTGAACCAATTGCACCTGTAATACATGAATGCATATCTGACAGTGTTGATGCACAGACACGTGCTGTGAATGTTGATGCATTGAATTCATGCTCTGCATAGAGAATCAATGAAACGTTCATCACTTGTTCATGTAATTCGTTTGGTTTTTCACCACGAAGTAGATGTAAGAATTGTGCACCGATTGAATCATCATCGGTATTCTCTTCAATACGTACACCATCATGGCTGAAACGGTACCAGTAGCAAATGATCGCAGGCAATGTTGCGAGGATGCGATCTGCTACATCTTGCTGTTGTGCAAATGTTTGTTCTGTTTCTAGGTTACCTAGCATTGAAACCCCTGTACGCATCACATCCATTGGATGTGAATCTGCAGGAATGCGTTCAAGTACTTCTTTGAGTGCTTGTGGCAATTGACGTAATGATTTGAGTTTTGCTTTATAAGTGGCTAACTGCTCTGTTGTTGGCAGTTCACCAAAGAAGATCAAGTAAGCCACTTCTTCGAATTGGCAGTTTTCTGCCAGATCTTGTACATCATAACCACGGTAGGTTAAGCCTGCGCCACTTTTTCCAACAGTCGAGAGTGCAGTTTTTCCTGCAACTTGTCCACGCAATCCTGCGCCTGTGAGTACTTTTCCTTCAGCCATTTTTTATTTCTCTTGAGTGAATAGTTTGTCTAAGGTGTTTTCAAATGTATGGTAATCCAGAAATTCGTAGAGTTCTTTGCGTTGTTGCATCTTGTCGAGAACATTTACTTGTGTGCCGTCTTTACGAATCGCTTGGAAGACTTCAAGTGCTGCTTTTTGCATTGCTCGGGTTGCAGACAATGGATAAAGCACCATTGAAATCCCCTGCTCACCCAATTCTTCTGTGGTGTAGTACGGGGTATCACCAAATTCGGTAATATTCGCCAAAACGGGTACACCAACTGCATCGCAAACGGTTTTGTACATGGTGATGTCGGTCATTGCTTCGGCAAAGATGGCGTCTGCACCCGCTTCTACACAGGCACAGGCACGGTCAATCACCGCTTGTAGACCTTCTTTTTGTAGGGCATCGGTACGTGCCATCACCACAAAGTTTGAATCTGTTTTCGCATCAACCGCTGCTTTGATGCGATCGACCATTTCTTGTTGAGTGACGATTTCTTTGTTTGGACGATGTCCACAACGTTTTTGTGCCACTTGGTCTTCAATGTGAACAGCCGCTGCGCCTGCCGCAATCATTTGTTTCACAGTACGGGCAATATTGAATGCACCACCCCAACCTGTATCAATATCAACAAGTAATGGAGTATCGACTCGTTCGGTAATACGGCGGACGTCTTCTAATACGTTATCAAGACTGGTCATCCCTAAATCAGGTAAGCCATAAGAATAGTTCGCAACCCCTGCACCCGAAACGTAAATCGCCTTGTAGCCGACTTGTTTCGCCATCATTGCTGCATAAGCATTGACTGTACCTATGATCTGTAATGGTTTTTCCACTTCTAGCGCTTGTCTAAATCTTAAACCTGCAGACGTTTGTTCTGTCATATTCCCTTCCTTAGCACTTCGTTATCCATTGAAGTTGATATATCTCTTCAATATTTTCACACACGATTTAGTATGAAATTTGATTAGCTTTCTAATAAAACTGATCCATATATTTCACGTAAATCCTTTTTCAAAATTTTACCTGTTCCACCGACAGGGATTGAATCAACAAAAATGACCTTGTCTGGAATTTGCCATTTCGCAATTTTATCCGTGTAGTAATCTAGAATATCTTCAGCTGTAATTTGGCTTTCAGCCGATTTTTTCGCAATGAGGATGGGGCGTTCATCCCATTTAAGATGCGTTGCAGCAATCACAGCAACGTTATCAATTTCAGGATGGGCAATTGCGATATTTTCTAATTCCACAGAAGAAATCCATTCTCCACCGGATTTAATTAAATCTTTAGAGCGGTCACTAATATTCATATAACCATCTTGATCAAGGGTTGCGATATCCCCTGTATCAAACCAACCATCAACAGTCAGTGCAGATTTATCAGTACCAAAATAAGAATCAACAATCCAATGCCCTTTTATTTGCAAATTACCTGTAGTTTGACCATCTCTTTGAACTTCATTCGCGCCATTTTCTGCATCAGTCACACGCAGTTGTACACCAAAAGGTGGACGACCTTGTGATAAACGAAGTTTGGATTGTTCAGTTTCAGATAAATCAAAGTGCTTCGCTTTGAGTTGATTTACTGCTCCAACAGGACTTGTTTCTGTCATCCCCCAAGCATGAATCGTTTCGCATTGATAAACATCTTTAAACGTTTTAATCATAGAAGGTGGACATGCTGCACCACCGACAACATTACGTTTCAAACTTGGAAGCTGACTTCCTAATTGCTGAGCCGCAGTTAATAAACCTTGCCAAATCGTCGGTACACCCAACGCATTGGTTACTTTGTATTGATCAATGAGCTGAACCAAACTGGTTCCATCTAACATTGGACCAGGTAAAACCATACTACAACCCACCATTGCCGCCGCATACGGTGTTCCCCAAGCATTCACATGGAACATGGGCACTACAGGTAAAATTCGGTCTTTCGCAGAGAGATTTAATGAATCAGCTAAGCTACTTGCATAACTATGCAAGACTGTTGAGCGATGGCTATACAATACCCCTTTAGGATTGCCTGTCGTTCCAGAGGTATAGCACAGTGAACTTGCCGTTTGTTCTTCAAGTTGTGGCCATTCAAAATACTCAGATTGTGAAGCAATTAAATCATCATAAAACTGAACTTCGGGGAATGCTGTTTTGATGTTTTCATCATAAGCATCAAGACAAATAAAATGTTCAACATGAGTTAAAGATTCTTGAATAGAAAGAATTAAATTTAGAAATGTTTTATCAAAAATCAGGACTTTATCTTCAGCATTGTTAATAATGTAAGTCAATTGTTCAGGGAAAAGACGTGGATTAATAGTATGACAAATAAACCCACTGCCTGATATCGCATACCAAGATTCTAAATGTCGATGATTATTCCAAGCAATGGTTGCCACTCGATCACTAGGAGATAAACTGAAGGATTGTAAAACATTGGCAAATCGTTTTGAATTTTTAGCAATTTGAGCCCAACAACTCTCCGTCATTGTGCCATCTGTATTTTTTGAGATAATGGCTGTATCTGCATGATACATTTCAGCATGTTCGATTAAATTACTAATCAACAAGGGTTGAAACATCATATTTCCGTGCATTTTAATATCCTTATTTACAACCTTGATGGATTTATTCTTTAATATCCGTACACAATGACTTCTTTTCTTGCTTTAGAAAATACAATAATTTTCTCTTTTAATTTTGTCATTTAGTCTTATATATTTGTCATTTAGTCACAATGAACCAGAAAAATACGTTCGCTTATTTTAAATTGCTTTAATTATTTATTTTTTAATGTACTTACATCAAATAAATTTAATTCGACAGTAGAATTCTTATTAAAAATTTCTGTATTTATGCATAAGTCTCGATGAGACTAGTCGAAAAAAGATTAGGAATATTTATGCAAGATATCGAATCTAAGTAAATAATTTTTCTAAACTTTATGATTATTTTTATACAAAAAGATAATTAGTAACACACCTATTCCTTTCAAAAATATGGACATCTAAACCTATTCATTTATTTCTAAATATCCTCCGACTTATATTTTTCACTTCAAGCTTGCATGCCCGCTCGTCTCCAACGCCCTGGTGTAATACCGTACCAACGTTTAAATGCGCGAGTAAAATTTGCTTGATCGTCATAACCAAGTTGATTGGCTACTTCGATAATCATTAATTTTGGATTTTTAAGCAATTTAATCGCAATTTTCTTTCTTGTTATTTCTAGTAAGGCTTCAAAAGTAGTGTGATGCTTATTTAAATAACGATATAGGGTGAATCGATGTATAGAGAAATATTCCGCAACTCGCTCAATGTTACAAATGTGATAAGGCAATAATTCTTCAATAATTTTACAGACTTGAGCAATGACATCTACGCTATCATTACTTTGTAATTCTGATAAATGTTGACGTAAAAAATCATCTAATTGATTGTCATGACCTGTACGTGCTTGATCTAATTGTTCCTGAGGAAATAGGATTTCATGCTGTGTCTGCCCAAACCATACTGGGCAACGGAAAAACTTTTCATAGAGATGCGCAGACTTTGGTTTCGGATATGAAATCCGTACTAAAGTAGGTCGCCAAGGCTTAGCTAGAACCAACTCTATAATAGAAACAATCGCTGCTAAATATGCAGTTTGATATTGTTCTTTACGTGGAATTTCACCATCAATAAGCATGCATATTCGTGCATAACCTTGATCTTCTTGTAAATCGAGTTTCTGCCCTCTGTACCACATACTGCCATAAGAAAATAAACTTTCTAAAGCATCACGCATTGTTGCTGCATTCAACACTAAAAAACGTAATGGCCCTATATTTGAAAGTTTTGCATCTTTGCCAATGAGTAATCCTAAATGATCACAACCTGTTAATTCTTCAACGGCTTTAAAAATATTACCTTGTGTTTGTAGAGATACGGGCATTAAATTATTTTTTAAATCTTCTAATTTAATTTCAAATTGATCAAATATGATTTGTGGATCAAGACCTTGTTCTTCTAAAAAATGTGCAATAAAACTGAGGATACCAATAGGATTAGACTTCTCTTGGATTTTAGAATCAATATGTTGCATCTTCACCTCTGCTTTACTGAGGTAACAGGTATGTTTTAGATTTAATCTGTCAGATTAAAATTTAGAAAAATACTCACCTAACTAGATGGCGTCACTTTGTAAATAAAGCCTGTATTTCTCTTAACCAAAACATATTCACTGTACCAAATTCCTTTTGATAAAATTCCCAAGCAACTTCATTGCATAGCATCTATAAATTTATTAATAGCTCATCATTATTTCTATTTAATGAGAAATAATAAGCCTTCATTCTCAATTTATCATATAGACCATATCGTATAAATTTTAATTTTCAAACCTTAATTTTAAAATACTATTCAAGTTTTTTTGATAACTGATATTTATAATTCTCCTACACAATCCCTAATAAAGAAAAAAGTTGGAATAATTTATTCTATCTTCTCATTAAGCATCTTTAAAAGTTTCTAAACTCGTATCTAGAACGACTTAACCCACCATCGCCAATAGATGACCATGATAGGTTAATTAAAATCAGCAGCTTATTTTATCGCTAAAAATTAACTTTAAAAACTAAAGATGCAAAATCTCGATCATCAATCACACTGAATTCATTCGAACCAAAAAAATTATAATAGGCAACCTCAGCTGTATATTTTTTTTGATACGTTACTGACAATGCTGCGCCAATACTCATTTGGCCTTCTTGAAAGTTTTGACTATAGCCGTGTATATCATGGCGAAAGCTAAGGCTTGGTCTAATCACCGTTGCAGGGAAAATATCAGTATAATTTAATATTCCACGTACTCGATAACCTAGAGACCACTCACTAAAAAAACCATCTTTATTACAAAATCGAGCATTCATATTATCAATGACTTCTTTTGAAAGATTTGCAGTGCCATACGGCGTGCATTTAAATGCACCAGTCTCAGGATTATAAGCGCCTGTAGAAAGCTTGCTTCGACCAAAAGCACTACTTCTACCAATACGACTATTACCAATATCTGAGATATGATTGACTCCAAACTCTGTAGCCCATGTCAATGTATTTGCTCCCAGAATATTAGAAATACTATTATCTGTAGCGCCTATAGAAAATTGTGTAACAGGTAAACGTACATATCCTTCTATATATTCATCTAATTCAGGAGCGATCCCAACTGGCGTAAAAGGTGTTTCATTTGATAAAATTTGATAATAGACAACATCTGGTCCATTTAATTGCAATGGATGATTGGGTTTATAATTTAATTCACTAAAAACTTTTGTCGTTCCTATTTTACCTGTCAAACTCAATCCAAACATTTCAATGTCTTCAGGATATACAGCAAAAAAAGCTGCTGTGTTAAAATTTTCGGCTCCCCGCGCTTTTACTGTAGTTGCATCAAAGTTCGCAACTCGATTATGATAATTTGCATAATAAACACCTAGTTCAGCATTATTCAAACTTGGTAATATCTGTTTAATTGCGACACCATATTGTCCACTATCTTTAGGCATATGATCTTCAGTACGTGGTATATAACTCTTCGCATTTAATGCTGTCTCTGATAATTTATCGCCAAGTCCAGCCATGAGCATAGGTCCACAATTTTTAGGGACAACATCTGAAATTTCAAAAAAAGTACCGCAACCATCCGCAACACTTGGTCTAAACTTAAATTGATAAAAACCTTCAATGGTAAGATTTTTATTTATTTCTGCTGCAAAGGAAAACATTTCAACAGGAATAATCATTTCTTTTACATCAACACCAGGTCTATTCATTGCAGCAAAATCAAAAGCACTGACTGAATTTAAACCGTTTTGGAAGAACTGTGATTCCCCCCAATTCAACGCATGCTTACCTAGTTTAGTATTAATACTGCGTCTATTATTAAGCTCAAAATTTTTCCATACATACGCATCCCAAAGATCAACACCTTTGAACTTTGCAAGTCTAGTTAATTTAGAATCATCAAAAGCTTTTAAATCCCCATGACCTGTTTCATAGGCATAGTCATACCAATACTTTGCACTTGCTACAATACCCTGCTGACCATCGTTTAAACGAAACTCTGTATAACCCTTAAGAACCTGTGAAATAGGATCATTCTTACTAAAATTAATTCGCCCATCGTCAGCATTTACATCTAGACTATATCCATCTTTTCCTATTTTATTTGCATCAGGCTTATAAAGCAGTGAAGCTGATGGATCTTGAGTACTCCAACTCCCCCCTACACTTAAATTGGTATTGGTTTCCAATTTCCAATTTTCATTAATATCAAAACTTGTTGCTGAAACATTAGATATTGAAAAAATCAAACCCAAAAAAACACTAACTACTTGTATTGACGAAATATTATTTTCAGTTCCATTGAGACATAAATATTTATTCACCATACCATCTCCATGTAGATATGATTTATTTCAGATTACCTCCTATCACAAGGAGGTGCTTATGGTCTTAAGAGTTAAAGTGTATTGATACTTTTTTGTTCTTTTAACAAACGTGCAGGTATAGCAAGCAATATCGTAATTGCTCCTATAACAAGTAATACGCCAATCACACTAAATGCCAGATAAATGCTTCCTGTTTGTGTTTTAATCGCGCCAACCACAGCTGGACTAATAACAGCAGCAAGGCTACCTAAGACGTTAATCCATGCAATACCGAGTGCCGCTGCTGTAACAGATAAATAAGTAGGTGGAATCGTCCAAAATAAAGTACCTGCAGAAAAGCAAGCACCACAGCCCACTGTAAGTAATAAAATAAAAATTGTCAGATCATGTTGAGCAAATCCGAGTAACATAAAGCTTAATGCACCAACTGCCATGGTTAATGCCAAATGCCAACGACGCTCAAGATGTTTATCTGAACTACGGCATACGAAATACATTGCAATCAATGCAAATAAATAAGGTAGGCTTGAAATTAATCCAATTTGATGTAGATCTTGTACACCGAATTCACGAATTAAAGTCGGTACCCAATAGGTAATAGTATTTGTACCTGAATAAATACATAAAAATACGAGACCCATTAAATGTACTCGTGGATCTAGGAATACTTGTTTTAAAGAACTCTTTTCATTTTCAACAGGAACTCTCTCACTCAACAAGCTTATTTTGATGATAAGTTTTTCACGAACGGTGAGCCATTTTGCTTGTTCTGGATTATCAACAAGCCAAAACCAAGTAAAAACACCCAATATGACCGCTGGAACACCTTCAATAACAAATAGAGCTTGCCAATCTCTTAATCCCATCCAACCATCAAATGTAGACATGATCCAAGTCGCCAAAGGGCCATTAATAATCCCTGCAACGAGTGCCGACATGAGAAAAATAGACGTTACACGCCCTCTTAAAAACCCAGGAAACCAATAGGTTAAATATAAAATAATGCCCGGTACAAAACCTGCTTCTGCCACGCCAATCAAGAAGCGAAAAACATAAAAGCTTGTTGTACTTTCTACAGTACTCATTAAGATTGTGAGAATCCCCCACAACAACATAATCCGAGTTAGGGTTGCTCGAGCTCCCACTCTTTTCATATACATATTGCTTGGAATTTCAAAAAGTAGGTAACCAATAAAAAATATAGATGTGCCTATTCCATAAGCTGCATCACTTAGTAAAAGATCTTCAGCCATACGCAGTTTTGCAAATGAAATATTGATTCGATCTATAATATTTAGGAAATAAGCAATAAAAATAAAAGGCACTATTCTGAATATTACTTTCTTAAACGTTTGATTCTGCTCTTCAGCAGTGATGTTATGACTCTCTAAAGACAAATGCTCTTGATCTAAACCCACATGAATCTCCTCATATTTATATTTTGAATGTCCCTATCGCTATCGCTCTTGTGTAACTTGAAGCTATATATATCAAGATCGTTTTGACTTATGCCTTGTAATTGTCTTTTAAAGCCTTCACAAGTATAGGAATGCCTACTTCACAAGCTTCAATCCCTTGTAGACTTACAATTTTTAGAATTTCTAAAATTTGATCTTTATTTGCACCTAACTGTAATGCAGCCTGAATATGTCTTTGTGTACCGTGTGACCACATATGGGTGATTGCGGCATCTCCGGCAATACATAAAAATTCAACCCAAAGTGTTGGTAATACTCCACTCTTCCAAGCACTTGTTGCCATTTTTAAAAAATTTTCCAAATAATCTGGATCCCAACGATAAAGGGTTTCCCAAAGTGGATTAAACATTCCTTGAGCACGTATTTCGTCACACACTGGCGTTTCTACAGCAACCACATCTTCTTCAATGAGGCCTGCTGTAACCAATTCCTTTTCTAGAATTGGAACACCAAGTGCACATGCATGTATTCCGACTACACTGGCCAATTTAAAAACTTCTAAAATTTCAGAACGACTCACACCAATTCGTAAAGCATCACGAACATGACGTTGTACGCCTGGCCTATATAAATGAGTCGCTGTTACATCAATCATCAATCGAATCAATGACAAAAGCTTTGGTTCTAAAATATTATTCATCTGACAATCTTGCACTAACGTCATAAAACATTCAGTCCACTTCCCATCCCATTCAGCCATGACATCAAATGATGCATCGAATAAGCCTGCTGCTCTTAAAGCATCATAATTAGGTGTATTTTTCATATTCCTATTCCCTTTATGAATTAAATGACAATCCCACCATTTGGACTAATGACCTGTCCGACCAAATAATGTTCACCACTTAAATACAATACAGTTCCTGCATATTCTTCCAATGTACCAAACCGCCCTGCAGGTACGCTTTGCCAAAGTCGATTACATGCTTCCTCACCAACGGCATCTAAGTACGCATTAAACTGTTCAGTTGCAACACCACCTGGTGCTAATGCATTTACAAAAATATTGGCGCCCGCGACCTCATAAGCTACTGATTTAGTAAATGCAATAACTGCTCCTTTTGTTGCGCTATAAGGTGGACTATGTGCACTTTTACTCGACATTCCAGCTATAGATGCAACATTCACAATTTTCCCTGAACGTTGAGGTTCCATAAGTTTTAAAGCTTCACGCGTACAATAAAATACACCGTTAACATTAACGCCCCAGAAACGTTCCCATTCCTCATCGGTAATCCAACGTGTAAAACTGAGTGAACGTCTAGCCTCTGGCATTGCGTTATAGTCATACAAGGCTGTACGTCGTTGCGTATCTAGTTCTGAAGTGGGTGTTATTGCTGCATTATTAATAAGGACATCTAAAGTGCCATAACGCTCAACAATTTTTTCAAACATTGCAGAGACTTGAGTACTTGAAGAAACATCACACTTTACTGCCAAACATTCTGCGCCATGTTGTTCAACGATTTTTTGCGTTGCTAATAAAGTTATTGGATCTACATCGCAAATTACCAACTTCGCTCCATATTTAGCAAAAGCTTCGGCACATGCTTTTCCTAAGCCTGGACCTACACCTGTTACCAACACAACTTTGTTTTGAAATTCCATGTCATTACTTCCATTTTTAAATGTTGATACCAATGACTATCTATTCAATAAACATCGGCAATTTTTAAATGATTAATGACCTGGAACTGTAAATCCACGTTGTCCTAGCTTACGATTAGGTGCCATACCTAATTGATGAATTGTTTCTTCAGCACTCTTATATTTTTTTCCAATTTTATAAATTTCTCGTGCTTCTTTAGCTGTAGCAACATCACGATATAATTCACGAGCAACTCGAACAGTTTTTTCAACTTGTTGAACTGAAGACATTCGCTCACTCTTACGCCCCCATAAATTATCTTCAATGCCTACTCGGACATGCATACCTAATGCGATTGCCATCGTATTCATTGGTAATACTGAGCGCATTAAACATTCATACGTTAAAATAGAACCTGCTGGGCAACGCTTAGTAAATTGAATTAAGTCAGAAGGATCTATCCCTGCTGATCCTCCTGCAATAGCAACATAATTAAGATTTAAAGGACCTGTATATATACCCTTCCGGATTAAACGATCGACTGTTTCTAATTGATGAATATTTCCTAACATGAAATGTGGTTGAATATCGTTAGCTTGCAAACGTTTTAGATGTTCTATAAAAAATGATGGCTTAGCATCTACAACCATTTCTGAGTATGCTTGATGATATTCTGGTTTTTCTAATATCGTTCCTGCTATGTCATCGGCAGACATTATTTCGCAGAGATTCATTTGAGAACTATTAATAGCAATGGTGACTTGATCTGGTTTTGGATTTAATTCAGCAAGCATATGACGTGTGTCATAATCTAACCAGCTTGCAGCAGCGCCTTCGTCTTCTGGGGCAAAAGAAATAGAACCGCCTACTTGAATAATCATTTCAGGTACAGCTTGTTGCAGTGATTCAATCATTTTATTGAACTGACTCATTTTTTTTGAGCCTTTACCATCTGTTTCACGAACATGCAAATGTAGGACAGTTGCACCTGCATTATAACAATCTACAGCCTTTTGAACTTGCTCATCAAAAGTCACGGGAATATCATTTGAGTCACTTGGAATCCATTGTGGTCCGTAAGGTGCGACTTGAATGACTAATTTTTCTTGATTTTCAGGTAAAAGACTATCGTCTAAAAAGTACATTTATTTTCTCCGTATTTAATCTTTATTTTTAGAGCCATCCTTTGACTCTCAGTATAAAATACAAGCAAACAGATTTACTTTTTTGTCTTTAAAACACTCATATTTGTCTTTTCGTCATTATCTTTTATTTATTTTTTATATTTTTTTAATCACCATAAATAATAAGTCAGCGCCTATTCAAAATCAGCGTGAAATAAAATATTTATAGTTAAGTTATAAAAAGTTACTGAATAGCTCTCTTTATTTTCCTCCGAATAAAGAAAAGTGCTTTATGCAAAAATATAATATACCCAGCTATTTTTAAAATTCTAAATTGGTATTTATAACGACTTAACCCACCATTGCCAATAGCTGACCATGATGAGTTAATTAAAATCAAAAGCTTATTTTTATCGCTAAAAATTAACTTTAAAAACTAAAGATGCAAAATCCCGATCATCTAAAACACTGAATTCATTCGAACCAAAAAAATTGGTATATGAAAGTTCAGTCACATATTTTTTCTGGTAAGTGGCTGATACTCCTGCACTGATCGCCATTTGCCCTTCCTGAAAGTTTAGACCATAACCTTTGAGATCATGACGAAACATTAAGCTGGGTGAAATGACTGTTCCTGCTAGTAAGTCGTTATAACTCAATGCACCACGTAAACGATAACCCATTGACCACTCTTCAAAGAAACCTTCACTATTACAATATTTTGCATTCAGATCCCGAACTTCCTGATCAGACAGTTGTCCAGTTTTTGGGGTAATACAATAGGTTTCTAATTTTGATGGATCATACGCCCCTGTTGATAAACCACTACGACCAAATGCACCACTACGACCAAAATGATATTGATCAGTATCGCCAATATGGTTAATCCCCATTTCACCAACCAAAGATAAAGCACTTGCGCCCAATACATTTGGAATCGAACTTGCTGCACCAAGTGTAAACTGCGTTACAGGAACTTCTGCAAAACCCTGAATACGTTCACCCAGTTTTAAAGTTTCGTTGGGAGCAGTCAGTGGTGTATCGTTATATAAAGCTTGTGCATACACCATATCAGTACTGTTAAAGTGTAATGGCATATTAGGCTTATAATTTAACTCACTGAAAATTGCAGTCTTTCCCACCTTAGCTGTTAAGCTCAAACCATACATTTGGATGTCTTCAGGATAGACCGATACAATTCGAGCGGTATGGTAATTTGCAACACCTGGCTCAGAAACAACAACACCATCAAAATGTAAAATACGGCTGTGATAATTTGCATAATATGCCCCAAGCTCAGCATTATTTAGACTTGGAATAATTTGCTTAATCGCCACACCATATTGCCCACTATTTTTGGCATATTCACTAGGTAATCGCGCGACTGTAAAATCTACTGGACCATTCATCGCTTGATCTGAGGTAAACCCTGGACCACTGATTAAAAGAGGACCACAATTTTCTGCAAAAACATCAGAAACTTCAAAGAATGTACCGCAACCATCAATGACTGAAGGTCTAAATTTAAATTGGTAAAAACCCTCAACCTTCAATTTATCATTCAAGCCTGCAACAAAAGAGAACATTTCCACAGGAATGATCCGTTCTTTTACATCACCACCCGGACGGTTCATTGCAGCATAATCAAAAGCACTGACTGAATTTAAACCATTTTGAAAGAATTGTGATTTACCCCAATTCAAAGCATGTTTACCCAATTTCAATTCTAAACTTTTTGAATTTTCAAAATTAAAATTTTTCCAAATATAAGCATCCCAAAGATCAACACCTTTGAATTTAACCAAACGTGGCCATGCCGAATCATCAAATGCTGTAAAATCACCTTTACTTGTTTCATAGGCATGGTCATACCAATATTTGGCACTCAGTACAGCACCTTGTTGTTTACCATTTAATTTAAATTCAGTAAAACCTTTAATAATTTGCGAAATTGCATCCCCTTTTTCAAAATTGGCACGACCATTATCACCATTAATATCAATACTCGAACCTTCTTTGCCAATGCTGAGTGCATCAGGTCTATAGAGCAATGCAGCATCAGGGTTGGCTGTACTCCAACTTTGCCCAATGCTTAAACTGGTATTGGTTTCCAATTTCCAATCCTGATTAAGCTCAAAACTAGCCGCTGAAACTTCTGATATTGAAAAAACCAAACCACACAAGACACCAAACTTTTGGATGATCAATATATTATTTCTAATTCCATTTACACATACAGATTTATGTACCATACCAGCTCCATTTAGATATGATTTATTGTTTGATGGGTTTGTTCTTCATCACTATATGATCAATTTAAATGACAGGCTTTTCCTGGGAACCAAGAAAAGTAATCATCCAAAAACACATATTTTTTTCTACATATTCAATCTTTATTTTTCGAAGCCATCCTTTGGCTTGAAATGTAAACTACCTGTTTCAAGACACTCTCTTTTGTCTTTAGGTCATCTAAATTAGTCTTTTAGTCATTATTTCTCATTCATTTCATCTTTTTTCCTGATAGCCTAAATCAGCCTTAATGATCAACTCAATCATCAAGTTGCTGAATAAATTCTTCAGCCTGTGGCCAAGGACCAAAACCAGCAGCTGGGTTAAGATGCCCCACAGCGCCTAAGTTCACTAACCGACTGCCCCATGTTTTTGCCATTTCAGCAACTGCATCATGCTGAGCTAAAGGATCATTGGTACTGGCAATAACGATACTTGGAAAAGGCAAGACTTGATTCGGTAGTGGACTCCAACCTTCTAGCCGAAGCGTATCTGGACTTGGGTAGTTTTCAGGCCAACTTTCAGACAAATCAGGTGGAGTAACAAGCAATGCACCTTTAATATTATGTTGATGCTGAGCTGCCCAATGAATCGTCATCAAAACACCTGCACTGTGTGCAACCAAAATAACGGGACCTTCTATTTGTTCTAGTTGTTCTTGAATCGCTACAACGCGTTTTGCACAATTAAGTTTGTCTACTTGTAGAGGTGGCACAGAACGTACTTTAAGCAAACGAGCCTCAAGTAAGGTTTGCCAATGTTCGGCAACATGATCACGTAAGCCAGGAATGATTAAAACAGTCGCCTTAGTCAGTATTTTTTCCATCTCTACACCTTTCACCTGAATAGTCTTCTAAAAATAATGTGTGATCTAAATTTTTATTCAGATTAAAGAGTTAGCTTTTTAAATGATGTACTTTAGGTGTCACTCTCTTTTCATTTGATGACAAATCGTTTTAAAGTGTTTTATATTGAGTCATCAACTTCCTAACAACGGCTAAAAAACTCAAAACGAACAAATACACAGCATTGCTTTATGCCGAAAGTAAGTACTATACAAGGCTGAGTATTTTGTTTAAAAATCAAGGTTAATCAGGATGGTTAATTTAAAAATATGGAGATAATAAAATGGTACCTCTTGCGCATGCTGCCGTTCTAAAGAACTATTTGGATGTGAGCCAACAATTAGACGTTAATGCCCACCATTTATTATCCAGTGTTGGCCTTAACCTCACTCAATTAAATGACACCAAACAACGTATTCCAGTAGATAAAGCCATTGATTTACTAGAACAGTCAGCTCAAATCAGCGGTTGTGAAGTATTTGGTTTACGCATGGCTGAACAACGCCAACTCTCAGATTTTGGAGAAATTAGTTTATTGTTGAGTTATCAGCATACTCTACGTGACGCATTGCAAACGATCGTTCGCTACCGTAATTTATTGAATAATGCCCTTGCGATTTATATTGAAGAAGTTGGCAATACCGTCATCATTCGAGAAGAAGTGGTGACCACTGCTTCTGTGTATAGTCGCCAATCAACTGAGCTGGCACTGGGAATTACACATCGTTTATGTGCTGCTTTATTGTCTCAAAAATGGAAACCGTTGAGCATACACTTTACACATAGCGCACCGAGTGATCTCGCTGCTCATAAGCGCTTTTTTGGATGCTCATTGGAATTTGGCAGTGAGTTCAATGGTATCGTCTGTACAGCGACAGATCTGGATACGACCAATCCTCAAGCCAATACGGCGATGGCTGATCATGCTCAGCGTTATCTTGATATTTTACAGAATGATAGTGAATCTTCGATTATTTTTGATATCCGTAAAAGTATCTATCTCCTTTTACCGATGGGCCGTGCCACGATTGATCAAATCGCACATACCCATGGTATTAACGTACGAACATTGCAACGACGTCTTGAAGCATCTCAAACCAGTTTTAGTGATTTAATGAATGATGTACGGCGAAATCTGGTGTTTCGCTATTTGAATAACCTGAATTATTCACTTGGGCAAGTTTCTGATATTTTGGGTTACTCTACCCCAAGTTCATTTACACGATGGTTTATTAGTCAATTTAAAATGGCACCAACGACTTGGCGTAATTCGAATAAAGCTTTGCTCGATTGATGAGCTAAGATAAAAGAATTGATTTCTTGCATCCAACTTTTTTTAGTTTCTTTCTCTGAGAAATTAAAAGATGTAATGCAAGAAGTTCATTAATCGATTTTGCTGTTGAAAGTTTTATATTTATATTCATCACAGCAAAACCTCTGTAAAATAATTTTAAAGACTAAAACCACCAATGCATTAATAATAAGACCAATACCACAAGAAAAACACTTTCCCCGATCATCAACAGAATTGGCTTTATTCCTACAGATGCAAGCTCTTTAATTTGAGTCTTCATGCCCAATGCGCTGATCGCAATAATTAAAGCCCAACGAGACATTTCATTGACACCACCTTGCACAACGGTGGGTACCCAACCTGTACTATTAATACAAGCAAGAATTAAAAAACCAACGGCAAACCAAGGCAATAATGGTGGTCGTTCACCACCTGAATCTGCACCTTGCATACGTGTGATCATTGCTGCACAGACAATCACTGGAAGTAGCATCGCAACGCGCATTAGTTTTACAACTGTTGCTGTATCACCAGTTTCTGTTGACATGCTGTAACCAGCACCGACCACTTGTGCGACATCATGAATTGTTGCACCTAAAAATACCCCCGCAAGTTGTGGAGACAATTCTAACCATCTTGCAATCATTGGATAAACAATCATTGCTAAAGTCGAAAGTGCAGAAACACCAATCACTGTAAATAAAGTGGCTTTTTCTTTTTGTGGATGATTTGGAAATGCTGCTGATAATGCCAATGCTGCTGATGCACCACAAATCGCAGTCGCACCGCCAGTCAACATGCCAAATAGTTTCTGAAAGCCCAACATTTTAGCTGCGATAACCGAAACTGAAATCGTAACTACAACGAGCGTTATAACCAATGCAACAGGTTGCCACCCCAATGCTGTAATCTGACCTAACGTAATCCGCATCCCAAGTAAGGCAATACCAACACGTAATACTGTGCGTGCCGTAAACTCAATCCCTGCCTTACATTTGCTGTCTGCAGCAAGGAAATTAAGTGCCATACCTAAAAGTAGTGCAAATAGCATCACTGGAGCACCATAGTGCTCCGATAAAAAACAAGCAGCGGCGGCAACAACAACACTAACAATAAAACCTGGCATCAACTCACGTGTGCGTTGACTCAAATCTAAAAATCGTAAGCTATTCATGTCGCACTCCTTGCTCCATGACTTTCTCTATCACAATAAATACTTGCTCTCCAATCACTTCTACTGGATATGAAGCAACTTTAAGATGAGTGGAATTTAATAAATAACCACTGGCTAAATCAAAACGTAAACCATGTGCACAGCACTGAATAACTTGACCTTCCAATTTCCCATTGAATAATGAAGCCCCCTGATGCGGACAACTATCATCAATCGCATAAAATTGGCTATCTATATTAAACAGTACAAGAAATTTATCTCCCACTTTAATAAATGCACGTGCACCCGAAGTAGGTATTTTTTCTTGTGGTACTTCAAAACGACCTGTCATTTTCACTTATCCTTGTGTTGCAAGTGCTTCTAGCATCGCTTTATAAAGTACATCTGCTGGATGTGCGCCCGCTAATGCCAAACGTTCATTAAAAATGAAGTAAGGCACACCATTACCTCCTGTATTCGCAGATTCAAAAGGTTCATGCTTAGCCAAGCTATTTTTTAAAGCATCATCCGTAAAGCCACAAGCTTCTGAAATTTTAACTAAGACCGCTGTATCGCCAATATCTTCAGAGTGATGAAAATAAGCAGAAAAGAGTCGTTCTAACAACAGATCACACTGCTCTGCACTACCCACGTTTAAGGCAGTTTCAAACAAATAGTGTGCTTTAGCAGTATTCGGCATGCGCTCAATACGATCAAAATTAATCTCAACACCTACCGCTTCTGCTGCCTGATGCACTTGAGCCTGACGCGCACGTACCGCAGAAGCACTGCCTAATCTGTTAAGATAAAACTCATTAAAAGGAACACCTTCGGCAGCTAACTGCGGTATTAACTGCACCCCATGCCAAAGCAATTTCACTTCAACATTAGGATGAGTTCGCTGTAGTTGCTTTATCGCAATCTGTAACTGACGTTTTCCAATCAGACACCAAGGGCAAATAAAGTCAAAAAACACGTCTATATGCAATTGATGGGTCATCATTTATTATCCACGTTATGTTCATTCAACTGTGCCAACGCTTGCTCGTTTAATCGTGCTATATCTCGGTTATAGTGAGATTTTGCATAGAAAAATACGGCTGCTGAAGCGATACTCACCAATGGCATTAATTGAAATGCATTGTGTAAACCAATCGCATCAGACACCTTGCCAACCACCAGTGGTCCAAGTGCTAATCCAAGTAGATTATTGGCTAACGTTAAGGTTGCAAAAGCTGAGCTATGTACTGAGTTATGAGTAAGATTGGCAACCATCGCCATAGATGGTCCATTGGTACCAATGACAATAAAGACACCGAGACAAATCACAACCAATTGAGTAGAACCTGCAGGTAAGGCAAATGCAATTGATAGCAGCAGACAACTACCTAAACAATATGTGATCGCTAAAATTGCTTTCCGCTCTGGGCGATCACGCCCCATACGGTCACACAACATGCCACATAAAATCGTCCCGACTGCTCCACACAGAACAATAATCGCAGCCATCATTCCTGCAGAATCAGTACTCATTGCATAATATCGGTTCAGATAACTCGGCATCCAGACAATAACGGCACCGCCAACAAACAACTGTAAACCACTTCCAATATACGTGGCAATCACTGAAGGACTAGAGTACAAAGTTCTAAGAGGATTTTTGATTTGAATAATTTTTTGCCCAGCCGAATCTGTGAGGCCAGATGAAGCAATTCTATTTTCTTTGACAATAATGGGATATAAAAATGCTAAAGCCAGACCAAAAATCGCCATCCCACCAAATGCCCAACGCCAGCCAAAATGTTCTGCAAGTACGCCACCCAATGCCATACCTAAAAAAGAGCCACACATTCCGCCAGCCATAAAAGCACTGGCTAGTGTTGCGCGCATTTCTTTTGGAAAAACAGCCATGACCACCGCAATACCGACACTGCCATACGCAGCTTCGCCAACACCAACCATGAAGCGAGCGATAAACATCTGTTGATAGTTTTCTGCGAGCGCGCAACCTAATGTTGCTACGCTCCACAATATCGCCATGATAGTTAAGCTTTTGACTCGACCAAAACGGTCTGCCAATAATGACAATGGAACGGTTAATAAACCGACCATGAGTGCCACAATGCCACTTAATAAACCCAATTGGCTATCACTGAGTGCCCATTCACTTTTCAGTAAAGGGAAAACTGCATTTAACACTTGGCGCGACATATAGTCGGAGATAAGCAAACCAAATGTGAGGGCAAAAACTAGCCATGCATAGCGACGGGGTACACTTAATGATGTATCTACACTGCTCGTATGAGCTGTATAATGATGAGCATTCATACGACCTCCTTGTGTTTTTATAATTTTATCTAGTCAGCGAAGGCCCATTTCCTCTCAGAAACGTGATCTTCGCTATTTACGCTTTTAATACTGATTCAAGTCTAAATTCCTTTTGACTTGATCCCTTACTTACGTAAAGGAACACCCTTTTGTCCAGCTTGGCGATTTGGTGCCATACCATTTTCAAGCAAGGTTTCTTCAATGCTGTCGTACTGTACACCAATACGGTAAATTTCACGTGCTTCTTGACCTGATGCAATTTCACGACCTAACTCATGCGCGATACGCACTGTTTGTTTGATCTGATCAACAGAACCGAAACGCTCACCTTTATGGTCAATGATTGTATCTTCATTACCCACGCGCGCATGCATACCCATTGCCATAGACATGGTGTTAAACGGTAAGACATTTTTTAACAATGACTCAGAGGTTAAAGTGCAACCATCTGGAACACGGTTCAGGAAATTAAAGAAGTTAAATGGATTTGGACCATCAAAACCACCGCCAATCCCAATCCAAGTTAAGTTCATTGGACCCATGTATTGACCTTTACGCACCATACGCTCAAGCGTTTCCAAACCGTGCATCCCTGTCAATTGGAAATGTGGTTGGATACCATTTGCTGTTAAACGTTTCAAATGCTCAATCAGCCATTCTGGACCTGCGGGAACCGTCATTTCTGCATAAGCGGCTTGAATTGCAGGATGCTCAAGCGAAGTCCCTTTTAAATATTCTGGATATAATAATTCCATAATATTCATTTGCGTCGTATTGACCGCAACTGTTACTTGGTCTGGTTTAGGATCTAATTCTGCCAATTTATGGCGAGTATCATCACTCAGCCATACCGCAGCTTCACCGTCACTTTCAGGTGCAAATGAAATTGAACCACCCACTTGAATAATCATGTCAGGAACTTCTGCACGTACACCTGCAATCAGTTCATTAAACTTGGATAAACGCTTAGAACCTTTACCATCAAGCTCACGCACATGTAAATGCAGTACAGTTGCACCTGCTTCGTAGCATTCCACTGCCTTTTGAATTTGCTCATCCATGGTCACTGGAATGTCTTCAGGAAAATCTTCCGGCATCCATTCTGGACCATAAGGCGCAACAGTAATAACCACTTTATCCATATTTTCTGGATGCAAAGAATCATCAAAGAATTGCATATTGATTTCCTATTCTATTTTCTTAAGTTATTGATGAGATCGTGTGATTTAACTTACACATCTAGTAAGTCAAATCACCAATAATGCCTGCTCGTTCCATTTTTCGATGACAGGCTGGGTAATCCATAACTGCGTAATGTTGCGTACAGCGATTATCCCAAATAGCAATACTGTTCGGTTGCCAGCTCCAACGCACTTGAAATTCTGGAATTGCTGCTTGAGTAATTAAATAGCGCAGTAAATCTGCCGCTCCTGGATTAGCATCTTGTCCAAACCGTACGCGGTCTTTAGTATGGTAATTACTAAAATGAGTGGTAAATGAATTTACATACAGAATTTTCTCACCTGTTTCAGGATGAGTCCGAACCACTGGATGTTCTGCATCAGGAAATTTCTCTTTTAATGCCAAACGTTTTTCGATGGGCATTGCTGCACCAAAGCTTGCTTCTATGCTGTGATAAGCACGTAAATCTGCAATCTTTACTTTGATGTCTTCAGGCAAGTTTTCATATGCCATCACCATGTTCGTCCACATGGTGTCGCCACCCACTGTTGGACACTCAACACAGCGAAGTACAGCTCCCATTGGCGGAATTTTTCGCCAGCTTGCATCGCTATGCCAAGCATTTTCATAACGATCAATTGGACTATCGGGGCTTTTATAAATCTGCACCAATCCTGGGTGATCTGGATGGCTACCTACTGCGGGATGATCTTCTAACTGTCCAAAACGTTCTGCAAATGCGACATGCTCAGCTCGAGTTAAGTTCTGATCTCGTAAAAATAAAACACGATGTTTTAACAATTGCGTCCGAATTTCAGAAAACAGACCATCATCCTGAATGGCATCTGCTATATTTACGCCATGTAGCTCTGCGCCTATATTGCAAGTTAACTGTTCAATTTGCATAAGAAATCCTTTCCAAGTACAAACTTAAATAATGAGATTAAATAACAAAAATTGATGAACCTATTGTTTTACGTGCTTCTAAATCACGATGTGCTTGGACTGCATCTGCTAATGCATAACGTTGATTAATTTCAATTTTGATACGTCCACTACTCACATGATCAAACAGCTCATTTGCCAATGCTTTCTTCTCAGCAGGGTCAGCAATATAATCGGCTAAAGCGGGACGGGTAACATAAAGTGAGCCTTTCAACGCCAGTAAAACAGGATCAAAAGCAGGAATCGGACCTGAAGCAGTACCGACACAAACCAATAAACCACGACGTTTTAATGAGTCTAAAGAACCCATAAAAGTATCTTTACCCACACTATCAAACACCACATTCACACCGACACCTTTGGTCAATTCACGGACACGTTCAGCAACATTTTCATGGCTATAATTAATCACATGATCACAACCATGTGCCCGTGCGACAGCCGCTTTTTCTTCTGATGAAGTTGTACCAATCACTGTTAAACCCAGTAATTTCGCCCATTGTGAAACGATCAATCCAACACCACCTGCAGCGGCATGTAATAGAATCGTATCGCCTGCTTTAAAGTCATAAATGCGTCGCATCAAATAAGATGCAGTTAGCCCACGCATTGTCATCGCAGCCGCTGTTTCACAAGAAATGCCTTCAGGTAATTTAATTAAGGCATTGGCAGGAACTAAACGTTCTTCGCTATATGCACCCAAAGTATTGATAAAACCTGTATAAGTCACACGATCACCGACAACAAGATCAGTAATACCCTCACCCACAGCTTCTACTACACCTGAAGCTTCCACACCCATACCATTTGGTAGCGGAATTTGATAAGTACCATTACGGAAATAAGTATCAGCATAATTTAAACCAACTGCGACATGACGTAGACGTACTTCTCCCAATCCAGGGTTACCCACTTCTACATCTTCATAACGCATTACGTCAGGTGTTCCTGTTTCATAGAAACGTACAGCTTTAGTCAAAGTCATTTTTAAATCCATCTTTTGGTTTTTATTCAGTGCTTGCAAGCGCAATAACCCAAACTACAACACTCTGGATATACGCCACTTTACATATGACGACGCATACTTATCCTTTAACGACAACAGTATTGTTTTGGGTGGCACTGTGTTAAATGTCATCCATTGCTTCTACCTATAAATTACAGACGGATAGATATAGGTTTTTGTCCTTAAGTCATCCAAATTTGTCTTTAGGTCACTATTACTTATTCTTTTTTTTAATGACTCATATTTTGATTACTACTTAATAAGAAGAATTAATAATAAAATAAATAGCTTAAGTACTTTTTGACTTGTCATAGAGGTTTTTTTTATAAACGAATATGGCATAAAAATTTGAATAAAAAGATAAATCCCGCATGAAAATAAAATTCAGAATAGGAAGAGTAAATTTTTTAATATATTTAAAAATCAAAGTATTAAAATGAAAAATATGAAATAAATTAAGTAGGGATATATTCACCCTATACCATGAATCCTGAATAAATAAAGCGAGAATCTAAGTGATATTTTTATATTTGATTGATGGTTAAAGCTTCAATATTTCAAACTTTAATTGATCAAACTCATTAGAAATACATGTATATAAAACACAAAAAATAAATAAGAATTAGTGACCTAAAGACAAATTAAGATGACACAAAGACAAAAAAAAGCATCGATTCACTTATATCTTAGCTAAACAGCTAAAACATGATTTTTAGAACAATTGGATCAAGATAATTTGAATTATTTTTGGAAAAGTAGAATACATCATGATTCCTCAATCATATCTATCTTTATTCATTTCGCTAGACATCTTGCATCAGTATCTACAACCTCTTTGATTTTCTATTGAGCAGTGAAACTCAAAAGCTTTATGTAAGAAATCTACTATTTATACATTATACAAATGGAGTTGTTTTTGTGATTGATAAAACCTCAGCTTTATTAATGGAAGCACTGTCCCAAATTAAAGATGGCTCAACAATCATGATCAGTGGGTTTGGTACAGCAGGTCAGCCAGCCGAACTCATTTATGGTTTAGTCGAATTAGGTCTGAAAGACTTGGTCATTATTAATAACAATGCCAGTAATGGTGAATATGGGCTGGCCCAACTGCTTAAAGCAGGTGCTGTTCGAAAACTCATTTGTTCTTTCCCACGTCAAGCTGATTCTTATATTTTTGATGAATTATATCGTGCAGGAAAAATTGAATTAGAACTCGTTCCTCAAGGTAATCTTGCTTGTCGCATTCAAGCTACGGGGATGGGACTCGGTCCTATTTATACACCCACGGGTTTTGGAACATTATTAGCCGAAGGTAAACCGACACTGAATTATGAGGGTAAAGATTTTGTTTTAGAAAATCCTATCCATGCTGACTTTGCATTAATTAAAGCGCAACAAGGTGATCGTTGGGGAAATTTGGTCTATCGAAAAGCTGCTCGTAACTTCGGTCCAATTATGGCAATGGCGGCTGATTGTACAATTGCACAAGTCTCTGAAGTGATTGAACTTGGTCAGTTAGATCCTGAACACATCATTACCCCAGGTATTTTTGTTCAACACGTTATTCAAGTTACACCTGAACAATCATCAGCATTGGAGATTTTAAAATGAGCTATACAAAATTAAGTCGTGACCAAATTGCTGAACGTGTGGCACAAGATATTCCAGATGGTGCTTACGTCAATTTAGGCATTGGTTTACCCACCAAAATTTCAAAATATTTACCTGCCGATAAAGATGTATTTTTACATTCTGAAAATGGAATTTTAGCTTTTGGCCCCCCTCCTAAAAAAGAAGATGAAGATTCTGAATTAATTAATGCAGGTAAAGAATTTGTGACGTTACTGAAAGGTGGCGCTTATTTTCATCATGGCGATTCATTTGCCATCATGCGTGGCGGACACTTAGATATTTGCGTACTTGGTGCATTTCAAGTTGCAGAAAATGGCGATCTAGCAAATTGGCATACGGGTGCTACTGATGCAATTCCTGCAGTCGGCGGAGCAATGGACTTGGCAATTGGTGCTAAAAAAGTTTTTGTAACTACAGACCATGTCACTAAAAATGGTGAACCTAAGATTGTCGCGGAATTAACCTATCCTGCAACGGGCTTGAAATGTGTAGACCGTATTTATACTGATTTATGTGTAATCGATGTAACAACTGAAGGTTTACAAGTCATTGAAAAAGTTGAAGGGTTAAGTTTTGAAGAGTTACAGACGATGACTGGAACAAGATTAATCGATAAGACGTTGAGTAAATAAGTTGATCAAACCTCCTTGTATTTTCATTTTGGTACAGGGAGTTTTATATAATAATTAAGGCTTAAGAAGTTAAACAAATTGTTATAAAAACAAAAAATAAACTCTTAAAAATTTCAAATAATATAACGTCAAAACCCTTTCCTAAACATTTATATGCAAAAACTCTAAAAATAAAGTCTTAAATTTTAATCAGCTAGGTTTTAAAAGTTAATAATAATTGTTATCATTTATATTATTGATTTACTTTTACTCTATTTAGACGCCACGCCTATGAATAGCCAGACTGAACTGCCTACGCTTGATGCGATAGTTTCAAATCCGACTGTATCAAACAAGATTAAATCACGGGCTTCGCTCATGACTTATCGATTGATGATTTTATATCGCTTCATTTTAGCAATTTTTGGCGGATATATACTCTCTACATTAGTGGCAATTGTCACAGCTCAAGTTTTTGCTGACTACCGCGCTAGTGCAGTCATGACAGCAACTTTACTCGCATTTACAGTACATTGTTGCGCCTTTATTTGGGTGTTTATGGTGAATAAAACATTAAAAGCAAGTTTAGGAATCATTATTCCGAGCATTGTTTTATTTATGATCTCCCAAGTTTTAGGAAAATAGAATGAGAGTCGATAGTAAAGTTGAGGGTCCTCGTCAGTCCATGTCTTGGCTACATACATGGGCGAGTTTAATTCTAGGATGGTTACTTTATGCTATTTTCCTAACAGGAACCCTTAGTTTTTTTCAAAATGAAATCTCTGTGTGGATGAAGCCTGAGCTTCATCAATCAATTCCAAGTCAGTCACAAGTTCAGCAAACTCAAGTTGCGTTGAATTATCTTCAAAAAAATTATCCAAATGCTGGGAGTTGGAATATTCAACTCCCCAATTCAAGACAAACCACAACCGAAATTAATATTCGAAAACAAGGCGAAGATTTAAATGCGCGACGTGGTGGAGAGCGAATTACATTAGACAGTGCTACAGGGGCAGTACTTAAAGCACGTGAAACACGCGGTGGTAGTTTCTTGTATCGCTTTCACTTCGAACTTTATGGTTTACCACGTATTTGGGCACGTTGGATTGTTGGCTTAGCCACCATGTTAATGCTTGTTGCCATTATTAGTGGTGTGATTACACATAAAAAAATCTTTAAAGATTTCTTTACATTTCGCTCAGGTAAAGGTCAGCGTTCTTGGTTAGATGCACATAATGCCACAGCTGTTTTCGCACTGCCCTTTCATATTATGATCACTTTTAGCGGCTTACTATTGCTTATGTTTACTCTCATGCCTTGGGGAATCAACCAAGTGTATGAAAGTCGTCAAGAGTTTTTACAAGATCAAAGAACGACAACGGCTCAGCAAAATAAACAACGATCCGAAGGTCGTGACAATCAGGCTCAGGGAGAACAATCTACACGCCAAGGAAATCGTGGTTCAAATCATGAAGGGCAAAAAAATCAACATGGTGAGGGACGAGAGCGACAAGGCGATCAGAAGCAGATACAAGCTGCCCCACTTACTGATTTAGCACCCATGCTGACCTATGCTCAATCGCAATGGAAAGACAATCCAATTGCATCCATCAATATTATTGCTCCCAATACAAATAAAGCCACAGTAGAGCTCAAAGCGCTCTATTCTGAAAGTTTAGTCACACGCAATATTATGCCAAGCTTTAAATTTAATGGCGTAACAGGGCAAATAGAGAGAAAGGACAATGTTTCACAGCAAACGTCAGTTCCAATGGGCATTTATAATGTTGTGACTGTTCTTCATGAAGCACGTGGTGTAGATTTGGCTTTACGCTGGTTGTTGTTTGTCTCAGGTGTCTTTGGCACCCTTATGGTCGCAACTGGGCTTATTTTATGGTGTGTAAAACGTGCACCTCAACAGCAGAAACAAGGCTATAAATCTTTCGGATATCGTTTGGTTGAAGTCACCAATATTGCAGCTATTATTGGCTTACCGATTGCCTGTGCAGCATATTTTTATGCGAACCGTTTTATTCCTGCTGAAATGGATATGCGTCTGAATTGGGAAATTCGTATTTTCTTTATCGTATGGTTACTCAGTATTATTCATGCAAGTTTTAGAGTTCATAAACAGGCATGGCTTGAACAACTCATGTTTGCTTCTATTGCCTTTGCACTGTTACCGATCATCAACTTTATGACAGGTGGTCAAGCCATTTGGAACAGTATTGCAAATGATCAATGGATGATTGCAACTTTTGATTTAATGTCATGGTTGCTGGCAATTTTATTCCTTTATTCCTTTTATAAAGTGAAAAAGCATCAGGGCTTAGCAACTAAAAAAGGCAAATCAACAACAATTACTTCTAATGTGGTAGCTAAGGAGATTGAAACATGATTTGGTTTTTACTCATTTGGTCTCTAAGTAGCTTAGGCTTTATTGCCCTAGCAAGCAGTATGTCTAAACATCAAAAACAAATTTTTGGTTATGAACTTAATACGCAGAAGACACGTATTGCTCTCGTAATCGGTTGGTCATGTTTGATTCTTAGCTTAATTGCATGTATCTGGCAAAGTAATGTCAGCATTGGAATGAGCTATTGGATCGGTGCTTTAACCTTGGTTGCTTTAGTCGTTGCCTATGCTTTAACTTATTTTGCAAATAAAATGAAAATTCTTGTTCTAGGATGCATCATCATTCTGATCATCAGTATCTTGCTAGAATTTCTCTTATAACGTCAATCTAAGTTCAGAGATAAAGCTATCCTTTTATAAAAGACGAGTGATGTAAATAATTCGTCTTTTATTTTGCTCATAATCATCATTTGTTAGTCGATTTAGAGTGAAATTTTAGACAAAAAAAATCTTGTTATTTGGGGAATAAATAACAAGATTCTAAATTACAACATTTGGTGTTTTTTTATTATTTTATTTTAAAAGAAGTTCTAATGCTCCCTTGATTTGAATTATATGACTTATTTCACATTTTTCAACAATAAAATTTAGTGAATCACGCTTTATATTACTTTTTTATATCAACCAATATGTATTTTCTTTTTTAACCATTGGTATAACTTAGATGATACGGATCTCCTTGTAATTTTAGGTTATCTTACAGAAAATTTCTCTTATACAAAAAAACTCTAAATGAAAGGCAAAAAAAACCTCATGCAAAAAGGTTGCATGAGGACTAAAAACTAGAGAGAGAATAAAAAAGAAACTACAGCGTCTCGATATACATATAATCATATATATGTTTATATCTTATGTCAAATATTTTACTGTAAATAAATTGAACTTTGCTGAATAAAAATTAAATAGATTACAAGTAATAAGCTAAATGAATTTATAGTTCAAAATTAAAAATATACAAGACACTGATTTTAAAAAATATATAAACCAGTGGGTTTTTAAGCTTAAAATGACAGTGCTAGAACAAAAAAAGCTAGTCTCATTTGGATATAAGACTAGCGATCCTAAAAATTTAGAAAGCAGAGAATTAATACTATTTCATCAGATTAATTTTTATAGAACGCACTTAAAGTATTCAATACTCAATAAAAATTAGTATTAAATGCTTTACTCTTAAAATCTTTTAAGTCGTTTTTTTAGCTATATTATCTAAAACCATAGAACAAGCTTTTTGCTTAATTCCTTTTTCAAACTTAAAAATGCTGATTAAACGCGACGTAATACTGGCCCTCTTATAGTTTCCATTTGTATCAAAATTCTTTTCAATCGTGACAAATGTAGGTGTTTCACATTCAAACATATATTCTATATAGGCATATGAAGCATTACCCGTTTTTATATTTCTAGAAACCAAGTAACCAACAGCCCCTACTTTATTGATTTGAGCACTTTTGCCATCAAAAGATTTCTCACGAAATGTTGCTTGAATATATTCCGTACTCTCCGCTTCAAAACGTTGAACATCAAAATCTAAAAAATCAGGATCTTGTTTAGCCTTTGTTACTTTTTCTACAAACTTAACCACATCTATCGAGGTAGGTAGCACATTTGTACTTGCAAAACCTTGTGTACAAATTGCTAATGTTAGAATTGGTAATATTTTTTTCATCATTTCAATTATTAACTTGATCAAAGTAAATCAATACTAACATTAATTTTTGCGTTAATTCAGTTAGATAGTTTTCTAAATCACCTACTTATAAAACTTACCCCCTATCAAATTAAAATAAGTTATTGAATTCATTTTTATGAACGGTACTTTATCAATACACGTCCACACAATATAAAGCTTAAACCCAACTATTTATTCATCCGTCAATGCACATTCAAAGCTACTTGGATTTTGACCACAACGAACTTTTTTCAAAATTTTCATCATTGCAGGATCATAAAAACCTTCTTTGGTCATCTGAATACGGGCTTCACGCATAATCTTGATATAACCAGGTTTATCTGCTTCGCGCATTTCCATCCAATATTTATCAGGGATTTCATTTTCCATTTTATCTACAAATTGGAATGCTGGACTTAATTGTTTAGAAATCATTTCACGTGCAATCGACCCCATTCCCACAGGGAATTTATTGCGGTGCATGATGAGTGTTCCTGTGACTTGAATTAGTGGGAATTTAATGATTCCACCTACAACTTTACCTGATTTATCCGTCATTCCTTTATAAAGTTCCAACGGTTTATAAAGTAAAGCGGGACCTGCCATAATATCCACTTCTTTATTATTGAACTTACCCCCGACACTGAGTAGATCAACAGATACAGGTTGGGCACCCACATTTTGCACCAATTTTTTCTGCGTACCATCAAAATTCATCACCGCAACTTTCTTACCTGCTGCTTTGGCTAAAGTATCAATTCGACGATCTGTCACCATAATATAAGCTGCACCTAATGGCACAATCCCCACAACTTCATAGTCATTATTGACCATTTTGGCATCGAATTCTGGACGAGTAAGTAGTTGGATAACAGCTGAAAGTTGTTTATAGTTTTGCAGTGCGCCAATCGCATCAATACTTCCGACGAATGAGTTAAATTGACGAGCACGTAGGTTACTAATGCCTGCACCATCACATTTTTTACTACGGAAGTCTTCAGTCAGCACACGTTCATCGGTATACACACGCAAATTCAGTGTTGTTGAAGCTGATTTTTTAAGTTTCGGATAATTCAAATCAATATTCATTTGTAATTTGGATGGACGAGTAATTTTCATGTCCACGCCAAATTCTTTGGCTACTTGTGCAATTCGTGGTAATTCACTGATATAAGTAGTTGCTTGCTCAAATGCTTCACCACTTGCACCATCTGGTGAATAAACACATAGAGTCACCACTTTTGGAATCTGTTGCCAAATTTTAGGATCATCCATCAACGTCCTAATTTTCTTTTTAGAATGTTCTGATAAGGTTAAATCAAGTTTTGGTGCTACAGGTGCAGCCTGTGTCATCTGTGCTAAACCCATCATTCCTAACATTGAAATCACAAGTAAAGATGATTGAAAGCCTCGTTTTACCTGTTTATGTGGTTCATTTTTTTTAATATTTAACATTATTATTCCCTGATTATTTAATCCCACAATCTTATCCAAAGGATAATCCAATTATTCCTATGTATCACTCACGTGAACTTAGTACTACATTACTCATTTTTTAGACACAATAAATTGACTTATTAAAATCCAACTTTTGTCAGAAAAGATAGCTTTGAGTTGATTCCTTTAAATTTTAGCTGATTTGGCTGTTTAATTTTTTAACTTAAGCCATTGATGCTTTGCATAATGTACATTTATTTTTATCAAAGACTTAAAAGATAAATAGGCTACTTGAAAGTAGCCTATTTATCTAACCAATAAAAATTTAAGATTTACTTAAACGTAGTGCATTTAACACGACCGATAATGAACTTAATGACATGGCAATGGCTGCGACCATCGGTGTGAGTAACCATCCTGTAAATGGAAAGAAAATACCCGCAGCAATAGGAACACCTAAGCCATTATATAAAAATGAAAATGCGAGATTTTGCTTCATGTTTTTCACACCTGCTTTTGCTAAATGTAAAGCATCCGCCACACCACGAATATCACCTTTCACCAACGTCACTTGAGCTGTTTGTTTCGCAATATCGGTTCCATTGCCCATGGCAATACCCACATCGGCTTGAGCGAGTGCAGGTGCATCATTAATACCATCACCTGCCATGGCAACGAATTTACCTTGAGCTTGATATTGCTTCACAATATTTAACTTTTCAGTTGGATCACAATTGCCATAAACATGTTGAATGCCTAATTCTTTCGCCACAATTTTCGCATTTTGCTCATGATCACCAGTTGCCATAATCACTTCGATCCCATCAGCATGTAGCTGATTAATCAATTGTTTAGCATTGGATTTAATGGCATCGTGAATAGCAATATATGCCAATACTTCTTGGTCATTTGCGAGAAAGCTGAGTGATGCATTACTTTCTTCACGCAATTGGCTTAAATGTTGCTCTAAAGCTGAATCAATATGAATACCAATATTACTCAATAACTTTTGACTGCCGACATAAACCATCTGACCATCAAGTAAACCTTTTACGCCAAATCCCGTCACATCTTCAAAATCTTGAATCTGTAATAATTGCGCTCTCGGTACAAGCTTCGTCAAAGTTTGCGCAATTGGATGAGTTGAATATTGCTCTAAAGATGCAATCCAAAGCTCAGCTTGTGTTTGATTGATATTGCTAGACAGTACTTTAATTTCTTTTAGGCTAGGTTTACCTTCAGTCAATGTTCCTGTTTTATCAACAATCACCACATTCACTTTACTTAAAGCTTCAATGGCTTCAGCATTTTTAAATAATACGCCTTTTTGTGCAGCACGCCCTGTGGTTGCCATCACAGACATCGGCGTTGCTAAACCCAAAGCACATGGGCAAGCAATAATTAAAACAGCAACTGCACACATTAATGCGAGGTCAAAATTTCCTTGACCGAAGAACATCCAAGCAGCAAAAGTAAGCACACTAATCGCAAGTACAATCATCACAAAATATTTAGCAACCACATCTGCCATTCTTTGCAATGGTGCTTTTGAACGTTGTGCATCCGCCACAGTTTGAATCATTTTTGCCAGTGTGGTTTGTGTACCAACAGCCGTCGTTTCTATTCGAATACTGCCTTGTTGGTTGACTGTACCACCAATGACTTGATCATCTTTTTCCTTTTTCACAGGCGCAGGCTCACCTGTCATCATTGATTCATCAACATAGGTTTTTCCATCAATAACAACACCATCTAATGGAATTTGTTCACCTGATGAAATTTGTAATATATCGCCTTGTTTGATCTGACTAATTTCAACTTCCACAGCTTGACCATTTTCAATCCGTTTGGCTGTACTCGGCTGTAATTTCAATAATGATCGCAATGAATCTGCTGTTTTTGAACGTGCTTTCAACTCCATCATTTGCCCAAGTAAACTGAGCGTGACGATCATACAAGCGGCTTCAAAATAAACAGCGACGCCATGTCCTGTTTTCGCTTCCATTGGAATGAGAGATGGAAAAATCGTAGCAATCACACTGTAAATAAATGCAGCTAAAATTCCGACACCAATTAAACTCCACATATTTAAATGCCAAGTTTTGTAAGAAATCCAACAGCGCTCTAAGAATGGCCACCCTGCCCACAGCACCACAGGTAAAGATAAAACCAACTCAATCCATGGTTGAATATGTTGTGGAATAAAGGCATGAATATGTGAACCCATGGCTAAAACAAAAACGATGAGTGTGAATGGCAGTGTTTTCCAAAAACGATTGGTAAAATCAACCAATTCAGGATTTGGACCTTCATCCAAACTCGGTTGCATCGGCTCTAAAGCCATGCCACAAATTGGGCATGTTCCCGGTCCTTTCTGTACAATTTCAGGATCCATTGGGCAAGTGAACAGCACATCATCCATACCTTCGGGCGCAACACGTTGATCCATTGGAATCAGATAGGGTTCAGGGTCATTTTTAAATTTATCCACACAAGATGGATTGCAAAAATAATAAGTTTGACCTTGATAATCTGTTTTTAAATTCGTACTAGTTTTGACCGACATACCACATACAGGATCTATAGCAGTATCAGCATCCATAGGCATGGAATGATGATGCACATGTGGATGGTCTTTATGATCCGAACCACAGCAAGATGACTTTTTAACTTCAGCTTTCACCTCAGGTTTTGAACCACAACATGACGATGTTTGTGGCTCAATTTGCAAATATTTTTCAGGTTCAGCATTAAATTTATTCACGCAACTTTCTGAACAAAAATAATATTCTTTTCCTTTATAAATACTGCGATGTTTAGAATCGGTTTTTACCTGCATACCACAAACTGGATCAATCACTGTTTGTGCAACAAGGATAGAATCTTCCGTGATATGTGAATGCTCACTTCCACAACAGCTAGAACTTTTAACTTCAGGTTGTTTCTCTTTGCTACCACAGCAAGAAGATGCTTTTTCTTCTGCTTTAATCTGCGTTCGATTTTCATATATGGCTTTACTACCACAGCCACATCCCTTTTTAGATACTTCTTTATTCTGTAAATAATGTTCTGGATTTTGTGCAAATTTTTGCTTACAACCATCACAACAGAATAGATATTTTTTCCCATCATATTCAAAAGAATGTGATGAATCTTCAGCCACGGTCATACCACAAACAGGATCTAGCTTAACCACTTCAATTGTTGAATCTTGCCCTGAACAGCAGGAAGACTTATGTTGCTCATTCATCCAATTCACCTATTTTCTTTTTTGATTGTGTTAGAATAAAGTCCGTACCCAGGTACAGTGTCAAGTTTTTTATGAGGTTTTTATGATCACGATTGGAAAATTGGCAAAACAGTGTCATGTGAATGTTGAAACGATTCGTTATTACCAACGGATTGGTTTAATGCGTATCCCAGAAAGTCATACCAGTTATCGTTATTATAATGAACAAGATATTGAAACATTAAGCTTTATTCAAAAAGCCAAGGATGCAGGCTTACAACTGAGCGAAGTACAAGAGTTGCTCAATTTGCAACTGAATGATCGTGAGCAAGTTCGTCATGTAATTGAACAACGCTTAGAAAAAATAGATCAACGTATTCATGAATTAAATGCCTTAAAATCTCGGTTAAGCACTTGGGTTGATGAATGTAAAACCACTTCAGAAAATAGTTGTCCAATTTTAAAAGAACTCAAGCAGTAGATTATCTAAAGTGATTTTGCATAACTCATTTCTATTGCTTCTTATAAGCTAAAATAAAGAGCTTGTGAATATTTATGTAGAATATTCACATTAATTTTGACTACAAAAAAGCTCCCGAAGGAGCTTTTTTACTGTGTAAATTTTAAATCAAATCATTAAAAAATAATTTGATTATTTTTAAGTAGCTCATCTAAATCAAACTTAGTGTTTTGCTGAGTTAATAACAATAAATTTTCAGTTTGATAATGCGTACCTTGTCCATCACGATCAATCGTTAGTGTTGCAGTTTGAGTGCTTTCATCATATTGAACATCTAAATAATCGTGAATGTTCAATGTAGTTGCTGTCGAATCAAGAAGATGTGATAAGTTAATTTTCTGCGCTGAACCAACAATAAAATCATTTTCAGTTGTTGTGAGATGACCACCAAGGTTGTCGTCATTTAATACATTAAAAATGATATCACTGGTTTGTACAGACTTAGTTTTCATTAACTGATCATTGATTAAAATGTCATCTACCAAATCATCTGTCATAAATGTACTCATTTTTGCAGTAGATTGTTCAAGTGGCTTAGGTTCAATCGCCATATTAACAGTTACCTCGACTGAGCCACCATGACCATCATTTACTGTCACGACAAAACTATCTGATTGATATTTATAGCTCGTTCCAGGCTCGTAATTATAGTTACCATCTTTATCAATTTTAACTGTCAAACCATTTTTCGATGTGACAGTTGATGGGTAATTTAATATATCACCATCCACATCAGTTACACCCAATGAACCCGTCACAGAACCAGATTGCATAACAGTGTTATTAATCACTGGTTGTGTTGCTGTTGGTACATCATTCACGTTTTCAACATGAACAGGTAAATCAACTTTGGTAATTCCACCCTGACCATCATTGATGGTGACTGTAATTTTATCTACACCGAAGTAGTCTTTATTGCCTGTATACGTAATGTTACCATTCTTATCAATTGAGACAACGCCATGCCCAGCACTCACGCTATAAATCAGTTGTTCTAATGGTGTATCAATATCCGTAACTTTCAAGTGATCACTTAACTTAAAGCTAATAGATGCTTCTTCAACTGCTTCAACATTTTTAATGACTTCAACTTCTGGTGCATCATTCACCTCAAGGACATTTACGGTCACTTTGATAGAAGAAGAACCATCCTGCTCATCTGTCACTGTAATGGTAAATTCGTCAGCACCACTATAATTCTCACTTGGCTTATAAACATAAGTACCATCAGCATTTACAGTGACTGTACCGTGCTTAGGCGCTGTTCCAGCACTAAAGGTTAAACGGTTACTGTCCACATCAGACGCTGTGACATTGCCTTTATAACTACGATCTTCAAGTACTGTAATAGAAGAATCATGACCAACTGGTAAATCATTTATAGAGTTAACTTCTACAGGCACCATCACTTTAATCGTGCCACCTTTACCATCGCTCACTTCAACGATAAAGTTGTCTTTACCAAAATAGTTCGCATTTGGTGTATATACCCATTTGCCATCAACTTGCGTCAATGTACCGTTCTTCGGTTGAGTCTTGATAACAAAGTCATCCGCAATCGCACCATTGAGTTTGATATAAGTCGAAATATCAAGTATCGAATTATCCTCATCAACAGTAATCAACTCAGCTACTGCATCTGGCACACCAGTGACATGAATATCAATCACTAACGGTGTGACGCCACCTTGGCCATCATTCACATACACAGTCACAGATGTTGACTCGGTATCCATTGTAGGTGGTGTATAAGTATATTGACCTGTTACAGAATCAATCACCAATTTACCGCCGTTTTCAGTTGTAAACTCAGTTTCTAATACACCACCTTTTGACGGATCATTGAAACTATAAGTTAACTTATCACCATCCACATCAGTTGCTTTAAGTTGGCCTGAAACCATCACATCCGTATTGGTTTCGATTGTTTCATTCACTACATCTGGTGCATCATTTACAGGTGTAACATCAATGAGCACTGGAATTTTAGTGATCGAGCCATCAGCATTTTTTACTGTGACATAGAAACTATCTTTACCATTGAAGTTCTCATTCGGTGTGTACTGATATTTACCATCAGCATCAACTGTCACTTTACCGTATGATGGGTTTGTTACAGAGCTGAACGTACCACCATTGAAATCAATCTGACCATCTGTAATCGCTGTATCTTCTTCAGTTTCATCTTTTACAGTTGGCGCAATAGTAATATCAATTTTACTTTCATTACCATCCGTATCTTTCACAATAATTGTGAAATCATCACCTTGATCTTCTGCACCTGGTTTTGGTGTATATGTGTAATCACCAGTATCAGGATCTACGACAACCGTACCTTGCCCTGGATTATTTGGATCAAGCTCATAAGTTGGCTTTTTATCTGGATCTACAGGTGAATCATCTGGAATTTCTGTTCCATCTTTGATGTCTTCACCACCTGTTACACCCGCAGCCGTAACAGTGATATTGACCACAACATCAATTGTTTTACCTGGATTATCTCGATCTGTGACCGTAACAACAAAGCTATCTTGACCATAAAAATCAGCATCTGGTGTATACGTATATTTACCTGTCAAAGGATCTAAAACAATTGAACCATGAGCAGGGCCAGTTTTTTCAGTATAGTTATAAGAAATATCGTCTAACTGGCGACCATCAACAGTTCCGTCTATAGCCACATTTTCTTTAGTGGTTTTCGCTTCCGCAGATGCTGTTAATAAGTAATCAATATTAATCGTAATATTTAACGTATCTGGGAGTGAGTTTGCACCCTCATCATCTGTAACAATGATTTGGATCACATCTTCACCATGCGCCCCTGCTTTAGGCTTGTACGAGTATTTACCTGTCAACGTATCAAGTTTTAATACACCTTTATCTGTTGTAACCGTAATATAACGACCATCATTTTCTGTGATATTTTTAACATCAGCAGGTTTGAATGTGAATTTATTACTGTCTACATCAGTGGCAACTACCTCACCATAAACGGCTTGGCCTTCAGTGGTATTACGCTCATCATCCTCTCCAATCGGTGCATCATTGACTGGTGCAACTTCTACAGGAATGATGACTTCGACAATACCGCCATGCTCATCTTTGACACGGATAACAAAATTATCTTTCCCAAAATAATCTTTATTCGGGGTGTAAATAAATGATTTTGACGCTTCATCGTAACGAACAGTACCATTAGATGGTTGGTTCGCAATATCAATTAAAATATCTTCAGCGTTTGTCTCTTTGTCAGAAATTTTAATTAAATCATCAATTTTGATGGTTAATGGCTTATCTTCTGTGACATGTAATTCATCAAAACCGACTGCAAGCTCAACCTCAGGTAAGGCATTCACTTTCACATTTACTTCTGTAGTCGTGGTTCCACCTTTACCATCACTCACAGTAATCACAAAATTATCTGGCCCGTCGAAGCCTTCATTTGGTGTGTAGGTATAAGTACCGTCTGTATTTAACACAACAGTACCATTCTTCGGTGGCTCTGAAACAGAATAGTTTAAGGTATCTCCATCTCTGTCTGCACCTGTATAAGTACCTGTAACAGAAGTATTGGCATTGGTTACAGTATCTTCTGCCGTCAACGTTGGTGCTTCATTAATATCGACTTTAACTGTTACATCAACAGTACTACCATGTCCATCACTTACACTTACAGTGAATGAGTCATCATCACCATAATAGTCCTTAGGTGGCGTATAAGTGTAGTCGCCTGTATTAGGATCAACAGTCACTTTACCGCCTTTAGGCGTTGTGAATGTATTGTCTTCACCAGTCACAGGTGTCAAGCCTTTTACAGTGTACGTTAATGTATCACCATCAACGTCCATAACTTCAATCTTGCCTGTTTGGGTTTCATTTTCCTGAATTGCAATTGGCTGATCAGCTTCAGCAGTTAATGGATCATCTACAGGTGTAATTTCACCTTTGATCACGATCTCAGAAGATAAACCTCGTGGGTCACTCACTTTAATCGTGAATTCATAAGCGCCATTTGCATTGTCATTTGGATAGAATTTATATTCACCCGTTTTTGGATCAACTTCAACACGACCTTGTGTAGGTTGCTTACTTACAGAATAAGTCAACTCAGTCGCGAAGTTATCTTCATCTTTACCTGTTACTTTACCTGTCAGCGGAGAGTCTTTATCGTATGTATCTTCATCAAATGTATTTAAGATAATTTCAGAACCTTCAACAAAGACTGGTTTATCATTTACCCAAATATCAACTTTAACAATGAGATCATTAGCTGTATTTACACCATCTGAAACGGTCACATTAAAGAAGTCTTGCACTTTACCATTGAAGCCATCACCTTTGTAATTGGCATCTGGTGTGAAGGTATACACGCCCGTTTTTGTATCTAAGATTAATGTGCCAATATCTTGACCAGCATCATCTTTCAATGCCACTGTTTGAATAGCGCCACCTTCAGTAATGATATGTTTTGAGCCAGCTGTATTGAATTTAAATGTTAAATCATCACCATCAACATCTTTCACCGCAATGAAACTTGTAACGGATTTACCAGAGTCTGTAATCAAGGGTTGATCTAAGTCTGCTTCGAGTGGATCGTCGACTGGATTTATAGTTACAGGAATTTCTACAACTGTTGTTGCTCCATCCTTATCCGTTATCGTTACTGTAAACTTGTCCTCACCGTTGTAATCTGGGTTCGGTTTATACGTATAACTACCATCTGGATTTACTTCTACAGTTCCGTGCTTCGGTTGTTCTGTTACTTCATAAATAACATCCTTACTCGGATCAGATGTGTTTCCGCTATCTTTACCACCAATATTGCCCGTAATGTCGGTATCTTCATCACCTACTCCTCCAGTAATATCACTGGTTGGATATGGGTTCAGTTTAATATCTACTGTCGCAGAATCTGATAATAGACCTGAGCCATCCTTTACTTGGTAAGTAAAGCTGTCAGATGTCCATTGTTTCGCTTTATCTGTATTTGGGCGTGTATAGATATATGAACCATCTGCTTTAACAGTAACCGTACCGCCTTGTGCAGTCGTAAATGTATAACCATTTTCGCCTACTGGCACCTCTTGACCGTTAATAATAATCTTAAGTTCAGATTTCTTATCTGCACCATTTTCATCTTTATCACTGTCATTGCTTAAGATATTACCTGTCGAACTTAAATCTTTAACAACAAGTTCATCATTTTCAGCAATTGGTTTTGGATTAACTTTTATTGTCAATGTACCTGTCGCTGTACCACCTTGACCATCTGAAATTTCATATTTAACTGTATCTGTACCACTAAAACCTTCTGCAGGTGTGTAAGTATAGCTACCATCTGGATTAAAGGTAATTGTGCCACCTCCAGTTGTCGTAACAGCCCCAGTAGTCACAGTTAATTGGTCTTTTTCACCTTCCGGCTGTAATGCCCAATCTTTATCTGTGTCATTTTTCAATACAGATTCAGTCGAAGTAAACGGTTGGCCTTCTTGTGCGATTGCTACATCATCAACCGCTGTCGGATCATCATTTACTGGATCGATAGTTACAGGAATTTCTACAACTGTTGTTGCTCCATCCTTATCCGTTATCGTTACTGTAAACTTGTCCTCACCGTTGTAATCTGGGTTCGGTTTATACGTATAACTACCATCTGGATTTACTTCTACAGTTCCGTGCTTCGGTTGTTCTGTTACTTCATAAATAACATCCTTACTCGGATCAGATGTGTTTCCGCTATCTTTACCACCAATATTGCCCGTAATGTCGGTATCTTCATCACCTACTCCTCCAGTAATATCACTGGTTGGATATGGGTTCAG
>NZ_NEGJ01000013.1 GCF_002135415.1 Acinetobacter sp. ANC 3832
TGATGTTCTTCGGTCCATCTACACCTAAATTAGGTAGCTCTAATGACCATGTTTTATCTGGGCTAACCGTTGCTGTCCCGACTTCTTTACCATCAACATAAACATGAACCACTGAACCTGGTTGAGCAGTACCACTAATGGTTGGTGTCTTGTCATCTGTCACACCATTTTTTTGGATTGGACCTTGTACACTACCAAAATCATCTGCAACGGTTTGAATCGTCGGTGCTGGTGGTGCATCGCCGACCACATTAAATCCAATAGGAGCTGTAGGCTTACCTTCATTCCCCGCTTGATCTACAGGTGTTGCCGTAAGACTGTGTGCACCACCAGATAAAGGAGTCTCAGGAGTAAATGTCCATGTACCGTCAGCCTTAACAGTTGCAGTACCAATTAACTGACCGTTGTCATAAATATTAACATGTTCAACTTCTGGTGTTGCCTTTCCTGAAAATTCTGGGCGAGTATCATCTGTTTGAGTCCCGTTTTTAATTTCCCCAACTACAGGCCCCACATCATCAGTCAAATGAAGATCACTTAAACTCCCCTCAACAGGTGCTTGTGTATCAATAACAACCTTCTGTTCTGTAACTGAACCAACGTTACCACTTGCATCAATTGTACGAACTTGAACAGTATAAGTTCCATCCGCCAACGGCGTTTTAGTATTGTCATAGCTCCATGAGCCATTACCACGATCAACAACAGCATCAACCCAAGTTTTACCCCCATCTAGACTAACTTGGATTTTTTCATCCGCAGCCAAAGGACCAGTAATTTTCCCATTAAAAACTAAGGTATTATCTTGTGTTATAAAATCATGTAGGTTAACACCTGTATCTTCAGTCACCCCTGTAAGTACAGCTTTTGCCGTTGGAGAAGTTGTATCTGCGCCATCCCCTTTATCATGACGATGTGCCCACCACAATATTCCCCCTGCTGTAACAACAGGGAATAACCATGGGATCAATCCAGCATTACCATCCGAATAAATCAGTGGTTCAACACTCTCTAATCCTGCATAATTGACACCTTTACCTGCAGCATCAAATTCAACTAAAGCAAAACCTTTATCTTGCTCTGGAAATACGAGGGAGTTATCGGCGTTATTGGCATCATTGAAGAAATTTTCAATGACAATTTTTTCACCATCTTTTAATGTGATAACAACAGAGTTACCTTCCCGAAGAATAGACTCTACATGTTCTTTGGTTACACCAACTTGTACGACCGATGCTTGATTTAAAACTACATCACTCGCTTGAGTATCTTGTAATAAATCACCGCCATTTTTAGCTACGACTACGATTCTTGTCATTATGTTGCCTCATTTTTATAAAATATTAAAAATATTATCCCCTTAATAATAATGTGACTTCGATCACAAAACAAACACTTTATACTAATTAGAACATATATTATTGTAAACATGTGATTAGATTGATTTTTATTATTAAGATGTGTCATTTTTTATCTTTCGCTTAGTGAATAAGCCATTTAATTTTCACTCATAATTCAAACGCTTATTCGACACTTATTCATTCATACAATCATTTATTTTATATATCGCTATTCTTCACAATAAAAACTCACATTAATCAGGCTTTAGAGCAGTACGCTCCTTCTGTATACTCATGTCTTTTAAATGATAAGAAATGTGCACAATGACAACACTTACTTGTTTTAAGGCCTACGATATTCGCGGTAAACTTGGTTCTGAACTCAATGAAGAGATCGCCTATAAAATTGGACGTGCCTATGGACAAATTCATCAACCCAAAACCGTTGTTGTTGGGTGTGATATTCGTTTAAGCAGTGAAGGTTTAAAACAAGCAACCATTAAAGGTTTAAATGATGCAGGTGTGAATGTTCTTGACCTTGGTATGACAGGTACGGAAGAAGTTTATTTCGGTGCATTCCATTTAGATGTACAGGGTGGTATTGAAATCACCGCAAGTCATAATCCGATGGATTATAATGGCTTAAAATTGGTCCGAGAAAATGCTCGCCCGATTAGTGCGAATACAGGTCTAAAAGAAATTCAAGCTTTGGCTGAAAGTAATGCATTTATTGACGTCGAAAAAAAAGGCAATACAGAAAAATATAATATTCTGCCTGAGTTTATCGATCATTTGATGACATACATTGATCCTAGAAAAATTCGTCCCTTAAAATTGGTAATGAATGCAGGAAATGGTGCAGCAGGTCATGTCGTCGATGCCATTGAAGAAAAATTCAAACAACTCAATATTCCGATTGAGTTTATTAAGATTCATAATGAAGCTGATGGCACTTTTCCAAATGGTATTCCTAATCCAATCTTAATTGAAAACCGTGATAGCACGCGTAATGCAGTATTAATACATCATGCAGATATGGGAATTGCTTGGGATGGTGATTTTGATCGTTGTTTCCTTTTTGATGAAAAAGGTCAATTTATTGAAGGCTACTACATTGTTGGTTTATTGGCTCAGGCATTTTTACTCAAACAATCCGGTGAGAAAATTGTCCATGATCCACGTTTAGTTTGGAATACTTTAGCCATTGTCGATGAGTATAATGGTGTTGCGGTTCAATCTAAATCTGGACATGCTTTTATTAAAGATGTCATGCGTGAACACAATGCGGTCTATGGTGGTGAAATGAGTGCACATCATTACTTCCGTGATTTTTCTTATTGTGACAGTGGCATGATTCCTTGGTTGCTTGCTGTGGTTGTACTTTCTGAAACCAAACAATCATTATCTAGTCTCGTTGAAGATATGATTACTAAATTTCCATGCAGCGGTGAAATCAATTTTAAGGTTCAAGATACTCAAGAAACTATTCAAAAGATTTTTGATCATTTTGCAGAACAGAAACCAACGATTGATCAAACAGATGGAGTTAGTTTAGATTTTGGCACATGGCGTTTAAACGTGCGTGCATCAAATACTGAACCTTTATTGCGTTTAAATATTGAAAGTCGCTTGGATCGTAATCCAGAACCAATGCAAGCTTATGTGGATGAGTTAACACAGCTTATTCAAGGCTAAAGGCTTATTTATAAAACAGGAGTCAATTGACTCCTGTTTTATTTTAAAAACAACTTAACTTTTGTAACCTTGTGGATTCTGCTTTTGCCAATTCCAACTATCTGAAAGCATATCTTCTAATTGATACTGTGGCTTCCAAGCTAATTCTGTAACTGCTCGAGTATTATCTGCAAAAGAGGTTGCAACATCACCTTCTCGACGTGGTGCAAATTCAAATGCAACGGGAACACCATTCACTTTTTCAAAAGTATTTTTGACTTCTAATACGGATGAACCATTCCCAGTCCCAATATTCCAAGCACGACAACCTTTTGCATTTAAACGATTATTTAAGGCACATAAATGTGCGTTTGCTAAATCAACCACATGAATATAATCACGAACACCAGTGCCATCAACGGTTTCGTAATCATTACCATAAATCGACAGCTTTTCACGACGACCTATCGCAACCTGAGTCACATAAGGCATTAAATTATTGGGAATACCTTGTGGATCTTCACCAATACGACCACTTTTATGTGCACCCACTGGGTTAAAATAGCGCAGTAATGCAATAGACCATTGCTCATTTGCAATTGATAATTTTTCTAATAATTGTTCAACAATTAACTTTGTATAACCGTAGTTATTACTTGGCATACCTGTAGGCATACTTTCATTTAAAGGCGAAGTATTTGCTTCATCGTAAACGGTTGCTGAAGAACTAAAAACTAAATTATAAACTCCAGCACGCTCCATTGCTTGAACAAGGCTAATTGAACCTGCAATGTTATTATCAAAATAAGTTAATGGAATCTGCTGACTTTCTCCTACGGCCTTTAAGCCTGCAAAATGAATGACAGCATCAATTTTATGTCGACCAAATAATTGATCCAAAGCTTTTGCATCACGAATATCACCTTCAATAAAAGTGAGTTTTTTATTCGCTAGCTCTTGTACACGATTTAATGATTCTTCTGAACTATTTGATAAATTATCTAATACAACAACATCATGACCTGCAAGTAATAGTTCAACACATGTATGTGAACCGATATAACCTGCACCACCTGTCACTAAAATATTTGCCACTGCGTAACCTCTTATTGTCCTAACAAGATTTTAATTAAACCCTGCGTAGATGCATCTAACAGGGATAAATCTTTTTCTGAGCCATTTAAAATAGGTAAAAGCTGATTGGCAATTTCCTTGCCTTTTTCAACCCCCCATTGATCGAATGGATTAATATTCCATATTACAGACTGCACAAAAACTTTATGTTCATAAAGTGCAATTAGCATACCTAAACTATATGGATTCAATTCTTTTAAAAGTATGGTTGTACTAGGTTGATTGCCTGCATATTGCTGATAAATCGGTAAATCTGACAACTCATCTTGCTTCAGCGCCTGATTACCAAAAGCCAATAAACGCGACTGCGCTAAACAATTGGATAATGCCAAATGATGTTGTTCAATTAATGCTTCCGCATTTTCGGCATAGGTAAATTGATTCGCATTATAACGATGGATGGGTGCAATAAAATCACAATTGACTGAATGAGTACCTTGATGTAAGAGCTGATAAAATGCGTGTTGTGCATTCGGACCAACTTCTCCCCAAACAATTGGGCAGGTATCTAACTCAACAGGTTTTTCATTTCGTTGTGTCGACTTACCATTCGACTCCATTTCCAATTGCTGTAAATAAGCTGCAAAATATTTTAATCGCCCATCATAAGGCAACACAGCATGGGTTTGAATATTAAGAAAATTATTATTCCAAACACCAAGCAAGCCCATAAGTACTGGGATATTTTGTGTAAAAGGGGCTGACTGAAAATGTTCATCCACAGCATAAGCACCTGCAAGAAGTTGCTTAAAGCCTTCCACACCAACCATTAAAGCAATCGGTAAACCAATACATGACCATAATGAATAACGACCACCCACCCAATCCCATAATAGAAACTGATGATCAGGAGCAATCCCCCATTCCGTCATTTTTTCAGGTTTTGTCGAAACACCAATAAAATGATTTTTTAAAACACAGTCACGAACACCTAATGATTTTTCCAACCATTGTCGCGCAGTTTGTGCATTAGATAAGGTATCAATGGTTCCAAATGATTTTGAAGAAATAATAAATAGTGTCGTTTCAGGTCTAAATTGGTGCAATAACTCAGAAAGCTGACTACCATCGATGGTCGATACAAAATGAACATCTAACTGTTTTTCAGTATGCACTTTAAAATCGGATAGCGCATGGCAGACCATCAACGGACCAAGATCCGATCCTCCTACACCAATATTTACGACATTTTGAATCACTTCGCCAGTACAACCACGATATTGTCCTGCATGAATTTTATCCACAAGACGATACATTCTTTGTAATTGAGCATGCACTTGTTCATTGATAACAGGAAACTTTTGATTTTCTATAGGTAAACGCAATGCCCAATGCATAGCAGCGCGTTGTTCTGTGTAATTAATTTTTTCTTCTGAAAAAAATCTTTTGATCCAGTTTTCTAAATTTTTAGATTCAGCAAAATCGACCAAAGTATCAATAACAGGCGCATTTATTCTCTGCTTACTACAATCAAAAACCAATTGATCACATTGCACTGAATACCGATCAAAACGATTTTCTTCTTCAGCAAACAAGTCATTGAGATGCATTTTTTTTTGAATAACAGCTAGGTTCTCTAATTCTTCTTTTAGATTTACACCCTGCATTGTGTTCAGTTCCGCCGATTGATTCATGAACGACCCACCCCTTGATATGTAAACCCTTGTTTTTTTACATAGCTCGGATCATAAATATTTCGACCATCCAAAATAAATGGATACGCCATTTTTTGAGATAAAACGTTAAAATCTGGACTTAAATATTGTTTCCAAGCTGTCATTAAACAAAGCGCATGTGCATTTTCTATTGCGAGATACTGATCTTCGCATAGTATTAAATCATCTCGATGCCCATATACTTTATGCACTGCATCCAATGCCTGAGGATCATGCAATTGAACTTTTACACCTTGTGCCCAAAGTGCTGCTAACATAACGTGGATAGGTGCATTATCAATACTTGAAGTATTTTCTTTAAAAGAAGCACCCCAAATTGCCACGACTTTGCCTGCTAAATTGCCATGGTAATAATTCCATAATTTTCGGAATAAAATCTCTTTCTGCTGTTCGTTAATCGTCCAAACTTGATCTAATAGCTGACTTTTATCGCCTGTTTTTGAAACAGTACTCGATAAAGTCAAAATATCCTGTGAAAAATTTTCACCACCAAAGCCCGTACCTGGTGATAAATATGCAGCACCAATACGACTATCCGCAGCCAGACCTTGCTGAACATTAACAATATCAATCCCTAATTTTTCAGTCACTAAAGCTAAATCATTCATATAACTGATACGTGTAGCCAACATTCCAGAAATACTTAATTTGGTAAATTCTGCATCGAGAATAGGCATAAATAAGTATTGATGTTTAAATTGAAAAAAAGGTCTCAGCAACTCTTTAATTAGATTTTCTGTTTTTTTATTATCAACACCAACAATGACTTGTTTTACAGAGACCAAACTCTTAACAGCATTACCTTCCTGAATCACATCAGGTAAATATGCCCAAGAATCTTGTGGTAATAACTGTCTTAATTGTTCAGTCCCTTGCAAACCAAAAGTTGAGCCATTAATCATTAATTTAGGATGGATAATCGGTAGCATACTTATTTTTTTTATCAGCGCTTTTGTTCGTTCTAATTCTGAGGTACCAAAACCATAAAAATAAACTTCACTATCTAATGGTAATTGCTCAGACACAACGCGCTGTAAAAAACCATTAGCGATCTGTTGTTTAATTAATCGATTAACAAAATCATCTTGATAATGAATCACAAGAGGGTCAAATGAATTATTTAACTCATTTGCACACCAAAAGACCTGATGTCCGTGTTCAGCAAGCAACCCTGCCAATACACCTGCTTGCAAAGTTGCACCAAAAACACTAATTTTCATTTTATACCAACAAATTTATTATAAATTTAACTCTTTAATGAGTTGCTTAAATTGACCGCCCAACTGTGGGTGCTGAATACCATAATGTAGAACAGCTTTTAAATAGCCAATTTTACTCCCACAATCAAAAGTCTGACCTTTCATTCTATAAGCCTCAACTTTTTCAGACTTTTGTAATGTCGCAATCGCATCAGTCAGCTGGATTTCATTACCTGCTCCTCTTGGTGTTTCTTCCAATAGTTGCATAATTTTTGCAGGTAGAATATAGCGCCCTACGACAGATAAATTAGATGGTGCAGTGCCAATCACAGGTTTTTCTACTATACCGCGCATCACTACACTTTCTCCCTCAGAAGGAGATTGTGCAACATCAACAATACCATACTGATCAACTAAATGATCAGGCACAGCTTCAACCATAATTTGTGAAGCTTGCGTTTGATTATAATGATCAATCATCAATGCTAAATCACTTTCTTGATCATTATTTTTAACAAGTACATCTGGCAAGAGTACAGCAAAAGGCTCATCACCGATTACGGCTTTAGCACATAAAACTGCATGGCCTAAACCTAAGGGTTGAGGCTGACGTACACTCACTACACTGACATGTTTAGGAAGAATTTCCGTAATTTCTGTGAGTAAATCAAATTTTTTCTTATTTTCTAATATGGTTTCAAGTTCAAAATTACGATCAAAATAATTTTCAATTGAGGCTTTTGAAGAGTGTGTAACAAGTATAATTTGTTCAATTCCAGCCGCAACAGCTTCTTTTACGACATATTCAATGGCTGGGCGATCTACAACTGTTACCATTTCCTTAGGAATTGACTTACTTGCTGGTAGAAAGCGTGTACCTAAACCAGCAACAGGAAAAATGGCTTTTTTGATCATAACTCACTTCAATTCAATATTAGTGATGTGATGATTTAGAATTAGAGGAATTTGATCCTGAAAATCGAGTAGCTCCAACCGATTCATCGGGCGAATCAATTCCTTCTTTTTTCATCATCACTTCAACAGTTTTAAACATAATTTTAAAGTCGAAGATTATAGATCGCTTTTCAACATATTGAACATCTAAATCAAACTTATCTTCCCAAGATAAATTGTTTCGACCACTGACTTGTGCAAGACCTGTCATACCAGGTTTCACTTCATGCCTTCTCATCTGGTGGGGTGTATAATGCTCTACAAATTCTGGAAGTTGAGGACGTGGGCCTACGACACTCATATTACCTTTCAAAACATTAATCAATTGAGGCATTTCATCTAAACTTGTAGATCGTAATTTTTGTCCAAACGGTGTAATTCTCTTTTCATCTGGTAACGCAATTCCATTTTCATCAAATGCATTTCGCATTGAACGAAACTTCATCATTTTAAATAGTTTTCCATTCTTACCTGGTCGCTCTTGATAAAAAAAGACAGGAGAACCTAAATTTTTACGCACTTTATATGCAACAAAAATAAATATTGGTGAAAGTAAAAAAAGTGCTATTGAAGCAATAATTATATCAACTAGTCTTTTCATTTAGATCTTTTAAACCCATGATCTCAATTAATTTAGAATTCACTTTTTCAGCATCAAATTTTTCTTGAGCTATCTTATAACTCTCCAACCCCATAATATTTACTTGCTCTGGGTTTTCAATAAAATAACACATTTTTTCTGCTAATGCTTCCGGATTCCATCGGGGAACAAGAAAACCATTCACACCATTCACAACAGTCTCACGACAACCTGGAACATCTGTAGTAATTACAGGACGGCCAATTGCCATTGCTTCTTGTGTACTACGGGGGACACCTTCACGATATGATGGCAGAATAAAGACGCTCGAATCTGTTATCCATTGATTTACATTGGCAACATGACCAGGATATTCAAATATTTTATTATCAAGTAATTGATCTAATTCTTCTTGCTTCAGTGCCCCCATATTTTGATGATCAATTGCTCCTAAAATCGTAAAATGTGCTTGTGGGTATTTTTGTTTTACAATACGAATCGCTTGAATTAACTCAAATACTCCTTTTTCTTTGAGTAAACGTCCTATAAATAAGAATTTAATAGGAGATGTTTTGGCTTCTACAAAAGGGTAATCTGTTAAATTTAGCCCGATGCCACCTAAAATATGCACTTCAGGCACTCGTAAACCGTAGCGTTTAACTAAGTCATTTTGATCATCTGGGTTTAAAAAGATCATTTTATCCAAGCATGGAAAAGCCATTTTATACAGCAGTACTTGAATGCTACGAATGAGTTTCGTTTTAGTACTTTGTCCTTCAGGTTGGTCAGTAAAGGTATATCCTAACCCTTCCAACATGCCGATCACTGTGGGTACTTTTGCGGCTTTCGCTGCAATGCTCCCATAAATGACTGGCTTAGCAAAATAAGAAAATGCAATATCTGGCTGAATTTTTTTTAATATACATTTTAATTGTAAGTAGGATGCAATATCAGCAAATGGGTTTAATCCACCACGAATCAATTTATATACAACTGGCTCAGCGCCAAGCTGTCTTATTTTTTCTAAACATTGGTCTGTATATTCTGAGGTTAAAGCATAGACTAAACACCCATCCAGAACCAATTGCTTAATTAAATCTGCACGAAAGCCATAAAAACTAGCACCAGTCGTACCAATTAAAGCTATCTTTTTCTTATGACTCATATATTTCAATCCACCGCCCTACAATTCTGTCTAATGCAAAGGTATTTTTTACATATTGCAATGCATTAGCATTATTATCGCCTTTTTCACCTGAACTTAACAATAAGGCCTGATGAATACCATCAGCAAGTAATTGTGGATCACTTTTAGGAACTAAGGTGCCAAACCCACCCATAACCTCTTTTACACCACCACAGTCTGTGGCTACAACATAAGTTTCACATGCCATTGCTTCTGCAACAACTAAACCAAATCCCTCAAAGGATGAGGATAAAATAAATACATCAGCCGCAGACATTAATTCTGGAATATCATTTCTCCGCCCCAACAAATGTATTCTCTCTTTTAACTTTTTATCTGTAATCAACTTTTCAAACTCTGATTTTAAATTACCATCTCCCACAACAAATAAATGAATATATTTGGATTCGCTATGTTCTTTGAATAATATTTCAATCGCATTAAATAAATTCGGATAATCCTTTGCTTCATGTAAGCGACCTACAGCAAGCAACATTATGTCAGTAGTAGATAATCCTATTTCCTCTCTCAGACTTTCATTTGTATTTAAGCGATGAAAACGATCTAATTTTATCCCATTATAAACTGTTGTTATTCCATTGGTTGGAACAGCACCTAGTCTTACAAAATTTTCCGATGCAGATTGGCTTACATTCGTTGTTAGGTCTGATAAATGATGTGTCACTCTATAAGCTAACATTCGAGCCTTTCCACCCTCAATATTACTATGAGCTGTGCAAACCAATTTCGGGATAGGAGAAAAGAAACGTGAAATACGTGCAAAAATATTTGCATGAACCATATGCGCATGTACAACATCTGGTTTAAAGTCCAGTAATAATTTTTTGTACCTCTGGTAAGATTTTTTTGAATTTTTAATAGACTCCAAGCCCAGATAAATTAACTCAATTTCAACATTTTCAGGACGAATTACTACATTACCTTTCAAATAAGCAATTTTGACTTGATGACCATATTCTGACATTTTATCTGCCAAATCCACGACAACTTTTTCAGCACCGCCACCACCAAGACCTGTAATAAGATAAATAATATTCATAACTTCATCCAAATTAAAATATAGGATTAGAAAAAACAAAGCCCGTATATTATTCAAATGGGACTATTGATAATATAATTAAGAGTAGACTGTATTTTTAAATATTAAAAAAAGCATAAGTTTTTTATAAAAGCATATTCATTTATCAAATAACCGTTGAAGTAACGTCTTAGCTAACAATTTTAACTTACTTCCTCCATACGTTAAAGGTGTAAATAAAACAATTAGCAACCTTGATAAAAAAGAAGAACTATCACAATAATTTAAATAAGCTTTAAATACGTTATCAACATTTGAGTCAACATCATATTTATACAATTCATGAAAACTTTTTTTAACCAAATAATGTTCTTTAGAAACGACAAAACCCACATTTTTAAATATTCTTTTATACTTTGACCTTGTAAAATCTTTATTCCCAGTAACAGCATTTTCATGCTGTCTATAGAGCATTAACTGTTTAGGTAAAAAATACACATCACCAAAGGAATAGGCAAATAAAGTAACTATATCATCATGATGATATATATATCCTTTATAATTATTAACCATATCAATTAATTTTCTATTGATTAACATTGAACAACCTTGGTAACCAGAATTATAAATTATAAAATCTTGTATACTATTAGCATGTGTATTAGAGATACTCTCTTGATGAATCACACCAAACTCATCTAAGGCATACCCATCACAATAAACCAAAATAGGGATATCACTTTTGTCAGAAACTGACATTAACCCCATTAATTCTTTCAATTTATTTTCCAACCAAATATCATCTTGATCACAAAATATTACATACTCAGAAGTGGAATATTGTAAAGTATGCAAAAAATTTTTTCCTGATTTCAACCCCTTTTTATTATCTTGAATCAAACTTATTCTTTTATCTTGCTTAATATATTTATCAACAATCTCAATCGTACTATCTACTGACCCATCATCATGAATTATTAGTTTCCAATCTTTATAGGTCTGTTGCAATAACGAAAGTATCTGGTTCTCTAAGAATTTAGAGCCATTATAAGTAGCCATAACTATATCAATCATTCTAAATCACCCAAAGTACAGTTCAAAATTCAAATTACTAAGAATTGCGCTGTAATAATAATAACTACAAATAAATAAAACAATCAAAACCCCAATAGACTTAGGATAAAAAAATCTCAACACCATTGGAATGATAAAAATTAATAATGTCGAAAAATATTCAAAAACCCTTAAGGAAAATACTGAGTTAAATGACAGCACAAAGTATAATGATAAGTTCAACATCATAATTTTTAAATTTATAATATCAATATTTGTAAACTGGTTTTTAAACCGACTGTAAAGATAAAGATATATAAAAAGAATTATCATATAAAATAATTGAAAAGCTCCAAATTTAGCGACTGCACCAAATTCAGAGCTATCATAATATGCTTCTATCTTACTTGCAATAAACCCAAAACCAATCTTAGAAAAAAAGGTTAACAGTAGTATTTTCAATAGCCCACTAAAAAAAATAGAAAATACAAAACTAACCATCATAATAATAAAGCAATATTTCAATTTAATTTTATTAAAAACAAAAATACTAAAAATCAAAACTGCTTGATAATGAAAGAAAATAGAAAATAAACTCATCATTAAGTATTTTTTATAGTTTCCCATACAAAAAAAAGCATATGCCAATAATAGAAATGCTGTCGACACTCCAACTCTAATTTGAGTAACATCTTGAATAAAATAAAATAATAATAAATAAATAAATAACGATAATAATTTATTTACGGAAAATCTATAAATACAATACAACTTAATACTGATACTTAAAGTTGCATAAAACAAAAACAAATAAAAAATATCACCATCTAAATAGTTATTAATAAATTTTGACACAATTATAAAACTATATTCTCTGGAAATTTCAGAAAACTGTATATTCCTCATATCAAATAAATAAGAGTATGAATCTTTATCAAAACCCAATGGTTTAAGTGAGGAAAATAACACCAACACAACTGAAACAGTAGCAAAAAAAATCCCTAAAATTAAATTAAAAATTTTATCACTTTCTCTCATCTCAATTACGTCTTTCTTCATTACAACCTCTCACCATAAATATTCAAAAAATAATAAAAATATACATAAAGACCATAACAAGCTAAATTATATTATTTTTTTGCAAATTTATTATTTTTCTCTTAAAGTCATAATTATTATTCTCAAATATATTTTTACTAACTTCAATATTTTTTAAACTTTTCTTTATTTCCAAATTATCGTGCAACTGATTTATAGAAATATACTCATAACCTAGATCTTCAAAATCGCCTATTTTAGGAGATAAAACAATTGGAATAATTCCAAATGATAAATATTCAATTATTTTGGTAGGACATGCAACAGTATTAACTAAAATATCATCTCTCAAAATAAATCCATAATTACTTTTTTTGTAATATCCCGCCAACTCATTTGGTTTAACTGATCTCATAGTAATTGAATCTTTATCTATCTGATATTTTTCTAATAATTTAGTAAAATTTTCCAATTCACCTGTTAAAATTGTAAAATTTATTTTCCTACCTAAGTTTAATTTTATAGCATCCAGCATTAAATCAATATTCTGCCAACTTTGCATATTTCCACTATATATAATTTCAACGCTTTCATTTTCATTAAAATCATAATGAATATTCTTCAAATGGCTCGGTAATATAGCATAAACAATATAAAAACAATTGCTATTCGAATACTTCAATTCATAATGCTTAACCATTTTATTTGTTACTGCAACACAAACATTCACTTTTTTAAAAAGAATTTTTTCTATCTTTGAAAAAATAAATGTATGTAATTTTTTATTTTGCATTTCCAATTCTTCAGGAACTACACCATGTAAATCTAAGACATAATATTTTTTAAAAATGCAAATAAAAAAAATAGCATATAAAGCATTATAAATAGATTGTATATACACTAATGATGCTTTATTAAATAAACTTATAATCAAAAAAAAATGCATAAAAAAATTACATGATATCTCAACTCTTAGTCCATTTTTACTAATTTTCTTTTTCCAGTTTTTAAATGGGCTTATACATAAATATACACGCTCATCATCTAAAAAAAATTGATCAATACTAGCAACACGTTGAAAAAAGCCATCCCTAAACTCTGTATCAGTTTGAGGATATCTGCTTAAAAAGAGAATCATAAAAACACCTAATTTTAATTACTATTTAAAAGAATATTCACAATTTTTGAGCACGCATATCCATCACCATATGGGTTATGAGACTTAGCCATTCTTTCATATTCCTCAGGATTGGTAATTAAATTCTGTGCCTCCGTAAACAAAATATTTCTATCACAGCCTACTAGTTTTACTGTTCCTGCAACTACCGCTTCAGGTCTTTCTGTTGTATCTCTCATCACCAAAACAGGCTTACCTAAAGATGGTGCTTCTTCTTGTATGCCACCACTATCAGTAATAATGAAATATGCTTGGCTCATTAGATAAATAAATTCTTCATACTGTAATGGATCTATCAAATAGATATTTTCAATGCCTGAAAGAATATCGTTTACAGGTTTTTGTACATTTGGATTTAAGTGAACAGGATATACGATATCAATATTTGGGTTATTAATTGCTATTTGCTTTAACCCTTCACAAATATTAATAAAACCTTCTCCAAAATTTTCTCTGCGATGTCCAGTTACAAGAATAAATCTCCTTAAATCATCCAATTTATATTGCTTTTTTACTTCATTTTCAATTTTATGCTTTAATTCTATATTATTTTCAATACGTTTTATTACATATAATAATGCATCAATTACTGTATTTCCCGTCACAAAAATATCATTCTGACATTTACCTTCTTTCAACAAATTTTGTTCACTAATTTCAGTCGGTGCAAAGTGATAATTTGCTAAAATTCCTGTAATTTGGCGATTCCCTTCCTCTGGCCAAGGAGAATAAATATCATTTGTTCTTAGCCCGGCTTCAATATGACCAACTTTTATTTTTGCATAAAAAGTGGCAAGACTCGCCGACAATGTAGTAGTAGTATCTCCATGTACTAAGACAATATCTGGTTTAAAGTCAGCTAGGACAGATTTCATTCCTAGTAATACATTTGCAGTAATATCATACAAGTCTTGACCAGCTTTCATAATATTTAAATCATAGTCTGGAGTAATTTCAAATATTTCAAGCACTTGATCTAACATTTGACGATGTTGAGCAGTAACACAGACTCGTGTTTCAAAGTTTTTATGATTTTTTTTAAATTCTTTTACTAAAGGCGCCATTTTAATTGCTTCAGGACGCGTACCAAAAACAATGAGAATTTTTTTCATAATTTAAACCTAAAAATAAGTGCTAACATGCAAATCGTTAGAAGTATTTCACCAGAGATCATTGAAATTAATATCCCATTAATCAACAAGTGTGGAATCAGCACCAAATTCAATAGTACTGTTACCAAACCAGCAACCAAAAAAGAAGCTGTATAAAATTTGTCTTTTCTAGAAGCTGATAAATATTGTATGCCAATAATGTTATTTATCACACCAAAGAATAGCCAAATCATCATAACAGCTAAAATATAACTATATGATTGAAATGCTACCCCATAAACAAACGTAATAATTTTTTCTGAGAGTAAGGCAACTATTAAACTCACAAACATAGCCATACCACCAATCACGATACCCACCCTTTTGATATAAGATTGGGCCGTTATTTGCTGAGCGAGTTTTCTACAACTTATAGGATAAAGCGCCTGTGTTATTGGTGTAAATAAGCCAACAATTGCTCTAAATAGTTTCTCAGCTGCTGAATAATAACCTACAACTGTACTCGTTGATACAAAAGTTAAGATGACTGTTCCTGAAGATGTTAATAAATTTCCCAAGGCTGAAGTTAAAAATAAATTTGAACCACCTTTCAAATAACTAACTACAACATTTATTTCTTGAAGCTTAAAGCTTATATTAAAACTTTTATGAATCAAAAATAATGAATATAAACCTGCAAATATTGCACCTAATGATGTTAATAATGGAACTAGTAGATAGTCCGAACTATGTTTAACCATTAAAAAAATAGCAATTGTAAAAAATGTCTTAGCAATAATATTTATAATCGTTATATAACGCATTTGTTCTACACCCTGAAAAAACCATACAGGGAATAGAATTTGCCCAAAAACCGTTCCAAAAGTTAAATAATACAACCATGGATCTGCATTAAACTTATTAAAACAAATAATTAAAACAGTCAGTATTAATAATGAAATGGTACAAAGTACAAATTTTATGATCATCACTGAACTAAATATTTCGTTCAATTTTTCATTATTATCACGGTGCAAAGATACATCCCTTGTGGCTGTAAAATTAAAACCATAATCCGTTAAAACAATGAAGTAACCGATAATTGCTGTAGCAAATGCCAATAATCCAAATTTTTCTACACCTAAAACTCGGACAAGATAGGGTAACGTCAACAAAGGCAATATATAATTAAGACCTTGTAACGTCGCTAGGGAGAAAAAATTTCCTAAGAATTTTCTTTTTTCTTCGTTCTCGAGTAATTTATTAAGTTTATCTAGCAATTTTGCGACTCTTTATCAACCACCTTTCTACATATTCTGAATGCTACAAAAGTGGGTCCGAATTAACATTAAATATTTTAGCTTCATCAAGTTTGGGTGCTAAAATATCTTTATCACTGACTAATACTTTTTCAATACCATCTAAAGGCCACTCAATGGCAATGGTTGGATCATTCCAAATAATTGCACCTTCACTCTCCTTATTATAGTAATTTGTTGCTTTATACAAAAATTGAGTATTGTCTTCCAAAGCAACAAATCCATGAGCAAAGCCTTCTGGAATCCAAAACTGCTTATGATTTTCTCCACTAAGCTCAACGCCAACCCACTGTCCATAAGTCGATGAATCTTTTCGAATATCGACAGCGACATCCCAAGCACGGCCTTGTACCACACGTACAAGTTTACCTTGTGCAAATGGGGCTAATTGATAATGCAATCCACGTAAAACATCTTTTTGGGAATAAGAATGATTATCTTGGACAAAATTTGGCACTTCTAATCCGCGTTCAAGTAAAGCTTGTTCAAAGTTCTTTTGACTAAAACTTTCCATAAACCAACCACGATCATCGCCAAAAACTTTGGGTTCAAGTATCAAAAGGCCTTTTATCTTCGTTTCAATAACATTCATTCTTTATTCTCAATATACAAAGTAATATTACACTTACATCAGTATTATTTATAAAATCCTTAAAACATCATAAGCTTTTAATTTTATTATTATATTCCGCATGCAATTTCAACAAATACTGACCATAACCTGTCTTTTTAAAGAAATTTGCGCGCTCTAATAATTGTTGACCATCAATCCAACCATTATTAAATGCAATTTCTTCTAAACATGCGACTTTTAAACCTTGGCGATGCTCCACGGTTTGAACGAATTGACTTGCTTCGAGTAGTGAATCATGTGTTCCTGTATCTAACCATGCAAAACCACGACCTAATAATTCAACATTCAGTTGCTTTTGCTCTAAATAAATATTATTTACATCTGTAATTTCTAACTCACCACGATGTGATGGTTTAATATTTTTTGCAATCTCTACAACACTGTTATCATAGAAATATAAACCTGTTACAGCATAATTTGACTTAGGTTGCTCTGGTTTCTCTTCAATACTTAATGCCTGACCATTCGCATTAAAGTCTACAACACCAAAACGTTCAGGATCATTGACATAATAACCAAAAACGGTCGCACCTTGAACTTGATCAGCAGCACGTTTTAATTGGTGGCCAAAACTTTGCCCATAGAAAATATTATCCCCTAGAACTAAACAAACACTATCCTGACCAATAAACTCTTCACCAAGAATAAATGCTTGTGCCAACCCATCTGGCGATGGTTGCACTTTATAAGAAAGCTTTAGCCCGATCTCTTCGCCACTACCTAGTAATTTTTGAAAATTCGGTAAATCTTCAGGGGTTGATATAATAAGAACTTCATGAATACCAGCCAACATCAATACTGACAACGGATAGTAAATCATTGGCTTATCATAAATAGGGAGCAGTTGTTTCGATGTACCCATGGTGATCGGATACAAACGTGTTCCTGAACCACCCGCAAGAATAATTCCTTTTCGTTTTATTTGACTCATTAAATAATTTCTCCTAATACTTGTTCAACACCTTGCTTCCAATTGGGTAGGTGTATTTTAAAATTATGCTGTAGTTTCGCTGTATTTAAACGAGAGTTTAACGGACGTTTTGCTTGTGTTGGATACGCTGTCGTCTGAATTGGACTTACAGTTTTTATTGTTAAATTTTGCCCGTATGCTTTTGCTGTACTAAAGATAAATTGAGCATAATCAAACCAAGAGCACTCACCTGCCGCTGCAAGATGATAATGCCCAAGTAATGCTGTTTTATCTTTATCCTGTGCTAAATCATAAAAACGAATCACTTGCGCGGTTACATCCGCAATCAAAGCAGCTCCCGTCGGAGCACCCATTTGATCATTAATAATATTCAATTCATCTTTCATTTGAGCAAGCTTAAGCATGGTTTTTATAAAGTTATTTCCATGTGTGCCATAAACCCAACATGTACGTAAATTAATAAAATCAACTTTACTCGTCTCTAAAGCAATCTCACCATTCCGCTTGGTTTGACCATACATATTCACAGGTGATGTCGCATCTTGCTCAGTCCATGCGGTATCACCATCTCCATTAAAGACATAGTCAGTCGAATAATGAATTAATAATGCATTTTGCTTTTTACATTGTTCTGCTAAATACTTAACAGCAAGATGATTAGTATGATTTGCTTGCTCAATTTCACTTTCTGCCTTATCCACCGCTGTATAAGCCGTAGCATTCACAACAACATCAGGCTTCACTTGGCCAATAACATGGGTAATCGCATTAAAATCACCAATATCTCCACATAAACCTCCTGAATTCACATGGCGATCTAAAGCAACAACCTCACCTAATGGCTGTAAAGCGCGTTGAAGCTCCCAACCCACTTGACCATTTTTTCCAAGCAATAATATTTTCATTGGTATTCCTAGTATTGCTTAGTTAGCCATGTTTGATATTCACCACTTTTTACATGCTCAACCCATGTCGTGTTACTCAAATACCATTCAACTGTTTTACGAATACCTGTTTCAAAGGTCTCTTCTGGTTTCCAGCCGAGTTCTTTAGCAATTTTTGATGCATCAATTGCATAACGCAAATCATGTCCTGGGCGATCTTTTACAAATACAATTAATGATTCATAAGGCTGATTGTTTGCTTGTGGTTTTAATTCATCCAAAATTGAACAAATTGTTTTTACCACATCAATATTTTGTTTTTCATTATGCCCGCCTATATTATAGGTTTCTCCCACAACGCCCTCTGTTACAACTTTGTATAAAGCTTTCGCATGATCTTCAACATATAACCAATCACGAATTTGATTACCTTTTCCATAAATCGGTAATGGCTTCCCATCCAAGGCATTGAGAATCACCAATGGAATGAGTTTTTCTGGAAAATGATAAGGGCCATAATTATTCGAACAGTTCGTAACAATTGTCGGTAAACCATAGGTTCTTTGCCATGCACGGACTAGATGATCCGAACTCGCTTTACTTGCAGAATATGGTGAACTTGGAGCGTAGGAGGTTGTTTCTAGAAAGAGATCATTTGTTCCCTCTAAATCACCATAGACTTCATCTGTCGAAATATGATGAAAACGGAATGCTTCTTTTTTATTATTGTCTAAACCATTCCAATAATGACGAGCCGCCTCTAATAAATGATACGTACCCATAATGTTGGTTTCAACAAATGCAGCAGAACCGGTAATTGAACGATCTACATGAGATTCAGCAGCAAGATGCATCACCAAATCAGGTTGAAAATCTAAAAACAAACGATTCAGACCTTCGCGATCACAAATATCAGTTTGTGAAAATTGATAATTTGGACTTTGATCTATCGCTTCCAAAGACTCCAAATTACCTGCATACGTTAACTTATCAATATTTAAAACACTATCCTGAGTATTTTTTATTATATGTCTAACAACAGCAGAACCAATAAATCCTGCGCCTCCAGTCACTAGTATTTTCATAATTCATCCACAATCATCTTTCTGTTTTTAAAAGTTATAACCTAATATCACTATCTTCTTTATCAAGAACATATTTTAAATCATATAAAACGTACTTATCTTTACCTAGTTTTTTAAAAGCTTCTACAGACATTTGTTTAAACTGGTCATGTGCAACTGCGATGACAATTGCATCATATTGACCAAACTCTAACTTAGGAACTGGAGCAAGACCATATTCACGTTCCGCTTCCGTAGAATCCACCCATGGGTCATAAATATCCAAACCTAAATCATATTCTTTTAAAGCCTGTACCATATCTACAATTTTAGTATTGCGAATATCAGGACAATTTTCTTTAAAACTTAAACCTAAAATGAGTATGCGCGCGCCAACAACCTGAATACGCTGTTTGACCATTTCTTTAATCAATTGTGTTGCAACATACTCACCCATGCGGTCATTTAAGCGACGAGCGGCAAGGATGATTTCAGGATGCAAACCAATAGATTGTGCTTTATGGGTTAAATAATATGGATCGACACCGATACAGTGTCCACCCACCAATCCTGGTCTAAAATTAAGAAAATTCCACTTTGTTCCTGCGGCTTTTAATACTTCTTCTGTATCAATATTCATTTTGTTAAAAATCAATGCAAGCTCATTAATTAATGCAATGTTGACATCTCGTTGAGTATTTTCAATCACTTTTGCAGCTTCAGCAACCTTAATACTCGGTGCTTTATAAGTACCTGCTTTTATAATTAGGTTGTAAATCTGGTCGACATAATCAGCAACTTGAGGTGTCGATCCAGATGTGATTTTTAAAATATTGGTTACACGGCGTTGTTTATCCCCAGGATTAATACGCTCTGGACTATAACCCACGAAAAAGTCTTGATTATATTTTAATCCGGATTTTTTTTCTAAAACAGGAATACATACTTCTTCTGTAGCACCTGGATAGACTGTAGACTCATAAACAACGATATCTCCTTTTTTTAACACTGTCGCAATGCTTTCTGAAGCTTTTACCAATGGTGTTAAATCAGGTTGTTTAAAATCATCTATTGGTGTCGGTACTGTCACAATATAAAAATTACTTTCATCTAATTTTTTAATATCAGAAGCATAATTTAAAAGTTGACTCTGCTTTAACTCTTGTTCTGAGACTTCGAGCGTATGGTCAAAACCTCTTTTTAACTCATCAATACGAAATTGATTAATATCAAAACCATAGGTCGGAACATGCTTACCAAACTCGACAGCCAATGGCAAACCCACATAGCCTAGACCAATAATTGCTATTTTAAGCTGTTCAAAATCAAACATATTTAAACCTAAGGAAGAATTTTGTCATTCTACGAAAGTAATCTGGTATTAATTTTACATGAAATAACTTAGATTTTACATGGCAATTGCCTTATTAATACAATAGATAATACACATTAAAGATATTCAATGCTTATATTATAGAATACAATCCAGTTTCTGGATAAATTCTAAGTAACATTGTAAGTAATACAAAATAAGGGTCTTGAATGTGAAGTATCAGCGCACATTGTTTTTTTTAGCACTAGCATCATCTATTTCTGGCTGTGCATTCACTTCTGGTTTCCAGACGTATGATTTACCTGAACAAGGTCAATATAAAACAGATCAAGGTGCTGAGTTATCCGTCGTTCAACTCACCCAAGAGAATATTCCTAATATTCCATCTGCTTTAAATCAAAATACAAACTCTATAATCGGTTTATTTAGTAATCATCAAAATATTTATCGTTTAAGCGCTGGTGATGTACTTTCGATTCAGCTTTGGGCTTACCCTGAAATTACACCACCGATTCAAGATGCAACAAATATTAAAGCAGTAGGTTATCCAATTGATCCCAATGGAAATGTTCAATTACCACTCGTTGGGCAAGTTCATATTGCAGGAAAAACCCTCGCTGAAACCAATCGATTTTTACGTAGTCAATTTGCTAAATATTTAAAACATCCTGATGTTGTTGTACGTGTTCTTTCTTATGAAGGTCGCCGTTACTTTGTTAATGGCCAAGTGATGAAAAGTGGTCAATATAATTTAAATGATCAGCCAATTAGTATTTATACAGCTTTAGGACAAGCTGGGGGTATTAATACTGAAACGGGTGATAATACCAATATTCAACTCATTCGAAATGGTCAAACATATAACCTGAATGCTATTGCGTTAGAGAAAAAGGGTTTATCTCTACATAATTTACTCATCCAAGCCAATGACACTATTTTTGTCAATGCCAAACTAAATCAGAAACTCTATGTCATGGGAGAGTCTAGTAAAAGCCAAGCTGTTACTTTACGTGATCAAGGCATGACCCTCAGTGATGTATTAGGTGAAAGCGAGGGTATTAGTCCTTATTCAGCAAGTGCTGCGCGAATTTATGTGATGCGTACAAATTTACAAACACATAGCTCTACTATTTATCATTTAAACTTAAGTAGTTTAGGTAATTTAGCTTTATCAAATCAATTCGAAATGCAAAAAAATGACATTGTCTATATTGATGCGACGGGTTTAACACGCTGGCAGCGTATTATGAATCAAATTGTACCTTTCTCTAGTGCTTTGTATAGTTTTGATCAATTGGGTAAAAACTAAAATGCAAATTAAAAATATACTGGTAGTTTGCGTTGGAAATATTTGCCGAAGTCCGATGGCTGAATATTTTTTAAAAGAAGCACATCCTGACTTACATATCGAATCTGCTGGTCTTTCCGCCATGATCGGACATGCTGCGGATGATAAAGCAATCGATTGTATGAATGCTAAAAATATTGATATGCGTATTCACATTGCCAAGCAAATTAATGCTGAGCTGATAAAACAGTCTGATTTAATACTTGTCATGAGCCACAATCAACAAAAACATATTGAACAAACTTGGCCTTTTGCTAAAGGTAAGGTTTTTCGTTTAGGGCATTGGCAAGGTCAAAATGTTGCAGATCCATATAAACACGATCAGGCATTTTTTAATGAAACATGTAGTAATATCCAAAGCTATGTTTCTGACTGGCAATCACATTTTTAATTTTTAAATTAGTTGTTAACCTATGAACCAAAATTCAAAAACTAACGATGATACTATTGACTTAAAAGAGTTATTTTTCTCTCTAATTGCTCAATGGAAAGTGATTGCGCTTTGTGTCATTTTAAGTTTGATTTGTGCACTTTTATATTTACGTATTACACCTGAAACTTATTCAACAGATGCAATGATCTTAGTTGAAGATGGTAAAAGTGCTGCTTCAGCTGCGCTTCTTGGCCAATTAGGCTCTTTAGCAGGTAGTGCTGGACAGAAATCCCCAGCCGATGCTGAAATTGAAATTTTAAATTCAAGATTAATCTTAGGTCAAGTGATTAAAAGTTTGAACTTAAACATTAATATTAAAGATAATCAAGATGGTTTATTTCATCGTTTAATTTCACAAGATAAAACCAAACTTATTTATAATACTAACTCTGTTACATTCGAAAAAAATCAAACTTCTTTTTCCATTAAACAATTTGAAATTCCTGAATATTATTTAGATAAACCATTAACTTTAAGCTTTATTAATCAAAATCAATTTAGCTTAAGTTATAAAGACAATATTATCTTTCAAGGATCTTTAAATCAGTTAAATATAAAATCTGATACAAAAGGTTTATGGAAAATTAAGATTTCAAGTCAAAGTTCATTTAAACAAAGCTTTACTCTAACTAAACTTGCATTACCCACAGCAGTCAAAGCTTTTCAAGCAAATTATGCGATTGGCGAAAGAGGGAAAATGACAGGTGTCATTGGCTTAAGCTACTCAGGTCATGATAAAGAGCAAATTACTCAAGTGCTGAATAATGTTTTAGCTGTTTATCATGCACAAAATATTGAACGAAAATCATTAGAATCAAAGCAAACTTTGGGGTTCTTAGACAAGCAACTACCTGAACTTAAACAGCAACTTGAAGAGTCAGAAATTAAGTTTAATAAATTCCGTGAGCAATATAATACTGTTGATGTTACTCAGGAATCTGAACTCATGCTCAAGCAAAATATTGAGCTTGAAAAAATGAAAATTGAGCTTAAACAAAAACAAGCTGAGTTTTCTGCAAAATATACGCCTGACCATCCATTGATGGCTGAGATTAATGCTCAGCTTAGTTCGCTTGATAAAAAATCCAATGAACTTAGTCAAGCCATTAAACGCTTACCAGAAACACAACGTTTATATTTACAATTGTATCGTGACGTGAAAGTAAATACTGAACTGTATACGTCTTTATTAAACAGCTATCAACAGCTTAAAATTTCTAAAGCGGGTGAAATTGGTAATGTTCGTATCATTGATACCGCTGTAGAGCCTGTTAAACCAATTAAACCTAGAAAACTGATTGTACTGATATTATCGATATTTGTAGGTGGCTTTATTGGAGTATTCATTGCACTATTACGCAATATACTTAGAACAGGGATTAAAGATTCTGCACAAATTGAAAATGAATTAGATCTACCAGTCTATGCAACTGTACCCCGCTCTCCAATTCAAGAAAGTCGTGTGCAACTGTTAAAGAAAAAGAAATCTATTCCTATTTTAGCAGTTAAAAACAGTGAAGATGTTGCGATTGAAAGCTTACGTAGCATTCGAACCACCATTCATTTTGCTTTAGCCAATGCAAAAAATAATATCATTACCATTTCAGGACCAGCGCCTGAAATTGGTAAATCTTTCATTTCCACTAATCTTGCTGCAATTTTTGCACAAGGTAATAAGCGTGTCTTATTGATTGATGCAGATTTACGTCGTGGTTATTTACATAAATATTTTGACCGAGAAGTATCTCCTGGGTTAACAGAATTGCTCAGTTCAAAAAATAGCTTAGAGCAAGTGATTACCAAAACTGAAGTTACGAATCTTGACTTCATGGCTCGTGGAAAAAATCTGGGTAATCCATCCGAAATGCTCAGTTCTAAAGCTTTTAGTGATTTACTTGAACAATTATCTCAGCAATACGATCATATTATTATGGATACACCACCCGTACTTGCTGTGACTGATGGAATCATCATCTCGCAATTTGCAGGTGTAAATTTAATTGTTGCACGCTATGCCAAGACTCAAATTAAAGAATTAGAATTAACGATTGCTCGATTTGAACAAGCAGGGACCAAAGTGAATGGTGTAATTCTGAATGACATTCAATCCATTGCTGGAAGTACCAATTATAACTACGCTTATGCTTATACTTCTCATAAAGATGACTAAGCTTCTTTAAGATTCAATAAAAAAGCCAGATATCTAATCTGGCTTTTTTATGTGCTTGTATATTTTTAGTTGATTTCATTCAAAAAAGATATCGTTTCTTATATAGACGTTATATGCTTCTGTAGTTAAGCTATGACTATTAAATTAGCTCTTTGAAAGATTAAAAAATTGGGAAATCTTATGAGTAAAGCCTTACCCATCGCTATTGCTGTTCTTCTAGGCGGTGCTGCACTTATTCCTGTTTACTATGCAACACAACACCCTGCTGATGCTACAAGCAGTACAATGACTAAAAATGCAAAACCTGTAGAAAAAATCAGCTATGCTTTAGGTTATGAAGTTGCAAGTCAAACACCTCCAGAAGTGGATGTGAATACTTTCATCACTGGTATTCGTGATGGGCATGCTAAAAAAGCACGTGTTTATACAGATGAAGAATTACAAACAGCCTATGTTGAATTCCAAAAAGAAATGCAACAAAAGCAAGTGACTCAAGCACAAAAAATCGAGTCTAAAAATGGCGATTTCTTAGCTGAAAATGCAAAAAAATCAGGTGTAATTACCACAACATCTGGATTGCAATATAAAGTCACTAAAGAAGGTACAGGTAAACAACCTGCTGCTGATTCGATGGTCACTGTTCACTATAAAGGGCAGTTACAAGATGGCAAAGTATTTGATAGCTCTTATGACCGTGGTCAACCGATTGAGTTTCCATTGAATCAGGTTATTCCTGGTTGGACTGAAGGCTTACAGTTGATGAAAGAAGGCGGAAAAGCAACGCTTTATATTCCTGCTAAATTGGCATATGGCGAACAAGGCGTTCCTGGGACGATTCCTCCAAATAGTACTTTAATTTTTGATGTTGAACTAATTAAAGTGAAATAAAATACTTTAAAGGAGAGCCTATGCTCTCCTTTTTTTGGATCTACATTATGAAAAAAACGTTTCTTTTTACATCACTACTTATTTTAAGTTCAAGTAATTTTGCTGCAACCATTAATAATAAAAGTCCACAGCAAGATCAGCTTGGCTATAGCTATGGTTATGTCATGGGACGAAGTAATGCTGAGACCTTAAAAGACATTAATCTCGATGCATTTATCCAAGGATTAAAGCAAGGTTCGTCAGGTCAAAAAGCAACATTAACCGATGAAGAAATGGCAAAAGCGTTGACTCAATACAAACAAAAAAGTGAAGCGAAACAGCTTGATGAGTTTAAACAAACAGCCATCGAAAATGCCAAAGTAGGTGATGCTTTCTTAGCTGAAAATACTAAAAAAGCAGGGATTGTTACTACAAAATCAGGACTGCAATATCAAGTATTACAAACAGGTCAAGGCAAAACACCAAAATTGACCTCTAAGGTCAAAGTAAATTATGAAGGTCGTTTGTTAAATGGCACCATTTTCGATAGCTCTATCGCACGTAATCAACCGATAGATTTTCAAGTCAATCAAGTGATTCAAGGCTGGACTGAAGGCTTACAGTTAATGCAAGAAGGTGCTAAATATCGCTTCTTTATTCCTGCTAAACTTGCTTATGGTGAAATTGGTTCTGGTGATACTATTGAGCCCAACAGCACGCTTATTTTTGATGTTGAACTGCTTCAAGTTCTGCCATAATTTTTAAAGCTACATAAAAAACATCGCATTTGCGATGTTTTTTATTGGTCAAATTAAATATCAATTCAACTCATTTAATGTTTTAACTGGCGTGGTCTAAAGCCTGATACAAATAAACCCATAACATAGGCAACAACCCCGACAATACACAGCCCTGCCACTTCTAAAATACGAAGCCATTGCGATACTGAACCATCGTACCAAGTTAAAGCATACCAAAGCGCTGCAATCATCGTTAAGTTAGCAATTGCAAATTGTATAAACAATTTTTTCCAATGTGCTCCAAAACGAAAAATATCACGCTTATGCAAGTAGTAATACAACATGCCTGCATTCACTAAAGCCGAACCAGAAGAAGCAATAGCGAGTGCCATATGCTCTGCATGCCAATCAATCAGTTTAAATATGCCAATAAAAATGACGTTTAAAATCGCATTTGCTGCAACAGCCATCAGCCCAACGCGTACAGGTGTTTTGGTATCTTGCATGGCATAAAAACCGGGTGCAAATACTTTAATCAGCATAAATGCTAACACCCCTGCACTCATACACTGTAGAGCCATTGCTGTCATTTCAGTATCACGAACATCAAACTCTCCTCGTTGAAAGAGCGCTTGAATAATTGGCGTTGAAAGCATAAACAAAGCAATACTTGCAGGTACACCCACCAATACGATGACACGCGCTGCCCAATCTAGCATTGCACGAAACTTAATTTGATCATGTTCAGCTTTACGAGCTGATAGCGATGGTAAAATAACGGTACCTATCGCGACACCAATTAAACCCAATGGAAGTTCCGTCATACGTTCAGCACTGTATAACCACGATACTGAACCATCCTGCATGAATGAAGCCCAAATGGTATTTAATAATAAATTGATTTGCGTTACTGAAACACCAAATAAAGCAGGCAGCATCAGTTTTAAAATACGCTCTACACCTTCATGTTTAAAATCAACTTTAGGTGGAATCAGTAATTTTTTACGCCATAGCTCTGGAATTTGAATAGCAAGTTGTAAGACACCCGCAATTACGACCGCCCATCCCAAAGCCATAATCGGTTGAGCCATATGCGGCGCTAACCACCAAGCCCCTGCAATCATCGCTACGTTGAGCAGTACTGGTGCAAAAGCAGGGGTCGAAAATGAACCATAGCTATTTAAAATACTACTGGCAAAAGCAGTCAGTGACATAAACATCAGATATGGAATCGTTAAACGAAACATATCTACAGCAAGGTCATATTTAGCAGGATCAGTATGAAAGCCGGGTGCATAGGCATAAATAATGACTGGGGCTGCAACCATTGCAAATAAAGTCAAGACAGACATGATTGTCAATAAACAACCAAAAACACGGCTAATTAAGATTTGCACTTCATCATGTAATTTTGTGGTTTTGTATTCCGTTAAAATCGGAATAAAGGCTTGAGAAAAAGCCCCTTCTGCAAATAAACGCCGAAAAAAATTGGGAATACGAAATGCGACCACAAACGTATCAAAGTCCTTTCCTGCACCAAAGACATTGAGTAACACCATATCGCGAACAAGACCCAATACACGTGACAACATGGTCATTGCACTGACAATAAAGGTGGATCGCCAAAGCGCCATCGTATTCACCTAGTTTAAATAAAGTCGTTATTGTAATGAAACTTACTTAAAAATTCGTTGTTAAATCATAAATAGATCGTGATTATTTATGCCAGTCCATATTTTGCTTTTTTTGTACCAATAAATCTCTGAAATAAACCCATTGGAAATGTGGTCCCGGATCCGTTTTACGCATTGGTGCAATATCAGAATGCCCTGCTAAATGCGATTCTGTTTTTGGATAAGCCTGTTGCAATGTTGCAACAACCTCAGTTAACACTGAATATTGAACTTCTTCAAAATCAGTATCATCACTGCCTTCAAGTTCTATGCCAATTGAATAATCATTGCATTCATTCTTGGCTAAATAGCTTGATCGCCCTGCATGCCAAGCACGCTGATTAAAATTAACGAATTGCAAAACCTCACCTGTTCGCAAAATCAATAAATGCGTCGAAACTTGCATGCCTTCTATAGTTTGAAAATAAGGATGTACGGACCAATCCAATTGATTTTGAAAAAATTTCTCAATATATCCACCACCAAATTGAGAGGGTGGCAAACTAATATTATGAATCACAATCAGCTGTATTTCTGTATTTTCAGGACGTTGATTATAATTGGGGGATGGAATTTGCCGAGCACCAATGAGCTGTCCATCTAAAACTTGAAACGGTGCTGCTGTATACATATCCAATATCCTAAACTTTTATCTTGTTAGAGCCGAACCCAAATTTCGGAGTGATTGAGTTTACTCCGATCAATGCAAAATAAAAACTTCTCAAAACATTCAGTGACAATGCTAATATAACGCTCAATTTTTAAGGATAAACACGACAGGGATATCCATGAGCATACCTGAATCTTTGCTTGCACAATCTATTCAAATTAATATTCAACAAGCACTACAAGAAGATATCGGCGATGCAGATATCACTGCGTTACTTACGCCTGAAGATGAGCAAGCCACGGCAACCATTATCACTCGCGAAGATATGGTGCTTGCAGGACGACCGTGGGTTGATGCACTCATTACAGCCTATGATCCAACAGTACAAATTACATGGCTTAAAAATGATGGAGATTTTTTACAAGCCAATGAGGTTATTTTCAAACTTGCAGGTTCAGCACGCAGTTTACTCACAGTTGAACGCCCTGCTTTGAATTTTGTACAAACACTCTCTGCGGTTGCCACTAAAACTTCTGAATACGTGAAGCATTTGGATGGTTTAAATACCAAGCTGTTAGATACGCGTAAAACATTGCCTGGATTACGCATTGCGCAAAAATATGCAGTCGCTATTGGTGGTGGACAAAACCATCGCCTTGGTCTATTTGATGCCTTTTTGATTAAAGAAAATCATATTATGGCGGCTGGTGGTATTACTCAAGCTATTGCCAAAGCACATCAAATTGCACCGAATAAGCCTGTAGAAGTTGAAGTTGAAACTTGGGATGAACTGAATCAAGCATTAGAAGCAAAAGCTGATATCGTGATGTTAGATAATTTTAGTCAGCAACAAATGATTGATGCTGTTCAACATGTTGCAGGACGATGCAAACTTGAAGCTTCAGGCAATATTACTTTGGATAATCTGCGTGAAGTTGCAACAACAGGGGTCGATTACATTTCGATGGGTGTTCTGACCAAAGATGTGAAAGCTGTCGATTTATCAATGCGATTTAATGCATAACATAAGACCAAGTAATATTTTGTATGCGTGTTTATAGACTTTTTATTTTTATCCTTGAAGAAAAAAATAAAAGATACGCTGCAAAAGTTATAAGTGAACATAATAAAAATGGCGGAATATTGATTCTGTCTTTTTTATGTCTGACTTTTAAAATGATCATCTGAAATTACATAAACACACTTTTACAAAGCTGACGACATTCGCCTGATCTTTTATACTTTAGGAATTCAAATGATAATAAAGAGAATTCAACAATGAAAAAAATAATATGGCTTGGGACTGCTTTAAGCTTATCCATTTCATCACTGAGTTTTGCTGCACCTTTAGATATTCACGTTTTAAGTGCAACAGTAAAAGATCAGAACATTGCCAATGCGGAAGTAATTTTACAAAAAAATGGTGAAAGATCGGCATCAAATACAACCAATGCACAAGGTCGAACAACAGTAGAAAGTAATGCGAATGATAGTGCTGAAAACTTACTGATCATCAAAAAAGCAGGTTATTCAACCTTGGTGGCAAAATGTCCATGTGATGGAATGACCTATGCACTTAGCCCTGTACTTAAAAATTTAAATAGTATGCGAATTGTACTCAATTGGGGGAAAAATCCTTCAGACCTAGACTCGCATTTAAGTTATAAAAATCAGCATATTTATTGGGATAAAAAACAAGGTTTAAGTGCCAACTTAGATGTCGATGATACTGACTCATATGGTCCTGAAACTGTAACCATCGAAAAGCGTTTAGAAAATCAATATTACGTTTATTCTGTGCATGATTTTTCTGACCGCGAATCACCCGATACAAGAAATTTAGCCAATAGTCAGGCTAAAGTCATGGTTTATGCAGGCGAGTCGTTAATTCGCTCTTATTATGTACCGACTGGGAAAGCAGGAAATTTATGGACAGTGTTCCGTATTTCTCCTGAAGGTGAAATCCAAGATATTAATCAAATTTCAGGTACTCGAGCAGGCGCAGATCGTATTGGTTCAACTGTTTCGACCTACCAAAATCAAGCGACCCGAGTCAATCAAGTTGCCGTTTCAGCAAGTGACCAAGCCCGTGCTAAAACATTAAACCTAAAAGCAGATCAAGCCTATAAAAACAATCAGTTTGAACAAGCCGCAATACTGTATCAGCAATCCATTGATTACAACCCGAATGTCGGACAAACCTATAGTAATTTAGCGGTGAGTTATCAAAAGCTCAATCGTTCTTCTGAAGCGTTATGGGCAAATCAAAAAGCAATTGCTTTAGCAACCAACAACAATACCAAAGCTTATTCTTATTATAATATCGGACGCATTTATGAGAATAATCAAGACTACGCAGAAGCTTTGCGCCATTATCAACAAGCCAACCAATTTAAGCCAAGCCCTGCTTATGATGAAGCGATCCGTCGTGTAACACGCTAAATAAATTACTTGTATAAAGCTCTTAAATTTCCCTTTAAAGAGAAAAAAGTCGTTGTGAATGTTGAGGTAAAATATCCAATACCATCAAAGAGGAATAATTAACATTCCTCTTTAATCAAATATTCTGTGTTTGTTATTCCATATCAAATGTGAGATGCAACATAATAAAAATAAAAGATTTACTTAGATGGAGCATTACCTCTACCAAAGTAAAATTGAATGATTTTTAATCAAATTTCACTTTTAAAAAATACAAAATAAGCCTATAATTTTGCCCCATCCCAAATCATCCTGAATGAAATAAATGAAGACTTTGAAACAACAAGTATTGTTCTTGCTTGTGGCGTTTTTATCTGTATTCGCTTTTTTTCTGTATCAGGAAGATATTACTAAATTTTTTCAGTTAAAAGACATCTACCTAAAACCTCGTTTATATAAGTATGGTTTTTCTGTACTGTTAAACTATGCATTGATTAGCTTATTTTATCTAATTTTAAGAAAAACCTTCGCAACTATTTTATTCAGTCAATTTTTTGTGTTTTTACTGACTTTTATTAACATTCAAAAAGAACAATATCTCTCTGCTAGCTTAGTTCCAAGTGATTTTTTATTGGTGAAAGAAACATTTATTGCTTCCCCTATTTTATTAAAAATCGCTGTTTTTGTTGCGATTACATTATTTATTGCCTTATTTATTTTTATTTATAAGAAAGAAAAATTCGGCCAAAATAAGCTTCTCTTTATAAATGGCTTACTTTCCGTCTCGATTCTCTCATTTTTCGTGACTGCAAATTTTAAAAATAATTTTAGCGAATATTGCTCAACTGCAAGTAAAACCTCAGTATGTCGATATACACAATATTTACCCAATACCCGTGGTGATTGGGTCGGTGACCATCTCACCATTCGAAATCTCGGTTTTTCAACTTTCTTCTTTTCTAAAGCCGTTGATAGTGTAAATACTAAAATTTTTCAAACTGAAAATATTTCTGAAGAAAAAATTCAAACTTTATTTTCAGAAGAAAATGCACCTCTAGCGACTACCTCAAATGATAGTGAAAAAGTAAAAGAGCTTCCTAATATTATTTTTGTGATGAGTGAATCACATTGGGATGCTTCCCAACTTGATAAAAGTATTCCTAAAAATATTACGCCAACCATTAACAATAACCAAGTATCCACTCTACTTTCACCTAGTTTCGGTGGTGGAACAGCCAATGTTGAATTTGAAGTGCTCACTAGTTTAAATACTTTTTTAAATCACAATGAATTGGCTTATGTATCTAAACTGAAAAGACCAACGTACTCATTACCTATGTATTTGAATACTCTGGGTTATGACACCACTGCAATGCATAATAATGGTAAATATTTTTATAATCGTAGTGCAGTCTATCAAAATTTTGGATTCAATCGTTTCACATCCATTGAAAATATGGTGAGTGCAGCTGATCGTAAAAAATTTATTAATCAAGCGGGCTGGGCAAATGATGATTTAATATATAACAGCATTCGTGATCAGCTTAAAAATGTAGATCAACCGCAATTTATTTACGCAATTAGTGTCGAAAATCATCCGATGTATAATGATGATCGCTTTGGTGCAAATAATTTTAAAATTACCAAAGATGGTATTTCTGATACCAGTAAACGTGCTTTAAATACCTATCTGTCTGGTATGCAACGTGCTGATGATAAATTCAAAAACTTAATTGCAGATGTTAAACAACTTAAAAGACCAACAATTATTATTTTCTTTGGTGATCATTTACCTAACTTGCAAAAAGTTTATGATGAATATGGATTTTATGCATCTGAACAAGAAAAAACTGAGAAGAAGGATGTAAAATTCTTTGAAACACCCTTGGCTGTTTGGAGCAATTTCCCATTAGACAAGAAGAATCTGAATGGTCCGTTTATTTCAGCCCACTTCCTTGCTCCAAAAATTCTAGAAGCAGCCCATGTTCCTCTATCGCCTTATTATTCCTTCATCAACAAAGTAAACTCTTGTTATAGTGCTATACATCAGACAGGTATTCATACTCAAAAGAATTGTGCATTTGATCAAGCTCAAATACTAAAACAATATCAAGATATGAATATGGATGTGTTGAATGGAAAAAACTTTAGCTATGCGTTATTGCAAAAACAACGTGAAAGCTAATTAAATATTCAAGAGGATTCGTCTAAATCCTCTTGCTCTTTTTCTTCTTGTTTTTTCACACTTTCCTTATTTTGATCTGGCTTTAATGTTGTGTCTCTTGTTTCTAAATCATCCCGACGTGGATCACTACTCATCAAAATAAATGTAATCATTGCAAATAGAAAAATCAGTATTTTCATTCTTATGCTCAATACTTTAAAATTTTAACCATCCTAAACTGTCGAATTAAGATTTTTTTGAAGATGCTGTATAAAAACGGAGTCTGATTCAGCTTATTTCTGTATCTTCTGAGCTCTTTAGTTAACTTGAAACTTAAGAAAGATCTCACTTGGGCAAAAATTTTGATATACAGTTTTTTATAAGATTTCTAACCACTCCTCAATAAAAATAAGGTGCCTAAGCACCTTATATCGCTTTATATTCAAATTTAAGACTCAATAAACCCCATATATGGATCCGAAATAGAATCCTCATTGGTTTCAATCCGTCCTGCAAAACGACGATTAAAAGTCGGATCATCTGCCATGGTGACTGTAAAATCATACCATCCACCAAACTGAGACATATCCCAACTCAGTTCTTTTTCATTTGTTGCTGTTTCAATATTCCAAGTCTGATTCGGTAAATAAGCATTGGCTTTAACCACTAGCTTTGCTGTTTTCGTTGCATCATTACGGACTTTTAAATAGATCTTTGGATCACAATCTTCGACACAAATCCGAACTTCAGGCAAACTCGCAAGCTGTGCCGATTCGGTTAAATCACCAACAAAACCACGGTGAAATCCATTCGGCCCTAAAACCCATAAATCATACTGTGCATTTTTCGTTGTCCAAATATCATCTAACTGCTTACCTACTTCAACCATATAACGACGTGGCATAGCATCTAAATTTAAGCGGTCATACACATGAAAAACAGCGGCTTGTGTCCCTGTATTTGAAAACATGAGTTTGACAGTTTGAGTTGCAATATCCACTTTAGCACTGGTGTGTAGGATATAAGGCAATGCTCTAGAAGGTCGAATTCCTTGCTCTTGCACAGGAAACTGTTGGCTTAAAGGACGCGAAACTTGTGGCATTGCTGCCTGAGAAACACGAATTGCATCTGCTTGCTCTTTGCTTTTTCGCCCATCTAAACTGGGGAATGCTAATAAGTTTGGAGTTTTAAAATCAAAAGCTGAGGTTAAATCTCCACAAACAGCACGGCGGTACGGACTAATATTGGGTTCTTGAATGCCAAAACGCTGTTCAAGGAAACGAATCACAGAAGTATGATCAAAGACTTGTGAATTGACCCATCCACCACGACTCCATGGTGAAATCACGTACATTGGTACACGAACACCGGGTCCATAGACTCGACCATCAGGTTTAGGCTGAGATTTAGAAGCATCAATGGCTTTATGATCAAAATACTCATAGGAAATTTGAGTATTGGTCAGAGTTGTTTTGCCTTGTAAGCGTCCCGCTGTATCTCGAGATGGAGCACTTGGTGACGGAATATGATCAAAAAACCCATCATTTTCATCAAAATTAACCAAGAAAACAGTTTGGCTCCATAACTCAGGATTATCAGTCAATGCATTTAGAACTTCCTGAATGTACCAAGCACCTTGTACAGGGCTTGATGGTCCCGGATGTTCGCTATACGTTGCAGGAGCGACAATCCAACTTACCTCTGGTAATTTACCCTGTGCAATATCACTTTTAAGTGTTCCTAAAAAACCACCATCAGGCATCGTATTGGCAATACCTTTATACAAAGGTTGAGTTGCATCAATTTTTTCATCATAAGCAGGACAAACGATTGCATTGTTACTCACAGGTTGTCCAGATAGCTCATTGGCACGTCGATATTGCTTAAAGCCAGCAAGTGGATTGTCTGTAAAATTATCAGGCATGCTTTGGTACACTTTCCATGTCACACCTGCTTGTTGCAGTCTTTCAGGATAAGTCATCCAATCATAGCCTGCCGAAGAAGGACCAATATCATCAAATTCATTCACTACACTTGCAACGCCTGCACCTGTTGGTCCATTGGTTCCCGTCCAAATAAAGGTTCGATTCGGATTAGTACCTGCATGCATCGCGCAGTGGTAGGCATCACAAATGGTAAAGGCATTGGCTAAAGCGAACTGAAATTCAACTTCTTGTTTTTTATAATAACCCATCGATTGTGGCTGTTTATATTTAACCCAGCTCCCCATTCGACCTGCATCCCATGCAGATTGACCATCTGACCATGAATGTGGTGTACCACTCACACGTTGCGCATTTCCAAGCGTACTGTCTAAATGATAGGGCAAAACTTTATTATTATTTGCATCATATTGCTCCCAAACTTTACGCCCATTGGCTAAGGGAATAGTAAAGCGATCACCGAAACCACGTACACCTTTTAAAGTACCAAAATAGTTATCAAAAGATCGATTTTCTTGCGTCAAAATCACAACATGTTTCACATCTTTAATCGTACCTGTATCCATTTTGGCATTTATCGCAAGAGCTTTTTGAATACTTAAAGGAAAACTGGCTAAAGCTGCTGTTCCAAACATCGTTTTTGTTGAGTTGAGTAAAAATTCACGACGGTTCATTGTTCTCTCCTTTTTATTTTTATTTATGGCGCGCAATGTATTTTGCAGTTTGATGTTGGCGGATTTGGGGTTGCACTATTATTGTCATCATTATTGTTGTCATTACATGCGCTAAGTAACAAGCCACTGCTGATTATGAAACTAAGTAATAAAAGTCGCATCGTCCGATCCATGAATTAAAGAAGCTCATAGTCAATACAATTCCAATGACACTTTAGTGATCATTTAATTTCAATTTCATTACTTTGTTGAATTAGGCATAAAAAACGCATCCGAAGATGCGCTTTAAAAACAGAGAATGGTTTAGATGATTACCAACCCAAAGCTTCTTGCTGTTTTTTCACTAATTCTTGAATGCCTTTTTCAGCAAGTTCAAGCATTTCATTGCATTGTGCACGAGTAAATGGTTTGTCTTCCGCAGTTCCTTGAATTTCGATAAATTCGCCTGCTTGCGTCATCACTACATTCAAATCTGTTTGGCAGTTTGAATCTTCTTCATAGCATAGATCAAGTAATGCTTCATCTTGATACATGCCCACAGAAACTGCAGCAACGAGACCTTTAAGTGGGTCTTGTTTAATTTTTTTCTGCTCAAGAAGAACATTCATTGCATCAATTAATGCAACTGCTGCACCTGTAATGGCTGCAGTACGTGTACCACCATCTGCTTGAATGACATCACAGTCGATATTGATGGTATTTTCACCCAATTTTTTCAAATCTACCATAGCACGTAAACTACGGCCAATTAAACGTTGGATTTCTTGAGTACGACCACTTTGTTTACCACGAGCAGCTTCACGATCACTACGGGTATGTGTAGAACGTGGCAACATACCATATTCAGCAGTCACCCAGCCTTGACCTTTGCCTTTCAAAAAGCGTGGTACAGAATTGTCGATACTTGCAGTACAAAGGACTTTAGTATGACCAAATTCAACCAATACTGAACCTTCCGCATAACGCGTATAGTTACGGGTAATTTTAACATCACGTAATTGATCTAATGTTCGTTGGTCGATACGCATAGTTCATCCTTAGAATGGCTTAAATTGATTGCGCATGATTATAGCAGAAGCAAGTGAGATGGTTTAGTTACAACTTGGTGGTTTTTCAAGCTGACTGATAAATACTCTATTTTTACTTTGGATCTTTAGTAAAAGATTTGATTATGATGACTTTCTTTGATTTAAATATCTTTATTCGAGAAAAATTAATACTAAAAAGAAATATAGTTTTTGCAAAACCTCCAATCTTATTTACATCAATAGATGATACAAAAATGGATACATTTTTAAAAAATTTAAATTATGGATGTATATATCAAATATAAAATGGATCTTTGATATTTCATGGTTGGTTGTTGGAGGAATATCCTTTTATTTTAAATAGTCATTAACATCGCCTACGATATACGAAATGTTCTTCATAAATATCAATAAAGTGTGAGTATATAAAAACCTAATTTAAAAAACTAGGCTTTTTATAAATTCTATACATGCCATACTTAATTTTTAAGCATATTCACCAACTAAAACAAATCATACCTTTAACGATTATCTATGCAAAAATTCCTTTCACTTTCTGTAAAGACTTCGTCAGTGTATGTGCCATATTATTTGGTAAAGAGCATTTTGCTAAACGTACCCACACACTTCCGAACTGCTCTAAGAAATTCGCTTCATTGTAATTAATACCATACTCAGCACATAACGCTTTAATCTTCGGTGCAACTTCTGAATAACGATTTGCTGGCATATCTGGGAATAAATGATGCTCAATTTGATGGCTCAAATTACCACTTAAAATATGCAACCAATCTGTTCCAGTAAAATTACTCGATCCGCGAATTTGACGTAAATACCACTCTGCACGCGTTTCATTTTCAACATTATCTGCTTCAAAAGTTTCAGCATCTTCAGTGAAGTGACCATTAAAAATCACAGCAGAAGACCATAAGCTCCGAATAACATTGGCAATCGCATTTCCTGCAAAAACAGGTAAAGCATTTGGCCCAGAAATTACTGGAAAGAAAACATAATCTTTCAAAATTTGACGGCGCGCTTTTTTACGGAATTTCGTTGCATCTGCCCACACTTGCTTCCACGTTTTAGTTTTATAAATCAGCGCATCTTCTAAATGCAAATTTTGCAGACCCACATACCATTCAAAAAATACCATCAATTGAATCGCTAAAGGAATATTGAATAAAAAGCGTGGTTCCCATTTTTGTGATTCACTGACACGTAATAAGCCATAACCAACATCATGATCTTTACCGACAATATTGGTATACGTGTGATGCACATAGTTATGCGTATATTTCCAGTCATCCCCTGTTGACATGGTATCCCAATCGTAATTTGCACCATTCAAACTGGGATCATTCAACCAATCAAACTGACCATGCATCACGTTGTGACCAAGTTCCATATTTTCCACGATTTTGGAAATCCCCAGTAGGCCTGTACCGACGACCCATACAGGTGGAATCCAACCACCGAACATCAACATGCCACGAGATGCAATTTCGCTATAACGAACAAAATTTCGAATTTTATAAATGTATTTTGCATCTTGTTCGCCCAAACTCTCCATCACTTCACGACGGATTTCTTCTACACGGCGACCAAACTCAGCCGTTTGTTCAGGGTTTAAATGTTTTGATTTACTATTTACTGGGAAATTAACGGTCATGTTCATTGTTTTTCTCCTCAACGATTCATCTGTATGTGTGAATCATTTTCCGAATTTGGTGTGCACGATTCCTGAGTCTGATTGTGGGAAAAGACCAAAAAAACGTGTATTCATAAAGTGTCAGGTTATTTATAAATTAATAACTACAGGGCTAATGGCTTGGCTGATACATAACTTAATCTGAGTATTGGCATCGTGATTAATTTCACCTGTCAGTATGTTCTTGGTTGAGCCACTCACCTTGGTACACGTACAGGTATTACACATTCCCATACGGCAACCATGTGTTGGCCTTAAACCTACCTGCTCTGCGCTTTCCAGTAAGTTAGTTTTGGCTTCAAATTCCTGTTGTGAACGTAGAAAGGTAACGGGTTGAGCTTCCAAACTTTCATCCACAACCACTTGGAAATATTCCTGTTTTAACTTTGCAGTGATGTCTAAATCTGTATACAGTTGATTCAAACTTTGCATCATGCTGCTTGCACCACAGGCATAGCTTTGGCGTTGCTGAAAATCTGGAACCAAGTGCGCTAACAACTCAGTGGTCAAATGCTGTTTCTGTTGGGTAGTATTGATATGGTGATACTGAAATTGTGGATATTGCTGTGCCAATAATTCAATATCAGTATGAAAAGCATCATCTCGAGTGAAATAGATTAAATCAATATTTTGACTACTTTGTGACAACGATCCATCAGCCAAAGCTTGTTGTAATAAAGCATAAATTGCTGTGATACCACTACCAGAAGCAATCAATAGCATTGGCTCTTTTGCATTGACTAAAACAAACTCCCCTTGAGTTTGTGATAGTTCAACAATACGACCAAACGCCATCTGCGTAATGACATTGGATACCTTACCTTGTTGTTTCACAGCAATAATAATGTCGCCATTGCTTAATAATTTCACAATGGAATAACTACGTTGCTGACGTACACCTTCAACATCGACAGTAACCAGAATACTCTGCCCTGCTTGAAACTGTTGATGGTTAAAATTACGATTTGGTCGTAATTGAATTTGATAGAAGTCTGAACTCAAAGCTCTGGTCTTCACCACAGAGGCTTTTACTTTTTTCCAAGCCCAAATCGGATTGATTTTCTCAGCGATAAAATCGACAAAATCTTCACGTACCCATTCTGGCTGATACTGCATATAGCTACTCATGTTGCGTTCCTCTTTGTGCTTGCTATTTATTGAGTGAACATATGTTCTTTTAGTGAACACTTGTACACTATACGCATTTTTTATACTCAGTCAACAACCGTTCACTGACATTCGTCGTTTAATTTTGAGTGTTTTTTGATAGACTCATCACAACTCATTTAACTTAGGTAACAGAATGTCGATTCGTGATGAACGTAAACAACAAAGTCGCCAAGCATTATTGGATGCTGCTTTACGTTTAAGTACGTCTGGTCGTTCTTTTTCCAGTATCAGCCTGCGTGAAATTGCACGTGAGGTCGGTTTAGTACCCACTGCCTTCTATCGCCATTTTCAAGATATGGATGAATTAGGCAGAGAGTTGGTTGATCAAGTGGCTTTGCATCTTAAAAATATTTTGCATCAATTGGGGCAAAGATATTTAAGCCACCCCAATACTTCAACCAAAACCAGTATCGATTTATTCTTTGCTTCAGTGGATCAAAACTCTGAACCGTGGATTTTTATGATTGCAGAGCGTTGGGGTGGAGCTGAAGTTGTACGCCAAGCCATCTCTAGAGAAATAGAATATCTGAATGAAGACTTGGTGAATGATTTAGAAAAGCTCGAAAGTGTGCAACATTTCCAAGATCAAAGTGATTTAAAAGTGCTGTCTAATATTTTAATTAATCTGTCTTTGACTTGGGCAATGTCTTGGATTAGCTTATTACGCCAACCGCCAAGTATTGAGCTCGAACTTGAAAAAATGGTTCTCAAAAACCAAACCGTAACTCAAGTTCAATTAATTTTTAGAGGAATTTCAAACTGGGAAAGACCTCAAACCGAAGCCAATTAAAAATAAATATTTAGCCTAAATGATTCATAAACTCGTTATGTAAGAAGCCTAATCATAAGATTAAAAAAACCCGCAATTGCGGGGTTTTTTAATCACAGCAGATTATTTACCTGTACGTTCTTTATTAATTAGGTAATCAACCACTTGAGTCACTTTACCATCTTCACCTTGCACTACATATTTACCATTCACGACAACAGCAGGAACGCCTGTTAATTGGTATTGTTGAGCCAATTTATTTGATTCTGCAACTTTCGCAGTAATGGCAAATGAATTATATAAGCTATTAAATTTCGCTTCAGGTACACCATACTTAGTAAAGAATTTTGCTTGAGATGCTTGGTCAAAAATTTGTTGACCACTTTGCACAGCATGGAATAAAGGAATATGCGTTTTCTTACGTACGCCTAATGCTTCAGAAATATAATAGCCACGTGCATTTTGTTCCCACATTTTGTTCATTGCTGCTGGAGTACGAACAAAGCGAACATCACTTGGAATTTTCTTCAACCAAGTTTGCATATAAGGTTCTAATTTAAAGCAGTGTGGGCAGCCATACCAAAAGAACTCACGTACTTCTATCTTGCCTGGTACTTCAACTTTCCCTGGGTTTTGAACAACGGTATAGTCTTTTCCTGCAACAAAATCTGCAGCCATTGCATGTGCTGAAAATGCCATAACCATTGCAGTCATGCCACCCAAAATAAATTTTTTCATTGCGTTTTTTGTCCTCTCAGTCATTTTGTATAGCTTATTCACTAACTATAAAACAAATATGGGAAAATCGTTTTCCTTCTGTGAACTTTTTTACACGTTTTATCGCTTTTTTCAGAATTATGGTTACACTAACATAGCAAGACTTAATTTTTGATTAAAACAAATGATTCAGAGGTGGCACCATGTCGCAACTTAATGTTGACCCACAAGAAATTGCAAAATTCGAAGCACTTGCAGCCTTATGGTGGGATCAGCACTCTGAATTTCGCCCACTTCATCAAATTAATCCATTGCGTTTAAACTGGATAGATGAACATTCGGGTGGCTTATCAGGTAAAAAAATTCTAGATGTCGGCTGTGGTGGCGGTATTTTGTCTGAAAGTATGGCACGCCGTGGTGCAGACGTTTTAGGCATCGATATGGGTGCAGCGCCTTTAAATGTTGCTCGTTTACATGCAGAACAAGAAAATGTGAGCAATATTGAGTATCGTCAAATACCTGTAGAACAGCTTGCAGAAGAACAAGCGGGACAATACGACATCGTGACCTGCATGGAAATGCTGGAACATGTACCAGATCCAGCTTCAATTATTCAAGCTTGCCAAAAATTAGTGAAACCAGGTGGTCAGGTCTTCTTCTCGACCATTAACCGCAATCCTAAAGCCTATTTATTTGCGATTATTGGTGCAGAATATGTGCTTCGCTTATTAAAAAAAGGCACACATGATTATCATAAATTTATTAAACCTTCTGAACTTGCACATGATATTCGCAGTGCAGGTCTAAAAATGAAAGATATGACTGGCTTACATTATAATCCACTGACTAAACATTACTGGCTTGCACCGAATGTTGATGTCAATTACATGGTTTATACCGTAAATGAAGGTGTGTAATGAAAGCGGTATTGTTTGATCTTGATGGTACTTTAATTGATACAGCAGCCGATTTTATTCGCATTATTCAAGAGATGTGTCGTGAAGAAGGTCGTGCAATTGTGGATGCGGATTTAATTCGTACACAAGTATCAGAAGGTGCACGTGCAATGGTGAAACTGGTCTATCCTGAATTGGATGTTGAAGACCCTGTTTTCCTTGCACATCGTCAGCGTTTTTTAGATATCTATGGTGCTGATATTGCTGTAGATACAGATCTTTTTGCAGGCATGTATCCGCTACTTGAAGATTTAGAAGCGCATGCTATTCCATGGGGAATTGTCACCAATAAACCACGTTGGCTCAGTGAGTCTTTACTGAAAGCATTGAATTTGACTGAACGTTGTGCGGTTTTAGTATGCCCAGAAGATGTCAGTAAAACCAAGCCTGACCCTGAACCAATGTATCTCGCAGCAAAGCAGATTCACATTCAGCCTGAACAATGCATCTATGTCGGTGATCATCCCCGAGATATCGATGCAGGTCGTTATGCCAATATGTATAGCATCCTTGCAGCTTACGGTTATTTACCATTGCAACACAAAGATGACTTAAACGCATGGCAAGCAGACTGTATAGTAAACAATGTCGTTGAATTACATCAGGTCATTAATAAATTGGTTCATATTCAACAAGCCACCATTTGAAGATAGATTATTTAAAAATCATAACAATTATAGGAGGTCTTCCATGAAATATTCAGAATATCAACCTCGTCCAGATTTACTTAAAGATAAAATTATCTTAATCACAGGTGCAGGTGATGGCATTGGTCGAGCAGCTGCTCTAAGTTATGCACTGCATGGTGCAACGGTCGTATTGCATGGTCGTACTTTAAATAAACTTGAAGTCATTTATGATGAAATTGAGGGACTTGGCGCACCTCAACCTGCCATTTTGCCTTTACAGCTTTCAACAGCAACTTCACACGATTATGAATTGTTAGTCGATACCCTAGAACAGCAATTTGGACGTTTAGATGGCATTCTGCATAATGCTGGCATTTTAGGTGAACGTGTAGAACTTGCTCACTATCCTGAAGATGTTTGGGATGATGTGATGGCCGTTAATTTACGTGCTCCTTTTGTTTTAACGCAGGAATTACTGCCTTTATTGCAAAAATCAGACAACGCCTCTGTGGTTTTTGCAAGTTCTGGCGTAGGACGTGAAGCGCGTGCTTTATGGGGTGCTTATTCTGTGTCTAAAATTGCCATTGAAGCAGTAAGCAGTATTTTTGCCAAAGAAAATACTTATCCTAATATTCGCTATAACTGTATTAATCCGGGTGCTACACGTACGGCAATGCGTGCTAAAGCCTACCCAGAAGAAGATCCAAAAGTTTTGCCAACACCTGAAGCCATCATGCCTGCTTACCTCTATTTAATGGGTGAAGACAGTATCCATATGAATGGTCAAAGTATTGATGCACAAGATTAAGTTTATGTAGTCAGAATTAGGGAGCCAATGTGCTCCCTTTTCTATGTCGATGCTTTTGTATTAACAACTTAAAATGATTTGAATATCAATGAAAATCTCTATTTTCAGCTTATTTCTGAATTTCTAATTGTTTTTAATTCACATTTACTCATACTTAGACTTTTCGTTATTTCGCAATTTGAGCTTTCTATGTCTGACTTTAATAATATCTCCGTGATCACAAATGATGATGCAAGCGTTTCTCTGCTGATTGACGGACAACCTATTTCAGAAAAATATGGGATGAAGTTTGAAGCAACAATTGTTGATGAGTTAAAAGCATTGGAAGACAGCAAAAGTCTTAAATTATTCGATCAATTTATCTTTTCTCATACAGATTTGAATTTTGGGCATTCATATAGTTATGTCACCTGTATTATCAGAACTGAAACTCACTATCAAGTTGCAAATAATTTTGTCTACACCATTACAGCAGAAGGTCAACAACCTTTTGAACATGTGGTGAGTAAACAAGGCGAACCTATGACGGCGGATGATGTTCGTGAATTTATCCAAACGCATATTCAAAAATCATTGAATGACTATACTGACCTTAAATATGCTTATTGATTGAATTTAAAAGCTTTATAAATATCCAAAAGGCATTTCACGTCTTTTGGATCATCTTGAATATCATAAATCGTATTTTTAAATCAAAATAACAATATTATTCGTTTTTACAAGTTAAAAGTGATCGACTAAGCTCCTCCTCACTAAGATCTAATTTGAGTTGAGGATGTAAACATGACCGATCAAAAATATAAATTAGAAATGATCCGTTCAATTGAAAATTTACAACTATCTGAAACATGGATCCATGTTTTAGATGATGCAGAGCACGCTTTAGACGTTATTAAAGCAATTGATATTTTGAAGGATTTTGCAGAACAGTGGAGTTAAAATCCGACTGAACAGCAATGTTTTTATGCGTATATGCAGATCTTCCGTACACAAACAGCTTAAAATTATATTTTTTTACAATTTTATTTGAACTGCATCACAAATCAATAAATTCTCTGAACGCCTTTTAAACAGATGCTTTCGACTTTTATCTTTTAACTTGATCTGAAATATGTTCTTATTATCTCTGCATTTTTAAATGAATTAGTGCCATTTCTTCACAGTTTCTCTGCAATTTCGCAGTACATTAGGCACGTGAAAAACAAAAGATATCAACGAGGACTCAACATGAAAAAGATTTTGACTGCTTTAGCATTATCTTTCAGTGCTTTGATGGTGAGCAGCATAGCGAATGCTGGTCCTCAAAATGACGATCGCGGTTATGATCGCCCTCATGATAAAAAAGGATATCGTAACTTCAAACAAGAGGATGACGATATTCAAGAACAACGTCGTGAACGTGAAGAACGTGGTGTGCGCCGCCTACAACAACATCGCTGGCAGCCTGGCTATGTCATGCCTCAGCATTATCGTGGTGATGGCTATAAGGTCGATTACCGAGAAAGTAACTTGCCGAAGCCTTCTCGAAATCAGCAATGGTATAAGATTAATAACGATTTTATTTTAGTGGATTCTGACAGCAATAATATTGTGAGAATACAAGGTATGTAAGACCGATTGAATACAAAAAGCTCAAACATTGTTTGGGCTTTTTTATGCCTAAAATCTTTGTCGTGCCTCTATCAATAGATCATCACTTACATCCTGCATTATTTATGGATAAACTCTCAAACAAGTACACATTTAAACTATTTATCTCCATTTTTAATCTTAGATTTTCAACTAATTTATAGCTATCGCAAGACAAATTGAATCACGCTAAGGTGAATTGAAATGAAAAAGATTTTAACAGTCATCACATTATCTATTAGTGCTTTGGTCACCACATCAGCAATGGCAGATTGGAATCAAAATCAAGCACACCGTGCGCAAGTACAACATCAAATTGCACAACAAGAATGGCGCGAAGGAGCGCGTTTCTCTGATCGTTACAAGGCATCGAACTATCATGTCAAAGATTATCGAAGCTATAAGAACCTACATAAACCAGCCCGATATGAACGTTGGTATAAAGTGGATGGCAGATATGTCTTAGTGAATGAGCGTAATCATCACATTGTTCATATTGTCCGATAAAATATTCAAAATAGATCAATACTTGATATGGTTTAAGAGACATATTGCATCAAGTTTTCGCTGAGTTTTTTATGCGTATGATTTAAGCCCTGCCTCCATATAATCTCACTATTTTTAAATGCCCAAACTGCGAAGTCTGGGCATTTTTTAATTCATATGTAAAGTTTTCGGTTAATTTCAATACGACTCTTCATGAAGTCTTCATACATTTCACAATTCAACTAAATCTCCCTCACTGTTTATCTCAAATGATTGGTTAACTTAGTCTCATCAAAGGATATAAGTTAAATTTAAGGTGAAGCAGATGAATAAAGTTTTAACGACAATCGCACTCTCTTTAAGCGCAATGATTGCAACAACAGCTATGGCTGGTTCGCAAGACCTACAAGATCGACGCTATTACCCACAGCAAAATCATTATGATAATCGCTATGATCATAATGACCGTTATAACCATGGCAATAAATATGACCGTTACGACCGCTACAACAAAGTGAATCCGAGCCGTGAATGGCTTTCAGGTCAATATTTACCCAATCAATTCCAGTCATCACGTTATGCTGTGAATTATCAAAATTTCAGACATTTACCTAAACCTGGTCGTAATCAACAATGGTTAAAAATTAATGGTGATTATGTATTAGTGAATGAACGTAATAACCGTATTATTCGTATTGTTGGCTAAGGCTGAGCAAATATTGAATTGGAATACAATTAAATATACTCCAAGTCTTATAAACATGAGGCTTGAGACAAGAAGCCTGACATTGAAACCCAGACATTGTTTGGGTTTTTTATTTTCAGGAAAGATAGCTTCTTAATCTATTCATGATTCAAAGATAAATGACACAATTCACATATTTTAAATTCATGATCTCTCTATCTTTTAGGCTTAAATTAAAAATATCAAAACACAACATTCAAATTTAAGGTGAATACAATGAAAAAAATACTATCTGCAATCGCAATTTCTATCAGTACAATCATCGCGGCTTCGAGTGCTTTTGCTGCACCTGAACATATGGATAATCATCAACAATCAGCTCAAAAAAATCAAAATCAAGCACATCAAAATCAGCAGCACATGCAAAGCCATAGCAATGCTCAAAAAACTCAAGCAAAACAAAACTGGAAAGTGGGTAATCAATATCCAAACCAATACCGTAGCTCAGGCTATAAAGTAGATTACCGCCAACACAAAAAATTGGCTAAACCTGCACATAATCAACAATGGTATAAAGTAAATAATCACTACATTTTAGAAAATACAGTCAACCACGCTATTTTGAAAATTATTGCAGGCTAAGCCCTTCTGGTTTGCTTTCTTCAATAAGACATCTTGCATCAATAGTCACAAGTTTTTATTTTTCTCCTCTAAGGCAAAATAAAGTGGCTGAATGCAAAAAGTCGATAAAAACACTCAAACTGAATAAGTTTGAGTGTTTTTTTATACCTAGTATTCCATAACGCTTTTTTTGTTTAGAATCGAAAGTATCAACATGTTTTTTGCTTGGGTAGAAAGGTATGCAAATGGATTCATTAGAAACAACTCAAAGCACAACACAGCAATATGTGCATTGGTTTCGCCATTCTGCACCTTATATCAATGCACACCGTGGTAAAACCTTTGTACTCATGTTTGGTGGTGAAGCCGTTCAACATGAGAATTTCCATCATATTATTCATGACATTGCCCTGCTTCATTCCTTGGGTATTCGTCTGATCTTGGTTCATGGTGCACGTCCACAAATCAATGCAAATTTAAAAGAAAAACATATTCAAAGCCCGATTCATATTAACCGTCGTATCACAACACGTGAGTCTTTGCCTTGTGTGATGAATGCTGTTGGCTCCATTCGTTTGCAAATTGAAGCTTTATTGTCTATGGGCCTTGCCAACTCACCCATGTTTGGCGCACGAATTGATGTAGTATCAGGTAATTTTGTCACGGCAAAACCTTATGGTATTCGGGATGGTGTCGATTTTCAGCTAACAGGTGAAGTACGTACAATTGATACTGAAGCCATTCAACGTCATTTAGACAATCATAATATTGTAGTACTTGGTCCGACGGGCTATTCCACTACTGGCGAAGTTTTTAATTTATTAGCAGAAGATGTTGCTACGAAAACTGCGATTCACATCAAAGCAGATAAACTGATTTTTCTCGGCAATCAACAAGGGCTTTTGGATGAGCATGGACATTTACTGCGTGAAATTACTCCACATCAATTAGATCGTCATATTGCTAAATACCAAGATTCAAATTTTGAAATCGCACTACATTTGCAGAATGCCAAAGAAGCATCCTTGAAAGGTGTGAATCGAGTACATCTACTGTCTTATGCTTATGATGGCGCATTAATCGAAGAGCTTTTCACTCGAGATGGTCATGGCACAATGATTACCGATGCGCATTATGAAGAAGTGCGTATGGCAAATATCGGGGATGTCGGTGGTTTGATTAATCTACTTCGCCCACTCGAAGATGAAGGTATTTTGGTTTACCGTTCTCGTGAGCGTTTAGAAAATGAAATTGGGAAATTTGCAGTGATTGAACGTGATGGTACAATTCTAGCCTGCGCTGCGTTATATCCACTTCCACATATCGACAACGAACTAAAATCGGCAGAAATTGCCTGTGTTGCAGTACATCCAAGCTACCGTAAGTCGAATCGTGGTAGCCAAATTCTGCACTTTTTAGAAGAAAAAGCCCAACAGATGGGGATTCAACAACTTTTCGTTCTGACAACACGAACGGCGCATTGGTTCTTAGAACATGGCTTCGCTACAGCAAGTGTAGATGATCTACCCGAAGCACGTCAGGCACTCTATAACTATCAACGTAATTCTTTAGTCTTTAAGAAACTAATCAGCTAAAACCACGTGATTGATTAGCATAATTTTTGCTATTCATATTCTTAAAATTGAACTTCGTACGGTCTATGGTCTTTATCATTGGCTGTGCTAAGCTTATTCTTATTTCAAATAAATAAAATTATCATTAAAATTCAAATCATTAATCAATAATAGAACAAAAAATCGTGGTTTTAGAATTGCAGATTTTAAGATAAGGTTTGCACTTTTATTTTTATCTTTTTTTCTCATTAGTAAAGCCTGAAAACTTATTTTTTTAGCAATAAAAAGCCGATTAGCGTATGTGTTTATTCTTAATCCTTCTTTAGAGGAAAATCACATGATCAGCAAAAATCCAAAACTTTTGACAAAACTCACTGTACTTAGTTTCGGTATTGCTAGTGTGATGATGCTTTCAGCGTGTTCAAAAAAACAAGAAACAACCACTTTAAATATTGGTTATCAGAAATATGGTTTATTACCAATTATTAAAGCACGTGGTGATTTAGACAAAGCGCTAAAAGCAAAAGGCGTCAACATTAAATGGGTAGAATTCCCTGCTGGACCGCAACTGCTTGAAGGTCTAAATGTGGGAAGCGTAGCCTTTGGTGAAGCAGGCGAAGCACCACCTATTTTTGCGCAAGCAGCCAATTCAAATTTAGTCTATGTCGCCAACCAACCTGCTGCACCTTTAGCAGAAGCATTAATTGTACCTAAAGATTCACCCATCAAAACAATTCAAGACTTAAAAGGCAAACGTATCGTTCTGAATAAAGGTTCAAACGTACATTACCTCCTTCTTAAAATTTTAGAAGCCAATCATTTAAAACTTGAAGATATTCAAGTGGTCTATCTTCCACCTGCAGATGCGCGTGCTGCCTTTGAAAAAGGTGCTGTAGATGCATGGGTGATTTGGGATCCATTCTTTGCTGCTGCTGAAAAACAACTTGGCGCAAAAGTAATTTCTACAGGTCAAAATCTGGTGAGTAATCATCAATTTTATCTGGCTGATCGTAAATTTGCAGAAACACATCCTGAAATTTTAAAAGACGTCGTGAATGAACTGAATACAACCACACAATGGGTGTCTCAGCATCAAAGCGATGCAGCCAAACTCTTAGAAAAACCAACAGGCTTGCCTTTAGATGTATTGAATACATCCATTTCTCGTATGGGCTTTGGAGTAAAACCTATCTCAAATGAAGTTGCAAAAGAACAGCAATTTGTTGCTGATGCCTTTTATCAACAAAAACTGATTCCAAACAAAATCAATATTCAAGCCGCCATTTTGGCGCATTAAACATTCATATATTTATAAATGAGGATCAACGTATGACCCAATATCTTGCACAGCAAAATACATCAACATGGTTAACACACTCAGGTCATGGTATGACTACCATGTTGATTGCCTGTGCAATGTTAGGCTCTACCGCCGCATGGTCAATTGATCCAAATGTAAAACAATTACGCATTGGCTTTCAAAAAAGTTCGATTAATTTTGCTGTTGCCAAACAGCAAAAGTTATATGAGAAAGAGTTTCCAAATGCAAAAATTACTTGGAATGAATTTCCCGCAGGACCGCAAATTTTAGAGGCACTTGCTGTCGGTTCTTTGGATATTGGCGTTACAGGTGACACACCGCCTGTTTATGCGCAAGCCGCTAATAAACCCCTGTATTACATTGCTTATGAAGCAGCGAAACCTTTGGCTTCTGCGATTTTAGTCTCTAAAAATTCGCAACTCACTCAACTGAATCAGCTCAAAGGCAAACGTATTGCCTTACAAAAAGGCTCAAGTGCGCATTATTTATTGGTGCAAGCCGTACGTAAAGCAGGTCTGCAATGGACAGATATACAACCGATTTGGCTTAGCCCTGCCGATGCACGTGCGGCATTTCAAAAAGGCGCTGTTGATGCTTGGGCAATTTGGGATCCTTATTTCGCCTCTGCACAAATTGAAGATCAAGCCAAAATTTTAGCTTCGGGTAAAGGACTGAGCCCTAACTACACGTTTTACTTAGCGTCACCTGATTTTGTGAAACAGCACCCTCAAGCAGTGAAAGGCATTATTCAACAAATTAATATCGCCGATCAATGGGTGCAAAAACATAAAACTGAAACGGCTCAATTAATTGCTGAAAGTACAGGCTTAAAACCCCAAGTCGCTCAAACCTTTATTGAGCGACGCCCTCAACCCTCTTATGCAGCACCTTTAACCGCCAAAGTGATTGCCGACCAGCAACAACTCGCCAATCGTTTTAGCGAACTTAAAATTATTCCGAGCACCATCAATATCAAGCAAGCCGTTTGGGCGAGCAAATAGTTCTAAAACATATTAATTTCGCAGGATGAAATGCATGAAAATTTTCTGGTTTATTCCCACTCACGGTGACAGTCGTTATTTAGGTACCAGTAAAGGCGCACGTCAGGTCGATCATGCTTACATGAAACAAATTGCTGTAGCCGTTGATAATTTAGGCTACGAAGGCGTGCTGATTCCAACAGGACGTTCTTGTGAAGATCCATGGATTACTGCTGCCAGCTTAATTGATGCGACAAAAAATTTAAAATTCCTTGTGGCACTTCGCCCTGGTGTCACTACACCTGCATTGGCTGCCCGTATGGCTGCAACTTTTGATCGTCTCTCGAATGGGCGTGTTTTACTGAATCTGGTGACAGGTGGCGATGAGCAAGAATTAAAAGGTGATGGTGTATATGAAGACCATGCCACTCGTTATAAAACGGCTGCAGAATATGTCAAAATTTGGCGTGAAATTTTAACGCGCTCGCATACAGGCGAATCTTTTACCTTCCACGGCGAACGCTTACAAGTCGATGATGCAAAACTCCTTTACCCACCAGTACAAGCACCTTATCCACCGCTTTGGTTTGGTGGCTCTTCAGATGATGCTGTGGACTTAGCAACCGACCAAGTGGATACTTATTTAACTTGGGGTGAACCGCCAGCGGCTGTAAAAGAAAAAATTGAGAATGTAAAAATTAAAGCAGAAGCCAAAGGTCGTACACTCAATTATGGTATTCGTTTACATGTCATCGTGCGTGAAACCAATGAACAGGCTTGGGCTGCTGCCGAAGAACTCATTCAATATGTAGATGATGCAACTATTGCCGCAGCACAGAAAAAATTCAAACAAATGGATTCAGTCGGTCAACGTCGCATGGCTGAACTGCATAATGGCGATCGCTCCAAACTTGAAGTATCTCCGAACTTATGGGCAGGTGTCGGCTTAGTTCGTGGTGGTGCAGGTACAGCCTTAGTCGGTGATCCTCAAACTGTTGCAGATCGTATTCAAGAATATGCTGACTTGGGTATTGATACCTTTATTTTCTCTGGTTACCCACATTTAGAAGAATCCATTCGTTTTGCTGAATTGGTCTTCCCTTTATTGCCTTTGGAAACACGTCAAAAATTAGCTCAACCGAATCTGACAGGACCTTTTGGTGAAATTGTGGCAAATAATTATGTGCCTGATGAAACCAATAAAGATGCTGAAAAGAAAAAACAATTTAAGGAGTCTGCATGAATGCCTTAAGTAAAAATAAACCCTCGTTCGTTTCACGTGGAACAGCACAACTTGGGCAGCGTTTGCTGCCTTGGATTGTGCCGATATTGTTGGTTTTAATTTGGCAAGTCGCATCAAAATCCGGGCTATTGGAAAGTCGAATTTTACCTGCACCATCAGCTGTTGTTTCAGCTTTTTGGACACTTTTGGTCAGTGGTGAATTGTGGCAACACGTGAAAGTCAGTGCTGGTCGCGCTCTATTGGGTTTATTGGTAGGTGGTGGATTAGGTCTAGCTCTTGGATTGTTAAATGGTTCATCCAAAATTGCCTCTAATCTGCTTGATACCACCTTACAAATGATTCGCAACATTCCTGCTTTAGCATTGATTCCATTGGTAATTTTATGGTTTGGCATTGATGAATCCGCTAAATTATTCTTAGTAGCAATTGGTGTGTTTTTTCCTATTTATATTAATACTTATCATGGGATTCGTTCTGTTGATCCACAATTGATTGAGATGGGGAAAAGCTACGGTCTTACTCGGTGGCAACTGTATAAAGAAATCATCTTACCAGGTGCAATGCCTTCTATTTTAGTGGGTCTACGTTTTGCCCTTGGACTGGTTTGGGTCTTGCTGATTGTTGCGGAAACCATCTCTGCACAGTCAGGTATTGGTTATATGACCATGAATGCTCGTGAGTTTTTACAAACAGATATCGTTCTTGTCGGTATTCTTCTATATGCACTGTTAGGCAAATTGGCAGATGTTTTGGCTCAGTTTTTAGAAAAATATTTATTGCGTTGGCACGCAGGCTATCAAAAATAGGAGATGGCAATGACTGATTTAAGTGTAAGCCAATATGGTGATCATCTGCTTGCGTCAACCGAAAAAAACCAAGTAGAAGAGCAAAGAATCGGGGCAGAAATTCACATTGAACAACTGCATAAATTTTATGGTGATGTCAAAGTCTTAGAAGATTTAGACCTCGATATTCAAGCAGGTGAATTTGTTGCGATTGTCGGTCGCAGTGGTTGTGGTAAAAGTACCCTACTCCGTTTAATTGCAGATTTAGAACAACCAAGCTACGGCGAAATTAAATTTAAATCTTTAAGAAATTTTCGTGAAGGCATTACAGCAGATGATATTCGCGTCATGTTTCAAGATCCTCGCCTACTGCCATGGAAAAGTATTCTTAAAAATGTACAGTTGGGTTTAGCTAAACCACAGCATCCTAAAGCTGAGCAACTTTTGGAAAAAGTCGGTTTAAAAGAAAAAGCTGAATTATGGCCATCTCAACTTTCAGGTGGGCAACGTCAACGAACAGCTTTGGCTCGCGCACTGTCGCATACGCCACGGGTTTTACTACTCGATGAACCACTGGGTGCTTTAGATGCATTAACACGTTTAGAAATGCAAAGCCTAATCGAGAAATTATGGTTGGAACAAGGCTTTACCACGATTTTAGTCACCCATGATGTCAGTGAAGCAGTGCAACTGGCTGATCGAATTATTTTGCTTGATAAAGGACATATTGCTCAACAATTTAATGTGGATTTAGCCCGTCCACGGCAAAAAGGAGTTCAGTTTGCACAACTTGAACAGCAAGTTTTACAAGCTGTACTTGCCACATAAAATGAATCATATTATTTTAGGGGACGCAAAATTAGAATACGCTTCTAAGCATCCCCTCATTTAAAATTTTAATAAATGTCTAATATGATGATAGACATCTGCATAAGTATGAAAAACTACTTTATTTTACGATGAGAACAAAATGAAAGATTTTATAGAAAATATCTAATATGGTTTTTTATTGCTTAAAATAAATGAAAAATAGAAAAATAATGACAGTTTCATTAAATATGATTCAACTTAAGAAAAAATATTAAAACTCTAAATATTGAATTTTGCTCTAGTTTAGTGCAATTTCTGTAAATAAATCTCATAATATGATTAAACATTTAGCCTTCACAATAAATCGTCAGAATAATTTCAAAATAATGAGTTCGCTTGTGCACAAATCAAACATTTTACCGTACAATTTATGAATCCTTTTTAATACATATTGATGAGATGGAACAAAAAAAGAGTGCCCAAAAAAGACAGCAACTTCTAGCTGCCGCATTAGACGTATTTTCACTATACGGTTTTAATGGTGCGAGCTTAGATGAAATTGCTCAACTTGCGGATATGCATAAATCTAATATTTTCTATTATTATGAAAATAAAGAAGCCTTGTATGTCGAAGTTCTCACAACCGTCATGCAAAAATGGTTAGCGCCTTTGCAAATGCTAGAGGCAGATTTAGAACCAACCGAAGCATTAAGTCATTATTTAATGACCAAAATTGAAATTTCTCGTACCCAGCCAAAAGCGTCTAAACTTTTTGCGCTCGAGATTATTCAAGGTGCACCTCATATTTTACCGATCCTTAAAGGACCTTTGAAAAAGCTCTTCAAACGCAAAGCAAAAGTCATTTCAAATTGGCAAGAGCAAGGTAAAATTTCTGACAAAATTGATGCTGAATTATTGATTATTAATATTTGGGGACTAACTCAGAATTATGCAGATTTCAGTACGCAGATGGAAATGGTGACAGGTAAAACTTTGCGCAATAAAAGTATGGCTCAACGTGCAGTAGAACATACGATACATACCATTTTATATGGCGTATTACCTCGGACTTAATCTATTAACTCATAGTAATAAATGATCGTCCGCGATACTTTATTTTGGCATACGACCATAGACAACTATGGTCGCCGAAGCTTTAAACACCACACCAATAATGAATTTAATACTCAGATACTTGCATATAAACTTTGATACAGTACTAATAACTTCTGAGCACCTAATAATAAATTTTCTTCCCAATCTAAATGTGCCGTGTCATTTGCACCATCGGTAATATATTTCACCGAAATGAAACGAACACCGAGTTTTTTGCAGACTTTAGCAATCGCATAACCTTCCATATCTACAAGATTACAATCGACCTTCGGTTTTCCTGTTTCAAAACTATCTCCTGTTCCACAAATCCCACGAGGTAGATGAGCAAAATAAGGCTCCAAATCAATGGCACTTGGATATTCTTCATCCATCGGTGTTACACCCACCGCAAAACCCAAGGGTGAAACATCCATATCACGTTGTACAAATTGCGTGACTTCAACCAAGTCATGCGCATTAAAGAATGAACTGCCCGCCGTACCCAAATTTAATAAGGTTTTACAGCCTGTTTTATGAATCACATCAAATGCTTTAAATGCGGCATTCACTTTACCAATTCCACTGTAGTGAACTGCAATATCCTTTTGCTCAAATAAACCTTTTGATTCATTTGGTAGCGCCATCATTAAAGCTAAATCATGTTTCATATTTGGAATATCTCGAAAACCTAACAATATTAGAATCTAAAAAATAAAACTGCGCAAATTGAGAAGATAAAAAATCCTTCATTGTAGGAGGATATAAAACGAAGAGGCATCATTGAATAATATTTATGCAAGAAGCTTATTGTTTCTCTAAGAATGTTTTTAAACACGGAGAAAAAAATAAATTCCCTTGATACATTCCTTTTAAAGTTTTCACCATCACCATGACCCAAAGCATCATTAAAATCGTTGCGAAAGCTAAGCCAACATCTTGTAAAAATTGAGTGTTCATCTGCTGTGCAAGATTTAAAATTGCCAGGGTAAATACACCCAATGGGAAAGTCAGTCCCCACCATCCTAAATTAAAGGGTAAGCTTTTTTTGGCATGGCTGAGTGTAATTAAAACAGCAATGGCAAACCACCAAATTCCAAAGCCAAGCAAAATAAAACTACAAACAATACCTGCATGTTGAAAAAATACGCCTAAACTTTCTAAATTAAAGATTTGTAAAATATGTGGTGCTTGTGCACCTAAGACTAATAAAGCCAATGCACCTGTACCAATTGGGCCCAATGCCAACCAACCTGTAATGGCTAATTCTTTACTGGGTAATTGATGTAAAGCCAAACGCAGCATTAAGATGGTTAAAATGGCAAAGGCTGGAAGAACTGACATTCCCCACAACATATAACTACCCAATAAAATACCCAAGGCTTCTTGGTTTACAGGAAGGTGCGCCAATAATAATCCACCTGAAGTTGCAGCAACCTCACAAGCGACAATCGGTAAAAGCCACACTGCTGTCATGGTTTGTAATTGATGCTCCTGACGGCTGAACATGCAAAATGGCACCAATAAGCCCACGCCTACGGCTAAAGCAACATCTATATACCAAAGCACTTGTGCAATATGTATCGCGATATCACCATATAAAGGGATGCCAAATTTCAAAAAGCCATTAATGATGGTTGCTAAGCCCATTGGGATTGCACCCAAAAACAACCCCATACTCGCGTGGGAAAAAATCTGCTTGGCTTCTTGAGGATAGATCAACCAACGCAGTAGATACAACACAGCAAATGCCGTAAATAAAAGCGTATTGAATTGCCATAACCATGTTGCAATCTGCATGAGAAATACATGAGCGAATGGAAACTCAGGTAAAATAAGTGCAACAACACCCGTACCCATGGTCACAGTAAACCAGTTTGGGGTAAACTGACGAATGACATCTCGGGTCTGGGCTAATTCATAGAATGGCTTTTTCATTGCTTTAATCCTCATTTCAGCAGATAAAATGATTATAGAAGTCATTACTAATAAATAAAATTGATTAATAATTATTAAATGAATCAGTTTTTTTGATATTAAAATTTATCCTCATAATTTTTTTGGGCAAAAACACAACAACAAGACGAAATTGTGAGATTATGGCAATATATCCTTTCAAATTTTAAGCTTATTTTGAAATCATGAAGCTGTTACGTCTAAATGCTTTAGCGCCTAATGTACAATTGCCAAAAACTGCGGTGACGATTGGCAATTTTGATGGTGTCCATTTGGGACATCAAGCCATGATTTCGCAATTAAAAGGCATTGCCCAAACTCAAGGTTTAAAAACGGTGGTCATCATATTTGAACCACAACCTTTGGAGTTTTTTAAAGGATACGATGCACCTCCGCGGATTAGCTCGCTTCGAGAAAAAGTAGAATATCTGTCTGAATTGGGCGTGGATTATATTGCGATTGCAAAATTTGATAATGAATTCCGCAGTTTAAGTGCTGAAGCTTTCGCAGAGATACTCAAGAATAAACTCAATACGCAAAGTTTAGTTTTAGGCGATGACTTTCATTTTGGTAAAGACCGCCAAGGCAACAGTGAGTTTTTAAAACAATACGGCTTTGAAGTCACCAATTTAAATACTGTGGAATTTGATGGCGAACGTGTCAGCTCGACCCGTATTCGTCAAGTTTTACAAGCGGGTGACTTAGCACTTGCAGCCAAACTACTGGGGCGTCCCTATAGCATGATTGGTCGCGTACAATACGGCGATCAGATTGGACGCACCCTGAATTTCCCAACAATTAATGTTCGTTTAGGGCGTCATAAACCGTGTTTAAACGGTATTTATGCCACTGAAGTGATTTGTGAAAGTACCTCTCTCACAGCAAAAGTAAAAAGTAATGATCCCACTCAATCAGGTGTGGCAGGTTATCAAGCTGATGCACTATTTGGTGCAGGTCATGTCGGAACACGTCCAGCAATCAAACAGGAACATCCAGAGTGGAGATTAGAAGTTCATTTTCCTGCTGTTTCTGCTAATCTGTATGGTCTATTAATGCGGGTGACGTTCTTGCACTATTTACATGGTGAAAAGAACTATCCTTCGCTAGAAGCACTTCAAGCTGGAATTGATGATGATGTTGTGAAACTCCTTGAGTTTCGCAAAAACACCCCCAAATTTCCTTTTTAATTCTTATTTTTATTGTAAAACGCGTCAGCAATCGTGCTGATAATATTGGATGACAACTTGCATGAGCGATAAGCAAACTTCTGAAAATGCAGTGGACTATAAAGCCACGCTAAACCTCCCAGGTACCGAATTTGCCATGAAAGCAAATCTCGCAGTACGTGAAGCTAAATGGTTAGAAGAATGGTATGCCGACAACATTTATCAGCAGATTCGTGCATCGCGTATTGGCAAGAAAAAATATGTGCTTCATGACGGCCCTCCCTATGCAAATGGTCAAATCCATTTGGGTCATGCGGTCAATAAAGTCCTGAAAGATATTATTATCAAAAGCCGTATTATGGATGGTTTCGATGCCCCTTATGTGCCGGGTTGGGACTGTCATGGCTTACCCATTGAACTTAAAGTTGAAGAAAAAATTGGTAAAGTTGGCGTAAAAGTTGATGCTTCTACGTTTCGTAAAGCATGTCGTGAATATGCTTACACCCAAGTCGAATTACAGAAAAAAGACTTTGTACGCATGGGCGTGTTTGGCGATTGGGACAATCCTTATTTGACTATGAACTTTGCTCAGGAAGCGAATATCGTTCGTGCATTGGGTAAAATTGCCAAAGCGGGACACATTGAACCGGGTCTTAAACCCGTCAACTGGTGTTTAGACTGTGGCTCTGCGCTTGCAGAAGCTGAAGTTGAATATGAAGATAAAAAATCCGATGCAATTGATGTCGGTTTTACGGTTGTTGATTTAGCTGATTTATCTGCACGTTTAGGCATTACAGTAAACGATTCAACTGACATCGTGATTTGGACAACCACACCTTGGACATTGCCTGCAAACCAAGCTGTTGCTCTTCATGCCGATATTGAATATCAACTGGTTAAAGCAACAGGTGAAAATAAAGTTGCTCAAAACCTCATTTTAGCCAAAGAGTTAGTTCAGTCTGCCTCTGAACGTTATGGCTTTGAAGCATTTGAAGTGCTTGCAGACTTTGTCGGCTCAAAACTTGAAAACTTACAATTACAGCACCCGTTGATTGGTGATCGCCAAGTTCCTGTAATTTTAGGTGAACATGTGATTGCAACCAGTGGTACAGGTGCAGTACATACCGCGCCTGGTCATGGTGTGGACGATTATAAAGTTGGCTTATTGTATAACTTAAAAGTGGATAATCCTGTTGGTGGTAACGGTGTGTATTTAGCGACTGCGCCAATTTTTGCAGGCGAGCACATCTACAAAGCCAATCCTAAAATTATTGCTGCATTAACCGAAAGCAATAAACTTTGGGCGCATGTCGTTATCAAACACAGCTATCCACATTGCTGGCGTCATAAAACACCGATTATCTTCCGTGCGACCCCACAGTGGTTCATCAGCATGGATGCAAAAGGCTTGCGTCAAAATGCATTGAATGCGATTGAAAACGACATCGACTTTGTACCTGATTGGGGTAAAAACCGTATCCAATCGATGATCGAAGGTCGTCCAGATTGGTGTATCTCACGTCAACGTACTTGGGGTGTGCCAATCCCATTCTTCGTACATAAAGATACCAATGAGTTGCACCCTCGTACGCCTGAGTTGATCGAAGAAGTCGCTAAGCTGATTGAAAAAGAAGGTATCGATGGTTGGTATAACCGTGATGCTTCTGAATTCATTGGTGCAGATGCAGAACAGTACAATGCTATTCGAGATACCTTAGACGTTTGGTTCGATTCTGGTACAACGCATTTTGCTGTACTACGTGAACGTGAAGAACTCACTGATCCTGCTGATTTGTACCTTGAAGGTTCAGATCAACACCGTGGTTGGTTCCAGTCTTCATTGCTGACCTCTATCGCCATTAATGAACGCGCACCCTATAAAGGCCTACTCACTCACGGTTTCGTAGTAGATGAGAAAGGTCGTAAGATGTCTAAGTCATTGGGTAATATCATTGCCCCTCAAGACATCATTAAAGATATGGGTGCAGATGGTTTACGTTTCTGGATTGCATCTGCCGACTACCGTTATGAAATGACTGCGGGTAAAGAAATCTTTAGCCGTGCATCAGATGGTTATCGTCGTATTCGTAATACGCTTCGTTTCTTATTGGCAAACTTAAATGGTTTCACACCATCAACAGATGCATTGCCTGTAGACCAATTGATCGCACTCGATCAATACATTTTACAGCGCGCGGCTGATGTACAGAAAACCATTCAGCAAGCTTATGAAGATATGAATTTCCATATCGTCACCAATGCCTTGACCAATTTCTGTATCAATGACTTGGGTGGTTTCTACTTAGACATCATTAAAGATCGTCAGTACACTACGAAAGCGGATTCTCAAGCACGTCATTCTGCGCAAACAGCGTTGTATCATTTGGTACAAGCTTTTGTTCGTTGGATGGCGCCTATATTGACCTTTACGGCGCAAGAAGCTTGGCCTTTAATTCCAGAACAATCTGAAAAATATGTGTTCACATCTGAATGGTATGACATTCCTGTTGCATCAACAGCGAATTTGATTTCAGAAGCAGATTGGCAAATCATGATTGCGGTTAAATCTGCAGTGAATAAGCAAATTGAAGCTGCACGTAATGCAAAATTGATTGGCTCAAATTTGTCTGCCAAAGTTGAACTTTGGGCCAATACAGAACTTAAAGCCGTACTTGATCAATTGGGTGATGAACTTCGTTTTGTATTGATCACGTCCACTGTGATTGTGAATACATTGGATGAAATACAAGGTGAAGCGACAGATCTTGATGGCTTACGTGTCAAAGTTTCAGCAGCTGATGGTGAAAAGTGCGCGCGTTGTTGGCATGTCCTTCCTGATGTAAATACACATCACGAACATCCAGGTCTTTGTTCTCGTTGTATTATTAACCTTCCTACAGGTCAAGGTGAAGAGAGAAAGTATGCCTAATCCGCAAAATAAAAAGGGCTTATTTCAGTTTTATCCACACAATTTACTTTGGCTTGGACTTTCAGTCCTTGCCATTGTGTTGGATCAATGGACAAAATCGATTGCAAGTGCGCATTTGACGTATGCAAACCCTGTCCCTGTGTTGCCCTTTTTGAATTGGACATTACTACATAACTATGGCGCAGCCTTTAGTTTCTTGTCTGATGCGGGTGGTTGGCAACATTATTTATTCACTGGGCTTGCAGGAATTGTATCAATCATCTTTGTGTTTTGGCTGATGCGTATGCCAAAAACAACGGTGGTTTTGCCGATGGCAATTGCCCTAATTTTAGGGGGTGCGATTGGGAATTTAATTGACCGTGTTACGCTAGGTTATGTGGTCGATTTTATTCACGTATTCTATCAAGATCATAACTTTCCAGCATTTAATATTGCAGATAGTGCGATTACATTGGGTACAATTTTATTGTTAATTGATACATTCTTCTTAGAAAAGCAACGTATTCAACGTGCGGAAGCGAAAAATGACTGAAATGATTAATCCGAACGAAGAAACACGTATTTCTGAAGGTTCAAAAGTAGATTTACACTTTTCTGTAGCGATTGAAAGCGGTGTAGAAATTGATAATACCCGTAGCCGTGAAGAACCTGTAAGCCTTGTTATGGGTGATGGTAGTCTATTGCCTGGTTTTGAAAAAGCATTGTTTGGTTTACGTGCAGGCGACCGCCGTACCGTAAGTTTACCTCCTGAAGATGCTTTTGGCCCGTGGAACCCTGAAAATATCCAGAAATTTGATACTGTGAAGTTTGAACAGCGTCCAATTGAAGGTCATATGATTGAGTTTGAAGATAAAGCTAAGCAAAGCTTATTTGGTGTGGTTAAAACTGTTGGTGATGACATCACCGAAGTCGATTTTAACCATCCTTTGGCAGGTAAAAACATTACATTTGAAGTCGAAATTTTCAAAGTGACTCCTGCTGGTCAGCAAGGCGTGAAATTGGTGTAAAGGTCATGTTGAAAAATACATGATTGATCAAGCTCCTTCGGGAGCTTTTTTATTTCTGAGATAAACACCTAAAATCTAATAAAATACTTACAAATAAATACTATGCAATTGTTCTAATTTACGATTAATTAAAGAAAAATCTAAACAGGTATAAAAATGAATATTCAAATTATTGTGGGCAGTATTCGTGAAGGTCGCGTTGCCATTAAAGTTGCTCATTGGTTATTAAAAGAAATCGAAAACTTAGGTTTTAGTACACTGAATGTTGAAATTGTGGATTTAAAAGAATGGGATTTACCTTTCTTTGCTGGCGCAAAATCACCTGCAACTGGTATCTATGATCAACCGAAGCAACAAGATTGGGCAGATAAAATTGCTTCTGGAGATGCCTTTATTTTTGTGACCCCTGAATATAACCATGGTTATAGTCCCGTTTTAAAAAATGCATTGGATTATGTCTATAAAGAATGGCAAGCCAAACCTTCAGCCTTTGTCAGCTATGGTGGAACCAATGGTTCACGTTCAATCGATCAAATTAAACAAGTCTGTGCTTTTTTAGGCATGATTGATTCAAATGCAGTCATTGAGCTTCGAGATATTTTTAGTCGAAGCAAAGGTGAAACCTTTGAAAGTAATGAGTTTGATCAAAAAGCGGTAAAATCTGTCGTGAATAAACTGATTCAATATGCAAATGTTTAATTTTAACCATGTACGCTTCAGCTTACAAAAGCTGATGCATTAAGCGTATAGACCTCATTCGAGTATTTTATTATTCTTTAAACATGAGGAAACAGGACGTTTCTGGAACTAAAACAACAATGATAAGTTTTTGCAACAGGATGTGAGGTACGACAGGAGTTATACCTAGGTAATGAATATAAAAAAAGCCCCTTCATCCTGAAGGGGCTTTTTTTATATTCATTTTTAAATAAAAGGTATTAAACAAGAAAAATAAAGCATTTCAGCTCTTCAAACTGATTTCCTATGATTAGTTCTGCCCTACCGTCAAAGACTGATTGCCTATGCATTTACAACCACAAGATAAAGGCGAATTATGCTGTGCCGCAGGTTTACCCATCACCAACATATGAGTATCACCAGACACAATTGTAGAAACACATTGATGCTTTGGACAAGTTGCTTTATCTCCAACGCAAGCAATTGCTTTACCCTCAATCACAAAAGATTGATTGGCTGAAATCACTTGCCCACCACCTGTGGTTGGAGAGCCGATTGTAATATAGGGAAATGCCATCATTTTATCCTTATTTTTATCAATTATTGTTGAGCCTAGAATCTATAAGACTTCAAATTCAATACGACGGTTTTTCTTACGACCTTCTTCAGTCGCATTATCTGCAACAGGTTTACTCGCGCCCATTCCAGCAGTGCTTAAACGTGTTGCAACGATACCTTTTGCAATTAAATATTGCTTCACTGCCTCAGCTCGTTCTTGGCTGAGTTTCATATTTTTTTCTGGATTACCCTGACTATCAGTATGTCCAATAATTTTTACATTTTTACCCTGAACCTTATTTAATGCAACCACCATTTCATCTAGGATTTGTGTTCCTGCAGGTAATAAAATAGCATTTCCTGATGCAAACTCAATAATACGATTCTTTAATGCATTATCAACGACAGCTTGCTCGGCAGCATTAACTGATAACTGTGAATTAAAACGATACGGAGCCTGAACTAAAGTCTGGAAAATAGTTGCGGTGGGCTGAATATCAGCTTCATTGCCCATTTTTCCCGTTAGATCTACTTGTGTACCACGAACCGTCAGTTTTCCTTGCGACACCTTTTTTAAATCTGGCGTAATCACACGAGTAACTGAATCACTCCAACCATTGGGTGCAGAAACGGCTCGGATCTGTATTTTATCCACCACTTGATCATCGCCATAGACTGAACGTAACTTAGCCAAAATTGCTTGCTTACTGGCATCATTTGGTACAGCGCCTTCAACAACAATCGGTGCTGCATAACTGAAGCTACAGATGCTGATTCCTAACAACAAACTCGTTAGCTTTAATGTGCTGAATATTTTTTGTCTATTTTTCATCATTATTCTTCTATAAAAGTCTGTTGGAACAATCGCATGCCTTGTTTCAAACTTAATTGTCTTTCACATAAAGCCTGTTCCAATGCGGCTAGCCCTGCATTTTGCTCTAAATACTTATCAATCCATTGTGCTTGAATCAAAGACACCCAATGATCATTGTCCATACTTTGGGTAAAAATATCACTCAGCGCTAGAATATCTGCACCTTGGAATCCAAACAGTAAAACTGGCGAATCTGTATGTAAGATTCCAATCAAAGCTTCAACATTATGCTGTGACAAAAACCGACCAATTAGACTGACCCAAAATGCAGCGATTTCATAACAATAACTTTGATTATTGATCGGTAAAATCAGGACTTTATTCAGCTTACTGGTACCATGCTTAATAATTGGCTGTAATAACAAGCCTAAACCAAGCATGCTTTGTGCAAGTTCATAAGCACTGATTTTCAGCAGTTGTGCAAATGAATGCATTGTATGATTTTCAAAGAAATCATTACTTTGTGAAACCGATAAGATTTGAATTTCATGACCAATTTTACCCAGTTTATCCATCAAAATATCAGGGTCTCGTATACTACGAATGACTCGATTTTTTTGTAATAAATCAATCAAAACTGGCTTATAGGTATAAGGTGCAAATAACAAATTCTGCAAAGGGGTATCAACTTCCAATAAGTGGCTCAGCACCATCGGAAATTGTCTACCTGAACTGTCTTCACTGGTAATCAGATTTGCCGCTAAGAACATATTTTCTTTCGGATTTGCAATAAAGAAATCCAATGACGGTAGCGTCTGATAAGCCTCATTAAAGTTTGGATGACGCATCGCATGTTCTAATGCTTCCGTAATCCATTGATCAATCACTTGAATCAGTGCATATTGTCCTTTGGTTTTTAAAAAGTCACCACGCGCAGGGCTTTTCCCATAATACAGAGGTGTCGTCCTTAACAGTTGCATATGCTTCTCCCTTGCACAAAATCAAATAGGTTGTTCATCGTGTTGCTCCCCCTACTGTATTCGGTGTAGCAGGTACAGGACTTGCTGGTGTTTGCGGATGGCTGGGTGCAGTGCCTGTAGGTACTTGCGGCTGTGCAGGTGCAGGATTTACTCCTGCTTGCCCATTTCCTGTAAATGGTGATGATGCTTGTGGACGTGGCGCAGCTGAAGCAGGTGCTTGTAGTGCAGCAACCACTAAAGGCGCTTTAGGACTTGTCACCTTATCAACCAGTTTCAATCCTGCATAACCACGCCCTGCACCAATTGCACCTGAAGCATTACCACTAATTAAGCGGAAATTAACCTTCACTGAAAATTTTGGATCTTGTTTACTGATCCATGTCATTTCATAACTACCATTCGCAGGTTTGCGCTGTGCAGAATCAATAAGCTTATTGATTCCGTACTCACCTGGTTCTTCAAAAATGGTATGTGTTTGACCTTCTAAATCCACAGCCGTAATTCGTGCACCAGGAATAGAACCTGGATTTGGCCAAATGAAGTTCACCCATTGTTGAATACCATTTTCATAGACTAAACGTTGTCCATCAATATCAATCGTATAAGACAATAATTGTGGATTTGGAATTGGATTAAATTGGAAGTTGGATTGATTCGCTGCAGGTGCTGCACCTGTAGGAGCACCCGCGGTCGCACCACCCACTGGAGTCGTATATTGCTCAAAACTCATTACAAATTGTGGGTTTAAGCTTACCCCCATATTTTTCCAAGTTTTAGATGCCAAAGTATAACCACGACGAATCACAAACGGATCCAAGGTTTCTTTTACAAAATGGGAAATACTACCGTTATCACCAAAAATTTGGCTAATCTCATTACTGGTCGCTTGAATTGTTCCCGAACTATTAAATGGAACTTTTTGCGCTAAAGTTTGAGTAAACGGTTGATAGGCTTGTAATGTCCAAAGTTTATTAATTTCATCTTGTGCAGGTGTAATTAAACCTTCAAACGTTTGAATTAATGGGCTGACTAAAAGCTTTTGTACAATTTGTTGATCTGCTTCATTTAAGCCAACCGTTAGTTTTTCATCAACCACTTTCTGAGTGGTATTGAAAACAGAGGTCTGATCATTAATGGTTTGTTTCGCCAAAGCAAGTGCACTTGGCCCCATATCTCCAGTGCTCTTCAAATCATTTAACTTACTGCGTACTTGAGAGAAGTTATCCAAGTATTCATCTAATAATGATTTATTTTGTTGATCATCACGCTTACGAACCAATTGATAGAACACTTGGAATTCTTGAGAAATTGGACCTTGGGCCTGTGTTGCAGCTTTTTGAGTTGCATCCGCCTTACCTTGTCCAAGTACCTTTTGTTTAAACCATGCAACAAAACCTGTTTTTGGAGCTGCTAATTCTGCTTGTACAACAGGATTATCCCAACTGGTTTCTTTCGCTACGCGATCTAATAGAACACGAATTGGCGAATTCTGTGGTTCACCTAAAACATCAATAATTTTTGCTTGTTGAGTAAAATCAGTACCTTTCGCATAATGCACAGCATTCAAGAATTTTTTCCATTCAGCGATATATTCTTGTTTATACAATTGCGTTAATTGCTTACGAATCTGATCAGGACTTCCACTAAACGTTAAATCATCAGATTGTGAGCTGTTTAATACCCAATCTTTGGTATCCGTTGGCTTGTTTGCAGCTTCATCAATCGCTGTTTCAACATAATCATCCCAAGCTTTTTGAGTAAATACACCCGGCAGTGCATAGCCACCAAGTACTGTTGCTTTATTAGCCTCACCGACAATTTGTGCCACAGTTACTGCTGGGAAACGTACTGCTGCACGCATTTTAAGTTCGTTATAGACACGATCACGCGCAGGCATACCACGAATTACAGATAACAATACTTGACGAATTTGATCCACCATTTGTGAATCAGACTCTAACACTGGAAAAGCTTTATCATTCGCAAGCGTCATTGTATAAGACAGTACTTTTTCGCCTTTTTGAATCATTTCACCTCGTGGCATTTGACCACGATTGGCATCTAACCACGAACGCCAAAAACGTGTCACTTGATCACTTAAATGACTCGCATCCATATATTGTGGATTGCTCAGCATTAAATAAGCTTTTAAAGCATTATAAGCATCTTGCGGATTGGTATCTGAAGGCTCAGTCACCACTTGATTTGAAGATGTCGGCTTAATTTCGACATTCACGTGGTTTTGCTTTAAAGTTTCTTGGTTGGTTTTAACACGTTGTAAATATTGAGCAATATTCTGTTGGGTAGGAACCAATACAATTTGCTTCACACCTTTCAAGTATTCTGCTTTAAGTTTTTCGCGTAACTCATTACCTTGGTATAAACCAAAAGCAAATTTTAATGGGCGATGACGATCAAAATCATCCAATTGTTCTAAGCGTTGTTGCAAAATTAATAAAGCATCCAGTTGCGTAGAAAGCTCTTGACCAGACGTCTGCTCCATTTGTACAACTTTATTTAAATCTGCTTGAACATCTGCAATTAATTGTTGGTTATTGCGATATGACCACACCCAAAGCCCAAGAATAATAGATACACCCAACAATGCAGCAATAAAAGCCAAATAACGCTGACGTTTTTTCGCTGGATTAATATGCTGTTTAACCAAATTTTTATCTTTTAAAATAACTTCCGAGAATAGACCTTTTAAGAAATAACCATGGTTCTGTGAAATAGAATTTTGTGGGATACCATGTTCACTGTTTGGAATTTTTGAAAGATGAAACTCTTCAGCAATTTGCTCGGTCATTGGACTTTCAATCACACCTTCTTGCAAAGCACTGGTGAAGTAAAAGCCACGGAATACAGGCTTAAATTGGTACGGATTTTCTTCAAACAATGTCCCAATAAAGGTTTTTAAAGCCGGTTTTAATGTTTTAAATTCAAGTGGGAAAGTCATTACACTGGGAGAAATATTTTTTGCATGACGGCGACTTAAATGTGTCGTACTGACACCTTTCAAACCATCGTATAAAACATTGTAATGTTGTTCAAAAACCTCTGTCGCATTTTGCGTTGCTTGGGGATCATAAGGGATTGTTGCCCCCCACACCTGATCAAACTCTTGGTCTTCATAGCATTCAAAGAATTCGGTAAAACCTGCAATCAAATCCATTTTTGAAAAGACCAAATATACAGGCGAAAAAATTTCTAAACGTTCTGTTAAATCTTGAATTCTGGCACGTAAGTTTTTAGCCAATTTAAGTGATTTTTCAGGGCTTTGACTGACCAATTCAGCAATACTGACAATAACGATTAAGCCATTAATCGGTGCTTTGGAGCGGTTCTTCTTTAATATATTTAAAAAACCTAACCATTCAGAATGGTCTTCACTATAAACAGAATAACGACCTGCTGTATCCAGTAACACTCCTTCTGTGGAAAAAAACCAGTCACAGTTACGTGTACCGCTTAAACCAGCTGAAACCATTTTTTGATGGGTTTCTTCAAAAGGAAATTTTAAACCTGAATTATAAATTGCTGAACTTTTACCCGCAGCTGGATTGCCAATCACCATATACCAAGGCAATTCATATACTGCTGCATTACCTTTTTTATCACCTAATTTTGACTTACGAATCAGCTGAATTGAGTCTTTCATTTGCTGATTAATCAGCTGTAACTCTTCTTTATCTTTTTGTTTACCGTATTCAGCTTCAGTGTCCTTAGTAATCGCTTCAACCAATGCTTCACCTTGGTCAGCATTGCGTTTACGCTGAATCAGCCAATAAATACCGTAGATGAATAACCCCAATACATACACGGCAACCAACATCCAGAAATACTGTCTGGGTATAACGCTATATGATGAAAGCAGTGCAACAAATAAAGACAATGCAATGATCGCCTTTGGATTGGTCACGTACTGCCACAAATAACCTAAAATTATATACATTCGCTTCTCTTCTTATTCTTTAAATCTGTGGGTTAATTTCATCATTGGCAAAATCAGTTCCAATAAAAACCTGAGTTTGCGCATATTCGGCACTATAAATCATGGCATACATCTCTTCAGGAAGTTGTAGTCCCAACATAAATCCAAAAATTTTAGAAAGATGCTGTGTATGACCCAAAGCTGATTTGCTATATAAATAATGGTAACTTTCTATGGGGGTCTGCGAAAAATTTTGTTCTAACTTTTTTAACATTTTGATCTCAGCAGGATCATCCATAACAATCACAAAAGGGCTTTCCTGTTCATATTGAGCTAATTGCTTTAGTTGTAAAGTCTCTAAACTGTTTAATATATTTTTTTCATTCAATGCAATACGAATCGACTTTATATTTTGTAAATTAATGACTTGCATCGGTAATGCCGTTATAACGCAACTACTCACGAATTCAGCAGGAACATAACTTTCTGTCATCCAAATCTTTTCATCAATCACATCTTGGTCAATATCAGAATCAACACACAACATTAAAGAGACATCCATCTCTTGTTGTTGAACTGACTTCAGTAAGTTCAACCATTCCCAATATGCTGTTCCTTGTCCCCAATAATGATATTCGATATTAATTTGTTGAGGAATAATACCTAATTCATTTAAATAATCTTGAATTTTTTCGGTACTTGTCGCTTCATCCCATACATGCAGTAAATTTTCTGCAACAATAAGATGTACATTCATTCGATTTAATTGAGCGACCTGTTCAACCACACGTTCAATATTTTCCTCATCATCAACATGTGCATTCGGATCAATCCATGCAGGATGCATACGATAAACTTGTGCCAGATGACTGTCATAAAACAAAGCTGATTGCTTTAAATGCTCTGCAACCTGCCACAACACTTCTGTATTTTTTTCTAATTGATGCTGCAGCAAAGCCATAATTCGACTTTGACGAGTAGCCGTGCCCTCTTCCTCATTTGCTTCGATTAAATCATCAATTTCAGCAATACGATATGCCAATATTGGCAAACCATAGCCATTGACCAATTCTTTATCTAACTCTGCACTGTGATGATCCTGCAAGGCTTGTAAATTTGAATCATCCTCACCCATTGCACTTAATGTCGATGCTGAAAAAACATTTAATTTAATCCAATCGACATCTTCACTTTTTTGCTCTTCAACTTCAGGTGTTTCTTGTTTTTGTTGCTCCGCCAATTGTTGCTTTTCTTTCTGTTCCTGTCGATGTTTATACCATTTTGAAATCATCATCGGAGACAATAATAGCAATGAGATACCCAAGGGAATCAGCGCAAAATACAGTACAAAATCGATCGTATTGGGTTCGTATTTACTGTCACGCCAATAAAAAATAACAATGGTAGAGACCACAATAAAGATACTAATGAATGTCCCAAGAATAATCTTTAGCATTATGCGACCCCTAATAATGCATAACATGTTTCATCATTGTCTTGTGCTGTATGTGGCATCAAAAAAGCACCTTGAGCAAGCCCAAATGAAGGCTCAGAATTTAAACACAATGGTTTCACTTCTTCTTTGGCAATAATCAAACGCAAATCAACGAGTAATGTTGGACTACACCAACTTTGTAAAATACTTTTTAATTTTTGACTTTGTTTTTGTTGTGGTAAATATTCTAAATATTGTGCTCGATTGAGAGGACCAATGCGGATCTCAATCTTGCCGTCAATTTGCCGAATGGTTTCACCACAAAACGTATTAATACCCAATAAACTCGGACGTTCGCCACCTAAAACTGTTTTTTGCGCATCAGGTAATTTAAATTTTTCTTCGATAAATTCTTCAATTTCAACATGCTGCTTAAAAATACACGCTAACATGGTTTTCATTGCATGTGCAGTATTGTTTTGCCCCTGCATTAATCCTGCAAATTCAGCAAAATAATCATCCAATTCAGGCTGTTCATGTTGGGTACTAATATAACCATTTAAAGCATGCAAGATGTCTAAATACTGATTTTCTTGTTCAATCTCATAACGAATAGGCAGATTATATGTCAGGCTAGAATCTACATATTGCGCTGTAAGCTTATGATTAAATAAACTTAAAAATTTAACAACTTCATCTCTTTGCTTACGCGGAGCTTGTTTTACCTTATTCGTATACGTATACGGTAAAGCACCGAGTGTCCCTGTTAAACCTACAATTAAATTGGTTAATTGAATTTTTTCATCTTTCAGCTCTAATGCTTCAATTTCAGAGATTGGAAAGTTTAAATTCAGAGAATTTTCAAAACTAAAATCATTCGCCCAATACTTATTGTGCTGTCGATAAGGCACATGACGAAACAAGCGTGTGCTTTGAATAAAATCAAATGAGGTAGGCGATTTAAAAAGCTCATCAACTACAGAAGCTTCTTGCCACCAACGTTCTGAACGCATTGGTATAACTCCTGTTGTGTATTTGAGTCAAAAATCATGACATCAACAAAACTATTCATTTGTACTTTTAAATTAAAAATATGACTAATCAATTCGCTAAAAATGTACAAGCTATGCCCACGAAAAATTTGTGCATCGATTGAGATCACAACTTTTACACCACGTACAAACATTGGGAATGGCTTTGCTTCAACCAATTTATGTGTCAATTCAAAAGTAATGGTTTTAATTGCATCAATAATTAAATGATTTTCTTTCGATTTAGGTAAATTATAAAGTTCTAATAATTCTTTGATATGACTGACTGCATCACCTTTCATTAATGCCAAAGTATTCAACGAAAGATGCGAAATGATGCGCCATTGTTCCTTGGCATTTTGCTCAAAATGAAAAGGTACATTCGGACGTTTTAATACCAAGGCACGGCGTGCCATGCTGCTGTCATTTAAATTTAAAATATTATTGGATTGGCTCAATGCTTCATGTGGCAATTCACGGTTCGAACACAACAATTTTGTACTAATAAAATCTGATTTAATATTCTGCGGTTCTAAATTTTTCGAAATAATTGAATAACCTGTTTCTACAAATTGGTTATGTAATTGTGTTGGGTTTAAGGCATAGAAAAATTGAACCTCATCGCCACGATAATGACTCATCGCAAAGAAAGGTAGAACTGGATGCAAAACCTGATCTTGGTTGCTTTTTTCACGTACCATATTCATGGTTAAAATCGAATATACCTGATAAAACTCCGGATGGTGGATATCAGTAATCAATGGATATTCAAGTTGCTTATGATTAATTTTTTGTGGTTCAGCTTGTTTCTCAAATAAGTTCACGACTGGGCTGGTAAACAGTTTAAAGTTGGCGACATTCAACTCAGAATAATTTCGAATAATCGCTTGATCATTTAAATTCAATTTAAGATGAATTTGAATTTCGAAACTATTATTCTCAAGTTTAAAATGCTTTAAAAAATCTAAATTTAGATTTAAATAATTATATTTATCCGAAAAACAAAAATATTCCATCAGTAAACGATAAGCATGGTGGGTATGTTCATCGACAGGTAATAAACTTTCTTCTTCTGTAAACCCCATAACTTCAAATGGATTGGGAATATCAATCACTCGATGCCCGATCTTTAAACTAAAACTGGTACTTTTTTTAAAAACACTATCCAATACTTGTAATGGGAAATTAGAAATCGCATCTAAATAAATCGGTAATTTTTCTGTTTTCAACCATTTATAAGCCAGATTAAATATTTCAAAATTTAAACTTAAAGTTGCATTTTGATTTAAATGCATATGCGCACTTGGATTAGTTTTAAAATTTAACTCTGTGAGTTGTAAAGGTAATAAACGCACATCTTGCGTGGTATTAAACTCACATTGTACCCCTTTAAAACTACGAGATTTTAATGTGGTTTGCGCAGGAATTTTATGAACTTCGGTTAACTGTTTTTGCTTATTCAGATCTTCAAAGCTCACTACAGAACATGCAGGAAAATGACGAAGATACTGTGGAAACATGACTTCAAATAATGATCGAGTAAAAATATCGTAGCTGTCTGCGAGCTTCTTATCAATACGTGCTGCAATAAGAGAAAACGCCTGTATTAAGCGTTCAATATGTGGATCATCTATTTGTTCTTGGTTTAAAGAGAGTCGTTGCGCAATTTTTGGATACTTCTGTGCAAACTCACGTGATTGCTGACCAAATTCTTGTAATTGTTTTTCATAATACGGTAAAAGTTCTTCTATCACAGCGTACCCACTTTTAAGATCGAGCAGAAATTACATATTGTTGTGTTGTTGGTTTTAGCAAAGCATCAAAAATAACAGGTTCATATAAAGGATTAATATTCAAATAAGCATGAATGCTCAAACACAAAGCGCCCATATTCTCCCCATCCATGAGCATTTCGACTTTTATTTGTCTTAACCGAGGTTCATGTGCGGTTATAGACTTTTCAATGGACTGACAAATTTTTTCGCGATCAGCAGGATTTGCCGTAGATAAACCCACAAAATCAATAATTCCAAATTGAACAATTGAATTTTTTGACAATGGGAAATCTTCAATCAAATGGTCAAGATTTGCCATTCGACTATTGAGTAAATCTTCTAAGTCATGTGCTACTGATTCACGTAACTCTTGAATAGATAAGCCTCTTGCATAATCATCTTCAGGAATTAAGCGATCAAATAATGTAGACTGAAATCCGTAAGGATGTAATTGATCTAAATTCATTTCTACTTAAAATCATAATGTTTTAATAACAAATAAAGGCTAACGTTAAGTTAACCCTTATTCGCGTCAATTTCTGATCATTACGCAGCGTAAGAAGCTGTGTTATTAGAAAGAGACCATTTTTTAGTAACAGCGCCTTTAGCACTACCGTTAATATCTTGTTGGTTATAAGTCCACTCAACAGCAGCATACTTAAGACCAAAAGCTTCAGTAGGTACGCCTTCAGACTCAACAGTTGGAGTAACGCTAGAAACCAAAACATGTTTTAATTTGATTTGTAAGTACTTAATACGTTTATCACCATTTGCACGGTAATAATCGATTTGCACTTCATCAAATGTATAACCCGCTGAACAAGCTTCCCAAAGTTTTGGACTTGTTGCATCTAGGTCTTTTACAAAAACCATATCAGAGTGTTCAACACGTTCAGCTGTATGACCACCAACGCTTGAAGAGGTTGCAGACTTAGGTTGGCGAATGTTATGCGCCCAAGAATTTACTTCAAGCCAGTCTTTGTGTTCAGAATCGCGAGACTCGCCATCTACTTTGTACTTGCCTCGAAATTGAACGTATATATCTTTCATTGGAATTTTCCTATTTTATTTAAAGTTATTATTACGCTGTTCTCTTAGTTAGAGGACTGAGGTAGCTCAGTAACGAGTCGTAAAGAAACAGACAACTCATCCAGCTGAAAATGTGGTCTTAGAAAAACCACAGATTTGTAGTGCCCTGGCATAGCAGGATTCTCTACAACTTTTACTGATGCTTCACGAAGCGGATATTGTGCTTTCGCTTCTTGTGAAGCCCCATCATCCAGTAAGACATACTGAGATAACCATTCATTCAAAAATGCTTCGACATTGCCAGCGGAAGCAAAACTACCGACCTTATCGCGCATCATTGCTTTTAAATAATGTGCTATTCGAGAAACCGCCATAATATATTGGATTTGACTCGATAAAGCGGAGTTTGCGTTCGCTGTATCACTGTCATATTTTTTTGGTTTTTGTGTAGATTGCGCACCAAAAAATGCTGCATAATCTGTATTTTTACAATGTACTAAAGGAATAAAACCAAGATCACTCAATTCTTTTTCACGACGATCTGTAATCGCAATTTCTGTAGGACACTTAAAGACGACTTCACCATCGTTGGTTTTAAAGGTATGGACAGGTAAACCTTCAACCAAACCACCGCCTTCAACACCACGAATGGCAGCACACCAACCATGCATATCAAATGCATTGGTTAAACGTGTACCAAATCCATAAGCGGCATTCATCCATAAATATTCATCATGGTTTTGACCCGAAACCTCTTCAACATAGTTAAAGCCTTCAGTCGCAGTACCTTCTTTCGGATGATATGGTAAACGCCCTAAAACACGTGGCATTGTTAAAGCGACATAACGAGAGTCATCACTTTCACGAAATGAACGCCACTGTACATATTCTGCTGTTTCAAAAATTTTCGAAACATCGCGTGGTCGGTCAATATCCGTAAATGATTCAAGTCCCAACATGCTTGGACAAGCTGCCGAAATAAACGGAGCGTGTGCAGCTGCAGCCACATGTGAAATTTGCTCAAGCAAGTACATATCTGATGGCGTACGATCAAATTCAAAATCACCAATCAGCGTTGCATAAGGTGCGCCACCAAATGAACCATATTCTTCTTCATAAATCTTTTTAAACAAGGTGCTTTGATCAAAATCAGTCGCACCTTGGAAATCTTTAATTAGTTCTTTTTTCGTTGTATTCATCATACGAATTTTAATTAAAGGATTCGAAGGTGTTTCTTGGCAAAAATAATATAAACCACGCCAAGTCGATTCAATTTTTTGAAATTGTTCATTGTGCATGATTTTACTAAGTTGATTTGAAATCAAAGCATCAATTTCTGCAATACGTTTATCAATCGATAATGTCATATTTTCAGAAACAGTAATCGTACCTGCCATCACTTCTTTAGCAAGTTCACCAATTAAACTTTTTGCACGATCATGCTCATCTTCATTACGTGCAATTCGGCTTCTTTCAACAATAGAGTCCAGTAAATTAACTTCTTGAACGGAAGTATTATCTGCTGTTGCAGTTTGTAAATTACTCATGATCAACTCCCGCTTCTGCACTTAACTTGCGAATTTGATCAGTATTTTGTAAAACTTCATCTAGTAAATCTTCTAAACGTTCACTATTTGAAATTTTATTACGAAGATCAGTTAAACGTTCACGCGCTTCAACCAATTTACGTAGAGGATCAACCTGTTGAACTACTTGTTCTGGTCTGAAATCATCCATTGATTTAAAAGTTAAATCAACAGACATGCGCCCACCATCTTCAGTCAATGTATTTTCAACCTGAAAAGCCGCACGTGGTGCTAAAGACTCCATAACTTCATCAATATTTTCTAAATCAACATTAATGAATTTTTTATCTTTTAATTTCGTTCTTTCCAACTCAGATGCCGCTGAAAAATCACCTAAAACACCCACTACAAATGGAAGTTCTTTAATTTCTTTTCCGTCACCTACCTCAACATCATAAGTAAGTTGTACACGTGGTGGACGAATACGTTGTAATTTCTTTTGTACGCTTTCACGCTTAGCCATTGATAAATTTCCTTAATTTAATTATTCAAACTTGCAAAAGGATTACCACCTGACTTAGTCGTTGCTGGTGGTGGTGCAGTTACATTTGACTTATTTGTGGTTACTTTTTTAATTTTTGGTTCAGTTCGATTCTTTTTATTCCCAGTCGAATTATTTGTGTAATGCTTAGTCGTCTTTGTAGTATAAGTTTTAGCTTTAACTTCTTCATCATTTTTTGATTTAGATTCAACAATGATAGGAGCTGGCATAGCCTTATTCACAATTTCGATAAATCCTTTAGCTGGTGGATAAGTATCATCCGACAAATAACGGACCTCTTTATCTCGCATTTGATTTAAAGCTAAATTAGCAAGATTTACGCCCGCCAAAAATTTAACATCTGTTAAGGTATTGCTATGAATATTGTTTGATTCCAACTCACTCACAATTCGTAAAGCTTTATAATTTTTACCCATTTTTTGAAACTGCTGTGCAGCTAGAATCATATTATTGTCTTTATTGTCTTTATTTTTTTTATCACATAACTGTGCATAAATTCCCAATAACGTTGGATCAGACTCCCCTTCAACCACAGGATTATCTTTGATACAACTTCGTTTTAACTTCACTTCAGATTCATCCGCATAACTCAGCGGAGCAATGATCAGGAGAGAAATTGCTATACCAAAAGCAATATTATTTTTCAAAACAAGCCTCTTTTAAATTATCAAAAACTGGACATTTCTCATTTTATTAAAATATAGTTTGCCCAGTTTAGTTATACGTAAATTTCTAAAAATATTAATCTCGGCTTAAAAATTAAACTAAAAAACACTAGGTTTAGTCAAGACATTTTGTGTCAACTTTATCTATTGGTAACAATTTAATATAAAAAAATTATTATTTTATTCATCTGGACATTCACAAAACATTTTTTTTATGTAGAATGATCGTATATATTTCTACATACAAAAACAAGATGTTGCTGTAGATTTTTAATAAATATCAAAAATTTGTTTCTATTTTAGAACAAAACATAATGAACTTTCACTCAGTGAAATTGAGATTTACTTAATGAATAATTTGAAAATTTTAATTACAAAATTATCTGCTCCGACACGTACAGCCCTAGAAAAATCAGCCAATTTTTGCATTTCTCAACAAAATTTTGAAATTGAAATTGAACATTTATTTTTTGAATTATTACAACAAACTGCTTTAAATGACTTAGAAATATTACTGAATAAATATAAAATTTCAAAAGACGCTTTAATTGATGATTTAAAAGAAACCATATCCCAATTACCGAAAGGTAATACACGCACGCCTATTTTTGCAAAATCAATTGTGCGTTTACTTGAACAAGCATGGTTACTGGCATCTGCTGAACAAAATCCTGTCATTCGTAGTGGTCATTTATTGGTTGCTTTACTTACTGCACCTGATTTATATCAAATTGCCATTCGTGCCTCTAGTCTGTTCGATTTATTCCCAATCGACACGATGAAACATAAGTTTTTAGACATCTGCACACAAAGTTCTGAACAAGAATCAGAGCAGAATCATTCAGATGATCAAACTGCTACAGTACTATCAGATCAAGAAGCTAAGCCACAAAATAAAACACCTGCTTTAGACCAGTACACCATTAATTTGACTGAAAAAGCACAAAAAGGTGGAATAGACCCAGTCATTGGTCGCGAATACGAAATTCGTCTAATGCTCGATATTTTAATGCGTCGTCGTCAAAATAATCCTATTTTGACAGGTGAACCTGGTGTCGGAAAAACAGCCGTTGTTGAGGGATTAGCCTTAAAAATTTCTCAAAATCAAGTTCCTGATGCATTAAAGAATGTTCAATTACATGCTTTAGATATGGGCCTATTACAAGCAGGTGCCAGTGTTAAAGGTGAGTTTGAAAATCGCTTAAAGCAAGTGATTAAAGAAGTCCAAAGTTCAAGCCATCCTATTATTTTATTTATTGATGAAGCACACACCATGATTGGTGCAGGTGGGCAAGCAGGGCAAAATGATGCTGCCAATCTACTCAAACCTGCCCTTGCACGAGGTGAGTTGAGAACCATCGCTGCGACGACATGGGCTGAATATAAACAATATTTTGAAAAAGATGCTGCTTTAAGTCGTCGTTTCCAAGTGGTTAAAGTCGAAGAGCCGACTGAAGAAGTCGCAATTGACATGCTCCGTGCAATGATTCCAGTCATGGCCAGTCATTTCAACTTATTGATTGATGATGAAGCTGTAGTTACTGCAGTGCATGCATCACATCGATATATTACTGGGCGCCAACTTCCAGACAAAGCAATTAGCGTTTTAGATACAGCTTCAGCACGTGTTGCACTGACTCAAAATGCCCAACCTGTTAAATTAGATCAGTTAAAAGCTCAACAACATAATTTAAATCTTGAATTCAATATCTTAGAAAATGAGCATCGTCATTTTCCAATCCATCATGACCGTTTAGAAACATTGAAACAGAAACTTGAAAATTTAAATCAAGAGATTCAAGAAACGGAACAAAAATGGCAACAAGAACTAGAGATTGTTAAAAATATTCAACGACTGTCGCAACAAGAAAATCACGAAGATGAAGCGATTAAATCAGAAGTGCGTCAACTTCGTGAAAAATTGAGTGAATTACAAGGGCAAGCGCCTTTGGTTTTTGAACGTGTAAATGCTCAAATTATTAATGAAATTATTTCAGATTGGACTGGTATCCCTGTTGGGAAAATGGTTAATGATGAAATTAAACAAATTCTCAGCTTAGAACAAAAACTTGAACAACGTGTGATGGGGCAAGATTATGCCTTAAATCAATTGGTTCAAGGCATTAAAACATCAAAAGCTAAACTTGAAGATCCCAATAAACCACAAGGTGTGTTCATGCTTGTGGGGCCAAGTGGTGTGGGTAAAACTGAAACTGCATTGGCACTGGCGAATGAACTTTATGGGGGAGAATCACATCTCATCACCATCAATATGTCTGAATATCAAGAAGCACATACAGTTTCATCATTAAAAGGTGCACCTCCAGGCTATGTCGGCTATGGTCAAGGTGGTGTCTTGACTGAAGCTGTCCGTCGTAATCCATATAGTGTTGTTCTTTTAGATGAAATTGAAAAAGCACACAGCGATGTGCAAGAATTGTTCTATCAAGTGTTTGATAAAGGGATGCTTGAAGATGGTGAAGGTCGTGTCATCGACTTTAAAAATACCACTATTTTACTGACATCAAATGCTGGTTCCAGTGCGATTATGCAGGCGTGTTTAAATAGCCCTGTTGAAGAGTGGCCAAGTGCTGAAGAGTTACTCGAACATTTAAAACCAAGTTTGTATAAGCAGTTTAAACCCGCATTCTTGGGCCGTATGCGGATCGTGCCTTATTTCCCATTACATGATGATTTATTGATTCGTATTATTAAACATAAACTTGGCAAAATTACAGCACGTATTGAAAAACAATATGACACCAAAGTGGAATATACGGACGATTTAATCGAATTATTATTAAGTCGCTGTACTGAGGTCGATAGTGGTGCACGTAATGTCGATAATATTTTAAATGCTTCTGTTCTACCCGCTTTAGCTACGGAAATTTTAGTAGCATTGGCTGAGCAAAAACTACCAAAACTTATTTTTATTGATGTCAAAGATGATGAAATTACATATCAGCTTGATCCTCAACCTAAAGAATCAAAGAAAAGATCGGCTAAAAAAGCGAAAACGACCGAAGCTTAGAATGAATTAATAGAGAAACGTAGGCTATGAGTTTAGATATAGATAAATTGCTTCAACCGATTTCGGAAGTTGAACTTTGTGGAGAAGATTGTTCTTTCTCCAATGAGTTTCATGCCATTAAAAAAGCAAAAACTCAAGATGATCCGTTATTAGAACAAGGGGATTGGGTTTCTGAACCTAAGCAAGCCGATTGGTCATTTGTTGCATCAAAAACGACTGAATTATTGGTAGATAAGACCAAGGATATTCGCTTATTACCTTGGTTGACCGAGGCTTGGGCTCATTTATATGGATTTGAAGGTATTGCGAAAGGGTTAGAACTATCGCATCGTATGCTAGAACAATATTGGTTAAAAATACATCCTGAACTCGAAGATGATGACTTAGATCAAAGACTAGGTTTGTTGCAGGGGCTAACCAATCAATTACCTAATTTGATCAAGCAAGTTCCTTTATTAAATGTTCAGCCATACTATTCATTATTAGACTACGAAAACTTTTTATATCAACAAAATAATCGTCGTAAACATAATGAAGATTCAGATGTTATTGAAGGTTCTGCTGATTTAGAACAATTTGAACAAGCTTTATTTAATACTTCAAAAAGTTTTCAGTTTCAAAATTACCAACACTTCAATGATATTCTGCAACATTGGAATACCATCAAACAAGTTCTTGATTTATTGATGGAACTTGAAGCACCAAGTTTTGCAAGTATTGATTCTCAACTCGAAAATATTCAAAAAAGTTTAAAGAAAATATATAAAGCAGATGCTTTTGGTACGACAACATCATCAACTACAGAAAATATTTCCACTCAACAAGTACAAGAGACAAGTGATGTTGCTCAACAGATAGCACCGATTATGAATCCTCAAAATCAACAATCCTTTCAACCACAACCACAAAGCCACTTACAAAATCGTGAGCAGGCAATGAAAGTATTACAAGAAATATCTGATTATTTTCAAGCGAATGAACCACATAGCCCTGTCAGCTATATGCTACAAAAAACCATTAAATGGAGCCAAATGCCTCTACATGAATGGTTAGGACAAGTCATTAAGAATGACAATCCTCTAGAGTCAGTTCAGGAATTACTCGGAGTCCACCACAATAGTAACGAATCTAACGAATGGTAATAATTCATGTTTAAAGCGGAAAAAATTCTTTGGGGTGAAGGTCTATTTTTAAGACCTCAACATTTTCAACTTCAAGATACCTATCACGAACAACGTTTAAACCACACCATTCGTTCGACCATTCCTTTCGGCTATGGCGTACAAAATATTCGTTATGATGAAACACAACTTGGTACACATGTTCTAGCTTTAGAATCTGTCGAAATGTTGTGGCAAGATGGTGAAATTTACAGTGCACCTGCGCGGGATTTATTGCCAGAGCCTATTCAACTAGATGATTTGAATTTGCGTGGTGAAATGCTGATCTATTTAGCATTGCCTATTTTACAAGCCAATAAAAAGAATGTGGCACATGATGAAGCGCGTCAACCAAGTCGATACCATTCTTATTTAACAGAAACACATGATCTTTTTACAGATGCGACACCTGCAGAAATTACCTTACTTAGACGACGTGCTGAGTTTAAATTAATTGAAGTAAATACAGATCCTAACCATGATTTAGATGGTTTCCTATATTTGCCTGTCGGAAAAATTAAACGACAAAGTTCTGGGCATTTTGAATTAGATCATAAATTTATTCCGCCAATCCTACATATTGAATCCTGTGAATCTTTAATCAGTAATTTAAAGCGCACACTGAATGTGATTAAAGCAAAAATTAAAACCATTCAAACCAATAATCGTGAAAATGAGCAGAAGCTAATTGAATTCCGTTCAGGCGATATCGTTTCATTTTGGTTAGTGAATGCATTAAATACAGCGCATGCAACGTTAAACCACTTATTACAAAGCCCACAAATTCATCCTGAACGTTTATTTTTTGAATTATTACGCTTAACGGGTTCATTGCTCACATTCTCTACAGCCTATGAAGTAGAACATTTACCACAGTATAAACATCATAATTTACAAGACAGTTTTAGCCAATTAGACATTATTTTAAGAGACTTACTGGATACGATTATTTCAAGCCGCTATATCAGCATTGCATTGAAAGAAATTCGTCCATCTTATTGGGTGGGTAGTCTTGAATCTGACAAAATCACTCGCGAAAGCCGTTTATACATTGCTGTCTCAAGTAGCATGATGCAAACCCATGAGTTGGTACAAATTGTGCCTTTACGCTTTAAAGTGGGTAATACAGTAGATGTCGAACAACGCGTCGTTTCAGCTTTACCTGCCATTCCAATTCACCATTTAATGCAAGTTCCAACAGCTATTCCAGTACGTTCTGGTGTTAGTTACTTTGAAGTCGAACCGCATCATGATTTGTACCAACGTATGCTTGAGTCCGAAACGATTTGTATCTATGTCCCAGCAGGCTTCCAAGATATTAGTGTGGAATTAATTGCTGTAATGAATGCTTAAGGGAAGAATAAAAAATGAATTTACCCAATAATGCCCCTTCCTTATTTGATGATGGACAAATTGGTTCAGGGCTTAACCAGTCCAATGCGAATCCTAAAATTACACAAGCAACCAACCTTGTGGATTTACTACATGATGGTTTCTATATTGTTTTTATGATCAAAAATCAATATGTTCCAGCAAATGTCGAAGCATTTAGAGAAAAAATTCTTGATTTACTCAATCGCTTTGAAATCCAAGCTAAAAAACTACAGTTTTCTGCTGAAGATATCCATGATTCTAAATATGCATTTTGTGCACTTTTAGATGAAACCATTGTCACTCAACAAGATCCTAGTTTTTTTAACTTACAGAACTCATGGTTAATCAGCCCTTTGCAGCTTAGTTTGTTCGGTTCACAACTTGCAGGTTATCGATTCTTTGAATTTTTAGAAAGTATTCGAAGTCGTGGTAAAGATCGCTTAGCTGCTTTAGAAGTATATCATTACTGCTTATTGCTCGGCTTTCAGGGCAAATATCGAATTGAATCTATTGAAAGTTTGAATCATTTGGTTGCACGCGTTGGTGATGAAATTGATTATTTAAAAGGGAAAAAAACGGCATTTTCACCTTTTGCAGCCCTGCCCGATCAAATTAAAAACATTATTCATAATGAATTACCTTTTTTATGGATACTTATTTTCTTATTATTATTCGCTATATTAGCCTTCACTGGTTTTAGATATATGTTATCAAAACAAGAAAATGCGGCCTTATCTCAATATCAAAATGTGATTAGCGCTCCAATTGAACAGGCCAATATTACCATCCATTTACCTTGATTAAAGATAATAATATGACTCAGGATAATCGGAACTCACTAAGAATATTACAGACGAAAAATAAAAAATCTCCGTCTCGTATGGGCTTATATATTTTACTAGGATTTATCGTAGGAATTTTATTTGCTGCGATTATCCTGTTTCTCTATAGCAATTTTTCTAAACAAAATGACGCTGAAACAACCTTAGAACAAGAAAATCATGCTGAAGTCATCGCTAATCAAGATCAAACAGAAGCACATTCAGCAATAACAGCTCAAAATAATGAACACAATGCGGCTAAAGAATCTGATGATGAAGCCTTTGCACCAATCAATGACAAAGAATTTGGTAAATTATTTAAGCCTTCAAAAGAGCCAAAACCGATTCAAGATATTCAACCTAAAGATCCTTTTGAGAATGCGTTTGGAAATAAACCAAAACCAGTATTGCCTCATGAAAAAGTAGCTTCAAAGCCAAATAGCCCAGCTATTCCTGTGACTTTACAAAAAGCACCTGTAAAAGCAACGACTAATAAATCAGAACTAGCTAAAGCTGTTGCAACGGCAAGTAAACCCAATGATAAGACTCAAGATATTGAGGTTCCACAAGCAACTGTGCAAATTTCGGTAACGCGAACACCAAAAGAAAACTAATTTGTGATCATTTTTATTTTTTGTTGCTTTATTTTTCTCATTATTGGGTTAAGCCTTTTAATGTCTTATGAATTACGAGCTAAATCAATGGATATTGTTCGTAATTTATTACCTCAAAGCAAAAAAAAATTAATTCATGCACGCAATTTTGCTCAACAAATGAATCATGCGGCAGCATCTGAGCAAACTCAATCACATTGGCATTTACAGCAATGGTGGATTTTAATTGCGGGTGTTTTTTTACTTTCTAGCATTTTAGTTTTTGCCTTTACACGGCCCATTGATCCAACAAAAATTGAAGCAGATTATTTAAGAAAAACTGATCCACAGATTTATGCATTGCTAAACGGTGAAATATTAACACCACCACCAGCCGTAGATGAAAGCTTGATCGACGCAGCAATTATCCAAGCACAAATACTTGAAAGCTCACCATCAACTATATCTCCGACTCAGCAATTTCCAAATGTCACACCTTCTGTCGACAATGAAGAATTTGGAGATATGCGTAGTAGTTTCGATACTGCTCAGATTGACCGAAAATGGGACAAAATGCACCCAAGTTATAAACAACGTTTGCTTATGGTCTTTAAAATCATGAAAGAACGTCATGGCTATGAAATGGTTCTTCTCGAAGGTTACCGGAGTCCAGAGCGTCAAACACGGTTATCTGGAAATGCGGCAACAACATTAGCAAAAGCATATCAAAGCTATCATCAGTTTGGTTTAGCAGCAGACGTTGCCTTTAAACGTGACGGTAAAGTTGTTATTTCTGAACGAGATCCATGGGCATGGCAAGGCTATAAACTGTATGGTGAAGCTGCAGAATCAGTAGGTTTAACTTGGGGTGGACGTTGGACGCGAATACATGATTATGGTCATACTGAATTCCGTATGCCAGGTTTAAGAAAGAATAGAGAATCTGCTGAACGATTAATTTCTGAAGCTCAAAATCAAGGTCTTATGGCAAATAATAATGCCCGTTAAATATTCCTTATCCTCAACGCTGATATGAAGAACGGCTATATATTATAAGACTAACTAACTGAAATAACTGATCTAATCAGAATATTTTCGGATATACATTGAAAGAAATTAAGGACTATTTCATTTTCAAACTAATGAAATCCTCAAATTCAAACTAATGAAATCCTCAAAATTATGAAATTGTTTGTGTCTGTATACCCCCCTCGTATTATGCTTTTCTTTAGTTATCTATTACTTATGCCTCTTTAGCGTATTTTCCAGCTAACAAATAGCTATTTTTTTCTTTTAATCTTAAATGAGTGGTTGAAAAAGACAGATTATTTGCTATTTTTCCTTTTTCACCATTATCTTTATTTTATACATAAAAAAACACCCCCTTCATAAGAAGGGGGTGTTTTTAGGAATAATGAGCTGGCGATGACTTACTCTCACATGGGTAACCCCACACTACCATCAGCGCGAAGAGGTTTCACTTCTGAGTTCGGGAAGGGATCAGGTGGTTCACTCTTGCTATTGTCGCCAGCACAACTGTTTATGACTACTTGCTTAGGTCTTATTGAATGCCTTTGCTTTTGTCAAATAAGTTATTAACAGACTATGCAAATTTGAGT
>NZ_NEGJ01000014.1 GCF_002135415.1 Acinetobacter sp. ANC 3832
ATCGGAGTAGGTTTGATTTCGACCTTTTTTGCCTTGTGATTGTGCATACCACTGTGTCTTTGGATTAAACCAAATGGAAATATTGCCTCGGTTAATTAAGGCTTGATTATAGGAGGACCAATTGGTTGTACGATAAATTTTAGGTATAGGCTTATTCATTTTGAAATTATATTGCTGAATAAGCCTTCCATGCTAGATTTGTGCAACAAAGCCGTTCTGGCTTGCCACTGACTTTGGCTTAAAAGTTGATTAACCTGATCTGTCAGATCTTTTGGTAAATTGTTTTGATTATAAAAAGACTTAGAAATAACTAAAAATTCTTTATCAGATCCACTATGTTGATCAATTTCAGGGTGGTCTTTAAATTCAAACCAATATCCGACTTGAATATCACGGACTGTACTTTTTGCAACGAATTTCTTCGCTTGAGTATCAAAATAACTTTTCCAATTTTTATTCAATTTTTCAATTTGCTTATTATTCGATGCTGTTACGCCATCTTCACCTTTCAGGTCTTGTATCCAAGCTGGACTCACATTCCATGCCTGCTCTAAACCTAAGCTCACATTGTCATAATTTTCACTGTGCTTATGCTTACTATGAATAGTTCCACTACCTTCCTCTTGTACTAAAGCATCAGCCTGCCACCGTTGCACATGAACAGCGGTTGATTGCAAAGAACGCTTTCCAATAAAACTGGTAATGCTGTCTTGTTTTTCTGTAGCACTCGAACGATGGTAGCGGATATTTCGACGAGTCAGTGCTTGAAATTGGTTATTGTTATCAATCAATCTTAATTTTTGTGGTTGAATTTCAGCTGTCACATTCAGTACAAAAAGTACAGCTTCATCAATAAGCCAATTAATTCCTTCGCTACGCATTAAGCGTGTTAAAAAGTCAAAATCTGTTTCATTCATTTGCATTACAAATGGACGAACATCGTAATTATTTTGTAAACCTGCTAAATCTAAACTTAAACTCGCCGCTAGAATTGAACTCCTTTCTTGCCATTCACTGAAGAGTGTTTGAATAATTTCAACCACAGATTTATTCATGAATACTCGACTATTGCGACGCTTATGCCACAATGACGTAGGATCTTCTAAAATAAATTTATATAAAGTTAATGATCCATCACTTTGTCCCTGACTTGCTTCTGTAATAATTCCTGTTGTTCTAAAAAGTAGACCTTTATCTGTAACTTGATCAATTGAAGCTTGGCAACCAATGAATTTTTTTAATGATATTGTTGCATCAGTAGATAGACAAATGAGCTCAATTCTCAATCCTTTATTTAGGCTATGCTGACCATCAATGCGTTGCAGAAATACTTGGCTATTTAAAGTAGCATTCGAGAATTGAATATGAATTGCACGTTTTTGTGCTGACAAGCCTAGTTGCTCTAAAGCGGATTGAATATTATTAAGCATTTTTATGACCAATATTTATTAGAAAAATAATTTAAAAAACAAAGAATAAAATGTATCAATTTTTTAATATTAGATAAATTATAATATTAACCACGTACAATTTTCAATCAAAAGTTGAATGAAAACTTTTAAAATATTAAAAATCTCAACCTTAAATTATTAATATTTGTTTAAAATCAAATATTTAATAAATTTTATATATCAAATATTCATTAAAAACCTATTTTCAAACAACGTCATTAGATGAAATTGAAAAATGTGGAAGTTATTACAATAAAAGCCAAACAGCTATACCTTATCAAAAGTGTTGAGTTATTTATAGAATTTACAATGAGCGTTTGATATTTCTTGGAAAGAGCCAAGAACTAGTAATAAGTTCACAAGCTATTCAAGCATTATTTTTTGCTTGATGATGTTTACAATAAGGACATAACGAAAATATCGAGTCTCTGCCAAACAATGCATCAAGAATTTATGATTACATTTTAGTTTCCATAGAAAAATTTAGATAAAATAAATGTAATTTTTAAGTAAGTATTCTTTATCTTAAAAACTTTTTTTACTACACCTAAATTTGCTAGTATTAGCCTTCAAAGAAATGATGTTAATGAGTCATATTGTCTCAATCATTTTGATACAACATCTTTTATATATTTTTTGAACATTTAACATCGTTCCTTTGAATAAACAATGAAACTGGTTAATAACCAAAATTTTATTCATTTATATTTTTTGTTAAAACATAAGGGTTTAACACAATGCATATGCAAGAAATCACGGCTGATCTCTCCTCTCATACGCCGATGATGCAACAATTTTTAAAAATAAAAATGCAGCATCCTGATTCTTTATTATTTTATCGAATGGGTGATTTCTACGAGCTATTTTTTGATGATGCACGTAAAGCAACAAAACTATTGGGCATTACACTCACGCATCGTGGTAAAGCCGATGGTGAACCTATTCCAATGGCAGGCGTGCCTTATCATGCCGCAGAAGGGTATATAGCACGTCTTGTAAAAATGGGCGAAGCTGTGGTGATCTGTGAACAAGTCGGTGAAGTGACTGGTAAAGGTCCTGTAGAACGTGCTGTTGTGCGAATTATTACACCGGGAACTTTAACAGATGATGCTTTGCTCACAGCGCATCAAAGTTCAAATTTAGTAGCGCTATGTTTCCAACAAAATCAAATTGGTATAGCCCTGCTTGATTTAAGTGCAGGTATTTTCAAAGTTCAGCAACAAGAGTTTAAAACTGAACAACTTGCAATTGAATTATCACGTTTAATGCCAAGTGAACTTTTAGTTGATGAAAATATTGTTGATCCTAATATTATTGAGCAAATTAAAAAACAAATTGATTGTCCGATTACCAAGCGACCGAATGTCGATTTCAACCTCAATAATGCACAAAAAACCTTATGTGATCAGTTTGCAGTATCTACCCTTTCAGGCTTCGGGATTGATCATTTACCTTTAGCCAAAGCTGCTGCAGCAGCACTCATCCACTATGCCAAAGAAACGCAAAAAACAGCTTTACCGCATATACGCTCGATTAAATTAGAACAAAGTAGTGACTTTATTGCACTAGACCCTGTCACTCGTCGTAATTTAGAAATCATTGAGCCTTTATTTGAGCACGGTACATCATTATTTTCTTTAATCAATGACTGCCAAACTGCAATGGGCGGACGCTTACTCAGTCGTACGCTGATGCAACCGATTCGTGATACTGCATTATTAGAAAATCGCTTAGATGCAATTGATGCTTTACTTAAAGGCTATCATGAGTCTCCTGTTCGGTTAGTTCTGAAAGAAATTGGTGATATTGAACGTGTTCTCAGCCGTATTGCATTAGGCAGTGCCCGTCCCCGTGATTTAGTTCAGTTACGCCAAGCATGTGCAAAAATCCCCTTTTTACGTCATGCAATTCAACCGATTATTCATGCAAAACAATCAAAACTTATTCAAGAATTAAATGAAGAGTTGGGTGATTTTAATGGTTTGCATCAACATTTAATATCTGCAATTGTCGATAATCCGCCTGTATTACTGCGTGATGGTAATGTTATTGCAGAAGGTTTTGATGATGAGTTAGACGAGCTACGTAAAATTCGTGATCATGCAGGTCAATTCCTGATTGATCTAGAAATTCAAGAACGTGAACGTACAGGCGTTAATACTTTAAAAATCGGCTATAACCGTGTCAGTGGCTATTATATTGAATTAACCCGTGCTCAAGCGGAACAAGCACCTGATCATTATATTCGTCGTCAAACATTAAAAAATGCTGAACGTTATATCACCCCAGAATTAAAATCATTTGAGGATAAAGTCCTATCAAGTGAATCTCGTGCTCTCGCACGTGAAAAAATGTTGTTTGAAAAATTGCTTGAACAGCTTCGTGCTGATATAGGTAATTTGCAAATGATGAGCAGTGCGATTGCTCAAATTGATTTGGTGGTGAACTTTGCTCATCAAGCACGTTTAAAAAATTGGGCACGACCTGAATATAGCCCTGAAATAGGAATACAAATCATAGCAGGTCGCCATCCTGTGGTTGAAGCACTGATTAAAACCCCATATACCCCGAATGATACGCATCTTGATTTTAACCATCGTATGGCGATTATTACAGGTCCCAATATGGGCGGTAAATCAACGTTCATGCGCCAAACAGCGTTGATCAGCCTTCTAGCATATTGCGGTTGTTTTGTTCCGGCTCAATCAGTCAAACTTGGACCGATTGACCGTATTTTTACCCGTATTGGTTCAGCAGATGATTTATCTTCTGGCAAATCAACCTTTATGGTGGAAATGACGGAGACATCGCAAATTTTGCATCATGCGACCAACCAATCATTAGTATTGATGGATGAAGTTGGACGAGGAACCAGTACCTATGATGGTTTATCTTTAGCTTGGGCATGCGTACTCGATTTAACCAAACGTATCAAATGCTTATGTTTATTTGCCACACATTACTTTGAATTAACAGAATTAAGCAAAGAAACAGCAATTGATAATTACCATGTGACAGCCAAAGAATTGAATGGTAATTTAATTTTATTGCATAAAGTTCAACAAGGTCCAGCAAGTCAAAGTCATGGTTTACAGGTTGCTAAACTTGCGGGAATCCCAGCAAGTGTGATTAAAGAAGCGCAAAAGCGTTTACGTATTTTGGAAAAGCAACAGCAGCAGCAATTGCAATCTGTGGTGCAAAATGATTTATTCGCGGAAGTACAACTTGAGCCTGAACTTATTGAATCAGAAATGATTGAAACTATTGTCGAAATTGAGAAAGCTTCACCTGTATTAGATGCACTGGCTGATTTAGATGTCGATGATCTGACGCCTCGCCAAGCATTGGAACAATTGTATCAACTTAAGCAACTTTTAAAAATCAAAGCCTAAATAGATAGGATCTAAGTCCGTCATATAAATACAGACTTAGATCCTATTTTTATTGTTATTTAGTTCCGTAAACATTTTTTATTTAAAACTTGTGCTATTTCTAAATTATAAAAAAAGATAAGCTTATTACACATTCGACAACAATCTTGTCTAAACAAAGACGGTTACATCTTACACGGTCTAAATAGAGTCTCAATTTCATAAAAAATGCAAAATCCATCACATTTTCAAACATGCAAGTATAAATAAAATTGATTCAGTAGGATCATCTATATTAAATATCAATAAAAGGAATTGTTAGTTGCACGGGTTTTCCCTAAAATACAGCATTATTCATTAGAACCGTATTTTTAGGTAGCTGACGCCATGACCTTTGTTGTCACTGAAAATTGTATTAAGTGTAAATATCAAGACTGCGTAGAAGTTTGCCCTGTCGACTGCTTCTATGAAGGCCCTAACTTTCTTGTCATCAACCCAGATGAATGTATTGACTGTGCATTGTGTGAACCTGAATGCCCTGCAAATGCAATTTTCTCAGAAGATGAGTTACCAGAAGGCCAGGAAGTCTTTATTGATCTCAATACCGAACTTTCACAGAAATGGCCGAATATCACGCAAATTGGTGATCAACCTGCTGATCGTGAAGAATGGAATGGCAAACCAGATAAGCTTCAGTATTTAGAAAAATAATATTGGAAAAGATCAGCTTATGCTGATCTTTTCTTTTGTTCCGCACTTAAAACGTACATTTTTTTGCAATTTATACTAAATTCATCCTTAAATTTAGACTAGAATAAATCGTTATTTATATCAGCACATATTTAAAATGAAAGATATTTTGAAGAGTTTACTGACTCTCAGTGTAATTCCGCTGGTGATGATTGGATGTACCTCTTCCCCTCAAAAAGGTAAAACTATTTCGACACCCAATGGTCATCGAATTTTTATTCCACAAGAAAAAATTGCAATAGAACATCCGATTCCACAAAAAGTAATGCCTAATTCATATCGAAATTGGTTAATTGACATCGATAACCAAGCACGTGCGCGTGATTATGAACGTTTTTTAGAAAAAAATAGTGTCGGAAATATTATTCCCAGTTTTGAATTATTTAGAACAGCGCGTGACTGGGATAAATGTGGTAAATCAGAATACATGATTCCAAGCAGTGAAATATGGAGCAACCAAGTTCCGACTTTAAAAGTTTTTAAATATTTAGTTGCTTCTAAAGTGCTCACTGATTTTACCGTAACTTCGGTGTACCGAGATTTGCCGTTGAATCAATGTGCAGGTGGTGCAGGTTCTTCACGTCACTTATTTAATTCAGCCATTGATTTTCGTATTGGCCCTGTCAATCCACAACCTGAAGATTATGCTTATATTGAAAATACCAAATTTAGACTATGTCAGTTTTGGGCTCAATATGGTCAAAGTTTAAACATGGGATTAGGGCTCTATGCTTCGGGTCAAATTCATATTGATACGCAAGGTTACCGTACATGGGGACCTGATTTAAGTCGAAATAGCTCGATGTGTCATTTTTAATCAATACATTATTATTTCAAGAGGTCATCAGACCTCTTTTTTATATCTTTCATTTATAAAAAACTGAATATAAAATACACATCAATCCATACTAAAATTGCACTCTATTCTGAAAAGTTTACAATACACATAACGTAAATCAAGTGACATTATTTAGGTAATTAATATGCAACAAATGTGGTCAGACATCGATGCTTATATCGAGGCACATTTAATCCCAGAAGATCCAATTCTTACACAAACTTTAAAAAATACGGAAGATAAAGGCTTTCCTGACCACTTAGCCGTTGCTGCCAATCAGGGCATGCTTTTACAAATGCTCATTCAAATGAATAAATGTAAACGTGTCTTAGAGTTAGGCACATTTGCTGCATATAGCACCATGTGGCTTGCTCGTGCATTGCCTGAAGATGGTTATATTCTAACCATTGAAGGTCGTGATACGCATGCTGCTTTAGGTCAAGAAAATATCGACAATGCTAAACTACCACAGACAATCGATCTTAAAGTGGGTCCTGCCGCTGATATCTTAAAAGCACTTCCTAAAGATTTTGAAGCTTTTGATTTTATTTTCATCGATGCCGATAAACAAAGTTATCCTGAATACTTAGAGTTAAGTCTTGGTCTTTCACATTCAGGTACCATTATTGTGCTCGATAATGTCATTCGTGCAGGTGATATTTTAGATGATAAAAATCATAAACCGAGTATCGAAGGTATTCGTGATATGTATAAACTGATGCAAAATCATCCAAAAATTTTATCAAGCACGGCTTTACAAACCATCGGCAGTAAGGGTCATGATGGTTTCGCGATTGCGATTGTGAAATAAATCATCAACAAAATAGTGTAATTTTCATCTAAATAAACCTCTATTTTTATAGAGGTTTATTTTTAATCACCGTTCATTTCCTGTACATGAGTTTTAATTCACTTTTTTCTAAAGTTATCCCCTGAACTTGTTTGTATAATTGTGGATAACTCTAGTATTACTAATTAACCTACTGAAATTGTATCATTTTTATTAAGAGGTTATTTTTTGCTCTGTCATTTTAAAGATTGATTCACAATCTCTTGCTTTTATAAAAGCAAGACTTTTGCATATAAAATTTAAATTTTATTGATAAAAATGCCATAAATTTTTATCTTCATCGCATTTTTATTTTTGTGATATAAATCACAATTAAAGCATCGGTTATTTCACAACTAACAGTGGCACAGTTGCATTACGAAAGATACTTGTTGTGACACTACCCAAGAAAAATTGATGAATTTTACTGTGACTAAATGCACCCAATACAATTAACTGAATTTGATGCTGTTGTTGGTAATCCAATATATTTTCAGCGACATCACCATAACGATATTCAACTACAACATCAAAACCCGCTTCTCTTAAAAAAAGTGAAGGCTGATTTAAAATTTCAGGATTATCTCCAACATAAAGTAAATGGCACTGTAACTGTCTCAATAAATCACTTTTTGCCACACGCTGTAGCATGTCTTTACAAGTCGGCGAATATTCGTATGCAAAAATAAATCGTGTCGGTGGCTTAAAGGTTTCTCCTACCGTTAACACTGTGCATTTCGCACCTCGGATAAAATTTTCTACATTACTGCCTATGGATTTATTCTTTTCTGCTGAACGCTCACCAACACGACCAATCACAACAAAATCATTGTCTCGCAAAGCACTAAAACTCTGCTCGAGAAAATCACCTTTTTCTTGAATATGACTCGGTGTAATTCCATATTTTTCTTGAATCATCTCAGAAATATGAGTTAGCAGATTATTACTATAATCCAAAGCCAATTCACTTTGCTTTTGCTCTAATTCTGCTAACTCTTTCAGTAACATAGCATTACTTTCAAAGCCAATCACACCACTAATTTCACCTAAATGATAACTCGCAGGATAATAATCAAGTACTTGTAACAGTACCAATTCTCGTTGAGTTTTATGTGCAATCCAAGCTGCCGCTTCTGCTAAAGCGTTGATGCAAGGTGATGAATCAATACAAGCAATAACACGGTTCATTTTAGCCTCTCTTTGGCATTACAGCCCTAGGTCTATTTGTTATTTTTAAACTAGCATAAGTTTTTTCTGCTTTGAACTGCTTTATGTAATTCATTCCATAAATAAATTAAGTATTTGTACAGAATGTAAAATTAGTCACGATAACGAATCATTTTTGCAGGATTTCCTACCACAATTTCTCTTTCCAATACATCTTTCGTTACCATACTATTCATGCCCACGACAGCATGCGCACCTATTTTAACGCCATCTTTAATACCTACATGCGCGCCTAACCAAACATCTTTTTCTATTTCAATCCCTTTAGAACTCACAGGCTGTTGATAAATCGGTTGCGCTAAATCCATACCATGGTCAAAGGCGTATAAATGGCAGTAAGCGGCAATACGGACCTGATTATGTAATTTTATACCTGCTCGTCCACCATCTAAAATACAGTGATGATTAATTGCGACTTCATTACCAATCTCCAATGGACCATGCAAGGTACAATCGGCAGCAATAAAAGAATTGTCGCCAATCGTAATTTTGCGTCCAGGCTCTGCAAAAATATGTGCTAAAGGTGAAATAAAACAATTTTCACCAATTTCAACCGTTTCCATACTCATTAAATAAGCTTGATATTCCTTTTGCCACTCTTCTGCCCAGACACGATTTTTCAGTTTTAATGACCAATACAACCACGGCATATAATTTAAACGATGCTTATGTTGTTCACGATATTTTAATAAAGGGTCTTGTTCAGTCATTTTCTTCTTCCATAATTTTTAACTGTTCACGCCCTCGAGTAACATCTTGAATTCTTAAGGCTAAAGGTTGAATTTGATGGATCTGTAATTTTGCATTAATTTTAACGCCATCTGCCATATATTCTTCATTATATTCGACTTGTTGTTGGTTGAGCTCATATTGAAAAATTGCCCATTCGTTAAATTGGCAAGCAAACTGTATTTCTTTTTTTTCAATCAATTCAATTTTTTCAGCCAAGAGCAAACACTGCCCTGCACAACCACCATAGGCTCGAACCAAACCACCTGTACCCAGTTTTATTCCACCATACCAACGATTTACCAGAACAATGGTATTGGTTAATTCATTGCCTTCAATTGTCGCCAATATGGGTCGCCCTGCTGTCCCTGAAGGCTCACCATCATCATTAAAGCGAACATTATGCCCAATTTTCCATGCCCAACATTGATGTGTTGTAGTTATATCTAAATGCTTTTCTAGAAATGCCTTTACTTGTTGCTCATTTTCTACAGGCGCAGAAATTGCTTGAAAACGACTTTTTTTAATGTCTTCTTCAAAGGTGGTCTCGTTAACAAGTGTGAATGGCATAATGGTGATAAAACTTTAAAACTGAATACTTTTTTATTATAGCTTGGAAATGAACATTGAGTTACCCATAAAAAACCCTAAGCAAGCTTAGGGTTTTTTATTAATGGAGTTTTAAATTAGAACAGAAGCTGTTTGTTTTGAATTAAATCATCTAGTGTAAAACTGGTATTTTGATTGGTTAATACAAGTAATGGATTAGAATTAAATGTCGTTTTATCTCCATCCATATCGAGACTCACAATTGCAAGTTTATTAATAGCATCATATTTAACAGAAACATAGTCGCTAATATTTATAGCAGTTACATTTTGTCCAACAAGCAAAGCAGAAATATTAATTTTATCAGCTTCTGCATCCGTTAAAGTATTTCCCACATGGAAGTCTTCCCATGTATCAATACCATTCCCACCTGTTTTATCTGCAGCATTAAGTAGCGTATATATTGCTGTATCAGAACCTGCGCCACCATTTAAGTAATCATTACCAGCACCACCAGTCAAGGTATCATTACCCTTTCCACCACGGAGGATATCATTACCACTCCCCCCTTTCAGATTATCATCACCATCAAAGCCATATAATCGCTGGTTGGTCGTGGCTAATGAAAAATCTAAGTTATTCCCGGTAGCATCACCATAATGAATATAACTACTACCACCATCTAATAAGCCAGGTAAAACACCTAAATTTAATAAATGCCCTTTATCCGCAGTTGCAGTCAAACCATTTGAATCTGTCGCAGAGACTTCCATACTACCTAACAAAGAAACATCCAATATTGCACCTAAACCTTTAGCACTAAGTTTTACTGATGCTAGAAACTCATTAAGAACTAAGTTATCAATGGTTCCGCCATTAATAGATTCAATAATCAATGTTGAACTAGCACCAATTAAACCTGCAATACCTGAGTTATCACCACTCCCTGTACCAATTTTTAAACCAAGCTCAGTTAATAATGCTGCATTATAGGTAAAAGTTGGAAGCGTTAAGACACCAATACCAGCATTTGCATATAACTTCACAGATTGAATATTATTATTGGCATCTACCGCCAATAAAGGTTGTTGATCCAGCACAATCAAACCCGCAACATCTGCTCCAATGAGCCCTAATAAGCTAGAGTCTTTAATAGCTACCACTGGTTTTACATTGCCTGTTACAACAGATTCAATTGTTAAATCAAACGCTGTGGATAAAGGACTTTCTTGCCCCGCTGCATCTGAAGCTTTAGCTGTAAATTTGTGGTTTCCAAGACCTAATGGAGAACTCACCTGATATGACCATGAACCAAATGCATCAGCCACAACTGTTGCTATCGGTAGTGCACCATTATCTAGGTAAATAGAAACAGTACTTCCTGCCTCAGCCGATCCATATAATTTAGGAGTAGCATCATCAGTTGTAACTCCTGACTCTATTTTGCCTATGATTGCCCCCATATCATCATAAGCAAAATTAATTGTAGGTGCTAAAGGTGCTGTCACATCTGGCACGAATGAACCATTTCCAGCCAAAACATGTATTAAATTTGCTGCATCATTCCCTGCGATATCTTGAATGACACCATTAAGATTATTATTGATATCTGGATCAGTATAATTCACTCGGACTTTCTGACCCGCAACAATTGGATTAGCAAAACCAAGAATCACTCTATTATCGACCACATCTATTGATGTAGGGATAACAGAAATACCATCTATAGTAATAGCAAATTTACCCACTAATGGTTTATTTACCCTGTCTAAGGCTTCATCATAATTCAAAATCAAGCTCGTCCCCAATTCATCAACAATTGCATTAATAAATTCTGGTGCTTTCGTATCAGGAGATGGAATCTCAATGTCAAGCAATGCATCGAGACGACCTTGGAAGCCCGTTTTCACATCACCATCGATTAATTGACTCACCTCAGCTTGTGCATCGGCTTTGGCTTGGATCGCATCTGCAAGCGCTTGGGTCAAGAGTGTGTGTTCAGCTTGGCTAATAATGTTGTCTTGTTTTGCCTCGTTTAAGGCTTGATCTGCATCTGCATAGGCTTTTTCTGCCGCAGCAACTAAATCGGCAATCTGTTGTTCAAGCGTGTCATCTATGCCGTTGTTGTTGCCATCCGTCACTGCCGGAATCTCAATGTCAAGCAATGCATCGAGACGACCTTGGAAGCCCGTTTTCACATCACCATCGATTAATTGACTCACCTCAGCTTGTGCATCGGCTTTGGCTTGGATCGCATCTGCAAGCGCTTGGGTCAAGAGTGTGTGTTCAGCTTGGCTAATAATGTTGTCTTGTTTTGCCTCGTTTAAGGCTTGATCTGCATCTGCATAGGCTTTTTCTGCCGCAGCAACTAAATCTGCAATCTGTTGTTCAAGCGTGTCATCTATGCCGTTGTTGTTGCCATCCGTTACCGCAGGAATCTCAATGTCAAGCAATGCATCGAGACGACCTTGGAAGCCCGTTTTAACATCACCATCGATTAATTGACTCACCTCAGCTTGTGCATCGGCTTTGGCTTGGATCGCATCTGCAAGCGCTTGGGTCAAGAGTGTGTGTTCAGCTTGGCTAATAATGTTGTCTTGTTTTGCCTCGTTTAAGGCTTGATCTGCATCTGCATAGGCTTTTTCTGCCGCGGCAACTATACCTATGATAGTATCAATATTATTTGGTTCTGTGATTGTTGAGCCGTTATTTTCAACTATAGTACTTGGTAAATCGAATGCATCGTTGCCTGCTATATCTTGAATAGCATTTATATCATTACCACTCGTTGGATCCGTATAACCCACAATTACTGTTTGCCCGCTATAGATCACAGGGTTAAAACTGAGGATAACATCTCTACCTTCTATACGTACTTCACTTGGTGTAGCAAGTTGACCATTGAGCATCACACTAAAGTCTGATGCTTGAGGTAAATGGGTTCCATCTAAGGCTTCGTTGTAGTGGAGAATCAATTGACCTGTTGCATTCACTTCTGCATTAAGAAAGAGTGGACTTAATGTATCTAAATTACCTGAGTTACCATTACCCCCTCCCAAGTCACCAACAGTAATATCTTTATTGGTCTGATTATTAGACTCATCGGTAACAATAACTTTTATTATATCATCTTCTTTAATAGGGTCTTTTAATATAATTTCTACTTTACCTTCAGCATCAATTACCCCTTCTCCAATTATATTTCCATTTTTATCTAAGACTTGTACCTTACTTCTGGGTTCATTTGATAAAACAATAATAGTATTTTCATCAATCACATTTACATCTACAATTGGTGCTGTCACATCACCAACTGTAATATTTTGTTCAGTCTTATTTCCAGCATCATCCGTGACAATAATTTTAATGGTTTCACCATCTTTAAGCGATCTATTAAGATCTACTATTAAATCACCTGCTTGATTTAAATGCCCTGTTCCAATTATAGAACCCAATTGATCAGTTACTGATATTTGTCCAGACTCATCTGATGTTATTTTAATATGTAATGCATCTTGAATACTTACTGAAATCACTGGTGGAGTTGAATCTTGATTTTGATTGGTATTATCTGAACTAGATCCACTATTTCCTACAGCAACAGCTACACCAATTAAACCTGCACCACCAGCAACCCACGCTGCCCATGTAGGAACAGTTGAAGTTGTAGCAGACACCTCAGATGCAATATAATTTTGAAAATTATCTATACCTAAATAATCAATCTTAGTTACTAAGCCTGCTTCATTTAGCTCTGCTAATTTTAATAAAAAATAATCACCATTTACTGTTTCAATTGCAATTTCTTGTGGAAACTTAGAATTAAAATAATTTTCTATTACAACTTTTTCACCATTATTTAATACAACTTCCAAATTGTTATCCACACGAACAATTTTAGAAATATCTTCTTTATTTACATTTATTTTATAAATAGCATGATGGTTTAATGCGGTCTCTGGGTTCAAGTTAATTGCCGAACCTTTTTCATATACTTTTAAATTATCCATTTTAAACCCAACCTATTTATTATGTTATCAACAATAAGATAAATAAATGAGATGGGTTTCACAAGCATCTAATATTACAAGATAATAAGCACAATTTTTTAATTTAAATATTTTATATAGCCATTCTAAATGATCAAAATTAAAATAATTATAAATATGCAAACAAAATCACACTTAATTAAAAATAACAACAATATACACATGTATATAATTTATATATTTAAAACAACTTAATTATCATATTTTTTAAATAAAATCACAATTATTTATCAATAATACTTATTTAAGTATTATTGATAAATAAAATAATTATTATAATTAATAAATATATTTGAATCATGACGCCAAATATTCTACAGAATCAATAAAGATAAAAAATTAGTTATTAATAACAGTACCTTATGTTATTAAATTTTTTATCATTCAAAAGTTTTATTTCATATTTTTATTAAAAAAATTCTCATGCTTTAATCTTTTTGTAGATTTTCTTATATATTGTTTATGTAAATATTTCTTACTTTAATCTTGTAATTCACAAAAATAATAGATAACTTGCATAACTCACAAAATGTACGGTTATTTGTTGCATTTTTGAGCTCAAACTTTTTAATATTTCATGCATAATTTATGCATGAAATATATCGATATACATAAGATGACAGATGCTCAGTTTAAAAGACTCACAGGCATTTCTTGGTCTATCTATAAATTGATGATTGAGATTCTAAATGCTCATTCTGCATCAACAGGTCGCCCCCCAACACTGACTAAAGAAAACCAATTATTGCTTTGTCTAAGTTATTGGCGTGAGTATCGCACTCTATTCCATGTTGGAATGACCTATGCTGTTTCAGAATCAACAGCTTCAAGAATTGTTCGCGATACCGAAGATCACTTAATCAAATCTAAACAATTCAATTTACCGAAAAAAACACCGAATGGCAGTGCTTTAGATTGGGATGTTGTGATCGTAGATGCAACGGAGATAGCCGTACAACGCCCTAAAAAAACAGAAAAAAAGCTATAGTGGTAAGAAAAGACCCATACGTTTAAAGTACAAGCCATTATTCATTATAAAACACAACAAATTCTCAGTTTATGTATGAGTAAAGGAGCAGTTCATGATTTTGAATTGTTCAAAAGAAATCTACATTTAATCCCTAAAGATTCCTTTGTATTGGCAGATAAAGGCTATCAAGGGATCTATGATATTTATGAAAGAAGTTTAATTTCGATTAAAGCAAAACGAGGTTGTAAGTTAGATCCAGAATTAAAAAAATACAATCGAGAAATCAATAAAAGAAGAATAGGTGTGGAGCATGTATTTGGTGTGTTGAAGACCTTTAGAATACTTTCGGAGCGTTATAGAAATAGAGGTAAAAGACTGGGTTTAAGATTCAATTTGATTGCTGGAATTTACAACATGGAATTGAGTGAAAAGTGAATTATGCAAGAGGTCTATTGATGAATAAATAAAAAATCATTATAGTTGTAAAGTTTTAATTCAAATTTTGATAAATAATATATTTATATTATTTAGTTATATTTAATAATAAAATTACAACTTATCTAAAATGTGATGTATTTTGCAATAAATATAAAATCCTACCAAAGTAAACTCAAAATAATACAATTTTGTTTTAAATTTCATCAAAATAATACTATAATTGTCATATTTCAATAATGATTATCATTTATGATTATTCTTAACTTGAATTTAGACTCAATCTGGGAGAATTTTATGGCTAATATCATATTTAAATTTATACTTATTGCATTTTCCTTACTTTCTATAATAAGTATAGGGCTTGGTATTTATTGCATTGATAAGATTATTTTATCTATAGGGTTTTTATTTATTATTGCTACGACTCTACTTTTTTTAGAGTATAAGCAAAATCGTTTATCTCCTTTTATTTAAATAAATGCTTCTTTAAAAAAATCAACCTAGTGAATACTTTCAAACTACATGTATTTAAAAAGCCTAATCAAAACGATTAGACTTTAAATTTTTCGATATTAGAAATAGTAATTCATTCGAAATAAATAATTTCTTGGTGTACCTGGCATGGAAGCCGATCTCCAATAATCGTCATTTGCGACATTATTGACTGCAAAACTTGCACTCCAATCATCATTTTTATAGCCCAATGCTGCATCAATACGATCAAAACCTGCTGTTTGAATTTTATTGTCCAAATTTGAGTATGAGTTTCCAACGTAAGTATATCCAATTTCTGTATAGAAATTTTCTTGTGGAAGATATCTTAAAAAGATATTTCCCGTATGTTTTGCAACATATGCTAAATGCTTGCCAACATTTTCAGGCTTTGCTTTATCTTCTTTTACAGTTGCATCTGTATATCCGTAACCACCACGTACATATACATTTTCAAATACTTTACCAATAAAACTAAGCTCACCACCTTTTGACTGATGCTCACCAGAAACTGCGTAATAGTCGGGTTGATTTTCAGGATCAGGACGATAACGAATATTTTTTTTACGAATATCGAATACAGATAGTTGCGTATTGAGTTTACCGTCAAACCAATCACTTTTTACGCCTATTTCATATTGATGATTATATTGAGGATCAGCATCAAAAACACTGATATCAGTATTTGCAGAGACAGCATTTAAGTTTGCTCGCCCACCAAATGGTGCAAAGCTTTTACTATAAGAGACATAAAAACTTTGATCTTCTGTTGGCTGCCAAACTAGACCTGCATTAGGACTAAATGTCTCATCATCAATACTCCTTTTATAATTACTGTTATCTGGTTTTAATAATTTATTGGTCGTCGCTGTTTCGTAATAATCATATCGTCCACCTAGCATAATTTTAAATTGATCATTTAAACTTACTAAATCTTGAAGAAAAAATGCATAGTTTGTTCCTTCATTATAATTATGCTGATTGATTTTTAAGTTTTTATTAGGATCACGCGTGTTATACCGCTCTCCTGTAATAGGGTCTACATATCCATTAATTGACTGGCCTTTATCTGAACCATTTGCATATGTATTTGCGAGCTTTGGTTCACGCTGTTCATATACCCAATCTGTACCCAACATTAAGTTATGCTTGATTGATCCTGTATTAAATTCGCCTTTAATATCAAAAGTATTTGATGTGGTTTTATTTGATGTTTCCTGCCAATAATAAATTTGACTAACATATCCTTTTGGAGTCGTGCACGCCTTTCCTTCAAAAGTTTTACCATCTAGACCACAATATGTCCCTGAATAGAAGTGATCAAAATTTTGATAGGCTTCACGATAACTTGCAGCCCAATGAAATTCCCATCCTGGAGCATATTCATATTTTAAGTCTGTTCTGAGTACCTCAGATTCGTCATAGATATAATCACCACTTTGAGCAAAACCCATCTTTATTGACGTACCTGTAGGTAAATTATCAAACGTGGGTCCACGATCAGGTGTACGATCAATTTTGTCGTATGTATATTGTGTCGTCCATATTAAGTTTTGATCATCATTACGATAAGTAAAACTCGGGGAAATCATTTCAACTTTGGAACCAATACCCTCTCTAAAACTATTCGAATCACCTATTTCTCCAGTCAAACGAACTGCAACATTGTCATTTATCGCTCGATTAATATCTACAGTACCACCAATGTTTTCATAAGAACCTGTATATATTCCAACTGAGCTTTTAGAATCAAAATTAGCAAACTTACTCACCATATTAATAACGCCACCACCTGCGCTACGACCATATAATACTGAAGCTGGACCTTTTAAAATTTCGATACGTTCAATATTTGCGGTACTACGGCGTACCTGACCACTTTCACGAATACCATCACGATAAATATCACTTGAGTCAGAATCAAAGCCGCGCAGCATAATTCCATCTTCACGCGTATCGTATGTTGTGGTTACCCCAGGAGTTCCCTGTAACATAACGCTTAAATCATTAGAACCATAAAGTTTATATTTTGATACATCAATCGTATCAATAGTTTGAGGAATATCTTTTTTATCTAAGCCATTGCGTGTGACATTTGCTTTTTTATAATCTACATAAGTCTTTAATGGATCGCCTTCATCCATTGCCTCAATCACCAAAGTAGAAAGTACAGCTGTTTTCCGTTCTGTATCCTTTGTTGTATTCATATCTGCAAATGTAGTGACAGGTATAAAAAGTGATCCTGCAGTAGACATCATTAAAAAGAGAGAATTTTTTTGAAAATTCATAATAAAATCGATAATCTAAGTGATAATAATTCTCATACATTTTATTCACTAATTACATAAAATCAACAATTATGGAGAGATTATGAATAGTTTTTACATATCAAATTAATCGTTATAATCTATGAATACGATTTAATATTAGATAAAAGTCTTAAATTTTATAAATAATGCACAATAAAACACATGTATTTAAAGTCTTATATTTTTAGCAGTACTTTATTTAACTTTAAATAAAGCTAAAGTAGTTGATAAAAAAGCTTCAACTTAATCAAAAAAATTATCCTATTTAAGTAAAAGAAGCCTAAAATAAAATCTTAAAGTTGAGATCTTAAATAAGACTCTAACCAAGAAAATTTTAAATTATTCATCATTGGACTCGCGATGAAATTATTGAATGAAAAACAAAGTATTATCGCAAGTTATTTGTTAATGCTCATTTTTTTAGCATTATTAATTCCGCTACATCTCCTTGCGAGCTTCTTTGCAGGCTTTGTTATTTTTGAAATTATTAATAGTTTAGGCACACTCACTGAAAAATATATAGATGGTCAGCGTGCACGCATCACGATTAGTGTTGTTCTTGGAATTATCATTGTTGCTTTTATTACTTTGGCAATTACAGGCTTAATTAGCTTCGTACAACATGATTTACAAGGCAGTGGTGTCAGTGCGATTAGCGATCAAATTGATGATGCTTTGCAAACACTGCAACAACAAATTGTGCAATATATTCCGAGTTTTATCCCATACAGTTTAACTGAACTTAAAGATCAAACATTTACTTTTATCAAAGACAACCTTTCAATCTTAAAAAATACGGGTACTGATGTATTACATAATTTAGCGACCATGTTGATTGCGATGATTATTGGAATATTGGTGTCATTAAATCAATTACATCGCGATTCTAATCAACCTGTTTTTAAGAAAGCTTTGGTTAAACGGATTGAAAATCTTTCTATTTCTTTTAAAAATGTCGTGTTCGCTCAAATTAAAATTTCAGCGATTAATACTGTATTATTTATCATATTTGCCCATATCGCCCTACCTATCTTTGGTATTCATTTACCCTTTGCCAAAACGTTAACGATTTTGACATTTGTCTTTGGCTTAATTCCGATTGTAGGTAACTTAGTTTCCAATACAATTATTGTGATTACAGGATTAACTATTTCTGTGACTACAGCAGGTATTGCATTGGTTTATCTAATTTTAATTCATAAATTAGAATACTTCATAAATGCTAAAATTATTGGCACTAAAATCCATGCCAAGTCTTGGGAAGTGTTACTTGCTATGCTCATTTTTGAGTCTATTTTTGGCTTAGCAGGTTTGATTGTTGCACCGATTTTTTATGCTTACATAAAGCTTGAATTAAAAGAAGCAGAGATGATCTAAAATTAACCAATTCAAGTAAAATATGGAAATGAGGTGAAAGTACATATTGACCAACGACACCTCATGAATGAGGTCCAAAAAATATTGAATAGAGAATGGGATCCTATTGAAGTTGCAGATGTTTTAGATGATGAATATGATTGCTATTGCGCTCCAATCACCCAGATCTTAGATAATATTCATACTCAACCTGATGATTTATTCAAATATTTAGAAAATATTGAAATAGAGCAAATGAAACTTACACATCAGGTAGAGCAACGTCTGACACATCGAACAAATACTGTAGAAAAACTCTGGAAGTTACATATTTCATTATCAAAAAATAATCATTAAAAAAACCATCTATTTACGCAATAAACTTCTACTAAAAAGCTCCTTTCGGAGCTTTTTTCATTATTATATTTTCTTCTAAATTGGCTACTCCCAAATCACTTGTTTATTTTGTTTACTCCACGCATCAAGATTTTGCTCATAACGTGCTTCAATTTTATTTCGTTTAATTTTCATCGTTGGAGTAAGCATGTCATTCTCCATTGTCCACGGATGATTAATCACCACTAAAAAACCTAGTTTTTCATGTGATTCAAGTTCTTGATTAATATCATTTCTTAATGCTTGCAATGCTGTATCAATATCCTCTGTTTTTGGATCATGCTTAAGCTTATTTCTAATCTCTTCCGCCAACATAATAAATGCAACAGGCTGTGGCTGACTGCCACCACCAATACAAACTGATTCAATTAATTCGTGATTCCCTAGTTTTTGTTCAATCGGTACTGGCATCACATATTTGCCTTTTGAGGTTTTAAATATATCTTTAATACGACCTGTGATTTTTAGACAGCCAGTTGCATCAATTTCGCCCATATCACCCGTTCTTAAATAATGATCTTCGGTTAAATCCTCAGCCGTTTTTTCTGGATTTTTATAATATCCCAACATTGTTCCTGGGCTTTTTACTAAAATTTCACCATTCTCATCAATCTTACATTCCACACCAGGTTGGGTATGCCCAATATAACCACTCAAATACTGCCCTTGTCGTGTCGCATGTGAATAACCACTATTTTCCGTCATGCCATAAACTTCAAGTAATTCTAAGCCTAAATTCCGATACCATTTAATAATATCAATAGGCAGTGGTGCGGAAGCAGTGAGCGCAAATCGAACATGATTTAATCCTAATTTAGTCAATAATTTCCTTTTAACTAATTTCCCAACCACTGGAATTTTAAAAACGACATTTTGAATATGTAGTGGAATTTTCTCATTGATCCCTTGATAAAATTTTGTCCATAGACGTGGCACAGAGAAAAATATTGTCGGTTTAGCTCGATTTAAATCATCAATGAAGGTATCCAGTGAGTTTGCAAAATAGACTGTAAACCCTGCAATTAATGATGATGATTCTATAAAAACGCGTTCCGCCACATGTGCAAGAGGTAAATAAGACAAGGTGCGTTCTGCCGCAGTTACCTTATACGTTGCTTTCAATTCACTTGCGCCTGCCAATAGAGTTGAAAAACTTTGCATAACACCTTTGGGTAAGCCTGTACTTCCAGAAGTATAGACGATCGTTGCTAAATCATCAGCATGAGGTAAATTCGGATTTTCAAGTGGTGGAGTTTGAGCGATGATGTCATCCCATAATGGTGCATCAAAATCAGGAGATAATGCTAAGCGTATACAAGGCAAATCAGCAGGAATAACTTTACTCACTTCATTCCAACTGTCACCTTTCCCATCAAGCTTTCCGATAAATAATAGTTGGCTATCACTATGATTAAGTACGTGTAAAGCACCTTCTACATTCAAAGTAGAATATAAAGGAACGGATACATGCCCTGCCATCCAAATGGCTAAATCTGCCATAATCCAATGTGCGCTGTTTTTACCATAAATCGCAATTTTACTTTTATCAGCCAAATTCAGTGACTTTAAATAATGTGTCATACGGCGGACTTGTTCTCCAACCTCTCGCCACGTATAGCTAATCACTTCTCCATTAGATAAAGGTTGAATCAAATAATCTTTATTCGGTGAGCTTTTTTCCCAATGTAGTAGGTAATGAACATGTGTCGCTAAAAATTGGTTCGGTTCTGTTTGTTTTAAATGATCCATATACTCACCCTATCATCCTAATACATTGCTAAAGTTTATTTTTGTTTACTATTTATACTCTATATTACTCATACCATAACAATTTCATAAATCAAGCAAAAAATAAAGTTCATAAATCAATCATTTTAGATCTTGTTTCATGCAGAAAAATTCTTTATACAAATAGAATGGGATTGTATTTACTCAATTGAGAATTCAACTCGCACCAATTTTTTAACATTTAAAAACCAAGAAATATGAGGCTTAACTTTTTCTTCGAGAAGAAAAAATTAAAAAACTTCTGAAAACTCCATACAAGATATTGATTTAAACTATTGATATAAAATATTTAAAATACGCTACAGAATAAAAACTTTAATAAACTCAAGCTCACTCATCATCATCATATTCAAGATATTTTATGGATCGTCTTATGAATGAGCAACAGAATTACAAGGATGGTAATCATGCTAAATTGTCTCGAATTTCCACATCCACAATTAAATGCTCTTTTAGAACAAGGTGTCCTCACCCTTTCTATCCAACGTCCTGAAGCTAGAAATGCACTGAATGCTGAACTGCAAGCCAGACATATCGCAGCACTTCCTTCAGCAGCACTAAAAACCATTAAATCGCAAATGAAACATCATTTAGAACACGTGATTGAATGTATTGATCACGAAGCAAAAATTGTCGCACAGCGCATTAAATCTCCTGAAATGCTTGAAGCAGTCATGGCGTTTTTACAAAAGAGAGCGCCTGATTTCACTTAATTTAATTAAAATAATGATTTTTAATTGCGCATAAAAAAGCTCCCGAAGGAGCTTTAAATTTAACAATGGATCAGCCCAAATTATGGTTTAACCACAACTAGTAGTTGAATTGCTTCAGGAGTTACGGATAAACCATTCAAGAGGTCAAGACCTTCTCTTTGAAATTTCTGTAAGCGTTCAATTTCATCTGCACGAATACTTGGATTGAATTGCTTTAAGTAGGTTAAACGGTCAATTTCATATTGCCATTTGCTGCCATAGATTTCTTTGGCTTGCTGTTTAAGCTCAGGCAAAGCACCTTTCGCAATATCTAAAGCTTGGTTATAACGCTGTTCAACCACTTCACGACGTGCTTTTACCACTTGACGGCAACTGTTGCTGTCTAAATGATGTAAATACGGTTTAATGATTTCAGGATCAAGTTTTAACGATAAATCTTGACCCGTTTCAGTCAATAACACACGAATCAATTGCGTTGGAAGACTTGATGGTAAATTCAATGCTTTTGGCGCAACTACATCCACTTTAAACCAAACTTCTAACAAGACTGAACCTTGTTTCAAAGCATTGGTTTTAAGAATAGCAACGTTAGTACTACCAAAAGATTGGGTACGAATCATTTCCATCACACTTTCTGTGAAAGGATGTTCTAAAGTGATGTATTGTGCATCATCACGAATCTGCGCTTGGTCACGATAGAATGTAACGGTCATCCCTTCTTCATCAATATCCAAGCCTTGAACTTGCATTTGATCAGTTGGTTTAATAATTACAGTACCATTGCTTTGTTCATCAAAATCAATATTTGTTGACGCCATAAAGCGCTTCATAAACATGGGTAATGTTGTATTGTCGTCATAGTCTTCAAGCGCTTGTACAATTTCTTGCGCTACGATTGGACGACATGAATTATATTCAAGCAAACGGTCACGCCCTGCTTGTAATTCATTTTCCAGTGCTTGACGTTGTACATTCACCGCTTCAAGTAAATCTTCAAACTCCTGACCTTTATCAGCCAACAAACATTCTTTTAAATCAAGAATAAAGTTTTCTTGTAAAGTTTGTGCTGTCGGTGAGATATTGCTAAAGATATTTAACGCTTCGTTATACCAACGGAACATACGTTCTTGAGCCGTACCCAAAAGATAAGGAACATGAATTTGAATACGATTTTCTTGACCAATACGGTCTAAACGACCAATACGTTGTTCCAATACATCTGGATTTGCAGGCAAATCAAACAAAATTAAGTCTGATGCAAATTGGAAATTACGACCTTCTGAACCAATTTCAGAACATAGTAAAATCTGTGCACCATAAGAATCTTCTGCAAAATATGCAGCAGCTTGGTCACGTTCCAACAGGCTCATGCCTTCATGGAACATCGCAGTACGAATACCCGCATGGATACGTAACGCATTTTCTAAAGCTTCAACCACTGGACCACTACGTGCAATCAATAACACTTTTTTGTGTTTCAATTGACTACGAAGCATTTCCATAATCCATGATACACGTGGATCTGTTTCCATCCAAGCACCATCTAACTGTGCTTCTTCAGGCCACATTTGTTCACGCAACTTACCATCTTTAGACCAATTTGCAGGTGCTGGTAATGGTGCTGGTTGGCAGTCACGACCTGGGAACCCTTGAATTGCTTCACGAGTATTACGGAATAACACACGACCTGTACCATGACGGTCTAATAATTCATGAATTGCACGGAAACGTTGTTCAGGCTCATCATCAATTTTATGACCTAATAATTTCTCGACAGCTTCAAAATGTTCAGCTTCAAGTGGCAAATCAGACATCAACGCTTCTGCAATTTTTGCAGTGTGATGATATTGCTCTTCTTCATCCAAGAAACGATCAAGCGCGCTGAAACGCTGTGGATCCAGTAAACGTAAACGTGCAAAATGGCTTTCTACACCCAATTGTTCAGGCGTTGCAGTGAGTAATAAAACGCCTGCTGTTTTTTCTGCTAATTCTTCTACTAAGTCGTAACGATCGTTACCGCCTTCTTCTTCAGACCACATCAAATGATGTGCTTCATCGACCACGAGAAGATCAAAACCAGCTTCAATGGCTTGCTCACGCAAATCATCATGGTCAATCATCAAATCAACAGAGGCAATAATACATTGCTCAGTCAAGAATGGATTTTGTTCAGGATCATGTTCTTTAATGGATGCTGTACGGGTTAAATCGAACAGTGAGAATTGCAAATTGAAACGGCGACGCATTTCAATCATCCACTGATATTGCAGTGAATCTGGAACCAAAATCAAAATACGTTCAGAACGACCCGTTTTCAACTGTTGATGGATGATCAAACCTGCTTCAATGGTTTTACCTAAACCTACTTCATCAGCAAGTAAAACACGTGGTGCAAAACGCTTACCGACTTCATGTGCGATATAAAGCTGATGTGGAATTAGACCCACACGCGCACCGATCATGCCACGTAAAGGACTATTCTGCATATTGGCTTGCATTTGCATCGCTTCAATACGCAAGTCATACCATTCTTTATAATCAATTTGGCTTGCAAGCAAACGATCAAGCGGTTTAGAAAGCTGAATCGATGCTCCGATACGTGTTTCATTTAAAGCTTTACGTTCTTCCGTACCATCTTCTAAAGTACGAATCACGTTATAACGAATCACGCCATTACGATCATCAAATGATTCAACAATCCAAGCTTTACCTTCTTGATCTTGGACTTCATCTTTGACATTAAAGACAATTCGAGACAAAGGTGCATTGTTACGAGCATAGACACGCGTTTCATCACTTTTAGGAAATAAGATACTGATTGAACGTTCATCAACATCAATCAACACACCTAGTCCAAGTTCAGTTTCTGTATCTGACAACCAACGTTGACCTATAGCAAATTGTTGCAATTTTTCCACCTTCATCTCAAATTAGGACTGAAAAACGGATGTTCAAATTAGGAGAATATTTGAACAAAGTTTAACGCCATTTAGCAATATATTTTGACATAAAGCACACTAAAAAATGTACTTTTTTTCATCTTCATTTCGAATCGTTTAATCTAGAATGGAACTGAGCTAATACACTCAATTTGTTCATCAGTTTGGGGATGAAAGAAACCGAGGCGTTCTGCATGCAAGCAAAGACGTGACATAAGCTGTTGTTCTTCAAGTGATGCATATAAGGTATCGCCCACAATTGGATGACCTAAATATTGCATGTGTACACGCAGTTGATGTGAACGACCCGTCACAGGTGTTAATTCAACACGCGTTACAGGCTGACCTTGAATTTCTAAATGCTCTAACACATACCAATGTGTCACGGCTGGTTTACGATCTGTGGGATCTGCAACATGTAACGGCGGGTGTTCAGGATCATAAACAACAGGCACATCAACAGTACCTTCACCCTCTAAATAACCAACTACAAGGGCTTGATAGGTTTTAAGCGTTTCACGTTCTTGAAATTGACGTGAAATACTTTTTTGACCAAATTTAGTTAAACCAAAAATGAGGATACCAGATGTATCGCGATCTAAGCGATGAATAAGGAGTGTATTAGGTTCTATTTCTAATAAGCGATTGATGACACAATCTTGTAAATTTTCTGTTTTACCCGGTACAGTTAATAAGCCTGCGGGTTTGTGGATCACCATAAAATCTTCGTCACGATGTATCAGGTGTTCGGTTAGAAAATTACTCAAAGCTCAGTTCCGATGATCGTACAAACAAGCACGCAATGATAAGAATCTTGGCATTAAATTACAATGAATATTTTGATTATTTGCCAGTATTCCTCGGCTTTTTCACAGCGAATATTTATTCTTATCTGTCTTTGCTCATATTATAAATTTTGATGTTGCAATATCGTCAAAATAGACAGCAATTCAATAAAGTGCTTGTAGCCAAATAGAGACTTAAACTTGATACTTTTCAAACTTAACATTAAACCGCTTAAATGCTATAAAGAAGGATGAATTGATTAAAGAGTATAATAAATGCTTCATAAATTTAAGAAATCTATCCTTGGGGCTGTGATTACAAGTTCTACAATTTTAACAGGTTGTGCAACAGCAACGCTTTTAGACAAAGACAGTGGCATCAGCACACATAACGTGCAAAGTACTTTAGTGGACGATACTGTGATTGCTTTTGGCAAACCTGTTCAGACTGTAGCAGGCTTACCCGCTGATAGTATTGTTATTGCTGGGCAAAAAAACAGTTATGTACTCACTCAAGGTGGCGCACGATTTGCAAAACTTATCTCAACACTTGATCCTAAAAATATTCAAATTACCAAAGAACTTTCTTTTTATTCTGCAAAAAATGATGGGCATTTTTCTGGTTCATTACCTCTTGCCTTTGTCAAACTTTCAGAAGATGTGAGCAAAGCAGATCGTGAATTCTTTATTGAAAATGGTGCTGAAGAATGTACGACATCCAGTGATCAACGATTAAAAGCTCAACGCTTTTGCTTTAACATCAAACTTGCAGGAGTTGTTTATCCTGTAGCAAGTAACAGTTCAACTTTAAAAGCGTTGAGTAAACCTTATCAAGTCAAAATTTATACGACCGAACAAGTAAAGGACTATTCTAAAGCCAGCGGAAAAACAGCAGATAAATTGATGTTATTCCCTTTTGCTGTAGCCTTTGATGTGGTCACATTACCTTTCCAAGCAGTGTACAAAATTTTTGATTAATTATGATTATGTTAAGCTTGATTGCTCATAATGAGCAATCAAGCTATTAATGAATTTTCTATGTTCCATCCTTAGCTGTTTCTACTCATCTCTTTCAAGGATGAACAATGGCTTTATTGAAAAAACATAATAAAAGAGACCAAAACATTTGAATCCATCATTTTTACCGTCATCCATTCAACAATTTATTGGGAATAATCCGCTTTATAAAAATAAAATTGGACAATCGCCTTCTGATGTCTATAGTTTCACAAAAAATAATGAACTTTTTTATCTTAAAAGCTCTGAACCAATTTTTGCGGATACAACTTATAGCGTACTTCGGGAAGCAAAAGTTTTAGAGTGGGTAAATCCAAAAATCAATGTGCCTGAATTGGTGTTGATGGAAGAAAATCAGCAATATCAATATATGATGACCAAAGCGATTTCAGCTCGTCCTATTGTAGACTTGGACATTTCAGCGGAAACAGTTATTTCAATTTACACTGAAGCATTAAAACAACTACAAGCTATTCCAATTCAAAACTGCCCTTTTATCTCAAATTTAGACTATCGATTAAAAGAAGCGAAATATTTGCTTGATCATCATCTGATTGAAGAAGTTGATTGGGATGATGTTGATATGAATTTATGGGGAAACTATAAAACCCATGCAGAGCTTTACAACGATTTAATCGAGAATAAGCAGAAAATTATTGAAGATTTGATCTTTTCTCATGGAGATATTACGGATACCAATATTTTTCTTGATGATAAAGATGAAATTATATTTTTAGATGTAGGTCGGGCAGGAATTGCAGATCGTTTTGTTGATATCACCTTTATCGAACGTTGTTTAAGAGAAGATTGCTCGCCACAAGATGCTCAAACATTTTTAAAGCATCTACCTCAAGATGATCCATTTAAACGTAATTATTTTCTAAAACTTGATGAACTGAATTAAATCAGCTCATCAATCTATTATTCAATCAATAATTTGCATAAGGATGCACAACCTGTTTCTATCATCAAAAATAAATCAAAAGAGGTTGTACAAGAAGCCTAATCGTTCAATAAACAAGATGAATAATGACTTACTTTTCTTGAGCTAAAAAAGCCTGAATCGCATGTTGTGCAATTTCAGCATCTTCAAAAGATTGAACACCCGAAACCCCAACAGCACCAACCAATTGATCTTGATACATAATCGGTTCTCCACCTTCTAACATGCCATTTAATGTCGAAATAGATAAAAAGCCAAAACGACCATTTTTAAGCATGTCTTCATATAATTTTGACGAGCGACGACTAATTGCAGAACATTTGGCTTTTTCTAAAGATATATTGGCTGTCAGTGGAGCAGCACCATCCATACGCTTCATGGTCAATAAATTACCCGTTTCATCTACAATTGAAATACTGACGTTAAATGCATGCTCTGTCGCATATTGTTGTGCTTGATTTAATAAAAACTCTGCATCAGCTAAAGTTAAATAATGTTTAGTTTTCATAAAAACCTCCTTGATTTATTGTAAAAATTAGTCGTAAAAAAAGCCCGTAGCATAACCACTACGAGCTTTAGTTTAGTTGATTTTTACTTTATTTACTGTGCATTTCTGCAAAAGTTTCTTTTGCCATTTGAATGGTAAATGCGATGTCTTCATCACTGTGTGCACTTGAAATAAAACCTGCTTCAAATGCTGATGGAGCAAGGTTTACACCACGACTGAGCATGCCATGGAAAAATTTACGGAAAGCATTCACATCACATTTCAACATAGAATCGAAGCTCGTAATATCTTCCTGATCTGTGAAATATAAACCAAACATTCCACCGACTTGTTGCGTTTTAAATGGAATACCCGCTTCATCCGCAGTCGCTTGCAACCCAATCAAAAGCTTCGCTAATTGTGCTGTTAACTGATCATAAAAACCATCAGCACGTAAATGTTTAAACATTTCAATGCCTGCACGCATTGCCAATGGATTACCCGACAATGTACCTGCTTGATATACTTTACCCAGCGGTGCAATACATTCCATCACTTCACGTTTACCACCAAAAGCACCTACAGGTAAGCCTGCACCAATAATTTTACCCAAAGTGGTTAAATCGGGTTTCACATTATAATGTGCTTGAGCACCGCCTAAACCAACACGGAAACCAGTCATCACTTCATCAATGATGAAAACTGAACCATTTTCATCGCATACATCACGAATGGCTTGAAGGAAACCATCAATCGGTTTCACCAAGTTCATATTGCCTGCAACAGGTTCAACAATCACACCTGCAATCTCTGAACCAAATTTTGCAAAACATTCTTTTAGTGTCGCAATATCATTATACGGAAGCGTTAAAGTATGCTTGGCAAAATCAGCAGGAACACCTGCAGAGGTCGCCTCACCTTCACCATTGGTCAGCATCCCTGAACCTGCTTTGACTAAAAGCGAATCAGAATGACCGTGGTAACAGCCTTCAAATTTTACAATTTTGTCACGCCCTGTATAACCGCGTGCAAGACGAATCGCCGTCATGGTTGCTTCTGTTCCAGAATTAGTCATTCGTACCAATTCAATCGAAGGCATAATTTCACAAATAATATCTGCAAGCGTCGTTTCATGAACGGTTGGTGCACCAAAGCTCAAACCATCGACGGCTGCATCTTGTACTGCTTTAATAATGGCAGGATGTGCATGCCCAAGAATCATAGGCCCCCATGAACCAACATAATCCACATAACGTTTACCATCGACATCATATAAATATGCACCTTTGGCTTTTTCAATAAAGACAGGTGTTCCACCCACACCATTAAACGCACGTACTGGAGAATTCACGCCACCTGGAATATGTTTACTGGCCTGTTTAAACAATTGCTCTTGCTTTGGAGATAAGCTCATGAATTCTCTCTACTCAAATAAAAATAGTTAATCAATAGATCCTCTTGCATAAAGCTTTTTATTTCTGCCAACGCTTAATAGAAGTAGGAACGAAATAAAGAGATTTTGAATACTTATGCAAGAAGCCTAATAAAACATTAAAAAATACAAAAACTACAATGTAGCAGTTTGCTCAAATAAGTCAGTCCAAGCATTCAGACGATCTGGAATTGCATTCATTGGCAGTCCCAATATATCACTGATCACGGCACAAAGATCAGCACCTGCCTCAATCACTTCTTTTGAATTTTCAACTGTTAATCCACCAATTGCGCAAATCGGAACATTCAATTGAGTTTTGGCTTGTTTTAGAGTTTCTAAACCAATATGACCTGCTTCAGGTTTAGTTTCAGTCGCATAGATTGCACCGAAAGCAACATAAGTTGCACCTTCAGCAATCGCTTTCTCTGCCAATTCAATAGAATTCGCACATGTGCTACCAATCACAACACCTTGTGGTAATCGTGCGACAGCATCTGCGATTGAACCATCAGTTTGACCCAAATGCACCCCTAAGCCATATTTTTCTGCAAGTTCTAAGTCATCATTAATCACAAAAGGAACTCGATATTCGGCACACATCGCCTTCATATATTCAACTTCATAGTACTGATCTTCTTTGGCAACTTTTTTACGGCGGTACTGTAAAATAGCAACTTCGCGTGTTGCCATTGCACCTTCTAATTTAGCCAGTAAAAGTTCTAAAGGATCATCATTGGTAATTAAATATAAGCCACGCATTAAGTTATCCATCAAAAAAACTGATCTATTATAAGCAAATACAAAAGTATAAAGTTGTTATAATTTTTATATGATCTATACAATTTAAAAAGCCTAAAATCATTTTAGGCTTTTTAAATTCATTACAAATATATTAACTCTCAATTTTGTCAAATTGACGATCTTTCAAGCTTAGATTCCCACGGATAATATCCGACAGCATTCGCCAATCTGAAATAAAGCTATATAAAGGTTGTTTAAAACTGGCTGGCTTATTTTTTTCAAAGACAAAATGCCCCACCCAAGCACAGGCATAGCCAGAAACTAAACCATATACAACATATTTTGCTTTACGTTGTCGAATAGCTTTACTAAAAAAATAAATACCCACACTACTTCCCACCGCATGTAAACGGCGACTGGTAATATCGCGATGTTCAGTCAGATAAAAACGGTAAAATTCTGAATAATTTTTTATAGGCAACTGGAACTGTGGCTCTGGAACTAACTCTTGCTTCGGTTCAACATGTGCATTCATGATTATTTTCCTCATTTTTATTCATCACTCAACTCACAATAATGCAGTTTGTGATGAAATAAAAGTCAAATCAAAATAACTCATTTAAAAGTCAATACAGATCAATTGAATTAGAAAAATTTCTAGCACAGAGAGTTGGCTGAATTACGCTACAATACTCAAGCTGTATAAATAAAATGGAATACCTCCTTTTATTCATTTTATTATTATTTTTATACGTGAAATTTAGTTTTTTTAGGATTTAATCATGGTTGAAGTTGAATTAAAATTTCAGATTCCTGAAGCTCGACGCAATGCAATACTTAAAGCAATAGATCCAAAAAAATCTGAGATTATTCAATTACAAGCAAAATATTACGATACTGAAGACCGTCAGCTTGCTCAACATGGTGTTGCCCTTCGCCAAAGACTTGAGGGAACCCGTTGGATTCAAACTTTAAAAGCTGCTGGTAAAAGTCATTTACACCGTTTCGAAGACAACATTGAGTTGGGTGAATTAGAACAAGCACCAACATTAGACATGACTCATTATCAAAATAACCCTGAAGCTTTGGCTATTTTAAACAATGCTTTGACCAATTCCACGCAAGCACTGAATCTTCGATTTGAAACTGATATCCAACGTACATGCCGTGTTATTCAATTTGAAGATGCTGAAATTGAAATTAGTTTAGATATTGGCGAGGTTCGTACAGATTCGGCACGTCAAGAAATTCATGAAGTTGAATTTGAATTGAAAAGTGGTTCTGTCCAGTCTTTATTGGCATTTAGTTTTGAATGGGTTAAAAAATATCAATTGTGGTTAGATGTTCGGAGCAAAGCTGAATTTGGGAATCTTTTAATCACGCAGCAAAAAGTCAGCCCTGCTCAATTGACCAAAGAAATACAATTTAATAAAAAGGATTCAGCTGATTTAAATTTGCGTTTATTGGTCGCAAATCAACTGCAACATTTACTTCCGAATATTGCAGCGATCTCTGCTCAAGTTGCAGAACCTGAGCATATTCAACAAGCTCAAACGGCATTACACCATTTACATTTATCCTTGTCTTTATTTAAAGATTGGACCGATGTAAAGCCGGATAAATGGGCGCATCAACTGTCTGCATTTGAAAGTCATTTTAAAAATTTACAGTATTTCGAACATATGCAAAAAACTTTAGGGGCTTTATTACAAAATCCTAAAACGGCTGAAAGCTTAGATAAAGATATTTTATATGCAAAAGAGAAACTGAATAACTTAGTTAAATCAACGCAAAATGTTCAGCATTATCTTGAATTATTAATGTTTAGCTTAAGAACATCTGAAAAATCACCCGCACATGATTTAAAGTGGTTTGCTCAAAATACTCTGCAAACTCAATATAAGCTATTACAGGAAAGCTTAAATAAAGCCGATCTTGCTGACTTTGAAAGCTTGGATGAGTTAGCACTGCGTTTAAATGAACTGAAATTTAGTTTCCCTATTTTAACCAGTATTTATGATGTAAAAAACCTTCAAAAATATGGGAAGTCTTTAAATGATGCACAGCAAGCATCTGAACAATACCAAGTGTTAACCTCTTCGTCTTCATATTTGCAACAGACGGATTTGGAAGCCAGTGATTGGTTTGCTTTAGGATGGCTCACAGCGAAACAAGAAGTTTATGCAGAACAATTATTGGAAGCGACTGAACAATTTTTAGTGAGTCGTAAATTTTTGAAGTAATTTATTTCTTAAATAAAGAATGATGAATAGACTTCTTGAATAAGATCTTTTATGCAAGAAGTCTAATATTTAAACAATCCAATGCTACTAAAATATCTATATCGAATTTAATCCTAGAATCAGTCATTCGTTTGCTTTTGTTCTAGAATCAATTGATCAAAATCAATGATCTCATCCGCAAAGTTCTTCGTATATTGTGCATGAGAAATCATAAAAATCGTCTCAACTTTTGCTCGAATCAATGCCATCAATTGCATACTGGTTTGTTCATCTAAAGCTGCTGTTGGTTCATCCATAATTAAAAATTTAGGTTGTTTTAATAAAACTCGAATCATACTAATCCGTTGTTTTTCACCCCCTGAAAAACTTTTATATACGTTTTGCAGGTCATCATCTAAAGTTAGATTATTCTTTCTGAGCAAATTCAGAAGATTAAATTGCCCTAACCATTGTTCTAGTTCTAAATCTGTATATGTAAAACGACTATTGTGGATTAAGTTTTGACGTAATGTACCTGAATAAATAATGGGCAACTGGCTGACCACTGCAATTTCCTGAAAAATCGTCTCTGAGAATTGCTGACTAATATCAATATTTTTATAGAATAATTGCCCTTGAGAGATATGTTCTAAGCCAATTAAATAATTAATAAAACTTGTTTTTCCAATGCCTGTTTGCCCCATTGCCACATAGCATTTCCCCTGTTCTATCGTAAAATTAAAATTGAAAATACAGTTCTTACCTAAATAGAATTGTGCATTTTTAAATTGGTAAAAGACTATACGCTGTTCGATAGATTCATGCTTTGTCTGCGCCTGATCAATCTGAAAATATTCACTAAATTTTTTAACAGCAATAAAATCCCCCTTCAAACGAATAATACTTTGTGAGACCAAGAGTAAAGGCATAGTTAATGCGACAATATAGGTACTAATTAAGACAAAATCACCCGTCGTTACCTGATTTTTCCCAAATAAATACACAGTAAACAGCATAAAAACCAAAAGAAAAATACCAACAAACAAAATTTGAATAAACATATAAAAATTTAATTTTCGGTGATTTTTAATGACCTCTTTGCCATATTTTTGAACATTTTTGCCAAATATTTCCATTTCATAATCTAAAGCACCATTAACACGAATATCATAATTAGACTGAACTTTTTCAATAAAAAATTGATTAATTCCATTATGGGCATCATATAAATCTGTAAAAATATCATTACTTTTTAAGGTGATAAAAATATTAATCAGAAAGGTGATCAGTGCAAATAACATGAAATACAAAGCAAAATTTAAGTTAATACTTTGTGATAACACCCAAACCATAAATATAATTTGAAGAAAAATAGGGATGAGAATAAACAAAACGGTATAAGTAATTTGGGAAAATGCATGCGCACCTCGCCAAATATCAGTATTCAACACACCTGTTTCAATTTTTTTCTGCTCTGTGAAACTCAATTTAAAATAATTTTCGAGCCCTTTATAGACTAAGCCTGTCTCAATTTGAGTTGTAAAGAAAGCACTCACAATATTCTGAATTTGATTAAATATATGCATGAGCAACCAACCTAATGCATAAGCAATCGCAAGAAAATATAAATTTTGCCAATTTAGAAGGTTTTCGATACTGACTTGAGTTGAACTATTGGTTGCAATATTCACAATTTCTTTTAATACATAAGGCAATCCTACTGACAATAACGTATAAAAAATCAATATCGTAAAGAGTACACTCATATCCCGCAAAGGATGCTGATACCTTTTTTTCACCAGTGCCCATACATCAAAATAGGGTTTTAATCTTTTAAAAAACATAAGCTACGCTATTTCTTAATTTTTAAATTATTTTGATATAAATTTTAACTTTCGTTCAATTATTAGACTATTGTTATTTTGTTTAAACCATCCAAACAGTGAATCTTTTTCTCAAATAAAGATTCACTGTTATATACCGCTAGAAAACTTAACGGTTTTTCCCAAAAACTTTCCACGTTTCATTCTCTGCCAATGGATCACTATAACTATCATTGCGTTGCTTGCGTGGTTTCTCTCGAGCATCTACTAATTCAAAATCAGCTTCAGTGCTAAGTACAATACCATTCACATAAAATCGAGTCCGCGTATATTCACTATCGCCATGCTGAAACACATAGGTTCTTAAATCAATAAACTCACGATGTGCCACCAATGCAGCTGTATCATCACTATTTAACCAGTGCGCCATCGCTGTAATCTGCTCAGGTTCAAATTGCCCGCATTTGTCCACTAAGCTCGCAATTCCTCGAAAGGTTTTAGATTCCTTCGCTCGTGTTTTATTAATACGAATACGATCGACATGAAAGAAAAATAACGGCAAGTTTAAATGACTGGGTAAATGAATTTCATCTAAAGCCTCATCTTCCATAAACGGTTGAAATAAATCTTGTGCTCTTTCGATTAAACCCGTCCATTGCTTATAATATTCAGCAACTTGTTGTTTAGAACCATAATAAATAGGAAGCCCTTCTACATTTGCAAGTTCTACAGGTGGCCAAATATTTTGACGAAGTAAAGCAATATCACTTTTTAAACTTTGTACTGCAATTGCATCTTGCATGGTCAATCCCTGAAATATTTAATATAGATATGCTTAGGCTATTTTGGAGTATGCTATAGTTCTATTTGTTAAACAAGCTAATGAAAGGATAAACGCATGTCTCAGGATAATGATGAGTTAGTATCAGATGAGCAATTCTACGAACGCGCGGATGAGTTCATCCATTTAGCCAACGAATTTGCAGATTCAGAAAATTTAGATTCACCTTTAACACCCGTTGTTCCAGGTCAAGTCAGCGCATCATTTATGTATGCCAATGCCCGTTATAGTGTTTGGTTGTCTGCGTGTTCTTATAAATCTGCGGAAGACTTCAAGAAGGATAAACAAGTCATCCATGATTATTATTTAGAACAATTTAAATTGATGCTTGAAGATAATCTTGAAGAATATCACGAAAATTTTGAAACCTACTTCCCTCAGTCAGATGAAGATGACATCAAGCCTGATAATGAAGTAAAGCGTTTCGTTTAAGCGACGCTTTGCCTATAATAGCAATCAATTGAAGTAATATTTGTGGAAAAAGTCATGTCTCAGAAAATCGATGCTACCGATGTCACCGAAGAAGAAGCTTTAAATGCTGTTTTTTTTGAGCGTGCTGACGAATTTATCAAACAAGCAAACGAATTTTGCCGTCCACCGAAAGGGCAAAAATCTGATCCTGCTGAATTACGTGGTCAAGTGAGTGCAGCAATGCTATTTGGTACTGCTCGCTTTAATACTTGGGTTGCTGCCAATACATTTAAAGATGGCAATGAAATGCGCGAATCTAAGCAACAAGTCACTTCATATATTCTTCAGCAATTTCAAATGATGCTTGAAGATAACTATGATGAATATTGCGAACAGTTTGAAAACTATTTACGTTTCCGTAAAAATGAAGATTTCCATGCACATAAGCACGATGGACATGATCATAACCACTAAATCAGACATGATTTAATCAAGCCCTTCGGGGCTTTTTTTATATCCAACAGAAATACTTTTTTACCAAAGCACTATTAAAAATAAAACCCAATTACAGTATGTTAAATATAAGACATGCAGAAAATAAAATGGAAGAATAATGCAAAATTTAGGATTTGCGCTGATTGACCCACACATTCACCAGTGGGATCCCTATCACACGCCACATGCCGCTGCACTCGCAGTCAAACTTCTAGGTAAACATCCTTATCTTCTAGATAAAATGGTCCGTCTGGTTAAATCCAAAGACCTTATTGATACCGTTGGACTCACTACGCATATCACCGCTCCTTATCTACCGAGTGATTATAAAAAAGATATCGGTCATTATGCGGTCGAACAAGTGGTTCATATAGAAGCAAGTTGGGCAGGTCATAAAGGTAAAGGTGTAATTGGCGAAACTGAATTTATTGAATCATTACCCTTTAATAATGAAACGGTGCAACTTGGTGGTATCGTTGCAACTGCAGATCCAACGAATAGTAACTTTAAAAAGATTTTAAAGTTACATCAAAAAGCGTCTAAAAAGTTACGTGGTATTCGTCGCATGGCGGCAGTACATGAAGATAAAGGGATTCATGCATGGGCTGATGAACCCCATTTATATAGCAATAAAAAATTTCTCAAAGGCTTTGAACAACTGGCTTTGCATCATTTAAGTTTTGATGCATGGGTTTATTCAACGCAAATTCCAGATGTCATTCAATTGGCGAAGCAATTTCCTGAAACCTCTATTGTCTTAGACCATTTGGGTACGCCTGCGGGTTTATTTGGCAAAGTAGGACAAAATACAGGACTAACTCAAACAGCGAGAGAGAATATTTTCTATCAATGGCAGGACTACATTGCTGAGCTTGCAACATGTCCCAATGTATACACGAAAATGTCTGGCTTATTCATGCCTATACTTGGGCATCAATTCCATCAGAAAAAACAACAAGCTTCAAAGCAGGAAATTATAGATTTAGTTGCACCACTGATTACCCACGCTTTGGATAGTTTTGGAACCTATCGCGTCATGTTTGCTTCTAACTTTCCTATGGACAGTGTCAGCACATCTCTCGTCAATATTATTGATGCTTTTAGTGATATTGTGAACGAATATGATGATGACGCATTAAAACGTGTCTTTCACCACAATGCAAAACAGTTTTATCGTTTATAAATATTAAAATAAAAGCAGGAGTCTTGTATCAGTTTTAAACCTTTTTAAGACTCCGAATTTAGCTTCATTCTTAAAGGACGAGACTCTTCTATTTTTATAAAACAAAAGCCACACAATGTGTGTGGCTTTTGCACAAAGTTTTATTCATTCAAATGAATAAAACTTGCAACAATCATTCTGAATTACTTTTGAGCTTGACCATATTGATCTGCCATCACTTCAACCAATTGCTCAGGTTTGATGTATTTTTTAATCACAGCATTCACATCAGCTATGGTTAATTTGGCAAACTCTTGATCACGTACTGCACGACTGTCCATTTTTTTATTACGCTCAAGTTGACTATTCAGCATTCGATGAATCATACGTTCGTCTTCAAGTGAAGTTACTCGTTTTTTCAAAATATTGGCTTTTGCTGCTTCAAGCTCTTGCTCAGTAACACCCTTACTAATTAATTCACTTAGCACCTTATGCACAATTTGCGAAACTTGATCAGATTTTCCTGCGGTGTAATTGGCTTCAATCATCAATGCGCCAACATCATTAAATGAATCAAGATTTAAATTACTGCCAAAACCATAAACCAATGCATTTTTTTCACGTAATTCTTGCCCTAAACGTGAAGACAATTGCGAATCACCCAAAATATAACTAAACACAATTAATGCTGCTGCATCAGCATTATCCATACCAACAGGTAAAGTTAATAAGCCTTGGTAACTACCAAACTCACGTTGTTCTGCTAAGGCATGTACTTTTTTTGCTTGATACTCATGATGTTCAGAGGCTATTCGTTGATACGGTTGCTTGGCTTTCCATGAAGCAAATTCAGTATTTAATAATTTCAAAATATTTTTAGGCTCGTATTGTCCTGTGATGGCAATTTGCGCATGATCCATGGCAAAGAAGTTTTTATATAAATCTTTGACTTGATCTACAGTCGCTGCTTGAATTTGTTTTTTTGATAATTCAGGTTCGAAATGATAGCGTAAATCACCTGGTTGATAAGTTTCAATCAAACGTGCAATAGTCAGTGAAGATACGGTTTCGGGTTCGGTATAAGGACGATCTAAACTTGAAAGGCTTTGTAATTTAATCAAATCAAATTGTGATTGTTCAAATTTAGGATTTTTCATTACTTCTACAATATATTTAAAGAAGTCTTCAAAATTTTCTTTTTTCGCGACAATCTGAATGGTCATACCATTATCTGCCGCATCAGCCGTTGCGATACCACCCGCTTCAATCGATTTATCTGCAATATTTTGCAAACTGTATTTATCAGAAGCTCTGAGCAATAGATAAGCCGTAAAATCGATGATTTCACTTTTGTTAAATAAAGATTCTGCCGTACCAAAATTTACATTGATGGTGGCATAAGTTTTATCATCACGTGTTGTTGTTGGGAATAAAGCATATTGCATCCCATTTTTTAACGTTCCACGCTGAATTTTCTTTTCTGTTGCATCTAAATATTGCTTGGATTTTTCAACATATTGAGCAACTTCTGCTTTATACACACTCGCATCTTTTAACGGTTCGGCTTTTTCAGCTTGCTGATCTAAAGTCTTTGGTTTTTCTTTTGTCTGTTTTTGCTCTAACGCTTTTTTCTGGTCTTCAGGTGTCGGTTGAATATCTCCGACAATTCGATGCTCAGGTATTAAAAAGTTTTTCAGCGTTTGATTGGTTTCAGCTAAAGATAAATCTTGAATGGCTTTTTGATCTGTAAAATATTGCGACCAATTACCATTTGACGATACGACATAGTCACTCAACATTGAGCCAACCGCAGCAGCATTACTGAACATTGTATCTTGGCTATTTTTAACCAAATTTTTAACTCGTTTTAATTCAGAATCATCAAAGTCTTTATTTTTTTCAACACCTGAAATGAGTGAACTTTCAATTTTATTTGGATCATTTGAAGGTGCATAAATTGCTCCCATAAAGACCAAATTAAAATCTTTATCTAACCATGTGGTTGATTGCACATTGGTTGCAATGCCTGTTTCCACCATATTTGAATATAGATGACCACTGGGTTGTAACGTATATAAATAAGGGGATAGAGCCAATGCAGGCTGAATTTTATCATTTTTACCATTCATATAAATATGAAATTTAGCCAAATCACTTCCCTTTTGCACCATGAAGTTTCTATTTTTAATATTTGCAGAATCTAACAACGGAACTTGAGCTTGCGTAGGAACAGGACGCGCAGGAATTGAACTGAAATTTTGATCAATTTGTTTTAAGACTTCTGCTTTATCAAATTTCCCCGAAATTACCATGACTGCATTATTAGGTGCATACCAAGCGCGATAAAATTTATTCAATTCATCCATTTTAATAGATTTTAATTCGACCAAATCACCAATCGGTAAACGACCTAAATATTGATTGCCATAGGCAGATTTCCACATTTGATCCATCAATACAGCAAAAGGTTGATCCATACGAACTTCACGTTCACGCATGACAATATTGATTTCTGAAGGAACAAATTTTTCCTGTAAAACCAATTTATCCATACGTTCAGCTTCAAGATAAATCACTTGATCTAATGCGGTCTTTTCAGGTCTTACGATATTGGTATATTTGGTCGAGTAATAATCTGTACTCGCATTGGTCATTAAAGTGTATTGATCCAAACGGCGTTGGAACTCTTCCCCTTTAACATTCTGTGTACCCTTAAATGCCAAATGTTCCAGTAAATGCGCAAGTCCACCTTTACCTTGTGGATCATTCAATGAACCCGTCAAATAGACTGTATTTACAAAAACTTTGCTCTCTTTATCATTTGGAGCAAGTAACACTCGAAAACCATTATCTAACTTATATTCTTCAATATTATGTTCAGATTTCACTAAAATGGTTTGTGCCAAAGTTGAAGCACTAATACCGATTAAACAAAGAGAAAGGCTAAGTTTTTTCAACCGCATGAGCATAGTATGTCCAGAATTTTATAAGAAATTTTTAAAACGTTATAAGCCAGTTATCTTAAAAAATAATGAAATAATTAAATAGTAGAGTTTTGAAAAAATAGCCGTTTATTTCAACGACTTTTGTACAAAAACAATCAAGATTAAAAAAATTGACCCAAATATTTCGGTAAAATATTTAATTCAGAACAATACTGATAAAGACCAAACACAATAAAAAAATGTATCCTCTTTCATGTAATTGATTAGATAGTTTTCCAACAAATTTCAAACCCATTTTCATGCCTAGAAAACCACCTAAAACCAAGCAAATTAAAGCAGGATAATAAAAATAAGCAATGAAACCTGAACCGAGATGAATCGGATTGACCCAATAGCCCACGATATAAGTTGCACATCCAGCAACAGCAACTGGAACACTTAAAGGATTCGCCAAAGCAACTGCCGCTCGCATATCTAAACCACAACGTCGAAATAAGGGCACTGTCATCACACTTCCCCCAACACCCAATGCTGCAGCAATTGCCCCAATCAAAAAACCGCCATAACTTTGCTCTGTTTTATACAATAATCGAATCTTTTTTTGCATCGGTCGCGCTGAAGTTTTTACTTGCCGTTTCATGCAATCTAAGATTGTAATGAGCAGATATATCACAAAAATCCATTTTAAAATTTCAGCACTGATGAAAAATGATAAAGCTGTTCCGATAACAGCTCCAAATGCAATCCAATAGACCAGTGGAATAAGATATTTCGTTCGTATTTTGCCATTTTTATGCTGTTGATATGTCGCCAAACCCGCATTCATGATCATCAATAATAATGAAGTCGCGATTGCACTTTTGAAAGCATATTGATAGGCCAAAGTATCAACCACAGCATGATAACGAATCACACTATAAACCAAAGGTACAACGACAAAGCCACCAGCAAAACCAAATAAAATGGTTAGTACACCACTTAAGATACCCGCACAAATTAAAACTAAATAAAGTTCCACACGTATTTATCCTTTAAATAAATACAGTTTAATGTTAAAAAATTGAGTTAAATTTGTTAGATTCCGCTTTCAACTACTCAAATCAGACAGATATGCAGCAAGTTTCTATCCATAGCGTCGAACATCTTGAGCAAAAAATAATTGCTATCTCGACACGATATGAAAAATATTATGTTTTAGACATACATAGCCATGAACGTGCGCAATTACTCTACGGTGCTACAGGTGTTATTCATATTGAAACACCACATGGTAACTGGATTATTCCCCCAGAACGTGCCGTTTGGATTCCACCGAATATTCTGCATAAATTGACGATGTTTTCTGTAAACACCTGTAGTCTTTACATTTTGTCGGATACACTGCCACGTGAGTCTAGCCAATGCGAAGTCTTATCTATCTCTCCCTTGCTACGTCAATTGCTACTCAAAGCTCCCCATTTGACTGCACCCTTTTCAAAACATGATGAGCTGATTTTTGATTTGATTTTATGTGAATTGAAAATCGCAGATGCGATTCAACTACACCTGCCTTTGCCTGAAAATAAAAGACTTTTAGCACTCTGCCAAAACTTTATACGCGCACCCAATATTCATTTATCACCTGAAGAAATCGCAAAGCAATTGAATCTAAGCGAACGGCATTTTAGTCGCCTATTTAAAAACGAAGTAGGGCTTTCTTTTTCTAAATGGCGGCAACAGGTATGTGTGTTACTCAGTCTAGAAAAAATCATGCAAGGTCAATCTATTCAACATATTGCTTATGATTATGGTTTTAAAAACCCTGCTGCTTTTAGCACCCTATTTCATCGTATTTTAGGTGTGAGTCCATCTCGGTATTTTCAAAATAAGACCCTATCTTAAAAAGTGTTCTCCATTTTTTGAATGTGCTTTTTGGATGAGATCAACAAAATTAAAATTTAAAGGCTAAAGTGCTGCTTCATGCAGACCAAGCATTGTCCATTGCTTAGGCCGACTCAAAATATACTGTCTGATGTGTCAAATCGGTTTTATTTGAATAGTTAAAATAAAACCTATTTCCACGACAAAATATTTATATGCTCCATATGCAATGAAGCACTTTATACTGAAAGCTTAGAAAGTTTAGCCTATAGCTGATGTACTGATCTATTAAAATTAAAAACGATATTGCAGATTAAATCTCAATTTCAGCTTGCATATACAACTTTGCATATCCTGAAATTTCAATACGCTCATTCTCTAATATTTGACAATAAAGCTCACCACCTCGTTTTGAAGCTTGGTAAGCGAGGATATTATTTTTTGCTAACTTTTCTGCCCAAAGAGGTGCAATTCCTGTATGGATCGAACCCGTAACAGGATCTTCATCTATCCCATTCGCAGGTGCAAAATAACGAGAAATACAATCATAATTTTCTGAATTTGATGTAATCGCAACATCTAAAGTATGCGCATCTGAAGTAATCGCAGTGCGTATTTTTCCAAGTTGCTTTAATAAGGCTAAATTTGGCTGCTCATCTAAGACATCTTGTACAGTTTCATATTCAATAATATACGCTTGAGCATTCAAATAAACATTCTTAAACGGCTTCGTAAATGCTTGATTGAGAAGTTCAGGATATTCATCTACTTTGACAGCACGACGGATGGGGAAATTCATCACAATCTTTCCATCTTCTTCTTGGCTTACAACAAAAATGCCTAAATTTTTAACATGAAATTGAATCTTTTTTAATTGAGTAAAATCTTTAAATAAAACAAAGCTACTCGCCAAAGTAGCATGTCCACAAAAATCAACTTCTGTAGTGGGCGTAAACCAACGAATTTCATAATTTTCAGCATCTATTGGCTTAACAAAAGCAGTTTCTGATAATTGGTTTTCAAGTGCAATATTTTGCATTAAGGCTTCATCTAACCACTCATCTACAACTAAAACAGCCGCAGGATTTCCTTTAAATAATGCTTTGCTAAAAGCATCAACTTGATACATTTTCATGATGAATGTTCCTTAATTTTAAATCTATTTTACCGTATTAAAATTTTAGGTACAGATACACTAAAATTATTAAAATGGTTACAGAAGTTTTTTTTGACAAGAAACCAACTGAATAAAATAATGCACTCAAAATGAGTGCATCTATAAAGCCAATCGTATATTTAATTGTTTAGTTTCAGCTATGCTTTAACTCTTCATGTTCGTCTGATTGCATAATCGTTTGATCTGTCTGCCCCATCAATTGACTGGTGACCATTCCTGCTGCCATTGAACCATCAACATTTAAAGCAGTACGCCCCATATCAATAAGTGGCTCAATAGAAATCAATAAAGCCACTAATGTTACGGGTAAACCCATAATTGGCAACACAATTAAAGCTGCAAAAGTTGCCCCACCACCAACACCTGCCACCCCAATTGAACTCAGTGTCACAACACACACTAGAGTGATAATCCATACAGGATCTAAAGGATTAATTCCTACTGTAGGCGCGACCATCACAGCGAGCATTGCAGGATATAAGCCTGCACAACCATTCTGACCAATCGTCGTACCAAAAGATGCTGCAAAACTTGCAATAGATTCTGGAATACCTAAACGGCGTGTTTGGGCTTCAATACTCAAAGGGATACTGGCAGCACTTGAACGACTGGTAAATGCAAAGGTTAAAACGGGTAATACTTTTTTAAAGAACCGAATGGGACTGACACCCGTTAAAATCAATACAATTGCATGTACAGCAAACATGATGGCTAAGCCCAAATAGGACGCCACCAAAAAACCACCTAAATTGATAATATCAGCAGCTTTTGAACTTGCGACTACTTTAGTAATTAAGGCAAAAACTCCATACGGTGTTAATGTCATTACCAAACGAACTAGCTTCATTACCCATGCTTGTAAAGTCTCAATTGCAACAACAATTCTTTGCCCTTTTTCAGCATCATCTTTAATTAAGTTGATTCCTGCAATACCCAACAATGTGGCAAAGATCACTACACTAATAATCGACGTTGGATGTGCCCCTGTAAGCTCCATGAATGGATTGCTTGGTAAAAATGATAAGAATAAATCGGGAACGCTTAAATCAGTCACCTTACCAATATAATCGGTATGAATCGCATCTAAGCGTGCAGTTTCCTGTGTGCCTTGTACCAAACCAGCAGCACTTAAACCAAATAAATTCGTAACAAATACCCCCACTAAAGCTGCTATAGCCGTCGTGATCAGTAACGTTCCAATGGTAAAAAAACTAATCTTTCCTAAAGATGAGGCATTATGCAGTTTAATGACCGCACCTAAAATTGAAACCAAAACCAATGGCATCACCACCATTTGTAAAAGTTTCACATAGCCATTTCCAACAAGATTAAACCATTGAATAGATTCATCTAAAACGGTTGCAGTTGAACCATAAACCAAATGTAGACCCAATCCAAAAACCACACCCATACACAAGCCTGCAAATACTTTTTTCGATAGACTCCAATCAGTCTTACGGGTTTGCATCAGCAATATGATTAAGGCAATGAATATCGTGATATTCAGGATTAATGGGTAGTTCATTGGCTTTCCAAAAATTTTGTTATATAAATTATAAGACAATAGCGATCAGCGAGACAGTCTTTATCATTTTTGTAGATATTGTTGCTTATTTTTCGACATCTTTTATCTATATAAAAAACAAAATGATATCGGCTTAATCCATAAATCAGCTAAACTTTTTCTAAAAAGTGCTAAAGCATTACCGTATATATCAAATGAATGTTTATTAAAGAGATGCTTATTACATGAATAAAATGAATGCGCATATTCAAACGGTTGAGTTAGCAAAAGCTTATCGTTTATTAAATCATGGACTGACTGTTTTAGTTTCTGCAAAATATGAGCAAGAAATCAATGTCATGTCAGCAGCATGGGCATGTGCTTTAGAACTTGTTCCTGCTAAAGTTTCTGTCGTTCTAGATAAAAGTACTAAAACTCGACAATTGATTGAGCAATCAGGTTACTTTGTATTGCAAGTTCCAACACTCAAACAATTAAAACTGGTTCAACAACTGGGTTCAATTAGCCAATTTGATGATCCTGATAAATTAGCACATTGTCATGCGCCACTTTTTCAGTTTAATGGTTATGACTTACCTGTTGTTGAAGGTTGTGCAGCTTGGCTAATTTGCGAACTGATTCCTGAACCACACAATCAACAAGTACATGATTTATTTATAGGCAAAGTTGTTGCAGCTTTTGCTGACGATCGTGTATTTAGAGATGGACATTGGTATTACCATGAAGTTGGGTCTGAATGGAAAAGTTTGCATCATGTTGCAGGTGGTCATTACTACACCATTGGTGATGTAGTCGATGCCAATCTTTTAGAATAATACCCAATCTCTCCAATTCTATATTGCATTTTTTATTTGAATATTCCACAAATAAATAGTGATTATTGATTGCATTCTAGATTTTTTCACTTTAATGTCATTTGGTCAAAAAGAGTTCAGCACCATGAATTTAATACCTTATAAAAGTGAATAGGATGTTCTCCAATAAAGTTAAACTCAGCCTTTTTCTTTGTCTTAGCATGTGCTTAGGCATTGGGATTTTACGATTTTCCTATACGGCTTTGCTTCCATCGACACGTGAAGCCTTTGCTTGGTCTGCAAATTTTGCAAGTATTTTAAGTAGTGCCAATTTATTGGGTTATTTAATCGGTGCATTCTGGGCAATGCGTCTTCCCCAAAATAAAAAGATAACGATCTTTATTCAAATGGCTGCATTTATAGGAAGTATCAGCTTACTCAGTTGTGCATTTGCAAGCTTTAGTGAATCTTGGTATGTCTTTTGGCGTGTACTTTCAGGCATCAGTGGGGGCTTACTCATGATTTTATCACCGAGTGTTGTCGCTCAGTGTTGTGAGTTAAAAGACCGCTTAACCATTAACTTTATTGGCTTCAGTGGTATAGGCATCGGTGTATTAGTCGCAACGCTGTTTATGCCCTATTTAGATCTAATTTCGGTACAAACAGCATGGATGATATTATTTGGCTTTGCTCTCTGCATCAGCCTGATACTAAGCATCTTGCTCAAACAATTTAAAAAACAACTCATAGATCTATCTGGAAATAATATTAAACACGCTCCAATCACTGGACTATTTGTAAGTGTACTCATTGTTTATGCATGTAGTGCTTTTGCTTATGTGCCGCACTCTTTATTTTGGATTGATTATTTAAGCAATACGCTACATTTGAATTTATTTTTCATCAACTTAAATTGGATTTTGTATGGTCTAGGCAGTGCTTTAGGTGCATTCACTGCTTATTTATTGGCAAGAAAATTCGGTAATTTCACCGCACTTAAAATTTTATACAGCTTATATGTCGTGGCTATTTTAATTGCAGTGTTAGAAATAAGTCCGCTTTTTACATTCGTCTCATCTTTTTTTACAGGCATGTTGAACCCTGCTGTGGTTTTCCTCACATCCTATACAATTTTACAACTCTATACTGTTTCTTATAAAAAGCTATGGAGTATTGCAACGCTTTGTTTTGCAATCACTCAGCTGATTGGTGGTTTAAGTTTTAGCACCTTACAACATTTTGGTGTGAGTTATCATCAACAATTTTTATTGGCTGCTTTTATGTTGTTCTTGGGAGCGTTACAGTTTTTTTTGTATATTTCTTTTGCAAAAAAAAGTGTGAATTAATGTTAGTAAATTTTTATCTTTAAAAATTACAAACAAAAAAAGGTCGGTGCATATACACCGACCTTTAATCATACTAAACCTGACTTAATCAGTTTTGTATTAAGCTTCTGCTGTGAGCGCTGCGTTGAGTGTAGCACTCGGACGCATAACAGCATTTACTTTAGCTTGATCAACAGCGTAATAACCACCAATATCAACTGGCTTACCTTGTACGGCTGCAAGTTCAGCGATAATTTTCTGTTCATTTTCAGCTAATGTCTTCGCAAGCGAAGCAAACTTCATTTTCAACTCAGCATCTTCATCCTGAGCAGCAAGTTCCTCAGCCCAATACTTCGCTAAATAGAAATGACTACCACGGTTATCAAGCTCACCTGTACGACGTGATGGAGACTTGTCGTTATCTAACAACTTACCAGTCGCTTGATCTAAAGTTTTCGCCAACAATTTCGCACGTGCATTGTTTTCTTTAATGCCCATTTCTTCTAAAGAAACAGCAAGCGCCATGAACTCACCTAGTGAATCCCAACGTAAGTGATTTTCTTCGACTAACTGCTGAACGTGTTTCGGAGCCGAACCACCCGCACCAGTTTCGTACATACCACCACCTGCCATTAAAGGCACGATCGACAACATTTTCGCTGAAGTACCCAATTCCATAATTGGGAACAAATCAGTTAAATAGTCACGCAGGATGTTACCCGTTACAGAAATCGTATCAAGACCACGCGCTACACGTTCAAGTGTGTAACGCATTGCACGTACTTGTGACATGATTTGAATATCAAGACCAGTCGTATCATGATCTTTCAAGTATTTTTCAACTTTCTTGATTAATTCATTTTCATGCGGACGGTACGGGTCAAGCCAGAAGATTGCAGGCATACCTGAGTTACGTGCACGTGTTACTGCAAGTTTTACCCAGTCACGAATTGGCGCATCTTTCACCTGACACATACGCCAGATATCGCCTTCCTCAACGTTTTGTGACATTAACACTTCACCAGTTTCAATATCAGTGATGTTTGCAACACCTGCTGCTGGTACTTCAAATGTTTTGTCGTGTGAACCGTATTCTTCAGCTTTTTGAGCCATCAAACCAACGTTAGGCACAGTACCCATGGTTTTTGGATCAAAATTACCATTCCATTTACAGAAATTAATCATTTCTTGGTAAATACGTGCAAATGTAGATTCAGGCATTACAGCTTTACAATCGTACGGTTTGCCATCAGCGCCCCACATTTTACCGCCACCACGAATCATTGCAGGCATTGAAGCATCTACAATCACGTCATTTGGTGAATGGAAATTAGTAATACCTTTCGCAGAATCGACCATTGCAAGTGCAGGACGGTGTTCTTGGCATGCGTGAAGATCTTCGATAATTTCTTCACGAAGAGACGTCGGCAAAGTTGCGATTTTTTCGTAAAGACCAGACATACCGTTATTTACGTTAATGCCTAACTCATCGAATAATTTACCATGCTTTTCAAATGCGTCTTTGTAGTAAATTTTCACACAGTGACCGAATACGATCGGATGTGAAACTTTCATCATGGTCGCTTTTACGTGTAAAGAGAACAAAATGCCCGCTTCACGGCAATCTTCAAGTTCTTTTTCGTAGAAGTCACACAGTGCTTGCTTACTCATGAACATTGAATCGATGATTTCACCATCCTTTAATGCCACTTTTGGCTTAAGAACGATTGTTTCACCATTTTTAGTGATCAATTCCATTTTCACGTTACGAGCACGATCAAGTGTCATTGATTTTTCGCCATGGTAGAAGTCACCTTCTTCCATATGTGACACATGAGTCTGTGACCACTGTTTCCACTCGCTCATTGAATGCGGGTGTTTTTTAACATAATTCTTCACTGCAGCAGGTGCACGACGATCAGAGTTACCTTCACGTAACACTGGATTCACAGCCGAACCTAGACATTTGCTATAGCGTGCTTTTATCACCTTTTCTTCTTCAGTTGCCGGATTTTCTGGATAATCAGGAATCGCATAGCCTTTCGACTGAAGTTCCTTAATACATGCAGTTAGCTGGCCAACAGAAGCACTGATATTTGGGAGTTTGATAATGTTGGTATCTGGATCTTGCGTAAGACGACCTAGCTCTGCGAGTGTGTCGGGAACTTTTTGTTCGTCGCTTAAGTAATCCGTAAATTCTGCAAGCACACGTGATGCTACAGAAATATCAGTTTTGATGATCTCGACGCCAGCAGGCTTAGTAAAGGTCTCAATGATCGGCAGTAGCGAGTAAGTCGCCAACAATGGCGCCTCATCGGTCAGTGTGTAAATGATTGTTGACTTTCCACCAGCCATATATAGCCCCTTGCGTTGAATTGAGTTGTTTAGGAGATGAGATTATGACTCAACCCCTGCGAACCGATTTGCTTGTATAAAACATTGAGAGTATCGACTCTCCTTGCATTTCAGTCAACGTAAGATCTGTGATAACGACATTTCGTCAGAAAATGATGCATAGCAAATATTGATATTCTATTAAAAACTGCCTTTTGAAGAAAAGATTACACTCATTTTTATAGAGCAACAGCATTTAATGATTTTCGAACTACATTTCATCACATTGCTTATTCTATAAAAAATCAACGTAATTATTTTATAAATAAAATAGCTTTTAGGGTGGTAACTACCATTTTAAGCCATTAAATACTAAATAACAAAACCCGCAACTCGTGCGGGTTTTCAATTGAACAAATGACAACTAATCCATATGTTTAATAATCGCTGTGCCAAACTCAGAACAACGTAAAAGCGTTGCACCCGGCATTAAACGCTCAAAGTCATAAGTCACTGTCTTCGCTTCAATCGCACCTGATACCCCCTTAATAATCAAGTCAGCAGCCTCAGTCCACCCCATATCACGAAGCATCATTTCCGCAGAAAGGATGATTGAGCCTGGGTTTACTTTATCTTGACCTGCATATTTAGGTGCAGTTCCGTGCGTTGCTTCATAAACAGCAATTGCACCACCAATATTTGCCCCCGGTGCAATACCAATACCACCAACTTCTGCCGCAAGCGCATCAGAAATATAGTCACCGTTCAAATTTAGCGTTGCAATGACTGAATATTCCGCAGGACGCATCAAAATTTGTTGTAAGAATGCATCTGCAATCACATCTTTAATAACGATATCTTTACCTGTTTTAGGGTTTTTAATTTTAACCCACGGACCACCATCAATCAGTTCACCACCGAAACGATCCAGAGCAAGCTCATAGCCCCACTCTTTAAATGCACCTTCGGTATATTTCATGATGTTACCTTTATGAACTAAAGTCACGGAAGGTTTATCATTATCAATCGCAAATTGAATTGCTTTACGCACTAAACGTTGTGTACCTTCTTTCGATACAGGTTTAATCCCAATACCACAATTTTCTTCGAAACGGATCTTCGTTACACCCATTTCTTCTTTTAGAAATTTAATGACTTTTTTCGCTTCTGGAGAATCCGCTTTCCACTCAATTCCTGCATAAATATCTTCAGAGTTTTCACGGAAGATAACCATATCCGTCAATTCAGGATGATGCACTGGTGAAGGAACACCTTCAAACCAACGTACTGGACGCACGCAGACATAAAGGTCTAATTCTTGGCGTAAAGCAACGTTTAAAGAGCGAATACCACCACCTACTGGGGTTGTTAATGGGCCTTTAATCGATACAACATATTCACGAAGTGCTTCGAATGTTTCCTCTGGCATATACGTGCCATAAATTTTATCTGCTTTTTCGCCACAATAGACTTCCATCCACTCAATTGAACGTTTACCGCTATAGGCTTTTTGAATCGCAGCATCGACAACAACTTTCATGACAGGTGTAATATCAATACCAATGCCATCACCTTCAATGAAAGGAATAATAGGATGATTGGGTACATTCAGTGACAAGTCAGCATTAACTGTAATTTTGGTACCATCCACAGGTACGATGATCTTCTTATAACCCATTGTTCAACTGCTCCCTATTGTTATTCTAGCTTGCGAATTTAAAAAATAATTGCCATTAGGCAATACTTTCAACGCGTCTTAACGCATAATACTTTAATCGAGATTCAGTGTTTTTGAGATTTATATGGGAAATAACAACATTTCTCAATAAAATAAGACACGTTGTTTTTGCATTTATATTGATTGAAGAAGCCATTTTTTATGAAAATCGTCATCCTGAACAAACCCTATGACGTTCTCTCCCAGTTTCGTGAAGATGAAAAACACTTAACTGTGTCGCACTTTATCCAAGACCGTACGCTCAGAATTGCAGGTCGTTTGGATATGGACTCAGAAGGTTTAATATTTTTAACCGATCACGGTGGTTTAAATCAGTTTATTACCAATCCTGCCAATAAAAAGTTTAAAACTTATTTAGTGCAAGTAGAAGGTGATATTACTGAAGAAGCCTTAGAGAAGTTACGCAAAGGTGTAGAACTTAACGATGGTCTCACTTTACCTGCCCAAGCAAGTAAAGTCGATGAACCTGAATGGTTATGGGAACGTAATCCACCTGTTCGTTTCCGCGCATCTGTACCGACATCTTGGGTTGAAATTCAAATTTGTGAAGGTCGTAATCGCCAAGTACGTCGTATGACTTCTTTTGTCGGTTTTCCAACATTACGTTTAATTCGTACTAAAATTGGTGCAATTGATTTAGTTCAACTGGGTCTACAACCTGGTGATCAAAAAACAATTGAGCCTTTATTGTATCCAGATTTTAAAGATGTTCCTGCTGAAGAGCCTTATCGTTCACGTTCTTATGTGAAAAAACCAGGCGGTACGGGTGGGAAACCGATGAATCAAAAGAAAAAGGATGGTACGCCTAAAAAAACAGGCACCAAACGAATTTGGCAGATGGACGAAAGTGAAAAACCGCAACGTCGTACCAATGGTACAACACGACCAAATACCAAAGCACCACGTGGTCGTGGACGTAATGGTCGTTAAAATTTAGTTTTGTGGAAAACTCAAATGAAATACAATGCCTTGCGCAGAGTTTTCAACCTGAGTTTCGCCTTGATGTAAATTCATAATCGATTGCACGATGGCTAAGCCCAAACCACCCGTTTGGGCTTTTTCATGTCTACTCTCTGCAACTTGATAAAAACGATCAAATAAAAATTTTAAATGTTGTTCTCCGACAAAAATGCCATAGCTCAATACAGATATTTCAATTTTTGAATTTTGTTGATGCACTTGAATACCAATCAAGCCATTCTCCTGACCATAATCAATTGCATTAATAATTAAATTAGACAATGCTCTTTTTAATAGATCAACATTGGCATGAATAATTAAATCATCAGGAATTGATATTTTAAAAACCATACCCTTTTCTTCTGCAAGAAAGGAAAAATAATCAAATAACTCTGAGAATAATACTTTTAAATCTAAATCACTCTTTTCCAATAGATATTCTTTTTGTTCTGAACGAGCAATAAATAACATATTCTCAATCATCTGAGTCAAACGCTCGTATTCCTCTAAATGCGAATAGAGCAAATTTTCTAAATCTTCTTTTTGTCTCGATTGGGATAAAGCGATTTGAGTTTGCCCAATAAGATTATTTAAAGGTGTTCGAAGCTCATGCGCTATATCTTCAGAAAACTGTGCAAGTTGTTCATAATTCGTCTGAATCTTATCTAACATTTCATTCATTGCTTGGCTTAATTGAATAACTTCCCAACCATTTAACGGCGTCTGAATTCTATGCGAAAGCTGTTGAGTATTAATTTGACGAGTTTCTAAAGTGAGTTTTTTCATCGAACGTAAAAAATAATGTCCAATCCACCATCCCAAAATACTTGATATTAAAATACCGAGTAAGCTATTAAAAAATAACTTCCACATATAGTTTTTTAGAATACTGTATGCTTCATTGAGTTGCTTACCCGCAATCAATTGATATTGTTGACCGTCAAAATATATCGTTTGATATGCCAACCGCATTTTTTGATGTTCTTTTTGATCATTCAAAAATTCTATTTTATTTGAATCATTGATTGTAGGTAACTGAATATCTAAAGGGTTAATATCAATAAAAGTCTGCGTCTTATTCTTTAAGACAAGTAAGCTATCTTCTTCTCCCAACATATTTTCATACAGTTTAGGATGTTTAACCAAGATTTGGAAAGTCGCCTTATCTTCTAAAAAGAGTTCAATCCGTTGTATTCGAGCTTGTAAAGCTTGATCTTGTTGTTGATACAAGATCTGTTGCATATTTTGATATGACAATAAAGCAATACTCAAAAAAACCATACAAGAAATCAGGCTAAATGCCAAACTAATTCGCGTACCCAAACTCATATTATGAATGAGCTTCATTCTTCTATATCCAATTTATATCCCATACCTCGAATGGTCTGAATCAATTTAGGATTAAAATGATCATCTACTTTGGCACGTAAACGGCGAATTGCGACATCAACAACATTGGTATCTGTTTCAAAATTAATATTCCAGACCAATGAAGCAATTTGAGTCCGTGTTAATACCTCACCTTGATGTTGCATCAATAGTTGCAATAAAATAAATTCTTTAGCGGTTAAATCAATTTTTTGATGATCCCGAAAAACCTCGTGGCTCAAACGATTTAAGCGCAAGTTTGCAATTTGATAAGATTCCACATCAGGCTTAGGTACTCGCCTTAATAAACTTTTAATACGTGCAAGTAATTCAATATAAGAAAATGGTTTGACCAAATAGTCATCTGCACCCAACTCTAAACCTTTCACTCGATCTAAAACATGATCTTTTGCAGTAAGCATTAAGACAGGGATTTTTGAAAAGGTTCTTAAGGTTTCTAAAACTTGCCAGCCATTCAGCTTAGGTAACATCACATCAAGAATCACCAAATCAAAATTTTGATTTTGTAGTTGTGACAATGCCTCAATGCCATCACTTGCAATCTCACTTTGATATCCAGATTCATTTAATCCCTTTGCTAAAAACTGAGCAATTTTGGATTCATCTTCAACGATTAAAATATTCATAGGCTATTTTAACGCTTATTTAGATGCTGCAAGATTACAAAACCGTAATCTGATTGTCATCACTTGGTTGAGCATTATTGCTTAATCTAGCTGTAATCCATACAGCTGAAGTTTGAAGCAATGATAAAAATCGCCACGCTATTTACCAGCGCCTGTTTACTGAGTCAAATCGGACATGCTGAATTAAAAACAGAATATGTGATGAATTTAGAGTTTGCCAACTCACTTGCCAGCAATGTGATGAAAGCTTGTCAGAGTCAAACAAAGGCTGCTGCAGTCGTTGTTCTTGATCAAGGTGGCAATGTGATGGCTAGTCAGCGTCATGAAACAGTTGGTATTCATAATTTAATCGCTGCACAACGTAAAGCTTTCACAGCCTATTCGAGTAAAACAAGCACCCTTGATTTTATGCGTAATGCACAGAAAAACCCTGATGCGCAAAATCTCAACACACTACCAGAGTTATTACTACTGGGTGGTGGTGTTCCCGTTATTTATAAAAATCAAATTTTAGGTGCCGTTGGTGTCGCAGGTTCTGGTGGATCTGAACAAGATCATCAATGTGCAAAAACTGGTATTGAAAACACGTTAAAACAATTTTAATCAAAGGAATCCCACATGAAAAATCTTTTAATTGGCACATTATTCAGCACTTTAGCAACAGTATCTTTTGCACAGAATCCAATCAGCGTGCATGTACTTAATTTACAAGATGGACTGCCATCACCACATGTTAAAGTCACATTAGAAGAACAGAAAAATGGAAAATGGACTCAACTTTCTCAATCTGAAACGAATGAGCAAGGTCGTGTCACTGCTTTATATCCTGAAAATATGAAGCTTGAAAAAGGCACTTATAAAGTAACCTTTAAAACAGGTGATTGGTTTAAAGCACATCAACAAAAATCATTTTTCCCAGAAGTCCCTGTTATTTTTGAAGTTGATGGATCAGTTGAACATTACCATATTCCACTTTTGCTTAGCCCATATGGTTATTCAACGTATCGTGGGAATTAATATTCCAATTTTAAGCTTTAATCAAAATAATAAAAAAACCGATGTATCAACATCGGTTTTTTATTAACCATCAAAATTAAGCTTTCAACCACTTCTCAACTTTAGCTTGATCTTCAACTTTCAATTCAATAGTGGTTAAATCACTTTGACCACCCTGAACTTCAAATTGCATCAACTCATCGCGGCGGAAAGCATGAACCGTAAAAGCACCCTGCTGTTTCGCATATTCATTCAATAATTTTTCAGATGCTTTCACACCATCAATAGCAACAACTGTATCATTTGCAGATAAGCCAGCTTTCACTGCAACGCTATCTCGACGTGTGTGTTGAACAAGTACACCTTCAGGTTTATCTACAACTTTTAAACCAAATGGCAAAGCTTTTTCATTTTTCAATGTATAGCTTAAACCGAACTCTGGGAATAATTGATCTAAAGGCAATTCATCTGTGGTGTTAATCAAATGATTAATTTGTTCCAGCCAATCATCGCCAGTCAGTTCTTTGCATAAATCAAAAATCGTCCGCTCACTAACTTGCATACCATTTTGCGCATTTTCATATAAACGGCGCATTAAGGCATCCAAACTTGAACCTTTAAGTCTTAAGCCTAAATCTAAACAAAGTGCAACTAAGCTCCCTTTGTTGTAATAGCTTGTACCTGCATTATTTGAATTTTCATCTTGACGGTAAAATTTCACCCATGCATCAAAACTGGATTCAGCAACGGTTTGAATTTCACGACCTGGATTTTGCAAATAACGATCAATTTGAGATTTAAGTAATTTCAAATATGAATCCTGAGAAATCACATTACTACGAAGTAAAATCAAATCATCATAATAAGAAGTGAAACCTTCAAAGATCCATAATAAAGATGTATAGCTTTCTTTATCTAAATCATAATTTACAAAATTTTCTGGGCGAATAAATTTCACCAACCATGAATGAAAATATTCATGGCTACATAAGCCTAAGAATCGTTGATAATCTACAGATGGTTCAGTTGGTTCATTCGCTTTAGGTAAGTCATCACGTGGTGTAATTAAACTGGTACTGTTCGGATGCTCTAAACCTCCATAACTATTGCCCGTCGCCATGGTCATAAAGGTATAGTTTTTAAATGGTGCCGAACCAAACATTGAAATTTCTGTCGCACAGATTTTTTCAATATCTTGCTTCATGCGTTCAGCATTCATTGTATGTTTACCTGAAACAACAAATTCATGCGGGATGCCATTGGCTTCAAAACTAAAGCGTGTTTGATCTGCCAATTCAAAAGGACTGTCAATCAGTTGCGCATAGTTTTTCGCTTTTAAAGTATGGCGACCTTTCACCAGACTCTTATTTTCTAAGCCCGTCGCCAATTGAAAGTGTTTCAACTCATTTGGCAGAAAAACTTCAACTTCTACAGGTGCTTCTTCTTGCCCTTCAAGTGCCAAGCAAGCACATGCAGGATTCACATATAAACGTGTTTGATCCACATAAGCGCCACGCACAGACAAATCATAGGCATAAACATCGTATTCAACCGTAATCAACTCATGATCAGTATTAAATAATCGCCATTTATTTTTTTCAAATTTGCTAATTTGTAGCAAACGCCCTGCTTCATCATATGCTTTAACTGCTTCGATATGCTTAGAAAATTCACGTAACAAATAGCTGCCTGGAATCCAAGTTGGTAGCCATAAGACTTGTGTTGGATTCGCGACAAAACGTAAAGTGACATGAACAAGATGTTGACGGTAATCGTCGAATTCAATCTGATAATGCAACATAATTCGTATTCAAAAAAGTTAGAGAGATAAATTACCAATTAGATTAGCATTTTTTTACAAAGTCATGCTGAGTTAGTCGCATTTGTCTACAATTCTGACTAGCGAAGAGAAAAAAAAAGGCATAGCATGCGCAATGTTTCACGCATTCAGCGCCACCGGATCGGCTTTAAAGGTATTCCCCTGTTGAAAATTTTCATTTATGTCCTCGCGTTACTGAGCTTTTCGTGCTCTACCCTTGTTAATGCTGCTTTACTCAATATTAATCCGCTTACAGTTGAAGCTGAGTCTTGGACTATTTTAGATCCGCAATCGGGACAAACCATTGCCGAATATAATAGTCATGCACAACGCGCTCCTGCATCTTTAACCAAAATGATGGTTGCTTATATTGCTTTAAAAGAAATTAAAGCTGGGCATTTACGTAAAGATGAAGTGCTCACTGCAACACCTGTGGTTAATATGGTGCAGTGGGATGAATCTCAAATGTATCTTAAACCTGGTGAACAAATTTCGATTGATCACTTGCTTGCAGGTTTAGTGGTGATGTCTGCAAATGATGCAGCTGTGACCTTAGCGGAACGTATTTCAGGAAGTGTTCCCGCTTTTGTTGAGCGTATGAATAAAGAAGCTCAAGCTTTAGGCATGCAAGATACACACTTTACCAATCCCGCAGGTATTACCATGCCTGAGCATTTTTCTTCTGCGCATGACTTAGCACGTTTAGGTCAAGCAGTTACCAGTGAAACACCTGACTATCTAAATTACTCAAAACAGCCTAATTTTAGTTATAAGCAACGTTTTCATCGGGCAACCAACTGGGTTTTAAAAGAAGACACAAGTGTTGACGGCTTAAAAACAGGTTTTACCAAAGCAGCAGGATATAATTTAGCTTTAACAGCACATCGTCCAACAGGTTTAGAAGAATCACCTGATCGTCGCTTAATCGTGGTTGTTATGGGAACAAAAAGTGCGGCAAAGCGTGCTGAAGTTGCCTATAAACTATTAAATTTGGCTTATGCTTATACACGTGATGAAGTTGCGATTAAAGATAGACAACTCATTGCCGAGCTTCCTGTTGTTCAATCCACTTTAAAAATGTTTAAAGTTGAAGCCAAAAAACCGCAAATTGTGACGACATCTTTGTATAACAATCCCATCCCTGTGGATTTGATGAGTTTTGATAATATCAATCATAAAGTCATGCTAACTCAAGCCAATGGATTAGTTTCTGTTGTAGAACCACTGCAAGATACCCAAACACATCTGAATGTAGAACTCAACGTTTCATCACTCACTGCACCACTTGAAAAAATGATGCATCTTGCTAAAGTCAATGTCTATCAAAATGATCAATTGATTCAAAGTTTTGATATTGAAGATGAAGTACATATAGAACAAGCAAGCTGGTTTGAACGCTTAATCATGTGGCTTAAAACAATTTTTAATTTCTGATGAAACAATCATCTCAATTATAAAAACCAACTATTTTGCTTAGTTTTATTGTAAAACTGTAACTTGTTAAACAATAAAGCTTTATTTTGACAACTGGGATGGCATATTAATGTCATCCCATTTTTTATAAAAACAAATTAGGTCAAAATATGTCAAAACCTCATCATATCGTCATTGTCGGTGGTGGCGCAGGCGGTTTAGAGTTAGCAACTCAACTTGGTGATACCTTCGGTAAATCAAAAAAAGCCAAAATCACATTGGTTGATCAAAAGCTTACGCATATTTGGAAACCACTATTGCATGAAATCGCTGCGGGCACGATGAATCCCACTGATGAAGAAACCAATTATTATGCACATGCTGCTAAACATGATTATGAGTTTGTTTTAGGTCGTTTAGAAGATGTTCAAAGCCAACAAAAAGAAGTACAGCTCAGTAAAACCCAATCCTCAAAATATGATGCTTCAGGCGAGTTATTTAACCTGCATTATGACACGCTTATTTTAGCAGTTGGCTCAGTATCTAATGATTTCAATACACCAGGTGTCAAAGAGTTTTGCCATTATTTAGACAGTCGTCAACAAGCTGAAATTTTCCAACAAGATTTATTGCATTTATATTTAGATGCACAAAATAAAAATGTTGAGCGTAATTTACAAATTGCCATTATCGGTGCAGGTGCGACGGGTGTAGAACTTTCAGCTGAATTGGTTGAAGCCAAACAAAATTTCTATAAATATGGTCTAAATAAAATCAACCCAAACAATGTCAAAATTTCACTCGTTGAAGGTGCAAATCGTATTTTACCTGCTCTCTCTGAAAAAATTGCAGAACATGCAACGAAGCAATTGGAACGAATGAAAATAGATGTACTGACTGCGAAACGTGTTGAAAAAGTCGATGCCGAAAAAATCTATTTCACAGATGGTACAAGTATTCATGCCGAACTAAAAGTATGGGCAGCTGGTATAAAAACACCTGATGTTATTGCAAATTTAAAAGGTTTTGAGAAAGATCGAATGGGTCGTCTTGATGTTTATGCAACTTTGCAAACTAAGTCTGATCCTAATATTTTTGCTTTTGGTGATTGTGCACATTGTATTCTAGATGCAAGAGAAGCTGCACTTGGTCCTCGTGCTCAAGTTGCAAGCCAGCAAGCCAACTTCTTAGTGGATGCGATGCAAGCACGTATCAATGGCAAACAACAACCCATGTTCCAATTCTCAGACAAAGGCTCTTTGGTCTCTCTGAGTAAGAATAAAGCGGTTGGTGAATTGCTCGGACAGGTCAATGTTCAAGGCTTTGTTGCGAAATCGATGTATGTTTCTTTGTACCGTATGCATCAAGCCACAATTTATGGTTATGCACATGCGGGCTTACTCACTGCCAAAGATTTTGTTACACGGAAAATCACACCAAAGATAAAATTGCATTGAAATTTGGGAATATGCCCCTATAAAGTATAAAACGTCGTAAAAACGTAAGAAAATACGGTTTTTTGAATGAAATCATTCTACAAATGCCGCATTTCAATTTATGATGTCCTCTTAGAAAATTTGAATGGATCAGTAACATGACTGCTATTGCACATAACTCTGTAGTTTCTTTCAACTACAAATTAACGAATGCAGAGGGTGAAACTCTCGACCAATCTCAAGGTGAGCCGCTTGCTTATTTGCATGGTGCAGGTAACATCATCCCTGGTTTAGAAAAAGCATTATTAGGCAAAACTGTTGGTGAAAAATTCACTGTAAACGTTCCTGCTGCTGAAGGTTATGGCGAATATAATCCTGACCTAGTTCAAGAAGTTCCTGCGCAAATGTTCCAAGGCGTAGACAACATCGAAGCGGGCATGCAATTCCAAGCTCAAACTGATGATGGCGTTCAAATCGTAACTGTTAAAGCAATTGAAGGCGACAACATTCTTGTTGATGCTAACTTCCCACTTGCTGGTCAAGATTTAACATTTGATGTTGAAATCGTTGAAATCCGTGAAGCTTCTCCTGAAGAATTAGAACACGGTCATGTACATGGTGCAGGTGGTCATCACCACTAAGATCATTTGATCTAATAAAAGGCAAAGTATTTTTACTTTGCCTTTTTTATGGGTTATTTTTACGATATTTTAAGTGACCACTATTTAGATACTTGGATTATTTGGCGACGTGCAACAATTTCAATTGATTTGGTTTAGACAAGATTTACGCTTACAAGATCATGCAGCGTTGTGGCATGCAACGACAGCAGGACAAACCATTGCCGTTGTGATTCTTTCACCTGAACAATGGCAATTGCACGATGATGCACCCATTAAAATTGATTTTTATTTGCGTCAACTACAACAACTCAAACAAAATTTAGACTCTCTCAATATTCCTCTGATCATTGAAATTATTCCCCTTTGGAAAAATATCCCTCAATTTATTCAGAAACTATGTTTAGATTTCAATATTACCGATGTACACGCCAATATTGAACTGGGTCAAAATGAATTAACACGTGATGCAAGTATTCAACAATTATTAAACCAGAGTCACAAAGAACTACAACTTTATCATGACCGTACTTTATTTCCTGTAGCCACGATTCGTAATAAAAGTAATCTACCTTATCAAGTGTTTGGTGCCTTTAAAAAGCAATGTTATGAACATCTGAGCATTTCTCTCCCACAATGCTTTCCGCAGCCTGAAGTCCAAAAACAAATCAACATTAAATTCCCTCAGTATCATTCTAAAATTCCAAATATTGAAGAATTATATGAGATGAGTGTTACTCAAAACCAACGTGATTTATGGCAAGTTAGTGAAGCTCATGCCCTGCAATATTTAGATGATTTTATAGAAAATAAAGTAAGCAGCTATCAAAAAGAAAGAGACTTTCCAAATTTAAATGGGACCAGTCAACTCTCTGCTTATTTAAATATTGGTATTCTTTCTATTCGACAATGTATTCAAGCTTTATTTCGTCATCAGCAAGGTCAGTTTCACATTGATAATGAAGGGCAACAAACTTGGCTAGATGAGTTGCTATGGCGAGAGTTCTATCAACATATTTTATTCGATTTTCCAAAAGTTTCTAAGCATCTTCCTTTTAAAGACAATACTCAAAAAATCCAATGGCGACATGCACCTGAAGATTTAATTGCATGGCAACAAGGTCAAACAGGTATTCCTATTGTTGATGCAGGCATGCGTCAACTGCTTTCTACAGGTTGGATGCACAATAGAGTCCGTATGATTGTTGCCATGTTTTTATGTAAAAATCTGCTTATTGATTGGCGTTTAGGCGAACAATGGTTTATGCAACATTTGATCGATGGTGATTTAGCGGCCAATAATGGTGGATGGCAATGGTGTGCTTCAACAGGAACGGATTCTGTACCCTATTTTCGAATATTCAACCCTGTTAGCCAATCGCAAAAATTTGATATGGGTGGTGACTATATTCGTCGCTGGGTTCCTGAATTAATCCATTTAGATGCAAAAATGATTCATGAACCTTATGCTAAAAATCCAAATTTACAATTGAATTATCCAAAGCCGATGGTAGACTTAAAAGCGAGTCGTATTAGAGCAATTGAGGCTTTCAAAAGGATTTCACTATAATTTTAAGCATTAACTGATGTTAAATTATGCTTCGCTTTTTTTTCAAAGTTTTCTCTAAAATATTTAGTCTGATAAAGGGGTTGCATTGCATAAAAATAGTGCAGTACTTCTGCCCTTTTAATTTTATAAATACTGGGTTCAACCCATGAGTATTCTTGTTGAATTTGCTGTTCATATTCTGCAAATCTGTTTGAATCACTGCCTAAAATCGCTAAATCAATATCCAACAAATAATTCAAATCAGAATCTAAAGATGGCTGATGTTTTTTAGTCGCAACAATCCACCAATAAACTTTAGGAATTTGAGCTTGATCAACTATTTCAGTGCAAAGCTTTTTCATTAATTCAGCACTCTGCTCTTCATTATCCGAAACTTTAGGGTCGTAGATAACATCATGAAACCAAATTGCGAGTTCGACAGCAATAGGATCTTGGAGCTGATGTTTGATTTGATGAAATAATTGAAGACATTCAACAATATGCTGAACAGTATGATAATGCCTTTCGGGTTCTGTATAAGCACTTAAAAGTATTGAATAAATTGATGTATTTTTGTCATGAGTTAATGACAATTTGATAGCAAATTGTTCCCAATACATTTGAAATTGATCAATATATTTTTGCATTGGAAACAACCTCATCAATGATTCAAATTAAGTGACTTGTTCATCTCGTTTAAATACCAACTCACCTTTGAGTGAGCTTTCAGCATCAAAATAATAACCACTTATATTAAATGATTTTAAATCTTCTGCCTTTTCCAATTTGTTTTCAATGATGTAACGAGCCATTAAACCACGCGCTTTTTTTGCATAAAAACTGATGACTTTATATTGACCATTTTTCTGATCAAGGAATACAGGTTTAATAATTTCAGCCTGAATTTTACTTTCTTTGACCGACTTATAATATTCATCTGATGAAATATTCACCAACAATTCTAATTCAAACTGTTTTAAATCATCATTAATTAAATGAGTAATGATCTCTCCCCAAAACTCATACAAATTATGACCACGTAAATTGGCTAATTTTGTCCCCATTTCTAAACGATAAGGCATCATTAAATCTAGTGGGCGTAATAATCCATATAAACCTGAAAGCATTCGCAAATGTTTTTGGGCAAATTGAATATCTTCATCTTTTAAATGATAAGCATCCAAACCCGTATAAACATCGCCTTTAAATGCAAAAATTGCCTGTCGAGCATTGGCAAAATTAAAATCAGCATTCCAATCATGAAAGCGACCAACATTTAAAGTAGCAATTTTTTCACTAACACTCATTAATTTGGAGATTTCAGAAGCAGATAATTTACGACTTAGGTCTATAAGCTGTTGAGATTGGTCTAGCAGTCTTGGTAAAGTATGCAAATCAGTAGGAAGTGCAGATTCATAATCTAAAGTCTTAGCAGGGGAAATTAAGGCGAGCATGGTCTTCCTGATCAAAAAATAATTAATCAAACTATAACAGTCGGTTTATTTTAATGCCAATTCGTGTTTTCTGTGAGCATAATCGGTAAACTATAGCGCTTCCCTGCCATCTATCGTTTAAATTATGTCCGATCATCTGTTCATTCAAGGTCCTGTGGGCAAAGTTGAAGTCTTTGTTGACTATCCACAGGGCGAAGTAAAAGGATTTGCTGTCGTTTGTCATCCTCATCCCCTTCAGGGTGGAACACCTCAACATAAAGTCCCTGCATTACTTGCGCAAATTCTTGTTGAACAGGGATGTATTGTTTATCGTCCAAGTTTCCGTGGCTCAGGTCAAAGTGAAGGTATTCACGATGAAGGCTTTGGCGAAAGTGATGATATTTTAGCGGTGATTCAACACGTTCGTCTATTACACAAAGGTCTATCTTTTTATGTCGGTGGATTTAGTTTCGGCGCACATGTTATGGCAAAAGCTTATCATGCTCTACCTGATGAAATTAAACCGAAACAAGTGATTTTATGTGGTCTTCCAACCGCAACAGTCGATGGCATACGAAATTATGTAACACCTGAAATTAAGGGTGATATTTTATTTGTTCATGGTGAAGCAGATCCAACGACATTGTTGTCGGATATGTTGGCTTGGGCTAAACCACAGCGTCATCTCGTTACCGTTTTACCAGGTGCCAACCACTTCTTTACAGGTTATTTAAAACAATTACGAATTGCGATTGCACGGTTTTTATTGGTGCCTTAATCGAATTTAAAAGATACGAAGATCGTATAATAAATGAAGACTAAATTAAGATTTAGCCTTCATTTTTTTAAATCAATATAAGGGTCTTTTGATATTTCATAATGTTCAGCAAATACAAATACACGCTCATTTAAACGAATTTTTAAAATATCTTCTAAATCTAGAGCTGTATCAATATAATAAACAGTATTAGAAATTTAAAATAACAACACTGATAATACTCGTCATTAACGACGCACTCCGAGTAAACAACGTGCACCAATCAAAATTGTACTGCTGTAAATCATCTATTTTTAGATACAAGCACCTGACTAAACATGGCTCATAATATCCGCCCAGATTAAACCGAATTTTGCCAAATACTTTTTGACACGATCACTGTCATTGGTACTTTGTCTTTGCTCACGGGACACTGAAAACAAACGACGACCTGCATCTGCCATAGACTTAGATTTTCGACATATATCAATCACACCTTCCAGTTGAATACGGTCAAACTCATCCAGTTCAGCGATCTGTTCAAGGCTTAAAATATTGGTTAACTGAGAAAATCCTTGCTTCGATTGTTTTGATGGCTGAATGTGCCAGATGTTTTTTAAACGCTGAATTTCAGAATTCACCTCACTTAAACCAATCCGTTCACGATCAGCCAATGTCGCCATTCGGGTCACACTTGCGGTTAAATCGCGAAAGTTCCCCTGCCAGATCGCCTCTGAGGATTGTGCAAAGTCCAAATATTTTTGCAAGGCATCACTATGAAAACGTAATTGACGCTGATGTACATTGGCAAAGCGCTGTAATTCAAATTCAATATTGGGTGCTAAGTCTTCACTACGATCTTTTAAATTGGGCAAAAAGAACGTCCACGTGTTTAAACGTGCCCATAAATCTTCTCGAAATCGTCCTGCCTGAACTTCTTCACGTAAATCTTTATTGGTTCCTGCAATTAATTGAAAATCTGCTTGAACTTCTTTATCACTCCCAACAGGAAAAAATAACTGATCTTCCAATGCTTTTAACAACATTGCCTGTTCATCCAGTCCCAACTCAGCAATTTCATCTAGAAATAAAATGCCCTGATCAGCACTTTTTAAATAACCTGTACGTGCAGATACCGCACCTGTAAAAGCACCTTTACTGTGTCCAAATAATGTGGACATGGTACTGTCCCCGACCAACGTGGCACAGTTCACATCAATAAAACGCCCAGTGAGATGAAACTTTTCTTTTTTTAACTCATAAATCTGTTTGGCTAAATGTGACTTTCCAACGCCCGTCGCTCCCATAATTAAAATCGGTGCTTTTGAGCGGATTGCAACCAATTCAACTTCTTGAATCAGCTGATTAAATCCTTTATTTTTCGTCGCAATATTGGCTTTGAGTTGTTGCCAATTTTCTGTTTTTTCATTTTCAAAGCGTTGTGTCAAAGCTGCATAACGGGATAAATCTAAATCAATAATCCGATATTCACCTTCAGGTTGCTGCTTTCCTGTTGGAGAACTTTGAATGAGTTTTGCAGGCAAATAATGGGCATCAATCAATAAATACCAACAGATTTGTGCAACATGTGTTCCTGTGGTGATATGCAATAAATATTGATTATTTTCTGTATCAAAAGCATAGGATTTTACAAAGTCGTAGAGTGCGCCATACATATCGGAAAAATCCCACGCATCACGGATATTGACTTTTTGGCTGATCATTTGAGTATGCGGTGAAAGCTGCTGTGCATCTTTTTTTAAAAATTCAAATAATCCTGCATTACGGCGATCATGCAAAAGTACCAATTCATCTATGATTAAATCTTCGTGCATCAGTAAACTCATGGTCGGACGCCAGCGCTGCCACCGTTCAGGGTTTTTACCCTGATCCAGCGTAGAACCAACAAAACCGATAACCACTGTTTTTTTAGAATTTTGCATACTTTCTATATAGTTTTATAGTTTCAATTTAAAATAATATAACCAATATCATGCAAGGCATGAAAGACATTTACAGTTTTATCTTCAATATATAAAATGATGACCGTATATTTCTGCAATAAGTCTTTTTTCTTCTCACACCATCACAGTCTGATACGGCTTTTATCTGATGGATCTTTATTCTATTTTTATTTTAAAACAATCACATACTTAAAATTAGGTTTTATTTCCCATGTTACAGTTTACATTTTTAGGGACATCCTCAGGTGTTCCTACACTCACACGCAACGTATCAGGTTTAGCCATACAGCATAACAATAGTAAAGAATGGATTCTGATTGATGCAGGTGAAGGCACACAGCACCGCATTCAACAGGCAAAACTTTCCTTACAGAATTTAAAAGCAATTTGCATTACCCATGTACACGGCGATCATTGTTATGGTTTAGTCGGTTTGCTTGCCAGTGCAGGTATGGGCGCACGCAAAGAACCATTAATCGTGATCGCACCCAAAGAAATTCAGCAATGGTTTGAAGTGACTTGCCAACTGACTGATTTATATCTGCCTTATTCAGTTGAATTTATAGATGTAGGTACATTAACTCATGCTGTTCAGGTGAATGACGAGATTCAAATTTCAACCATTGCCTTACATCACCGTGTAGCAAGTTATGCCTTTGCCATTGAGGCAACACAGCAACATAAAAAACTCAATCTTGAATTATTAAATACCTTACAAATCCCGAAAGGAAAATTATGGGGAGATTTACAACAAGGTAAAAGTGTGGAATGGAACGATCAAGTTGTTGATAGTAAATCTGTTATTAATATTACAACACTACACATCAAAGCCATTGTTTCAGGTGATAATGATCAACCTGAATTGTTAAAAGCGGCATGTGAAAATGTGCATGTTCTGATTCATGAAAGTACCTACAATCAGGCAACTTTAGAGAAAGTGGGTGCAGCACCCATGCACAGTTCGGCAAAAATGGTGGCTGAATTTGCTCAATCTGTAAGTTTACCGAATTTAATTCTGACCCACTTTAGCCCACGCTACCATCATGAAAATGGCATGGCTGAATTAAAACAGGAGGCTCAGCAGTTTTATCATGGGCAATTATTTATGGCGAATGATTTTGATTGTTATGAATTAAATGTGAATGGTGAATTATCACAAATTCACTTTGCTAAACCCAAGGAAAAGTAATTTTCCCAATATTTATTTAGCAGACTTCTTGTATAAAGCCTTCCCTTACAAAACAGTATTTTTCAGCTTTGTAGAGGCAAAATAAAAATACTTGTTAATACTTCTTCAAGAGGTCTAACAATGTGCTTGTTAAAAAATATATAGCCTGCTAGTTTAATGTCTCAACTTAAAACGATAGACAGGTGTCAGTCTTTAAAACGCAAGTTATGTCTATCAAAGTCACCGTTAAAGACAACAATCTCGATCTTGCTTTAGAACAATTAAGAATCAAAAAATACTATTTACACACCAATCATTGGTATAAGAAGTGCCAAAGCTATCAAGACAAGCCCCTCAGCTTAAAACGTAAGAAAAGGGAAATGAAACTTTTAATTGGCCATAGCCAAATATTAGAGGATGACCCACTTGCCCTTCGCCTTAAAATTCACGTTGAAGAACAGTATCAAGCTTTAGAAATAGATCCTACATAAATCACTCAATAGTTTTAAAAATTATCCAACTTTCAATATCCGTGTACGACTAACATGGATATTGAAATATAAAGTAAAAAAAATGAAATGAAATAAAAGTGAAGTTCATCATCTCGCAAGCTATTTAGAATGTATTTCTGAAGCAGATAAGCAAATTAGAGAGTTTTTAATCACCGCTGACTATATTCGATATGATGATAATTTAGATGTAAAAACCAATTTTTAAAAAAACTACCCACATTTAAAAAAATATAAGTTAATCACAGAACAGATTTCACTTGAGCAATTAGAAAGTCATATATTTCCTAATTTTTTATTGTGTAATACCATTTTACCGACACAAAAATTAGACGATAAAAAGGCCTTCCTCACATTCCGTATACTTGACTATATAGCACAATGTTGTGAATACCGATTTCCCAGCAATCCGATGTACTTTCTAAAGTGTCATTTTCCAGATAGTGAAATAAATTATTAGTGGCGAAAAATATGCAATAAGCATACCCCAATAGAATATATCTATATATATTTAAATATATATATAGATATAAATTAAATACAAAATCTTTATTAAATATAATCCATAATATATTATAAACTTTATAAAATAATATTATTCAATAACTTAAATTGATAAATATCAAAAACACAAAACTTGGCACACTCTCTGCAATATACATAACATACATCATGTGATGTATAAAAATATCACCTGTCTGCAAACGCTTGGCAGGCAGGTTTAGAAAAGGATAAAGCAATGACCATGTCAATTATTGAACAAATCGAAAAACAAGCTGAAAATGAGCGAGCTTATAACATCATTCAGGATGAAAAAGGTGTCCCAATTAAAATGTGGACAAAGGGCGTTCCTGTCGATGAAAAATCTAAAGATCAACTATTAAGAACAGCGCAAATGCCATTTATTTATAAATGGATGGCGGTCATGCCAGACGTACATTTTGGCTTAGGTGCAACCATTGGAAGCGTGATTCCAACCAAAGGTGCAATTATTCCTGCTGCGGTCGGTGTGGATATTGGTTGTGGCATGATGGCAACACGTACCTCTTTAACCGCGTCGGATTTACCCGATAATTTGCACGGACTTCGTACCGAACTTGAACGCTTAATTCCACATGGAATGACCAAAACCCGTGGTGGTGGTCGTGATCGTGGTTCATGGGAAAACCCTGCTGAACGTGTCGATGCTGTTTGGGCAGAACTGGCCGCAGATTTTGATTTCATTTGTGCCAAGCATCCTCGTTTAAAAAACACCAATAATCGCAAACACTTGGGAACATTAGGAACAGGAAATCACTTTGTTGAAATCTGTTTAGATGAGCATCAACAGGTGTGGATTATGTTGCACTCAGGTTCTCGGGGTGTAGGAAATGCAATTGGTACCTATTTTATTGATCTTGCCCGCAAAGATATGCAGAAACATTTCATTAATTTGCCTGATAAAGATTTGGCTTATTTGCTTGAAGGAACAGAGCATTTTGATGATTATTGGTTTGCTGTGGGTTGGGCGCAGCGTTTTGCCATGAAAAACCGTGAGTTAATGATGGAGGCTGCCATTAAAGCACTTGGAATTATTGTGCCTAAACCATTCAATGCCAAACTTGAAGCAGTCAATTGTCATCATAATTATGTGGATAAAGAAGAGCATTTTGGACAGGAAGTGATGGTGACACGTAAAGGTGCAGTACGTGCCCGTTTGGGTGAGTATGGAATTATTCCGGGTTCGATGGGGGCAAAGTCTTTTATTGTTCGTGGTAAGGGAAATCAGGAATCATTTTGTTCTTGTTCGCATGGTGCAGGCCGTGTTTTAAGCCGTACTGCTGCAAAAAAACTGTTTACTGTGGAAGATCAGATTGCGCAGACTGAGGGTGTGGAATGTCGTAAAGATGCAGCGGTGATTGATGAAATTCCGTCTGCGTATAAACCGATTGAAGATGTGATGAAAGCGCAAAGTGATTTGGTGGAAGTGGTGTATACCTTACGTCAAGTCGTGTGTGTGAAGGGATGAAATATGGGTAATAAAATAAAATTCACTCTTAATGATTGGGAAAAAGAGCATCAGGAAAAAATATTTTTCTTGAATCTTGATTTAGGTGCTGAAATACACTGGTTTTTTACACAAGCATTAGAAGCAATGAAACATTCATTGTTTCTACCTGCATGTATTTCTTTTATTCATGGAATTGAAGCATCTATACGGGTGACATATTCCAAGCAATTAAAATCATCAACATATACATTGAATAATTTCAACGATGTGCCAACATTAAGCAACTCTTTACTAAAAAAAGCCCAAAATATTGGAATACCTATTAATTTTTTTAAATTACCCAATGAAGCAGATTTTGAACAAAACTTAATTTCTAAGAAACCAAATCTAAAATATGTAGAAATAGTTAGAGTTAGACATAATCTAGCACACGGTAATATTTTCGAATTTATCAATAAAGAACTTGGTGAAAATAATATGTTTTTCACACCAGAATGCTGTAAAGAATTAACAGAAAATTTATATGAAATTTCAAAAAATTGGTGTGTTGAACTATCTAAATTTAAAGAGAAAATAAAATGAAACTCGCAGAAGCACTCTTACTACGAAGCGATCAACAGAAAAAAATCGCTTCACTCAAACAACGTATCAATGCGAACGTATTGGTACAAGACGGTGATGAGCCATCGGAAGACCCAAATGAATTACTGCAACAAGTTTTTGCAGCTACACAGGAATCTCAAAAACTCGTTTATGCGATTCATCAAACCAATGCTTTGGCCAAGCTGAAAGATGGCCGTTCACTCCTTGAATTACTCACCCAACGGGATGAGTTAGTCGAACGGCATAAAATTTTAACTTCTGCCATTAGTAATACACACCGTGAGCCTGATCGTTATAGTTCACGAGAAATTAAATGGCATAAAGTCATTGCTGTATCCTCCCTGCAAAAACAGGCAGATGATATCAGTGCGAAATTACGTGATTTAAATGTTTTAATTCAAGCAAGTAATTGGCAAATAGATTTGCTTGAAATTTAAAAGTTTGATGTGTCTCGGCACATAAACCCTTTTGGACATACTGGGCGAGTATAAGATCCCCTACCTCCACAACACAGGATTGAAAATAATGTGCAGTGGCTTGCTAAGCGAGCGGGTCAGCTTAAAAATTTAAGCACACATCAACCCATCACTTTGCACAACTCAAACCTTTGTGAGAACAAAGTTATAACTCACTTGGCACTACCCTGTACTGACAGTATGTTCACTTTTTAGGATAAAAATAATGAATTACACATGCATTTGCTGTGAACACTTTACCCGTGACGAGCCACATAGCGGTTTTGATTATGAGATTTGTCCAATTTGTTTCTGGGAAGATGACTCTGTTCAAAATGCTTCTCCTAATTCATATTCAGGGGCCAATGCTGTTTCACTGAATGAAGCCAAAATGAACTATCAAAAATTTGGTGTGAGTGAATTAAGATTCTTGCAGTCTGTAAGAAAACCAAATAATTTACAAAAAAATGATGAAGAATAAATCAATGAATACATCCTTAAAAAACAAAACCATCCAGATTGATGGCTCCATTGGCGAAGGTGGAGGGCAAATCCTACGGACTGCCCTTTCCCTTTCCATGCTCACGGGTATTTCTTTTGAACTCATCAACATCCGTGCAGGGCGTAAAAAACCAGGGTTAATGCGTCAGCATCTGGTGTGTGTACAAGCCTCACAACGCATCAGCAATGCAATAGTTGAAGGTGCAGAACTACATTCCACCCGATTGTATTTTCAACCTCAGCAAGTACAATCAGGTCAGTATGATTTTCAAATTGGCTCTGCTGGAAGTACTATTTTGGTATTACAGACCCTACTTCCTGCATTGATGATGCAAGATCACGCCAGCCAAATCAGTATTCATGGCGGAACGCATAATCCAATGGCGCCGACGGCAGATTTTATTCAACAGTGCTTTTTGCCTGCAATTCAACAACTGGGGATTCAAGTCGATTTTAGTTGTGAACGTGCAGGGTTCTTTCCAATTGGTGCAGGTCAAATTAATGCCATGATTCATCCATGGTTGGAAAAATCAAAATGTACTCTTTTGCAGCGCGGAAAAATAAGTTCGATACACGCTTATGCGATTGCCCTCAATATTCCACAGGATATTGCAGAACGTGAATTACAAGTTTTAACCAGAAAACTTGAACTAACGGAATGTAAAAAACTTTATCTTCAAGGAATTAGTCAGGGTAATTCTGCTTTTGTCGTTTTAAAATATGAAAATCATCAACAGGTATTTTCTGCGCTGGGTGAAAAACGAAAAACAGCAGAAAGTGTTGCGAAGGAGCTAGCCAATGAAGTGAAAAGCTATATAAGTTCAGATGCTGTAGCCGATGAATACTTAGCTGATCAGTTGTTATTACCTTTAGCTTTGGGTAAAGGTGGTGAGTTTACGGCGCAAGTCATCAGCGAACATACCCGAACGCAGGCAGAAATGATTCAAAAGTTTTTGGATTGTAATATTACATTTGAGCCAATTGGTCATATTTTCAAAGTGAGTGTGGAAATTTAAAGGCATTCTTAAAATGCCTCCCTTTAAAGTGAATCTATTTAAAAAATAATTTTTTAAAATTTAGATAATTAAATCATTAGACATCTTGTACAAGTATTCATGTCCTTTTTCTATTCGGAAGGAAAATAAAATGCTTTCATGCAAGAAGTCTAATTTAGCTATCCATAGCCAATTGATATAAAAAGTCTAAATGCGTTGCGGCATCGCCTTTATCTAAATTTAAATCGTCTTTTCGACCACCTAACCTTAAAGCAGGCAAAAAACAATACATTTGATTATTTTTTAATTTCCCATATTTATCTTGTGCTTTTTCAAGCAAGGTCTTTTCTAAAAAAACGTCAATGATTTCATCACTACAAAGCCAATCATTAAAAAATTCACTCATTGACCAAACTGTCACATCAACTTCAGAAGTTTGAGCATCAATGAAGGAAATATCCTCATCTTCATCACTCAATTTACGGTAATAAAAAATCACACCAAATGCTGAAATAGCAATGGGTAAGCGTGTCATATCAGGTTCAGATTTCATTAACCAATCCCAAAGCACACTTTGGTAAAGCTCAGGATTGATAATTTGAATAAGACCATTACCATAAAAACCAAAACTGTGTATTTTCCACAACTCTAATAATGCTTCTGGTAAATGAGCTTTATATTTTTCAATAATGTCATCACTCACGCGATTTTCAATTTGATCTACTGGAAATTTATTTATAAATTCTTGTAATTGCATAACTCAATCCTAAAACAAGTAATTCGAATTAACTTTTCCATTCGAAAAAACTAAATGCATCATCTTCTTTCAATGTGTTTTCTACAGCATCAGCCAATTGCTTAATCACACTTTGTGTTGCAATTTTTTTAAACCAAACTTGTTCTTCATCTGCATGTGCTGAAATTTCACAAAGTAATGAGCCATCTTCTTCATTCAAACGACAACTCACGCCCAATGCAACAGGATGCTCTTCTACACTCACAGCAAGCTGATCTGCTGAATGGGTTGTCTCAGTTTTAAAACCATATTGAGAAAGTTGAGTAGACAATAAATCCGTCACATATTTCTGTGTGACGTGGCAGGCATTTACACCATGCTCATGGTTTTCACAGTTCGCTGTAAATTTTAATGTTCTCATTGCTTCATCCAAAAGGCTTTTTTCTTGTATGTTTGAGCATAAGCAATAAAAACAAAACAGCCAAGCAAAAGCTTGGCTGTTGTCGAACAAATATACAGATATTAGACCAATGATTGATTAGACTTCTGCATCTACCTTTTTATTTCTCTTATAAAAAGAAAAACTAAAAAACTATTCATCGTAATCCAAGATCTCTATTTAAAAGGCTTACTCACTGACTTGAATGGCAAGACCTGCTTGATTTGCCAATTGCGTAAATGTTGGGAAACTAGTCGCAACTGTTTCAGTTCCGATAATTTTAATTTCGCCTGATGTACGCAAACCTGCCATTGAAAAACTCATAGCAATACGATGATCGTGGTGTGATTCAATTTCACCACCTGTAAAGATGGTAGACCAATCACCTGATTTACCTTTACCTTCAATGATGACGCCATCATCTGTCGGAGTACAATCAATCCCCATGGTTTTTAAGCCATCTGCCATCACTTGAATACGATCAGATTCTTTCACACGAAGCTCAGCTGCGCCTGTCAAAATGGTTTGACCTTCTGCACATGCAGCAGCAATAAACAAAGATGGAAATTCATCAATCGCCAAAGGTACTTGATCTTCAGGCATATGAATGCCTTTTAAAGTACGACTACCGCGAATACGAATGTCTGCAATTGGTTCACCACCTGCAACACGTTCATTTTCAACCGTTAAATCTGCACCCATTTGTTTCAGAATTTCAATCACACCTGTACGTGTTGGATTAATTCCGACTGCTTCAAGAGTGACATCAGAACCTTCAGTAATGGCAGCACCAACCATAAAGAATGCAGCAGATGAAATATCTGAAGGAACTTGAATATCTGTTCCCACCAATTTACCGCCGCCTTGGAGTGAAATACGATTGCCTTCTGTTTTCACTTCATAACCAAATGCACGCAACATACGTTCAGAATGGTCACGTGTCGGTTCAGGTTCAGTTACAACGGTTTCACCATTTGCCCAAAGACCAGCAAGTAAAATACCTGATTTCACTTGAGCAGATGCCATTGGTAAATCATAGTGAATGCCTTGTAAATTTTGACTACCTGTAATCGAAATGGGTGGTGTACCACGTTCACCTGTAGTTTGAATTTGCGCACCCATTTCACGTAAAGGTTTTGCAATACGCTCCATTGGACGTTTAGACAGTGAGGCATCACCTGTCATCACAGAATCAAATTTCTGTGCAGATAACATGCCTGAAAGCAAACGCATCGATGTACCTGAATTGCCCATATACAACGATGTTTTCGGTGCTTTTAAGCCATGCATACCGACACCATGAATAGTCACTTCACCATTCTTTGGTCCTTCAATGCTGACGCCCATATCACGGAACGCTTGCAAGGTTGCAAGTGCATCTTCACCTTCAAGAAAGCCTGTCACATGCGTTGTACCTTCTGCAATCGCACCGAACATAATGGAACGATGTGACACTGATTTGTCACCCGGCACGGTAAATTTACCATTAAATGTATGAGATCCCGGCAAAATGCTAAATTGTTGTGTCACCTTATTCTTCTCCATCAAAGGTTTATTGGCGAGCATATGATTGAAATGCTGACGTGCCGCTTGTGCATGTCCGAGCAATCCCATCAAGGCTTGTGAATCTTCAGTTTCAATCAGTTGACGAATGATCGCAAGTTGACTTTCAAAACCATCCACTGCATTGAGTATGGCTTTTTTATTGGCAAAAAAGATGTCATGCCACATTTGTGGATCACTGGCAGCAATTCGGGAAAAATCCCGAAAACCACCCGCTGCATAACGAAAGATATCTAAATTATCTTCACGATTGGCCAGTTGTTCAACCAAGTTAAATGCCATCAGGTGCGGTAGATGGCTGGTATGCGCAAGCACTTCATCGTGCTTATCCACATCCATACAAATCACTTCTGCTTTCGCCGCTTGCCACAATTGAATCAGCTTTTCGACAGCCCAATCTGCACTGCTTGGTAAAGGCGTAAGGATGACTTTGTGATTAACAAATAAATCCACTTTACCTGCATGTACACCTGTATGTTCTGCCCCTGCAATCGGATGTCCCGGTACAAAACCTTCAGGAAGATCTTCACCATAAACTGCTTTTGCAGCATCAACCACATTACCTTTAGTACTACCCACATCAGTAATAATGGTTTTTCCTGACAAATAAGGTTGAATCGCTTCTAAAACTTTTTGTGTAGCACGCACAGGCAAAGCCAAAACAACCAGATCTGCATCTTGAACTGCATCAATCGGATTATGAAAACCTTCCGAAATTAAACCCAAAGCTTTGGCATCATCTAATGTTTTTTGCGAACGTGTAGACGCAACAATTGTTACTGCTAAATTTTCCGCAATCATCACACGAGCAAGGCTTGAACCAATCAACCCTAGCCCGATAAATGCAACTTTTTTAAATAGAGGTTGAGACATGATTATTGATAAACCCTTTTATAAACCTTTTATCGACAACCTTCTATTACAGAACAGCCACAGGGTAAGAACCGAGAACACGCACTTCTTTAACCAAAGGACGAATATCTTCAATCGCAGCTTTTACATTGTCTTGTTCAACATGACCTTCTAAATCAATAAAGAACACATAAGCCCATTTTTCAGGTAATGCAGGACGAGTTTCAATACTGGTCAAACTAATATTATGTTTCGCAAATGGCGCTAAAATTTCCAATAACGCCCCTGCACGGTCATGTGCAGACACCAATAATGAGGTTTTATCATTACCACTTTGTGGAATACGTTCACGACCAATCACTAAGAAACGTGTGGTATTTTCAGGATTATCTTCAATATTACTATGTAAAATTTCTAGATCATAAATGCTTGCCGCAACATCAGATGCAATTGCAGCAGAATGCCATTCATTACGAATACGACGTGCAGCTTCCGCATTTGAACTGAGTGCAACACGCTCTACACCTGGATAATGTGCATCTAACCAACCGCGACATTGCGCTAACGTTTGTTGATGTGCATAAATTTGTTTAATGCTATTTTTCTGAGTATTTGATGACACTAAAAACTGGTGATGAATACGCAATTCAACTTCACCAATCACATTTAAATGTGATGATTTAAAACAATCTAAAGTATGGTTAACCACACCTTCAGATGAGTTTTCAACAGGGACTAGACCATAATGTGCACTGCCAGCTTCCACTTCACGGAACACTTCATCAATGGTTGGCAATGGGCGGACCACTGCATCTTGACCAAAATGTTTGAGTACCGCTGAATGCGTATATGTGCCCACAGGACCTAAGAAAGCAATACTTTGTGGTGCTTCTAAAGCCAAACATGCTGACATGATTTCACGGAATAAACGCGCCATTGTGGTATCGGACAATGGTCCTTCATTACGTTCCATAACATTACGTAAAACTTGTGCTTCACGCTCAGGACGATAAAACAGTGGATTCTCTTCCGATGCAAATTTCGCTTTTGCAACCGCTTCTGCCAATCGGGCACGACGGTTAATAAGTTGCTGAATCTGTTGATCGACAGAATCAATATCTTCACGGATTTTAGAAAGGTCTAGAGAAGTCGTGGTGTTTTGATCATCGTTGATCATTGTTATGTCGCCCTATCGCAAAAACGGTATATTTAAACAGTATAACAATAGTTAGCTTTCAATTGTTACGCAATAAAGCTTTTCAATCTTTAGATTTAAAAATATACAACTAGACTAAACTTCCACACACTTCACATCGCTTATTTACACATCATCACGTTATATAGGAATGCTTTTACTTTTCATGACTCATCCGATACAAAGCAAATATAGTTTTTCCTATTGAAACCCGTAAGCTAAATAGATTGAAAATAATTTGAGCACGGATGATGAATAAACGAATCGCAGTTTTGGTCACACATGACTTCGAAGAGAATGAGTATCATCATCCTGTCGAAGCTTTTCGCGCTGCAAGCCATAGTGTCCGCAATATTGAAAAACAAGCGGGAAATATTGTTTATGGTCAGCAAAGACGTTCATCGGTCAGTATTGATTTAGGTATTGATGATATTTGTATTCATGATTTTGATGCATTGATGATTCCCGGTGGTGGTTCACCCGATTTTTTAAAAAAAGATGATCGTTTTATCAATTTCTTACAACAATTTGGAAATGCGCAAAAACCTATATTTTTATGTTGTTATAGCACGCAATTACTCATTCATGCCCGACTTGCGATTGGCAGAAGACTTAGCTCCGTAGACAATGTTGTATATGACTTAAAAAATGCGGGTGCGGTACTCTTTGATCGAGATGTGGTAAATGACAATAATCTTTATGTGACCTCTCGCTCGACACTCGAATTGCCAGTCTTTATTCATGAATGTTTAAATGTACTCAGAGCTTGATTAAATCTCTTGGAGAAATCAGCTTCTAATCAATATCTGTTTCATAATGGATATTCCCTCTCTTTTAGGGAGAAGCCATATTCAATATAGATTATATGAACTAGATATTCTCACTATAAAAAAGCCTTCTCAGTAGAAGGCTTTTTCTTTGATTTGTATCAATTATCGACCAATCATTCCACGAGCGACAATTTCTTTCATAATTTCGTTTGTTCCACCGTAAATACGTTGAATACGTGCATCTACAAAGAAACGTGAAATTGGATATTCAGTCATATAACCGTAACCACCAAATAATTGTAGCAGGCTATCAATAACTTTCATTTGCATATCTGAGCTAAAGCATTTTAATGCTGCTGCAGTTTCTACATCTAATTTACTTTCTTTATATAAAGCAAGGTTTTGGTTGTAAAAGGCGGCTGTTGCCAATTCATCAATTTTAGCTTGCGCCAAAACAAAACGTGTATTTTGGAAACTACCAATTTTTTGACCAAACGCTTGACGCTCTTGTACATATTGCGTAGTCACATCAATTGCTCCACGAATCGCACCCAATGCTGTTGCAGCAATTGCAGTACGTTCACGTGGCAATTCTTGCATTAAATAAGCAAAACCTTGTCCTGCATTTCCTAGCAATTGATTCGCTGGCACTTTCACATTATCAAAGAATAACTCAGAGGTATCTTGTGAATGTAAGCCAATTTTGTCCAGATTTGTGCCTTTTTTAAAGCCTTCTAAATGTGTATCAACCAAAAGTAATGACACACCTTTTGCACGTGCTTGAGGATCAGTTTTAGCAGCCAATACGACTAAATCTGCATGCTGACCATTTGAAATAAAGGTTTTTGAACCATTTAACAAATAATGATCACCATTTAAAATTGCAGATGAACGCATCCCTTGTAAGTCAGAACCTGCACCCGGTTCAGTCATACCAATTGCACCCACCACTTCACCAGATACCATTTTTGGTAACCAATGCTGCTTTTGTTCTTCTGTTGCAATATGCAGAATATAAGGTGCGGCAATTTCAGAGTGACAGGAAATTGCCGTTGAAAGTGCACCATAACCAGCACGTGCAGACTCTTCAATTAACATTAAAGAATATTCAGTCGGTACGCCGTAACCACCGTATTCCTCAGGTACATCTACACATAAGTAGCCATTTTCACCCAAGAGTGTCCAAACAGGGCGTGGCATTAAGCCTTCACGTTCCCATTTTTCATAGTGTGGAGCAATGTGCTCGCTCATAAAGCGTTTAAAATTATCACGGAAAAGTTCTAAATCTGCATCATACGCTAGCATTACTTATATTCCTTGTTACCGTTGTTGTTCGACTAATGTGTAGTTCCAACAATTCAGTTGTTTTAACGATGTCGTTTCATTTTAACTAACGACATCCTAATTAATTTTTTTGATTCTGTCATGATCCGATGAGGTCACTTTTTTAGGGCAATTCAGCCAATCTAGATATGTATAAATATACTAGAACCTTTATTCAACATATAAAAAAAGGAAGCCGAAGCTTCCTGATTCATTAACAATACAAATTAAACATGTGCTTGAGTATTTGCTTCCATCATTTTACGATCTACTTCTTCAGGATTGTTTAATGCTTCATTCAATTTAACGGTGTCTAGTTGCCCTACCCATTTTGCAACAACAATCGTTGCAAGTGAGTTACCAACAAGATTGGTTAAAGCACGTGCTTCAGACATGAAACGATCAATACCTAAAATCAGAGCCAAGCCTGCAACTGGAATATGCCCAACAGCAGACAATGTCGCAGCCATAACAATAAAGCCAGAGCCTGTTACGCCTGCAGCACCTTTAGACGAAATTAAAAGGACAACTAGCAAAGTAATTTGATGTGAAACATCAAGTTGCGTATTGGTTGCTTGGGCAATAAAGATGGCTGCCATAGTCAAATAAATAGAAGTACCATCTAAGTTAAATGAATAACCCGTTGGAATAACCAAACCAACAACTGACTTTTCACAACCTGCGATTTCAAGCTTTTTCAACATTCGAGGCAATACAGACTCTGAAGATGAAGTACCCAGTACAATCAATAATTCTTCACGAATCATGCGGATCATTTTTAAAATACTGAAACCACAAATTCGGCTAATTGTTCCTAAAACAAGGAAAATAAACAATAAACATGTGATATAGAAGCAAATAATCAATTGACCTAATTGTGCAAGACTCCCAATTCCATATTTACCAATCGTAAATGCCATTGCACCAAATGCACCAATCGGTGCAAGTTTCATAATCATATTCACAATGTTAAAGAACACTTGTGCAATTTGATCAATAAACTTCAATACAGGTTTACCTGCATCACCTAGTTTATGTAGTGCAAATCCGAATAAAATCGCAAACAATAAGACTTGAAGAATTTCACCTTCAGCAAATGCGCCGACCACAGTATTCGGAATAATATTCATGAAGAAATCGAGCGTCGACTGCGATGCCCCAGATTCCACATACTTCGAAATACCTGAGGTATCTAAAGTTGCAGCATCAATATTCATGCCTACACCCGGTTTCGCAATATTAATGACCAATAAGCCAATTAATAATGCGATGGTGGATACAATTTCAAAATAAAGTAAAGCAATACCACCTGTCTTACCCACAGATTTCATACTTTCCATACCCGCGATACCACTCACCACGGTACAGAAAATCACAGGCGCAATAATCATCTTAATCAGGCGAATAAATGCATCACCTAATGGTTTTAATTGTTCACCTAAACCTGGAATACTTTTTTTAACACCATCAACAATTTCAGTTGAACTCGGGAAAAAGTGCCCCACTAACACACCAGCAATAATTGCAATAATCACTTGAAAATAGAGTGATTTATATAAAGGTTTTTTAGCCATAATCATAACTTCTTCACATATTTCCGCATTTAGAAATATCCAGTTTTTTGCATATTCAAATAAAAATACACAGCCCTTGAATCCCTTGATGTAACAAGAGACAAGATTTTTAAATATAAAAATCCGCTTTAGAGAGAAATCTCTAAAAGTTTCACCACGAGTTCAGCTTATTACTTTCGGATTTAGTCAAAATTATTCATGTGAATAATTTCAAATAAATATGCAACAGGAGATTGAATAAATGAATAATTTTACGTCCTGTTCAGTTTAATCAACTTTTTCTTGTACGACTTCCTTGATTTGTTAAATATGCTTAAAAATAAGCCACTACATTATTAGACATTAGTCGAAGTATAATCTTCTTAGTTAATTCATATATGTTTTGTGTCATAGTGTATTTAAGCTTTTCTTCTGGTTTTTCGTCGCCTGTTATGAGTACAAAACGCAATCTATATAAAGATTTTGAACATCCTTTTGCACAATACGTCCGTATTGTTGGAAAAGGTAAAAATGGCGCTAGATCATTAACTTATGATGAAGCCTATCAAGCTTTTTCCATGATTTTAAAAAATGAAGTCTTAGATGTTCAACTCGGTGCTTTTTTAATGCTTCTTCGGGTGAAAGAAGAGTCAGTAGATGAGTTAACGGGATTTGTCCAAGCGACCAAAGACCAATTGAGTTTTCAACCCTTACAGATTGATTTAGATTGGTCATCTTATGCAGGTAAGCGCAAACATTATCCGTGGTTTTTATTGTCTGCGCTCACCTTAGCAAAACACGGCTATAAAATAGTGATGCATGGCGCTTCTGGACACACCATCAACCGTATGTACACCGAACAAGTCTTGGAATACCTAGGTTTTAAAATCTGTCAAAATGAAGATGAAGTCGCTGAACAACTCACATTACACAATTTCGCTTATTTACCTTTAGATGTGATTTCTCCAGTTTTAAGCGACTGTATCGATTTACGGAATGTGATGGGTTTACGCTCGCCTATTCATACATTGGCACGTTTAATTAATCCCTTTAATGCCAAAGCCACAATGCAAGCAATTTTTCATCCTGCATATCGCAGTTCGCACCAACAAGCTGCATTTCAATTGGGTTATCAAAACAGTGCTGTGATTAAAGGTGAAGGGGGTGAATTTGAACGTAATCCAGATGCCAAAACCTTAATTTGTGGAATCAAAGATGGTGAATGTTATGAACATGAACTTCCTAAACTTACCGAGAACCGCAGCCCAGTTGAAGAGGAATTAGATTTAGCCATCTTTAAATCTGTATGGGACGGCGACCAAAAGCATGAATATGGAGAAATCGCCATCACAGAAACTATGGGAATTGCTTTATATACTATGGGCATTTCTGGTACGTATCAGGATGCAATGCTTAAAGCACAAACACTGTGGGATACACGTTTTCAATTATTTTGAATAATTGAAAATTAAAACTACCTAAATCATTAGGTAGTTTTAATAGATATTCAGACATTTTTATTTAAGATATTTACGGAAGAATAAAATAAAAATCAGGCCAATAAGGCCATGCCTGACCAGAAGAGTGCATATTTTTGAGTTTCAAACGATCTCCATTTTGAATAGTGATCTGATTATACGATCCTGATAAATAAGCATCCTTTTTCTTCCCGATTAAATCGATACAATATTTTTGATCTTTATTTATCTTTTGAGAGGCATCCATTGCTGTCGAATTTTGAATATCAATACCAATCATCAACATCGGAAAGCCATCATTTTTAATAGATGTTTCCTGCTTGGTGGGAGTTTGAAATTTTGAACTAGGAATAACAACAACGTCTATTTCACATATCATTGGCTTTTCAGCAAAAGTAGCCGTTGAACAATAAGATGAAAGTACAACTAAAATAGAATAAAAATAACGTTTCATATCAATTCTCATTTTTTATTCTTATTCGATTTTACATCCCTCAAATCGTTTTTTAAGAGAAATAAAGGGCTTTATTTACATGCATGCAGAATATCAAGTATTTCAATTTAATTTTTGACTTGACCTAATGGATAGAACTTATTGATATTTGATAAAGTAAGGCTTTTACTCAAGCCTTACTTCCACTTTTTAGAGAACTGATCAAGTTGAACACTTAAACGAAACGAATCGGTTTAAATTCAGGCTCAGGTACATGAGAATCACATTCTTCATCTTCCTCTTTATACCCTTTATCAATATACCCAGTACGTTCTTTTGCAGAAACATTCTCGTGTTCCCACGCAATCACTGCTTGCATACTAATTTGACGTTGTTCAGCTGTTAAAGCAATACCATTTGGCCACTTACCGATTTCAACGGCTGTCTTTAAACGCTCAACAATATCCGCGTCTAAAACAGAAAGCATTTGTTCAATATTCATGGTCAATCCTGCTGTTGAAAAGAGTCAAAATCTTGATTCCACCCCAATTTAGTACGACAAGCCATATAAAAGTCATAACCGGGTGGATGTAATAACATAAGTTTGAACGGATGTTTGCGAATATGCAAATAATCACCCACATTTAAAGAAACACTGTGTTGACCGTCAGCACTAACCATGGGTAATACACGGTTTTCACGAATTTTTATTTTTATTTCGCTTTGACCACCTACCACAATCGGGCGAGATGACAAGGTATGTGGATGCATCGGCACCAACGCAATCGCATCCATACTTGGATGTAAGATTGGACCACCACCTGACAAAGCATAGGCTGTAGAGCCTGTCGGAGTCGAAACGATTAAACCATCACTGTGTTGACGATAAACATATTGCCCATCAATATTTAATTCAAAATCAATCATATGAACCGATCTACCTGAATGCAGTACCACATCATTCAACGCAATAGCATCATAAATCGTTTCATTATTGGTGCGGACTTCCATTTCTAATAAGAAACGGCGCTCTAACTGGAACTCGCCTTTTAAAACCTGATCTAGCTTAAAGATCACTTCTGTTGGCGTAATATCGGTTAAAAAACCTAAACGCCCACGGTTCACCCCAATCACAGGTGTATTGTATTTAACCAAAGCACGTGCGGCATGTAATAAAGAACCATCACCACCGACAACAATCACCAAATCAACCACTTCACCCAACAGATGTCGACTGACAGTTTGAGTATTGCTATAAGGAACCAGTTTCGCTGTTTCTGTATCAAAAACAGGATGTAAGCCTAAACTCAAAATATGATCATGAATCAGACTTAAAGTCTCAATAACAGAAGATTTATCAGGTCTTCCTATGAGTCCAATATTTCGAAACGTCTTTGGTGAAATTTGCACAGTATGCTATGACTCCACAGGTATTAGGCTATATAATAGCATTATCAAAATTATTTTTAAAAAGCATTCAGTAAGCAATTTACTGTAGTTTTACCTTTTAATTCATTTATTTCACAGTTTAATTATTGCAAATTTGCGAAAAGCTTCGCATGATTAACAAAAATAATCAGGGTCTTATCTTTATATATGAAGTCTGAACGTGGTATTGGCTTAATTGCATTAATTTTTTCTATTTTGGTAATTGCTGCATTTCTAGCATTTAGTATTTATCTTATTCGGTTAGATAATAGTATTCGTGATAAATTTGAAGGAAATCGTTGGGATATTCCTGCTAAGGTATTCGCACGTCCGCTTGAAGTTTATGCCAATGCACCTGTTTCTCAAGCTGAATTTGAACAGGAACTCAAACTTCTAGGCTATAAAAATGGTGAAAGTTATGCCAAATCAGGCAACTATGTTGCTCAACCCAATTCACTGTATGTACATACTCGTGGTTTTGATTATGGCGATAGCGTAGACCCTGAACAAGTTTTACAAGTGTCTTTTAGCAATGATCAAGTGGTTGATGTAAAAGCAACAAAACCCTCTAGTACTGGTATGGCACGTTTAGAACCGATGTTGATTGGAGGGATCTACCCTCAACATAATGAAGATCGTGTGCTGATTAAATTAAACAAAGTACCGAAACCACTCATTGAGGCTTTAATTGCGACAGAAGATCGTAACTTTTACCATCATCATGGTATCTCGGTGAGAGGTACAGCCCGTGCTTTAGTGAGTAATGTAACGGGTGGTAAGCGTCAAGGTGGTTCAACACTGACCCAACAATTGGTTAAAAATTTCTTTTTAACCCCTGAAAAAACCTTAAAACGTAAAGTAAATGAAGCCCTGATGGCTTTTTTGCTTGAATTTCATTATAGCAAAGATGAAATTTTAGAAGCTTATTTAAATGAAGTGAATTTGGGTCAAAGCGGCAACTATTCAGTTAATGGTTATGGTCTGGCATCTCAATTCTATTTTGGTTTACCGTTACGTGAATTGAATATTGCGCAACAAGCCTATTTAGTGGGTTTAGTGCAAGGTCCAACGCTTTATAATCCGTGGAAAAATCCTGAAGGTGCTAAAAAACGTCGTGATGTTGTGCTACATAACATGTTGGTGATGAATTATTTAACTCAAGAACAATATGAAAAAGAAATTGCACGCCCTTTAAATATTGTAGATAAACCAACCATTGGCACGGCTCGTTTCCCTGATTTTCTTGACATTGTTCGTCGCCAATTAAAAACTGAATATCAAGAATCTGATTTAACCAATCAAGGTCTACGTATCTTCACAACTTTAGATCCTATTGCACAAACTAAAGTACAAACCAGTTTCCGTGAAACAGTTTCTCGTTTAACCAAAGCAAACCCTGCTCGTCTCAAAGATTTGCAAGGTGCTGTATTGGTGACTCATCCTGAAAATGGTGAACTAATAGCAGCTGTTGGTTCCACTCAAGATTTTACAGGTTTTAACCGTACCATTGATGCCAAACGTCAAGTTGGCTCTTTGCTTAAACCCGTTATTTACTTAAGTGCGATTGAATCTGGACGCTACAATTGGGCAAGCCAAGTTGAAGATAGTCCAATTAGCATTCCAATAGATGGCAATAAATCATGGACACCTAAAAACTACAGCGGTGGTGGTCATGGCTATGTGCCAATGGTACAAGCTTTAGCAAATTCATATAATTTGGCAGCAGTACGTGTTGGACAAGAGTTTGGTATTTCTACATTTAGCAATAATTTAACCAAATTTGGTGTGACGTCTAACATCCCTAAATACCCTGCAATTTTCCTAGGCGCAGTGGATATGTCACCGATGGAAATGACCAGTATTTATGGTAATTTCGCGACTGGTGGTTTTAAATATCCAACCAAAGCCATTCGTTCAGTTGTAGATTCACAAGGTCGTCTTTTAGAACGTTTTGGTTTAAATGTTCAACAAACCATCGACCCTTCTGCTGCTTATATTTTAAATTATGGTTTGCAACAAGTGATGTCTGCAGGTACAGGCAAATCAGCTTATAGTGTATTACCCGCTGACCTTAAACTCGCAGGAAAATCTGGAACAACCAATGATACACGTGACTCATGGTTTGCAGGATATTCAGGCAATAACTTAGCTGTTGTATGGCTCGGTCTAGACGACAATAAAGTCACTGGTCTAACGGGTTCATCAGGTGCACTTCCTGTTTGGATTAATGTAATGAAACAGTTGCGTCAAAAGCCTGTGAATTTAAATCAAACAGACAATGTACAATGGCAATGGATTGATAGTGCGACAGGTAATTTATCTGCGCAAGGCTGTGAAGGTGCAATGTATATTCCACTGTTGCGTAATACTGTGCCAAATCGAGCAACAGCTTGCGGTATGCCACATTATCAAGTTGAACCAACTTACATGCCTGATACGCAAAATAACGCCTCTCAACCTAGTTCTAACGATAGTATAGAAAACTATATCCGCGATAGCGAAAGTGATATGCAACAAGACCTAGATTCTAATGGTCGTGTTATTTCCAGTGGTAGTTATCAAAATTAGTGATCAAAACTAACGTTTAAATGTGAGTGTCTATGTTGTTTAAGCACATCATTGTGATGGTTGGATTAGTTGGTTTAGTCGGGTGTCAATCACTCCCGACTCAGACCAATGCCCCAAAGAAAAAAGAAGAGCCTGTACAGGAAAAACCTCAAGGTGTTAAAACGCCTGATGGAATTAAGATCACACCTTATGATCGTCCTGAAATTAAGCGTGAACCTCTTCAAGTCATTGTGCCTCAGCAAAAAGCGCCTGCTCAAAAATTCAATGATGGTCAGGGACTACCTGTTTTTAAACAGTTGATGCAACAAGCTCAATCTGCCTTAAAACAAGGACAGTGGGACAATGCAGAAAAATTTGCCTTACAAGCACAACGTCTTGCCCCGCAATCGGCTGAAACTTTTTTATATTTGGCTTTAATTGCCAATCATAAAAACCAAGCAGCCAACGCTGAATCACTTGCACGGCGCGGATTAAGCTATGCTCAATCAAATGCTATGCGAAAACAGCTTTGGCTGACGATTTTAAAAGCAGGGCAAACTCAAAAAAACAATCAAACGATTCAAGAAGCACAGGCTCGATTAAAATCACTTTAACTTGAATTTTGATGATGATTAATAATTAAAAAAATAACGACTTTGAACTCATATTGCTTCAAAGTCGTATCTCACACATCTATTCACATCTTAAAAGCTACGAATACCTGCAATACCGTAGGCATGGTGTTGCTGAGCTATTTCTAAATCTTCTGGTTTTAATCCACCCAATGCAAACACAGGTATATCACAGGTTTCAGCCAATTCTTGAAAGCTTTCCCACCCGAGAGCAGCTGTATTCGGATGGGTTTCCGTGCTTTGTACAGGACTTAATAAAATAGCATCAACCCCCAATTGCTGCGCATGTTGTACAGAGACAGCATCATGGCAGGCAGCAATACAGCGAATGCCCACAGGTAATTGACCTTTTTTGAAAGACATCAATTGGTTTTGCTTAATGTGTACTGCTGAAATATGTTGTTGCTGAACGGTAGAAAGTAATTTCCAATGTTCTATATTTAAAATTAAATGATTCAACTGATCATCAGAATATTGTTCAAATTCTACTGAATTAAATTCAGCTATTTCAGTACGCCAATACAACAAAGTATCTTCTGACAAATATTTTAATTGATCTAAATCATGAGAAATTTTGATGTAATGTTGCCACATCAATCGTTGAATAATCGCTTGATTGGCTTTTGGAAAGTTCAAATGTTGTAATTTTTCTCGGCTATACCATGTCCACGGCTTTTGAATGCTCGATAAAGACTCGGTTGTTGCGTAAGCATGGAATAAATGTAAATTCACTTGAATATCATCATAGTCATGCTGAATCACATCAAAAGTATGCCATTGCTGAATACCTATTCCTACCTCTTCAAATACTTCACGACGACACGCTTGCTCAGGGCTTTCACTCGCTTCTACTTTTCCGCCAGGAAACTCATATTTATTGCCTTGATGCTGATCGGCTGTACGCCACCCGACTAAAACTTTTCCGTGATAAAAAATCAATGCAATTGCAACATGTATAGATGGTTTAGACATAACAAAACTTATGAAAGACTTTTACAGAGTGTAAGCAAAATATTATTTTTTGAAAATGATAAAAATTATCGTTGACAGGTCTATTCGATAATGATTATCATTTAAATCACTAGGTAAACACCCCACTCGGAGCAATAAAAAATGAACGCACCTTTTAGCTTATTTACACGTAATACTGATGTCGCACATTCTTTACCAATGTTACATTCAAACAATCTTTTTGCATTAGGTCGTGAGATTCGCATTATGCATGCTGGTGAGGAATACCGCCTACGCTTAACACGTAATAACCGTCTCATTCTAACCAAATAATAAGAAGAAAAACTGACAAAATAAAAAACGTGGGAACAAGCAGTATGAATCAGCGCATACTGCTTTTTAATATTTATCCTATCTTAAAATAAAATGATCCGTATGTTATAAGAAACTATGATTCACACGATCATTTCATGCTTATTTGACTCTATTAATTTAAAGGAACAACACGCAGTACTTCTTCTAAAGTTGTTAAACCTGCAATGACTTTACGTGCCCCGACAATACGTAATGGCTCAACACCTTCTTTCTTTGCTTGCTCACGCAATTCATCTAAAGTCGCACCTGCACTGATCTTTTGCTTAGACTCCAAACTGACAGGCATGAACTCATAGATGCCTACACGCCCTTTATAGCCTGTTTGACGGCACTCTTCACAACCTACAGCTTTAAACACAAAATCAGGCATCTGAATTGCATAATCAAAAGTTAAATGCTTCCACTCTTGATCATTAATAAACGTTTCTTGCTTACAATGTGGACAAAGTTTACGGACTAAACGCTGTGCCAAAACACCTAAAATAGTTGCTGCAGTTAAAAAGGGTTGCACACCTAAATCATGCAAGCGAGTCAGACTAGAAGGTGCATCATTGGTATGCAGTGTAGATAAAACCAAATGACCTGTTAATGCGGCTTGAATAGCCATATTTGCAGTATCTTGGTCACGAATTTCCCCGACCATAATAATATCGGGATCTTGGCGCATGAGCGCACGAATACCATCGGCAAAACCTAAATCAATACCTTGATTCACCTGCATTTGGTTAAAGCTAGGTTCAAGCATTTCAATTGGATCTTCAATGGTACAAACATTCACTTGATCCGTAGCAAGCTGTTTTAAAGATGAATAAAGTGTTGTGGTTTTTCCTGAACCGGTTGGCCCCGTCACTAAAATAATGCCGTTACTGTGTTGAGTTAAAGTCTGCCAATCTTTCAACAGTTGTTGATCAAAACCCAATTGCTGAAAACTTCTGACCAAAACTTCTGGATCAAAAATTCGCATCACTAATTTTTCACCAAAGGCCGTCGGTAAGGTGGATAAACGTAATTCTGTTTCTTGTCCTTTTGGTGTCCGTGTTTTTAAGCGCCCATCTTGGGGTTTACGCTTTTCTGCAACGTTCATACGCCCTAAAATTTTAATTCGAGAGATCACAGCGGTAAGTGTATTTGCAGGCATATTATAAATAGTGTGCAATACACCATCGATACGGAAACGAACCTTACCATTTTCTTTGCGTGGTTCTAGATGTATATCACTTGCGCCTTGTTCAAAGGCAAATTGCAGTACCCAGTCAACTAATTTCACAATATGCTGATCATTGGCATCTGGATTTTGCGTATCCCCAAGTTGTAAAAGTGCTTCTACACCTTTATTTTCACGGTCGTATGTTCCCGATTTTTGTGAATTACTGACAGCACGACTGACTTGATAGTATTCAATGAGATAGCGTTGCAACTGATCAGGATTTAAAAATACTCGTACAATTTTTTTGGGACTTAAACTACGCTCTAAGTTATGTACCCAGTCTGAAAGATAAGGCTGATCTGTTCCAATTAAAATAGTATCCGCAGACACTTCTACCGCAAGTATGCGATTTCTTAAGGCAAATTCTTGTGACATGACATTGGTTAAAGCAGCGACATCCGCCTTCAAAGGATCAATCACATAAAAAGGAATTTCTGTTTTTTCAGCTAACCATTGGCATAAAATGGTCAAGGTTAATCTGTGCTGTGGTTGTTTTTGATCACTCAGATTAAAATGTGCAATCCATTGTAAAGGATGCCATTTTAATTGTTCTCTTTGTCTATGCGTTGTTTGAACCAATAATTTATCACGCTCGGAAATACGATTGTCTTTTAATAATTGTTCTAAACACCAAGTTGTATCAATTTCAAAATTAAACTGCATTGTTATGTCCCCAATCATGAAAACATGATAGCAAAATATTTTTAGCAATAATGATGTTTAGCCTGTATTTTCGCTTCAAAATATAGGCAGTCACAAAAATGAATCCAATTTCTAACTTCAAATAAATGACACTTTTTATACACTTAGCCTTTTAATTATTTAGATTTCATATAAAACACTTAAAACTGATACTTCAACCCTAAACGGTTTTGTAAAAAAGTCTGTTCACTCCGTGGAGAAGTTGCTACACCAAAAAAATTGGCAATACTCCATCCTTTTAAAGCACCCGATAAATTATAAAAACCATAAACCACATATTCAGATTGGTTCAATGCTTTTACATCATCAGAATCTTTCAAATTCATAAATGAATAATTCGCACCCAAATAGAGTTGATCATTCAATGGACCTTCTATAGCCATCATAAAGGCATTGCCTGCTCCTAAGTCTTGCGTACTGGTAAAAAAAGGTTGCGCAAAATAAGGACCAGAAGCGGTATAAATCATATACGGTGCAAACAAAGCGCCATTTAAATAACTATTTTTATTCGGATGAATATAGTTATATGCGGTTTTTAAAGTAACGCGATCCAATGGCTGAATGGCTAAAGAAATACCAACACCTTGATGGTCAACCTTTCCTGCATAGGATTTACCTTGATCTTTGGCATACATCATTTGTAGACCTAAATCGGGTTGATATTTATGATGTGACCATTGCACATGCCCTTCCACATAACCCAATTGGTTATAATCATTATAAGATTGATACCATGCTTGTGTTTTTATTATCTGCTGTGGCAGTTCAAAACTTTTTGCACCACCGAGTGACCACATTCCATCGGTTTCTATTTCAGTGCTATAACGTGATGTTTTAAAAAACTGGTCATCTGCATAGCTTTTAAAACGATCTAGCCATGTTGCACGAATATAATCATCTTTTTGTCCATAGCGAATATCTGCTGCACGAAATAAAGGAGGCATGACACGCCAATCATAATCTCCTAAAAAAGGCACATCTAAACTTTGTTGCCCAAGTTGTACTGACCAGTCGTTGACCTGCCAATTTAAATAAGCTTCAGCTAAACCATCTTTGTCATTCCTTAATTCTGATACTTCATTTTTACTCGGATCTTTATCGTCTAAACGCCACTGCCCTGCATAACTTACACCCGCTTTAAAGCCTTGCCACGATGCAGTTTCATACTTAAAAAATCCACCTGTAGTAATGGTATCTTGATTTAAATTTTTCTCAAAATAAGCATCATGCGTTGAATAATACAACGTGTTTAAACGACCTGAGACTGAGCCACAAACCAATGCATTGGCTAAACTTTCAGTTTCACACGCAGTGCTATACAGAAATAGCCCATTCACTTTTTGCTCTGCAACAACATAAGGTGAAAATAATAACCCTATCCCCAATAATGTAATGACTTGCTTTGACATATTTTTTCACTTAATAATGGACTTTTTGTATAAAGCCTTCTGCTTCAAGGAGAAGAGTAAATAGCTTTTTAATATTATGTAAGATGCCTAATTATATTTAAGATTGATACAATACTGATCCTAAAGCAATCTCCCAATAACTCGACAAATAATCAATTATATTATTCCAATGCGATGAATTTATTTTTAGGTATCTATCATTTCATTTTATATATTTTAGGCACCTTAAAACCTTTCTTATAAGCACTTTATCATTTTAGCGTAAAGATAAATATTGGCTACAGGTCAATAAATATATCAAAAATCAAGTTTACACTTGATCTCGCACCATAAAAATAAATATGCACGATTATGTCATCACAATGATTAGAAAAACTAAAAATAATATTAACCCATATTAAAATGTATCTTAAATATTTTTAATCTAAACAATCCAATCATTTTAAATTTACTTAACCATTTAAATTTATTCATTTTATTTTTAAAACAGCTTGCGAATTAATCAAATCACATATAATATTAAAAATGTGAAAAACATCACACTTTAAAATAAAAAGACGATTTAGACTATGAAAAAATCACCTATATATCTAGCTTTAATTACTTCACTTACTTTAACTGCTTGCGGTGGCGGTAGTGACAATAATTCATCTTCAAATACAAGTGGCAATAGTGCTAATCCAGCAAATAATATAGAAGAAACCGCTTCAGTAAATAATAATTACAATACTGAAACATCAAAAGATATTCAACAATGGTATTCATATTCAAATGAGAGTGGTGAAAGTCTAAGCTTTATAAAAAATACAATAACTATTGAAAATGACAAGCAATATACTAAAAGTGTAGGTTTAGGAAATACTAGAAATAGCATTGATCCTGTCTATTTTACAAAGTCCTTTGTCTATCAAAGCAATGCTGTTGAACATCCTGAATACGGTACTCAAACAGCTGCCATTCTGAATGCAAATGCCAATGAATGGAAAGTTCAGCCTTATTCAAATAACCCAAATGCAAATGATCTCACGTTTACGAAAAAAATTAGGACTATTGATTTATCCGGTTCAAATATGCTTGAGACTATTTTCTTTGATGCGATATATGCCTATCAAAATACAGCAAAAGCATCAGCAAAAAATGCTATAGGTAGCGCGATGTATAATTTTTTAGCAACCCATGCGGAATCACAATTTCCAGAAGGTTCTAAATGTTATGTGGTATTAAATGAATCAGCGAATGTTCCTTTTATTAAAGTTGATAAAAGTATTCTTGCTCAGACAGATAGCGATAGTTTTAATCTAGAAAAATGGGAAGACTATAAAACCCAAGCAACAACATTCTATGTAAAAATGAACAATATTGAAGGCTATTTTGAACCTGATGCAAATAATAAAACCTACTATGGCTTAGTCAATTATAATGGTTATAAGCGTTTTGCAGAATATTATTCAAGTGGAATGATCTATGATGGTGAAGCCCAAATTAAAGAATTAGAAAATGATTTATCATACTATCAAGATAATGAATTAAAATTTAATCAAAGCTTGCTCAATCATTTAAAAAACAATTACTGTGAGTATTATAATAATGTTGCATCCAATGCAATCAAAACTCGCTATATTCCACTTTAACTCGAACAATCCTATAACTGACTATTCATAGCCTTTTTATTTACCCCTAAAAAGACAAATAAAAAGGCATTATATAAACAGTCGAATCTTTTCTACGACTTAGATAGATTACAATCCAGTTTTATTCATATAGCAATTCTTGTAGTTCCTGTATTTCTATTGAATCAGTCAAAACTTTAAATTTTATATTTAAATTTGCAAAATTCATTCCATATATTCGTTCATGATCATCTTGATAAGCAGGTCTAGGATCTAATGACAGTACCTGTTCTAGCTCATTGATACATTGTTCATCAATTTTTTGAGATTCAAGTAAATTCTGTTTATGTTGTGCTGCAATTTCAGTCCAAATCACCTGCATTCTTTCGGGTTCTAGCTGTGCATAAGCACTTTTTGCACCATCCACCTTATCTGAATAATGAATATAGGGTTTAATATCGACAATTGGTGTACCATCTAATAAATCACTCCCTGTGACATAAACTCGAACAGATTTTCCAACTTTTTTAACTTCTTTTAACTGAACGACAGACAAACCAATCGGTGAAGGTCGATACATACTTCGTGTTGCAAATACACCTATTTTCTTATTTCCACCTAAACGCGGTGGTCGCACCTGTGCTCGAAATTTTATACTATCTTGTTGATTTTTATTATTATGGAACTGCCAAACCAACCATAAATGACTAAATTCCTCAATTCCTTCAAATGCTAAGATATCATTATATGGAGCGACCATTTCAACATAAGATTCAATTTGAACCAAATTGGGTTGGCGTGGGATACCAAATTTTTCCTTATACGGAGAGTGCATATAACCAATAATAGGCAAGCGAAGTTCAGTCATAATCACTTTTTCTGATAAGCTCAATTAAATATATTCAGTTTATAGAGAATGATTTTAGATTAGAATAGTAAGTTGTTCTAATTTGATAATTTATTGAGACCTTTAATGGCTGCTTTCAACGTCGAAAAGATTACTCACGTGCACCACTGGAATGACACATTATTCAGTTTTAAAACGACACGTGATACTGCGTTACGTTATAAAAATGGTCAATTTGTGATGATTGGACTTGAAGTCAATGGTAAGCCTTTAATGCGTGCTTATTCTATTGCTAGTGCTAACTACGAAGAAGAGTTAGAGTTTTTCTCAATTAAAGTACAAGATGGTCCATTAACTTCTATTTTACAAAAAGTAAAAGTTGGTGATGACATCTTAGTTTCAAGAAAGCCAACAGGTACTTTGGTTCATGATGATTTAAACCCAGGTAAAAATTTATACCTTCTTTCATCAGGAACAGGTCTTGCTCCATTTTTAGCCACTATTCGTGACCCTGAAACCTATGAACGTTATGAAAAAGTGATTGTTGTTCATGGCACTCGTTTCATTTCTGAATTGGCTTATCAAGATTTAATTTTAGATGAACTTCCAAACCACGAATTTTTCCAAGAATTGGGTATTCGTGAGAAATTGGTATATTACCCAACGGTGACTCGTGAAGACTTCCGTAATCAAGGTCGTGTAACGACTGCGATTGAATCTGGTGAATTGTTTGAAAAAATTGGTTTAGAGCGTTTCAACCCTGAAGTTGACCGTGCAATGCTATGTGGTAGTCCTGCTTTCCTTAAAGATGTTGCAGTACTTTTAGATCAACATGGTCTAAAAGAATCACCACGTATGGGTGAACTTGGCGATTACGTGATTGAACGTGCATTTGTTGAAAAGTAAGTTTGATATTTTTATAAAATGAATAAAAAACCGAGGTTGATGCCTCGGTTTTTTTATTTAAATTTTTGTCTAAAGCTCTGTACTGTAGACAACATCTAAAAATAGAAAATATTTTTCCATTTGACGCTAGCTTCTAAGTTACTTAATTAAATTTTACTCATTGATAGTTATATTTTTTCTAATTTTTTTATGATTTTTATACTCTACTTTATTTTATTTATTAGATATACCTTTAAAAATATTATAACTCAGCAAAATGAGAAAACTAAAAAGTTAGACTTATTTTACTTTTCTTCATAGAATCTCTGACAATTTATCTGATCAAGGATAAAATAAAGTTTTATAAAATAAATCTATAAGTTTTAATTACTGGATAATACTCTATTCTCTCTGCGTTCTTGCATTGCTTTTTGAATTACCTGATAACCTGCCGTTAAACCGAGTGTTGCCATCACCAGTGCGACCAATAAATCTGGAATTAAACTACCTGTTCCAAAGACACCCACAGCAGCGAGAATTACCGCAACATTACCAATCGCATCATTACGACTGCATAACCATACAGATTGCATATTGGAATCACCATCACGGAAAGCATAAAGCACGACTGCGGCAATCACATTAGCAATCAAAGCCAATACACCAATTGCACCCATGGTAATCGCTTCAGGTGGAATACCTTGCGTATAAGCATAGGCTGTTTTACCAATCACGACTAAACCAAATACAGCCATGGTTGCACCTTTCACCAAAGCTACAGTTGCACGCCAATATAAACTTGCACCTAACACTGCAAGCGAAATACCATAGTTCAAAGCATCACCAAAGAAATCCAGTGAATCTGCCCATAATGCTGAAGAATGTGCATAAGCTCCACCAATTAGTTCAACAAAAAACATCGCTAGATTAATCACCAAAGCAATCCATAATGCTGTTCTAAATTTACTGTTTGGTTTTGGTGCTACGGGTTCATGACTGCAAGAACATGCCATTTGCATTCTCCTGTTAATGTATTATTCTTATTCAAAACTATGGACTAACTCCAAGGTCAAGCGGTACGATAAAAATGATTCAACATTATTTAATCAGTGATTTAGCTAAAAAAACTCAACTGAGTACAGATACCATTCGTTTTTATGAAAAGAAACAGCTCATTCAGCCCAGTTTTCGAGCAGAAAATAATTATCGTTATTACAATGATGAAGCACTGAAACGCTTAATTTTCATTAAACGCTGTCGTGCATTAGATATGACATTGCATGAAATCACACAATTATTGGAAAAAACTCAGCATCCAGAACTTGGATGTAAAATTATTGATCAATTGATTGAAGAACATATTCAACATGTAGAAAGCAAAATTAAGGAACTATCTTCCTTTAAAATACAATTACAAGAACTACGTCAATCTTGTTCTTCTACTACAACGATAAATCAGTGCCAAATCGTTAAAAAATTGGAAATGAATCACTAAAACCCGACCTTTTTACTAGGTTGAATATAATTTTCAAACACATACAATAAAACCATATTTTTTTTATGCCTTTATTTGAATCATGAGCATTTCCCACGTTACTGAGCTTTTATCCCCTGCTGGATCACTCAAAAATATGCGTTATGCATTTGCGTATGGTGCAGATGCTGTTTATGCGGGTCAACCACGTTATAGCTTACGTGTTCGTAACAATGCTTTTGATCATGACAATTTAAAAATTGGGATTGCTGAAGCACATGCTTTAGGCAAAAAATTCTATGTGGTCGTGAACATTCAACCCCATAACAGTAAACTGAAAAACTTCATTCGTGACCTTGAACCTGTGGTCGCCATGCAACCTGATGCATTCATCATGTCAGACCCTGGTTTAATCATGATGGTTCGTGAGTGCTTTCCAAATGTTTCTATCCATTTATCTGTACAAGCCAATGCAGTGAATTGGGCAACCGTGAAGTTCTGGAAAAATATGGGTTTAACTCGTGTGATTTTGTCACGTGAATTATCTTTACAGGAAATTGAAGAAATTAAACACAATGTTCCTGATATGGAAATTGAAGTTTTCGTACATGGCGCACTCTGTATGGCTTATTCTGGTCGTTGCTTACTTTCAGGTTATATGAATAAACGTGATGCAAATCAAGGCGCTTGCACCAATGCTTGTCGCTGGGAATATAAAATTCACAAAGCAGTAGAAGATGTGTCTGGGGATGTCATTCCAGTTCAATCACTGGAGACAGTGCCTTGCTGTAACAATAAAGATGCCGACGAGCAACAACACCAATATGACGAACCGGTTTTATTACAAAGAAATGATGAAGATATGTTTGCTGCAGAAGAAGATGAACATGGCACCTACTTCATGAATTCAAAAGATTTACGTGCTGTTCAGCATGTTGACCAACTGACGAAAATGGGTGTTCATTCACTGAAAATTGAAGGTCGAACCAAGTCATACTTTTACTGTGCACGCACTGCACAAATTTATCGAAAAGCCATAGATGATGCTCAGTCAGGTCAACCCTTTGATGCATCGCTAACCACTCAGTTAGATGGTTTAGCAAACCGTGGTTATACCGAAGGCTTTTTGCGTCGCCATGTGCATAGTGATTATCAAAACTACGAAACTGGTTCTTCTCGTTTTGATCATCAACAATTTTGTGGTGAGGTTTTAGAGCGTGTTGGTGAATATATAAAAATTGATGTGAAAAATTATTTTTCCGTTAGTGACTCACTTGAGCTCATGACCCCATCAGGCAATATTACATTCACACTCACTGAAATATTAGATCAGAAAGGTAATTCAATTACTGAAGCAAAAGGTTCAGGTCATATTGTCAATATCCCGATACCCGCCGATGTAGACATGAATTATGCCCTGCTGATTCGCAACTTACCCAAATCCACCATCAATATTTCAGCGCCTTCATTGGCTTATATTGTCGCGTAGGCAAAGGAAATAAATATGGCTTTAATGATTACTGAGCAATGTATCAACTGTGATATGTGCGTTCCCGAATGCCCTAACCAAGCGATCTTTGAAGGTGAAAAAGTCTATGAAATTGATGTCGAACGCTGTACTGAGTGTGTCGGATTTTATGAGCATCAAACCTGTATCGATGTCTGTCCGATTGAATGCGTCGTTCCTGATCCCAAACATCAAGAAAGCAAAGAGCAGCTTATGACGAAATTTCATTATCTTAGTTTATTTGGATGATGAAATATCATCACGCAACGTCTTACATAAAGCCTTTTATTTCTCCTTTATTGGAAAAATAAAGAATTCTTAAAGAATGATTCGAGATATCTAATTTTTGGTATACATTTTGCTTTATTACACTTAAACAAAATAACAGTGAAGAATAACAATAAATAAAAAAGAACTGAGTAGGTTCGTCTAAGCCACTCATTTCACGTAAAAGGGGTAAAACAATAAAATCAAAGACAAAAAGCCAGAGTATTTGGGGATACTCTGGCTTTTTCTTTATCTAAATCTATGAACCATTGCAAAGTTATACATCTAATGCTTTTTTGATATAACTTTTTTCTGCACCATTGTTGTGTAGCGATTGTAATTTCATCTCTTTGTGGTGCAGTGAGAAAGTAATAATTCATCGCATCTATGACTAAAGCAAAGAATATTTAACATGCTATATGAAATCTTTTTTATCTCTTTTCAATAGAAGGTAATGAATACTTAAATAACGTGTCAAAATCTCATAAAAAAAGGAATTGAATTCTTAGCAAATTCAACTCCTATAAAAGGGAGAATACAACTTTATCTATTTAAAACCTAAGTATGTAAAAGCACTTAGGTTTTACTGTATAACTCTATGAATTACTGACCTGATCGATAAATTACTGACCTGATCGCATCATATAATCGAAAGCAGACAAAGAAGCTTTAGCACCTTCACCAGCAGCAATAATAATTTGCTTGTATGGCACAGTGGTACAGTCACCTGCAGCAAATACACCTTTTACATTGGTTTCATTACGATCGTTCACCAAAATCTCATTGCGGTTTGAAAGTTCAACAGCAGTGCCTTTTAAGAAATCTGTATTTGGCAATAAACCAATTTGTACAAAGATCCCCGCAAGCTCAACAGTATGCTCTACATCA
>NZ_NEGJ01000015.1 GCF_002135415.1 Acinetobacter sp. ANC 3832
CGATGAATAGTCAACAGGTTTTGTTATTTAATTCTCTCAACAAATCATTCCTTAACCAATCTTTAAAATTCCAATTCGAAATCTTAACATCTCAATCAAGCTACTGATTTATCAGAAGTTTTATTTAACATCACCGCCGATGGATGTGCATTCTACAGCATTCCTAATCCTACACAACCCCTTTTCTTAATTAATTTTAATTATTTGAATCGAGTGTGTGTTTTTTGTGCTTTTTATGTGAAAAATATTCAAATTAATTCATTTTTTGAGCTATTTATATTGTTTCTTTTTAATTAGAATGGTTTTTCAAATAATCTTTTATAAATCATTATTATTGAAATGGCATATTTAATTAAAAAAAGGCTTTTTTGTCTAGGGATCTTACTTTGTATAAGTAACTTCTCTTTAGCCACGTCATCTCATAATATTTATGCCACCACACTTTCTATTTTAAGTTATGCAAAATGGAATACCGCAACACCCTCTTTATGTGTTGTAGATAGCAGTAATTCGAGTGTTCAATTTGCTTCTCTGATTAAACAGAGCAATTATTCTTTTCAAGTCGACTCTATCAGCCAAGATGATTTAAAACGTAAACGTTGTGATGCCGTTTTCTTTTCAACAACTACACCTTCTATTGAACAGCAACTATTGAATTCATCTTTAAATAAAACCATCTTGTCATTTAGCACCAATAATCCTGAGTGTGAAATTGGCAGTACTTTTTGCTTACACTCATCAAAAAGTGGAAATACCCTATTTAAAGTGAATTTAGATAGTCTTGCGCGCAGTAAAGTTCATGTCGACCCTCGCGTCTTACTTTTAGCAAGAAATTCGGAGTAATGACAATGATCAATAAATTATATAAATCAGCGTCTCTCCAATCCCTTTTCCGTAAATCACAGTTTACGATTTTCGCAATTACGTTCTTAATCTGTACTTTTACATTTGCATCTATTTCAGTTTTTACAATTGAATCGTATGCAAAGCAAAACCTATTACTCATAAGCCGAACCGTTGCTGAGCGAATTCAACCCGCACTGGTCTTTAATGATCAAACTTCACTTTCACAAATTGTGAATGAATATACTCATCAGCACTCTATACGCTTAATTGAAGTTTATGACACCCAGGGAAACAAACTCACGCAAAGCACCAAAAGTATTGAACAATATTCTTTACTTCAAAATTTGTTCGATCATATCTTTCTAAAAGATGCAATTAAGCTCTCTGTACAACATCACGGTAAGGCCGTTGGTACAGTCGTTTTATATGGTAGCTCCAATGAGATTTTAATTTTTATTATTAAAATTTTTGTCGGATTAGCATTTGGTATGTTGTTCATGATCTTTGCACTGTGGTGGTCGGTTAATTCAACCTATCGACATATCATGCAATCCATTTCACCGATTGTACAAATTGCCCAACTAGTCAGTAACCAAAAAGCATATAACTTACGCTTCCCTCAAAATGATATTAAAGAATTTCATCATTTAAACTCTGTTTTTAATCAATTATTAGAAGAAATTCAATCATGGCACACAGATTTACAAAATGAGAACCATCAACTTTCTTATCAAGTACAACATGACCACTTAACCCAACTACCTAATCGCAGTTATTTTTACCAAGTCTTATGCCACTTATTTGAGGATTCTAAACAACGCCATCAGTCTGCTTTATTATTTATTGATAATAATAATTTTAAAGCCATCAATGATCAATATGGGCATTTAGTTGGAGATGAGGTTTTAAAGGAGATGGCACTGCGCTTACAAAACAATATTCGTCAAGGTGATTTTGTTGCACGTTTAGGTGGTGATGAATTTGCGATTATTTTACGCAATGTGCAAAAAGTAGAACATTTAATTTCGATTGCCGAAAATTTAATTAAATGTTGCGAACAACCACTCATTTATAAAGATCAATCAATTCAATTTAGCTTCAGCCTAGGAATTGCTTTATCGAAACAAGCAACCGACCCTGAAGATTTTATTTCGCAAGCAGATCAAGCGATGTATAAAGCAAAATCATTACAACATCACTGGTTTATCTATCACTCTTAATTACATAAGGTCTAAATATGCTGTTCCGTCAATCAATAAGACTCTCTCTTCTTGCCATCCTCAGCATCGCATTGTCAGGTTGTTTAAGTTTTGGTTCTTTAAGCCATAAACAAGTACGAGTACTGAAAAAAGAAGGTTTCGTACTTACAGATGAAGGCTGGAGTTTAGGTTTGCCAGAAAGATTATTATTTGATTCGAATGAAGCCAATATTAAACCTGCTCACATAACAGAGCTGACGCGCCTTGCAAATCAACTGAATAAATACAATTTAAATAAAGTGAAAATTGTTGGGCATACAGACAATACAGGGAGTCCTGAATATAATTTAAAACTCTCTGAACAGCGTGCTCAAAGTGTTGCCTATATTTTTCTAAGCAATGGGTTTACCACGAAGAATGTATTAACTCTGGGTAAAGGTTCAACTCAACCCATTGAAGCGAATGATACAGAAGAACATCGTGCTGCAAACAGACGAGTAGCCGTTATTATTAATCCTTAATTTTAGATTTTTAGTAGATAAAACTTAAAGCCTCTCCATGGGGCTTTTTTATTATGATGATAATCCTAAAACATAATTCGATCAGGGATTTTATTTTAAATAAGGCAATCTCAAATTTCAGGCATAAAAAAACCGCTCATAAGCGGATTATTTACTTCAAACTTTAAATGGTCGGAGCAGTAGGATTCGAACCTACGACCCCCTGGTCCCAAACCAGGTGCGCTACCAAGCTGCGCCATGCTCCGAATTGGGGTGAATGAAGGGGCTCGAACCCTCGACAACCGGAATCACAATCCGGGGCTCTACCAACTGAGCTACATCCACCGTCATAAAGTTTAGTTCTTAAATATCAAGCGATCATAAATGGTGCGCCTGACAGGATTCGAACCTGTGACCATCCGCTTAGAAGGCGGATGCTCTATCCTACTGAGCTACAGGCGCATAACTAATGATAACTAAATATCATAAGATACTTCTGCCTTGAAGAATTGGTCGGAGCAGTAGGATTCGAACCTACGACCCCCTGGTCCCAAACCAGGTGCGCTACCAAGCTGCGCCATGCTCCGATTCATCTTAGCTTTCGTATCACACATGTCGTGCGGTACGGTGTGCATTCTAGGCGTGACGCCCGAAGACGTCAACACCTATCTTGAAAAAAAATTAAAAAAATACGCCAAATGTATATTTATCAATCATTTCAGACATTTTTTATACAATTTTAACGTTTTAAACTCGCACTGAAGTTTAACATTCGACCTAAAGGTAGTTTTGCACGTTCTGCAAGCGCAGGATCAACGAATATTTCTTGATCACCTTTTTGCAAAACCTCTAAAATCCCGTCTAATTCATTCATTGCCATCCAAGGACAGTGCGCACATGAGCGACATGTCGCCCCTTCTCCTGCCGTTGGTGCTTCAATTAATTTCTTATGAGGTACAGCTTGTTGCATTTTATAGAAAATGCCGCGGTCTGTTGCCACAATCAATGTATCTTGAGGCAATGTCTGTGCAGCTTTAATTAGTTGCGAGGTACTTCCAACTGCATCAGCAACATCTATCACGGCTTCAGGTGACTCAGGATGGACCAATACCGCTGCATTTGGATACAGAGCTTTCATATTGGTAATACCACGGGCACGGAATTCTTCATGCACGATGCACGCACCATCCCATAACAACATATCAGCACCAGTTTTCTTTTGAATATAGCGACCTAAATGCTGATCAGGTGCCCAAATAATTTTTTCACCCAAACTATCTAAATGCTCAACAATTTCAACTGCACAGCTTGAAGTTACCACCCAATCTGCACGCGCTTTCACTGCTGCTGAGGTATTTGCATAAACCACAACGGTATGATCAGGATGTGCATCACAGAATGCTGTAAACTCATCTACTGGACATCCTAAATCAAGTGAGCAAGTCGCCTCTAAAGTCGGCATGAGCACCTTTTTTTCAGGTGATAAAATTTTGGAGGTTTCACCCATAAACTTCACGCCTGCAACCACCAAAGTCGTTGCAGCATGATCTCGCCCAAAACGTGCCATTTCTAAAGAGTCAGAAACACAACCACCCGTTGCTTCTGCAAGCTCTTGTACATCAGGATCACAATAATAATGTGCAACCAGCACAGCATTACGTTTTTCTAGTTCAGCTTTAATTTGAGCAAATTTCTGTTTTTTGGCTTCAGGACTTAAGCTTTTGTCCTTTGGCTCTCCTAAACGATCTAAATGTGCTGTGACAATCGATTTTGCTTCATTCGCAATTAAATTGGTCGCATCATTCATAAAAGTCTTCTCTATCCTTATCGCTAGCTATTGAGCTGGCTTTTGTACTTTGCAAATGCAATGCGCATTCACCTCTAAAGTTTCTATGATAAAAAAGCCTCTCAACGGAGGCTTTTTAGAAACTCAATTAAGATCGGTAATCTGCATTAATCTTGACATAGTCATATGACAGATCACAGGTATACACGGTATCTTTCGCTTGTCCGCGCCCTAAATCAACACGAATGGTTATTTCAGATTGTGACATGACACGAGCGCCTGCTTCTTCAGTATAGTCCGCAGCAGCGCCACCATCTTTACAGATTTGTACATCATCTAACCAAACCTGAATTTTTTCAACGTCTAAATTTTTTACACCTGCATAACCAATCGCTGCAAGAATACGTCCCCAGTTTGGATCAGAGGCAAAAAATGCCGTTTTTACCAAAGGTGAATGTGCAATGCTATACGCAATATCACAACATTCCTGAGTGTCATTCCCTCCTTCAACAGCCACTGTCATAAATTTGGTTGCACCCTCACCATCACGCACGATCAATTGAGCCAAACGCTTCATAATACGTGTCAGTGCTTCAAGTACCACTGGATATCGTGCATCGCTCATATCTGTAATTTCTTGACCACCCGCTAAACCCGTCGCTGCGAAGATACATGAATCATTGGTAGATGTATCACCATCGATGGTTATACGGTTAAAAGATTGCTCTACTGTTGTTTTTAATAATTGTTGCACCAACGCTCGGCTAATCGGCACATCTGTAGCAACAAAGCTCAACATGGTCGCCATATTGGGACGAATCATGCCTGCACCTTTAGAAATACCTGTAATGCTATAAGTCTGACCTTCTAGCTCAAACTGCTCAGATGCGCCTTTTGGTGTGGTATCCGTAGTCATAATACCTGTTGCAGCATCAACCCAAGCACTGTCTTGTAAAGTATCTAAAGCAGGTTGTAAACCTGTTAACAAGCGATCCATTGGTAATTGTTCACCAATGACACCTGTTGAAAAGGGTAAAATTTCAAATGCTTCAACTTGTGCAAGTTCAGCCAATTGAGCACAGGTTTGCTGAGCATTTTGCATCCCCAACTGACCTGTACCCGCATTTGCATTCCCTGTATTAATCACTAAATAACGTGGATTGCCTTGTGCAAGATGTGCTTTAGAAATATGTACAGGCGCAGCACAAAATGCATTTTGCGTAAATACACCTGCAACATTCGCACCTTCTGAAAATTCAAAAACAACCACATCACGTCGATTTGGATAACGTACATACGCCTCTGCCGAGCCAATTTTTACGCCTTGCACCACATGCATATGCGGCATTGCTACGTCACCAACAGCCATTTTCAAATATCCAGAGTTGAATTAAAAAAGACAGCTTATTAGAAATATTCAGAAAAATCGAGAGGATTAAAGGACTAATCAATTTTTACAATTATTTTTCTGTTTTAGATATAAAAAAGCCAGTGATTTGAAATCACTGGCTTGATAAAACAGTATTTAAATAAAATTATTGTGCTTGAGCAATCGTATTGCCATCGAGCAATGCTTGTTTTACTTTTTCTTGGCTAGATGCTGATAATGCAGGGTTTGAAGCAACAACACGGTTTACAGTTGCGGGTGTTACTGCTGCAATGGCCGCTGTTTTTAAAATAATAATACGCCCCCCTGTATTACCTAAAGTATAACGAATACCTGTGCGTGGGCTAATCACTGTTGTTGATTCATTTTTCACTTCAGTTTGTGCAGTCATAGTACCTGTTGCTGCTTGTACCTTAGCCACTGTTGTAGTTTGTGGTGCTGTATCTGCAAATGCGAATACAGGTAAAGCTAAACTAACGACACATAACGATTTTAATAATTTTTTCATTGTCTTTCCCAAAGAACGTTCCTATTGAGCAAGTAAATAGCATTTACTGGCATTTTCTGCAATGACTATTCACAAGTTGTAATAACTCATTATCAATGTCTATAAAATTGATGTCCACAAAAAAGCAGAACCCTGTTCTGCTTTTTTGCTACAACATGTATTTAGATTTTACCGTGACATTGCTTGTATTTTAGACCTGAACCACATGGACATGGTGCATTACGGCTTTCAGGCGGTGTAAATACGGCATTCGATAAATCATTTTCAGATTCAATTTGATGAGAAGTCACTTCACCTGTTAGACCATCAACATCATCATGAGCAAAAGACAAATGCATGGCATCAGCTTGAGCCTGTTGTTGCGCTTCCATTTCAGCCAATTCTTCAGCTGTTGGTACATGAACACGAGAAAGATCAGTCACAACATCAGACTTGATCACACCCAACATATTTACAAATAGGTTAAATGCTTCTTTCTTATATTCTTGCTCAGGATTCTTTTGTGCATAACCACGTAAATGAATCCCTTGACGTAAATAATCCATTGCCGCCAAATGATCTTTCCAATGACGATCTAAAGAACCCAACATGAAGTGACGTTCTAGGGTTGCCGCAGATTCAGCACCCATTTGTTCACGACGGTTACGATAACGCACCACAATGTCATCTGTAATACGTTGAACCAGCGCTTCTTCATCTAGACGACGATCTTGTTCAAGCCACTGAGATATTGGTAGCTCTACATTTAAATCTTCACGTAAAGCATTTTCTAGACCTTCAATATCCCACTGATCATGAATTGACTCAGGTGGAACAAAATCAGCAATCAAACCTTTAATCACTTCACGATGCATCTCTTCAATATAATCTTGAAGTGAACTTTCTTCTAAAACTTCATCACGCTGAGAGTAAATAATCTTACGTTGTTCATTATTGACATCATCGTATTTCAATAGATTCTTACGAATATCGAAGTTACGTGCTTCAACTTTACGTTGTGCATTTTCAATCGAACGAGATACCATTTTATGTTCAATGGCTTCATTTTCTTGTAAACCCATTGCACGCATCATAGCAATAACACGATCACCTGCGAAAATACGCATCAAATCATCTTCAAGTGATAAGAAGAAGCGTGAAACACCTGGATCACCTTGACGACCTGAACGACCACGTAACTGGTTATCAATACGACGTGATTCATGACGCTCAGAACCGATGATATGTAAACCACCTGAACTTAACACCATTGCATTGTGTTGTTCCCACTCTGCTCTTAGACGTGCTTCGTCTTCGGCAGTATGGTTTTCAATTTTTGCAAGTTTCGCTTTCCAGTTACCACCGAGCAAGATATCTGTACCACGACCCGCCATATTGGTTGCAATGGTCACTGCTTTTGGCGAACCTGCTTGCGCAATAATATCGGCTTCACGTTCATGCTGCTTCGCATTCAGAACTTCATGCGTAATACCTGCATCACGCAATTTATCCGATAAAATTTCAGAAGCTTCAATCGTTGCTGTACCAATCAAAATCGGTGCAACACCTTCTTCATGGATTTTTTGAATTTCTTGAATAATTGCATTGTATTTACCATCACGATTTAAATAAATTAAATCATTTTGGTCATTACGAATCATTGGACGATGGGTTGGAATTAAAACCACATCTAAGCCATAAATTTCTTTCATTTCCGCAGCTTCAGTATCAGCAGTACCTGTCATACCTGAAAGCTTTTTATAAAGACGGAAATAATTTTGGAACGTTGTTGTCGCTAAAGTTTGGTTTTCAGGTTGAATTTCTAAACCTTCTTTGGCTTCAACAGCTTGATGCAGACCTTCAGACCAACGACGACCAGGCATTGTACGACCTGTGTTCTCATCGACAATAATCACTTCACCTTCATGGATGATGTAATGCACATTGCGTTGATAGAGATAGTGCGCACGAATTGCAGCAGTCACATGGTGTACAAGGTTTAAGTTACCTGAAGAATATAAACTCTCACCTTCAGCAAGTAAGCCCATTTGAATCAGTTCATCTTCGACTGTTTCAAAACCGACTTCAGTCATTTCAACTGAACGTTGCTTTTCATCAATCCAAAAATGTCCGCCATCTGCGACTTTTTCTTCTTTCTGTGCATGCAATTTCGGTGGAATGCTATTAATCGCAGCATACAGTTGAGATGAATCTTCGCTTTGACCAGAGATAATCAATGGTGTACGTGCTTCATCAATTAAGATCGAATCGACCTCATCGATAATCGCATAATTCAGACCACGTTGCTTTTTCTCCGCCATGGAGAAAACCATGTTGTCACGAAGATAGTCAAAGCCGAATTCGTTATTCGTACCATAGGTAATATCTGAACGATACGCATCCGCTTTTTCCATAGGTGATTGCATGGAGTAAATTACCCCAACGCTTAAACCTAAGAATTCGTACAAAGGACGGTTTAATTCAGCATCACGTTGCGCCAAATAGTCATTTACGGTAATGACGTGTACACCTAAATCACTAATAGCATTCAGGTAAACAGCCAAAGTTCCCATTAAGGTTTTACCTTCACCTGTACGCATTTCAGCAACTTTACCTTCATGTAAGGTAATACCACCAATAAGCTGTACGTCGTAATGGCGCATCCCCATAATACGCTTACCCGCTTCACGGCAGACCGCAAAAGCTTCGGGTAACAACTGATCTAGGCTTTCGCCTTTGTTATATCGTTGTTTGAATTCTTCGGTTTTTGCAGATAAGTCTGCATCACTTAAGGCTGATATCGTCGGCTCGAGCGCATTGATCTTATCGACCATTTTACGCATTCGCTTAAGTTCGCGCTCGTTTTTAGTACCGAAGATCCCTCCGATCAGACTTGCCAACATATAAACTCTCTAAAACTTGCTTATCAAAATAAATTTTTCTCAGACGTTATTATGGTGCTAGAAATTTGAAGTACAAGGCTTTTGCACAAAACCAATAAAAAAATTCTGATCGTCGGTTCTAACACATAGGATCTAAGGCGCATTAATGTAGCAAATTTGACCTATTCATAGATATAAATATTATCGATTCAATGAAAATATTTTCAGTCACTTAGCTGTCATATATCTATATTTATCATAAAGAAATAAAAAAATACTCTTTTTAATTATAAAAAAATGAGCAATAGTCATTAGGACGAGCCAAACATCAGCCATTTTAATTTTGAGGGAAAAGCACATGACTTTACGTTTAGGTGATATCGCACCAGATTTTGAACAAGAATCCAGTGAAGGGAAAATACATTTTTATGATTTTCTGGGAGATAGTTGGGGTGTTCTATTTTCGCATCCAGCCGATTACACGCCTGTATGCACCACTGAACTTGGATTTACAGCAAAACTAAAAGATGAATTTTCAAAACGTCATGTAAAAGCGATTGCACTTTCTGTGGATGATGTTGAATCGCATCAGGGCTGGATTAAAGACATTAATGAAACTCAAAACACAACCGTAAATTTCCCAATCCTTGCGGACAAAGACCGTAAAGTATCGACTCTGTATGATTTTATTCATCCCAATGCCAGTGAAACAACCACAGTTCGTTCTTTGGTGATTATCGACCCAAATAAAAAAATCCGCTTAATTATTACTTATCCAGCATCTACAGGTCGTAATTTTCATGAAATTTTACGTGTGATTGACTCTTTACAACTCACTGACAACTATAAAGTCGCAACCCCTGCCAATTGGGAACAAGGACAAGATGTGGTGATTGTTCCATCCATTAAAGATGAAGCCGAGCTAAAACAGAGCTTTCCCAAAGGATATACAGCTGTCACACCTTATTTGCGCCTAACGCCTCAACCTGATAAAAATTAAAAAATATTCGAAATAGAATTCCAAATAACAATAAAAAGAGAAGTAAAACATTCTCCATCGCCTATCTGTTGATAGGCTTTTTTTATGATGGGCTTTTTCATCGTGGACATTTACATAATGCTATAAAAAGTGAGTTGGTGTTTTTTACTTTCTAGGTTATAAATCAATCAATTGCCTTTCAGACCAGTACAACATGATCTACAAAGTTCATCATTTACACTGTGGGACAATGTGCCCTGTTTGTGCACCTCTCTTTGGTCAAAAAGGTTTTAAAGCAGATCTTATCTGTCATTGCCTACTCATTGAAACAGATAAAGGCTTAGTTTTAGTGGATACAGGCTTGGGTATACAAGACTATCTGCATACAAAAAAACGGCTCGGTATGGCACTGGCACGCTTTGGTGCAATTGTTTCTGATATGAGTTTATCGGCAATTTCACAAATTCAACAACTAGGTTTTAAACCATCCGATGTTAAACATATTTTAGTGAGTCATTTAGACTTTGATCATGCAGGTGGTATTTCAGACTTCCCCAATGCCACAATTCATATTTTGTCGAGCGAGTTCAATGCAACTCAATCACTCTCTTTAAAAAACAAATTACGCTATCGTAAACAACAGTTTAAAGATCATCGTTATTGGAATTTTATTGAACCGATTCAAGGTGAGGCTTGGTTTAATTTTTCAAAAGTACAAGGCTTTAAACTTTTTGAAGATGAAATTTTAATGATTCCACTACTTGGGCATACAGCAGGTCATTGTGGTATAGCTATTAAGCAACAGGATCAGTGGTTATTATTCTGTGGCGATGCTTACTACTCACATTTAGAGTTGGATTCAAAGATTAAACTGACAGGTCTTGAAATAACTGAGCGTTTATTTGCTTATGATAATCTACAGCGGATTCAAACATTGAAATCCATCCAAACATTGGCACAGACTGAAACTCAAATTGAGATCATCTGCGCACATGATCCTATTGAGCTTCAACGATATCAATAATATGAAAACAACGCTTATTTACTCGTTTCTTTTAAGTTCTATCCTAATGACAGGATGTATGAAAACATCGACCTTGCCACCTGAACAACGTCCAGTAAATTGGGGGCAGAGCATTGAGCAGCAATACAACTTCTATAAAATTAGTGAAACGGTCTATCGTAGCGAACAACCAGATGCTGAACTAATTCCAGAGTTAAAAAAGAATAAAATTAATATTGTGGTCAATTTACGCAGTCGAAATTTAGATAAAACTGTTTTACAAAATCAATCTCTGCAATTGGTGCATATCCCGATCAACACTTGGGCAATTAATCGCAATGATTTACTTCAAGTCATGCAAACCATCCAAATGGCAAAACAGAACAATCAGCGTGTTTTAATTCATTGCTATCATGGTTCAGATCGAACGGGAGCGAGTATTGCGATGTATCGCATTATCTTTGAACACTGGAAGGTTGAAGATGCCTTAAATGAAATGAAACATGGTGGATATGGTTTTCATCCGATTTGGATCAATATTGAAAAATTATTTACGCCTGAAAATATAAAATGGATTCGAGAGCAACTCTCGAATCCATCCCAAAATCATCAAGCTTTAAGCAAGCAGGCTATTTCTAACTTAAATCATTTCTAACGTTAATCATATACGACTTAACTGATTAACGTTGATCAAGTGGAACCCACTCAATAACCCAAGCCGACTTCATTCCTAAGCTTGAATCAGCATTGATCTTTTTACGTGTTGAATCTGCTGTATCACGGTCTTTCGATGGTCCAACCATAATCCGCACACCTTTAGAAGTTGGGCTTTTAGTGACTTTGTAGCCTTTTGCTCGAAGTTTCGCAGCAACAGCATCTGCATTGGCTTCATTCGCAGCCAGTGCAACCTGAACCATCCATTGCTTACTGTCATCACCCTCTTCAAGTAATGCTCGTGCTTTTTCAGTTTCAGCCTTTTTCTTTGCCTCTTCTTTGGCTTTAAGCTTTTTCTCTTCAGCTGCTTTTTTCTCAGCTTCAGCTTTTTTCTTCTCTGCCTTTTCTGCTTTATCCGCTTCTTCAGCTTCCACTTTTTTCTTCGCATCTTCTTGAGCTTTACGTTTCTTTTCTTCTGCAGCTTGTTTATCCGCTTCAGCCGATTGACGTTTTTGCTCCGCTAACTTCTTTTCAGCCTCTGCTTTCTGTACTTGCTTTTGTTGCTCTAATTTCTGTTGCTGTGCTTGCTTTTGTTGATCTAATTTCTTCTGATCTGCAGCTTTGTCTTGCGCCTTAGTTTTGTCATCTTGTACTAATTCAGGTGGAATATTATCTGAACTTTCTTGAGCTGCATTACGGCGTGCGTTCTGAGCCGCATATTCTTCTGCTGCTTTACGGGCAGCATCGGCTTCTGCCTGTTGTTGCATACGTAAAAAATCTGCCGCCTTGGCTTCTTGCTCAGCCACTGCTTTTTCACGTGAACGTTTTTGTTCTTCAAGCAAACGTTTTTCAGTTGCAACATCCACCGTTAAAGGCTGTAATTGAACAGCTTCGCCTGTTGATGGCATTTTACCTTTTTGCTGTACTTGCTCTGTAGGGGCTGTTTCAACTTGGTTTTGATGTATTTCTTCTTTGCCTTTTAGAAGCAATGCAGCCAATAAAACACCACCACTTAAGAGAACAACACCACCCATCCAACGTTGCTTGTTATTCATCGACATTCTTCTAAGTACTCCCAGACCGCTTCTAAGGTATGAAACGAACCACACACCAAAATCAGCTGATTATTATTTGTTTCTTCAAGCGCTGATTGAAATGCTGCTTGTACACTTTCAAACTGTTGCACTGTTTCACCTTGTAAGGCAGATTGTAGCTGTTGTATCTCTGCTGCACGGGGTACAGTAAGTGGTGCTATTTTCCACGTTAACACTGTGTTTTTCAATAAATTGACCACTGAATTGATGTCTTTATCTGCCAACATTGAGAATATAGCAACTATTTCTGTGTACTGTGTATTGTATTCTAAAAATTTTCGCAATTGATTTAACAAAAATTCTACACCGTGCGGATTATGCCCCGCATCGAAAATTACGGTTTTATCTGTGATTTTTCGGACTTCAAAGCGACCTTGTAGTTTTGCAGACTGAATTCCTTGTACAATTGCTTGTTGCGATACCTTTAAACCACTGATCAAAATGGCAGCAACAGCAGTCGAAATATTTTCTAAGGCTAATGTCCCCAAAGGCAATTTTAACGTGGTGCCTGAACTGGCAAAATTCCAACTTTCGCCATCACCTGCATCTGTATAAAAATAATCATGATTTACAGCATAAAGAGAAGCTTGGCATTCTGTTGCTTTATCTTGGATCGCTTGTGGTAAATCTTGCAGGCCACCAAAAACTACTGGAATATTCGGACGAATAATCCCTGCTTTTTCAAATGCAATTTTTTCAATGGTATCGCCGAGCCAATCAGTATGATCTAAACCAATATTGGTAATTACGGCGACATCGGGAGCAATCACATTCACAACATCTAAACGACCGCCTAAACCAACCTCTAAAACCCAAACTTCACATGCTGATTGTTTAAAAATTACAAAAGCAGCCAGTGTCGTTGCCTCAAAAAAAGACAAAGATAAATCACATGCACGGCGTGCCTGATCAACTTGCACAAAAGCATCAACCAAACATTGGTCATCAACTTCAATACCTGCAAGTTTGACCCGCTCATTAAATTTATAAATATGTGGTGATTGATACAGTCCAACTGTATACCCTTGTGCATTTAAAATGGCAGCAAGTGTGGTCGTGGTTGAGCCTTTACCATTAGTTCCTGCAACCGTAAACACTTTGGCATTAAGTTGAGTAACACCTAACTTTTCAGCCACAGGAATGACTCGTTCTAAGCCAAGATCAATCCCTGTAACGTGAACATGGCTCCAATAATCGAGCCATGTTTGTAAATCATCAGTGTCTAGTGGTGCAGTGTGGTTCAAGGCAAATTCATCAACTTAGCTACAATGCGATATACAGTATCACGTAATGCATGACGATGAACAATTTGGTCGATTACACCATGATCAAGCAAGTATTCTGCACGTTGGAATGGTTCTTCCAATTTTTCACGTACTGTTTGCTCAATGACACGTTTACCAGCAAAACCAATCATCGCTTTAGGCTCTGCAATATGCACATCACCTAACATCGCTAAAGATGCTGTTACACCGCCATAGACTGGATGCGTTAATACCACGATATATGGCAGATGGGCATCTTTCACTTTTTGAATAGCCGCTGCAGTACGTGCCATTTGCATCAAAGACAACATGCCTTCTTGCATACGCGCGCCACCTGAAGCCGCAAAACAAACCAAAGGTTGCTTTAACGCAATCGCTTTTTCAGCAGCTTGCACAAATCGATCACCCACCACTGTACCCATCGATCCAGCCATGAAATCAAATTCAAAGGCACAAGCAACTAAAGGAATTCCTTTCAGTGCACCTTGCATCACTACGAGTGCTTCAGTCTCACCCGTTTTTTCCTGTGCTTCTTTGATACGCTCAGGATAAGGACGACTGTCGACAAAATGTAGTGGATCTTTAGCAACAAATTCTTGACCGAGTTCATGTTGTACCTGATCGAAAAACCAATTTAAACGATCACGCGCTTTCATTTTCAAATGTTCATCGCATTGCGGACAAACATAAGCATTGAAAGACATTGCAGTACGAGTCACTAAAGCATGACATTCAGGGCACTCAATCGTTGGCTCTGTAAATGTTGCCTTGAGTGTCTGTTGTTGATCTGGCATATGAATGCCAGGTACAGAACGATCTGTCCACGGCGTCGTTGCACTTAGGATTTTCCCTGATTTTACTTCTTGATTCATACTAACTCATCGAGCGCTGCTCGAAGCTCCTTGACTTTATTCACTGCCTGCTCGACAGCTTGTTCTGGCGCTAAGTTTGCAAAAGGTTTTACAAACGCACTTCCGACAATTACAGCATCTGCAACACTACCGACTGCTTTTGCTGAAGCCGCGTCACTAATCCCGAAACCAACGCCCACAGGAATATCTGTGTATTGTTTGATTTTCTGAATGCGTTGCGCAACTTCTGTGGTATCCAATGTCGCAGCACCGGTTACGCCTTTCAGTGAAACATAGTAAATAAAGCCACTGGCTTGTTTCACAACATGTTGAATACGGTCATCTGTAGAGGTTGGTGCAAGCAAAAAGATCTGATCCATTCCATATTTCTGGAGAACCACATCTAAATCTTTTGCTTCTTCGGGTGGTAAATCCACCAAAAGAATGCCGTCTACACCTGATTCATTCGCAATAGATACAAAACGCTCATAACCAATCACTTCAACAGGATTGAGATATCCCATCAATACGACTGGGGTTTCTGTATCTTTTTGGCGGAACTCTTTCACCATATTCAACGCATCAAGCGTATTGGTACCCGCAGCCAAAGCACGTTCTGCAGCAAGTGCAATCACAGGGCCATCAGCCATTGGGTCAGAAAAAGGCAATCCAAGTTCAATGACATCTACACCCGCCTCAACCATTTGATGTAACAATGGTACCGTTACTTGCGGTTGAGGATCACCTGCCATGACATAAGAAACCAATGCCTTACGCTGTTGGGATTTAAGCTGTGCAAAACGAGTGGCTAAACGTGACATAGGGATGTACTTTCCTTGGATTGTTTAAACTTGAGGAGTTGGTAAGGTGCTGTTGAAATCTAATTGGATTGCGATCACATCACAATCGATTAAAATAAACATCAACAGACCCAATGTATAAATACAAGACATTGCATTGTAACGCTATTTTTTACTCATTGAATAGAGCTTCGCGTAGCACAATGGTATCTCATAATGACACATATTTTATAGAACAACCCAAGTACACCATTTATCTATATTTTGTTTTTTTGCACAATGATCAAAGCTTCCTAATTTTGGCTTTTTTGAAAATCATAAGCATTTAGAAAAACTTAAATTAAATAACAAAAATCTTTTAAAAAAAGCCAATTTAGACATTACATTTAAACTTTTCTGTAATTGCAAAACCTGCTTTATACTATGTAGGCTTACTTATTAATTTCTTTTGTTATGACCACACAGACTTCGGACAAAGTGCAAGCCCGAGCGCTTGCACTATTGCCGCTTATTGTATTTTTAGCCATTTTTTTAGGCAGTGGTATTTACCACTCTCTTCTGGGCACTGAATTTGCGTTTTATCAGATCAAGGCTCCCGTTGCAGCAATTCCAGCCATTATTCTGGCTGTTCTCCTCTATCGTGGTCAGTTAAACACCGCGATTGATGAGTTTTTAAAAGGCGCCAGTCATCCCAATTTAATTCTTATGTTTATGGTCTTTATGCTTGCAGGGGCTTTTGCAAGTGTATCCAGTGCCATTGGTAGTGTAGATGCGACCGTCCAATTTGGATTATCCATTATTCCGCCTACATTTGTGTTACCAATGTTGTTTATCATTGCTGCTTTTATTGCAACAGCAATGGGCACATCGATGGGCACCATTGCTGCCTGTGCACCTATCGCCTTCGGCTTTGCCCAAGCGACTGACATAGAAACAGTTTATGCGATTGGTGCAGTGGTCGGCGGTGCAATGTTTGGTGACAATTTATCGATGATTTCGGACACCACCATTGCAGCAACACGTAGCTTAAATGTTGAACTTCGAGATAAATTTAGAGTCAATGTATGGGTCGCAGTGCCCGCAGCAGTTGTCACGATCATGATGTATATGTCGATGAATCATAATGCTCAAGCCATTGAATACAAAACATATGACTTATGGTTAATTCTGCCTTATCTTGCTGTGTTCTTTCTGGCATTTACCCGTTTACATGTCTTAGCGGTACTCACACTCGGTATTGTTTTATCAGGTCTAATGGGACTCCTTGAACATGCTGATTTTGGCTTATTAAAACTGAACAATGCAATCTATGATGGTTTTGTTGGAATGTTTGAAGTGGCTTTACTGTCTATGTTTTTAGGCGGTTTATCTGCCTTGATGCAAAAAGAAGGCGGTTTAGAGTGGCTCATTCAACGTATTTATAGTGTGACACGCTTATTCAAAGTTGGTACGCAGCGTGCAGGTGAAATTGGCATTAGCTTCTTAGTGGTTTTTTCGAATATCTTTGTGGCAAATAATACCGTTGCGATTATTTTATCGGGTGATATGGCACGTGAAGTTGCCAAAGAATATGGTGTTGAACCTAAACGTGCAGCCGCATTGATGGATATCTTTTCATGTGTGGTACAAGGCTTAATTCCTTACGGTGCACAATTACTTTTAGCCTGTTCCATTGCAAAAATGTCACCTGTCGAGCTAATTGGCAATGTCTATTATTGTTGGGTTTTGGCAATTTTTGCAGTGTTATCAATTATTTTTCGTTATCCGAGATTAAGAGCGACTGCTTAAAGTTATAGAAATTTTTATTCAAAAATAAAAAAGGCGAGTGCATCACTCGCCTTTTTTATGGCTTTTAACCTTATATTTTTCACACTATAAAAATTAAATAAATATTTTATCTACAAGATTGTTCGCTCTTATATCAGATATTAAAAGTACTCTCATTCATTTCAATTGCTGTTTTTTTTGCAATAAAGTTTGACCACTATATGCTTTATATGCACGTGCTAAAGCAGATTGATCTGAATATCCTAAATCTAACGCAATATCGGTGAGTCCTAAACTTTGTGTGAGTAAATATTCACAGCGCTTCATTCGTTCATCTTCCAAAATCACTTTAAAAGACGTGTTCAACTGACTGAGTTGCCGTTGTAATGTGCGTACTGAAACATGCAACTCTTGGGCAATATCTTCAATTTTGGGTGCTTGTTGTTCTAACTTTAAATATTCGGCCACAATAAACTGAAGTTGTTGTGCAATATTGGTTAAATGGCTTCTTTGTAATAATGCATCTTCTGCTTGCTTCACTAATATTTGAATTAAATTAGGATCTGCTTGCTCAGGTTTGAGTAAAAGTACATCAGTAGAAAAAATAATTTCATACACAGGTTGTTCAAATTTCAACTGGCATTGATAAAAATCTTGATAATATTTCAAAGCCATTTGCGGTGCATTCACAAAACTCATCCGTAGCAATGGGAATTGGTCTTGAGGGATAAATTGTTTTCCCAGATGTAGCATGGAAGCTAAGGTAATTTCATGTAGAAAAATAAATTTATCATCACTTAAAGGGCAAAACATACGAACCGTTTCACCATCATGCTGATATTGCATTTGAGTAATATAAGCACCATCAATCACCAAACGGCTAAATCGAATCACATATTCTAAAGCCTGTGCCATATTTTCACTTCGAGATGCCATATATCCCAATAAACCAAAATGAGCAGGATGAATACATTTCGCCATCGAAAAAATAAGATCTGGACAATCTAAATGCTGGCGTGTGGCGTCAATCATCTCCATAAAAAAATCATAGGATGATTGTTGGTCAATGGGTTGTACAAGAATACTCTCTAATAGCTCACGCTTTTCAGCAACAAGATTAAAGTTATTCCAGTCACTATTATTTTGTTTTAAAAAGGCTTTCCATAATTGGAAGTAGCCATTTGATATTTTTATTTCCTGAGACATGGCAATGAACTCTTATACATAAGGCAACTTTGAAATAAAGCATTGTCATTTGTCGTAAAATGTATAAAAAATGGCAACAACTGTCAAAACAAAGTTGAAAAATACCGACATACTGTAGTTATTAAAGGCTATACAAGTAAAATAAAATGAATGCATTAGTCAAATATCAAGTTGATCCAGTTGTAAGAACCAAACTGGATTTTAAATTAGATGAAGTGCCTCGCTTTTGGTTTGGTGGTGATGCTTTCCGCACGCGTATGTTCGATGCATTAAGCTTGACCTTTCCTGATGGTGAACGTTATTTCATAGAAAGTGTACGTTTATTTCGTGACAAAATTACTGATCCAGATTTAAAACAACGTGTTGCAGATTTTATTCGACAAGAAGCGCAACATGGTCTTGCACATGACAAAATGAATCAAGTCATGAAAGATCAAGGGATGCCTGTTGATCAATTTATTCATTTCCTCACTCGATTATTTAAATCAGAACTTAAAAATCGCTCACCACAATATAATATTGCGATGACAGCGGCAGCTGAACATTTAACGGCGCTCATGGCTGAAACTTTTTACAGTAAAAAAGAAACGCTAAAAGAGGCGCATCCTTATGTCCGTGCATTATTGGCATGGCATTCGATTGAGGAAATGGAACATCGTGATGTCGCTTTTGACGTGATGAAGCAAGTGGGTGAAGTACCTGAGTCTACACGTAAGTTTGCTTTGGCTTTTACTACATTTATGATGTTTAATTTCACCTTGTACCGTGCCAATGTCATGTTAGAACATGATGGTTTCACGCGTTTAGAACGTCTTAAGATGGCGGCAAAAGGTTTACCTTGGTTTGTGGGTAAAAAAGGCATCTTCTCTGCCATGCGTTCGCAATATCTAGATTGGTTTAAAAAGGATTTCCATCCAAGTCAGCATCCTGTGATTCACCAATATCAAACTTGGATTGATACGATGGCTGAAACCAACGATCCAATTGTTGCAGGTGAAGCTTTTTGGAAAGCAGGCTATTAGATATATTTTCCAATCTTAAAGATTGAATCATCATTGCGAGAAATAAAATAATGAATGCATATGTAAAACATCAAGTTGAGCCAATTGTCCGTTCTAATCTTGATTTTAAATTAAATGAAGTGCCACGCTTCTGGTTCGATGGTGATCCATTTAAAACCAGAATGTTTGATGCGCTCAGCCTGACCTTTCCTGTTGGAGAGCGTTACTTTATTCAAAGTGTCCGTGCGCTAAGAGATAAAATCGTCGATGCTGATTTACAGCAACGAGTGACTGACTTTATTAAACAAGAAGCTCAACACGGACTTGCTCACGATAAAATGAATGATGAAATGAAACGTCAGGGAATGCCTGTCGATCAATTCATTGAATATTTAGGTGGGCATTTTGAATACGTGCTCAAGAAAAGATCAAAGCAATACAACATTGCCATGACTGCAGCCGCAGAACATCTCACTGCGCTGATGGCTGAAACATTTTATAGTCAAAAAAGTACATTGAGTGGTGTACATCCCTTCGTTCGTGCTTTATTTGCATGGCATTCTATCGAAGAAATGGAACATCGTGATGTTGCTTTCGATGTGATGAAAAATGTGGGAGAAGTTCCTGAAAATTTACGTAAATTTGCTTTAGCTTATACAACATTATTAATGTTTGGTTTTACCTTTTACCGAACCAATGTCATGTTAAAACATGATGGTTTTTCTATTACACAGCGCTTAAAAATGTCCGTGACAGGTCTACCTTGGTTTATCGGTAAAAACGGAACTTTAACAGCAATGAGAGGTCAATATTTAGATTGGTTTAAAGCTGACTTCCATCCAAGCCAACATCCAGTCATTCGTCAATATGAAACATGGGTAGATACTTTAGCAGAAACAAATGATCCAATTGCCGCAGGCGAAGCCTTTTGGCAAGCTGCGCAATAAACCATTCTTCAATTGATTCAAGCAAATACTTCAACTTTTTTATATGTTGATGGTTTATCTATTCAATTATGAACCTATTGAACGTCCAGCCACATGAATTCCCGAAGAGAATTTATGTGGCTTTTTTATGTGAATCATCACCACTTTGCATAGTGCTGTTCGAGTAAACCATATTCTTGGCTAAGCTGAATAATTTCACCTTGCTCAGTTTCTATTGTTCCGCTAATTCGAGATTGCCACTGACTAAACTGGCTTCCAACCATTCTTAGATTGAGATTTTCATATCTACGCCAGCCTGTTTGTATTGATAAATTCATTTTTTTATCTAAAGAACGAATCGTCCAATATTTATCATCTTGCTTTTCAAATAATACATCTGCAACAGGATAAAGCTTTCCATTCACCCATAAACAGTTTTCATTGCCAAAACTTTCATTCACACCCGAAGCTAAATTTAAACCTATACGCTGACCCTGCTGATCCCAAAAATTACAGGATAGCCAAAACCATGCCGTTTCAGGTCGTAAGAAACCGCATGTATCATCTAAAGATGCAAAGCTTAACTCATTAAACTCAATCATTTGATTTTGTTTATTTCGGAAAAAACCTTCGACTGCTAATGTGGTTTTCTTCTGCGTATACGTCCAACCATTAATACCATTCGGACTGCACAAACTTAAAGGCTCTGTTGCTGCACAAAAAATTCGTGCTTTGATTTGCTCTTCACCATGTTTCTTTACACTGATATAGCGCACACCGTTGGCATGTTGCATTTCGATATCAAAAGGTGATTTTAAAAAGTGACTTTGGCTATATTGAGGTTGCTCATCTACAAGTGTGCCACGACCTAAAATGGTATTGGCATTCCATTCAAAAACCTCATGATTTACATGATTATAAATATAGATAAAACTATGCCCTGCCCATGCAATATCTGCAATTGCGAGACCAATCGTATAATCCGCATGTTGAATACAACAAAATTTAAATTTTTTATATTTAAGTTGTTTACGCCACCCTTTTAATGTTTTTCCATATGGGGTTTTATACTCATACTGATCTATATTGATCGAAGAAGGCAATTCATCAAAACGCCCATAACGGGGTTGTCCATTTGCTTGTATTAAATCCATTATTTAAATTTCCAACCCTATTTTATTTTTGGGAAGATTAAACTTTAGTCGATAGCCCGATTATTGCTGATTTTTTGAATTAAGCAAATAATTTCATCAATAAAGATTCATGATCCCATTTTATAAAATTTGCTTTGTATTAGGTGGAACTCCTTACACGACAAAAAAAAACCAGTGATATTTATCACTGGTTTTTTACATCTTAAAAGCTTAAGTCATTATTTATCAGGTAATGTATAAGCAACGAGAGAATCACCCATTTTTGTACCAAATGAACCATGACCACCTGCCATGATGACAACATATTGCTTGCCATTCATTTCATAAGTCATTGGTGTTGCTTGACCACCTGCAGGTAGACGACCTTTCCATAATTCATCACCATTGGTCACATTAATAGCACGAATATAATCATCCTGAGTTGCCCCAAGAAACATCACATTACCGGCTGTAGAGATTGAACCACCCAGCATTGGAACACCCATTTTAAATGGTGGTAATGGAATACCCGGTAAACTGTCACGAATCGTACCGATACGGCGTTTCCATGCAATATCATGTGTTTTTAAATCTACACCAGCCACATAACCCCATGCAGGTTGTTTACATGGTAAGCCGAATGCTGAAAGGAATGGACTAATTTCCACACCATAAGGTACGCCATACATTGGCTGTACACCTTGTTCAGTACCTGCACCTTTTGCTGTTTGCTGACGGTTTGGATCTTCTGGAATCAGTTTGGAAATAAAAGGTAAGCCAATCGGATTCATTACCGCAATTTGACGGTCTGGATTGACAGACATCCCACCCCATTCAAATACACCTAAATTACCAGGGAAAACCAAAGTTCCATTTTCAGAAGGTGGTGTATAAATACCGTCATAATTCAACTGATGGAATTTCACACGACACATCATCTGATCAAACATTGTGGCACCCCACATATCTTTGTCTGTTAACTTGTCTTGTGGTGCTAAATTTAAGTCTGAAAAGGGTTGCGTAGGTGAATAACGCTCACCTTTGGTTTGTGGACCCCGTTTTACAGTTTGTGGCACAGGTTTCTCTGTAACAGGAACAATTGGATTACCATTACGACGATCCAGTACAAAAGCATTTCCTGTTTTGGTTAATACATAAATTGCAGGAACTTTAACACCTTTAACATCAATATCTGCTAAAGAAGGTTGTGCAGGTACATCCATATCCCATAAATCGTGATGCGTGGTTTGGAAGTGCCACACTAATTTACCTGTGGATGCATTCAACGCTAACATTGAGTTAGCATAACGTTCATGTAATTCAGTACGGTTTCCACCCCAAATATCAGGGGTACCGACACCCGTTGGTACATAAACGATATCAAGTTTTGCATCATAAGCTAACGGCGCCCATGCATTTGGAGAGTTCTGTACATATTTTTGACCTGGTGCAGGAATTTTATTCGGATCTTCAGCACCTGTATCAAACACCCAAAGCAATGCACCTGTATTTACGTCATAACCCCGAATTACACCAGAAGGTTCTTCTGTTGAATAATTATCTGTGGTTGAACCCGCAATAATAATGGTGGTTCCTGTCACAATCGGCGGAGAAGTTGGAATGTAACCACCCGGATATGGGAATGGCATATCTTTCTGTAAATCGACTTCTCCATTTTTACCAAAGTCAGTACAAGGCTGACCATTATCGGCATTAATGGCCACTAAACGACCATCATTCACAGGTAAAATGACTTTACGAGGACATTGGGTAGAGCTTGATTTTTTTGCCTGTAAGCTTGCATCAAAACCTACTATATTACTTGCATCGTAATAAGATACGCCACGACATGTTAGATGTTGGAAGGTTTTATCTGATTTGATATGGGGATCAAACTTCCATTTTTCCTGTCCTGTTGCTGGATCAAGCGCAACCAATTTTTGGTGCGTTGTGCAAATATACATATTATTGCCAATTTTAATTGGCGTGACTTGATTAGTAGTTTCACCTGAATCATTTTCAGTTTTAAAATCCTGAGTATGATAAGTCCATGCCACTTTTAAATCTTTAACATTGCTTTCATTAATCTGTTTTAACGGTGAATAACGAACACCCGCTTGAGTACGACCATAAGCAGGCCAGTCTGCATCTGCAACACCCGGAACGGCTTCAGCCGTTGCAGGTTGCTGTGCACTTAATGTTCCTCTTATTTCTTGAGGATCATTAAAAATTGAATAAACCATCACAGCAATGGTGATTGCTAACGTTCCTGAAAGGATAACTTTTGCACCTTTGGCATTGATAAAACCTCGGGTTACTGCAGGAATCAGTAACCATAAGCCAAACACACCTAGAATATCTAAGCGAGGTGCCAGTGCAAAGAAGTCAGAACCGACTTCCCATAGCCCCCAAATTACGGTTGCTAAGACCAATATTGAATACACAATCAGTGCATTACTTTTTAATTGTCGTAAGAAAACTGCTGTTACTAAGAAGAATAGACCTGCAATAATGTAGTACCAAGAGCCTCCCAGTACAGCAAGCCAGATTCCTCCAATCAGTAGGAATAAACCTAATACCACAGCAATGACTATGGTAAAAGTTCTAAATCCTGAAGCTGATGATGGATTATTCATAAAGACCACCTATTTTTTGATTCTTTATTCAATATTCACTTTGTCCTGATCAACAAAGAGAATGCCTTTTATTGTTTTTAGATTAATTTTTTGATTAGGATCATCAATTATTCAAACTCAATCATAAATCTATTGCTTCAAGCCTTTTCATTTTCTCTTAGAACAGAGAAATAAAAAGCTGGTTAACACTGATGCAAAAGGTCTAATACCTGATTGAGGCTGTCTCCAGATTGATGACCGATCAAATCAATCTGAAAACTAAAATGCGGTGACGAGTTTTAACCCACCCACCAACGCATTTTCACCATCTTTATATGCACCCACATGACGTACATATTGAATATTCGGTCGGATCGTTAACCAATTCGTTGCATGTACACCATAATAAACTTCTGCATCATATTCTTCATTTTGCTGAACAATTTGATGTGCATTTACATCATCATTAATACTGATTCTAGCAAAGCCAACCCCAATATCATCTTGTGGTCGAGCATCAAGTAAACCTTTATAGACCAAGCCAATATTTTGCATATTGCCCACAGTATTTGTACCAGAATCATGTACGGTTAAATTGATGAAGCCTGATAAACCACGTTTTGCATCACCTTGATGACTGGTCAGTTGCTGTTTTGCGACAACCCATACTCCTTGCTTATGCCCTGTATTACTTGGATTGTTTATTTCAGTCGCATCAGCAGTACTGTAGTAATACCCTAAACGATATTCACCCGATAATTTTTCTGTACCGACTTTTGGTTGCCAAACCACTTCAACAGGAATAATGGAACCTTGCGAACCGTCTGTACTTAAATTCCAGCCTTTACTTCGTTTCAGATTTTCAGGATTATATTCATAGACACCAACCTGAGCATATAAATCAGGTTGCAGATTATATTTCACACGTGCAGCCCATTGACTTACGGGCCAGTTATACCATTGGTCGCCAACCCAGTTACCTACTTGCGAACCACACAATGCTAAATTTTGAAAATCACAATCAAAAGTATTGAAGTCTTCACCTTCACCAAAGCGCCCGACTTTCACATCTAGGCGCTGATCTAAAAATTTCTTCTTGATCCATAAATCTGTTAAACGCCAAGTTTGCCCACGCCCCCATACTTCTTGGGTTGAGCTTAAATGACCATTTAATGCATCAGACGTTTGAGAAAGTGAGCGTCCATTCCGTTCTGTGATGGTGACTTGAGCTTCTGTATCTTGCCAACCTAAAATTTTATTCAGATCGAAATGAGTGCCTAAGGCAAATTGATCGGCATATTCTGTGCCATGGCTAGAGTGGTATTTTGAATCCCAAAGATTCGCCAGTTCACCTGTATATCCAAAACTGAAATCATAACCTTGTTTTTGTAACGCTGTACGCTGACCATTCCAATCACCCAGCATCCATGAACTTTGAGGGTCAAATGCCCCTGCCGCAAAAATCATTTGGCTCATGCAACTTAAGGAAATAAGGCCAATAGCGTAATTGAAGTTTCTTCTTAATCTCTTCATTATTGGTAACCTTTATGTATTCTTGTTAGTACATAAAGGTTACGCTGATTATTTGTGTAACAATTTATACGAACTGTTACTTTATGGTTTGTTTTGTAACCTAAAAATAAAGTGTGATCACGCCCTTAAGCTACCATTTCCCATCACCTAAGCCCTGGCCAATATACTGATATTCAGCCACTGAACGAGAGAATTTAATTGGGCAAGCCAACTGCGGTTCAGTTTGATCTGAGTTTACATTTAATGGCACTTCAACCACCCACTGTCTTTGTTTTGCCAAAGACGAATCGAGTGCTTCATCTAATTTAAGCACAGGTTCAACACAAACATCCAAAGTAGAGAATACTTTTTGCCACTCCGCTAAGCTCTGGGTCTTAATTTTCTCACGCAAAGCTTGTTTCACATTTTTACGATCATCAAGATCAAAAGAAGCCCCTTTTTCTAATAAAATTGGAAGTTCTAAAACAGTGGCTAATCCCGTCATAAATTGTGGTTCTAAGCTACCAATCGATAAATAACGACCATCCTGCGTTTCATAGTAGTCATAGAATGTTCCGCCATTTAAATGCTCGCTTTCTACATGCTGTTTTTGCCCACCTGCCAAACTTGCAGATGCCGCCATGTTATTTAAAGCGACCGCACAATCGGTCATTGAAATATCAATGTATTGTCCTAAACCACTGCGTTGACGCTCAACAACAGCTGTTAAAATACCGATCACTGCATGTAATGAACCACCTGCCACATCCGCAATTTGAATACCCATTGGTGGTGGACCACTGTCTTGACGACCGCTATGCCCTGCAATACCTGACAAGGCGATATAGTTAATATCATGCCCTGCCTTATCTTTATAACTTCCTGTCTGCCCATAACCAGTAATTGAGCAATAAATTAACTTTGGATTAATTTCTGCCAAAGTTTGATAATCCAAACCTAAACGGCGCATCACATCTGGACGGAATTGTTCAACTACAATATCAAATTCAGAAATTTTCTGTTTGATCAATTCAATGCTTTGCGGATCTTTCAAATCCAAAGCAATTGACTGCTTATTACGATTTAAATAACTATGCGATGTTGCTTGCCCATTGGCATAAGGAGGCAGTAAACGCACGAGGTCTGGACGGGTTGGTGATTCGATATGGATCACTTCTGCACCTAGATCTGCAAGGTATAAAGTAGCAAATGGACCCGGTAATAATGTTGAAAAGTCGAGTACTTTCAATCCCTTCAAAGCTGCTGTCATAATTGTTTTTACCAATATTATGTTGATTTTTGACCCATATTAGAAATATAAAATGAACAAAACAATGTCATGTTCAGCCATTTACCTTGATCATTTCGGCAATTTAACATGTAAAAAGGTAATTTACTCTGTTGTAAATCGCCAATTAAACATTTTATAGCGTCATTTAGGTCAAGTATTAGTGAACATCAAAGAGACTGAAGGATTTAACATGAGTCGCGATACGATTAGTATCCATTTTGTCAATGCGGCACTGACTGGGGTTAAACGCCTTGGTATGGATGTCGAAACTTTGCTTTCGCACGTCGGCATTGAAGCTGAGCTACTGCGCCAGCCCAAAGCCCGTATTTCACCTGAACAGTACACTCGTTTTATTAGAATGCTATGGATGGTGACTCAAGACGAACATGTTGGATTTGATATTCAACCTCGGCGTTTAGGCTCTTTTGCCATCATGTGTCAATTGATCATTCATGCAAAAACACTGGGTGAAGCACTCGAATTATCCTCTCAGTTTTATAAACTGTTTGGTGATGAATGGGCGGTAGCAGTTGAGCGTGATAAACACGAAGCTCGCCTTGTCCCGCTCATTCCGAAAACACTCGATCCCGATCACTTCATTACTGAAAGTATGCTGATGATTTGGCATGGTCTTGCATCGTGGTTAATTGAGCGTCGTATTCCACTTGAACGCGTTCATTTTGGTTATCCACGCCCGAACCATGCAGATGAATATGATGCATTGTTCTTTGCACCTGTCATGCAGTTTGATACGCAACGCACTGAAATTACGTTTGCAGCAGATTATTTAGACTTACCGATTCGCCAAGATGCTGCATCTTTAGAGGAATTTCTAAAAGCAGCACCTGCTCAGCTTTTGGTTAAATTTAAAAACACCAATTCTCTTACCTCACGTATTCGTGAAGTACTCAAGAGTCAAATTGGTGAAGAAATGCCAACACTAAATGATGTTGCATCTATGCTGTATTTATCTCCACAAACCTTACGTCGTCGTTTGGCAGCGGAAGGTAAAAGCTATCAAGGCGTAAAAGATGCTTTACGTCGTGATGCAGCGATTCATTTACTGTTAAATCCTGGTTTAACATTAGAGGATGTTGCACAGCAAGTGGGCTTTAGTGAAACCAGTACGTTCCATCGTGCATTTAAAAAATGGACAGGCGTAACACCCGGTTTATATCGTCAACTGCATGGTTATCATTAATTTTTAATTCTGTTCTGGTACTAAATTTACAGTTCTTCCCAGCCCAAGTAGACCTTGGGCTTTTTTTTGATCGGTGATTTAAGTGCTTGAATTTTTAATTGACCAAAAACATCAATGACCTGATTCGTTCTCGTCATTGCACTCTTATATTTATTGATTACACTCAAAACACCATAAAAAATTAACGTGATAAAAAAGGAACAACTATGAGCGAGGCATACATCATTGACGCCATTCGCACACCACGCGGAAAAGGAAAAAAAGATGGTTCACTCTATGAAGTGAAACCTATTACTCTACTCACAACCTTATTAAATGAATTACAACAACGCCATCATTTAGACACATCTAAAGTGGATGATATTGTATTAGGTTGCGTAACTCCAATTGCTGACCAAGGTGGTGATATAGCGAAAACAGCTGCGATTGCAGCGGGTTGGAATGATGATGTTGCAGGTGTGCAAATTAACCGTTTCTGTGCCTCTGGTTTAGAAGCCGTGAATATGGCAGCACAAAAAGTTCGTTCAGGTTGGGAAGATGTTGTGGTTGCAGGTGGCGTAGAGTCTATGTCACGTATTGCAATGGGTTCAGATGGTGGTCCTTGGGCACTTGACCCTGAAACCAATTTAAAATCAAATTTTGTGCCACAAGGTATTGGGGCAGATTTAATTGCAACTTTAGATGGTTATAGCCGTGCTGATGTTGATGCTTTTGCTGCGAACTCACAGAAGAAAGCAGCAGCAGCTCAAGCCAATGGTTATTTTGATAAGTCTGTTGTGACCATTAAAGATGGCGCAGGCGTTACCATTTTAGACAAAGATGAATTCATTAAGCCTACAACTACAGCAGAAGGCTTAGCCAAACTAAATGCAAGTTTTGAAATGATGGGTGCGATGGGCTTTGATGCGATCGCATTACAGAAATATCCAGAAGCTCAAAAAATTAATCACGTTCACCATGCAGGAAACTCATCAGGTATTGTTGATGGTGCTGCTGTGGTTCTCATTGCATCTGAAAAAGCAGTGAAAGAACAAGGTTTAAAACCGCGCGCTAAAATTTTAGCAACAGCATTGGTGGGTACAGATCCAACGATTATGTTAACGGGTCCTGCACCTGCTGCACGTAAAGCATTGGCTAAAGCGGGCTTAACCATTGATGATATTGATTTGTTCGAAGTGAATGAAGCATTTGCTTCTGTGGTGATGCGCTTCATGAAAGAACTTAATGTTCCTGCTGAAAAAGTCAATGTGAACGGTGGTGCAATTGCAATGGGTCATCCATTGGGTGCGACTGGTGCCATGATTTTAGGCACACTCCTTGATGAATTAGAACGTCAAGGTAAAAAACGTGGTTTAGCAACATTGTGTGTTGGTGGTGGCATGGGTATTGCCACCATTATTGAGCTGGTATAAGGAGAATAATAATGAGCGCAATTCAATATGAAAAAAATGCTGATGGTATTGTTATTCTGACTTTAGATTCACCAAATCAATCTGCAAACACCATGAATGCAGACTTTCAGGTTGCTTTGGAAAATATTGTTTCCAAATTAAAATCTGAAACGTCTATTGCGGGTATTATTTTCCGTTCTGCGAAGAAAACTTTTTTTGCTGGCGGTGATTTAGACGAGTTAATTAAAGCGCGTCCCGAAGATGCAACTGAGTTTTTCAACGTCGTTGAAAAAATGAAGCACGAGTTACGTTATATCGAAACTTTAGGTGTTCCAGTTATTGCTGCATTAAATGGTACAGCGCTAGGTGGTGGTTGGGAAATCGCACTCGGTTGTCATTACCGTATTGCTTTGAATGATCCTAAAACCAAATTTGGTTTACCTGAAGTAACTTTAGGTCTGCTTCCTGGTGGCGGTGGTATCGTTCGCATGGTGCGCCTGCTTGGTTTACAAAATGCATTCCCGTTCCTTATGGAAGGTAAGCAGTTTGGTGTAGATAAAGCAAAATCTTTAGGTTTGGTTCAAGATACTGCCGATTCTGAACAAGAACTGATGGACAAAGCCATTGCTTGGGTAAAAGCAAATCCTAAATCACAGCAACCCTTTGATGTGAAAGGTTACAAAATTCCAGGTGGGGATCCAAGAACACCGGCTGTTGCTCAAGTCCTTGCGATTGCTCCTGCAATGCTTCGTGATAAGACCAAAGGTTGCTACCCTGCGCCTGAAGCGATTATGGCTGCGGCGGCTGAAGGTGCGCAAGTTGATGTCGATACCGCACTTCGTATTGAATCACGCTACTTTACTAAAATAGCGACAGGTCAAGTTGCGAAGAACATGATCGGAACATTCTGGCATGGTCTGAATGCAATTAAAGCAGGTGCAAGTCGTCCTAATGGTATTGCAAAATGGCAAGCAACCAAAGTGGGTATTTTAGGTGCTGGTATGATGGGTGCTGGTATTGCCTACTCGAGTGCTGCTAAAGGTATTGCGGTTGTACTAAAAGATGTATCTGCTGAAAATGCAGAAAAAGGCAAAACATATAGCCAAAAAATACTGGATAAAAAAGTATCTCAAGGCCGTATGACTGCTGAAAAGCGCAATCAAATTTTAAGTCTGATTACAGCAACAGCAAACCCTGAAGATTTAAAAGGTTGCGACCTGATTATTGAAGCTGTATTTGAGAACCAAGAACTCAAAGCAAAAGTCACTCAAGAAGCTGAAGCATTCTTAGTAGAGAGTGGAATTTTTGCGTCAAACACTTCGACTTTACCCATTACAGGTTTAGCAAAAGCAAGTCGTGATGATCAAAAATTCATTGGTCTGCATTTCTTTAGCCCAGTCGATAAAATGCCTTTAGTTGAAATTATTAAAGGTGAAAATACATCTGCTGAAACTTTAGCAAAAGCCTATGACTATGTTCAGCAAATTGGTAAAACGCCAATTGTTGTGAATGATAGCCGTGGTTTCTTTACCAGCCGTGTCTTTGGTACATTTATCCAAGAAGGTTTACGTTTACTTTCTGAAGGTGTTCATCCTGCTAAGATTGAAATGGCAGCACTTAAAGCTGGTATGCCTGTCGGTCCTTTAGCGATTCAAGATGAAGTTTCTTTAACCTTAACTGAACACGTCGCAAGTGAAACACGTAAAGCATTAAAAGCTGAAGGTAAAGACTTAGCGCATTCAGGTGCAGATGAAGTGATTGAAACCATGATCCATAAGTTTGACCGTAAAGGTAAAGCTGCGGGTGCAGGTTTCTATGATTATCCTGAAGGTGGCAAAAAGCACTTGTGGGATGGCTTAAGCCATTGGAAAAAAGATGTTGATATTTCAGAACAAGAAATGATTGACCGCTTCTTGTTTGTTCAAGCTCTAGATACTTTACGTTGCTACGAAGAAAATGTTTTGGAATCTGTGATTGATGCCAATATTGGTTCAATTTTCGGTATTGGTTTTGCACCTTGGACAGGTGGCGCAATTCAGTTCTTAAACCAATATGGTTTAAGCAAAGCACTGACTCGTGCCAATGCACTTGAAGCAAAATATGGTGAGCGCTTTAAAGCACCACAAATGCTAAAAGATAAAGCAGCTAGCGGAAAAATTGATTAATTTTTCTCTATAAAAAAGAGGTCTTATGACCTCTTTTTTATTTCTTGAATTTTCGTAGAATACTCAATAAAGCCGATCCTACCTACACAGTCTAAAACGACGTAGAAAATAAGCCTGTTGAAAAACATGATTCATCACCTTTGCTTTTGAACACGATACAAATCAAACCATTGAAGTAAAAATATGCCACTAATTCCGTTATTTTTGATGATTTGAATACGCTTAATCTACTTTTAGTGTGCGTAAAAAGCTTTCATAAAAGTAAGCCATTTACATCATTTCGGAGTATTTCCATCGCCAATTATGCTATAACAGAATTTGATTTTTGATTCTCACACTTTGGAATCCGCTCATGAACGATATGTCTTCTCCTGAAAAATCTCCTTGGGGTTGGAAAGCCCTCATCATTGCCGTTATTCTTAGTTGTTTCTTTCTTGGTTTTTTCTATTTAGCGGTATCAAATGAACCTGATTACATGCCAAGCCAAAAACGCCAAGCAGGCGCTATGCAGCATGATATGAAATCAGATGCCACAACTGCACCAATGCCGGCAGATGAACACATGCAAATGTCTGATGAAGAAATGAAACATATGCAAAATCACGCTTCAAATACTGAACACTCACATTAAAAAATCAGTTTTAAATCATGACAACATCACTTAGTGCACTTGTTGTGGAAGGTGGTGGTATGCGTGGGGCTTTTACCTGCGGCGTACTTGATGCTTTCTTACAACAAAACTTTAATCCTTTTGACCTTTATGTTGGCGTTTCATCGGGTTCAACCAATGTCGCGAATTATTTAGCAGGTCAAATGGGTCGAAATATCGAGCTCTATTTAGATCACTCTCTTCGTCCTGAATTCATTCGCTATGGTCGCTTTTTAAAAGGCGGTGACTTATTGGATATGAAATGGATGTGGGACATTGTTGAACAAGAAAACCCACTCAATCAACAGGCTTTATTTGCACGAAACCCTGATTTCTACATGGTCTTGACGCATGCCCGTACAGGTTATGCTGAGTATTTACGCGCAGGTAAAGACACGATTATTGAAGGATTACGTGCTTCAAGTTCTATTCCTGTTTTAACCCGTAAAGCTGTCGAAATTATGGGTGAACCTTATTTTGATGGCGGCGTTGCTGATGCTTTGCCTGTGAAGTGGGCAGCACAACAATATGATGTTAAAAACTTATTGGTGATTCGTACACGTCATCATAACTACTTTAAAGCCAGCTCCAAAGTAGATGAGTTTTTAGCAAAACACGTTGTTCACCACAATTCAGGTTTTGCATCGAGTCTCAAAAATCGTTGTTCTCGTTATAATGATGCTGTGGATTTTGTTCGTCAAAATACCAATTTTGAATCACAGCAACGAATTCTAGAAGTTTGTCCACCTGATGATAAAAAACTGGCAGGTCGTTTATGTAAAGATAAGCGTAAATTGCAGTACACCTATCAAGTTGGTTTAGAAACAGGTGCTAAAGCAATCCAAGATTGGAAAAGAGAAATCGCCTAAGGCTGTTTCTCTTTCAACCTCATTTGGAACACCCTACAACTTTGAAATTATAGTTGTTAAATCACAAAAATGATGCAAATTAGCATCGGCTAGATTTGATTCAATATTTAAATCTGGATTGAAAAAAATAGTTTTCATTTCTACATTTTTAGCCCCTTGTATATCCGCAATTTCATTATCCCCAATAAATATACAATGCTCAGGCTTTGAATTCAGTTGCTGACAAGCAAGTTTAAAAATTTCAGGATCAGGCTTTCTAATATTCACGGCATCAGAAACCCAAATACATTTAAAAAATTTAGTCAACCCCAATGCATTAAAATTATTTTCTTGAAATGGTGTCTTACCATTTGAAATTAACCCTAATGTATAACCGCTTGTGTATAAATCTTTAATCGCTAATTCAACACCATCAAATGCAGTCGAAAATTTATTAAAATCTGTGATATAGCTATCTAGCAAAACATCAACCGATTGATTTAACTTAAACTCATTAATCAATTGTTGATAGACAATATCTTTCCAAACCGTACCATTACGATCTAACTCGATAAATCTTTGTTTAAAAATATCTTTGTTGTTCGATGAGACGAGATTAAAAAAATTAATCTGCCAATCTAAAAATTTAGCCAGCGATGTTGTGCGATCTAAAAGAGTTTGGTCTAAATCAAAAAGCACAGTCTTAATCAATGTTCTATTTTTTATCATCTTTATTCTCTAAATAAGCTTTCTTAATGACTTAGATATACATAAACTGATTAACTTTAAACTCTCAATATGATCTGTAATATTACTTAGGCAAGATCAAGGTATAACTTTGGCGATAACCTTGTTGAGGAAAAGCATCTTTCAGCATACTTTGAATTTTAATCATTTGCCCTTTTTTCAAACTTATCAATGGTGGCTGATCAATCTGAATATCAAGTGTTTTTCCTTTAAAACCATCACAGCCACTGTCTGCTCGACCATGTTTTTCTGCTTTTTGAATTTGTAATTTGACGCTTAACTTACTGGCCTCCCTTTCCCCTTCTGGTGAAGTGAACGACATCATCATGGTCGAGGTTGGTTTAAGTACGACTCCTGTTAATAAGCAACTATTTACATAAGATGCAAAAGTGAATGATGGGCAACAGAGTAATATTAAAGCCAATTGTCTTTTCATTATTCACCATCCTTTCCAAATAATGTCCATGATTTTTTAGGACAGATATAGGCTTGATCTGAATGTGTTACCAATTCATTCGATGCGAGATCATATATTTTAAAATGACATTGATTATTATCATAACTGCCTAAAACTTCATAAGCATGCCCAACTTTGGGGCTAAATGAAGCGACGATATTTTCACATTCCTGAATCACATCTGCCTGAGTTCGGGCTGAGTCTTTCGCACTCAAAACAACACCATGTAAGTTCACAGGTTGATTCGCAGCTACAGCAAGCTCTTTAAATGACACCAATAAATAGGTTTGAAATGTATTGGTTAAAACCTGCTTTTGAATAGCAGTTTTAGGCATTCCTAATGAATGATTAAAGCTCCATCGTGCATAGCTTTTAAAAGCATTCCAACCACCAATGCTGCTTGCATATGTTCGAATCCCCTTTTTCTTACCTGCGCAATCAAATGAATCTTGAATATAGATTTTCTTTCCATTTTGACCATAAATGCGTATTCGAGCTTGTGTCAAAGGATCATAAGCCGGCTGATCTTCAGCTTTAAGGCTCGCATCTTGGATTGAATCTGAAGCATTCACGATGAGAGGAGAAAATCCTAAAAATAAGATAAATCCTAAGCCTATTATTTTTTTCATTGCTTTAGGTCATTATAAAAGATGTCATGTTTAATTTAGCATGTGTCCTGAGCAGTGCAATTGACGAATGATCACAAAATGTAAATCTTGTGATCATCCTTAAAGATATTCAATAGCTGACTAAGGTTATATCAATCCGATTAAACTATTTTAGTATTCTTATATTTGAGTGCTTTTATAAAAGCATCAATCGAAGGTATAACCTTGTAATACATCTAAAGTCGTTCCTGAACCACCACATACAATCACAAGAACTTTATCTGTTGGCTTAAAGTGAACTTTTTGATCATAAGCAATAGAAAGTGATGCACCACAAGCAGGTTCAACTAAAATACGATGATCATCTAAAAAGTTTAAACACGCATTTACTGTATCTTGATCTGATACGACAACACTTTTCACATTCGCATGTTGAGAAACTTGAAATGCATTACTACACACTTTATTGGCTGCCAATGTAGTGGCAATACCTGTAGTTTTGTCCAAAGCAACATGTGCTTTTGCAAGCATAGATGCATGTAAAGAAGCTGTTCCATCGGTTTCAACGGCGTAAATTGGAACATCTTTTAATTGATGGCGTGCCAAACCTAAAGCAACACCTGAAAGTAAACTCCCACCACCGACAGATAAAACAACTGCATCAGGTTTTATACCCTTTTCAATCACTTCATCAATCATGATCGAAATGCCTTCCCATAACAGTGCATCATCAAAAGGATGAATAAACTGATCATGTTCTTGTAACATAGATAGCGCTAAATCATTGGCTTCAAACCACGAATCGCCATGCACAATAACGTCTGCACCTTGCTGAGCAATGAGTAGTTTCGCTCGTTCAGAAGTTGTTTTCGGCACCACAACAATGACAGGAACTTGTAGTTTTCGTCCTGTATAAGCAACAGCTAATCCTGCATTACCACCCGATGAACAAATAAAACGTTGAGCACCTTGCGCAATATGCTTTTGACATGCATGTGCAATCCCACGAAGTTTAAATGAGCCTGATGGTTGTAAAGCTTCCATTTTCAGCCAAACTTCAGAGCCTGTGATTTGACTCAACACTACAGATTCAATAAGTGGTGTTTTTATACTGATTTGCATATCTTAACTCTTTCTCTTATACAAAATTTTGATGATTATTCATCTAAATCATACATCATTTGATTCAATCGACTTCTTTGTCTAAAGCCTTTTATTTCTTTTTAGCGAAGAAAAATAAAGAAGTTCTTTATCTCTCTAAGATGCTTATTAAAGAGGCATTCGCATATCAATATGTGGAATACCACAATCTAAGTATTCATCCCCTTCAACATTAAAACCTAAACCTGCATAAAACGGAATTGCATGTACTTGAGAGGACAGCTTTAAAAATTCTCGATGCTCATTTTTAGCGAATTGAATGATTTCAAGCATCAGTAATCGCCCAATGCCTTGACCACGATATCCTTTTAAAACAGCAACGCGGCCAATACTATTATTTTGTAAAAGTCTAGCTGTTGCGATTGCGTGTCCTTGATCATCAACAACGAAATGCACTGCAATTGGATCTTGATCATCCCATTCATCTTTAGAAGAAATTTGTTGTTCTTGGATAAAAACAGACTCTCGAATTTTTCTTGCATCATGTTCGAGCACATCCCAAGAACCTGAACGAATTATAAATTGCGACATATTTCAAAATCCTTCCTAAAATGCATTTTAAGCTCTTCATCATAAATGATTTGAGTATTATTCAAATGATTGATGTTGCATTTTTACATGCAATAACAGTCAAAGGTCACATCATTCATATCAAAAAAACTGCTATCTAAATTCAATAAATATTCTTTCTCAGCCTCTCAATCCATCCTATTCAGCGAATAAATTTTTAAGTATTCCAAGATATGATCAAAGCATATCGTTAAAATTTAAAAAATATGTTAGCGTTATTTTAGAACAATATTCATCATTAATAAGACGTAGCACACCTATGAAATTAAAAACACTTTCACTCACCCTGCTCAGCACAGCATGTTTAGTGTCTTCAAATTTTGCTCATGCAGATCAAGTTGAAAAAAGTAGAGCTCAAAAAGTAGCTGAACTGACCATCCAATTGTTCTCTCAGCCTTCCAATGATTCAGGCATTAAATTTGCTGCAGCGATATCGGGAACGTCCGAAGCACAAATTAAAAAGAATGCTGAACAAAGTGGTCAACCCATCATGTCAGCCCCTGAAAGAATAAAGCAATTGATGGAGGAGCAATTTGGTGCTGAAGACATGAAAATTATCGGCCCTGTATTTGAACAACAACAGCAAGTACAAAATAAAATCATGTCAACCTGCAAACTAACAGACAAAGTCATTCAAGCCAATGAAGCCAGTTATGAATTTCCAATGGTGTGCCAAGTGCCAAAAATTGATTGGGATACAATTCAAAAGCCTGAAAATTTAAATGAAACTGAAAAAGCAAAAAGTCTTGCAACAGTCATTGCTTGGGGAACAAAAACAATTAAGGCAGCGCCAAGACAAAAATTTAACAGCAGTATTTTAATTCATAAACAAGGGCAGAATTTAGTACCTGAGTTGGATGATGAAAATTACTTTCCATCAAGTGTTGCCAAACAATTGTCAGACTCATCTGACTCTGAAGTGGATGCAGCTGAATAATAAAATAAGATGATCTATATTTTTATGCTTAGGCGAATAAAGCGGTTAAAAACCACTTTGTTCGCTGAAAGTTAGCATATTTAAACTAACACTTAGAACCAATTCCTTGTTGATCCCACTGATCATTCAAAAGTAACTCTAAAGAATGTTTTTGAATGGCATACATCTCTTTTAAAGCTTTGATCTGTTCTAGAACGGCTTGATCTGGCTGATCATAATCTTTACGCTTGGTTGCCAAAATCATTTTATTTTTACTGGTATGTTCGAGTGCGACAAATTCAAAAACTTTGGTTTCGTAACCATAGGCTTTTAATAATAAAGCACGAATCGTATCTGTCAGCATTTCAGCTTGTTGCCCTGCATGAATACCAAATTGCAACATCGGCTGTAAAACCGATGGGCTTTTCATTTGTGGACGCAACTCTTTATGGCAGCACGGCGCACACATAATCATGGATGCATTTAAACGAATACCCGTATGAATCGCAAAATCAGTTGCAACATCACACGCATGTAATGCAATCATCACATCTAAATGCTCAGGTTGGTACGTGCGAACATCGCCTTGAAAGAAATCCAACTGAGTGAATTCTGACTGTTGTGCAACATCCTGACAGAATTCTACCATTTTAGGATTTAACTCGACACCTGTGACAAATGGAGTCTGCTGTTGCTTCGCCAAATAATCATATAAAGCAAAAGTGAGATAGCCTTTGCCTGAACCAAAATCGACTACGCGCACAGTCTGATCTTTGATTTTAATTTGCTCTAGAGCACCTGCAAAAATTTCTACAAATTTATTAATTTGTTTCCACTTACGTGCCATGCTTGGAATAATCTGTGCTTTTGTATCCGTAATTCCGAGGGGCTGTAAAAAATAACTGTTTTGATCAACATAACGGTGCTTTTCCCGATCATGTGCTTGAGTAGGACGATCGCCTTGATGCTCTGATTTCACTTTACTATGTGTCAACATGGCTTTCTTTTTATTTTTTTTCAGCTGTATTTCTTCTGTGGTTGTGAATAAGTTTGCCTGTTTACAATCTTCAAGTAGCGTTTCAATCTGCGTCATGGCTTCCGCTAATGGATAGTTTTTTGTGACATCTTGTGTTTTATATTTATAGATGCAACTTAAAACTGTTTGCTCTTGTAATAAAACAATTTTAAAAATCATTTTTTCTAAATAAGTTAGTTCACCCTTATATTGACTGAGTATCAGACGGTCAAAGTTTTTTGTTTCAATCGCTTGCTGAACTGCTTGCAAAAATTGTTGTTCCTGAACTGAGGGAGAAACAGATTGAGACATAAACTAAAACTCGAATAAATAAACAATAGATTTTAAAACGTCTTACTTTAAAGGTAAAATTTCATTACTATACAAGTGTATTTTTAAGAAAATAAAATTCTGATGACTTCAAAGCTGATCCACACCTACGCGGCACAAGAAGAACGAATTAATGCACTGAGTCATGCATTTGGCGCTGTTTTGGCGTTGATTGCAACCATTTTAATGCTGATTAAAGGAAGTTACTTACCTTTCTGGCAATTCTTTGGGCTGTGTGTTTATGGATTGAGTATGATTCTGCTCTTTTCAAGCTCAGCAATTTATCACTTTGCTGTTGATGAAGAGAAGCGTCATTGGTATAAAAAACTCGATCATACGGCCATCTATTATTTAATTGCAGGCACTTACACCCCTTTTCTCGCCATTGCAATTCCAACACCAAAAGCACATTACCTGTTAATTGCACTCTGGGTCATCGCGCTAATTGGTACACTATTCAAGTTAGTATTCATTCATCGCTTTCAGAAAATTTCTCTTATTGCATATCTCACGATGGGATGGCTTGCTGTGCTTGTAATTGATGATATGCAACGTTTTCTAAAACCTGAATGTTTAAAACTTTTAGTTATTGGTGGCTTGGCCTACACCGTTGGGGCATTGTTTTATGCCTTAAAAAGAGTAAGATATACGCATGCCATTTGGCATTTTTTTGTATTGATAGGCGCTGGATTACAATTCTTAGCCATCTATCTTTACGTCATTTAATCCTAAAGATCTCAAATTTCAGTGACCCTGATCGAGTACATTTGGGTTAATCCCGTTGTTTTTTTAAAAAATTACGCCTTTTTTAAAAAAATTACGCTTTAAAAACTATTTTTATTTTTACAAAGTGTAAGGTCCTCCATGGCGTCATCATCTACTGCTCCAACTGAAGTTCAGACAAACTCAAAAGCACGCGTTCTTTTCGCAAGTCTTGTCGGAACAACAATCGAATTCTTTGATTTTTATATTTATGCAACTGCGGCGGTTCTCATTTTCCCGCATTTGTTTTTCCCTGCAAGTACAGATCCAACTACTGCTGTCATTCAATCTTTAGCGACTTTTGCAATTGCCTTTATTGCGCGTCCGATTGGTGCAGCATTATTCGGACATTTGGGCGATCGTATTGGTCGTAAAGCGACCCTTGTCGCAGCCTTACTGACGATGGGTATTTCAACTGTTTGTATCGGTCTACTTCCAACGTATCATCAAATTGGTTTAGCTGCTCCGCTCTTGCTTGCACTCTGCCGTTTGGGTCAAGGTTTAGGTCTTGGTGGCGAATGGAGTGGTGCTGTTCTTTTGGCAACTGAAAATGCGCCAGAAGGTAAACGTGCTTGGTATGGTATGTTCCCGCAATTGGGTGCGCCAATCGGCTTCATCCTTGCAACAGGTTCATTTCTAACCCTTGGTGCATTTATGTCTGAAGCAGACTTTATGCAATGGGGCTGGCGCATTCCATTTATTGCAAGTGCAATATTGGTGATTGTCGGTTTATGGATTCGTCTGCAATTGCATGAAACGCCTGCATTCCAAAAAGTTCTGAATAAGCAAAAAGAAGTGAACATTCCGTTTACAGAGGTTTTGACTAAACATACAGGTATGTTAGTTCTAGGTACAATTGCTGCTATCTGCACATTTGTTGTGTTCTACCTAACCACTGTTTTCGCTCTCAATTGGGGTACAACAAAACTCGGTTATTCACGTACTGAATTCTTAGAAATGCAATTGGTTGCAACATTATGCTTTGCTGCTTTCATTCCGCTTTCTGCCGTTTTTGCTGAGAAATTTGGTCGCAGAGCAACATCTATTGGTGTCTGCATAGGCTGTGCATTGTTCGGTTTAGTCTTCGCGAATATGCTGGAGTCTGGCAGTACAGTGATGGTTTTCCTTTTTCTTTGCACAGGTTTGGCATTGATGGGAATGACCTATGGTCCAATTGGTACTGTATTGTCTGAAATTTTCCCAACTTCAGTACGCTATACAGGTTCAGCTTTAACTTTTAACCTTGCAGGTATTTTTGGTGCTTCATTTGCGCCATTGATTGCAACGAAACTTGCAACAACCTATGGTTTATATGCAGTCGGTTATTACCTGACAGCAGCATCAATTTTATCACTTTTGGCATTCTTAGCTATTCGTGAAACGAAGAATGATGATGTAAACAATCAAATTTAATGAAGTATTCTTCATAAATTATGTATAAAAAAACCAGCATGCCCTTTGCTGGTTTTTTTATGCCCAAGAATAATCTTGTTGTATGAGGCTTCTAAAATTCGTAGTGATGAAAAGAACAATCAAAATTATTTAAACGCATATGGAACATCTAATCTTCTATTTTAAGATGATTTAATTTTAAGACAACTCAATCATATCAATGGTCGGTGGCACTCTAAAACGAAATGGTACGCCAACCATTCCCGTCCCAACACTCACAAAAACATCAGCATTTTCATGGTGATATAAACCCTTTTTATGCCCTAAAATTGAAACTTTCTTCATGACATAACTGGTCAACCAAGGCAATTCAACTTGCCCACCATGCGTATGTCCTGAGAGCATTAAAGGATGAGTCGGTAAATTGGGGACCATATCCACAGTATCAGGATTGTGAGACAGTATCAGCCACGGTTTATCTTGCGGTAAATCAGGCATATAACGCATATCTGTTTTACCTGCCCATAAATCCCCCACGCCTAACAAACGAAACTCATCAAATTCAACAATCTTGCCTTCAATATCCATCACATTGTTGGTTTCGAGTGCTTCAGCTAATAATGCTTGAATAGGCGGTCCAGGATATTGCTCATCATGGTTACCATTCACAGAATATACAGGTGCTTTAATTTCTTTGAGTATTGCTAACTCTTGTACCAACTTATTTTCAGGTTCATAGGTCCAATCTCCTGCAACAACTACACAATCTGGATTTTGTTGATTAATCTTTTTTACGATAGTTTTGAGTTGACGCTCATGCCCTGAAAATAAGCCGATGTGTAAATCTGCAATCAATGCGATACGAACAGGCGTTTTAAACGTTTGCTCATCTGGGCTTAATTTGTAATTTAATGTACGAACATGTACCGTATGTGGCTCTATAAACCGAGCATAAATCAGCAAGCTACTGAGCAAGAATAAGAACACACTTTGTTGTGTTGAGTAAGCCCCAACCCAGCCTGCATACGCACTAAAAAAGAATAATGGAAACAATAGATAAGAAAGATAAAATGCCAATAAATGAACAAAAGATTTGAATGGATGAATCGTTTCAGTTCTGGCTTGACTCATCCATGCTTGTGCAATTCCCCATATCGCCAGTACGATAAAGCTAATATAAAAGTACAAAATAATTGAATCAGTTGTCCACATATGAAATCTCAAGAGTGCATTGCACCCATCGCGTCTTTATTTATCTTTTCAGTAATGGCAATTATACTCTAGTACTGTAAATTCTTTGAAAGCATTATGGCACAAACAATCAATACACCTATTCAATTACAGCAATTGGATAACAAACGGAACTTGTCGGCTAAACACATATTCTTATTAAGTTCATGTTTGGTATTGGGTTTGCCTGCGTGTAGCACGTTGCCTAAACAAGGTATTATTACGCCCGAATATGCATATGATATTGATACGTCTGAAACAGATTTAGCCAAAATTATTACGCCTCTCAAAGCCCAAAATCCAGAGCTAACGGGTTATCACGTTCTTTATGATCCATTAGAAGCTATTGCCGCAAGAATACATCTAATTGATAAAGCAGAAAAAACCTTAGATTTACAATATTATATTTGGGATAATGACAAGATTGGATCTATTGCCCTGTATAAAATTATTCAAGCCGCAGATCGTGGCGTAAAAGTTCGCTTACTGATTGATGATAATAATGCGAAATCTATGGAAGCTGTTTATTTGGCTCTAGATCAACATGCTAATATTGAAGTTAAATTATTCAATCCATATCGCTTTAGACGAATCCGTCCAGTCGATATGGTCTTAGATTTAAAACGCATCAATCGTCGAATGCATAATAAAACTTTTACAGCAGACAACCAAATCGCATTGATTGGTGGTCGAAATATGAGTAACCAATATTATAATATTAGTGATAATTATCAATTTTCAGATGTTGATGTGATGTTGGTTGGACAAGCTGTTGATGATATTACTCACTCATTCGATGAATACTGGAACAATAACTACGCCTATCCAGTTGGTCGAATTGTTAATCCGCAACAATATACCTTACGTTATGAAAGTCTAAAAGAACAACTGACTCAACATTATGAAGAAGCCACAGTACAAAATTATTTAGACCTCACCAATCGATCGAACGATTTTGATAATTGGTTAAGTCATCATATTCAATTGGATTGGGTAAAAGCTGAAGTTGTAAAAGATTCACCAGATAAAATTAAAGACAAAGCTAAAAAAGAACAGCATCTCAACTTCCAGATGGTAAGACATTTAGAGAAACCACAGCACAATGTTGATTTGATTTCAGCTTATTTCGTTCCACAGAAAAAAGGTGAAATCAAACTGAGTGAATTGGCCAAAGAAGGTGTTGAAGTTCGTGTACTCACCAACTCATTCAAAGCCAATGATGTTGCACTTGTACATGCTTTTTATGCGAAATATCGTAAAGACTTACTTAAAGATGGCGTTCAACTGTATGAGTTCTTACCTGCCCTCCCTGATATAGATAATCCGACCAATAAGGAATTGGCGAAAAAGGCAAAAGTCAGCTTGAAAGGTCTGAGTCGTTCGAGCTTGCATGCCAAACTGATGGCTTTGGATGATAAACAAGTCTTTATTGGTTCGTTTAATTTTGACCCAAGGTCTGCAAATTTAAATACCGAAATTGGAGTGATTATTAATAGCCCACCCCTTGCCACAGCTGTTCATAAAACTATGGATGCCAATTTAAAAAATTATGCTTATAAATTGGTACTAACATCAGAACAGAAAATTAATTGGCAACGTGAAACACCAAAAGGTACTGTGACCTTGACCAAAGAACCTAAAATGAAATGGTGGCAAAAAGCAGGTGTGAAATTTATTTCATGGTTGCCGATTGAAGGCTTTATGTAATTTTGAATAGGCTTTATACAAGATACCTAATATTTAAAATTAGATCATAAAAAAGACCCAATCGGCTTTCACCTATAGGGTCTTTTCTATGATTTATCGATTAACGTTCAGCCTGTATTTTTTAATACTTCGTGTTGTAAATCTTCCAAACCTTTCTGCATTTCGAGTTGCACTTGTTTGGTCAATGTTTCAATGGTATGCCCTTCCACAGAAATTGCAGGAAGTGTTTTTAAATGTGCGGTCACTTTTGGCATTTCTAAAACAGCTTGTACATGCTCAGCAAAAGTCGTTTCACCAATAAAGGGAGCAACGGTATCTAAAAGTCCTTGTTTATTGACATAACAAATCAAGCAAATTTGTACGGGTTTTTGCGCTTCAATTGCCGCACCTAAAATACGCCCATGTACTTTCTTAACCTTGGTACCATCCGTTGTGGTTGCTTCAGGAAAAAATAATACAGGTACATCTTTTTTTAAGAATTCTGTGATTTGTTCACGGATTCGAACTGAATCACCTGAACCACGCTTAATAAATAAAGTTCCACCACCTTTGGCTAATTTACCAAAAATGGGCCAATTCTCTATTTCAGCTTTTCCAAGGAAAAATACTCGTGCACCAGAACCTAAAACTGCAATATCCAACCATGAAATATGGTTACTGACCCAAAGTGCAGGTTGTCTTGGCATATCACCATGCAAAGTTACATCTACGTTAAATACATCACATAAACGGCGACAGAAATACTGTACATAACGTGTATTTTTCGGATTATTAGGATCTTTATACAATTGGTAGCGATAAACCAAATAAAAACCTTCTGAAACAACAGTGATTCCTGTTGCTAATTTTTTACTATATAAAAAAAACTTAGCTAAACCACTGAGTTTAGATTTTGATTTAGACTTTGCTGTAGATTGTTTTTGAGTCATAGAAATTCACTAAAACAGAGACTTTTCATAAATTATATTTAAATGATATTCGGATTCTGGCATAAAGACTTGTCATTTCTTCTATTAGGAAAAAATAAAAAGAAGATGATGAATACCGATACAAGATGTCTATTGTATACAGATATACAAGAAGTTGCATTGATCATAAAAACCGAACAATAAGATAACTAAATCCTATTTTTCATCTTCATCACTTTTACATACTATGTGAATCTAAGTTCAAAATAAACCTGAGGCTTTCATATGCAGATGGCTAAATCGTTTAAACTTTTCAATCAATTTCAAAGTAAAGTTCGTATAAACAAGATTTTAGGTTATATCATTTTATATTGTGGTAGCTTAATTTTATTGTCTAAATTTTTTATTGCAATTCTTTAACCTGCATTTCTCACTCCAAGACAGATTTACATTAGAATGATGCTTAGAATAAATGAAAGAGTCTAAGTATCTGTGGAAGATTTTGAGCAACGCCAAGGTGGTGAACGCGCTGTTTTAGTCAGTGTATCTGTCAACATATTGGAAAATCTTGATGAAGAGGAGTTTCGCCTACTAGCAAAATCGGCAGGTGCTGAAATTCTTGAACATATTCATGCTCAACGCGTCAAACCTGATGCTAAATATTTTGTCGGCTCTGGTAAAGCAGAAGAAATTGCCGAACTCGTGCAAGCCTTAGAAGCAGATTTAGTAATCTTTGATCACGCACTCAGCCCTTCTCAAGAGCGAAATTTAGAAAGAGTTATTCAATGTCGAGTGATTGATCGTACACGCCTTATTTTGGATATTTTTGCCCAACGCGCACGTACCCATGAAGGTAAACTACAAGTTGAACTGGCGCAATTAGATCACTTATCCTCGCGCTTAGTGGGTAGTGGTATCAGTTTAGACAGCCAAAAAGGCGGGATTGGTTTACGTGGCCCTGGTGAAACACAACTCGAAACAGATCGTCGCTTACTTCGTATTCGTATTGGACAATTAAAAGATAAACTTGAAAAAGTTCGCCAAACTCGTATTCAAGGTCGTGCTGCTCGACAAAAAGCGGCTATTCCAACGGTATCCCTTGTAGGTTATACCAATGCTGGAAAATCCACGTTATTTAATATTTTAGCCAATTCTGATGTCTATGCGGCTGACCAACTGTTTGCAACCTTAGATCCAACTCTACGTCGCTTAAATTGGGATGGGATTGGTGCATTAGTCCTTGCGGATACTGTCGGATTTGTGCGTAATCTTGCACATGCTTTAGTGGAATCGTTTAAAGCAACCCTTGAGGAAACACTGGAAGCGACCTTACTCCTTCATGTAATCGACTCAAGCAGTCCTGATATGTTGGAACAAATAGAAGCAGTAGAAAAAGTATTGAAAGAAATTGGTGTCGATGTACCAATCTTGCGGGTATATAACAAGATTGACCAATCGGGTGAAGATGCCAAAATTATTTATGCCAAACCACATCTTCCTGATCGTGTCTATGTCTCTGCCCATTCAAAACAAGGCTTAGGACTCTTACGTCAGGCAGTTCAAGAATGTTTGATGGGACACATTCAAAGCTTTGATGTCGTGCTTAAACCTGAATATGGAAAATTACGCACACAGCTTTACGCTTTAAATGTGATTCAATCTGAAAGTTATGATGATGAAGGCAATTTGAATTTACGTGTCAATATTGCGCCTCATAAACTTGAACAGTTGATTAAACAAGCACATTTACCTATAGATGAAATCTTAGGGAAAAAAGCAAAAATATTTGAACGTAAACTCGAAGAGTTTGAAATTAAACCTGAGATCGGTTAAAACGTGATTATTAACGTTAAAAAAACCTAGATAGAATAGAAATGGATTATTTAAAGCAAATAGATTGGCAGGCATGGTTTTTCACACTGGCCCTGATTATTTTTTTCAGAGAAGGTTCCGTATGGCTGATGGCGCAATTCAATCATCCTGAATTGGGTAACCTCACTGGGCTACTCAGCTTATTGTTCATTCTTATTCTATGGCGGAAAATTCATAAAATTCCATCTCGTCTTGTGGATACCAATAATAAACTCATGAAAGAAAGCGGTTTTGCTTTTCTTCCAGTCTGTGCAGGCTCTTTAATCATGCTGGTCAGTATGGGCAAAGAAATTCCACTCTTTTTAATGGTGATGTTTGCGAGCACACTGATTCCACTTTGGATTTACGCCAAAATGGCAAAGAAATGGTTATAGGAGATTATCATGTTTAGTATTCTTATTGGTTTCCTACTGACCTTAATTGCATATCTCGCAGCAAAACCTGTCAATAAAAAATTCCCACAAGTCCCACTACTTGTGATTGCGATGTTTTTTGTGATTGGTTTATTGTTTCTATTCAAAATTCCTTATGAACAATACAATTCACAAATGAGTAGTATTTTCAGTCATCTATTGGGTTATGCCACAGTTGCTTTGGCGATTCCCTTAGCATCAATGCGTTATGATGATTTACCGCTTAAATCTATTGTTGGCATCTTGGTCTTTGCCAGTATTAGCGCAGTTGCATTACCCATGAGTCTTGCTTATTTACTACATATGTCTGAGCCAACCATTATGGCTTTTGCAACACGTGCGGTAACAACGCCGATTGCCATTAACATTGCGACCTTATTGCACTCACCAGTCACGCTTGTCATTCTGATCGTGATTTTATCTGGTGTGATTGGGGCAGCATTTTCATCGATTATTTTACGTAATATTAACGATGAACGTGCATCTGGGCTTGCTTTGGGCTTAGCTGCTCATGCGATTGGTACTGCTCAAGCATGGCAACGTGGAGCTGTTGCTGGACGTTATGCTGCCTTTGGCATGGCAGTGAATGCAGTCTTTACTGCAATATGGTTGCCAACTTTTATACTATTCATTAAGTAAATGTGATTTATTTCACTTTTCACATGATTGCATTGAGTAATTATTCATCTTAATATAAATCTTACTTCAGGCACTCGAGCTAGGGACGAAAGCATGGGACGAAATAAGTTTATATTTGCAGCATTATTTTCTACTTTTTGCACAGGAGCTTTCGCTCAAGATATTTCTGGAACGTGGAAAAATATTGATGATAAAACAGGTGCTTCTAAAGCTTTGATTGAAATTCGTAAAGAAGCGAATGGCACCTATACTGGAAAAATCATTAAAGTGACACCACGCCCAGGATATACACCGAAAGAAGTCTGTATAGATTGTCCTGCACCTTATACCAATAAGCCTATTTTAGGGATGGATGTGCTTAAGGGTTTAACCTTCGTGCAAAATGATGAATATACGGGTGGCAAAATTATCGATCCTCTAACGGGTAAAATTTACTCTATGAAAGCCAAGCTCAGTGCAAGTGGTAAACGACTCACCATGCGCGGTTATGTCGGTATTTCTGCTTTAGGTCGTAGCCAAACGTGGATTCGTGACTAAATAAGAATTCATGGATGAATTCTTAAACAAGGCAATCCAATCAGTAAAAATCTAAAATGGTGCTTACTCAACTGTGTAAGCTCATTTTCATCATTAAATAAACAATTTACGATAAAGCTTCAAATAATTAAAACATCCAATCATACCCATGACTAAAAATATTCAGCTCATCAATAAGCAGTCAGGATGAGTGATTCATTAAGAAAATGAAAAAGGTAGCAATATGAAAAATAAAATCAAACTCATTTATACCTGTTTACTATTCAGTTTAGGCACTGCAATACATGCGCAAGATATTTCGGGCTTATGGCAAAGTGTCGATGACAAAACAGGTGCACCCAAAGGTCAAGTCGAATTAAAAAGAGATAAAAATGGAGTCTATACGGGCACCATTGTTAAAGTGACACCGCGTATGGGCTACCACCCTAAAGAAATTTGCTCTGACTGCCCTGCTCCATATACCAACAAACCGATTATTGGGATACAAGCCATTACAGGGCTTAAACATGTGGAAGGAAATGACTATGCCGATGGGAAAATCCTAGATCCCAATAGCGGTAAAATTTATAGCTTAAAGGCAAAATTAAGCACAAATGGTAAACGTCTACAGCTTCGTGGTTATATCGGAATTGCGATGCTGGGGCGTAGCCAAACTTGGATTCGCATTGAATAATTTTATGATATAAATAATCAACTTAACGCTAAAAAAATGATTATTTTATACCTTTAATCTGGTATAAAATGAGAAAAGGAATGTGAATTATATCGCTATAATTATCCGTGTATGAATATAAATGGATTTTCATACAGCACATTGAATACACGATTAGGACTATTATGAAACGTTTTAGAATTTTTATTGGGGCAATGGCTTTATCCGTCGTAAGTAGTATGCTTTATGCGCAAGACATTACAGGAACATGGCGTTATATTGATGATAAAACAGGCGAACCCAAAGGACTGGTTAAAATTGAACAACAGCCTGATGGTAGCTTCGCAGGGAAAGTTTTAAGAATCACACCTCGCCCAGGTTATACACCAAAAGAGATTTGTACAGGATGCCCTGCTCCATATACCAATAAACAAATTCTAGGTATGCAGGTTATTACTGGACTAAAAACTGAAGATCAAACGAGTTATACTGATGGCAGAATTTTAGATCCTGTGGCTGGAAAAATTTATCGTCTAAAAGGTAAACTTAGTCCAAATGGTAAAAAGTTATATTTCCGTGGTTATGTTGGTGTATCGGCAATGGGTCGCAGCCAAACATGGTTACGCGTGGAATAAAGATTTGTCTTTGGGTATATTCTAATTAAAACAATGCGTGAATACTAACAGCACGAATACATAAAGATTCGGTCAGTATTCATCGCATTTAAAATGATTTTATTCAGACTGAATCAAATGGTTTAACCCTGCTATAGTCATTTTCATTCCCTTTTCCGCAGGAATAGCTTGGGCAAAATTCGTCTGTAAAGAGCTTGCAAAATTACCCGAATACATCTTCATACCTTGATGGGTTAGGTTCGATAAAGCATCAATATAAATTTTCTCCCCCATGCCTTCCCATAAACGACAAAAACCATAATCCTCGGATAAATAGCGCTTGGTTTTAGGATCAACCATCACATCAAAAAAGCGATAATGTAAGCCTTTATCTTCAATACCTACGGAATCAGGAACATATTGTAGTTCAGGATAATGTTGCATAATACGTTCAAAAACATTGCGCTTAATCACCATAAAGCCCGTGGGTGCTTCACTCATTTCAATAAAGCCATCTTCTTGAATCACAATATCCAGAGATTCTTGCCCTTCACTTTTCCGAGCATTCACCGTATATCTTTGAAAATTTGCTAAAAATTGCTCATAAGTCATCTCTTGTGGTAAGCCCTGAGTCGGCCAATCTTCCCGTTTCAAAGGATAGACACCTGCTGCAATATCATAATCTGACTGCAATAAACGCAAAGCTGCCTCAGGCGTAAAACCTATATCAGAATCTACCCAAAATAAGTGTGTCCAATCTTTATTTTCAAGAAAATTTGCAACACAATTATTTCGTGCACGTGTAATTAAACTTTCGCCTTGCATCAATAAATACTGAACAGGCATACCCAATTGCATTGCCGTATTTTGAAAATTTAATAATGAATTAACATAATTAAAAAAGAACTTGCCATCGTGGCTAGGGGTTACGATCAGTGGGTAAATCGTTTTTAATTGTTCTAGTGTTAGCATGCTTATTTTGTCCAATGCTGTATAACGTGATGATCATCGTTCTAATGATTTTATACTTGATAAAATATCAACTTTAATGCTCTTTCGCCTCCTTTTTTATTTATATTTACATGAAATTAATCACAAAAAAGCCATCTTTTAGATGGCTTTTTTAAAGGTCAGACTTTATAAGTATCTTGCATAAAGATGAATATCCTCTTTATTTTTCCAACTCAGGATAAGAAACACTGTTTCACAAGAGGAGGCTTTATCCAAAATTTTAATAAACAGGATTATCAACTTTGAAAGAAACTTGATCTTCCAAACGATAAGCAATCAATTGATGTCCCCAAACACAGCCACCATCAACATTTTGAATACGCGGTGTAATGGTTTTCCCCTGCAATGCTGCCCAATGTCCAAAAATGATTTGATGCGTTTCTGCCGTCTTAGATGGATATTCAAACCAAGGTTGAAAACCTACTGGCATTGGCTCGTCTAAAGCATCTTTGAAGCTAAACTCAAGACGACCTTTAGCATCTGTTAAGCGCATACGGGTTAAATAGTTGGTAATCACGCGTAAACGAATATTTCCTTCTAAATCATCTGCCCACACATCAGGTTCAGCACCATACATCTCTTTTAGAAAAGCATCTACTACTTCAAAATCATCTTTCGCTAAAACTGCTTCGACTTCTTGGGCAAAAGATGCAACTTGCTCAGCAGTCCAAATAGATGGAATACCTGCATGTGTCAAAATCGTGTGTTCATTTGGAAAAAGGCATAATGGTTGCTTACGTAACCAGTCAATCAGCTCATCACTATCAATCGCATCAATCACATCTTGCGTATTGTCTTTCTCTTTGGTCTTTTTAATGCCACGTGCGCATGCAAGCAAATTAAGGTCATGATTTCCCAAAATGGTTGCAGCAACATCACGATCTACAAGTTTCTTAATGAAACGTAATGCACCAATTGAATTTTCACCACGTGCAACCAAATCACCAGCAAACCAAATAAAATCTTGATCAGGATCAAATTTAATTTCTTTCAATAATGCTTTCAGTGCTTCAAAACAACCTTGTACATCACCAATCACATAGTTATAACGAATATTCGTGCGAATGTTTTCACGTGCCATTTAAGCCACCATTTGATCCGACAAAGCAACAAACTGAGCAAGCGTTAAAGTTTCAGGACGAGCCATTGGATCGATACCTGTATTCTCAAAACCATCTTCAGCCAACATACCTTTTAAGCTGTTTCGTAAAGTCTTACGGCGTTGTGTAAATACATGTGAAACCAAACGCGCCAAGGCTTTTTCATTTTTAGCAACAATTGGCTTATCTGCATAAGGTTCTAAACGAAACACAGCTGAAGTCACTTTTGGGGGTGGATTAAATGATCCTGGTGGAACTTCAAATAGATAAGTTGGCTTACAAAAGTATTGAATCATCACAGACAAACGGCCATATTCTTTGGTATTTGGTGATGCTGTAATACGATCAACCACTTCTTTTTGTAGCATAAAATGCATATCTTTTACTTTTCCACCGAACTGTAAAAGATGAAAAAGCAAAGGTGTAGAAATATTATAAGGCAAGTTACCCACAACACGTAAAGGGCGACCTTCTTCAAACAATGTGGTGTAATCAAACTTTAAAGCATCGGCTTCAATAATCGTTAAGCGTTCAGGGTGCGGAACTCGACCCGGTAAACCTGCCGCCAAATCACGGTCAAGTTCAATCACAGTTAATGCATCACACTCACCAATTAAAGGCGATGTTAATGCGGCTAAACCGGGACCAATTTCTACAATATTTTCGCCTGTACGTGGACTTACTGATCGCACAATTTTTGCAATCACACGTTGGTCATGTAAAAAGTTTTGACCAAATCGTTTCCGAGCCTGATGCCCTTCTTGTTTCGGGTTAAGGGCATTAATCTGATACATAAAACATTTCCAACGTGACGTAATAATTAAGACGATTCACTAATAAAATCAGTGATGTGCTAAATCCAGTGCTAAATCTACAGCAACATGCAAACTTGAACTTTTAGCAAGTCCAGTACCTGCAAGGGAGAGTGCTGTGCCATGATCGACGGATGTGCGAATAAAGGGTAAACCCAAAGTAATATTAATGGCTTCACCGAATCCCTGAGATTTTAACACAGGTAAGCCTTGATCGTGATACATCGCCAAAACAGCATCTGCATCTTTTAAATGATCTGGGGTAAATAAAGTATCAGCAGGCATGCTCAGACTTATGTGAACATCTTGTGTACGATAAGTTTCAAGTACAGGATTAATCACATCAATTTCTTCTCGCCCTAAATAACCATCTTCACCAGCATGCGGATTTAATCCACAAACCAAAATATTAGGCTGTTCAATTTTAAATTTTGTTTTTAAATCATGAAGCAGAATATCAATGACTTGATATAAGCGTTCTTTGGTAATTGCATCTGGGACATCTCTTAACGCTAAGTGAGTCGTTACCAATGCAACTCTTAAAGTTTTGGTTGCAAGCATCATCACCACACGGTCTACACCTGCAAACTCTTGGTAATATTCGGTATGCCCACTGAAATGAATCCCTGCATCATTAATAATCGATTTTTGCACAGGCGCTGTTGCAACCCCCACACTTTTGCCCTGCATGGCATATTCTGCTGAACGGCGTAATTGCTCTAAAACATAAGCTGAGTTGGCTTTATTAAGGCAACCATCTTCCACTTTTTCAGATACTGCAATATGTTCGAAGTATAGTGAACCGTGTGGAGCTGACTGTTCTTGTCCATTAAATTCAATAAATTTGATACATTTATTTAAAAGATTTGCTCGCTGTTTCAGTACCTCAATATCAGCCAAAACGACGACTGGTCGCTCATCTACACGTTCCGCCAGACTTAAACAAATATCAGGTCCAATACCTGCAGGTTCGCCACTCGTGACATATAGAGGGAGCATATCCACCCCTTTAACGTAATTATTAAATTATATTATATACTTTAATCCGCAACTTCATTTCCAATTCAATTTAAATTTAGTTGTGAGAAATCCTAAATGATGACCTAATTCTGATAAACAAATGATTAGAAGGCTGATCACACATGCAATGACAAGCCCTTTCCAAATTTTTTTATTGGCTATTTTATAGTTTTCATCGTTCATAACCATGAAAATGATCCCACCTATACTGTATATAGCAAAAGGGAATAAAGCGACGTGGGCATAAATAGAGAACAATAGAATGATGCCTAGACCTGAGAACCCATAATAGCCACAACTGAGTGCGAAAATCACAATATAAGCGGTAATAAATGTAATCAAAAATCCTGAAAAAAACTTACTCACTTTTGATATTTTTCCAGAATCATTTTTATTATTATTTTGAGTTTCTCGATTGGGTATCTCATTCATATTTTTAGCGATTCGTATTTTTGAATATTTTATAGTAACTTTCATTGATTTAAAACTTTTAAATACTCACGAATTCATCTAGAATACAGCGCTTGAAATTCTATATTTTCATTGTGATTCTGCTGTTTTTCAGGTAGAATTCGGTCTCCTTTTGTTTGGACAGATTTCACCGTCCAAACCAACTATAATAGGTAGTGGTTTAATGAAAACTCTCAGCGCTAAGCCTGCTGAAGTTCAACATGACTGGTATGTTGTTGATGCTTCTGGCAAAACTTTAGGTCGCCTTGCGACTGAAATCGCTCGTCGTTTACGCGGTAAGCACAAAACTTCTTACACTCCTCACGTTGACACTGGCGATTATATCGTTGTTATTAACGCTGAAGAAATTACTGTAACTGGTAAGAAAGCTCAAGACAAAAAGTATTATCGCCATACTGGTTTCCCTGGTGGTATCCGTGAGACTAACTTCGAGAAGTTAATTGCTCACAAACCTGAATCAGTTTTAGAAAAAGCTGTGAAAGGTATGTTACCAAAAGGTCCTCTTGGTTATGCAATGATCAAAAAAATGAAAGTGTACGCTGGTACTGAGCATCCACACGCAGCTCAACAGCCACAAGTTTTGGACATCTAAGGGATACAGCACATGGCTACTAATTATGGTACAGGTCGCCGTAAGACCGCAACTGCACGTGTTTTCTTATCAGCTGGTACAGGTAAACTCGTAATTAACAACCGTTCTATTGAACAATATTTCGGTCGTGAAACTGCTCGTATGGTTGTTCGTCAACCGCTTGAGCTTTTAGACGTTACTGAAAAGTTTGACCTTTACATCACTGTTTCTGGTGGTGGTATTGGTGGTCAAGCGGGCGCAATTCGTCACGGTATTACTCGTGCATTGATCGCTTCTGACGAAACTTTAAAACCTGCTCTTCGTCAAGCTGGTTTCGTTACTCGTGATGCTCGTGAAGTTGAACGTAAGAAACTTGGTTTACGTAAAGCTCGTAAACGTCCTCAGTTCTCTAAACGTTAATTCGTTTACCGAATCGGACAAAAAACCTCGGCATTTGCCGAGGTTTTTTTATAGGTTAATATTTTGCTTTAAAAAACAGAAAATAATATAAATCATATAATCATTCATATTTAAGATTATTTTTTCTTTGAACAATCCATCGTTGCTTCTCCTACTCCATCAGCACTTTCATACTCTGTAATGGTACAACCATTTTCTTGGTAGCTTCTCGATTTTTTTGAAAATACATGATCTTTGGGAATAGGTGCATCACACGGCTGATCTGTTTTTTCATCGACCATTTTTACAGGACCATTATTGTAAATAGTGACCTTGCAGCCCTTTACAGTATATTCTTTCTGTATGCCACCATAAAGCTGTTCATCAGAAAAATCTGAAGCAACATCGCAAGTTTTATCTGCTCGACAAGCCTCAATGGCTGCCACCTGTGCTTCTACAGTATTCGCAGCCTCATCAAGACTGATACTTGCCACATCAACACTTGAATTGACTTGTGTTTTAGATGAACATGCCACACAAAATATAGAGCATATTGATATCATTAATATTTTATTTTTATACATCTATTGATTCCTTCTATCTGCTTTCACATCCAAAATTTTTAAATTTTTTCGACCTACATATACTTATCATAATCGAACCAAAAGTATCCGTGATTTTAATGTCTAATTTTAGTATCCTATCCTATTCACTCTGCTTAGTTTTTGGGTTATGACAGTCGAAAATGCTCCGCTTCAAGGAATTACGCTTTATAGCCATGCAGATGACTTCCGATCCCACTGGATTCGATTATTGCTTGCCGAAAAGCAAATTAAACATCATCTCATTATTGTAGAAGATGGGGATGAAGATTTAGCCAGTTTAAATCCTTACAACCAATTGCCCATGCTGATTGAAAATGAACTGAAACTTTTTCATACTGCTATTATTTCTGAATATATTGATGATCGATATCGTCAGAATAAACTCTATGCAGATGCGCCTGCACCACGTGCTGAACAACGTCAATATATTTGGCGCTTAGAGCAAGATTGGCTTAAGTTGGCAGATGTGATGTTATGCCATCCTGATACCTTAAATCCGCAAGAAAAGAAAAAAGCACAAAAACAATTGAAGGATACGCTGATTTCACTCACACCACTCTTTCAACATTACCCATACTTTATGTCTGAAAGTTTTACAATTTTAGATTGCATGTTAGCGCCCATTTTTATACGGTTAAATGCGATGGGAATTGATCTCCCTGCAAAACAATGCCGTCCACTTTTGCTATATTGCCAACGTGTTTTTAATCGACCCGCTTTCTTGAAGTCCATGACTGTTCAAGAAAAAAGTCGATATAGTGCCTTTTTAATGAATTAATGTTAGCAAATCAATAGAGTAATTTCTGATGTCTGAACAAGAATTGAATTTAACCCCTACTCGTCCATATCTTGCACGTGGAATTTATGAATGGATTTGCGACAACAATCTAACGCCTTATTTATTGGTCGATGCAACGCAACCTTATACAGATGTGCCGACACAATTTATTCAAGATGGTCAAATCGTTTTAAATATTGTGCCACATGCCGTACACCGACTAAATATTGGCAATGAAGCAATTACATTCTCTGCACGTTTTGGTGGTGTATCTAAAGATATCTATGTGCCTATTAATGCCGTACTGGGTTTATATGCACGCGAAAATGGGCAAGGAATGTTTTTTGATCCTGACGAATATGCCAATGTTAAAGTTGAAGAAAATACTTTAAAATCAAATATTACAGAAACACAAGAATCTGAAACACCGAAGAAAAAACCGAGTTTAAGAATTTTAGATTAAAAGAGGAAAATAAGCATGGCTTTTGATTTAGTACAATATTTTGCTGAGCAGATAAAGAGTCAAAAGCCTCAGCTTCTCAACCAATATAACCCCGAACAACGTAAAGCATATTTACTTGAAATCAATGCATTAACGCTAGGTAAACTCGTTAGCTTATGGCGAACAGATGTCACACTTTATCAAGAAATTCATACTCAAGATCCTTTATATATTCAAGAAATTGCACGACATTTAACGACTTCGCCACATAATCAGTCAACATTGCCTAAATCTGAATATGAGCAAGCTTGTGTTGCTATTCTCTCATTACAGCTTGCTGAATTGAAACAATTGGATGAGACTGGGCATTTTGGTCAAAATGGCATGAAAGAACTTCTACTTGGTCAGCTTGAACATTTATCAGGCCAAGCTAAAGATTGGGTTTGGTCAACCAATGAGCTTAAAGAACTCAACGGCACGCAACCCAATAAAGAAGAAGAAATATCACTCAATGAGACCATGAAAGAATTTAATCTCATGGTGAATAGCCAGCACTTAGATGTACAGACTGATACACATAGTTCTATTGAAGTATCTAATACTTTAGAACCTAAATGGGCTAAAACAGTAGAGCCATTGATTGCTTTAATCATATTATCAATACTATATTGTGTACTAAATCACATAATAAAATAAATTCGTAATAAAATATTATTTTTTAATTTTAAAACGATCATTTATGATCGTTTTTTATTATCCACTTATATATATTTATAATTTTAATTTTCAATAAAATAAAGTGTGATTATTTCAACATTATTTCAATTTTAATTGATACCTTTTTGTTTTTTAAAATATATTATTAGTTACACTTAATAATACTATTAATTTTTTAAAATAAACGATTAATTTGATTGATTTCATTTAAAGCTTTCCTATAATAATAAAGACTACCTTATTGCATATAAAACCTAAAACAATAAAGTAGCGGATAAATAATTTTTACAATACGATCAGAGAGAATAAATATGGCTAAAGTATCATTAAACTCATTAACAACCATTGACGGCTTTCGTGCTGCTGCATTAGTAGACAGTGAAAGTGGTCTTGCATTAGCAACTGAAGGAAGTGGGGATATTAATTTAGAACTTGCAGCGGCAGGTAATACTGAAGTTGTGAGAGCAAAACGTAAAGTAGCAAGCGCTCTAAAGTTAAATGATACGATCGAAGATATTCTCATTACTTTAGGCAAGCAATACCACATCATTCGTCCATTAGAAAAGAACCCAAATATCTTTTTATATCTTGTATTAGACCGTGCTAAATCTAATCTTGCTATGGCGCGCCATGAATTGAAAAACTTTGAAAGCGAATTAGAATTTTCTTAATATATATGCCCCTTTATACTATTTAGTATAAAGGGTTTTTTCTTCCATTTTTATAAGTGGTATTATGAAAGACGCTTGCATCAATATTGCAATATCTGGGCTCGGATTAACTACAACAGAAGAGCTTAAAATTCAATTCAGACAATTATTACCAAAACAAATTGGGATAAACTGGATAAATATTGCTGATCAAAACTTAGATTGCTTAATCATTAATGAAATTTTCTTTGAAAATAATAATATTCAAAAAATAATAGCACTGAAAGAAATTCCATATTTAAAAATATCTAAAGGAATAAATCATTCCGAAAACATTGAGGACAATACTTTATATCTACCCATGACTGAAAAAGATGCATTTCAAAAATGGATAAATCAGACTTTTATTCGTAAAATTGAAAGCCAGTTATCATTAAATCAAGAAGATTATGTTCAATACAACGTGAAGGATCTTTCTTTTTTTACCCATGCATTAAAACAAGAGCATGGAAAAGTATTAGTTTCAGATCAATTCGGAACTTTAGCCATTATTGATAATCGAGCACATCTTGCATGGTTAGAACCGACGCGTCAGGAATTCCAAACAGATCGAAGCATCAAGTTTGAACTGGCAACAACATCCGACTTTATGAAAGTTTCACGTAAGAAAACTTTTAATTTAGAAAACTGTTTATTTAATTTAATTTGGAACGCCCCTCAACTCATTTCAACTCCTACGTCTTCTGAATATTATCGTCTGCATTTTTGGCCACAATTATTAAGTACTGAACGTAAAAGTATCTTGCAACTCTCTGCATGCTTTATACAGGGTGCGGAGATTGCTCAGGTTGCAGCAAAGTTAGAGCTTCCGATAGAAACCGTACAGCATTTTATTGCAGCGAACCTTGCGATTCAGAACGCGGAACTCATTTCCGCAAAAGATAGTCGATTTGGACAAAAGCCCCCCACTACAGATCCCGAAGCATCAGATCACAGTATCGTGAAAAGTTTCTTTGGCAAACTTAAACGTCGTTTCGGATTTTAATTAGAGTTTTAATATGATTATTCAAAAATATAAAATTGTTTTTGCAGGTTCAATGGGGTCTGGAAAAACGGAAGCAATCAAATCACTTTCAGAAATTCCTGTATTAGCAACAGAAGCATATAACACGGATGATAATAGCCATAAAAAAATGCTGACGACGGTTGGAATTGATTATGGCGAAGTCACTTTAGAAGATGGCAATAAAATTGGTCTTTATGGTACACCCGGACAAGATCGATTTGATTTTATGTGGGGTGTGATTTGTAAAGGTGCAATTGGAACGATTATTTTAATTGACCATACAATTGAAAACCCATTAAAAGATCTTCAATTTTATATTGATACATTTAAAGCACATGGCGAAAATATCACCATTGGCATCACTCATGTCGATGAAGATCAAAGTAAATCTACACATCAGTATCGAGAATGGCTTATTGAAAACAACTTAACGTATCCTCTCTTTTTTATAGATGCACGAAAACAAGATGATGTACTGATGCTGATTGAGACATTAATCACCTCATTAGAAGTTAAATATTTATAAGGAATAAAAATGATTAATACACTTGAGCAACGTACAGCACCAGAAAGTTTAGTTCAGTTTTCCAAAGCACAAATCAATGATGTCATGATGAATGTTAAAGGCATTGATTTCATTATGGTCTGCTCAACAGATGGATTTGAGCTCAGTTCTATTTATAAAAGAGATATCTATAATGCCAGTAAATTAGCGGCAGTCAGTAGTTCAATTCTTGCGATGGTCAGTGCCTTCTTAGGAGAAATCCAACTCACTGGATGCCAAAGCATGACTTTAGATGCAGAGAATGGTAAAGCCATTTTAACCTCTGTTCCATCAAGTAAACATCCCATGGTCATTGTGACTTTAGCTGCAAAAGATGTACTGCTTGGACAATTATTATATGGTTTAAAATCAGCAAGCCAAGCCATTATGCAACAAGATCAATAAGAACTAGCATGTAAAAAGCCATCGTTATCGATGGCTTTAAACTTTAAGTCTAAGTTATGGAATTAAGATTGAATATTCAAAATCACTTGTCGTTTTTTCATTTGTTGTCCAACTTGCCCAATCACTTCCTCAACGACACCATCAACATCAGACTTAATCTGTTGTTGAATTTTCATGGCTTCTAAGATCAATAAAGTTTGTCCTTTCACTACCTGATCGCCTGCATTCACTAAAATATTAATAATAGTGCCATCCATCGGTGCTCGAATTTTTCCATCTCCTGCGACTTCAGAAATTTCAGGTGGCGCATAGGTGATATTTTCAATACTGACATTGCCATTCGCAGCATCCAAATATAATTGGTTACCATTCAGTACATAATTTACTTTACGGCGTACCCCATCAATCTGATAGATCAATTGTTCTGTAGATTGTGCAATAACTTCAATATCTTGTGACTGACCACAGCTTTCTACTGTCAATGATCGAGCATTTTGCTTGACTAAAAGTTCAATTTTTTGATCATCAACTTTAAGTTTTAAAGGTAAAGATGGCGATAACCCAGTATTCCAATTGGTTTGCCCAGAAGCCTGAGTCAAAATTGCAGCAGTCACAGCTAAACATTCCAAATCTAAATTTTGCTGATGCAAACTACTATCTGCTTGGAAATGCTGTTGAATAAATGCAGTATTGGCATTCCCTGCAACAATAATGGGATGGCGTAGTAAATTCACCAAAAACTGTTTATTGCTATTTACACCCAACAATACACAATCGTCTACCGCACGAGCCAATAGACGAATCGCATCTTCACGGGTTTTGCCATAAGCAATCACTTTAGCAACCATTGGATCATAGAAAGGACTAATTTCACCTTCAGGCATTAAGCCATGATCAATACGGACATTGGGTAAATTTGCAGGTTGCCATTTCAAGACTTGACCTGTTTGTGGCAAGAAATCCTGACGTGGATCTTCTGCATATAAACGCACTTCAATCGCATGCCCTGTCAACATCAATTCAGACTGTTTCAAAGGTAAAACTTCACCATTGGCAACACGCAATTGCCATTCAACCAAGTCTAAACCTGTCACCATTTCGGTCACAGGATGTTCAACTTGTAAGCGTGTATTCATTTCTAAAAAGTAGAACTCGCCTGATTGATCCAATAGAAACTCAACCGTACCTGCACCAATATAATCACAGGATTTTGCAGCAGCCACAGCCGCTTCACCCATTTTTTGACGCAATTCAGCTGTCATCACAGGGCAAGGCGCTTCTTCAACCACTTTTTGGTGACGGCGTTGAATGGAACAATCACGCTCGAATAAATAAACATGATTGCCATGCTGATCTCCAAACACTTGAATTTCAACATGGCGGGGTGCAATCACTGCTTTTTCAAGAATCAACTCGCCTGAACCAAATGCATTTTCAGCTTCTGAACGTGCGGTGTTTAAAGATTCAAGCAATTCTGAGGATTGTTGAACCAAGCGCATCCCACGACCACCACCACCCGCAGATGCCTTAACCATTAAAGGATAGCCAATTTTTTCTGCTTGTTCTGCTAAGTAATCAATATCTTGCTGATCACCTTCATAACCAGGAACACAAGGTACACCTGCTTTAATCATGGCAATTTTGGATAAGCGTTTACTGCCCATCAATTCAATGGATGCAGCACTTGGCCCAATAAAATGAATCCCATTTTGAGCACATGCTGCTGCAAATTCCGTATTTTCTGAAAGAAAACCATAACCAGGATGCACAGCATCCGCACCTGTTTTTTTACAAGCTTCGATGATATTTGGAATGGATAAATACGATTCTGAAACTTTAGATGCCCCAATATAAACCGCTTCATCTGCAAGCTGTACATGACGTGCATGCTGATCTGCATCTGAATAAACCGCAACGGTTGCATAGCCCATTGCCTTTGCTGTTTGCATCACTCGAACAGCAATTTCACCACGGTTTGCAACTAAAACTTTTGAAAATGCCATTCTAGTGTTCCCTATTTTTAGATTTATATCACTTCAATCACGAAATGAATCACCCATTAATGATCCATAATTTTTATTGAAATACAGCATCTGTGTGCTGTATTTCCTGTCACTTTGATCAATTTAACAAAGCACTTAAAACCTTTATTTAAGAACCATCCACCCAGTTCGGGTTACGTTTCTGTACAAAAGCCATTGTGCCTTCCATGCCCTCAGCACTACTCACTGCATTTGCAAATTGCTGAGCAGCATCATCCAATAGTGGTTTTAAAGGCTCTGTCAAAGTACGATGCAATAATGCTTTGGTGACACGTGACGCATGGGGTGCAGCACGTAAAATTTGCTCAATGACAATACCTAGTGACAATTCTAAAGCGGTTTCATGTTCAACCACTTCATGTACCACACCCAGTTGTAAAGCGGTATTACCATCAAAGCGATTGCCTAAAAGTGCAATACGGCGTGCTTGAGTTAAACCAATACGCTTCACCACAAAAGGTGCAATTTGGGCAGGAATCACACCTAAACCTGTTTCAGGTAAACCAAATTTTGCATCTGCACGGCTAATTGCAACATCAGAAATACATGCCAAACCAAAACCACCACCTAAAACAGCACCCTCTAACACAGCAACTACGGTTTGTGGTGCTTGATCAACTTGTTCAATCATGGCACCAAATTGACGGTTAAAATCAGCATAAGGCTGATTTGATCCTGCGCTTGCAGCTTCACCACGCAATAGCGCCATATCTTTAATATCACCACCTGCGCAAAAGTGCCCATCTTTACCACGAATCACCACAGCACGAATGGATTGATCATCTTGAATCGCAGTAAAAACCTGTTGAATTGCTTTTACCATATTCAAACTCATGGCGTTGCGACTTTCAGGGCGATTCAGCCACAATCTTAAAATCCCACCCGATTGCTCCAGCTGAATACTGTCATCAATATGCAAATCTGCAAGAGAACTTGGAAGTGTCATGAAAATGCTCCTGCTTATTTCTGCTTTCTTGGCAAAATATCCATAAGTTTACAGATAATACCGAGCATAATTTCATCAGCACCACCACCAATTGAACCTAAACGTCCATCACGATAAAGCTGTGAAGCTGGGTTATCCCACATAAAGCCATTACCGCCCCAATACTGCAAACAACTGTCTGCAACTTCACGGGTTAAACGACCTGCTTTTAGTTTCGCCATAGATGCAAGTTCTGTGACATTTTCACCTGCAATATGTAAATCACAAGCGCGATAAGTCAATGCACGTAAAGCTTCTACTTCTGTTTTTAATTCTGCAAAACGGAAATGCACATATTGGTTATTGATGAGTGGCTGACCAAAAGTTGTTCTTTCTTTGGTATAGGTAATCGTTTGATTAATCACATGTTCAAGACCACCAATCGCATTAGCAGAAGCCCACATCCGTTCTTCTTGGAACTGCAACATTTGCATCATAAAGCCCATGCCTTCTGCACCGACCAAATTACGCTGTGGCACACGAACATTGTCAAAATAAACTTCTGCTGTGGTTGTTGAACGCATACCCAATTTATTTAAAGGCTCTGAAAAGCTAATGCCTTTGGTTTTTGCAGGCACGATAATCATCGACTTATTAGAATGTGGCTTATCATCTGAAGTATTCGCCAATAAGCAAAAAAAGTCAGCTTGCAGTGAATTGGTAATCCACATTTTACTGCCGTTAATAACGTAATCATCACCCTCTTTTTTTGCTGTGGTTTTTACCGCTGCAACGTCTGAACCTGCATGTACTTCCGAAACTGCAATTGAAGCGACATATTCACCTGCAATGGCAGGTGTTAAAAATTCATCACGGAGTTCTTTGCTGCCAAAACGTGCCAAAGCTGGTGTTGCCATATCGGTTTGTACACCAATGGCTAAAGGTACACCACCACATGCAGCACGCCCCAACTCTTCTGCAACAACTAAATTGTAGGAGTAATCTAAGCCTAAACCACCATTTTCTTCAGGTTTACAAATACCGAGTAAACCTAAATCTGCCATTTTTTTAAAAACGTCATGAATTGGGAAACGTCCTTTTGCTTCCCACTCAGGAATAAAAGGATTCAATTCAGCTTCTACAAACTGGCGAGTGGTACGACGTAATGCTTCATGCTCTGCGGTAAATTTCATTGTTTTATCCTAAATTGTTATGTGTTTTATAATCCCCTTCCCTCTTCTTTTAAGAGAGGAAAACTCTGCTCTTTGATAAAGAAAAGGGAAGATTATATTAAAATCTTGATACGCCAAATCTCGTTGGATTCAGTTGACGATGTTCAGCTTCATAAGCCGTTTGTAATAAGAAAATCAGCACTTTTCGAGTATCTCTCGGATCGATAATGCCATCATCATGCAACATTGCTGTGTTGAACAAAGCTGTAGATTGTTGTTCCAATTTCATCGCTGTGCTTTGCTCTAAGAAATCCAGCATCTGTTCATTCGGCTCCATACCTGATGCCTTTTGCTTTCCTTCAGCAACAATACGCAACACCTTACCGGCCTGAGCCGAACCCATTACAGCAACATGCGAATTTGGCCATGCAAAAATAAAATCTGGCGATAAACTACGACCACACATGGCATAGTTTCCTGCACCATATGAACCTGCAACCACAATCGAAATTTTAGGTACAGTCGCATTGGCAACTGCTTGAATTAGTTTTGAACCGTGTTTGATGATGCCGTTCTGTTCTGCATCAGTTCCGACCATAAAACCAGTGGTATTATGTAGGAACAATAATGGGCGCTGTGTCTGTTCACATAAATGGATAAACTGCGCTGTTTTAGCTGCACCTTGAGGGGTAATTGGTCCATTATTGGTAATAATACCAATGTTTAGACCACCAATTTTGGCCCAACCACATACGGTATGACTATCATATTCCTGTTTAAATTCAAGGAAATCAGAATCATCTACTAGGCGAGCAACCACTTCTTTCATATTTAAAGGTTGTTTCGGATCTGCGGGAATAATACCAAGCAATTCTTCCGCCGAATAACGTGGCTCTTTAAACTGCAAATCTATTTTTTTGGTCTGTTCTTTCCAGTTTAAATGCTCAAAGACTTCACGAGCAATACGGATACCATCAGCATCATTTTCAGCTAAATATTCTGCTGTTCCTGCAACTTGAGAGTGCATTTCTGCACCACCCAACTCTTCCGCTGTCGCCACCTCACCTGTTGCTGCCAATAATAAAGGTGGCCCTGCCAATAACATTTCGGTTTGTTTACGTACGGTAATCACATAATCAGACAAACCTGGTTGATATGCACCACCTGCCGTGGCATTCCCATGTACCACTGAAAGCTGTGGAATACCTGCTGCCGACATACGTGCTTGATTGGCAAAAGTTGTACCGCCACTGGTAAAAACTTCAGCAGCATAATTTAAATTCGCACCCCCACTTTCCGCCAATGTCAGCATCGGTAACTTTTGTTCCAATGCAATTTTTTGTAGACGTAAGGTTTTTTGCACGCCCATTGGTGCAATCGTTCCACCTTTAATCGCACTATTACTCGCAGAAACCAAACAACGGACACCACTAACAAAACCAATGCCTGCAATAATGCCACCACCTGCATCTGAGCCATCTTTATCATCATGCATGTTGTAGCCAACCAAGCCACACAGCTCAATAAATGGAGAATCTGCATCTAAAACCAAGCGAATACGCTCATGGGGCAAAATTTTGCCTTTTTTATCGAACTTCGGTTTTGCAGCGTACGACTTTTCAATACTTTTGGCTTGAACAGCTCGGACTGCCTCAAGTTGTGCCAATAAAGCATCTGTATTTTGTTGATATTGCTCACTACCAACAGCAATTTCAGACTGTAGGATCGTCATTATTCACCACCCTCTTTTTCGTCTTTCTTCTTCAGTACATCTGGAATAAATGCACGATGGAAACCATTGAATGATTCACTATTGGTCGCATCGGCAAGTGGATACATACGTGTTCCCTGTGAAGCAGCACCATCTACTCTTAATGTCACGCCTGAAACAAACCCCGCAGCATCTGACAGTAAATAACAGATTGCAGATGAAATTTCAGATTCTGTGCCCATCCGTTTTAGTGGAACATTGCCTGCCAGACTTGGAATAATAAATTTAGCAAAATCACCACTATAGTTATCCATTCCTGATGAAATAATCCAACCCGGTGCAACACAATTCACACGTACACCTGAACGCCCCCACTCCACTGAAGCCGTTTTGGTAAGATTATCGACACCTGAACGTGCAGCACCTGAATGCCCCATTCCCGGCATACCGCCCCACATATCAGCAGCCATATTGACAATACTGCCCCCGTGTTTTGCCATCCATTGGTTATACGCTTCACGCATTAAATAGAAGGTGGAATGTAAGTTGTTCCGAACCACAGCATCAAAACCATTGGCAGAAATACCTTCCAGATTTGAAGGAAATTGACCGCCTGCGTTATTCACTAAACCATCGAGCTTACCAAATTTTTCAATCACTTCGGCAATCATGTCTTTAACTTGTTGTTCTTCACGGTTATCACAGACAATAAAATGGACTTTGCCACCATCTTCATTGATTTCACGGCTGACATTTTCAAGTTTTTCAATTTTACGACCCGTGATAATCACTTGAGCGCCAAGAGAAGCCAATTCATGTGCAGTACAACGTCCAATGCCTGAACCGCCACCTGTCACAATAATCACTTTATCCTGAAATGCATCTTGTCTAAATATGGAGTGATAACTCATCTTTTTCCGCTTCCTTTTCTATTTCTATAATATTTTTAATACTGCATTTTTAATGCTTGGTTTCTAAATGCTGTAATTACTTTTCAGCTTTTTATATGGATTTTCTCTTTGCAGAGAAAACCCATAATTTTTAAGCCAATAAGTTTGATGGTACTTTCACAGGCATATCCAACAACTGTTGTGCAAAGGCTTTCCCTTGCGGGTCAATGCGTAAACTCGCTACACCACCACCGCCCAATGCATTTTCCAACATGAAATTCAGTGCATTTAATTTCGGTAATTCATAACGAATGACTTTGCTCTTTTCTGCATCTAAAACATGCTTCATATACTCAGCCACATTGGCTTCGGTCAAACTTGCACGAATCCAAGGCAAATATTCTGCTTTACGGGCAATTACCCCAATATTGCTATGATTACCCTTATCTCCACTACGTGCATGGGCAAGCTCAATCAAGGCAACTTCAATTTCATTGCCTTGTAGATGTGCAACATCACCACTTGCATGCGCTGTATAAGATTGATCAGAACTACCATGTGGTATCGCAGTTGCATGGCGCTGGCCATCAAAATCAATTTCAACATTGATTTGATTTTTATCAATTAAGAAAGAAAAAAGTTTGATGACAGGTGAGGCTTTCGGACGACCACCCACGATTCCTGCCAATGCAGGTACCATACCTGTAGATGCCTGTGCAATTTCTGAAGCAAAGAACATGCAGGCTTCTTTAAACATATGTTTTACGGCAATTTTAACCACAACTTCACGGCTCTCTGTGTGTCGTGCATGTGCACCATAAGTACTTTCAATTCCGAGCACTTCAACAGATTTTTCAATGAATGGTGGCACTGAACGCATTGCTAAAACACGCTCACATTTCGTTAAAATAGCATCAGCAATCACTTGTGCTTTTTCAGGAGCTTCACGACCTGCAATGAGGAAACTCACCAAAACACGATATCCATCAAGATATGTTGCACTGACTTTATACTGCTCTGTTGGTGCTCGACCTATTGCTCCAGTGACTTCTACACGATGCTCCGCCACTTGCTCTAAATGTACATTACTAAAATCACAGCTCACATCAGGCAACAAATATGCTTGTGGATTACCAATTTCATAAACAATTTGTTCTGCCACTGTTGCCGTAGAGACCAGTCCACCTGTCCCTTTTGGCTTCGTCACCACAAAAGATGAATCTTCACGAACTTCCACAATCGGGAAGCCCATATTGTCAAAGCCTTCAACTAAACGCCAATCCGTAAAATTACCACCTGTACATTGCGCACCACATTCAATGATATGTCCCGCCAGTGAGCCTTGTGACAACTTGTCATAATCATCCACTGACCATTTATATTCATGCATTAAGGGTGCAAGAACCACAGCCGAATCCACCACACGACCTGTGATTACAATATCTGCTCCCAAATCTAAAGCATCATGAATTGGGATTGCACCTAAATAGGCATTACAGCTTGCAAGATGGGTTGGTAATTCCTCACCACTGAACATTTCTTTAATATTTTGATTTTTTAATTCAGCTTGCTTTGGTAATACATCATCACCCAGCACTACAGCAACTTTTAAATTTAAGCCTTGAGATTCAATCACTTTTTGTAATGCATCACGACAAGCCAAAGGATTAACACCACCTGCGTTACTAATCACTTTGATTTTTTTATCACTGATTTTTTTAAGTAAAGGTGTCATCACGCGACTGACAAAATCTAAAGCATAACCATGATTTGGATCAGTCATCATCGCTTTTGCCATAATCGACATGGTGACTTCTGAAAGATAATCAAAAACCAAATAATCAATATCTGATAAATGCACGAGTTGAAATGCAGCCGTATTGGTATCCCCCCAGAAACCTGAAGCACAACCAATTTTAACTACACGTTGATCATCCAATTGAGCATCTGCCATTTGTCTTCTCATTATTCTGTTTAAAATTTATACCTTAATTTACCAAGCAAGCGCTTGGTTTGTAAAGTACAAAATGTTATTCTGAATTAACTAATGTGTTAAATATGACGATAAACGATCAATAACAATATTATTCTGACGGAAATATATGACCCAATGATTGCAACTTCGATCGATGAAATCCAAGCCATGACCTGTTTTGATAATAGCCCGCGGGGCCGTTTACTCTCAGGTGCTGCATATTTATTTCATAAACAAGGCTATGAAAAAACCACAGTCAGAGAATTAGCACAATTCATTGGCATCCAATCTGGCAGTTTATTTCATCATTTTAAAAGTAAGGATGATATTCTTGCCAATGTGATGGAACAGACCATTATTTACAATCATGCCCGTTTGGAAGAAGCTGTTCAGTCATCTGATGATCCTGAACAACAACTGAAGCAATTAATTAAATCAGAACTCACATCTATTACAGGTGATACTGGTTCAGCCATGGCAGTTTTGGTGTATGAATGGTTTGCGTTATCTCAAGAAAAACAAAATGAATTATTAAAACGTCGAAATCACTATGAAGAAATTTGGCTGAATGTGATTCAAACATTATGTGATGAGGGCAAGATTAAGCACGATGCATTTATTTGGCGTCGCTTATTGGGTGGTGCCATTGCGTGGACAGTCACTTGGTATAATCCGAATGGTAAAATGTCGATGGATGAATTAACAGAAACTGTGTGGAAAATGGCGATAAATGATTAATCAATCAAATTGCGGATAAGTTATTTTTATCCACAATTTGATTATTTATTGTTTAATATCCTAATTGACGGCTCGCTAAATCTTTCATAATTTCTTCTGCACCACCACCAATCATATTCACTTTCACTTCACGATAAATACGCTCAGATTTCGTTCCACGCATAAAGCCCATTCCACCTAAGGTTTGAACAGCTGAATCTGCACAAAATTGCATGGTTTGCGTTGCAACATTTTTCAGCATACAAATTTGAGCAATTAAATCATTACCCTGCAATTCAGGTTTACCCAAACGATAAGCAGTATCTTCCAATAAAGCACGAGTCATTGTGAGTCGAGTTGCCATATCGACCATCTTATGACGTACCACTTGATGATCAACCAATCGCTTACCAAAAGTTTTACGTTGTTGTGCCCATTCCAAAGCTTCTTCATAGCAAACGAGTGCAAATCCATAACTACTTGCAGCCAAAAAGAAACGCTCCATATTGAAATTATTCATAATCACAAAGAAGCCCATGTTTTCAGTACCTAATAAATTTTCAACTGGAACACGAACTTGATCAAAATGAATATGTGCTGTATCAGAAGCCCACCAACCCATTTTATCTAATTTAGTCTTGGTAATGCCTTCACTATGTGCATCAATCAAAAGCATTGAAATACCATTGGCACCTTTTGCATCAGGATCTGTTCTTACCGCAACTGTATAATAATCAGCACGGATACCAGAGGTAATAAAGGTTTTTTCACCAGTGACAATATAATCATTGCCATCTCGAATCGCTTTGGTTTGTAATGCAGCAACATCAGAACCACCACCTGGTTCAGTAATCGCAAGTGCTGAAATTTTCTCACCTGATAATATTTTTGTCAGTACTTCTTGTTTTATTTCATCACTCGCAAAATGATTAATCGGTGGTGCACCAATTGAGTGGGAAAGTAAAGATGCGCATAAGCCACCTGAAGCAGTTTTTGCTAACTCAATCGATGATAACAAAACATAAAATGCGTCTGTACCTGAAATTCCACCATATTTTTCATCAAAACCAAGACCAAGTAAGCCAACCTCTGCTGCCTTTTGATAAAGTTCACGAGGAAAAGTTTCAGCCTCCTCCCATTCATTAATATGTGGCATGAGTTCTTTCTGTGTAAACTTTCTTACTGAATCTGCAAATGCAATATGTTGATCTGTATAGTAAAGCGGATTAAGTTGCATTTTATAAGCATCCAAGCATTTATCATTGTTAGCTTATAGTGGCAGAATTTCGTGGATAATGGCTTGCATAAATGTTCAAAATCCTGCGTCAAAATTGCAACTCTCATATTTTTTTCATAAAGCCACGTTATTTCATGTTCAAGAAAAAATTTAAAACCGTCAACATTTATACAAAATACCCAATACATTATAAGTAAATTGGCACTTGCTTATATTCAATAGAAGACTTAAAACTAAGAACTATAATTCAATATAAAGATCAAATATAACAATGAAAAATAATGCTCCCATGTCATTAAACAAGCTCAAAAAGCCAAGCTCAGCTGCTCAACAAAACCAAGCACCAATTCAGGTTCAAAGTTCAACCCTTACAGTCAGTCTATACCCTGTGGATGATATCCAGTTTTTACTCACTCATGGGCCAGACATGATCAGCCGTGAGTTGAGAGCAGGAAAGCTATAGGAACAAGCAACGATTCAAATTCTTCAAAATTTTTTATTAAATATTGAAAAACCAATTTTTATTGATATTGGTGCAAACTTAGGTGCAATTACAATTCCAATCGGAAAATTTATTCAGCCGCAACAAGGTAAAGTGATTAGTTTTGAAGCACAACGAGGTGTTTTTTATCAACTTTGTGGCAACATTTTCGCCAACAACCTGATCAACACCTGTACGGCTCACAATATCGCTATTGGAGATCATGAATCTGAAATTGATATTCCAGTTTTAGATTTAAATAAGGAAAAGAACGTAGGCTCTTTATCTCTAGATGAAAATATTCGAAAACAGCAAAATACTCTCAGTACTCAAATTACAGAATTCGAAAAAGTACAACTCAAGCCAATTGATAGCTTAAAACTTCATGCACATCTTATTAAAATTGATGTTGAAGGATTAGAGTTAGAAGTATTACAAGGCGCTCAACAATATATTCGAGACTCCGACTATCCGCCATTATTTTTTGAAGTCTGGGGAGATTATATGAAAGATTTAATTCCTAAACGCGAAGCCTTAATGGATTTTGTAAAAATGACACTAGGCTATGAAATCGTATTATTTGGTGAATTATGTATAGCACAGCATCCAAGTAATCAATACTTTAAGATTGAAATAGGAGATCAACGCTCTCTTTCTATGGCGCGATTGAAGTAAATATTATCATTTCCATTTTTCTGATTTATTTTTATACATAAAAAAACACCCCCTTCATAAGAAGGGGGTGTTTTTAGGAATAATGAGCTGGCGATGACTTACTCTCACATGGGTAACCCCACACTACCATCAGCGCGAAGAGGTTTCACTTCTGAGTTCGGGAAGGGATCAGGTGGTTCACTCTTGCTATTGTCGCCAGCACAACTG
>NZ_NEGJ01000016.1 GCF_002135415.1 Acinetobacter sp. ANC 3832
AAACGTTTAGGCAGGACACTATGGAAAAAATGGTCTGGTTATCACCGCCGAAGCTTGGTTGAAACCAAGATGCATTGCATCAAATTATTGGGAGATAAATTAACATCAAGGAGTTTCCCTAGTCAGGTGAATGAGATTCATGCACGTGTAGCAGTCTTGAATAAATTCACGGAATTAGGTCGCCCTCATACCCAAGTTGTCACTTAAATTTGAGTCGCTTAGGGGAGTTCTACTTTTAAAATCTTTGTGCAACAAAGCCCTTTTAAAATCTTTGTGCAACAAAGCCCTTCCACTCTATTTTTCAGATGCCTTATATGTACTATACTTATGAATCCATCCATCCTCAGAATATAACTCACCTGCTAATCCATCGGTTAACTCATTTAGATTTGTATTCTCAAATTCAATTTGAGTGCTTTCCTCTAAAAAATTGAGAGTATTAAATAAAACTAAATCAACTATTTCATAAACAACTTCATCTAATACTAATTTTTCATCAATACTCAAATTATTTATTTTTTCACTCAGAATCAGTTTATCCTTAGATTTCATTTCATTTTTTTTTATTTTTTCATAAATTTTTAAAGTTCTATCCCTAGCATTGTTTATAAACTCATTACCAAATTGATCTAAAGTATTATTATCTGACATTATTATTTACTCCAAGGTATATGATTAGGCTGTGTTACGTTTGCCTTTCTTAACTCTAACAAACTCTTTGCTGCTAAGCTTCTAGCCGATTTTTCATCAGCCCCTCCCTCAACTAAACAATCCACTGCAATTTTAGTGTGTTCTTTCATTGTATTTTTCAAACAAGGTGATGTCTCTAATTCTTTGAATTTTCTACGTTGGCATTGTGTTATTTTAGCATGATCTATTCCATTATCATCCATCCAATCATTACCCAAACTATACATTTTTCCAACTAATTGTTTATAATTTTCGTCATTTTTGAACCCTGCTTTTGCATGTACATGATGGCCACCAACATCTTTATATGCTCCTGTGCTATCTGACTTTTTTGTAAGTCCTAATGGATCTATCCAATAAACTGGATTCGGCGCATAAGCATAAACATTATGACCACCCAAAAGCCCAATCGGGTCTTTAGAAATGAAACGCCCTACATATGGTGAGTAATAGCGGTAGCAGTTATAGTGAAGCCCTGTTTCTTGGTCAAAATATTGACCTTGGAAACGAATATTATTACTGATGATTTCACTATTTTCAAAGAAATTCGACTTCGCTTTTTCTGCCTCACCACTTCGAGCATAGCTCTCGTCTTGCACTCGTGCAAAGCGTTGCTTTGCTGACACGAGCTCACCCCAAGCCTTATATTCAGCTTTCCAAATGATCGCACCTGCATGATCGCTCATTTCCTGTGGCGTACCTAAGTGGTCACAATGATAGAACCAAACATCATCCCAGTCTTTTGCTTTCTTGCTGGTTTTCCACAATGGGTCTCGTTGTAAACTATAGGGTTTATCTGACCAATCTGGACTTTGGTGTAATTCTATTTTTTCTGCATAGACCGCTTGAAGTAAAGGAATGAAAGAACCTTTCTCATAAACATAATGTTTGGTTGTTTCATCATTCGATTCATAGGCTAAGGTATTGCCTTCCCACCCATAAATCACATTCTGCTCATCACCTGTATGGTGGTGTTTACTTCGCTTTTGAATTCGTCGTCCTAAAGCATCATAACGGTATTCAGCTGTATATTTTGTATTTCGACTTTTGATCAGTCGTCCACACGCATCCCATTCAAGGTGTAAATCACCTTTAGTTGATTTTTGTCGAATGAGCTGACCATAAGCATCATATTGATATTGTTGGTCTAGGTATTCTTTAACGACATTATTAACTAAACGATTATAGCCATAACCTTTTTCTTCAGCCGTTTGCTGATGGCTTTGTTCTTTTGAGGTGTTATAGCGGTCAATGATGTTACTGGCAGGGTCAAAATTAAACGTCTCTTTACCCAGTTTACTATTCGCTTCAAGTAAGCGTCCTACAGGGTCATATTTATATTGAATATCACCACGTCGTGTATCTTGAATATGAATAAGCTGACCTGTTTTATCGTACTGATATAAACGCTGAATCAATTGTTGGGTATCTTGAATAGCATTGTTTTGAGGTTGGTTTTTTTGATTAGTTTGCCCATTTGATGGATAGCCAAACTCATGACCATTCACAATATTTTGTTGGGTTAAACGCCCCACTTCATCATAGTGTTGTTCTTGGCTTATTCCATTGGCATAGTGACGACCTATTTCCCGATGTAAATCATCTCGTTCAAAGCTCACCACATCTTGAGCGTTTAAAATCAAGCTTTGAACATGACCACTGCCATAGGTCAGCCAATCGATATTTTGTCCATCTGGACGAATGGTTTTAATACGGTCATTAATTTCATCATAACTGTGTTTCCACACCGCTGTATTATTGGTTTTATAGTCTTGATGATGTTCTCGAATTAAATTACCTGCTGCATCGTAATACCACTGTAAATTGCTGTCAGAATTTTTGGCTTGAATGATATTGCCATTGCTGTCATAGGCAAATTCTTCAATCTGTTGTTGTTCTAAATCTTGTTCAACATAGCCATAACCTGCGGTACGTTGTTCTAAACGGCCCATACTATCAAAGAGGAATTGTTGGATACGATCTTTCGGGGCTGCGCGGTCTTTTAAATCTTGACCATAAGCAGATGCGACTTCAATGCTATTTGTTAAATTACCATCTGTTGTATCGTACTTATAAAGGGTTTCTTTGCCATCAAAATCAATTTCTTTGATTAAACGACTAGCAATATCATAGAAAAATTCATAACTCGCGCCATTTTCATTGGTTAAGCGCTTAAGGCGATTCAGCTTATCCCATTGATATTTCAATTTATGGTTTAAGGCATCAGTACGTGATGCAATTAAGCCTGCTACATCATATTCGTATTGGGTGATTTGCTGTTTGGGGTCAACATGAACCAGTAAACGCCCTTCTGCATCATGAATAAAGTGTTCTTCTGCACCATCTGCATGTTTGATTTTTTCCAGTTGACCAAAGGCGTTGAGTGGCAAGCCCTTGATGACAGGTTTACGCTTTTCTGTGGTCAGATCGCTATAGAAGTATTCAACTTTTTGTTTTAAAGCATTTTCTACCGATATAACACGACCTTTGTTGTCGTATTGCCATTTTGTTTCTTTGCCTGAACAGTCGGTATAGCTAATCAAATTGCCTTGATCATCATATGTTAATGACTTTGAACCACCTTTTGCATCTTTAATTGAGGTCAGTAAGCCTAAAGTATTATAACTATATTCAGTTTCTCGTTTGAGTGGGTCTTTTTCTTTTATGATATTGCCTTGCCCATCATATTCTTTAAACCAGCGTCCTTGTTCAGCATCAACCATTCCTGTGAGCTGCCGTTTTTCATCATAGGCATAATGTAATGTTGAGCCATCTGGCTGTATGACTTCAATGATGTTTCCATTTTCATCATAAAAGTAAATAGTAACCGCAGCGTCCGTATCAACATGTTTGGTGACACGTGCAAAATCATCACGGAAGAACCATTCTTCTAATCCATCTGGATAAACAATACGATAAGTATAGCCATCAATATCGTAGTAGTACCACGTTTCTTCACCATAGGCATCTGTGACGTAGGTCAAGCGGATATTATCATCCCAAGCCAAAGTCGTATCTGAACTACCATCATCAGCCCACTCATGATAAGCCTTAGATGTTGGTTCAACGCCATCATACTCAATGTTGATTCCGCGATGGGTCAGATCGGTGTAGTGTGTAAGCAAGTGATGATTATATTCGTAGCGATAACTGGCACCATTTTCTGTAATGGCTTCAACCAAATCACCTTTTTCATTGTAGTTATAGCTGGCCAATGGACGTGCAAGTTGTCCCTTTTCAACTAACCAAACATCTTCAATTCGTCCTTGTGGATTAACTTGAAAAGCGACATGTACGAGTTGTTTTTGCTTTTCTTTAATAATGACATCGGAAATAAAAGTGTGGTCTTCAAAAAGATGATCATAGCGTACTGCAATGGTGATACCATTTTTGTATTCAATCGTTGATAAGCGGTAGCTATCTTTATATTTTTCAAATAAATGTTTTTCTTCTTTGTTATATGAAATCATCTGAACTTTGTCAGAAACTATAGTGTAATAAAAGTCTTCTGTTTGATTATGAAAACTTTCGCCCACTTTTAGCTGTGGCAATTTAATTGGGCGGGCATCTGAACCAATATATTCCAATCCACTTAAACTTTTAAAGTATCCTGCTTTGTCTTCTGTTTCTTCAATATATTCACTTTGCGGCACAATTCGCGTGGTAAATGGTGTTAACCATCGTGCTCCGAACTCGCCTTGATCTAATTGATATAAATTCGAGGCATATTTTCTATTTAATATAAAACTTTGAATAGATGAAACAACAGCATCTTGATGGGTTAAACATTCTGTACCCATCGCATAGGTAATATGTTTTTTAGTCCCTGCTTTGGCTTTTCCTCCGCCTAAGTTTACTGGACACAATTCTTCGTTCGGATTACTTTTTGCTTTTGCTTGCGTATTGGTCTTTTCTAATTCACCACTTGGTCTTTGTTTCTTCTTTTCCGTCACTTGATTTTGTTTAATACTTGCTGTGGCTTTTTTCTTTAACTTAAACTTCTTTACCGCTTGAAATAAAACATTTAATAGCCACGCAATACTCATTGCTTTTGCAGGATCTGCCAATACAAGTAAATATTGTGGTGCCTTTTGTCCAAATTTTCGAATATCACCAACGACCACTAACATTGGTTTTTTAGCAGATTCAGGAACAACAGCAGATACTACTTTCGCACCAGTATTTAAATATTCTTTTGTTCCTGCTTTCGCCACATTGACTGTGGCATCCCATAAATTACCTAATGTCTTCCTCGGATCACGTACCAAGGCATCTGCACTTACTTTTGATATACTTTTTTGTGCTTGTTTTATATTGCCAGCAGAGCTAAAAAGCTGCCCACTTAATATTTTAGTAAATCCTGTTGTAAAACTATTACTAATCTCACTGACTTTATTACCACACTTTTGCAACATGTCTTTAATTAAAGGTTGAGCTTTTGCAGCAAATTGATCAAGCTCTCCAGCGAGTTGTTCATTTAAATGGTCGGTTAGAATAACAATAATCGTATCGGAAATTTCATGCTTAACACCTTGCTTTAAATTTTGTATCACCAAATTTAAACCCGGGCGCATACTCATTCGCATAGCTGCCATATTTGGCGGAATAGGCACAACACCCACTAAATCGAGCCCAAGATTCACCCAATCGAAAAACCCTGGGGATGGCTTCTTACTAATATCAACAACATCATAAGCTACATCCACCACAGCAAAAATATTACCAACAACAGGAACAGCACTCGCTACATTTTTTAATGTCGACAGACTGACATAATTACCTGTATGTGCTAATAACCATTTATCAATTTTGGCGACACCCGCTTTTACATCCGCAATATTCATTTTATTTAAAGGAGTAACAGCTTTTTGCCCTGTATTGGTTCTAACACTTGGTTTTGCTGCTGCTTTATTTGTCGTTTTCTGAGGTGTCGTCGCCATTTTTATAATTCTCTAATCTTATTTAGAAGTAAAATTCATCGCATTCGAAGGACGATATATTGATGTCGTATTTGCTAAAGTATTGTTTTCACGTAAAGGATTAATAAAATGTGGAGTTTGAATCATTCCGTTAATACCACTCACTGTATTTTGTCCAAGTGGATTGTGCCCCAAAGCTTTAGGGACAAAGTTTGATATTTGGCTGGTCAACTGTGATTCAACGCCTTGCTGCAACATGGGCAATAATGCTTTCGCTCCACCTTCCTTCAATTGTTTAGCCGTTTCCAGTGTTTTCATAATAGAAGAAGGGCTAGTAAATGCTTGACCTAATGCTTTTTTCGCATCAGTAACAGCACCTTTCAATGCTGATTCAGCTTTTCCTAATAAACTCTGTGCTTCTGCGTCATTTTCGCTTGGCCACATTGGAGGCCGTTTAAAATCACTCGCTTCATCCCAAGGATTACGCTTATCATCATCAAAAGTGACTTTGGCTGCACCTGTAGCTAATCCTGATACTCGAACAAATCCCTTTTCATCCAATTGCCCTTGAAATTGTTTTCCTAATGCATCAACAACGGTATATCCACCCTGTTTAACAAACTCACCATGACTATAGTCATGTAAAAGCTCTAAAACACCTTGTCCTCGTTTTGGCGGTGGCGGTAAGCTTGAACTGGTACTTGCACTCGCACCACCTTGGAATATATGTTGTCCTGCATTGACTTGGAATTTACCCCCGGTCTTCGGAAAGATTCCCGAACCATTTAAGGTAAGCTGTGATGACGCACCTGTAATCACCACCTCTTTGGGACTACTGATTTCAATCCGATCTTCGGTCGAGCTAATTTTAATCCCCAGTTTCGCAAAGATATCTAAAGCATCTGACTGTGCCTGAACTTCAACTTTCCCTTGGGCAGCAATCGCTTTAATGCCACCTTGGGCGGCAAATAAACTGAGTTTATTTTGAGCATGAGCAATCATGTTCTTTTGCGTGCTGAAGTTAATGCTATCGCCTGCGATTTGATTGATCTGTGCATCCGCTGATAAGTGAATATCTTCAGGGGTGCTTAGGGCAATGCCATCGGGTGAGCTGAGTAAGAGTAAAGCTTTATTGAATTTGGCAATTTTTTGTTCTAGTTGTTGTGCAAATTCTTTGAGCTGTTCAACCGATTCAATCTCATCGGTCTTTTGATTCTTGGCTATATCACTTAAGGCTTTGCTATTGGTCTGACTGCCTTCAAGTTGTTTCTTGGTAAGCTCTGCATCTAAGTGTTCACCTTTGGCTGAATCTTGTTTGTAGGTAGATACGAGTAAACCTTGCCCTGCACGTACTGCGCCCCATTGGTCAGTTCTTAGTTCAAAACCTTCGCCTCGCCCTTCACTGTCTGCATTTTCTTTAGGATGACTGAGATTACCTAAATTGAGTTGTGTTGCCCCATGGCTACTTTGTAACTGGCTACTGATTTGTCCAGTGCTATCATCAAAGCGCAGTTGCCCAAAGCCTGCTCCACCGACTTCTTTGGAACGGATTCCCGCCAGTTTTTTGGTGTCAGGCAATTTACCTTTTTGATCAAATTTAGTCGGACTACGTTGTGCTTCATGAATTCGTCCCACAACAAAAGGACGATCGATGTTGCCATCAAAGAAGTCGATGACCACAATCTCACCAATCCTCGGTAAGAATCTCGCACCGTAACCTTCGCCTGCCCAAGGAGTCAGGACATCGACCCATGCCGAATCGGTATCATTGTCGTTCGAGCCTGCTCCACCATCATGGCCGTGATCTTCATTACGGGTGAATAGGAAGCGAACTTTAATACGTCCCCATTCATCAACATGGATTTCTTCGCCACTTGGACCTACAACCTTTGCTCTTTGTGGATGCGCTGCTGGACGATGTTCTAAAGGATTGTATTCTGGAACGGTGGTGATGTTGCGACGTTGTAGTGTCAGATTGTTGGCTTGGCGTTCGTCTTTGTTATTGGTATAAATTTGGGTTTGTTGCCAATTGCTCTGTTGTAGCAGTTGATTCACTTGATCGGTTAAATCTTTTGGCAAATTATTTTGGTTGTAAAAATTTTTACTGGTAATCAGAAATTCTTTGTCTGCACCACTGTGCTGGTCTATTTCTGGATGTTCATTGAGTTCAAACCAATAGCCAACATGTGCATCACGGACTGTGGAATTCGCTGTAAATTGTTTGGACTGGGAATCGTAGTAGTTACTTAAGTTTTGGTTTAACTTTTCAATTTGGCTATTACCTGATTTAGTTGCCCCATCTTCACCTTTGAGATCTTGCATCCATGCAGGTGAAAAGTGCCATGCTTGTTCTAAGCCTAGACTGGCATTGTCATAGTTTTCACTGTGGCTATGTTTGCTTTGAACACTGCCTGCACCTTCTTCAGTTTCTAAAGCATCCGCTTGCCATCGTTGTACATGCACAGCAGTCGGTTGGATGGAGCGTTCCCCGACAAAATTGGTAATCGAATCATTTTGTTCTGTTGCGCTACTACGATGGAAACGAATGTTCTTTCGTCCGAGTGCTTGATACTGGTTATTATCATCAATTAAACGTAGTTTTTGTGCTTGAATTTGTGTAGATGAATCTGAAACAGTCAGTGCTGCTTCATCGATGAGCCAATTGATCCCTTCACTTCGCATTAATCGAGTTAAAAAATCATAGTCACTTTCTAAGGATTGCATGATGAATGGACGAATATCGTAGTCTTTGGTTAAGCCACTTTTATCTAAAGTCAGACTTGAAGCGAATAAAGTGCTTTTGTCTTGCCACTCTTCAAATATTATTTGAATAATATCCACCACAGATTTACTCATAAACACACGCGAATTTCGGCGGTGCTTCCATAAAGTAGTTGGATCTTCAACTGTAAGACGATATATCGTCAGTGAACCATCACTGGCACCAATATCAGCTTTAGTAATAATGCCTGTAAAACGTGTTAATTCACCTTTATCTGTGACGCTGTCTACTGCAACTTGGCTGCCTATAAATTGTTTTAACTGAATTGTTGCTGATGTAGAAAGGCAAGTTAAACTTGCCCTGAGCCCTTGATTGAGTTGGTGTTGCCCATCTATACGTTGCAAAAATACTTGTTCGTTCAAAGACGAATTTGAAAACTGCACATGTATTGCTCTTTTTTGTGCGGTCAAACCAAGTTGTTCTAATGCAGTATAAATATTATTAGGCATGAGTTATTGATATAGTCGTTATAAAACTGTGACTCATTCTACAAAATAATGCACATTGCTGTCTATTTTGTTTTGTATTTGAGCGACAGTTTAGGTCTCACTTTGTTGCAGTTGTTTGAGCAGCTTTCGTCGATATTTAATCTGCCCTTTGGTAATTTGAAAAAGTTCTTGTAATTGCTTTCGTTCTAGGTTTTCCAGTTCAAACTGGTGTTGTTTCACCCAATCGTAATCAGGGAGTTTTATCTCAACAATAATACCAAGTTCTTTCCGCACATAAGCTTTAGCCTTATTGAGCTGTGGCAAGGCCATATTGACCTGAACAGCAATGACCTTAATAACTCATCTTGATGTGCATAGACCCATTCATAATCAGGTATATGCATTTTTCCTTGAATGCCTAATTTTTGCCTTAAACGATTAATCATATCTGAAACATTCAGTTTTTTTGCAAGATCAGTTCTTTTTAGATCACTGTTATTTTTAATATAATCCGCCAAGTCAACTGTTAATATAAGAATATACCGATCAAACACTTCACCATAAATTCTGCCCTATATAGAGGAATATCCGCTTGATTTTGATATTCCTCAAAAATATCCCAATCTTTGATTGTTCTTATCGGATAAAATTTATATTTTCGAGCCATAACAGCATAGGTACTTCATCTTGGTTAATAATGTTCCTTTTACCAAGCTAAGCTTAAAATTTGAAGTAATTTTTGAAAAATATTTGTTTGAAATTTTAAATATTTTTTTGTGCTTAAGGATTCAATGTATTCTAATTCAAAGGCTTGATCTGCTTAGAATAGGCATAGTTTTAAAATAACGGTTTCATAAGTTGGTATTTTTTTCATAGGTGAATCTTTAATTAAATGTATTGGTAGGGTGCTTTAATTATGAGCTCAACCATTCATCCAATGTCGATGAGTTTAGCTATACAGACACCATGAAAGGAAATACTACTAGATACTCAAAAATATTACATAGGCAAATGTTCTTTGTGGCAGATGCCATTGATCAAAAGTTTGCTGAGCAACTGGCTTTAAACCTTCTAAAATAAAGTTTTAGCTGCTCAACACATACAGTGATCCTAGACAAAATAATGGACACATAGTCCCTCTAAAGATAACGTAACGTTAACTTTAGAGATGTAAAAATGGCTAAACGCTTTAGTCCAGAATTTAAACAGTAAGCAATTGATTATGCGCTTTCAAACTCACACGAGTCTGTAGTTTCAATCGCCCAGAAATTAGGTGTAGGGTATTCAACCTTAGATAAATGGATTCGCGAAGCTAATCCAGTTGGTTCAAGCAAGCGTCAACTTTCATCAGAACAACAGCGTATTCTAGACTTAGAAAAAGAAGTCAAGCAGCTCAGGGAAGCCAATGATATCTTAAAAAAGCGCATGTGTACTTTCTGACAGATCACGCCAAGAAAAGTACACGGTAATTCAAGGTATGGATGCGAATAAAGTCACTGTATCTTCTGCCTGTAAATGCTTAGGTGTCAGCACTTCAGGCTATTATGTCTGACGAAAGAGCCAGATTTACGTCAATCAAAAATATACTGATTTAAAAGCTGTATATTGGTAGCATCATGCGCGATTGGGTGCATCTTCATTGGTACATGGCATGCATTATTTAGGTTACTGCATGAGTGAGCGTACAGTTGGAAGGATGCTACAAAAGCTCGGTTTGCGTAGCAAGATTGCACGTAAATACAAGCACACGACTGACTCAAACCATCGTTTGCCTAAAGCACGAAATTTATTGGATCGCCAATTTACAGTTATTCAACCTAATAAAGTGTGGACAATAGATATTACCTATATCCGAACTAAAGAAGGTTGGCTTTATTTATGTGTGATGATGGATCTATTCAGTCGTCGTATTGTGGGTTGGCAAACCAGTCATCGAATAGACCGTTAGTTGGTATGTGATGCATTTAATTATACAATGGCTCGTCAAGGGTATCCAGTGGGAGTTATGGTCCACTCAGACCAAGGCTCACAGTACTGTAGTCGTGATTTTAAAGTGCTATTATTGATGAATGGCTGTGTTCAAAGTATGTCACGTAAGGGAAACTGTTGGGATAATGCGGTTACCGAAAGCTTCTTTCATACATTGAAAGGTCATGTTGTACATGGCAGTGTATTTGCCACTCGAAAAGAAGCCAATGCTGTCTTGTTTGAATATATTGAAATTTACTACAATAGAATCAGAAGGAATTCTGCAAACGGCTGGTTAAGTCCTGAAGCCTTTGAACAGAAATATTTTAAGAATTTAGAGGGATCGACCATCCACAATACTGTCTAGGATCACAATAACTCATGTTGCAACGTACTTGTAGCTATCGGCTTTAAATCCAATTTAGCATATCTAACTTTACGCAAAGCGAAATGTTCTGAAATATCGGCTGGGTTAATTTTTGTGATAATATATTGCGCTATTCGAAATTTCTGGATGAGGCGAAGACAATAGGTTTTTGTACGACCACATTCATTGCCAACTTCATCAAGATATTTGTCTATGGCATTAGCCAAAGTGATATTCGTCACATCCGATCTGCCTAACAAAGTATCTGGATTTTCTTCGATTTCCTCTTCACGCATTGCAAGCCACTTTTGAGCGAGTCGCATAGAACTAAACGTCTTACTTTCCTTGAAATTTGCAAACCCTTTACGGCTTATTCTAATTTCAGCTCGAAAGCGTATGGTTCCATCGGCTAATTTACGCTGTAAAATTGTGCCCATGATTTACGCCTTATTGTTTTCTTAAGACTATAATGGCGTAAATATCAAAAATAATAGTGCGAAATGAGGCGTAAAAAATCGAAATAGATCAAAACCAGCGACACTGTAAAGGTATGTTTTTTAATATGATTACTGAAAAGAACCATTGATAACACTAAAGAACCTCGCATCAGTGTTGCTCCTATGATGAATAGTACTCATCAGTTAATGACCAGTGTAGAAGAAACAGAGCATAAAGCTGTTGCTTATGATTTATATGAATATTTATATGGGAAAGGGTTAAGTGCTTATATCCCAAGAGTATCGTTGTTCACCTTTAGCCTCATTTTAATTACTGCAATCTCTACGGCTTATCATTTGATATTAATGAAACGAGATAAACAATTATTCAATTTTAAATCTTGGCGTAAATTTGGCAAATTTGCACAAACAGAATATAAAATTTTTCTTCCTAAATTTTTAGATTATTATCGCTTCAATTTTCACCCAAATGACACAGATGAATCTGATTTGGTAAAACAAACGAAAATCAAAATTGGATTAACTCAATCGGATTCGCCATTACTTCATTAAGCTATAAAGAATCACTTTCTTATATAAAATCTTTTTAGTTTCTACATCAAAGAAAAACTAAAAAGGTTTTTATACTTAGGGACGATGTTTACTTATTAAAAGCTTTAAAATAATCAGCGATGAGTCTTGAAGCCCACGACTTGGTTTGAATACCTTCATAAAAACCGCAGTGACTGCCTTTTTTTGTCGTTACCACCACAATATTCGGCATTCCTTGCACAGTCTGCTTATACGGTTCAAAGTTTTTAATTGAACACACAGGATCATCTTCTGAATTTAAAACCATCAATGGAATTTTTACATTTTCAAAAACATAAATCGGATTTACAGCCTGATTATAACTTGCATAATCAACATAACCTGCCATTTCAAAATAGCTGTTCTGAAATTCTTGTAAATTTTTTGTCGCAAGCACTTGTTGTACTGACTCTACAGATTTCCATGTATTTTGATAAGGATAAATAAAGGCTTTAAATAGTTTTTTAGTCATCATTTTGCTATAAAAAGGATGCACATTTTCAAAGCCTTTTTCTGTGTCATAACCCGGACACATTGCAAAACTTGCTTTAAACGGTGCATTTCCACCCTCTTCACCCAAGTAACGAACCAATACTCCAGTCCCAGCCGAAGAACCAACTGCATATAAATCTGACTGTGGAAAATGATTCTGAATAACGCTTAATTGTTCTCTCAAATCATGGGTTGAGCCAAATACCGACATTTGTGGTATAGGCATCGGTAAACCTGCATGACCACGGCGTAAACACAGTGCAATTCGCCAACCCGTATATGCATTTAGATCTCTCACCAATTCACGCATACTGTCAGGCGTACCTGTAATGGTATGCATCAAGACAATCGTTGGTGTATCTTTGGGTAAATCATAACCATACCAAGTAATTGCAGTGATCCCACCGTCCTGCATAGTGAGTTGTTCAGTGTGATCATATTTTAATTTTACAGATTTTTTCTTAATTAAATCAAAGTACAATAAATGTGCATGATGATTACTCAGCCACGGTGTCGGTCGATACTTCTGCTGTAATTGTGGCAATTGAGTTAATACATCTTTTAGATCACCCTTCGGATCATAATAAAGTTTCGGTTTTTCCGCTCCTGTTATCTGATCCAATAACTTTTGAGCAAGATTTCCGACTTTATTCACAACTGACATGCTTTTATCTCTCTGACTTAATTTAAAAATGAGTGCATAAAAATGAAGGGAGTTTTTACTCCCTCAATTGATGACCATTCAATTTTACTTCGGCATGAAAGCAGCCATACGCTGCCCCATTTGTGCACCCAAAGCTTGTAATCCACTGAGTGAACGAATCATTACTTCAAATTCAACAATTTTACCTTCTTCGTTGAAACGAATCATATCAATGCCTTTAAGCTGTTTATCACCGACATTTGCTGAAAATTCAAGTACCACACTTTGATGATCTTCTGTATAAAATTCACGGTGATAAGTAAAGTTTTCAAACACCTGAATCACATTACTCAAGATAAAGAAAACCACCTGCTTTCCTTCATATGGCTTAAAAGCCACAGGTGAACGGAAAACCACATCATCCGCTAGCAATTCATTCAAGATACTCATATCACGGGTATCTAACATATTGTGCCAATGGCGAACTGCTTTTTGCGTTGCGCTAAAATTCATTTTGTAATTCCTTTTGTATTTAATGAAATAGATTTCTTGCTCAACCCTTTAATCCCTCCCAACCTCCCTTTAAAAAAGGGAGAGGTATTAAGAATCAAATCATTGGGCAATACCATAATGGTCATGCAAGAAGAGAGTGTTTTAAAACTGCTAAAAAACATCTCTCCCTAACCTTCTCCTACAAGGAGAGGGAATTCATGAAATAATCTTTAAAACTTAAATCACGGCTGCTAATTCTGCACCTTGACGAATTGCACGCTTTGCATCCAACTCTCCTGCTTCTTTTGCGCCACCAATCAAATGTACATTTTTGCCATCTGCTTTTAATTGATCGAACATCGCGGTAAATGGTTCTTGCCCTGCGCAAATCACCACATTATCCACGTCTAAAACCATAGGTTTATCTTGAACAGTAATATGTAAACCTTGATCATCAATTTTGTCGTAGCTTGCACCCGGAATCATATTGACATGACGATGTTTTAAACCTGTACGGTGAATCCAACCTGTGGTTTTACCTAAACCAGCTCCAACCGAAGATGCTTTACGTTGTAATAGATAAATTTCGCGTACAGATTGTTCAACTTCAGGTTTCTTTAAACCGCCAACATGTTCATAAGTCGTATCAATACCCCATTCATCATAGAATTTTTCAGGGTTCAAACTGCCACTTTCACCTTCATGTGATAAATATTCAGCCGTATCAAAACCAATACCACCTGCACCAATCACAGCAACTTTTTCCCCGACAGGTTTACGATCACGCAGAACTTCGATATAAGACAGCACTTTTGGATGATCAATCCCTTCAATCTCTAAATGGCGTGGCGTAACCCCTGTTGCAACAACGATGTCATCAAAATTTGCTTGGCTTAATTCTTCATAGGTTGCAGCATGATTCAGTACTAACTTGATATTTGGTTGTAATTCAATTTTGCGTTTGAAATAGCGTAATGTTTCGTAGAATTCTTCTTTACCTGGAATGGTTTTGGCAATATTAAATTGACCACCAATCTGATTCGATGCTTCATACAGGGTAACTTTATGACCACGATCAGCCGCATAAGTCGCAAAACTTAAGCCTGCAGGACCTGCACCAATCACCGCAATATTTTTAGCAGTCGAAGTTTCTTTAAAAATCAGTTCAGTTTCATAACATGCACGCGGATTAACTAAACATGTTGCAATTTGCATAGAGAAAATATGATCTAAACACGCTTGATTACATCCAATACAAGTATTAATCTCATCCGCACGCCCTTGTTCAGCTTTCACCACAAAGTGAGAATCTGCCAACATTGGACGAGCCATTGAAATCATATCTGCATCACCCTGAGCCAATACATGTTCGGCCATTTCAGGTGTATTAATACGGTTTGAAGTAATTAAAGGAACTTTTACAGAACCTTTTAATTTTTTAGTCACCCATGTAAATGCAGCGCGAGGTACTTTGGTTGCAATGGTTGGAATACGTGCTTCATGCCAACCAATCCCTGTATTGATAATGGTTGCACCCGCTTTTTCAATTTCTTTAGCAAGATGAATTACTTCTTCCAGTGTTGAACCACCTTCAACTAAATCCAACATCGAAAGACGATAGATAATAATGAAATTTTCACCGACTTCTTGACGGGTGCGTTTTACAATTTCAATGGGCAAACGAATACGGTTTTCATAGCTTCCACCCCATTCATCATCACGGTGATTAGTACGAGCAGCAATGAATTCATTGATCAGATAACCTTCCGAACCCATGATTTCAACGCCATCATAACCTGCGATTTGCGATAATTTTGCGCAATTAACAAAGTCAGCAATGGTTTGCTGAACTTCTGCAGACGTTAGAGCATGGGGTTTAGTTGGGTTAATGGGTGCTTGAATAGCTGATGGCGCAACATTGACAGCCTGATAAGAATAACGACCTGTATGTAGAATTTGCAGTGCAATTTTGCCGCCTGCATCATGCACAGCTTGCGTAATGATTTTATGTTTTTCAGCTTCTTCTAAAGTGTCTAATTTAGAACCACCTATAAAAGTTACACCATGATCATTCGGTGAAATACCTCCTGTCACGATTAAACCCACACCACCTGTAGCACGTTCAGCATAAAAAGCCGCCATGCGCTCATATCCACCTTGAACTTCTTCAAGCCCAACGTGCATAGAACCCATCAATACGCGGTTTTTTAATGTAGTGAAGCCTAAATCTAAAGGTGCAAGTAAATGCGGATAATGTGACATGAAAACTCCCTGCTTGCTTTTGGCTGGCAATAATTTTTACTATTAAATAAATTTAATGCAACTTGTTGCATAGATGATGCGATATTTATAATCGATATTTAATTTTTATGCAACATGTTGCATAATGAGTTTACATCCATTTTATTTGCGAAATATTACTGAAATGTCATTAGCCCATGTTTTATTGACCAGTCTAATTGAAAAACCAAGTACAGGGTTTGAATTGGCACGTCGTTTTGATCGTTCAATGGGTTTCTTTTGGAATGCAACACATCAACAAATATATCGTGAACTCAGTGGTATGCAAAAAAAAGGATGGATTTCAACTTTAGAGGATGCCCAAAACACGGGACGTAAAAAAACCTATCAAGTTGAACAATTGGGTCGTATAGAACTTGCGGACTGGATGGTTAAACAAGGACAACCTGCTCAACTGCGGGAAGAAATTATGGTGCGTTTACGTGCTGAAGCGCAATTGGGTGGAAATTCTGTTTTACCTGAACTTGAACGTCATTTAGAATTACACAAAGAAAACTTAGAAATCTATCAACACATATTCAGCAAAGACTTTGAACATTCAGACGATAATGATAGAACATTATATATTCACAAAATGATTCTACAATTGGGTATAGACTTGGAACTTGGGTGGATTCAATGGCTCGAAAAAGTCATCCCTCAACTGCAAAAATTTGCACAACAGCAATAAGAATAGGTACATATATGCCGTTTTATACAATGCCTGATGGTGAAAAACTATTTGTCCGTGAAATTGGGCACGGTGAACCTGTTTTAGTCCTTTCAGGATTAGGCATGCAAAGTTGGCAATGGCTTCCTTTTATTTTTCAGAATATAAAACATTATAAATTTATTATTCCAGACTGGCGTGGTTTTGGTGGTTCAAAAAATTGTAAAATTCCGCAAGAACTAGATGCCATTCAAAACCATTGGCGTGATGTAGATTCACTAATTACTCAATTACAGCTCGACCAGTTTATGCTTATTGCTTATTCTATGGGTGCAACGACAGCAATGCATGGTATGCAATATGGAAATTTGCGTGAAAAATTAAAAGCCTATTTAAATATAGATCAAACGCCAAAAATCCCAACAGATGAATCTTGGCAGTTTGGATTATTTGGCAAAAAACATTATAAATTCAAACGACTTTTACAAGACCTTTCAAAATTTTTACATCAATATGTTGAATATCGTTTTGTTGATGATTTACCACTTGAGCCACGTAATCAACTGGTTCAAATTTGGTTAAGTTTCATCAAAATCCAAGGCAGTAATAAATTCAGCCCATTTATATTCAATCTCGCATTAAAACATCCACAATTGCAGAAACACATCTTACCAATTCGTCGCTTGGATTATTTAACTTGGTATATTGATAACTATCTCAACCATGATGAAGACTACCGAGATGCGATTTCAGAACTGGATTGTGCAACCACATTTTTTATTGGAGAACAATCAACGTTGTATCCATCTGAAGGTCAAAAACAAATTTCTTCACGTTTAAAAAATGCCAATACTATTATTTTTAAACGCTCTGGACATACGCCACTCATTACTGAGCCTGTTAAATTTAGCAAAGAAATTCAACAGTTTCTAAAACAAGCAATATAAATATGACTGTAGGTCTCTTCTCTCAGAGATCTACGATTAAAAAAATTATAAGAAATCCAATCTAAAAAAATTGAATTCTTTACATTCAAGTGAAAAAAAACTATCTTCTTAATGGGAAAAAATTTTTGTGAATATTGATGCAAAATATCTATTTAAAACGTCATAATTTGATTATTCTGCATACCTATTAATTTACACAAAAAATCACAAAGAGATAAAATAAGCTTATCAAGCAGAATAAATGTTATATTTTTAGTATTAATTCTTTAAATTTTGCATATTTCAATGCTTTTAACAAGATGATTAAAGCTAACTTTTTATCTATAAATAGATACAATTCGTTTAGTTTTTGTACTTTTTCAATTATGTAATACAGCATCCTTTTAAACTGATTATTAACATTATTTTTTCAATAATTAAAATGATCAGATAAGGAATATCTATGAACGAAGCACATACCTATCATCCCCATGAAAAACGTAATCGTGTCATGGCGATTGTTGGCGCAGCATCAGGTAATCTGGTTGAATGGTTTGACTTCTATATCTATGCAGCCTTTGCCATTTATTTCCAACATGCTTTAACCGCTCCAGATATGAGTGAATCTGCAAAAGCAATTTATGTATGGGGTGTTTTTGCCGCAAGCTTTTTTATGCGTCCATTGGGAAGTTGGCTGTTTGGTTGGATTGGAGATACTTATGGACGTAAAAAATCCATGATCATTTCCATTACACTCATGGCAATTAGTTCATTTTTATTTGCAGCTTTACCTACTTATGATCAAGTCGGAATGCTCGCACCCTTTTTATTATTAGCTGTTCGCTTACTGCAAGGTTTATCTGTCGGTGGTGAATATGGAACAGTTGCCACTTATATGAGTGAGGTTGCATTAAAAGGAGAACGTGGGTTTTACTCTTCTTTTCAATATGTCACGCTCTCAGGTGGTCAATTACTGGCAAGCTTACTCGGTGTGATCATGCTCGCATTCATGAGTAAAGAAGAATTAATGAATGGAGGATGGCGTATTCCTTTCATTATTGGGGGTGTCGTTGCCATTTTGTCTTTCTTTGCCCGTCGTCATTTAAAAGAAACCTTGTCTAAAGATGACAGTAAAAAAGAAGAATCTGGAAGTTTAAAAGAACTATTTCGAAATAACTGGAAAACATTCTTACTGGTCGTTGGTTATACCTCAGCAGGTTCACTCACGTTCTATGTACTGACCGTATATTCAAAAACTTATATTACCAGTTTAGGTTTCAGTGACAGAATCGCTGGTTATATGATGACCATTGCCTTATTCGTATTCATGTGTGCTCAACCGTTATTTGGAATGTTGTCCGATCGGATTGGACGCCGTGCATCGATGATGTGGTTTAGTGCAAGTTGTGCTGTATTTATCTATCCAGTAATGGTCATTGCAATGCGTCATTTTAGTTATTCAGCGATTATTGTGACTTTATTACTGATCTTTTTAATGATGCTACTCAGTTTCTATACCTCGATCAGTGGATTGGTGAAAGCCGAAATGTTTCCACCACATATTCGTGCTTTAGGTGTTGGTTTTGCTTATGCTGTTGGTAATGCAATTTTCGGTGGTTCTGCCCCTGCAGTTGCATTGCAATTTAAAGGAATGGGACATGAGAATACCTTCTTCGTGTATGTCATTATCATGCTGATTATCTGCTTCCTGTGTAGTATGAAATTACCGAAACAGCCTAAATATTTGCATCATGATCTTTAATCAATAAGCTGTGACTAAAAGGTTTGCTTAATGCAAACCTTTTTATTTATCTCACTTTCATTTAAAGTTATTAAAAGCGACATTCAAAAATCAATAATGAGAAATTCATGAAAAAACTGATCCCTATTTTATTTTTATGTTCATTGAGTAGTGTTTCATTTGCTAAACCACAAACTTACACTGTCCTGAATGGTGGCGGAATTGATGACCTAGGCCTAGGTCTGAAAAATAACAAAGGCAAGGAATATCATGTGTATTGTGATCAAAAATGTGGAGATTGGTTTGAATACGATGAGGAATCTCAAAGTGAAACTTTAAAACAAAAATATATCGGTAAAAAAGTAATGGCTGAAATCAAATTTGAAAACAACCGCGATCGAATTGCTGGTCCTGGTGCAAATGAAACTTTATACTTTATTAAACAGATCAAATTTATAAAATAAAAAAATCGATATTTTAATTAAGAATAAATCCTATGAAAGTTATGAAAAAATTAGTCGTATTCTCAGGTGCAGGAATGAGCGCAGAAAGTGGAATTAGCACTTTCCGAGACAGCAATGGCTTATGGGAGAATTATGATATTCAAGATGTGGCAACTCCAGAAGCTTGGGCTAAAGACCCTGAGTTAGTACAACGCTTTTATAATGAACGCCGTAAAAATATATTAGATGCTCAACCCAATGAAGCGCATGACATTATTGCCTCTTTAGAGCAACATTTTGATGTGCATGTGATTACGCAGAATATAGACGATTTACATGAACGAGCAGGTAGCCATCATGTATTTCATTTACATGGCAACATTCGCCTTGCTAAAAGTTCAGCGCCCAATGCTCAATATTCGACAGAGTTTTATCCCATTCAAGGTTCAGAACTTTATTTAGAAAAAGATAAATGCCCTGCTGGTTATCCGTTACGCCCACATGTGGTCTGGTTTGGTGAAGCTGTGCCTGCTTATGAACAAGCCATTAGCATCATTCAAGAAGCTGATCTTTTTATTGTGATTGGTTCAACACTCAGCGTTTACCCTGTTGCAGGCCTGATTCATGAAATTCCTACAAGCTGTCAGGCTTTTTATATTGATCCTCAAGCATCCTACCAACGTGTTCCCCATCAATATGAATGTTTAAAAATGAATGCAACAGATGGGATGCAACAGCTTTATACTCAATTTATTACTTAAGCTTTACCTTAAATAAAATTGAATTTTCCTCCCCCCTCTGGGAGAAGGTTAGGATGAAGGGGAATCAAAAGATCATCCTCTCCCTAGCCCTCTTCTTTTTAAGGAGAGGAGGACATCCATTTATAAGTAAATGTTAATTAAAAGCTAATTTATGCAAGAGATCTAATAAATAGATTGAATTCAAACTCTAAATTTTGAATATTTTATTTAATAGAGGCTTTGTAATTCGATACAGTAAAAAACCAACAATGATAATTAAATACAGTGGCCAAATCGTAATCAAGATCACCAATAAATCCAATATAAATTGCCATCCATATTGCACCCCATTCCAAGCACGTTTCCAGAAGCTATCCCCGTTTAAACGAGCCACTGCATCTACATCAACATCGAGTTTTTCTCTTACGGTTGCAGGCTGAATAATACTAATACTAATGGTGCTATAACGAACACGATCTTGTACTTCCAACTGCGTTAAACGTGCAATTTCGCCCAATTGCGCACGACGTGTATCACTTGGCACCGTTTGGGTTTGGCTAATTTTTTCTTCTAGTAATTTCAACTCATAACGTTTTGCAGAATATTGTTGTTGGTTCAAAAAATACATCAGGGGTAAAAGTTGATTCACATAAGTTGCTGCTTTATCACTTGGCACTCGTACAATAATTTCAGCATGTGGGTTCACTTTTTCAAAAACACGAATTTTACCATCACCAATTTTCTGGGATTGCGTATCTAACACATCAAAATTGATATTCTTCTGTTCAATAAAACCACCCGCCTGAAAAGTCAATTTATCAATTTCTAAAGCCGTTTTGACCACATCTTTGGCTGTAAAATTGACACTGGCTTCTCGTACCATACGGCGTGAAGTCTCAGCTTGGCTGACTTCTGTATTCAGAATAACGTTTGGTTTATCTGTGGTTGCAGGTGTTGTATTGGATTCATTTGCGGCAACCGCATCTGCCACATCCGCTGTTTCTTTCGCTTCTGCTGCAACTTGAACATCTTGATTGGATGAGCTGGCATCTGTAGCAGCTTCTTCAGTTTTTTTAGCACAACCTGCACTGAGTAAGCAGGCTAAAAGTACAGTTAACAGTTTATTATTCATATAAATCACAATATTTTTAGTAGGTTATAGATGTAAGTTTTTCGCATTATACATAATTGTCTATATTTTAGCTAAAAAACAAAAACGGTTAACTCAGTAACCGTTTTTGTGCTTTGTTCAATTCATACCTTATTTACGAGGCACTTTGAGATATGCCCATAGAACACAAACTACCGATGAACTGGAACATCATCATAATTTTGTATCGCAATTTCAGAGATCATATTTTCAAAAGAGAAAATCTGATCCAATTGTTCCTGCGTTAATAATCCCTGTTCTAAAACAACTTCTTGAATGGTTTTATTTTCAACAATACATTGCTTTCCAATTTCATCACATTTTGCATGACCTAAAATTGGATCAAGTAAAGTGATAATCCCGACACTACGCATCACTGCATCGAAACAAGTTTTTTCATTTGCAATAATCCCTTGAATACACTTTTCATCCAAAGTTCTAATAGCATTGACCAATAAATCAATTGATTCATTCAGTGATACTGCAATCACGGGTTCCATCACATTAAGCTGTAATTGCCCTGCCTCAGCAGCAAATGTAATTGTTAAGTCATTTCCAATTACCTTAAAAGCAACTTGGTTCACTACTTCTGGAATCACAGGATTAACTTTTGCAGGCATAATCGAAGAACCTGCTTGCATTTCAGGTAAACGTATTTCCCATAAACCTGTTCTTGGACCAGAACTTAATAAGCGTAAATCATTACAAATTTTTGAAAGTTTTACAGCCAAGCGTTTTAATGTACTGGATAAAATAATGAAGACACCACAATCACTGGTTGCTTCAACATAATCTTCTGCACCACGTAATTGTAGACCTGAAATTTCATTTAAATATTCGTTCACTTTTGTTGCATAACCATGAGGTGTATTGACCCCAGTGCCTATTGCTGTTGCGCCTAAATTAATCTCTAATAATAATTCACGTGTTTTTTTAATTAAGCGTACATCTTCTTTTAATAAAGTGGCAAATGCATGAAACTCTTGTCCAAGTGTCATGGGTACGGCATCTTGTAATTGAGTACGCCCCATTTTAAGAACGTATTGAAACTCACTGGCTTTTAAAACAAGTGAGCTAATTAAGTTATTCATCTGAACGAATAATTCATCAAAAGAATAATAAGATGCTAAACGCAATGCGGTTGGATAGACATCATTGGTCGATTGAGATTTATTAACATGGTCATTCGGATGAATCACATCATAACGACCTTTTGCATAGCCCAAAAACTCCAATGCAATATTAGCAATGACTTCATTGGTATTCATATTAATTGAAGTTCCTGCTCCTCCTTGAAAAACATCTGATGGAAATGAATAACTCCATTGTTCTGGCGTATTAATTAAAGCATCACAAGCCTTTTGAATTGCATGGCTTTTAGCTTCATCTATTTGAGCAAAAAATAAATTGGCTTGTGCTGATGCTTTTTTAACTTGTGCTAATGCTTTAATAAAGTTGAGTTGCTCACCAACCGTATGCTTCGATATTTTAAAATTATCTAAAGCTCTTAAAGTATGAATACCATAATAACTCTCTGCTGGAACTTCACGTGATCCTAGCAAATCTTTTTCTATTCTTGTTGTTTCAGCTTGAACCGTTTCCACAATGATTACTCACAAAAATGCATACTGTTTATGCAATAGAAAAATTCTATACCTTAATTTTAAAATTCATAGGTTAAAAATAATGCGCTTTTGGCAAATCATTATTATGAATTACATTCAATATGTTCTTCTTGTTACAATCTGTAAATGACAAAAAGTATCGACCGTAATTTTATTTATTTTTAAATTTTTTATATAAATTGAATAAAAAATATTCTTATATTGACAATCTTCAGTCCAATAGAAAAATTCTATTAATTAAACGTCATATTTGTTGTACATTCAAACAATGTAACTGTTTGTACAAACCGATACAAAAGGTGTGATTAATCACCTTATAAAAATCACATCTTTTTTTTTTACTTTTGTGTTTGAATCTATTCGTTAATTCACTAAACATAAAAATAAAGCTTGGACGAATACATCCAAATGGACACAAGGATTTTCTATGGACTACCTCAACCCCACTGTCATCACATTTTTGTTTTATATTATTGTGATGGTCTGCATAGGTTTATACGCGTATAAAAAAACCACCAGCTTCGATGACTATATTTTAGGTGGACGAAGCTTAGGTAGTTTTGTAACAGCACTTTCAGCAGGTGCATCCGACATGAGTGGTTGGTTACTCATGGGTTTACCCGGTGCTATTTTCCTAACTGGTTTATCTGAATCTTGGATTGCCATTGGTTTAATTATTGGCGCATGGCTTAACTGGTATTTAGTCGCTGGACGTTTACGCGTACATACTGAAGTCCAGAATAATGCGCTAACACTCCCAGATTATTTCACAGGTCGCTTTGGCGATAAGAAAAAGATCTTACGTATTATCTCTGCATTGGTTATTTTAGTTTTCTTTGCCATTTATTGTGCTTCAGGCATGGTCGCTGGCGCACGTTTATTCGAAAGTATTTTTGGCATGGATTACACCACTGCATTATGGGTAAGTGCAATTGCAACCATGAGTTACGTATGTATTGGTGGCTTTTTAGCGATTAGCTGGACAGATACTTTCCAAGCAGGATTAATGATTTTTGCATTACTCCTCGCACCCATCATGACTTATCTTGCACTAGGTGATACAGCTCAGTTCACTCAACTAATTGAAGTTGCTCGTCCGCATGCATCGAATATGTTTACTGGCGTGAGTACTATTGCCATTATTTCATCAATGGCGTGGGGCTTAGGCTATTTTGGTCAACCGCATATTCTCATTCGTTTCATGGCTGCCGATTCAGTACGTTCTATTCCAAATGCTCGCCGTATTGGTATGGCATGGATGATTCTTTGCTTAGGTGGTGCTGTTGCTGTGGGTTATATCGGTATTGCTTACTTCCAACTTCATCCAGAATTGGCAGCTACAGTCACCAAAAACCCTGAAACTGTGTTTATGGAATTAACCAAAATTTTATTTAATCCATGGATTGCAGGTATTGTTTTGGCTGCTATTTTGGCTGCGGTCATGAGTACTTTAAGTTGCCAATTACTGGTATGTTCTACCACCCTCACAGAAGATTTATACAAAGCATTTTTACGCAAAGATGCGTCTCAAAGTGAATTGGTTTGGGTAGGTCGTTTGATGGTATTGGCGATTGCTGTACTGGCGATTATCTTAGCCATGAACCCTGATAGTAAAGTTTTAGGCTTAGTTGCCTATGCGTGGGCAGGTTTCGGTGCAGCATTTGGTCCATTGATTATTTTGTCATTGTTCTGGAAACGAATGACTTTGAATGGAGCTTTAGTCGGAATGATCGTGGGTGCTTTAACCGTGATTATCTGGAAAAACACCATGTCATCTTTAGGTCTTTATGAAATTGTTCCTGGCTTCATTTTATCTTTCATCAGCATTATCGTGGTGAGTTTAATGGATAAAGCACCAAGTGATGAAGTTGTTGAGCGTTTTGAAAAATCAGAAAAAATCTATGAACATGAAATGAAAAATCTATAATTTATGCAAAAATAGATTCAAAATAAAGGCGCTCAATGCGCCTTTATTTTTATGAAAAAAATCATTATTTAAATTTGGTTGGTAAATTCAATTGCCCACTGTCTTTAATCACTTCCATCACAGGATAACTACGCGTTTCTTTCACACCAGGCAATTGCCATAAAATTTGACCTGAAATACGGCGAAACTCTTCCATATTCTTACAGCGAATTTTAACCAAAAAGTCGAAACCACCACTAATCATGTGACATGCCATAATCTCAGGATATTGAACCACAGCATCTGAAAATGAATCTAAAACATTCGGTGTGGTTTTATCTAGTAAAATTTCAACAAATACGACGAAATTTGAATTTAATAATTCAGGATTTAACTTCGCTTCATATCCTAAAATATAGCCTTCATTACTCAGTTTTTGCACACGAGCCAATACAGCAGTTGCTGAAAGATTCACTTCTTCTGCAAGTTTAACATTAGAAATTTTTCCATCTTTCTGCAAAATATCTAAAATTTTTATATCTGTTCGATCAAGTGTTGAAATTTGATTCGTCATACGAATTATTCTCTAAAAAATAATCAAAATATAGTGAGTTATTCGGCAAATTTTCTGTGATGATAAATTATATAAGGTTAAAACCTCAACAAAAATATTTCCCCGTCACAGGATGTTGACATGAATATGACAGATACTGCTTCTCAACCCCTTTCAGCTCTCCCAAGCTTTGACTACATTACAGAATTCAAAGAAAAAACAGATGATGAAGTTGCAATCAATACTGCATGGCGACGCAGTGAACCTGAATGCGTTGAAAACCTACTTGAACATACGGTGATTGATGAAGCACTGAATCAAAAGATTTATGATTTGGCTTTTAATTTGGCACATACCTTACGTGAACGTAAAAGTTCCGCGGGTAAAGCAGGGATCGTGCAAGGTTTATTACAAGAGTTTTCATTGTCATCTCAGGAAGGGATTGCATTGATGTGTCTTGCAGAAGCGTTATTGCGTATTCCAGACAGTGCAACACGTGACTTACTGATTCGTGACAAAATCAATCAAGGCAGTTGGAAAGAACACCTAGGACAAAGTAGCCTCATGTTCGTCAATGCTGCCGCGTGGGGCTTAATGCTCACTGGCAAGTTGATGGAAACACCGAAACAAAATAGCCTTTCTGGTATTTTAACCTCACTTTTAGCCCGTAGTGGTAAAGGGATCATCCGTAAAGCCGTGGATGTGGCGATGCGTATGATGGGTGAACAGTTCGTAACGGGTGAAACCATCGCAGAAGCCTTAGATCATGCCAAAGCTTTAGAGGATAAAGGCTTTCGCTACTCTTACGATATGTTAGGTGAAGCTGCACTAACCGAACATGATGCTGATCGTTATTTTGAAGATTACACCCAAGCCATTCATGCCATTGGTAAAGCATCGGGTGAGAAAGATGTTTATGCAGGTCCTGGTATTTCGATCAAACTTTCAGCTTTACATCCACGTTATCAACGTGCGCAAATTGCCCGTATACATGATGAACTGTATGGCAAAATGCTAGAATTAGCAGTATTAGCGAAGAACTACAATATCGGCTTAAATATTGATGCAGAAGAAGCTGATCGTTTAGAAATTTCTTTAGAACTATTAGAACGATTATGCTTTGAACCTGAATTAGCCGATTGGAAAGGCATTGGATTTGTAATTCAAGCCTATCAAAAGCGTTGTTTCTATGTGGTTGACTATATTGTTGATCTGGCAAAACGTAGTCAAAAACGATTGATGATTCGATTGGTGAAAGGCGCATATTGGGACAGCGAAATTAAAAAAGCACAAATTGATGGGATGGCAGATTACCCTGTCTTTACCCGTAAAGTGCATACTGATTTGTCTTATATTGCCTGTGCAAAAAAACTACTTGCTGCACCTGAGCATATTTACCCACAATTTGCGACACACAATGCGCAAACCCTTGCTGCCATTTACAATCTTGCAAATCCTGATCAATATTATAGTGGTCAATACGAGTTCCAATGCTTACATGGCATGGGCGAACCACTTTATGAACAAGTGGTTGGAAATATTACAGATCATAAACTTGGAATTCCATGCCGTATTTATGCACCTGTAGGTAATCATGAAACCTTGTTGGCGTATTTAGTAAGACGCCTTTTGGAAAATGGTGCCAATACCTCATTCGTCAATCGCATCGCAGATAAAAATTTAAAAGTTGAAGATCTGATTGAAGATCCAATTCATGAAATTCAACAAACGGCGCAAAAAACTGGAAAAATTGGCGAGAAACACCCTGCTATTCCCTTGCCAAAAGATTTAGTCAAACCTGTTCGAGCAAATTCACATGGCATAGATTTAGCCAATGATGCTGAATTGGAGCAACTCAATCAGCAAGTTAAAGATTTATCTCAACATACGTGGCAAAGTCAGCCATTGATGCAAGATGCTGATTCAATTGATTTAACAACACTTTCACCTCAAAAAATTATCAATCCTGCTAATCATGCAGATATTGTCGGTGTCGTTTACGAAACAGAAAAACAGCATGTTGATGTTGCATTGAATCAGGCTTGTGAAGCATTTCAAATATGGCAACAGACCACCAATACTGAACGAGCCAATTTCCTTTTAAAAGCTGCGGACTTAATGGAAGCACGCATGCAAGCGCTTATGGTTTTACTGTGTAGAGAAGCAGGAAAAACCTATTCCAATGGTATTGCTGAAGTGCGTGAAGCTGTAGATTTCCTACGTTATTATGCAGAACAAGTAAAATCGATTGAAAACTCAAGCATTCAACCCTTAGGTACAGTGCTTTGTATTAGTCCGTGGAATTTCCCATTAGCAATTTTCTCTGGTCAAATTGCTGCGGCTTTAGCGGCAGGAAACTGTGTCATTGCAAAACCTGCTGAACAAACGCCGTTAATTGCTGCAGAAGCAATTAAAATTTTATGGGAAGCTGGTATTCCCCAATCAGTCTTACAGCTTTTACCCGGTCGTGGTGAAACAGTTGGCGCACAACTCAGCCAAGATGATCGTATTCAAGCAATTATGTTTACAGGTTCAACTGAAGTTGCCAAAATCTTACAGAAAACAGTGGCCCAACGCCTTAGTCCGACTGGTCACCCTATTCCTTTGATTGCTGAAACGGGCGGTCAAAATGCAATGATTGTAGATTCATCTGCGCTCACTGAACAAGTGGTTTTAGATGCTGTAAACTCTGCTTTTGATAGTGCGGGACAACGTTGTTCAGCATTACGTATTCTCTGTGTGCAGAAAGACAATGCAGACAATTTAATCGCAATGCTCAAAGGTGCAATGCAACAATTGAACCTTGGCAATCCGATTTATTTAGATACCGATGTTGGGCCAGTGATTGATACAGAAGCACAAAGCAATATTCAAAATCATATTCAACAAATGAAAGCAAAAGGCTACCCTGTCCATCAATTCATGTTTAATCAGAATGATCAGGCACTCAAACAAGGTACTTTTGTTCTACCAACCCTGATTGAGCTTCCAAATCTAAAAGATCTAAAACGTGAAGTATTTGGCCCTGTTTTGCATATTATTACTTATAAATATGGCGAATTAGACCAACTCATTGAGCAGATCAACAATACAGGTTATGGTTTAACCATGGGTTTACATACCCGTATTGATGAAACCATTCAAACCGTGATTCAGAAAGCTGAAGTCGGTAATTTATACATCAATCGTAATATTGTAGGTGCTGTGGTTGGCGTGCAACCCTTTGGTGGTGAAGGGCTTTCAGGTACAGGTCCTAAAGCAGGTGGTCCAATGTATTTGTATAAATTAATGCAACATAACCCATCTGCATTACAGCATCCTTTTGGAACCATTCAAGATATTGCTATAGAAAAGGCACAGCCTGCACTTTATCAAGCCTTCATAACTTGGGCAAAACAGCAATATCCTCAACAAAAGCTTACCGAAATGCATGCACCTTTGGGAATTTATCAACTGCCAGGTCCAACAGGTGAAAGTAATCAATATGCGATTGTTCCACGCAAACTGACGTTATCAATTGCAAGAAATGAACAGGCTCAACTACAACAATTAGCAGCAATTTATGCTGTTGGTAGCCAACCTGTGATTTTGCATGACAATCAATTTATGTTGAAAAATATTCAAAGCATGCCTGAAACTTTACGCAAAAGTTTGCATGTGATTAAAAGTATTGAAACGGATGCTTTTGATGCAGTATTTTTTCAAGGTGAGCAAGCAGATTTGTTAACCCTACAAAAACACATTGCACAACGCAAAGGCGCTATTGTTGGCATTACCCATCTCAATGAAGGTCAACATATTCCTTTGGAAAGACTGTTAATTGAACGTGCGATTAGCATCAATACTGCTGCCGCAGGTGGTAATGCAAGCTTAATGACTTTACAGAGTTAATTTCAAATTAAGAATAGACATTTTGCATAAGCGTTCAAAAGCTCTTTTATTTTTCTTCTTTAAGGAAAGACTAAAAAACGTTATGCAAGATGTTTAATTTAAAATATTGATGATTTAGCTTCTTAGATTACTGGATCAAAATAAAGTCTAAGAAGAATATTTTCCATTCCAAGTCTAATCTAATTTAGGCTTGGATTTTTTATGTAGGCGAATATGATCTTTGGATTAATTCCTCTTTCAAAATCAGTAAATCATCCATTTTTTTCGGATCTAGACTTTCAATAAACCAAGCGCCATCTGCTGCATAACGTAAAATTTTTAATTGTATGTCTGAATCAGTAGCTTCATGACGTTGTAGACGCTGCGCTAACCAGTTGTTCCATAAATCACTAAATGATTTTTCAGTCACCATAATCATAGACAGTGAAGCCCATAAAGAATGTACACCAAAGGCTTCATTGGTCAGGGTTAATTCAATATATGCACGAGTAAAACAACCATAGGGCTGTGAGTCTTGCGTAATCTGGTGATCAACTTCCTGATCAAACTGCATCAATATGTATTGAAGCATATTCTCAATCAACAGATGTTTATTGGCAAAGTGATGGAATACACCACCTTTCGTCACACCTGCCATATCTGCAACAGCTTGGATGGACATACTTGCCACACCCTTTTCTGTGGCCAATTGTATCGCACTGTCTAAAATTCGTTGGCGAACCAATTCGGGTTCTTTTTTACGTTGATAAGCATTATTCATGAATAACCTTTAATGCCCTGTTGAGTTTGAGAATAAATTAATCACTACAACGCCTGCAACAATCAATCCAATTCCAGCCATAGCGGCTGCATCTAAACTTTGCTTAAATACAAAATAGCCAATAATTGCCGTCAAAATAATGCCTACACCTGCCCAAATTGCATAGGCAATGCCCAATGGAATGACTTTAATCACTTGTGAGAGTAGATAGAAAGCAATACTAAAAAGGACAATGACAGCAAGTGACGGCCATAGCTTTGTAAAACCTTCAGACTTCACCAAAAAAGTTGAGCCTGTTACTTCAGAAATAATTGCCAAACCCAATAACGTATATGCAAATAAGACAGAGTTCATAACCGAATTTACAACCATAAATAAAAGATACCACCTGATTGGTATGTTATTTAATTCATCCAAAATTAGCAATGAATACTTCATCTAAGATGTTTATGTGTAAACCCTTTAGCATTTGTTTATTTTAAATCCATTCTATTTAAATTATTCATCTGATCAATTGAAAACAATCACGCTGATACCCATATATAAAATTAAATGAACAACACAGACACTCAATTAAAGTTGACGTATGATCAGATAAGATCATCAGCATTTATTTATCTAAATTTAGACTACAGGATTAGGACATTATATGAATATCGCGGCAAACCCAGTGGTTGAAGCAGATCAAACTGTTTATCTTAAAGATTACCAAAAACCGTCTTATCTTGTTGAATCAATTGATTTAGATATTCAAGTTTATGATGACCATACTCAGGTAAACTCTACGCTCGTAATGCAACGCCAAACTTCTGGTGATTTGGTATTACTGGGTCGTGATTTAGAACTAAAATCTATTACATTAAATGATCAAATATTATCTGAAAAAGACTATCAACTCGACTCAGAACAATTGATTATTCTAAATACACCTGATCAGGTAAATTTAAAAATCGAAGTCGTGATTCATCCTGAATCAAATACAATGCTTGAAGGTTTATACCAAGCAGGCGATTTATTTGTCACTCAAAATGAGCCTGAAGGTTTCCGTAAAATCACCTTCTACCCAGACCGTCCAGATGTCCTCTCTGTCTTTACAACTCGTGTAGAAGCCGACAAAAAATTTCCAGTATTACTAGCGAATGGTAATTTACTTGAAACAGGTGAAACAGGTAGAGACCGTCATTATGCGATTTGGCAGGATCCAACAAAAAAACCAAGTTATTTATTTGCCTGTGTAATTGGTGATTTGGCGGTATTAAAAGACCATTTTGTCACCTCTGAAGGGCGAGATGTTGCTTTAGAAATCTATGCTATTGAAAAAGATATTCCAAAATGCCACATCGCAATGGAAGCATTAAAACACTCAATGCGTTGGGATGAAGAACACTACGGTCGTCCGTATGACTTAGATAATTATATGATTGTTGCTGTCAGTCAGTTCAATATGGGAGCAATGGAAAATAAAGGTTTAAATATCTTTAATACCTCTTGTGTATTGGCTGATGAAGAATATACAACTGATGCATCAATCATGCGCGTTCAATCCGTTATTGCACACGAATACTTCCATAACTGGACAGGTAACCGTATTACGTGTCGTGATTGGTTTCAACTTTGTTTAAAAGAAGGCTTAACGGTTTTCCGTGATCAATCATTCTCTGAAGATTTACAGTCTGCTGCCGTACAACGTATTGATGATGTGGCGGTATTAAAAGCACATCAATTCCCAGAGGATTCGGGGCCACTTTCACACCCTCCTCGTCCAGATCATTTTGTCGAAATTAATAACTTCTATACGGCAACTGTGTATGAAAAAGGTGCGGAAATTAACCGCATGATGTCGACTTTATTGGGTAAAGAAAAATTCCGTAAAGGCACCGATGAATACTTTAAACGCCATGATGGTCAAGCAGTCACTGTTGAAGATTGGGTTGAATCTTTAAGCGCGGGTTCAGGTGTTGATTTATCAGCATTCCTGACTTGGTATAACCAACCGGGTACGCCAAAACTTGAAGCGAAAGGTGAATATAATGCATCTGCACAAACATATACCTTAAGCTTTAAACAAAGCCTGAAAGCACATCCTAAATATCCAAACTTAAAAGCCGTACCTATTCCTGTGGCTTTGGCACTTTTTGATGCAAAAACAGGTCAACAATATACATTGCAATCTCATGACTTATTTGAGAATAATGTTCAAGATGGCGTGTATTTATTTGATCAAGATGAAGCTGTGATTGAATTTACAGGTGTTACTGAGAAACCTGTGGTTTCACTGCTTCGTAATTTCTCTGCGCCTGTTAATCTTGACTTTAATTATTCTGATGAAGAATTAGCATTCCTGCTTCAATACGAAACCAATGGTTTTAATCAATGGCAAGCAACTCAGACTTTGCTTGAGCGCATTTTATTAGAAGGTCATGATGCACAAGTTTATATTGAGGCAATTCAACAGACACTCTCATTTGTCATTGCCAAAGATCCATTATTGGCATCACGTCTCTTTGATATTCCTTCAGAAGGCTATTTAGGTAGTCGGATTGATACCAACTATCAACCATCGGCTCTTCATGAAAGTCGTGAAAAATTAGTCAATACTTTGGCAAAGGGTTTAGGTGATTTCTGTAAAGAAACCTACTTATCACTTGATCCAATCGCACAAAAAGATTTTTCTCAAGCCATGGGTGTACGTGCGCTTAAAAATATTATGCTTTCAATGATGGCTCGCCAAGGCGATGTTGATGTCTTTGATTTAGCGTATAGCCAGTATTTAGAAACTGGCAATATGTCTGAACGTTTAGGCGCTTTAAAAGTATTGGTTTGGAATGATGCACCTCAAGCAAGTAACGCATTGCAAGATTTCTATCGTCGCTTTAAAGATGAAGCATTATCTTTAGACCAATGGTTTATGGTTCAAGCCGCACATCCAAAAGCAAATGCTGAAACAATTCAATATCTCACATCACATGCTGATTATGATTTAGGTACGCCCAATCGAATTCGCTCAGTAAGTGGTGGTCTAAATGCTAATCCAATCAATGCTTGGAGTTTTGGTGTTCAACATTTTGTTGACTTAGCCAAATACCTAGATGAGAAAAATCCAATTTTAGGCTCTCGCCTTTTACAGGTCTTATCTCGTTGGTATACGCTTGCAGAACCACAGCGTAGTGAAGTGAAACAACGCCTTGAAAGCTTAAAATCTGATGTGAAGTCTAAAAATGTGGTTGAGACATTGAATAGCATGTTGAGCATTTAATATATTTTTACATAAAAATCAACAGCTTAGATATAATCTCTAGGCTGTTTACTTAAAAAAATTATAAGAACTTTTTATTTTATAGTAAAATTCTACCGATTAATTCGTTTAATGTATAAGTATGGATATCTTAAAATTTATTAGAAGCTTCAACACACTCAATAGCTATCTTACACTTGCTTTTTTACTGCTTATTTTTTTAACGGTGTATATTTATATTCTTAACCCAGCTTAAAAGTGGAACCCTTTTATGATGAACTAAAATGGAATGATTTTTATATGGATATATTAAAATAATCAGCAATTTTATTTAAACTAATTTTATCGAAAAGCTATTTTGTTTACCGTTAAAATTAAACAGATCTTAGATCCATTTTCATCAATCAATATGGATCTAAGGTCGACCTTATTTTTTACATCTTTTTAATGATCTAAAAATACCAAAGCCAAAGTTTAAAACCGTTGCGAAGTCGTTCTGTGTATAATTACTTTTGCATTATTTTAATTGGCTCCTTCTATGTTGCTTCAGATTCTTAAAAAAAAGTTAGATGAAAGTACATTTTGCCCACTTTGCCGAGCATCTATGTATTTCATTGAAGCAGAAGAATTTGAACAAGAGCTTAATTTTCATGAGTGTAGCCATTGTAAGCATCAACTTTTTCAAGATGATAAACACAATTGTCATTGTGAAAGTTGTAAAAACAAGCGTAAAAAACTATTAAAAGAAACACTGTTGCAAGAGCAACGTAAAATTAAACAAAAAAAAGATATCGTAGAACATAGCTTAGACCAACTTAATTTTTTACATAAGCTGTTTTTACTCAGTCTTTTGGATGGACATGTTCAAGAAGGTCATGTTTATAATGAGTTTATTCGTTGGGAAGAAATTAAATATCGTCCCATTACTCCCAATTATTTTTTTCAAAGTCATCTAATGAAACAATTGGTACGAGACAATGTACTCGTTCCAAAGGATTTTTCAGATGACCCACATACCTATTATATTAATGTCCGATTAGACGGCTATTCAGAACCAAGCCTATATAGCGTTACTCAGCAATTACGTCATTGGTTTTATGAAAATTTGAGTCTTGGAATACCTTTTCGTACCACTGAAGAAGTGAAAAGTACCTTATATATTGTGCTCTACCAAGAAATCGTACAATTCATGCAACACTATTGCCGTACTTGGGGCATTCAAATTGCTGGTAATAATGCTTTTCAAACATTCTGCTATCGTTTACTTGAATCCTTAGCATTAGGTCAAATTTATTATTTAGTGCAAACGGCTTTAGAGTATTTACATCAACAAAAAATATTACAAGTACGCAATGAAAATTTCATTAATACCAACTTATTAAAGAAAACATTACAGCAATATCGCGAACGCTCAACGACTGAAAAGTGGGAAACCCCTACACTTCCTCGACCACAAAATATCCCTTTCAGTAAAATGAGTGATATCTTACTTTTTCGTTTTTTGGGTTATGACGAAAATATCTTTTTCCAACCCATCTGGCGTTCATGGAAAAAAATTGAGCCTCGTTTAAATTTCTATTCAGTAAAGCGCTGTATGTATTGTGGCTCAAATGACTTAAATGTCGAATATGATGCTGAAAATTATGTGACTTTATCTTGCCGTAAATGTAAGCATCAAGATCATTATTTTATGTAATAAGGAAAGAAACGATGAATCATCCTGAAGCTTTATCTGAACAATCTGGAAATCTCGTTTTAGACCAGACTGCTACGCTACTTGAAAAAATTGTAGAGGCATGGACCTTATTGCAAATCCAGCAACCGTTAGTGCAATGTATTACCAATAGTGTTGCTGCCAATTATGCAGCCAATGTGCTCCTTGCTGCTGGGGCTTCTCCTGCAATGATTGACAATCCATTTGAAGCAGAAAGCTTTGCATCAATTTCTAGCGCACTGAGTATTAATGTTGGCACACCGACATCTGAACAAATGCAAGCCATGCAAATTTCGGCACAAACAGTAACAGAGAAAAAAATACCTTGGGTGCTTGATCCAGTCGGTTATGGTTCGCTTTTAAAATGGCGCAGTGAAATGGTTGATTCACTCCTCACGCTCAACCCAACGGTGATTCGCGGTAATGCTTCCGAAATTTCAGCCTTAGCAGGTAATCAGGTGCTCTCTAAAGGTGTAGACAGTACAGTTGCGAGTCATGAAGTCTATCTGCAAGCTTTACCGTTATTGGCACATTGTGAATGTGTGGCAATTTCAGGTGAATCTGATTTTATTTTATCTAAACAAATGAGTGCAGTCATTCAGGTCAATGGTGGCAGTTATTTACAACCTAAAGTCACCGCAACAGGTTGTGCGCTTGGAGCATTAATTGCAGCATATTCTGCTGTGACCACACCAACAATTGCGACTATTTCGGCGCATGTGCATTTTGCGATTGCAGGTAAATTAGCTTTTGAAAAATCACAAAGTGTGGGCAGCTTTAATGTGGCTTTTTTAGATGCTATTTATGATATGAATGCTGAATTAATTCAGGAATATGCGGATATTCAAATCATTGAATCTATTTAAACATTTGAAACCAATGTGGGAAAATAAAAACAGCATAAAAAGCTCCTTTTCCCACATCAAATACTTTGCATTATTATTTATAGTTTTGTCAAAATCAAAATGCTCTTGGCAGAATAAAGAATCATCATGCCGATTCACTTCCGAGCTATGAATTTATGATTTCCACGAGGCTTTTACCTCGTGGATAATGAATATCCTTAATTTTCGGACAATGCTCAGAATTCATTTCAAAAATAAGATTCTTTTCACTTTCTCCATAATGGATCAAAACACGTAATTTATTCAGATTTTGAGTATTCTCAATCCGAATTCGATAGTCTTCAGGATCTTGTGAATCCATTAAAATATCAAAATCAATATTACATAAACCATATTTTTCCGCACAATGTTTATCTTTCTCAATCAGCTTCGATAATTTGGGATCAAAATATTGAGGCATTGATAATGGTGTAAAATCGGCCAAGTCAAATTGAGAATCATACATGTATTGAATTAGCTCTTTTGCCGATCGACAATTTTGGCGTTGATCAGCATTTACTTTTACAACAACATTTTTATTCGCTTGCGTATGATCTTCTTGATGACTGATATTTTTATTCTCTTTTTCAGTCTGTTTATTTTCCTGATGTTCTGTCGTTTGAACCTGTGGATTGCACCCCATCAATCCAAGACTCAAAACTAAACCAATTATTATTTTTCTCATTAAAATTTCACTCTATTTATTTTAACGATTAAAAAGCCCCTTAAAGTAAAAGGCTTAATGTTTAAATGAATCTATGTCGATTATTTTAACCTGATACAATTTTTTTCCGATAAATTTCTTTCGGCATTTCTGCAAACTCAACACAAAGCTGAACTTCTAAACCCTTTGCTGAATAGTCAGTAAAAGATTGTAGACACTCGGAAAGTTTATCAGTCATTAGATTTTTCTGTTCTTCTGTACGACCACTTAACCCTTGCAGTCGAACAAAAATAAATGCCTGATTATCCACTGCACCATCTTCGCTTCCAAAACCAATAAGATAATTTGATACAGCTTGAATACGCGATTTAATATCATGTGGATGACCGACTAAACCTGTATCAAATAAAGTATGATTTAAACCAAGCATGAGCTTTTTACAGTCTAAGTTCTGAATATTGTCTGAATAATCAATAAACATTTGTGGCATAACACACTTCCTTTCATCCGATGTTTAGAATAAAGCCAAAACCTTGGCTTTATATTCACTTTAAAAATTATTCAATAAATAGCAATGCTAAACGTACTTGGTCATAGCCCATTCGTGGCGTAATTGCTTCCACAATCGGGCGTAATTTAATCACCCCATCATCACTAAAATGTTCAGGACTTTTACGCTTCATGAGTTTTTTATAAATTTTACGAACTTCCTCAACAACTTCTTCACCAGGGCTCGCTACTGAAATATCCAGTCCTTGCTCACGATGTAATTTTGCAAGGTGATTAATAATCGTCGCAGGTGTTAAACCACGTTCAACTGCAATATCTTGAATTTCATAACCTGATTCAAACAATTCACGCGTTTCATCTAAAGTTGCAGATGCATAGTTGGTTTTACCTGCACTTTTTGCAATTTTCTTTTCATTACGTTCTATTTCAGTCACATTCAATGTACCGCCACAATGCCGAATAAAAGCATTATGTTGAAGTGTTAGATCAACATCTAAATAGTTAACTTCAGCTTCTGTGGATAATTCTTGAAAACGGCGATCCGCTTTAATGGCCAAACTATCCAATTCTAAAGCTTGATCATTAAAACCCAATAATTTTAAACCATTAATTGATTTTAATCGTGATAACGCCACATAACCTTGCCCCTTTTCAAAGGTATGCGACAGGTTAATCTCAGCGGCTTCTAATGTCATACCTTGTGATTTATGAATGGTAATTGCCCAAGCCAAACGCAGTGGTACTTGTTGTAAGCTCGCAATAGTTTTGCCTGCATCATTATCTACTGACCAAGTTTCAGGCTCGACCACTAGAACCGTTCCATCCGTCAGTTTTACTTTGGGTAAAATGCCGTGTATATCATCTTCTTCAAAACCGATGACTTCACCTAAGCTTCCGTTGATATATCCCATATCAAAATTATTTTTAACAAACATGACTTTGGCATGTTTTTTAAGCGTCAGCTCATCAGGTGCGCGTACTGATGATTTTAATGTATCGATGAGTTTATCATTACCATCACAAACAGCGACAAATTGATGCCCATCTCCTGTAATTTCATTGAGATGCTGATAGTTAATACTATCTACATCCATATTATGGGTATATAAACGGGTAAATGTTTCACCAATATCTTGATGTCGTGTTTGTTGCAGTGCTTGTACATGTTCAGGCAAAATATGCTGTGCACGAATTCCGTTCAAAATATCATTGAGCACTGAATCATCTTGACGATGCTGTTCAGTCAAATAGCAAATTCGAAATTTAGCTTCAACCCATGCATTCGACATAAAACAAAATTTATCTCGATTCTTTTCTTCTTTCCTACCCACAGGGGGTAACTGGAAAAAGTCACCTGCTGCAATGACTTGAATTCCGCCAAAAGCTTCATCAGATTCTTTAAAATATTTTAAAACCTGATTGACCAAATTAAGTTGTTTGGCATGTAACATCGAAATTTCGTCAATAATAAGCACTTGTGCATTTTCTAAATGTTCTTTTAAGTATTTACGCTCTTTCATCCGTTTTAAATCATCATCGGATAAAACATCTTTAATCCCAATCCCCGCCCAAGTATGAATGGTCATACCATTCATATGTGTTGCTGCAATACCTGTAGATGCTGTAACAGCAACAGGTACTTTTCGTGCTTTCAAATAATTAATATATTGATTTAATGTATAGGTTTTACCTGCACCAGCAGAGCCCGTCAAAAAGACATTTTCACCCGCTTTCATTAATTTCAGTGCAGTTTCTTGTTTCATAATCGCCTAGATTTGCCTATACAGTATTGGACGGCTATAGCCTAACGGCTTTTTCATCAAAAGTTAAGTTTTCCCTGACTTAACGTTGTTCTTCTACACTACGTTGTCTGAGGATTAAATTAAATTCAGCAATAAATAAGCGTGCAATATTAAGACTATGCACATCAGCATTGCGATTATTTGGATATTTTAATTGTTCTAAAACCAATTGATCATATTCATACAAACAACCCAAAGTTAAATGCAAACTTGGTTCTTGTACGGAAGTCATATGAAATGCAACATATTCGCCGTCCACCATACGTTGACTATATGCGACAGCAAGACAATGATTAAAATCTGCGGATTCATGAATGATACGTTCTAATTGATGTAACTCTTCAAATTTCCAATCTCCATAATACATATATTTTTCAGGAGATAAGCGTGTCCATTCCTCGACATGAATTCGAAGTCTTAATTTTTGCAAGGTCGTATCATGTTGTAATTGTTGATGCCATCGAATCGCTTGTTGAAACAATCCAGCCCAAGTGACAGATTTAGCGACCTCTTTATGACTGAGGAAAAAATCAACCAAATAATCGGCTACATAAGAATCAAATACGCTGACACGGCGTGAAAAATTTAAAGCTGAATGATGAAATACATGTCTAAACTCAGACACATTGAGTTGATGTTTTTGCAACACAAGAAAGAAATCACGATTTTCATGTGTTCTCGGATTGATATAAGGAACCAGTTCTGCATCAATACCGTCTACAATTTTTTGTAAAAACAACATATATGCTTGCATCACACGGCTCAGCTTTTGAAAAACATACTTCGCAATATATGAGTTCCCTTCGGAAACCAATTGTAATAAATCCATCCATTCTTCTAAATAAAGCACAGAGTTTGAAATATACTGTGTATGCAAAATCTTCGACATTTCACTGTCTAAACTATATTTAGTATTACGATGATGATTAAACCAAAAATGTTCTTTTGCATAAACATGACATTCGGAAACAAATAATCGAGCAGAAATGTCTCTAAAATATTTTAAAGTTAATAAAATCACTTGTGGATGAATTTTACTAGTATCGACAAAACTCAATGCAGTAATGGCAATAGGTACACTGGGTTTCAGCATATTTCGACTGATCCAGTCGATCACCACACTGTCTTGTTTAAATAACCAATTCACTGTTCTTTGATAATTCAAAATAGGTAAAAAATTAAACTGACTTTCATCCCAATAGGGGCATTTTTTATTTAGAAAATTCTGCTTTGAAAATAAATCTTTATTCTGCCAATATCCACGCAATGTCAGTTTTGCAAAACCCATCAAATGAGGTTGCTCAACAGCATGACTCATTAACAATTGAAAATCTTGTTGTCGCTCTAAAACATCCATTAAATGGAAAGAATCCATAAATTGAGTTTTTAAAATGCGGAATAAAGCAAAGGGCAAAAATTGTTCCGCAGAAAAACACAATTGATCATAAATTGGAATCAATTCATGAATGGCAATAAAACTTTCACCTTTCACAGAGTTGGCTAAACATAAATGTTTAATATTTAATTCAACTTCCAGTGGAATTTCTTTGCCATATTTTGCAAAAGCCGTGAGATAAGCCGCATCATAATATCCTTCAGCTATCAGTAATTGGTCTATTTTTTCTGCATCTTTCACTGAAATATTATATAGATATTGCTCAACGCGACTTTCCCCATCAACCCATGCAAATACTTGTTCAATCAGAGATTGTCTGAAGACTTGGGCCTTTGTTTTTACTGTGGTTGGGTGTTGCGGTAATAAACTTCCTGTAAAAAAAGGAATTTCATATAAAATAAATTCTGCCAAGACATCACTGACTTGATTTGGAAAATCACTGCGAATCTGAAGCAAAGGCAAATCCATATTAAAATGGATATTCCACATACCATTCGCAATACAAAGCACTTTGTTTTCAGCATCAATTTTCAATACATTCTGAGCAGTGACATCTTTAAGATAGAACCACTGGTCTTGAAAAATTTGCTTTAAATGCACTGAAATAATCAATAATTTTTGTGCTGTTTGCTGATGATTATTCCCTACATTCTTTTGAACAAACGGCTCCATGATTTTGCCTTACTCTCCAATGCAGATATATCTCAATGAAAATATCAAAACATTTTTACAGATTTATTTTCAGGATAATAGTATACGACTTCTGTGACGAATTTCATTATTTATTGTACTCAACATATAAGTGCCGTAACTCAAAAACAATATTATCTTTTTGTTTTATTTATATTTTTATAAAAAATAAGTATCTTAAAACTTTGGTAGGTTTTAAGTAGGTGTCAAAATATAAGCGATGACTAGATACTCAATATCAAGGTGATCATCACCTGTCGGATTGATGAAATAACAATGATGGTAGAAGGAATCGCACCATGGCTTTTAAAAATATTGCAGATCAAACAAATGGTTTTTACATCCCTTGCGTATCACTTTTTGGACCAGGCTGTGCCAAAGAAGTTGGTGCTAAAGCACAAAATTTAGGTGCAAAAAAAGCACTCATCGTGACCGATGCAGGCTTATTCAAATTCGGTGTTGCCGATATTATTGTTAATTATTTAAACGAAGCAGGTGTCGACAGTCACGTCTTCCCAGGCGCTGAACCTAATCCAACAGACATTAATGTTTTAAATGGTGTAAATGCTTATAACGAAAATGGTTGCGACTTTATTGTCTCTTTAGGTGGTGGTTCTTCACATGACTGCGCTAAAGGAATTGGCTTAGTGACTGCGGGTGGTGGCAAAATTCGTGATTATGAAGGGATTGATCAAAGTAAAGTACCAATGACACCACTGATTGCGATTAATACCACAGCGGGTACTGCATCTGAAATGACGCGTTTCTGTATTATTACCAATACAGATACTCACGTTAAAATGGCGATTGTAGACTGGCGTTGTACGCCACTGGTGGCAATTGATGATCCTAAACTGATGATTGCAAAACCTGCGGCTTTAACTGCTGCAACAGGAATGGATGCATTAACGCACGCTGTCGAAGCTTATGTTTCTACCGCAGCGAATCCAATTACAGATGCATGTGCGGAAAAAGCAATCAGCATGATTACTGAATGGTTAAGCCCTGCTGTTGCCAATGGTGAAAACCTTGAAGCACGTGATGCAATGGCATACGCACAATACTTAGCTGGTATGGCATTTAACAATGCTTCTTTAGGTTATGTCCATGCAATGGCACATCAATTGGGTGGTTTCTACAACCTGCCACATGGCGTATGTAATGCAATCTTACTTCCACATGTCTGCGAGTTCAATTTAATTGCTTGCCCTGATCGTTATGCAAAAATTGCACAATTAATGGGTGTAAATACAGATGGCTTAACCGTCACTGAAGCTGCTTTTGCTGCAATTGATGCTATTCGTGAATTATCTGCTTCAATTGGTATTCCTTCAGGATTAACTGAACTGGGTGTGAAAGAAGCCGATCATGCTGTTATGGCAAAAAATGCACAAAATGATGCATGTATGCTCACCAATCCACGTAAAGCGAATGAAGCTCAAGTCATTGATATCTTTAAAGCAGCAATGTAAGTAAAACTCTCCTGTTCAATCGTTTGGGAATATCATTTCGGTGATATTCCCTTTTTCATTTTAGACGTATGAGTAATTTATTTGCGTCAATCATTTCACTCAAAACAGGATCGATACCCTTTCTTTAAATCTCTTATATAACGATTAACAACTTTTTATTATTCGTGGACAAAATCCAAGCACTTTCTGCCATTCTCTAAGTTACCAATTCTATATTTCCTTTCATCTTTGAATTAGTTTATAAAATGAGTTGACTCAATCATCATCCACACATAAAAGCAGAATAAACAACATGAAAACAATTGTGATTACAGGTGCAAATACAGGTATTGGCTTAGCGACAGCGGAAAGTTTTGTGCAAGATGGTGATCATGTGATTATCGCCTGCCGTAATTTAGACAAAGCTGAGAAAGCCAAGCAATATCTTGAATCTTTGAATAAAGGTACAGTTGAAATCGTTCAGCTTGACTTAAATAGCCTTGAGCAAGTTAATCAAGCAGCAAATCAACTCCTACAAAAGTATCCCCAAATTGATGTGCTCGTCAACAATGCAGGTATGATGACACCTGAACTAGAAGCCACTGTAGATGGCTATGAAAAACAATTTGGTGTGAATTACTTAGGACCATTTTTATGGACCATGAAGTTGCTTCCTGCAGTTAAAAATTCAGAACATGGACGTATTATTCATTTAGCATCTATGATGCATTTGATGGGTAGTATCAAGCCTGAAAACTTTAAAGCTGATCAAGTTAAAAAATATAATGGTGTACTGAGTTACGCCAACAGTAAATTGGCCAATTTATTATTTAGTAATATTCTTGCAAAACAACTTGAAGGAACCAATGTCACCAGTAATGCATTGCATCCCGGTGGTGTAGATTCTGAAATTTATCGTGAATTACCCAAATATCAATATAAAGTCATCAAGCTATTTCTGATTCCGACCACCAAACCTGCGGCATTGATCAAAACCATTGCAACAGATCCGAAATGGGCAAATCGTAATGGGGATTATGTCAGTTTACAAACACCTGCCATTAAGTCCTCTAAAGCAAAAGATATGCAACTTGCACAACAACTGTATGATCAATCGATTCAGTTTGTTGGAAAATATTTATAAATAGCCTGATTGGAGTTTAATGCAATGTCGAATACATCAATTTCCAAAGCAACTATGCCTAAAACCATTTTGATTACAGGTGCAAATGCAGGCATCGGTTTAACTACAGCTGAACTATTGGTAAAAGAAGGTCATAATGTGATTATAGCATGCCGTAATCTGGATAAGGCACAGCAAGCTCAAGCACATTTAAAATCATTCGGAACAGGACAAGTTGATTTAATTCAGCTGGATTTGAACAGTTTAACTAAAGTGAATCATGCTGCCAATGAAGTGCTGTCTAAATATGAGCATATTGATGTGCTGATTAACAATGCAGGGCTGATCAGCATGCATTTAGATGCAACTGAAGATGGTTTTGAAAAACATTTCGGTGTGAACTATCTGGGCCATTTTTTATGGACACTCAAACTCTTACCTTTGCTTAAAAATGCTGAACAAGGTCGAATTATCCATTTATCCTCGATTGCGCATTGGGGCGGTAGCATTCAACCTGAAAAATTTAGAGCAGAAAAGATTCAGCGTTACATCATGTTCCCAAGTTATGGCAACAGTAAATTACAAAATCTATTGTTTAGCAATTTACTCGCAAAACAGCTCGCAGGAAGTAATGTGACCAGTAATGCCCTGCATCCTGGTGTGGTTGATTCTGAGTTGTATCGTCAACTGCCTAAATTACAATATATGTTCGTTTCCATGGCACTCATTCCGCCATCTAAACCTGCCAATCAAATTCGTAAAATGGCTTTAGATGCAGATTGGGCCCATAAAAATGGGCAATATGCCAGTGTACAAACACCTGCACTGAGCTCAGCTAAATCTAAAGATATGCAATTGGCGCAAAAGCTTTATGATTTGTCTTATGAATTGGTCAAACAATATCTATAACAACACTTTTAAATGGATTGGGGAAATACAATGACAGCATCACAAATTACCTACCAACCTGATGTCCTTGGTGCAGGTTATGAACAGGCAACATTACATTTCCCTGATGATTTTGAAGGGAAAGTCATCGCAACATTGGTGCGAAAAAAAGCAGATCAAGCAACAAACAAAGCAGTTTTATATATTCACGGTTTCATTGATTATTTTTTTCAGACTGAAATGGCTGAACAATTTAACCAACATGGTTATGATTTTTATGCGCTTGATTTACGTAAATATGGTCGTTCGCATCTACCCCATCAGAAGTTTTATAACGTCCGTGAAATCAGTGAATATGATGCTGAAATCACTCAGGCTTTAAATATTATTGGTGACGAAAGTCATGATGCAGTTGTGCTGTGTGGACACTCCACAGGTGGTTTAATTACCACGCTGTATGCAGTACATCATCTCAATCATCCATTGATTAAAGCCCTTTGGGCAAACAGTCCTTTTTATAACTTTAATATGCCTGCGTGGAAGAAAAAACTCGCTCTGCCTAAACTAAGTGCCTTGGGTAAATATCTTCCTAATGTCAGATTCCCGAGTGAACTGAATAAATGGTACGTGCCTAGTATTCATAAAGACTTTTATGGTGAATGGGATTTTAATTTAGAATGGAAACAGAAGTCCTATTCATTAGTTTATTTAAGTTTTGTACATGCCATTTTTGAAGCCCAAAAAGAAATTCAAGCAGGTGCAAAAATTTCAGTTCCGACTCTAGTTATGCATTCTCATCAAACAAAAAATCCGAAAAAGTGGGGTAAAGATGCACAAACCAGTGATGTGATTTTAGACGTAAAAGGTATAAAAAAGTATGCAAACAAATTACAAGGTGATGTCACTGTAATGACAATTCAGAATGGTTTGCATGATTTAGTACTTTCATCAGCACCAGTCCGTCAAAATGTTTATGGAAAACTCTTTAATTGGTTAAAGCAAAAAGTTGGATAATATTTAACTCATTTTTATGTTAATAATTTTTTAGATATCACTGAGCTTAATATCTGAAATAAGACACCTACTGCTCATCTTTATACTTCATCAACATTTGATGAGCAGGATGACCTATAGGTGTCAATTCAATTAAACGCTCCACAGCATCAATTGCCTCAGGAAAATGTGCCAGATGTTTAAGCAAAACATCTGTTTCATGTGCTTTAAATATTGCTTCACTTAAACGCGATTCTAAACAGTCACGCCAAGCACATAAAAATGGGCTTTCTGTTTTAGCTAGAAATACACCTCTGCATAATTTCAGTGCTGATTCTGTATAACATGCATCTAAAGCCTGTTCCGCTTGTAGAAAATCTGCTTCGACATTTGCCAACAAGCGGTAAGGACGCGAACCGAGCATTCCCCCTAAAATATCACGCAGTTGCGACATTTCAGCCTTTAAAGTACCAATACTGACTTTACGCTCACCATATAAAGCTTGATGTAAATTTTCAAGGTTCATGCCTTGTGGGCAAAGTGCAAGGATTGTCAAAATTTCAATTTGGCGCGGAGTCAACACCACAATTTTGCCATTAAACAATACTTGTGGGACTGAAAAGGCGCGAATGAATAAATGCTGTTGCTGATATTCTAACAGTGCAGATTGAATGATCGATGCACAGCGTTCCGCAGCCAATAAACCTAAACTATTGTGATGATTCCATGTCGTGGATAGATCAATCACACCCAAAACATGCTTGGAATAAGGATCAATAATCGGTGCGGCATAACACACCCAATCATGGATGGAAGACATATAGTGTTCATTTGAAAATACACAGCTTGATCGTTGCGTTTTTAATGACAAAGCTAAGGCATTGGTTCCAACTAAATCTTCACGCCATTGCCCACCTTCAACAAAGTGTACTCTTTCAGCGGCATTACGCATTTGCCCACTGGCTGCAGTCCAAATAATCGTACTACCAATATCCCCCACGGCAGCAACCATCGAAGACTGTTCCGCAATATGTTTTAATTCTTTTCCACAATGCTCAATCGCAATTTCCAAAGCACTTTTTTTACTGTGTTTTTGATGGGTTAATGGCGCAGCTTCTCGATCTTTCGGAATAGATGCTGAATTTGAACGTTGCCATGAACTGACGATACTTTGCCCAAGCTGATCTGCATGATTCAATGACAAACTACTGCTTTGACGCAATTGTTCAATCGTATCCCTTTTCTGTAATAAATCTTGTTGACTCAACATATACTACATTCCTTAGCCATTCACTTGGGGGGTCATACGTCCTTGCTTTTTTATTTTTATCACTTGCTTATAAATTAGACTTCAAACTAACATATTTAACAGTACATTAGTCAACTGCTCTAAGACCAAAGCGCTAGAACTGAGATTGAATAAGACCAAGAAATTCATCACTTTTTGAAACAAAATCTAATACAAGAAAACATTGTCAAAAACTAAATCATAGCGCAAATTATAAATGACTTTCCTCCAACCTTTCTCCAACCTTTATATCCATATCCTCAAAGCATGATGTAAACCGAGACTGTCTTTCAGTCATCCATACACATTCACCAACAAATATTGATGAAAATAAGTAAAGGGAAATTCTTATGCGTTATGTAGATCCAAATCAACCTGGTTCAAAAATTCAATTTAAAGCCCAATATGAAAATTTTATTGGTGGACAATGGGTTGCACCTGTAAAAGGAGAATACTTTGATAATATCTCTCCTGTCGATGGCAAAGTATTCACAAAAATTCCGCGTTCTTCCGCGGAAGATATTGAATTAGCACTCGACGCAGCACACAAAGCAAAAACGTCTTGGAATAAAGCATCTCCAACGACACGTTCAAATATGTTGCTCAAAATCGCAGATCGTTTAGAAGAAAATTTAGAATTATTAGCTGTTGCAGAAACATGGGATAACGGTAAACCGATTCGTGAAACCTTAGCTGCTGATATTCCTTTGGCGATTGATCATTTCCGCTATTTTGCAGGCTGTATACGTGCTCAAGAAGGTGGTATTTCTGAAATTGATGAAGATACCATTGCCTACCATTTCCATGAGCCTTTAGGTGTTGTTGGACAAATTATTCCATGGAACTTCCCTATTTTGATGGCGACATGGAAACTTGCACCTGCATTGGCTGCAGGTAACTGTATCGTTTTAAAACCTGCTGAACAAACCCCTGCTAGTATTCTTGTTCTAGTTGAGTTAATTCAAGATTTATTGCCTGCAGGCGTGCTGAATATTGTTAATGGTTACGGTGTAGAAGTTGGTCGCCCACTTGCCACTAACCCACGTATTGCAAAAATTGCATTTACAGGTTCAACCGCAGTCGGTCAGCAAATTATGCAATATGCGACTGAAAATATTATTCCTGTAACACTCGAGCTCGGTGGTAAATCTCCAAATATTTTCTTTGAAGATATTATGGACAAAGATGATGAGTTTTTAGATAAAGCACTTGAAGGTTTTGCCATGTTTGCCTTAAACCAAGGTGAAATTTGTACCTGCCCATCCCGTGCATTGGTTCAAGAAAGTATTGCTGATAAATTCCTTGAAATGGCAGTTGAACGTGTGAAACGCATTAAGACAGGTCATCCATTAGATACGGATACTATGATTGGCGCACAGGCTTCACAGGAACAACAAAACAAAATTTTAGGCTGTATCGCAACAGGTCGTGCTGAAGGTGCGCAAGTATTGACAGGTGGTGGTGATCGTCATGAAGTGGGTGAAGGTTTCTATATTGAACCGACTATTTTTAAAGGCAACAACAGCATGAAAATCTTCCAAGAAGAAATTTTTGGACCAGTACTTTCAGTTGCAACCTTTAAAGACTATGACGAAGCCATTAAGATTGCCAATGATACAATTTATGGCTTAGGTGCAGGCGTATGGTCACGCTCTACACATACAGCGTACCGTGCTGGTCGTGCAATTGAAGCTGGTCGTGTATGGACAAATTGCTACCATATTTACCCTGCACATGCTGCATTTGGTGGTTATAAAAAATCAGGTATTGGTCGTGAAAACCATAAAATGATGCTTGATCATTACCAACAAACCAAAAATTTATTGGTGAGTTACTCAACTAAAGCAATGGGCTTCTTCTAAGTTAGATTTTTTAAAAATAGAGATATAAAATAAAAAGAATAAAAGCGAACTTCGGTTCGCTTTTTTATCGAAAATAAATATATTCAAAACTAGATTTCTTTCTCTAATTCAAGTAGTTTTAAATCTTGAAATATCAATAAAGCCATCCTCATGTCTTTTGAAAAGCTCTTCTTAGAAAATATTGATTTAAGCCTCAATGATGTTCAAATTATTCCTTTAACGCATGAGCACGAAGATGGTTTAAAAGAAGCATGCAAAGATGGTAAGCTTTGGAAACTTAGAGTCACTTCTACACCACATCATACTCAAGTGGATGAATATATCCAGACCGCACTGCAACAAAAAAATGCTCAAACAAGATTTCCATTTGTCGTGATGCATGCTGAAACACAAGAAATTATAGGCACAACGAGCTTTCATGATATTTTAAATGATACAAGGCGCTTGGAAATTGGCTACACATGGTATGCAAAAAAATTCCAACGCTCACATGTGAATACCACCTCTAAACTATTATTACTTCAATATGCTTTTGACCATTTAAATGCCAACACTGTTGGATTACGTACTGATATTTTTAATCTAAAAAGTCAAAAAGCCATTGAACGCTTAGGTGCAAAAAAAGATGGTGTCATTCGAGGCCATGCTTTGCGAAAAGATGGAACCATCCGAGATACTGTGATGTACAGTATTGTTCAAGCCGAATGGAGCAATATTAAAGTGCATTTGAACGATCTTTTACAGTCTTATGATTAGAGTGATAAAACGCCGTCGAATAAATAAGGTAAAGCAAAAAATTAAAACTTTTGCTTTACCTTATTTTGAGACCGTAAATTATATTAATCATTTACTCACGATCTAAAGCCATTTCCACAAAATGTAAATGATCAACACCCCAATACATTTCATCTTTAACAAACCAAGTAGGTGCGCCAAATACACCTCTTTCTACCGCTTCTTCTGTTAAAAACTTAAGTTGCCCTTTTACTTTTTCATCACTCAACCAAGTCTGGACACTTGCAGTGTCTAAACCTAGTTCTGTTGCAACTTGAATAAATTCCTGTTGGTCATTTAAATTACGTGGTTGTCCGAACATCGCATTAAATAAGCCTGTCGTTACGTCTATAAATCTTTCAGGTTGGTACAACTGCACCGCTGTAAGCAAACGCATGAGCATTAAAGTATTGATTGGGAAATGAGGATTCATTTGTACAGGAATGTTCCAATAATTAGACCAACGCTTTAAATCCTGCATTGAATATCGTGCTTTGGTGGGCACAGCCATTGGACTGCTATTTCCTGTTGCTTTAAATACACCACCCAGCAAAATCGGCTTCCAAATAATCTCAGCTTGTTTTTCTGCTGCTATTTTTTGTATTTGATGAAACCCTAAATAGCTGTATGGACTACCCAAATCAAAGTAAAACTCAATAATATTCATTTTATATCCTTATCTATATCTATTTTAGGCTTCTTGCATAAGCATTTATAGGCTCTTTAAATTTTCTCAAAAAGAGCGAATCAATTACCACTTTTCCATCCATGGTCTTAAATCTAACTCATGTGTCCACGCATCTCTTGGCTGTTGTGCAATATGCCAATAATTTTCTGCAATATGTTCGGGATTTAAAATACCATCCTGTTCTTTACGTGCATAAATTTCAGGGAAGGTTGTTTCTATAAATTCTGTATCAATTGCACCATCCAACACCACATGCGCCACATGAATATTTTGAGGGCCCAACTCACGTGCCATACTTTGTGCTAAAGCACGTAAAGCATGTTTTGCTCCTGCAAATGCAGCGAAATAGGCTGCTCCACGCATGCCTGCTGTAGCACCTGTAAATATAATCGTGCCTTTTTGACGTGGTACCATTCTCTTGGCAACTTCTCGCCCAACCAAAAAAGCGCCAAAACATGCCATTTCCCAAATTTTAAAATATTTACGTGCTGTTTCATCTAAAATACTGCAAGGAACATTGGCACCAATATTAAAAACCATGACATCAATTTCGCCTATTGTAGATTCAATTTCTTCAATTAACTGAATGACCTGCTCTTCTTTTCGAGCATCAGAAGCAAAACCAAAAGCTTTCCCACCTTGTTGTTCAATCTCGGTAATTAAAGGCTGTAATTTATCGGCATTACGACGAGTCATACACGTGATGTAACCACCTTGTGCAAAACGTTTTGCAATTGCACCACCTGTGGCATCACCTGCACCAATAATTAATGCAACTTTGTTTTGATTCGGATTTTTTAACTGTTGTTGGCTGTCCGAAGTATTCTGTAAATTATAACTTAAATTATTTTCTAAATCGTTAATCATGTTATGTGTCCTTTTTTACATAACGGTCGTTATCATAACGAATACTATGTTATAATTTTTAACCAGTCAAATGCATTTTGAGTGGTTCAATCATGCGCTATAAATCAGGTTATAAAGAAGAAAAACGTAAAGAACTACTGAGTATTAGTGGTCAAATTGCAAAAAAACAGGGTTTTAATGCCACAGGTGTGGATACTTTTATGAAAGCTGCTGGTGTGACCAGTGGAGCTTTTTATTCACATTTTTCCTCTAAACATGATTTATTTAAAGCTTTGATTGAATCTGAAATTCAGCACAGTATTGATATGTGGATGGGCAATCCACATACAGAAGCTGAACCATGGATTGATTTTGAACTGAATCGTTATTTGGCGCTTTCTCATGTGAATAAAGCTGAACACGGCTGTGTGCTTCCTGCATTGGCAACTGAAATTTCACGTTCAGATGATGATATTAAACAACTCTATCAATCTGAACTGATAAGAGGTCATCAGATTTTTTTAGAACATTTAGGCAGTGAAGAAAAAGCTTGGGCAGTGATGTGTCAATTGGTAGGTGCAATATTAATTGCACGAAGCATCATGGATGAATCTTTAAAGTTAATGATTTTAGAATCGAGTAAATCAGCGATTAAATATTTTTTATCGACTGAGAATAAAACCAAACCCATATAAAAAGCCAGACTTTCATCTGGCTCTCCATCTAAGATAAAATCCAATTAAATTATATTTTACAAAGCACCATTGCCCAAAACTAAACCTTCACGACGTGGATCGACTCCGCCTGCATATTTCATTTGATTGTTGATTGCGACTTTCATGATCGTTGAAATTCCGCTTGATTGAGCTCCATTATTCACAACATGACCTTTATCTTGCAGCCCTGTAACCAAATCAGATAAATTCAATGTCGTATTTGAACTATCTACATTTGTAATTAAGCTATTAGTTGCACCAAAATTTACCAAAGACGTTGCCTGTTGCGCATCTAAATTCCAATCTAAAATACCCACAAGCGTTTTAACAACAAACTGGATGATGGTTCCGCCACCCGGTGAACCTGTTGCAATATAAAAATCGCCAGGTTGAATTCCTTTAAATACAATTGTTGGTGCCATAGTACTTCTTGGTCGTTTATTGGCTTCTACTCTATTCGCCACAACTGCACCTGAAGCATCCACTGGATTCGCTGAAAAATCAGTTAATTGATTCGAAAGTAAAAAGCCATTCACCATATGGAATGAACCCATACTCGACTCGACTGTAGACGTAATAGAGGCTACATTTCCATAAGCATCAACCACGGTAAATTGTGTTGTGCCATGTTCAACGGTGCTATCTATTCCTGCATTTGAATTAAAGTTTCCTGCAGATGCTATGCCCATCGATTTATTCAAACTAATTAAAGATGCACGCTGTTTAAGATAGTTTTTATCCAACATGCTTGGAATACCTTTTGCTGGCAAAGGGACAAAATCGGTATCTGCAACATATTTATCACGGTCTGCATAAGCCAAGCGCTCTGCTTCTGAAACAAGATGAACCCCCATTACATTCGGTACACCCCCCTCATTTTCAGGTTGAGTTGGCGCATATTGCGCCATATCAAAACTTTCTAAAATACCCAAAGTTTGTGCTACGGCTATCCCACCTGAAGATGGTGGTGGCATTGTACAAATGTAATAAGCATTTCTATAGGTCGTGCAAATTGCTTCACGCTTTTTCGCTTGATAATTGGTCAAATCATTTAAAGTCATTAAACTTGGAGTTATTGGGGTTCTCGCTGCATCATCCCCCACACTTTGCCCTGCTTTAGCAATAATATCCGTCGCAATTTGCCCTTTATACATGGCACTTGCACCTTGGCTTGCAATTGTTTTTAAGGTTTCAGAATAAGCGACATTTTTAAGCGTCTCACCCACCGTATAAGGTGTTCCATCGGCTTTAAAATAAGTTTGCACTGCATTTTTGTCTAAAGCTAAATTGACGGCATTTGCTTTAATTGCATCTGCTAAACGTCCTGGAACTTTAAAACCATTGACAGATAAATCAATGGCATTATTAAACAATTGATTCCAAGCCAATTTACCATGCTCGCCATGTGCCATTTCAAACATACGAAGCACACCCGGTACACCAATGGAACGACCACTGCGTCTAGTTGATGGTACAGGAGGTAAAGAATTTGCATCTGCTTGATCTTGTCGAGCTAAATAATAGCCAGTTGCAGCACTTGGCGCAGTTTCTCGCCCATCATAAGCGCTGACTTTTTTAGTAGAAGCATCGTAATACATCATGAATGCACTACCTGCAATCGTACTTGACTGAGGTTCAACCAAACCTAAAACCGCTTGTACGGCAATGGCTGCATCAATTGCACTCCCACCTGCTTTTAAAACTTCACAACCTGCCTTCGTTGCCAATGGTGTATTTGCAACTACCATATATTTATCTGAATATTTAGTTTTTAACCCTAAACGATAGCCAGATGCAGGTTCAGGAAAAGCGGGATCACCCACCTGATTCGAACCTACCACGACATTTGAACCATCACTTGCTGTTGTTAAACAACTATTCGGATTAACATCTGTAGTCAGGGGTGGCGATGTTACGATTGATTCATCATTATCATTACAACCGTACAATGTAAGAAGACTCAGCACACAGGTTGCTGTAAAGGCAAATTTCTTTTGCATTATTTGAACTCCATTCAATTTATTAATAAAGTATTTCTCTTACTACTTTGCTCCTATAAGTTCCTTTAACCCTTGATTATTATCATTTCTAAATAAATAACACTGCTTATTCTCTACTGTTCTATCCTAATAAACATTAACAAATCACTCCAATCAATTATGGAAATATACTTTTAATTCAGATAATGTTGCGTGATACCAAATCTCGCTAATGAATATAATCAGATAAATTATGGATTCAAATTTCCCTAAAACCATTTATGCTATCCAACATCTTGCTTTTGAAGATTTAGGCTCATTTGAAGATGTATTTTATGACCTAGGATATCGAGTTCGTTATTTTGAAGCAGGCGTTGATGATCTCAGCAAAGCTTTAAGCTATGAAGGTCTAACGATTATTTTAGGTGGGCCGATTGGTGTTTATGAAACAGCTGACTATCCCTTTCTAAAAGATGAAATTAAATTACTGAAACAACGTCTAGCCAAGAATTTACCTACCATTGGAATCTGTTTAGGTGCACAACTGATCGCACATGCCTTAGGTGCAAAAGTGTATGCAGGGCATCAAAAAGAAATCGGATGGAGTACTTTAGATATTCGTTATGCAAAGAATAATATCTTAGCGCCTTTAGCGGAAACGCCTGTATTGCATTGGCATGGTGATACCTTTGACCTACCCGATGAAGCTGTACTCTTAGCCAGTTCTAAAATCTATAGCAATCAAGCTTTTCAGGTTGGCAAAAATATTCTCGCTTTGCAATTCCATTTGGAAGTTGCCTCAGACAGCCTAGAAAAATGGTTGATTGGTCATACGTGTGAGTTGCGTAAAGCCAATATTGATATCTCTGCTTTACGTGCGGACAATGCAAAGTATGCAATGCAATTGGAATCTGCCGCAGAAGTGATCATTAAAGACTTTTTAAAAAATACAATAGCTTAATCTTCAAGAGATTAAGAAATAAACCACCTCATCTGGCTTCTTCTGTAGAGCCTTTAAATTTATTTTTAAAGAGAAAATAAAGAGGTGGTGAAATCTATTATGAGGTTTATTTTTTAACAAGAACCGTTTAGGTTTCTAGGCTACGCTATAAAAGTAACTAAACCTCCCACTCACCTATCTGCGGATTATATTTAGCATACTCACCTGTATCGGTAAATTCAGATGCCATCATTCTAATTTCAAAAATATCTTCATCATTAAAACTACAACTAAAATATAAACCTTGCTTGGTTAAATAAGCCTGAGCCGAGCTATCCTGCCTTTTAAAATGTTTTGTATCCTGATCAAATTGAATGGGTTGATAGTCATAACGAATTAAGTGTTCTGTCAGCTCTGAATATTGTTGATCTGTGAATAGTACGAGATTACTGTCATGATCAAAAAACTCATCATCACTCGATTGTTTTTCATTATGCATGGTTTGAATCGTATACAGTCGCACATCATAGCTCATTTTTACTCCTTACTTTATTAAGCAGCTTATATAACGATTAACAGCATTTAATTTTTATTAAATAGATTTAAATTCAATTAGATAAAAATAAAAAGCCTATTTATTCTCAAATTCAATAAGAACAAAAAGGCTTAATACAAGAAGTCGAATATCAGTATTTCGCTAGACTAAAAGAACTTGATAATCGTCTGAATCACAACGGCATTAATAATATCAATAAAAAATGCACCGCATAATGGAATAATCAAAAAGGCTTTATGCGAAGGCCCATAGGTATTAGTGACAGCTTGAATATTGGCAATGGCTGTCGGTGTCGCCCCCATACCAAAACCACAATGACCAGCGGCTAATACAGCGGCATCATAATCTTTACCCATCACATTAAAAGTGACATAAGTTGTATACAGTGCCAACACTAAAGTTTGAACCAATAAAATAACCACAAGTGGTCCTGCCAAATCTGCCAATAACCATAATTGCAAAGACATCAATGCCATTGCAAGGTAGAGCGATAATGAAGCATTTCCAAACACATCTATGGCACGGTCAAAAATATTAATTTTGAGTACATGTTCCATAATGTTTCTTAAAATGACACCGCAAGCCAACGCCCAAACAAAAGTTGGTAATTCAAACCACTGACCTTTACTAAAATCAGCCATTAAATTTGCGACAAAAATACACAGTGAGAACATACCCAAAGTGGTAATTGCGTTATTGGCAGTAATTAAACGAGTCTTTTTAGGATATTCAAATGCGGCAACATTCGCAGGCTCAGGGATGCCAGATTCATCATCTACGGTCTCTTTAGCCAGTTGATGTTTTTTAATCAAATATTTAGCAACTGGACCACCAATCACACCACCAATAATTAAACCGAAAGTTGCCGATGCCATACCCAATACAACTGCACCTTGAATGCCATGTTGGCTCTGTAAGACCTCACCCCATGCTCCAGCAGTTCCATGCCCACCTGTCAGTGTGATTGAACCAACAATTAACCCCACTAAAGGATCAAGCCCGAGTAATTTAGCTAAGCTCATACCCACTGCATTTTGTACCAAAACAAAACCTGCAACACAGAGCAAAAAGATGATAAGTGCGGAACCGCCTTCTTTCAATTTAACAAAGCTTGCACTTAATCCAATGGATGTAAAAAACATCAGCATAAGTGTATTTTGTAAGTCAGCACTAAATGTCGCACTGAAACCGAAAAAACGATATAAAGCTAAAGCCAGAAGTGCGGCAAGTAGACCACCAACCACAGGCTCAGGAATATTATAATTTCTTAAAAAGGAAATTTTATGAACCAGTGCCCGCCCCATAAATAAAACGACCACTGCGATCACCAGTGTGCCAAATGCATCAAGCTGATAACTCATAAATCTGCCCCTTATGATCAATAATATATTGGTTTAAACTGCTAAATTGTCAGCTTTTAGCGAAAAGTGCTATAAAATGAATAATTCTCATTAACTAAAAGTGTAAAACATCTTTTATCAGCATTAAAATCTTTTATACGATTTAACACCTTTTTTGAATAGATGAATCAATTTACATACAATTCTATTGATCAACTCACCTATTTAATCGTTATTTCACCATATGATTCAACTTTTTACATAAAAATTTTTCATTTCACTTTAAAAATTACAATAAAAATTTTATGAATATTTATGTAAGGTATCTGTACATCCATATGATTAATAATAAGTAGTGTTAAACTAAATAAATGTCACAATAAGAATGAACTCAAGGAATTTTATGCATCTGTTAATTCAATTACTCCAACCATCACGGCTAACAGAAATTGTAGACATTGGTGCAAATCCGATTGATGGTGATCCACCTTATCAAAAATTGCTTGATGCCAATTTATGTAATATTACAGGATTTGAACCACAGTCTGATGCACTTGAAAAGCTAAACTCTAACAAGGGTAATCATGAGCGGTATTTACCCTATGCTATTGCGGATGGTCAAGAGCATTTATTAAATATCTGTGAATATTCAGGAATGACCAGTTTGCTTGAGCCAGATGAACGTGCATTTGAACATTTTATTGCATTGAAGCCCAATGCTGTAGTCAAACAGCGAATATCTATACCCACACAAAAACTCGATGATATAACTGAAATTGAAATCCTTGATTTTTTAAAAATTGATATTCAAGGTGCAGAATTAACAGTATTTCAATTTGGGCGAAATAAATTAAAAAATACGGTTGCTATTCAGACCGAAATATCTTTTATGACGCTTTATAAAAATCAACCTGCCTTTGGTGAAATTGATGTCGAATTAAGAGCCCAGGAGTTTGTTCCTCACTGTTTTGCTGCTGTGAAAAAATGGCCTATTGCGCCTTTTTCCTTTATAGAACAGCCCTATCAGGCTGTTAATCAATTACTTGAAGCAGATATTGTTTATGTACGTGATTTTACCCGACCTGAATTGATGGATAATGAGCAACTTAAGCAATTAGCCATAGTTGCACATTATGTTTATCAATCTTTTGATCTGGTTACACGTTGTTTATTGCTGCTCGAACAACGCAATGCAATTCAACTAAACGCTCAACAACTTTATATTCAGACCTTAAATCAGCAAAAATAAAACTATGAGGATCAATTCTATAATTAATCCTTATCATTTTACTGATTACTCAGGCAACTTATGCCCACAATGTGGACAGAAGCAATATTTATTCTTCTCTTTTTCTAAATCGGCTTCTTTTTGCTCACGAATTAATTGCAAAATAATATCTTGAGTTTGCTCCGTGGTTAAACCGACTTGTTTACGTAAATCATCAATCTTCTCTTCATCTACAATCAGATCAATTTCACGGTCTTGAAGCATCTCTCTAAATTTCAGCTCTAATTGTTGTTTACGTAATTCAAGCTCACTGGCTAAACCATTGGCGAGAATACCAGCAGGCAAAGCAGCCAACCCCACCCCAAGAATCGTAATGATTGCCCCCAGAAAACGCCCTAGTGGTGTAATCGGTGTGACATCACCATAACCGACCGTCGTTAAAGTCACCACAGCCCACCACATCGATGCAGGAATAGAGCTAAATACTTCAGGTTGCGCTCTACTTTCAACCACATAAACCCCTGCCGCAGCCATCACAATCATAATAATTAAGATAAATAAAACGGCTTGAAAAGATCCTTTTTCACGCTCAATCACTCTTAATAAAATCTGTAATGAAACAAAATAGCGCGTCAATTTAAGTAATCGTAATAAACGTAGTGTCCGTAAGAAGCGTAAATCGATATGTACAAAGAAGTTCAGATAAGCAGGTAAAATAGCCAAAAGATCAATTATTGCAGCACCACTGGTCATCCACTTTAAACGCTGTCTCCATTCAGCGTCAAATGGGTCTTTTTCAACGACACTCCATAACCTCAGAATATATTCAATACTAAAAATAAGGATAGAAAGATTTTCAAAGGCATCGAAATAGACTTGATACGCTTTATAAATATCATTGACTGACTCCAACAGTACAGCGATAACATTACCGATAATGAGAACAATTAACACATAATTAATGCATCGACTAAAAAGTGTTTCATATTCCTCATTGTGTAAATTGTCATAGACAAATTTTCGGAGCGTATACCAAGCTGTCAGTCTCATGCGTCATGCTTTTATTTTTTCTAAAGACCTATGTTAATACGACAATCCCATAAAGAACAGATACAGCTAAACTTCGACTCATTCTTTAATACTCATCACATATAAAAATTGATCAAAAAGCAAACCATCACATTATATTCATAAATTAAATTTTGTTATTCAATAAAAAATTATTATAGTTATAGCGCTTCATAAACTCAGTGTAATTACACTCCCACATAGCACCACATAAATGGATCATTTATGTCTTCAAAACAGCAAAGTCAGCTTAAGCATGGTCTGAGTAATCGACATATTCAGCTTATCGCTTTAGGTGGATCAATTGGTACAGGTCTGTTCCTCGGTATTTCGCAAACCATTAAACTTGCAGGGCCGTCAGTCATTTTAGGTTATGCAATTGCAGGTCTCATCGCTTTTTTTATGATGCGACAACTCGGTGAAATGGTGGTTGAAGAACCTGTCAGTGGTTCATTTAGTTATTTTGCTTATAAATTTTGGAGTCCATTTGCAGGCTTCATGTCTGGCTGGAATTATTGGGTACTGAATGTTTTAGTCTGTATGGCTGAACTCAGTGCAATTGGCTTATATGTACAGTATTGGTGGCCCGAAATTCCAACGTGGATTTCCGCTTTAGGTTTCTTTATCTTCATTAACGTCATTAATTTATTACACGTCAAAGTCTTTGGCGAGATGGAGTTTTTATTTTCCATCATCAAGATTTTAGCCATTATTGGCATGATTGCATTTGGCGCGTATTTGCTTGCCAGTAGTCATGCAGGTGAAACGGCCTCCGTTTCTAACCTTTGGGCACTTGGCGGATTCTTCCCTAATGGGCTTTCTGGCTTAGTCATGGCAATGGCGATTATCATGTTTTCTTTTGGTGGTATCGAATTAGTCGGTATTGCTGCGGCTGAAACCAAAGATCCAACCAAAACTATTCCCAAAGCAGTCAATCAAATTGTTTATCGTGTCTTGCTGTTTTATGTCATGACTATTTTTATTTTATTGTCTTTATTTCCGTGGAATCAAATTGCGGAAGGTGGTAGTCCTTTTGTTTTAATCTTTGATTCTTTGGGTAGCCAAGGTGTTGCAACGGTTCTCAATTTTGTTGTTCTCACCGCAGCCATTTCCGTATATAACGGGACTAGCTATGGTACAAGTCGTATGCTTCTTGGTCTGGCTGAACAAGGTAATGCTCCACCGTTTTTAAGCCGAATTAATAAACGTGGCATACCATATATGGCAATTTTAGTGTCTGCTTTAGTCACACTTATTTGCGTATTATTGAATTATGTATTCCCAGAAAAAGCATTTAAATTGTTGATGAGCTTGGTTGTATCAGCCATTGTGATTAACTGGATGGTGTTATCACTGACTCATTTAAAATTTAAAAAGCGCATGCTTCAACTACAAAAAATCAGTATTTTTCCAAGTTTGGCTTATCCAATCACAAATTACATTTGTGTTATTTTTATGCTGTGTATTTTAGCCATTATGTGGATGACACCAGATATGCGTATTGCAGTGATTCTGATTCCTGTATGGATAGCATGCTTAAGTTTGGCATATTGGTTAAAGCAGAAACGTAGCCACTAGATTCAATCTGAGATAATTGAGATGGGGTTACAGATCGTATCTTTAATGGCACCCTTCCGTTAAAGATACGATCCGTAGAATCAAAGCCACTCTCCCAAATGTCTTTGATTGAATAAGGTTATTTTAGTACTTTAGTAGACGGAATGTTTCCCGTATTTATGAGGAATATTTCTATTTTTCGGAATGAATTATCATAATTTCGGATATTTTCGAAAATTTTTCCTGTGGTATCGCTTATGAATGATAGTCAGTACACTTTAGATAAGATTGATCGCAAAATTTTATCTGCTCTTCAAAAAGATGGTCGTTTAACGGTTGCACAACTGGCAGATTTAGTCGGATTGTCTTCATCGCCATGTTGGACACGGGTCAAACGTCTTGAATCGTTAAAAGTTATTGAGGGCTATACTGCAAATATTAATCCGAAAGCAATTGGGATTAATGAGTTATTTTTTATTGAGATTACTTTAGAACGTCATGATGATGAAATTTTGAATGAGTTCAGTGATGCCTTAGCCAATATGCCTGAAGTCATTGAAGCGCATTTGGTTACAGGTGATTATGATTATTTAGTAAAAGTAGCAGTAAAAAATTCTGAGCATTATGAGCGTTTTCTGCGTAAGAATTTATATTCGATGAAAGCGGTTCGGCATACGCGTTCTATTTTTGCTTTACGCCCTTTGAAGTTGGCGAATGCGGCAGATTTGATGTTGATTGAGTGATTTAAAATTATTTTACTGAAAATGATCTATATTTATGTTTTAATACGCTCAGTTTGAGATGAGCCTCTTACAGTATATGAGCTTGACTTATATACGACTAGCCCCTAACCATGGGGCTTTTTAATGTCTAAAATCAACAACTTATAATTAATGGGCGTAAAACTGGCGTAACTTAATAGTTATCCACAGAACAACAAATGATTTTTCACAAATTATATCATCAATTTTTATACAAAATTATTAGAAAATAAAATGAAAACATACCTCTACTTTATACATAAAGCCTGCATAAAAAAAGCCCGTTAACTCTCCCAAGATAAACGGACTTACACGTCAAGTTATACAAATTCTATTTATTTTTTATGCTTATACCATATATTGCTTTGGGTTTATTTTTCATCTTTTTTAGTGTAAAAAATCAACTCTATTTATCACAAGAGATACACTCATGAGCAAAATTATAATTTTTATTCTTTTAGGTTCTACCGCATTTTCTCTAGTAAGTTGTTCTCGAGAGAGTGTGGGTGAATACACAAAGAAAAATCACTCAATGAGTGATAATAAAGAACAAAGTAAGTAAAAAAAGCCCTCACCAGAGGGCTTTTTTAAACAACTCCTTAAGCTCAACATTATTTCTCTAATATTGAATTTACTTACTATTAGCATCACTCGCACAATCCATTTTATAAAGCTCTTTATAACGCTCAGTCGTATCTTTTAAATCATCAAGATAATACTTTTCAGAAGGTCCACCACCAGTTTTACTGTTGTATTCAATAAGTGAAGGCATATATTCAGTTTTGTAGACTTTTGGGAACTCTTCGCAGACTATCCAGCCCTTTCGATCCAAACTTGTCTTGTCACTATCCAACTCATCGAGCAATGCGCCAATTTTCTTTTCTGAAGCGAGAATTTTAGTGTTATCAACTTTAGGTTCATCTGCAGTACAAGCAGTCAGCAGTAAAAAACCAATAAATAGTATTTTTTTCATATGTTATCTTTGTTTTTATAAAAATTGATTTTAATAAAAAGTAAGGATTCAGTCTATGTGTTCTAACTATGAATTTCCATCTAAGCGACGTATGTCACTTTTAGATATTCAAGAATCTCAAATAGATCTTGAATTTAAGTCTCATGTTTATCCTTTATACCCTGCTCCCATTATTTTAAATGGTGCTGATAGTTTTGAACTGGACGTTGCTAATTTTGGAATGCTACCGAGTTGGGCCAAGGACGTAAAATTAGCTCGTCATACTTATAATGCAAGAACAGAAACTGTTGCTGAAAAGCCAAGTTTTAGAAACGCATGGAAGCACAATAAGTTTTGCCTCGTTCCTGTTGATACCTTTTATGAACCAAAATATATAGATGGAAAACCACACTGGTACGGTATTTCAAGAAAAGATGACCAGCCATTTACGGTTGCTGCGATCTACGATGATGCTGTAATGAATGGTAAGAAAGTTAGATCTTTCTCAATGTTAACTATTAATGCTGAACATCATCCTTTTATGAAGCAATTTCATGGCCCAGATGATGAGAAGCGATCTATTATTGTTATTCCTGAAAAATACAGACAAGACTGGCTTAACGCAGATCATGAATATGCACATGAATATTTTATGGAAATGCAGGATGAGTTCATTGCATTGCCACAAAAAAGCCCTGGCATAGGCCAAGGCTCTTTATTCTAAGTTAAGCTATTTTTGCTGTGATTTGTCTTGTTGATTACCAGACTGTTTTTGATTGCCTGATTGCTGATTTTGCTGTTTCTGTTGGTCTGATTGTTGGTTCTGCTGTTTTTGCTGATCCGATTGCTGATTTTGTTGACGTTGATTGTCATTCTGTTGGTTCTGTTGTTGATTAGTCATTTTCATACCCGCCTTATTTAAACTAGATATGCCGTACTAATTACGACCATTGCCAATTTACGCTACTTAGATTTTATTCAAAGCTTGGACTTGTAGCAAAATGAGACATTGTTAAGCTTAAATCTTATCTATCTGATATTTAGTGATAATGAAAATATCTATATTCACATAAATTACTAAAGGCTGAACCAATCAAACTTAATGTTACGTCAAATGTTAAATATTTTAGGCAACATTGATTATCCACAGCTTTTAAATTTGAAATTTAAACTCATTCAAACTAAAATCTTGAAAACGTAACGTAATCAAGTGGTGTTTTTATGAATATAAAATTAGATGATAGCTCTTCAAAAGATAAACTTTTGAAGCTTCATGAGGTGTCATTAGATCACTTGAAAAACTCTAAAGTTATCAATATACGGTCATATTCATCTAAACCTAGACTTCATTCTGATGTATCAAAAATATCGCAATTTCAGGCAATCACAAAATATTCTATTCCACTTGTATTGAATAAAATTGCCGCTGGTTTCCCTTCCCCTGCCGATGACTATATAGATAAAACTGTTGATATGAATGAGCTTCTTATTTCAAATAAAGAAGCTACTTTTATTGTTCAAGTCGAATCACTATCTATGAAAGATATCGGAATCGATATCAATGATTATTTAATCGTGGATAGAAGCATCCGCTCTCAACATCAGGATATCGTTATCGCATTCATCGACAATGATTTCACTGTGAAAAGGATGATGATCACACAACGAATGTCGCATAATGAATTATTTGATATTTTTCAGAATGAAAATGATTTTAAAAATTTACCTGCAATATGGCTCAAACCTGAAAATATCGAGTATCAACCTATTTTACCTAAAAACGAGCAAGAGCTTGTAATTTGGGGTGTTGTCACAAAAGTAATTAAGAACCTCAAATGAAACATCAAGAGAAGATATTTGCACTTATTGATATCAATAATTGCTATGTCTCGTGTGAGAGGTTCTTTAATCCACGTTTGAATGATGTACCAGTCATTGTGCTTAGTAATAATGATGGTTGTGCAGTCGCAAGAAGTAATGAATCTAAAGCTTTAGGCATTAAAATGGGTGTGCCTTTATTTCAAATTAAAGATGAAGTTAAAAAGAATAATATCAAAGTCTTATCGAGCAATTATGCAGTCTACGCTGAAATGTCACGACGTTTTCATTCGATACTCGCAAGTTATGTCGCTCCACATGAACAAGAAATTTATTCAATTGACGAATGTTTTCTAGATCTCACAAGCTTTAAGAATAACTATGATCTTGTGGAGTATTGTCAAGGAATGCGAGCGAGGATTCTTGAATGGATTGGTTTGCCAATATCGATAGGTATAGGACGAAGTAAAACAGAAGCAAAGATAGCCAATCATATGGCAAAAAAAGGAAAACGATTTAATAGTGTTTGTGATTTGGCAACCATGGATCCGAAACATCGAAAATACTTCTGGTCATTAGTCGAGGTTGGTGAAGTATGGGGTGTAGGTAAAAAGCAGAATAAAAAGCTAAATGATATAGGCATTAAGACTGTTCTTGATTTATCAAAAGCGAATCCACCAATAATGGGTAAGATGTTCACAGTCTGCATGCAAAGAACTGTACTTGAGCTTCAAGGCATATCATGCATGCCAATCGATGATCAGCCAAAGCCTAAACAACAAATTGTGGCCAGTCGTTCTTTTGGTGTGAAAATTACAGAACTAGATGATCTTAAAGAAGCAATGTCGAAATATGTCCAAGATGCTGTTGGGCGATTAAGAAAAGAAAAACTTCTATGTGGTGTGATTACAGCTTTTGTTCAATCTAATCCTTTTGATCCTTCAGTACCTTATTACAGCAAAGCTCAAACTTATAAATTTTCAGAGCCTACAGACTGCGTTTTAGATTTAGTTGAAGTCACCTATAGACTACTTGTGAGGATTTTTAAATCAGGAATTAAATATAAAAAATGTGGTGTGTTTTTCTCAGACTTGATTAGTAAAGATCAATACATCCCTGACCTACTCAATGATCACTCACAAAATATCAAAAACGAAAACTTGATGAATGCGTATGAATCTATTCAGTATAAATTTGGCAAAGCTAAGATTTCTGTAGGTCCATGTTACTTCAAAGATCGAAAGTGGTCGATGAGTCGAGAAATGTTGTCTAAGAATTATTTTACGAAGAATGGGATGATTAGGGTTAAATAAATATTAAGATAGATTTAACCTATCGATTAAATATTGTTTAAATAACAGGCGTAAAACGTGAATAGTCACAAAGAAACCATGATAGTGCGCTGAACCTCATCATGGTTTCATATAAAATATTGATGCTTATGATGAAATATCAAGTATTTCGCATAAGGTGTATTATGTTAATTTTAGAAAAACTAAATACTTTTTTGATTCACACGGTTTGATAATTCTTCAGCACTTTCTACACGTTCAGAATAACGATCTGTTAAATATGCAGATTGCCCCCTAGTAAGTAGGGTGAACTTAAATAATTCCTCCATTACATCAACAATACGAGTGTAATAAGAAGATGATTTCATACGATCATTTTCATCAAATTCCATAAATGCTTTTGGAATAGAAGACTGATTAGGTATGGTAATCATACGCATCCAACGACCTAAAATACGTAATTGATTAACTGTATTAAAGGACTGAGAGCCACCACATACCTGCATCACAGCAAGCGTTTTTCCTTGTGTAGCTCGGATTGCACCTGCTGCTAATGGAATCCAGTCAATTTGAGCCTTAAAAATAGAACTCATAGAGCCGTGTCGTTCAGGTGAACACCAAACCATGCCCTCAGACCAAGCTAATAGCTCATGTAGTTCTTTTACTTTTGGATGATCTGTATCTGCATCTTCGGGTAAAGGCAAACCTTTTGGATGGAAGATTTTTACCTCTGCGCCAAAATGTTCCAAAATCCTACCTGCTTCTTGCACAGCTAATCGGCTAAATGATTTTTCACGATTTGAGCCATAAAGAAGCAA
>NZ_NEGJ01000017.1 GCF_002135415.1 Acinetobacter sp. ANC 3832
ATCTTGGCTCATCAATTTTCTGACAAATATTTCTCAAATAAACTTCGAGTAATTTCTACCATCAATCAATGAAAATAATTTCGATCAATCAATCAGTAAAAATCCACACAAGTTGTTCTTCATAATCTCTTAATGATTAATTCATCACTTCGTCAGGGATGAACAAGACGCAATAAACATTTAACAACTTAACCCTTTAAGCTAAGTTCGTTTGCTGTATCGCGTCGGTATGAGCTCATTATAGGGCAATTTCGTACAGGTGCAAGTGCTTTTAACTGATTGTTTTATCATGTGTTCTTTTTTTATGCACTAAGCTGGTGCTTTTTTAGCTAAAAACAAGCATAAGCTTTTAATTTTAAAGCAGAAATATGTCAAAAATATTTCTGCTTTATTTTTAAATTATTTCTTTGTATTTATTTCTATCGTTTGAATACCGAGGATTTTCACGGTTTGATTCGGTACATCTTGGAATAGGCCTACCGATCCAGTCGGTGTTTTTGTGATTTTGTCGACAATATCCATTCCTTTCGTCACTTTACCAAAGACTGCATAGCCTGGATTCATGGGTGCTTGATTCAAAAATGCATTATCAGCAACATTAATAAAGAATTGGCTTGTCGCTGAGTTAGGGGCATTAGTACGTGCCATGGCTAAAGTGCCACGTGTATTCTTCAATCCATTATTGGCTTCATTTTTAATAGAAGCTTGTGTCGGCTTTTCTTTCATCGTGCTATCGAAACCACCGCCTTGAATCATAAAGCCTGGAATGACGCGATGGAAAATCGTGCCACTATAAAAGTTGCTCTTCACATAGCTTTCAAAGTTTTTCACTGAAACAGGCGCTTTATCATCATAAAGCTCAATATCAATGTTTCCCATGTTGGTCTTAATTTGCATATTGGTATTAGCAAAGATACTTGAACTTGCAATGGCTAAAGCCAATCCCATGCTTAATGTTTTTAACATTAATTTTCTCTCTTTCGGTTTCTATTAAAATTTGCTTATCTTAGTCAAATGAAAAGTGGTATTCCGTTAACTTTTATTTCAACGAATAAGGTAGATATCTTTGATAAAGGCTTTTCATTCTTTCTAACTAAGATGTAAAAACATTGAAAAGGTTATTTATACTTATATATGCTATTCATTTGCTATCAATCAACATCTATAAAGGAAGAGCTTTTGAATTGTTTATCTATACAGCTTGAATAAAGACTTCATTACAGATAAATCGATCTTATCGCTCCTCCTCTTGCAAACCATTTTCTCTAACAAAAAATCCGAGCTTCAAAAAAGACTCGGATTCGTTGATAAAGCTTATTAAAGTTTAACTATTTTTATCCCAAAATTTTCGGAACTCTTTACTCATCTCAATCACGTATTTTTTTGCTTTCTTTGAAACAGGTGTCAGATTAATAAAGCCATGCGTTTGGTCTTCAAAATCATGATAATGCACCTTAACTCCATTTTGACGTAACTTATGCGCGTAAATCTTGCCTTCATCATGCAGAACGTCGTGCCCTGCTGTGATTAAAAAAGCTGGTGCTAATTTTTTCAAGCTACCATTAGTCGGTGAAATAATCGTGTCGTCCAGTGCAACATTATAACGAGTAACATAATAGTCAGTGACATAGTCTACATCTGTACCCGTTAAAACCAATCCATCTTTATATGCATAAAATGAAGGATGACGACTTTTAAAATCGACAGCAGGATATATCAGGAACTGTGCAGATGGTGCATATACTGCATTGACTGTGCGCTGTGCGACAACTGCACTGATGTTTCCACCTGCGCTATCTCCTGCAACAGCAATACGGTTTTTTAAAATTTTAAAATGACGGCGATTTTGATAGACCCAAGCTAGCGCATCTTCGCAAGACTGAATAATGTCACGTGGACCCACTTCTGGTGCTAATGGATATTCAATACTTAATACTTGAACTTTGGCATGTGTCGCAATAAGACGACAAACCTCATCATGCGTATCAACACTGCCCACGACAAAACCACCACCATGATAGAATACGATCATCGGTAATTTTTTACTTGGCGCTGGGTGATAATGTCGTGCATAGATGCTACCGCTTTGTAAGGGCAAGCGAATATCTTCAACCAATTGTACTTGTGTCGGTTTATTGATGATTGATTGCATCTGTGCTTCGAACTGTCTACGTGATCGTTCTACATCTGCACCAATAAAACCCACCTTACCTTGTTTCAGTTGTGCTGCCATTAAACATTTGGTAAAACTATCCAACTGCGGATATTCATATGGATATCCTAAAACTTTAACCAATGATTCCTGCGCAAATTTAGGTAAACGATCTAAAGTACGTCCAGCAGGCCCTTGACCTTTTTCTAAGAATTCTTGTAAATTTCGATTAAAAGCAACCATTCCATACCCTTCCTTTATCCCAATTCTTCATATTTTCTACATGATCAGGCTTTGACTGACTATATTCTTATACAAGTCTCGCAATCAATATACAAATATAAAACTTAGATACGCTAATCTGAGTACATATTCCTTGTCATTGACTATTTATTTATAAATCAGGGTATTTTTTGCTATTCCAAGCCTAAGTCACCCAAGTGAGGTCACAGTGATGTCAATTAAACTCATGTTCATTTCTGTAGCAACTGCATGCTTGGCTGTCGGTTGCGTTGCCTTTCCTGATGATGGCCCATACTACGGTGGAGGTGGCTACTCCACAGCTTATGATAATTATGGTGGCTATTATAATGGTGGATACCAAACGGTTTACCACAATTATAATTGGGATTCTGATCGCATCATTTATAGAAATGATCGTGCGCGTTGGGATCGTGATAGAACGATGCAAATTCAGCTTCAACAAAATCGTCGTAAATATCAAAACGCTCAAAAACGTCCACAATGGAATCAGAACCAACAGCAAAATGGACGCCCAAATTGGCAAAGTCGTCCACAACCCAGTACGCAACCTAATTGGACAAATCGTCCTCAACAAAGTACCCAACCTACTTGGTCTAATCGCCCTCAACAAAATGATCGACCAAACTGGCAAAATCGTCCTCAGCAAAGTGGACAGCCAACATGGTCGAATCGCCCGCAACAAAACGGACAAAGCAATGGACAAAATCGTCCCCAGCAAAGTGGACAGCCAACATGGTCGAATCGCCCGCAACAAAACGGACAAAGCAATGGACAAAATCGTCCCCAGCAAAATGGACAAGCAGACCAAGGGCGCTGGAACCACAACCATTCAAATAGCCAAACCTCAGGTCAAAGCAATAAATCTCAAGGCAATAGCCAACCGACTCGAAATAAAAACTGGCCCAATAAAAAAGATCCGAATGATCAAAATTAAGATCAAAAAAAGCCTAGTAAGATTATTAGGCTTTTTTATAACGGAAATAACTCGTTTTTAAAATTCGGTTTATTGAGTACTTGTGTCTTTTTCATTTGTTGGAGCAGTCGCAATTTCATCGAGTGGTAATGTCGGGTCTGCTTGTAAAGCGACATTCGATTGAACATGTAAATGATGCCCTTCAATCATCGTTGTATTGGTCTCTGATTGTGCAGGGTTGATGATTTGGGTGGTATCAGCATGATGACTCATTGGCTGAGTTGTACAACCCACCATCAAAGTCACCATTAACATTGAACTGAGTTTTGCTGATAATTTCATTTGTATGCCTATATTCTAAATTTTCATCTCTGATTCAATCTATTTTACGTGTTTACGCACAAATTTTATACTTTTTTATAAATATGCTTTAACTTCATCAGCATTGATCATATTTATATGTTCTAAGCCTGTTACATCACAGCTTTTTATTTCTTCTTGGGAGAATAAATAAAGTACTTGTGCATCCTTATTCAAAACATCTCTACATCAACATTGAGTATTCATAAAAATTCAATAGAAATATGAGATCAACTTATTTGTCATCAATATCTTTTAAAGTGGTTGTTGAACCATGAATTTAGCGTAAAAGACTCTTCAAACCTGAATTTTTTTAATTTATGTTGCTGAAAGCTTGAATTTTTCTCGCTCGCCCCTACCTTATTAGTATTAATGAATTAAACAATCATGGCAGTTCAGGATAAACAGTCATCGCTGAAGCCAAAAGGACTGTACATGTTTAAGAACCCATTTAAACGGAGATCATCAATGGCTAATGAGCAAAATGAGCAAGCTCAAGATATTCAACAAGAGCAAGCTGAACAGCAACAAGAGCAAACTCAAGCTGAAACTGAGCAAGCTGACGTTAGTGTTGAAGATTTACAAGCTCAGATTCAAAAACTTCAAGAAAGTTTAAAACTTGAAAAAGCACGCACGGCAAATGCGGTATATGAAGCACAGAAAAGTGTTGAACGTATTCAACGCGAGTCTGAAAAGCATAAAGAGACTGTGATTGAAAAGTTTGCCAAAGAATTACTCGATTCTGTCGATAACCTTGAACGTGCGCTTCAAGCTGCAGATGAAGACAACGCAATGGTTGAAGGTGTGAAATTGACATTAAAGTCATTACTTAGCACTTTAGAGAAATTTGGTGTCGTTGAAGCAGATACGACAAATGGTTTTAATGCTGATTTACATCAGGCTGTAGGTATTGATCCGACTGCACCAGCCAACCAAATTGGTACAGTGCTACAAAAGGGTTATACCTTAAATAATCGTTTACTTCGCCCTGCGATGGTGATGGTGGGTCAATAAACCCAATAAATTAGAGAGTTTTTCAAATATTTTGCTGAAATTTCATCAAAGATGACTTGAAATATTTTGATTGGCTCTCATATCGGATAACAAGCAAAAACTAATTGCAAAAAAATTGAGAGGAATAAATTAATGGCTAAAATTATCGGTATTGACTTAGGTACAACTAACTCATGCGTTGCTGTACTAGAAGGCGATAAAGTTAAAGTAATTGAAAATGCTGAAGGTACTCGTACTACGCCTTCTATTGTTGCGTACAAAGATGGTGAAATTCTTGTTGGTCAGTCTGCGAAACGTCAAGCAGTAACTAACCCTAAAAACACATTGTATGCAATCAAACGCTTAATCGGTCGTAAGTATCAAGACCAAGCAGTTCAAAAAGATATCGGTCTTGTACCATACAAAATTATCAAAGCAGACAATGGTGATGCTTGGGTTGAAGTAAACGATAAGAAATTGGCACCACAACAAGTGTCAGCTGAAATCTTGAAAAAGATGAAAAAAACAGCGGAAGACTATTTAGGTGAAACAGTCACCGAAGCTGTTATTACAGTTCCTGCTTACTTCAATGATGCACAACGTCAAGCAACTAAGGATGCGGGTAAAATCGCGGGTTTAGAAGTTAAACGTATCATTAACGAACCAACTGCTGCTGCACTTGCATTTGGTATGGATAAAAAAGAAGGCGATCGTAAAATCGCGGTTTATGACTTAGGTGGTGGTACTTTTGACGTATCAATCATTGAAATTGCAGACCTTGATGGCGATCAACAAATCGAAGTATTGTCGACCAATGGTGATACATTCCTTGGTGGTGAAGACTTTGACAATGCGTTAATCGAATACTTAGTTGAAGAGTTCAAGAAAGAACAAAGCTTCAACTTGAAGCAAGATCCACTTGCATTACAACGTTTGAAAGAAGCTGCTGAAAAAGCAAAAATCGAGCTTTCTTCTTCTAACGCAACTGAAATTAATCTTCCGTACATCACGGCAGATGCGACTGGTCCTAAACACTTAGTGATCAACGTAACGCGTGCGAAACTTGAAGGTTTGGTTGCTGATTTAGTTGCTCGTACGATTGAGCCTTGCCGTATTGCGCTTAAAGATGCAGGTCTTTCGACTTCTGACATCTCTGACGTAATTTTGGTGGGTGGTCAGTCACGTATGCCAATGGTTCAACAGAAAGTACAGGAATTCTTTGGTAAAGAACCACGTAAAGACGTGAATCCTGACGAAGCTGTTGCGATGGGTGCTGCGATTCAAGGTGCGGTATTGTCAGGTGACAAAACTGACGTACTTTTACTTGACGTTACTCCATTGACACTTGGTATTGAAACAATGGGCGGTGTGTTAACTGCAATCATTGAGAAAAACACGACGATTCCTGCGAAGAAATCTCAAGTATTCTCAACTGCTGCTGACAACCAACCTGCTGTAGACATTTCTGTGTTCCAAGGTGAACGTAAAATGGCGCAGCAAAACAAATTGTTAGGTAACTTCCAATTGGGCGACATTCCACCTGCTCCACGTGGTGTGCCACAAATTGAAGTATCTTTCGACATCAACGCTGATGGTATTTTGAAAGTATCTGCAAAAGATAAGAGCACTGGTAAAGAGCAATCTATCCAGATTAAAGCAAACTCAGGTTTGTCTGATGCTGAAATCGATGCAATGATTAAAGATGCTGAAGCGAATGCTGAAGAAGATCGTAAATTTGAAGAACTTGCGAAAGCACGTAACGAAGCTGATGCTTTGGTTTCTAGCTCACAAAAAGCAGTGAAAGATCTTGGTGAACAAGTGACTGCTGATGAAAAAACTGCAATTGAAACTGCAGTAACTGAGCTTGAAGCTTCAACAAAAGAAAATGATGTTGATGTGATTAAAGCAAAAACTGAAGCTTTACAAAACATCATCATGCCAATTAGCCAACGTGCTTATGAAGCTGCACAAGGTCAAGGTGGCGCTGAAGGTTTTGATCCAAATTCATTCCAAGGTGGCGATGCAGGTCAACAACAAAAAGCGGATGATGGCGTTGTAGATGCTGAGTTCACTGAAGTTAAAGATGATAAGAAGTAATTTATCGTTTTAACACGATGTAAAAAAACCGCGCGAAAGCGCGGTTTTTTTATGCTATAAAATAATGAATCGTAAAACTAAAAGAATACTCATGAAAAATAATGCCATGATTTCTCTACCCGTATATTACAGCTTAATCATTGCACAATTTATACTACCGATGATTGCTACCAGTATCGATATGTTCAGTACGGCACCCGAATTAGAACTTCTTGATAAAACTTTATATCGAGATCCCCAAAGTTGGGAAATAGCCATTATATCTCTAGTGGGCGTTGTATTACTTATCATTACTATTGGTTTATGCCTACGACAAGAATGGGCTCGGAAAGCCTATATTTACACGTTCTTCCCAACGTTTTTAATTTACTTTCTACCTTATATGCATTGGTTTTATATGAGTAGTTATGCGGCTATTTTTAATGATATTGCCTATGTCTCCGCAGGAATATTATTAATTATTTTAGCTAGCCCTGCTTTATATCAAAGCATTTTTACAAAAAAATCATGATTAAAATTCTCGGTATAACCCTTAGCTTATACATTTTTTTTGAAATACTCAGCCATAGCTTTGCTTGGTATATTGTACAGTTTTTTAAAAATGCTGTCGTGCAAGATGAACGAAAACCAAAACACCTTCAGTTTATCCGACAAACTTTCTATAGATTGATTTTAATCTTAACCATTGTTTTGATGAGTCATTGGTACACTGAACGGACTTTCTCTGAACAGAATGATCTCATACGTTTCACGTGGAGCATTGGATTCATTCTTCTAATCTTATTCATCATCTGGTGGATCAATGCTTTTATTATTCGTTCTGTCATTTTAAAACAAGCTCAACAAATATCTGTTACGCATGTCTTTAAACAAAAGATCATCTACATCATGCTACATCCCAAAGAATTTATTCATATTTATACAGATGCTGAATATTTAAAAAAATCAGTCATCATGAATCACCTACTGAGTATATTAGCATTCATTATTTTATTTTTAGATATTCAGATGCTCTATACAACTTAAACACGTTATTAAAGCAACATAGTTTCCATAGGAATATCAAACAGTAAATTCAATATGGTAAATAGACCTTGAAGAAAAAAGAATAAACCAATAAAAACAAAAATGGGCATCAGCAACCTTTGTTTTTTGGTTAGGCTTTCTCTTAGCTGAAAACGATACTGCTGATTCGAAGCTCTTCCAATAGGAATGGTGGTTAAAATAGCTTTGGAGATTCGTTCTTCTATTGTATGTAATGAAGATCCAGCAAAAACCTCTAAACAATATTTCCCGACATCTAATTCACAATAAAAGACCAACATTGCACTCTGACTAAAACTATTCTTCGTTGCTCGCCCAATACTTGGAGACAGTTTTACCACTTGCTGACGAGTCAGATCAGTCAATTGAGGTTGTGAAAATAACATTGGTGCTTGTTTTAATAAAGGCCCAACCTGCCAAATAGAAAATCCGCCTTTTTCTTGTATTGAAAACTCTTTGATTTGTTGACTGAGGGGTAAATCTACAATAATTCGCGTTCTAAACAACAGGTACAAACATTTGAAAACAAATACCCAGCAAGCAATGCCGATCACTAAAAATAGCCAACCCAAGATCAAACTTACATTCATCATAATGACTTATTCTTCTTATTTAGCTCAACTTAAAAAAATATTAAGACAAGTAAACTTGAAACTCTGTATGCATTCAGCAAACAAACCCATCAGAACTACTTGCCAATCCTTAAATTTCAGCTAAATTACATCTAACAAAAATTATTTTTAAATAAAGAAAATGCGCTTTTGGATCATTCTTGCCTTAATGCTGTTCACTGCTTATTTTTCCATTCAACGGTACATGCATCCACAGCTAACCCATAACTCAGCTCTCGATCGTATCCAACACCCTTTGGATACTCGACTCCGTTATCGCATTGGTACGATTGATCCTCGTTTTAATATAACCACTGAACAAGTGCTACAGTTGGCTCAACAGGCAGCGGATATTTGGCAACAAGGAAGTATGAAAAGTCTTTTTATTTATGATCCTAATGCAAAACTAAGCATTAATTTAATTTATGATGAACGACAAGCTGAATCTACGGCACGTAAACAAGAAATTAAAGTGATTGAAAACTCACGACAATATACAAATTCTGAACAAGATAAAGTGAAACAACTTGATGCTCAATTGAGCCAAGCCAAACAAGCTTTAGATCAATACCAAGCCAATTATCAAAACAAAGTGAATCAATACAATCAAATGATTCAAGCCTTAAACCAAGCGCAATCTAATTTAACTGAAACCGCTCGACAGCAATTGGATCAAGATAAGCAGCAATTACAAAAAGAGCAGTTTGAACTACAACAACAAATTAATTTATTTAATCAAAAAGTTGCCCAATTGAATCAACACGTGAATACAGCCAACTCGATTAATCAGCAATTTAATCAATCTGTCGATCAATTTAATCAGCGCTTTCAGCCTCGCCAATTTGATAAAGGTGTTTTTGATGGTCGTGAAATAAATATTTATGAGTTTGAATCTAACGATGATCTGCGTTTAACCATTGCACATGAACTTGGTCATGCACTTGGACTACAACATAATCAAGATCCTAAAGCCTTAATGTTTCCGATTATGAAAGAGCAAGACTTGGCACACTTTAAATTAACACCTGCTGATTTGGCACTCCTAAATGCTAGACATTAATCTGATGCCATGACTAATCTATATCCATATTTTTGTTATGGATTTATGTCTATTTCACTCATTCTGATCTAAATCCATGCTATTGTGAAATCATATAATTCAAGGAGAAGGCAGTGAGCTATTATCATATTATTTTGGAAGTAAATGATCATATCAGCACGATTGAACAGACTCGGGATATTCAAATTTTAGATATTACTGAAATTCAACCTTACCTCTACTCTCTTCTCTTGCCTTATTTTAATGAACAGATTATTGAGCTTGAAGATGAAAATATCGAGTTTAAAGATGTTTTACATTTAACTGTCAAACAAACGTTATTGCCCATTCAACATTTAATTGAAGAAGAGCAAAAGCAATTACCAAGCGATACTGATATTACCATTACTGCTTATGAAATTTTTAATGATCGTGACCACACACAAGATGTGACTGCGGTCATTTGGGATATTTTGGAAGCTGTCAAAATTGATACATCTGCAATAGAATAAATATGATGCGTGTAATGCCTTGACTGAGTACTTATTTGGTCAAGGCTTTTTATTTTAGATAATTCAATTTCGAACATGAAGGAATCTATGCATCATATCTTCACCCCACATGTGATAATCCAAGAGATTTAAAAGTACTCTCACCAGTTTTATCTAGAAAAGAAATTATTTAAATTGAAATGAGCCTTTGAACTTGTATTTCAAATTGCTACACCAAAATTTATAAAGTTAAATGATCTTAAATTAAAGCAGATCAGTTCCACGTGAAACTTTTTGAAAAATAGATTTTGATTTATCACACAAACTTTTTCCTTGGCGGAAAATTAAGATTTATATCACTCGAATATCTAAATAAAAAACTAAAGCGTTGTTCAAAATACTGTTCTTAATCCATTCCATTTCGTGACTCAAATTCACAAAATAAAATGGAGAAGATATCTCTCCCAAAATATCTTCTCCATGGAGTTAATCTGATCTTAAGACCGATTATATTGATTCTATTTTATAGTATTCTTTTATTTTTTTGTTTTAGACTTACCCTCTAGAGTGTGACGTACACCACAATTTAGAAAATCGAATATAATCACTTTTCAAACTTAAATCAAGACATTTGGCAAAAATTAATACATGTTTTTATAGCACTTTTTTTAATTTGCATATTCGGTTTTATGATAAAGATGCTTAATTTACACAAAAAAAGAGTCACTGTTAAAGTGACTCTTTTTATATATCAAGGCTTTATCATTAATCAGTAAATGTTACGCGAGCAATTGCTTTTTTACCTGCCTGAATAATGTAAGTTTTGTTTTCATTCACAGAGAAATTAGCATCAACCACTTCCCAATCGACTTTAACTGCACCACGTGCAACAGCATCTTTCGCTTGAGCCGCATTTTTAGTTAAACCAGCAGAACGTAGGATAGAGGCAATAAACATTTCGCCACCAAACTCAGCACGAGAAATCGTCACTTCTGGTGTACCTTCTGGTAATTCACCTTCAGTAATAATATTTCCTGCACCTTTATGTGCATTTGCTGCAGCTTCAGCACCATGGAAACGTTCAACCAACTCCACTGCTAAAATCTTTTTCACTTCTTGCGGATTACGACCTTCAGCAACGTCTTTTAACAAAACTTGAATGTCTTCAATCGATTTAAAACTGAGTAAATCAAAATAACGTTCAATTAAAGTATCAGGCATTGAAAGGACTTTTTGATACATCGCACCAGGCGCATCAAATACACCAATATAATTGCCCAATGATTTAGACATTTTGTTAACGCCATCTAAACCTTCAAGAATGGGCACAGTAATACAAACCTGTGCTTCTTGATCATAACGACCTTGTAAAGTACGACCCATTAACAAGTTAAACGTCTGATCTGTACCACCCAGCTCTACATCAGCTTCAAGTGCAATGGAGTCATAACCTTGAACCAATGGATACAAAAACTCATGAATCGCAATCGGTTGATGGTTGTTATAACGCTTAGTAAAGTCATCACGCTCTAACATACGTGCAACCGTTTGTTGCGATGCCAATTGAATCAAATCAGCAGCTGTTTTTTCTGCAAACCATTCCGAGTTAAAACGTACTTTGGTTTTATTTGGATCTAAAATTTTAAAAACTTGTTCTTGATAAGTTTTTGCATTTTCTACAATTTGTTCACGAGACAAAGGTGGGCGCGTCGCACTTTTACCTGTTGGATCACCAATCATTGCGGTGTAATCACCAATCAAGAATGTCACTTCATGACCCAAGTCTTGAAAGGTTTTTAGTTTATTAATCAGAACTGTATGTCCCAAATGCAAATCAGGTGCTGTAGGATCAAAACCTGCTTTAATTTTTAGAGGACGATTCTCTTTGAGTTTCTTCAGTAGATCTTCTTCAGAGATAATTTCATGTGTGCCTCGTCGAATGAGGGCAAGTTGTTCTTCAGCTGGCAGGAAATTTGACATCACAAAACCCAAATACATCAGTTGTTCAATTTGTGCGATATACTAACACTTTTTCAGCATAATGCAGGCGAAGTATCTTCATGACAACAATCTATATTGGCGTAATGACTGGAACCAGCATGGACGGCGTCGATTTTGTTGCCGCTTCTTTTGATCCATTACAAATTCATGCCACCTTAACGGTTACTTTTGACCCTCAATTACGCGATGAATTGATGTCATTAACCCTTCCGAATGATAATGAAATTGATCGTATGGGAAAAGCTGACGTTGCGCTTGCACGTATGATTGGTCAAGGGATTAATCAGCTTATTGAAGGAAACCAGCTAGATCGCAATCAAATTAAAGCCATTGGTTCACATGGTCAAACCATTCGTCATCGTCCTGAATATAATTTTACCTTACAAATTGGCGACCCCAATATTATTACTGAAATAACGCAAATTCCTGTGATTTCAGATTTCCGTCGCCGTGATATGGCTGCGGGTGGTCAAGGGGCTCCCCTCGTTCCTGCATTTCATCAAGCTTTATTTCAGCATCCGACCATTCACCGTGTTATTTTAAATTTAGGCGGTATTGCCAATGTCAGCATGCTTCCTGCTGGAAACCCAGACGGCGTTTACGGCTTTGATACAGGTCCTGCCAACATTCTGATGGATGCTTGGTGCCATCGTTATACAGGTCAACCTTATGATGATAATGGTAACTGGTCAGCCTACGGACAACCGATCCGCTCTTTATTAGATCGTCTACAAGGTCATGAATACTTTTCAAAAGAACCTCCGAAAAGCACAGGTCGCGAAGATTTTAATATTGAATGGCTAGATGAGCAAATTGCTGATTGGCGTGATGATATTGAGTATGAGGAACTAGAAGATACGCCTGAAAATATTCAAGCAACTTTATTAAAACTGACAACACGTGCCATTAAAAAAGCCATTTACCGTTCACCCTTAGAAACTGGTGAAGTTTATGTCTGTGGCGGTGGAGCATATAACTCACACCTACTCGAACAACTGCGTTGGCGTTTACGTAAGCACAATTGGTCTGTACAAACTACGTCGGCACTGGGTTTATCGCCAACTTGGGTAGAAGCAACCGCTTTTGCTTGGTTAGCTATGCGTTTTGATACACAACAAAGTGCCAATTTACCCACTGTCACGGGCGCGAAAGGCTATCGTATTTTAGGCACCATTACGGCTGTTTAATTTTATCTTTGTTTGAGAATGCGCTTAATACTTAGAAAATTGAACAAAGAAATAACTACATTAAAATTGCACATTCATGTCTCAGCTTTCAGGTCGAATATTGTAGAACAATGTTCGACCTTTTTATCCCTGTGGATGTCCCATGTTGCTGTTCAATAAAACCACTTCAACCCTCATTATAAATCGAATTTAAATAGAGATAATAAAATGGATTTAAACCAACAACGATTAGAATTCTATCAAAGAGATGGTTTAACATTTGATGTGATTGATTCAGGGCCACTCGTTGGAAAACCTTTTGTACTCCTGCATGGTTTTCCTGAAACCAATAAAAGTTGGAAAGAAAGCAGTGAGCTTTTGAATGCTCAAGGTTATCGTACTTATGCAGTGAATCAACGAGGCTATAGTTTAGGTGCTCAACCGAAAGAAAGAGCTGCTTACCGAAGTTCTTACTTAGTTGAAGACATCAATGCACTCTTAGACATCATTCAACAACCTGTTTATTTAGTGGGTCATGACTGGGGTGCAGTAGTTGCATGGGAAGTGGCACAACGCTATCCAGACAAAATACAACATTTAGTGACTATTTCAGTACCACATAAAGCCGCGTTTATGCGTTCAATGTTGAGCAGTAATCAATTATTAAAATCTTACTATATCGGTCTTTTTCAACTACCAAAAATTCCTGAATTATTATTTAAACAGTTCTCAAAAATTGGTGAGTCATTACTTAAAAATACAGGGATGACTGAACAACAGTTACAAGATTTTAGACAAGATATCGTGAAAGAAAATCGTATTAGTTCTGCCATCAATTGGTATAGAGCCTTACCTTATAGTTCTCATAAGAATTTAATTAAACCTGTAAAAGTACCTACCTTATTCATTTGGGGAAAATACGATACAGCTATCGGAAAGCGTAGTGTTGAGCTCAATCATCACTATGTAAATGCACCCTATAAAGAAATCATTATGGATGCGACACATTGGATTCCTGTACAAAATGCAAAAGAATTGACTCGACATATTCTTGAAACGATATAAACAAAAAAGCCCTCTTAGTCAGAGGGCTTTTAATTTTTTTGACTTAGATTGAGAATGAAGAACCGCAACCACATGTGGTTGTCGCATTTGGATTCTCAATAATAAAACGTGAACCTTCCAAGCCTTCTACATAATCAACTTTAGAACCGACTAAATATTGATAGCTCAGAGAGTCAACCAACATCTTGACATCACCATTCGCAAACTCAGCATCATCTTCATTGATACTTTCAGCAAAGTTAAAACCATAAGAAAAACCTGAACAACCTCCACCTGTTACATAGACACGTAACATAAGGTCTTGATTACCTTCGCTGTCACGAAGTTGACGTACTTTTGTAGCAGCATTATCAGTCATCTCAAGCGCTGGGGCATTCATGATGGGCATTCCTCAAACAAATTTGATTGGCTATAAAAATAAAAAACCATATATTCAGTATAACATACTCAATATATGGTCAGTTTGAGAACTTTAAAGTTTATTCAGACTAATTTAATCAAGATTAATCAAAACTTATTTGTAGTTCTCTTCTTGCAAGCTGCATTCAAAATTACTTGGGTCATTCTTACAACGGAACTGCCACAGCAATTTCATCATTTGTTTATTATAAACACCCTTTTGCGTCAAACTAATTCGTGATTCACGCATTAGTTTTTGATAACCTGGCTTATCACCCGCTGGAACTTGCATCCAATATTTCGCAGGAATATCAGCTTTCATTTTACCAATAATGGTATTGGCACGTGGTAATTGTGATTTCACCCAATCACGTGATTTTTGACCAAAGCCTGCTGGAAATTTATCAGGACGAATGATTAGATTACCCGTCACTTGTAGAATTGGATAATTGACAATCGCACCCTTTGCACCTAAGCCTTTATACAGTTCTAAAGGTTTAAATACGGCTACAGGTGCACCGATAATATCCACCTGACCATTATTAAATTTACTACCAAAATTGGTGACATCCGCACTTACAGCTTGAGCACCAATTTGCTGAACTAAAATTTTCTGCGCTTCGTCGTAATCGAGTACCGCAATTTTTTTACCTGCTGCTTTCGCAACCGTATTAATATTACGGTCATTCACCATCAAATAAGCATCACCGACTGGAATTACGCCAACAACTTCATATTTACCACTGGTCATATATTTAGCAAAGGTTGGCGTAGATAAGCCTTGCATCACTTTAATCGCAACGCTTAGGTCTGGAATCGCACCAATTGCATCTAAAGAACCTGTAAAGTTATTAAATTGGCGTCCGCGCATACCCGTGATACTCACGCCATCACACTTACCTGCTTTGAAGTCTTCTGCAATAACTGCTTCATTCTGTCCGACTTTTAATTCTATATCCGCGCCCCAGTTTTTCGCTGCAAGCTGATAGTCTTTCATTAAAGTAAATACATCACCATTTTTACCCACCAAGTCAAATACACACATCACTTGCTTTGCTTGAGTGGTTGATGCTGCAGCCAATAAACCTGCTGAGAGTAAAAGAGTTTTAGACCATTGCATTCTATTTTTTTCCTTTCCATGATCAGTCATTATTTTATTCAATCAACTAACAATGATTTTTCATTAATCAGTGTATGAATAGATTTACATTATTTTTCATTGTCTATTCTAAGATCCGTCTATTTTCGAATCATGATGCTAAATTTATATTTTTGAAAATATAAATCAAAAAAAGACTCTCTTATATTGTTCTTTCAATCTTAAAACAGTGATTGAATCATACAATTTCAATTAATAATACGCCATTTATATGAATCTGCAATGGCTGAAATGACAATACAAATGACAAAGAAAAAGCCTAGAAAGAATCTAGGCTTTTTCTTTAAAAATTAAGCTTATTCACCGCCTAATGAACATTCAAAATTGGCTTTATCGACAGAACAACGTGCCTTTTTCAGTACTGACATCATGCCAGCATCATAAATACCCATTTTGGTTAACTCTAAACGACCATCACGCATCAATTTTTGATATTTCAATTTATCTTCAGCAGTCAGATTCATTTTATATTTTGCAGGAATGCCCGCTTCTAAACGATTAATCATCGTGAAGCTTTTTGGTAAATTTTTCACGAAATAATCACGCGATTTTTGACCAAAACCTGCTGGGAATTTTTCAGGGCGAAGAATTAGATCCGCAGTCACTTGTAGTACTGGGAAGTTAAACATCGCACCATTGGTTCCTAAACCTTTATAAATTTCTAATGGTTTGTAGGCATAAGCCGGCGCACCGACCATATCGACTTGACCATTGTTAAATTTAGCAACAAAGTTAGAAATGTCTGAAGGCACTGCTTGTGCGCCAACACGTTGCACCATAATTTTTTGTGCAGAATCATAGCTCAATACAGCGAATTTTTTACCTGCTGCTTTTTCAATTGAGTTAATGTTTTTATCACGAACGAAAATAAATGCTGAACCTAGAGGTGCAATACCACCAACTTCGTATTTTTTACCACCCAAATTGCTGACCATTTTGTCTGCATTACGTTGATCTAAAGCAAAAGTAATCGCTTTTTGTGCAATGGCATTACTTGGCGCACCACCAAGTGAGTCAATTGATCCGGCAAATTTATTATATTGACGAGTACGCATTGCTGTCATAAATACAGCATCACACTTCCCTGCTTTAAAATCATTATCGGCTACAGCTTCGTCTTGACGTGGAATAAGGTTAACGTCAGCACCCCAACCTTTCGCAGACAATGCCCATTCTTGAGCCATTTGGAATGATTCACCTGATTTACCTAGTAAATCAAATACGCAAACATCTACTGCTGCTTGAGCAGCTGAAGATAAACCAATAATTGAGGTTGCTGCGATAGTTAAAGCTATTTTTTTCATAATTACATCCTTATCGATCTTATATGTACTAATCGGAAACTGTCCATAAGCGCAATATTAATCAGCTTCTTTTAAAAAAAATAGAGTATTTACTCCATTTTTTTTAATAAAAAAAAATTCTTTTATTTTTCATTGGTTTAGTTTTGAACTGGAAATTCAATTTTATATATTTTTACGCTTTTTTGTGCTATTTCACATTTCTAGTGGCCAATATTTTTAAATTTTCGAAATTACCTATTCTATAAAATCATCTGTATAGAATCAAAGTACGCTACTTTTATTCACCAGTAGTAGAACATTCAAAATTAGTTCGGTCGACCGTACAACGGGCTTTCTTTAATACAGACATCATTTGTGGATCATAAATACCCATCTTCGTCAGTTCAATTCGTCCTTCACGAAGGAGTTTCTGGTATCTCAATTTATCATCATCAGAAATATTCAGTTTATACTTTGCAGGAATTTCAGCTTCCATACGTTCAATCATTTTAAACATTTTAGGAACTTGTTTGGTTGACCACTCACGTGATTTTAAACCAAAGCCTTCAGGAAATTGATCAGACTTAATAATAAGATCCGCTGTCACATTGACTACAGGATAATTAAACATCGCACCTTTATTGCCTAAACCCTTATAAATTTCCAGTGGTTTAAAAGCGTAGGCTGGTGCTGCAATGGCATCTACTTCACCATTATTAAATTTTTTCACAAAATTAGAAATGTCTGAAGGTACACCAACAGCACCGACACGTTCTACTGCCATTTTTTGAGCAGCATCATAATGTAAATAAGCAAATTTCTTTCCTACCGCTTTTTCAAGTGTATTAATAGAACGATCTTTGACATAAATATAAGCAATGCCAATGGGGCTGATACCTGCTAATTCGTATTTGGTTCCATTTTTGACAGATACCAAGCGCTTTGCATTGCGTTTATCCATCGCATAAATAATAGCTTTTTTAGCAATTGCATTTGAAGGTACACCACCTAAAGCATCAATTGAACCACCAAATTTATTGTATTCTCTCGAGCGCATTGTGGTCATTGCGACCGCATCACATTTACTGGTTTTAAAATCTTTATCGGCTTGATCTTCATTTTGATAAGGAATCAAATTAATATCCGCATTCCAAGTTTTAGCAGCAAGTGCCCACTCTTCCATAAACTTAAAAGATTCACCCGCTTTTCCCAATAAATCAAATACACATACATTTTGTCGTGCTTGGGCTAAGCTCGAAAAACTAATACATGCCAAACTTGCAGTTAATATCCATATTTTATTTTTCATTATTCATTCGCTCATTATTTATACTTTATGTCGCATTATATTGTGATTTATAGCACAAAATAAATAGTTTTTATTAATTTTATTACTTTTTTTAATTATAATAATTTAATTTTAATAAACTTATTTATTTTCAATAATTTATGAAAAATAAATAATTAGTTAAGTTAAGTTAAACTATTGATTTAGTTATTTTAACAAGAATCCGATCCTAATATGTAATGATCGAATAATAAGTAAATTAATTTCTGTCTGCTATTAGAATAATTTGAAATGCCTATTCTTTAAATATTCAATTAGTCTCGAACGATAAAATACTTAAATTATAATAAAACTCTTACATCAATCAGCTTTTCATCAACATTTGTTCACAATAAATATCCCCGCTCCTTTTTAAAGAGAGGATTATCTTTTGGGTTCCCCCTCATCCTAACCGTCCCCCAAAGAGAGAAGGAACATTCAATCTGAATCAAACATTATTTTCACTATAAAAATTTTATTCATTTTTGACTTTTGTAAAAGATCTAATGATGACTTTAGATAACTTGCATAAAAATGGATAATCTCTTTATTTCTCATTTCAAAAAAATAAAGAAATTATCCAAAAAAATCTTTTATAAAACGATCATTTTTAGATCTTAGAGCATTAAATAAATCACTCTCCACCAATAGAACATTCAAAATTGGTTCGATCTACTGAACAGCGTGCCTTTTTTAGAACTGACATCATCGTTGCATCATAAACACCTTGCTTAGTCAGTTCAATGCGTCCTTCTCTAAGCAGTTTTTGGTATTTTTCTTTTTCTTCTTTACTCAAAACCATTCTATATTTGCTCGGAATTCCATCTTCTAGACGTTTTACTGTTATAAATTGACGCGGTAATTGTTTAATAAACCATGCTCTCGATTGTGTACCAAAGTTTTCTGGGAATTTTTCCATATTGAAAATGAGATCTGCCGTTACATTTAAAACTGGAAAATTAAACATTGCACCATTAGCACCTAAACCTTTTTCCATCTCAAGCGGTTTAAAGGCATAAGCAGGTGCTCCAACCATATCGACCTGACCTTTATTAAATTTTGCAACGAAATCAGAAATATCCGAAGGAACTGGGATGGCACCTACTCGTTTTACCATCGCGATTTGAGCTTTGTCATATTCTAAAACTGCAAATTTTCTCCCTGCACCTTTTTCAATCGTATTAATACTACGATCTTTCACAAAAATATAAGCAGGTCCAATCTGTCCTATTCCGCCCACCTCATATTCCACACCATCAATATTACTTCTTAATCTTTTGATATTTCTTTTATCTAAAACATAAACAATCGCTTTGTGTGCAATTGCATTACTTGGGACGCCCCCCAAAGCATCAACAGAGCCTGCAAATTTATTGTATGTCCGCGAACGCATCGTGGTCATATAAACCGCATCACATTTTCTAGCTTTAAAATCTTTATCTGCCAACTCTTCATTCTGATATGAGATCAGTCTGACATCGCTATTCCAAGCTTTAGATGCAAGTGCCCACTCTTCCATCATTTTATAAGATTCACCTGCCTTCCCCAACAGATCAAATACACAAACATCTTGTTTTGCTTGAGCTAGACTCGAAACTGTAGACAATGTCATTACAGTGAGTGCAAGTAACTCTTTTTTCATAGTCTGTCCTTATACTTACGGTGTAACTTTATGTAATTTGACTATAATCATCTTTTTTAGATAAAAATAGAGTTAATACTCTATTATCCGATAAATAGCAGTTTTCAAACATTTTATTATTCTTTGGTTCTTTGCTCACTAATCCTTTAAAATAGCGCATCCAGTATCCAATAGTTTGATCATCAATGATTCAGTTAGAACAACTTTCTATACGTCGCGGTGGACGTGTTTTATTTCAAAAAGCGTCTATGCAACTCCATCCGGGTTGGAAAATTGGCTTAACAGGTGTCAATGGTGCAGGTAAATCCACATTATTTAATGCACTACTCGGTGGTATGGAGTCAGACAGTGGCTCATTAACCCGTCCTGCGGTATGGACTGTTGCTCATATGGCGCAAGAAATTAAAGCATTGGATATGAAAGCCATTGATTTCGTTCTATCTGGCGATGAAGAGTTTTGGGATATTCAAAATAAGTTAGATCGTCCTGAAGAATTAAGTGATGATGAGTTAGCCAATTTATATGGTCGTTTTGACGAAATTAATGGTTATTCAGCACCATCGAAAGCTTCACAATTAATGGCAGGTTTAGGTTTCTTTGAGCATCAGTCACAACTTGAGGTTTCAAGCTTCTCAGGTGGTTGGCGTATGCGTCTGAACCTTGCTCGTACCCTTATGAGCCGTTCAGACCTATTATTACTTGATGAACCAACCAACCATTTAGACTTAGATGCAATTCTGTGGTTAGAAGATTGGTTGAAAGCTTATGAAGGCACATTGATCCTCATTTCACATGACCGTGACTTCTTAGATGCCATTACCGACCATATTTTACATATCGAAAATCAAGAATTGATTATGTATACCGGTAACTATTCAACTTTTGAACGTACCCGTAGTGAGCGTTTAGCACAGCAACAACAAGCTTATGAAAAGCAATTAGAAACACGTGCTCATTTACAGAAATATATTGACCGTTTTAAAGCTCAAGCAACTAAAGCCAAACAAGCACAAAGCCGTATTAAGCAACTTGAACGCATGCAGGAACTTTCTGCTGCCCATGTGGACACACCATTTACTTTCAGTTTCCGTGAACCAAGCAAAATGAGTTCACCATTACTTGAACTTGAAAATGCGGATATTGGTTATGGCGATAAAATTATCGTGACCAATGTGAATTTACAAATTACCCCGACCAGCCGTATTGGTCTACTCGGGATGAATGGTGCGGGTAAATCGACAGTCATCAAATCATTGGTTGGTGATTTACAATTACTCCAAGGCGAGCGTAAAGATTCAGAATTACTGAATGTCGGTTACTTTGCACAGCATCAAATGGACGCTTTGGATGGTAATGCGAGCCCAATGTTGCAATTGGCACGTATCGCTGAGCAAAAAGTCAGCGAAGCAAGCTTACGTTCATTTTTAGGGAGTTTTGGTTTCAGTGGCGAACGCATGGATACGCCAAGTGAAAGCTTCTCAGGTGGCGAACGTGCACGTTTAGCCTTGGCTTTAATTGTATGGCAACGTCCAAACGTCTTGATTCTAGATGAACCAACCAACCATTTAGACTTAGATATGCGTCACGCATTGACCATGGCATTAACTGATTTTGAGGGTGCGGTGGTTCTTGTTTCGCACGAACGTCAATTGGTTGCAAGTGTTTGTGATGAACTCATCTTGGTTCATGGTGGTGAGAGTCGTGAATTTGATGGTGATTTAGTTGCTTATGCAGATTGGTTACGCCAAGCCCGTATCGATATGATTAAAAATGGCGGTAAACAACCTGCACCACCAGTAAAATCGAAAGTAGAAATAAAGCCAACCATTTCTAAGCTTGATAAAGAAGGTCAACGTAAAGAAACGGCTCGTCGTCGTGAAGCTGCTCGTCCAATTCGTAAAGAGATTGAAAAAAATGAAGCGCAAGTGACCAAGCTTCAACCCCGTTTAGCTGAAATTGAGGTTTCATTAGGCGATACAGCCTTATATGAAGCGAATCGTAAAGATGATTTGCTCAAACTCATGAATGAACAAACGGAATTAAAAGCAAAACTCGCACATGCGGAAGAGAAAATGCTTGAATTGATGATGGAATTGGAAGAATTCGAAGGTTCCTTTGAATAAATACTGATGTAAACCTGATCTTATAAAACTGCCTCTTTTGAGGCAGTTTTTTTCCTTTAAAATTCTAATTTATTAAAAATAAAATACTGAAATTAAATAATTTATATATAAATTTTAATAAAAAATACTTTTATTTAAAAAACAAAAATCCTGGTTCATTTCTTTATTTAATATTTTTTAAATATCTAAAATAAACACATAACTTTTATTTATGCTTTAAATCAATCACCGTGGAACATTTAATTTAACTTAAATAATTTAATTTTTAATAAATATAAAAAAAGACTAACTAATTTTTTAGTTCCTAAAAATAAGCAATTGCTTAAATGAGTCTTGATCAAAGGCAAATGATGCAGTTATCCACAAACAAAAATCATTCAATTTTTTAAATTCAAAAAAAATGATATTGAATTGCTTGTATTTACTGTGGATAAATCATTAAAAAATTATTTTTGATTCTGTTTTAGCTTCAAATCTAACTTTAAAATAAAGCTCTATATGTGCCGTTTAAGCATTTTTATGGCCAAAATTTTATTTTTTAGAGTTAATTCAATCAACCTAGTTATAGTTATCCACAATTTATTAAAATAATTTTAGCTTTATTTTTGTACAATTTATAGTAAATTCTGACGAATGAAACTCAAGACTCATTCCTTCTTTTTTGCTATTTAGCCATCAAAATCCCCACAAATTTGATCTGTACTGAGTTTTAAATCAATTTTTTTAGGGTCTTTATATAAACCTTTATTTTTTATCTCTATACGATTCTGCTTGATAAAATTTAACTGATATTGCTTCTTATCGTCTAATTGAATCAGATATTGTTGTGTTTTCGGAACAGATTGGATCGCAATTATTTTACGCTTAACTAAGACTTTATTCTTTTCACAACTATCTATTTGGTAAGCAATATTTTTAATAAAATCGAATTTATAATCTTCCGCACCACATATACAATTTGCAATAAAAGTCGGACGATCTTTACCCTTTTCAACCTCAATTTGAGTCAATTGAACCTGTTGAATGGACTTGAGCACAGGATATTGCTGAAGATAGCTTCCCGAATTTTCAGCATAAGATATGTTTGAGCTTAAGCTTAGTAAAACAAGCATATGACTTAATTTGATGTGTTTTATCATTATCTTCTCTTTTTTAAATAGGCATTTTGTAGACGAATAATGACTTTATTTTCTCGCCTGAAAGAAACTAAAAATATTATCTAAGATAATCTAATGCACTATTATTTTAAAATACTTAGAATAAGTAAGATTAATATTTGAATAATAATGCATTAAAATCAAGCAAATGAATATGTTTTTAATCCATTTTAATTTTATTATTTACTTTGCAGAATCTCAGTTCTGTAATTTTCCAATCTTCTTGGCATATCCATAATTCTTGAATAATAGTCTCTTCATCTTCCAACTCCAAAGTTACAATACATCGTGTAAGTTCACGATCAAACTCAAACTCCTCACTTTTAATATTGGGTTTCTGTGGCTTCCATACACCATTTTTTACGGCATGTGCAATTTTTTCATAGCGTGTTAAATTACTTTCGGTAATCCCTTCTTTTTCATTAATAACTTTAAAAGAAGCATCTTCATAATTCGCTAAAACATCATAATTCCCTGTAAAAAATGCATTTACCCAGATATCACGTGTTTGTTCTAATTGTCTGTCCATCCGCTTGCCTCTTGTTTTATATTCAATAATTCGCTTGTTATGATCTTGGCATAGAAATAAGACATTTTTATAAAAATTGTTGAGATAAAACAGATCACATACCGATGAATATCAAAATAAAAACAATCATAAAAAAAGCACCTTGAACATGACTGCTCAAGGTGCTTTTGTGAAGCGAAATATTGTTTAATTAAGCATCAATATCTGCATTCAAAGCATTTTCTTCAATGAAAGCACGACGTGGTTCAACATCATCGCCCATCAAGCAAGAGAACATGCGATCTGCCTCAATGACATCATCAATCGTCACTTGAAGCATGTTACGATTTTCAGGATCCATCGTGGTTTCCCAAAGCTGCTCTGCATTCATCTCACCCAAGCCTTTATAGCGTTGGATCATCATTCCGCGACGTGAGTCAGCCAAAATATGCTGCCAAGCATCATGGAAAGTGATGACATTGATCTTTTTATCGCCTTTTTGTAAATATGCGCCTTCTTCAAGCAAGGTAAACCAGCTCTTAGAATTTTGTAATAAACGCTTATATTCACCAGAAGCCAATAGACCTTGATCTAATAAATAATGATGTGGCAAATTATGCACATACACCGTTACACGTGGCCAAAAATGCGTTTGCTTAGAACCATCTGCATGTTCCTTTTCAAAAGCTTCTAAGGTAATTTCTGGACGTAAACTTGGCTGATATTTTGCAATGGCTAAACGTAATTGCTCAGACCACTGTTGCACATAGTTTTCATCAATATTTTGATCTAGCTTAAATGCTTCAAGACCCAATAAACCATCTAATAAGCTTGCTGGATAACGCACAGTTAAGCGATTTAAACTTTTCTGTGATACTTGATAATCTGCGATGACTTTGGCTAAAGCATCCCCACGAATTGCAGGTGCATCAGCACTAATATGCAAATTCAGTTCATCAATAGCATTTGAGATTAGGTAAGTTTCTAAAGCTTCATTGTCTTTAAGGTATTGCTCTTGCTTACCCTTTTTCAACTTATATAACGGTGGCTGTGCAATATAAATATAACCACGTTCTACCAATTCAGGCATTTGACGGAAGAAGAAGGTCAATAACAAAGTACGAATATGTGAACCATCCACGTCCGCATCGGTCATAATGATGATTTTATGATAACGTAATTTATCAGGATTATATTCTTCACGACCAATACCACAACCGAGTGCAGTAATCAGTGTTCCAACTTCCTGAGATGAAATCATCTTATCGAAACGTGCACGTTCAACATTTAGAATTTTACCTTTTAATGGTAAAATGGCTTGCATCTTACGGTTACGACCCTGCTTTGCAGAACCGCCCGCTGAGTCACCTTCGACTAAATAAAGTTCAGAAAGCGCAGGGTCTTTTTCTTGGCAATCTGCCAATTTACCTGGCAATCCTGCAATATCCAATACGCTTTTACGACGTGTTAACTCACGTGCTTTACGCGCCGCATCACGGGCACGTGCTGCATCAATAATTTTACCTGCAATCGATTTTGCTGCTGCTGGATTCTCTAAAAGATATTCAGAGAACGATTTATTCATCGCTTGTTCAACAGCCGTTTTCACTTCACTTGAAACCAATTTTTCTTTGGTTTGTGATGAGAATTTCGGATCAGGTACTTTCACAGAAACAATCGCGGTTAGACCTTCACGTGCATCATCACCTGTAACTGCAACTTTCTCTTTTTTGAGAATGTTTTCGCTATCCAGATATTGATTCAAACCACGTGTTAATGCAGCGCGGAAGCCCGCTAAATGCGTACCACCATCTTTTTGTGGGATATTATTGGTAAAACAACGCACGTTCTCTTGATAAGTATCATTCCACTGCAAAGCCACTTCTACAGTAATTCCTGTTTCAGCAGATTCAGTGGTAAAATGGAAAATATCATTCAGATGTGTTTTACCTTGGTTAATATATTTCACAAACTCAGACAAGCCACCTTCATAATCGAAGACATGTTCTGCTGCAATACGTTCATCACGCAATACAATACGAACGCCCGCATTTAAGAATGAAAGCTCACGCAAACGACGCGCTAAAATATCAACATTAAAAATCGTTTGACTAAAGGTCAATTCACTTGGATAGAAACGAACGGTCGTACCAGATTCATCTGTAACACCAATTTCACGCAATTTATAAACTGGATCACCGTGGTGGTATTCTTGTTCAAATACTTTTCCAGCACGACGAATATTCAATAATAATTTGCTTGATAAAGCATTGACGACTGAAACACCTACGCCATGTAAACCACCTGAAACTTTATAACTATTGTCATCGAATTTACCACCTGCATGCAGAATCGTTAAGATCACCTCTGCAGCAGATACACCTTCTTCAGGATGAATATCGGTAGGAATACCACGACCATTATCTGAAACACTGACTGATTCATCTTCATGGATCGTGACAAGAATTTCGTCACAGTGACCTGCTAATGCTTCATCAATGGCATTATCAACCACCTCAAACACCATGTGGTGTAAGCCTGAACCATCGTCCGTATCACCAATATACATGCCTGGGCGTTTACGAACTGCATCCAAGCCACGTAATACTTTGATACTAGAGGAATCATAAGCCTTTTCAATGGTTGGTTCTGTTTGAGAAGTCGCTTGATCTTCTGAACTCATGGTTTCTCCCTAGTGAAAAATAGGTCTATCCAAAGGTGGATAAAATCTAAAATCATGGCGCAACAATTTGAACTTGACCGTGATCAACATGAAATAATTGGTAGGAAATAGACAAATCATGTAAATGTTTTTTTACTGATTCGTGGTCTAAAGTGGTAATAAAAACTTGACTACCAAGTTGGCTCAATCGCTCAATTAAACGTTGTTGTGCGGTTAAATCTAATTCTGCTGTTACATCATCTAATAATACCACAGTTTCCTTATTACAAGCATGTAACATGGCTATTTGTGATAGTTTTAGAGCCATTATCAATAACTTCTTTTGTCCTCTTGAGAGTACCACATCGGCGTCTCCCATCGGGGTTTTTAAGCGTAAATCTGCACGGTGTGGACCATATTCGGTATAGCGCCGATCCACATCTTTTTGATGGTAATTAACCAAGTCATTGGCCAAGCCATGTTCCACATGGAACCCTGCACTATATTCAAGTTCAATCGTTAAATTAGGGAGCAATTGTGCCAAATCATCTTGCAAATAGGTTTTCCATTGCTCCACAATTTCAACTCGTTGTGAATGCAAAATTTCACCATAATCGCTGAGCATTTTGTTCCACGGTTCTAAATCTGACAGTGTTAAATTGCGTTTTGACTTCAATAGACTATTACGTTGCTTTAAAGCCCGTGAATAATATTGCCATGCATGATAAAACTCAGGTTCCACGTGAAACATCAACCAATCTAAAAGTTGACGTCTTGGCTTTGCGCCATGGTCAATAATATCGGTACTGAGTGGATCAATCAGATGCAAAGGTAAAATTCGGGCAAGCTGACCTTGGGTGGCAACCGTATCGCCATTTACCTTAATCAGTTGTTCGCCAGACAATAACTTTTGCATGCCAATTTTTTCAGTTGTAGATTGTGCAAAAACAATTGCATCTGAAGTTTCATTTTGAATGTAGTTTTTAGGAATATGCGTCCGAAAAGAACGCCCTGTTGCCAAAAGATGAATGGCTTCTAAAATAGAGGTTTTACCTGAGCCATTTTGCCCATAAAAAACATTAAACGGTTGCAACTCATGGAGTGCAACCGTCTTTAGATTCCGAACACGCTGTATGTTTAAACGCGCAATATGCATGATTGATTAAAATTGACTAAAGTGAATAATCAATTAAACACGCATTGGCATAACAACATAGGTTTGGTCTTGTTGTGTAGGGTCTTGTACCAATACCGACTGATTCGCTTCAGACATGGTCATGGCAACATCATCACCATCCAATACACTCAATACTTCTAAAATATATTGTGCATTGAAAGACATTTCCATCGGTGCATTGGCATATTGGATTGCCAAATCTTCAACAGCTTCATCTTGCTCTGGATTATTGGCACGTAACTGTAAAGAATCTGCGCTAAAGTTTAAGAATACGCCACGTAACTTCTCATTACTTAAAATCGCAACACGTTGTAATGATTGCTTAAACACATCATGTGCAATATTTACAACTTTATCGCCACCACGTGGAATCACACGACGATAATCAGGGAACTTTCCATCAATCAATTTTGTGGTGAAACGAACCGTAATACTACCTTGTTCTTTATCTTTACTTGCCGTTTGAATGGTTACATTTAAAAGTTCACGACCAATTAATAGCGTTAATTGATTATCTTCAATACTCAATAAACGCTGTAATTCACCAACAGCTTTACGTGGAACAATCGCTTGTACCAACTGCGAAGCATTTGAGCTTGCAGATGTTTCACATAATGCCAAACGGTGACCATCTGTAGTAACGGCACGAAGTTGATTTTCATCAATTTCAAGTAAAGTACCTGTTAAATAAAAACGAACATCCTGCACAGCCATCGCAAATGCAGTTTTTTCAAATAAGCGTTTGAGCTCACGTTCAGTCACTTGAACTTGCGTACCCTGACTATTTTCAGTGGTCAATAATGGGTAATCTTCCGCAGGTAATGTCCCTAAAACAAAACGACTATTGCCTGACTTTAAAATACAACGCTGATCTTCTGTAATTTGTAAATCAACCAAAGCTGCTGTAGGTAATGATTTACAAATATCCATTAATTTACGTGCGGGAACAGTGGTCTGCCCTGCTTGAATACATGCACCTTCAGACAATGTTGTGCTTGCCACCAATTCAACTTCTAAATCAGAACCTGTAATGGTTAAAGCCTGATTTGTCGCTTGAATTTTAACGTTTGAAAGAATGTTCAAAGTATGGCGACGTTCAACTGCTCCAACCACATGGGATAAAACATTGACTAAGCTCTCTTTAGCGATTTTCAAACGCACGATGGATTTCCTCTAAAACTGGATAACTGAAAAGATAGGTAAATTTATTTTTTAGCACTGTACTATGCGGTAGATTATACCGCATTGCAAGAGCAGAATTTGAGCATAATTTAGCTTTGAAGTAAGCGTAAGAGGTTCTTGTAATCCTCATTAAAGATTGGATCTTCATCACGCAAACTTTGTACTTTTTCACACGCGTGCATCACAGTACTATGGTCACGACCACCGAATGCCATGCCAATTTCAGGGAAGCTGTCCCCTGTTAATTCACGTGCTAAACCCATTGCCAATTGACGTGGGCGCGCATAAATACGGGTACGTTTTGGCCCCACCAATTCTTTCAACGGAATACGGAAATATTCACTGACTACACGTTGAATATTCTCAGTGCTGATGGTGCGGGCACGAATTGCCAAAACGTCTTTCAGTGATTCACGAACTACATCTAGATCAATTGAAGTGCCTTTAAAGCGTGAAATAGCCACGACTTTATTCAAAGCACCCTCTAACTCACGTACGTTCGCAACCACTTGTTGTGCAATGAATAATGCACAATTGCGCGGTAAATCAATCCCACTACTCTCTGCTTTTTTTAGCAAAATTTCGATACGTGTTTCAATATCGGGTGGTTCAACCCCAACCGATAAACCCCATGAAAAACGAGAAACCAAACGTGGATCAAGTTCTGTTAATTCTTTAGGATAACGATCTGATGTCAGAATAATTTGTTTAGATTCATCTAATAAGGCATTGAAAGTATAGAAAAATTCAACAAGACTCGCTTCTTTACCTGCTAAAAGATGAATATCATCCACCAGCAATAAATCTAAAGAACGGCAATTCTTTTTAAATTCTTCAACCTTGCCTTTTTGCAATGAGCTGACAAAATCTTGTACAAAACTTTCTGCGGTCATATACATCACACGCGCATTCGGTTTTGCTTGTAATAATGCATTTCCAACTGCTTGCATTAAATGCGTTTTACCTAACCCTGTTGGTCCATAAAGAAACAAGGGATTATGTTGTGGTTCGCCCAGTTGCGTTAAAACTTTACGGCAGGTTTCAGCAGCCATTTGATTCGAACGACCTTCAACAAATAGAGCAAAACTAAATGAAGGATTTAATAAACGCTTTTTGGTATTTTTAGGTGAAACTGTTTCGTGTTCTTTGTCTTTTTTTGGCTTCGTTGCAAGCATGTGTGAAGAAGATGTTGATGACTCTAAGGCAGCCGTGGTCGTTGCAGGTTGTTCTGCAGCAGATAAAATTGCACCTGGTCTTGAATCAACAATAATTTCAACTTTACGAACACGCCCTTCAGACAACTGTTCCGCCAAAATAGAAATTAATTCTAAATGATGCTCTTGAATATATCGTGTCCAATATGGATTAGGTGCATATAGCCTGAGCGTATCTCCAACCTCTTCTGCAACCAAAGGACGAATCCACATCGCATAGACATTATCAGAGAGCTCTTGTCGCAAGCGAGTTAAGCAGTCTGTCCAAAGCATGTGAAACCCCTTTTTCAATTCCGTTTTAAATTTAAAAACAATGACCACCCCATAGGGGGGTCGCCATTCTAACCAAGTTATCCACAATTGTCATGATAAAAGCAGTGCTTTTTGTTCAAAAAAGCAACCTTCTATAAATAAATTCAAATTTAAAGCGATTGTGGATAAGCTTTTCCACAAGCTGTGGATAAAATAGCACGATAAGTTATCCACAAACTATAAAGTCTATAAAAACAGACTTACCCACAGCATATTTATTTGTTTTAAATAAGAAAAAGTGACTTTTCCATAGAAAAATAGGCTCCTAATAATAATAATATTAAATTTAAAATTTGAATTTATATATTAAGAGCAGGGATTCTGTGGATAAGTGAAAGATTATAAGTTTAAATTCAAAATTGCAGTGCTTTTAAATTTAAAAGCAGAAATCTAAATTTAAAAAAACAAAGCCTTATGGATAACATTGTGGTTATCCATGTTTATAACTTATATTTATACTATAAAATAGAGACTTATGCTGTGAATATTTATTTTTCCTTTATAAACAGAAAAATTAAACAGAAAAATAAATCGTTTAAAATTGTGGCGAGTTGATAAAAGAAAAGTAGTTATTTATTGACAGCACAAAGAATGCGCAATACAATCGCGATCCTTTACAGAAAGATCATTTTGGAGTTTCGACATGAAACGTACATTCCAACCATCTGAATTAAAGCGCAAACGCGTTCATGGTTTCCGTGCCCGTATGGCAACAAAAGCTGGTCGTCAAGTACTAGCTCGCCGTCGTGCAAAAGGTCGTCAAAGCTTAACTGTTTAATTCTAGTTGATGCTCGACTTGGGTAAGATGCCACTTTATAGTTTCAGTCCAGAGGTGAGAATCCGCTGTGCTGCAGATTACAAAGGTGTATTTGATGATGCGCTTTTTAAAGTGCATCAACCCCATTTCCTATTTCTTGCAAAATTTACCGAACAGCCTAAAAGCCGTTTGGGTATAGTTGTTGCTAAGAAAAAAGTGCGCCGTGCGCACGAACGAAATAGAATAAAACGTTTGGCTCGTGAAAGTTTTCGCTTACATCAGCAAGATATTGATTTGTTAGATATCGTGGTCATGCCTAAAATGGGCATTGAAGCGATTCCTAATGCAGAATTGCATCAGCAATTAGAGTTTGCGTGGCAAAAATTGCAACGTCTTATTAAAAAGCATCAAAAAACAGCTCTTTCTTCTCCTCAAAATTAGAGATGACCAATGGTTCGTATACTGCATTGGTTAATTCGATTCTATCAAATTGTGATTAGTCCTTTAATTGGACCACGTTGTCGTTATATTCCAACTTGCTCTCAATACTCTTTAGAAGCGATTCATCTTCATGGTGCGTTTAAAGGCAGTTGGTTAGCCACTAAACGTGTGTGTCGATGTCATCCTTGGGGAGGATCTGGTTATGATCCTGTGCCTAAGAAAGCAATTCGTTTTATTTCGTTTCAGCAAATAGATTCTCAAACGCTTCATGTTCCTGTACCCTTGCGTGAACGTTTTTTGAACCAAAACCACTCTAACCATTTGGGGTAATCGATATGCAACAATGGGCCAGGTTTGCAATTCTCGGGGCCATGTTAGTCACCGCATATTTGCTCATTTTGGCTTGGCAAAAAGATTATGGTCATGCACAACAACCTGCTCAGCAAGCTCAAACTGCTGTAGTAGCGCATGACGTATCGGCAGATTTGCCAAATAGCCAAGCTCCTGTGGCAGCATCTACAGATGTTCCACAAGCAAATACTGCTGTTGTACAGCAAAAAGCACCAGCGCCAGCGACCGCAAATCAACAACTGATTTCAGTACAAACTGATCTTTATCATCTTTGGATTAGTCCTAAAGGTGGTGATATTGTTCGTATTGAATTGTTGAATCATGATCAAAGCAAAAATAGCAATCAGCCATTTGTGATGCTTGAAAGTGATCCAAAACGTACTTATGTCGCTCAATCCGGTCTTATTGGTCTAAATGGTCCAGATAGTAGCCGTGCAGGTCGCCCAAACTATGAGTTTGATAAAGCGACTTATACGTTGGCAGATGCGAAGGCAACAAAAAATAAAGAGGGTCAAGCTGAACAAGTCTTATCAGTACCGATGGTCTATAAGACAGCAGATGGTGTTGAAATCATCAAAACGTTTAGCTTTAAAAAGGGTGCTTATCCAATTGATGTGAGCTATCAGGTTGTTAACCGTAGTACGCAAAATTGGCAGGGTCAAATGTTTGGTCAAATCAAACGTGATAACTCTGAAGACCCAGGTAAAACGGATCAAGGTATTTTCACTTTAGGTACATTCCTAGGTGGTGCTTGGGGTTCACCTGACGCACATTACAATAAATTAAAATTTGCGAATTTTAATGAAGAAAAACTCAACACCGAAGCAAAAGGTGGTTGGGTTGCAATAGTTCAGCATTACTTTGTCAGTGCTTGGATTCCAGGTCATTTTGGAGGCCAACCTTACACAGCTAAATTAGAATCACGTAAATCTGAAGATGGTATGAATATCATTGGATTTACTTCTCCAACGATTAATGTGCCTGTTGGTAAAGCAATGACTGTGGATGCCACTTTCTATGCGGGTCCAAAAGTTCAGTCTGAATTGAAAGATTTGGCAGATGGTTTAAACCAAACTGTAGATTATGGTTGGTTATGGCCAATTGCAAAATTATTGTTCATGGGCTTACAATTCTTCCATGGCATTGTCGGTAACTGGGGTTGGTCAATTATCTTATTGACTGTACTTGTAAAACTTATTCTTTGGCCTTTATCGTCTAAGAGCTATCGCTCTATGGCGAAAATGCGTGTGATTGCACCAGAAATGCAACGCATGAAAGAAGAGTTTGGTGAAGACCGCATGCGTTTCTCTCAAGAAATGATGGCGCTTTACAAACGTGAACAAGTGAATCCACTTTCAGGTTGTTTACCATTACTGATTCAAATGCCAATTTTCTTGGCGTTGTATTGGGTCTTAATGGAATCTGTAGAACTTCGTCATGCACCTTGGATGCTTTGGATTCAAGATTTGTCAGCGATGGATCCGTGGTTTATTTTACCGTTGATCATGGGTGTTACCATGTTCGTTCAACAGTCATTGAACCCACAGCCTGCTGATCCAATGCAAGCGAAAGTCTTTAAAATCATGCCAATCATGTTTACAGTATTTATGCTATTCTTCCCTGCTGGTTTGGTTTTATATTGGATTGTGAACAACTCGATCACGATTCTTCAACAAAGCTTTATCAACAAAAGTGTTGAGAAAGCTAAGTTGAGCAAAGATGTAACATCAGCGAACTAGTCTTTACTGAATAGCTGAATAAATCCGCTTAAGATGGTAATCTTAGGCGGATTTTTTATTGGCTTTAAGTTGAGATTTATTCAATGACTACCTTAGTGACTCAAACGACGATTGCTGCAATTGCAACACCTCTTGGTCGTGGTGGCGTGGGTGTCATACGTTTATCTGGACCAAAAGCCTATGCTATTGCTGAAGCTTTGACCCAGAAGACTTTACCCAAAGCTCGTTTTGCTGGTTTTCGTCAGTTTTATGATGAAAAAAATGAAGTCATGGATGAAGGTTTAGCGATTTGTTTCCCAAATCCACACTCATTTACAGGTGAAGATGTGGTTGAGTTACAAGGTCATGGTGGCCCTGTCATTCAAAATGCTTTGCTTGCTCGTTTACTTGAACTTGGTGCAATTGCAGCCCAAGCAGGTGAATTTTCGATGCGTGCCTTTGAAAATGGCAAGATGGATTTAGTGCAAGCAGAAGCCATTGCAGACTTGATTGATGCGACGTCACAAGCTGCTGCACGTTCAGCGGTACGTTCTTTACAAGGTGCATTTTCTAATAAAGTAAATACAGTTTTAGAGAAACTGATTCATTTACGTTTACATGTAGAAGCTGCCATTGATTTTCCAGAAGAAGAAATCGACTTTTTAGCCGATGGTAAAATCCTCACTTTACTTCAAGATGTGCAATCTTCTGTATCTGCGGTACAACAATCTGCGCGTCAAGGACAGTTATTACGTGAAGGTTTACAGGTTGTGATTGCGGGTAAGCCGAACGCAGGTAAATCAAGTTTATTAAATACATTAGCAGGTATTGAACGTGCGATTGTGACTGATATTGCAGGAACGACACGTGATGTATTGCATGAGAAAATCACGTTGAATGGCTTGCCTATTACTTTAACGGATACCGCTGGTTTACGTGAAACAGGCGATATTGTCGAAAAAGAAGGGATTCGTCGTGCGATTAAAGAAATTGAGCAAGCTGATTTATTGCTCTTGGTTTATGACTTAAGTCAAGGTGAAGATCCACTTGAATTAGCACAGAACTATTTTGCTGAGCATCTTGAACCGAAGCGTTTAATGTTGATTGGGAATAAATCGGATTTAACCGTACATAAAACTGAATTAAGTGATTATCAAGGTTTTCGACATATCACGGTATCAGCCAAGCAAGAAATGGGTGTACAAGCGTTGATTGATGCAATTACAGCGCATGCAGGCTTCCATCCTGAAGAAGATACCTTTATTGCACGTACACGCCATTTAGATGCAATGAAGCGTACTCAGCAGTATCTTTCAGAAGCACATGAGCAGTTGGTGGTCTATCAGGCAGGTGAGTTAGTCGCTGAATCTCTACGTTTAGCACAAAATGCGTTGGGTGAAATTACAGGTGACTTTAGTGCAGATGATCTTTTAGGAAAAATTTTTGGATCGTTCTGTATTGGAAAGTAAAAATTAATCACCATATTAAAGCTGACAATTGTCAGCTTTTCTCATAGAAAAGTTATTGTTTTGTAAAATGATTTTACATTGTTGATGAGGCTGTTTAATCTTAATACTTAAGTCATATAAGTAAAATTAGGTGGGCAAAATATGAAAAAATATCCTCTCGTTCTTTCCGCAATTTTAATGGCTTCAACTGTACATGTATGGGCTGGTCATGATGATGATCAACGTATTATTGATGCTGCTGCAAAGCATCAAGTGACTGTTGCTCAAGCTAAAAAATCATTGGATGAAACGGCTGTAAGCGTTACAGGTACGATTGTTCGTCAAATTAAGCATGAACATTATGAACTTAAAGATGCAACTGGAACGATTCCAGTAGAAATTGATGAAAAATTGGCGACTGCTGCCCAACTTAAAGCAGGGACAAAAGTGAAAGTGATTGGTGAGGTCGATACGCATAAATATAAACCAACGGATATTGATGCGGTTAAAGTTGAGTTTGTAAAATAATCGATGAGTATCTGTTTTAAATTGATCTTTATAAAAAGGTAGGTTTTTCACCTACCTTTTTTTATTTATATTGTTTTGAGTTTAAAATGACTGAATAATAGATACATACACAATAAACCGACCCCTACGCAAAAGCCCAACACACCAACCATTAAGCCAAAATGATCAGATAAATAACCCACCACGATAATAGGTAAAATCGTACCTAAATAAGCGAGGAATAAATAAGTCGAAACGACAGCCGCTCGATTCTCGACTTTCGTCATGTGGTGAATGAAAGCAAAAGCACCCAATAAGCTTAAGCCATGCCCAATTCCGACACATACAACACTCATAAAAAAGAAGAAACTCCAATGCATAATCATACAAATACTGAGTAAGACGTAACTCAAAATCAGCATGAATAAACCTGTATTCAATGTTTTATGCATTGGCATTGATTTACAAATGAACTGGATTAAAGCCGAAATCATCAGAATACTGGCAATGGTTGAACCACTCACCATTGGACCATGCCAAGGAATTACATCTCTAATAAATGATGGTGCAAGTGAAGCAAATAAACTGAATGAACCAAACGCACAAAAGGCAGTAAAACTGGCGATATAGAACAGTTTTTTATATTGAAGATCTGGCAATTCTAAATGTGGTGCAATTGAAAATTTCTGCTTTTCTAAAGTTACGGTTTTGATACTAAACAAGCTAATTAAGCTAAAGATTGCAGCAACGATGACAGGTAAATACGGTGTCACCAAAGGATGATCGGAAAATTGCGCAATACTCCCACCAATAAAAGGTCCAAAGCCAAAACCCAGTACCGTAATAATCGAACTCAATTGCGCTGCATGTTGCTTATGTGAATCTGGAATGGTGTAAATCAGCCCTAACATTGCGGATGTACTAATCAAGCCTGATGCAATACCAATAATAAATCGACCAATGCCTAACATGTAGGTGTTATCGGCAAAAACAGAAAAAATTAAGCCAATGACTGCAAAAACTAACCCAATTTGTAAGGTGCGAATAAAGCCAATGCTGTTACTGATACGACCCAAAAAGAGTAAGGTGGTCATACATCCGAACATGTATGCGACGAATATATAGGTGATGTGACTAGGGAGAAGATGCCAAAGTTGCTGATAGATTGGATAAAGTGGACTGGCCAATGCCGTTCCAATTGTACCAATGCACAAGGCTAGGCTGACCATAATAAAGGGTCGCCATGATTGTTGATTCATAAATTTATGCTTTATATGCGAATAAAAAATGCCAATCTGAGTTGTTACAAGATTGGCATGGAAGAAATGATATTTAAAGTAGACTAAAACTTAATCAAAGTAAGGTCAATATGATTCTGAATTATTCTTCGATTACTCAACTTAGCCTGCAATACTTCATTTGTTCCACGTGAAACCTAATGATGAATAGATTTAAACAGTTTTAAAACACTCGCTATGATTTTAAAAGTTTAGAATACTTTAGGAAAATGAACGTTTTGAAATGAGTATTTTATGCTGAAAAAAATTCTAGCTTTCACTTTAGCGATGGGGCTTTCAAGTCTAAGTGTTGCCAGTGTTGAAACAGTGAAAGCAAAGTTAGCGCAACAATATCCAAATGTTAAAATTAATGATTTAAAAACCACAGAAATGTCAGGCTTATATAATGGTACTTTGGATAATCAAATTGTATATGTGAATGAAGATGCACAGCATATTTTTGTTGGGTCTATGATTCGCTTGAAAGATCAGCATAATTTGACCAAAGATTTAACCCTGCAGCAAAATATGGTGGATTTTAAAAAGCTTCCTTTAAATGATGCAGTTAAAACAGTAAGGGGGAATGGTAAGCGTCAGCTTGCAATCTTTTCTGACCCAAATTGCCCATATTGCAAGACTCTTGAAGGGAATTTAGCGCAACTGAAGGATGTTACGATTTATACGTTTATATATCCAATCAAAACCCAGTCAATTATTCCTTCAAAACAAATATGGTGCTCTGCAAATAAAGAATTTGCATGGAAAAACCTCTTGCAAAAAGGCATTAAACCGACGGCTGCTGCGGATTGTGCAACACCGATTGAACGTAATTTAGAGTTAGGTAAGCGTTTAGGTTTAAATGGTACACCTGCGATTATTTTCTCGAATGGCTATAAAGTAATGGGTGCATATCCTGCTGAAAAAATTAAACAGATCTGGACGCAGTTCGGGCTGTAAAATGCAAAGATTAGAAATAAAAAAGCACCTATTGAGGTGCTTTTTTACGAACTTATTTCTTAGGTACGTTTAGCAATCATGTTGTAAATAAATAATACGATGATTGCACCAATCACTGATGCAATAAAACCTGCCGATGAACCTTTTGGATAAAGTCCCAGTAATTGTCCGCCGTAGGTCGCAACCAAAGAACCAACAATACCTAATGCAGTGGTCAGAATGAACCCTGCTTTGTCATCCCCAGGGTGAATTGCACGAGCAATTAATCCTGCAAAAAAACCAATAATGATTGCACCAATTAATGCCATCATGAGCTTTCTCCTTTTCTTATCTTTTCTAGTGTTAAGGAATTGAAAATACTCTTTATCTTTGATTATTTTCACACATCATGAAAGTACAGCTTTGCTACAATGTGTTGCATTTTTGTTCATTGGTTTTTGAATGAAATGGTGGGCCATAAAAAAGCGACTGACGTCGCTTTTTTATTTCATGGAAAATTGATTAAAGACCAATTTCACCAATGAATGGAATATGGCGATACTTTTGATCGTAATCTAAACCATAACCGACAATAAATTTATCTTCAACTTCAAAGCCAAGGAATTTAACGTCTAAGTCAATTTCACGGCGCGAAGGTTTGCTGACTAAAGTGCAAAGCTCAATAGAATTTGGCTGACGCGTTTCTAAAATTTCGAGTACTTTGCTGAGTGTATTGCCTGAATCAATAATATCTTCAATCACAAGCACGTCTTTACCACGAATTTCGCCGTCTAAATCTTTCAAAATTTTGACATCACGGGAAGATGTTGTACCACCGCCATAGCTAGATACAGTCATAAAATCGAGTTCGTGTCCTTTGCTAATGGCACGGCATAAATCCGCCATAAAAATTACAGAACCACGAAGTAATCCGATTAAAACAAGCTCTTTGTCGCTTTTGGCATAATGAGCATCAATTTGTTTTCCAAGTTCTTTGACTTTCGCTTGAATTTCTTCAGTTGAAATCATCACTTTCATTTGGATGGTCATGGGTAGATACCTAAACAAAAAATAAAAAAAGGCGTTGACCTGCAACACCTGAAATATGTGCCAATTTTAAAACATATCACTCGGAGATGCATCTTTTTTGGCATTTGAATATGTAAATGGCTTTTTTTTATTGGCTATTGAGTGTTTAGGCATCTTGCATAAGCGGATTTAGCATCCTTTTATCTTTCTCCTGAGAGGAGAAAGATAAAGGTTTTATGCAAGAAGTCTAATGAGCATCTCGTTTTAAAAGTAATGCACAAGCCACAAAAACTATACCCATCAAAATGACTTTTTTCTTCGAGCTTTTTGATGTGCTCTTTTGTTTAGGCTGTTTTTTCATTGGTTTCCTGCTCATATACTTTTCGTCCAAAAATATAGGTTGCTTGAATATTACGGTCATCACCCATGGTGAATAGCGCAAACAAAGCATCTTCGATGTTTCTAGCACGTTGCTGACGCAATGCTTGTAACGCCGTTGCCTTAAGGTTTAAAACCACAAAATCTGCTTCTTTGCCGATATTGAAATTACCTAACTTATCATCCAAATGTAGCGCTTTTGCCCCACCAATGGTTGCATGATAAAGCGATTCAAATGCAGAAAGCTTATCCCCTTGAAGTTGTTGAACCTTATAGGCTTCATTCAAAGTCTGTAACTGACAAAATGCTGTTCCTGCGCCAATATCTGTTCCTAAACCGACTTTGACTTGCTGTTCCCATGTTTTTTTCAATGGAAATAAACCACTGCCAAGGAATAAATTCGAAGTTGGACAGAAGGCAATCGCAGAATCAGTATCATGCATACATTGCCATTCAGCATCTTCCAAATGTACGCAATGCGCGAATACAGAGCGCTCCCCTGTTAAGCCATAATGGTGATAAACGTCTAAATAGCTTTTTTGCTCAGGGAATAAATCTTTCACCCAAGCAATTTCATTTTTATTTTCGCTTAAATGAGTATGCACATAAACATCAGGATATTCCGCTTTTAACTGTCCTGCTCTTTCCAATTGCTCAGGTGTAGAGGTTGGTGCAAAACGTGGCGTAATGGCATATAGGTTACGACCTTTACCGTGCCATTTTTCAATTAGTGCTTTGCTATCGTTATACGCGCTTTCAGCAGTATCGGTTAGTTGCTCGGGTGCATGACGATCCATCATCACTTTACCTGCAATTAGGCGCATTTGATGTTGTTCAGCAGCTTCAAATAAAGCATCTACTGATTGTGGATGAACCGTGCAAAAAACCAATGCGGTGGTTGTGCCATTTTTAAGCAGTTCGTTAACGAAAAATTTAGCAATCTGATCTGCATAATTTTTATCTTGGAATTGCATTTCAGTGGGGAATGTATAGGTGTTTAACCATTCTAAAAGTTGTTCGCCATATGCCCCAACCATTTCCGTTTGTGGGAAATGGATATGCGTATCAATAAAACCAGGAACGATCAATTGTTCAGGATAATGGTCAACCTGAATCGTATCATCAAGGTTGTTTTTACCTTGTTCCCAAGACCCGAACCACGTGATTTTGCCTTGTTCTGTGATGAGTAGACCATCTTCGATGTAGCGAACTTGTTCTGTAATTTGAGCGGCTTGAGAAACGATATTTTGAATATCTAAAAAACGACCACGAATAGCAGTTACAGCAGAATTGGAAGACATAAAAACCTACACTTATACTTTTTTCAGTTGATTGTACCTGATTTGAAGATTGTGCTCATGGCTTTTGTTAGATTCTATGTAATGCTAGTTTATCGAGAGTTGAGACTAATTTTAGTGCGAAGAATCGGCTTTATTTTTTGTTTTAGAATGCGTAAAGTGTGCACAAATGAAGAAATAAGAGACAACAATAGTCATGTATTTTTGGAATACCCAAGCCTTAGCGCATGAATTGGCTGAAGATAGTTTAGAGAAACGTCATTATAAAAATTATTATTTATTGGCAGCCTTAGTGGTCAGCGCTGTTTATTATTATGGAATGTTCTCGCCTTATTATGATGTACGTGTGATCGGCTTAGAAGTAGTTTTGACCTTAGTGATTATGTTTATTGGAATTCAACGAACTTATGTTGCCAATGGCGGTGATGAGGGGATTAATTTTATGAACCGTATCACGGCGTTGTCTTTCCCTATTTTATTACAAACCACTGTGGCAGGGATTGTTTTTGGTCTGTTGCTATTGGGGATTTATCAGTATTTTGGCTTAGAAAATACGGCATTTGATGTGTGGTATGAATGGTGTGTTTCAGCTTTTACCATTTTTTTGCAGATTTTATTTTTTACTCGTTTAAATATGTATATGAAGCGTGTGGCTGAACATACCATCTAAAATTGATAAAGATTTACAATAAAAAATTGACTGTATTGAAAGTTGATTTTTCTCTTTAAAATATAGATAAAGTTTAGTTTGAATATACTGAGTTTTATTTCACTCCACAAAATAATGCGCTGCAAAATGTGCATCGTTGCCAATGATGTCATAACAATCTTCACGAATCGACATGCCTGCACAGCTGTGCCCCACCATCCATAAGCCAAGCGTTGGCAACTTGCCATCAAATAACGGTGTATCTACCCATTTCTGTGCAATATAGCCGTACTTATCATAATCATCAAAATAAAAACTACCCGAAGCTGTGCCTTTATCTACATTATCCTCAAGGACACGAATATTTGCACCTTCACGTGCCAATATCGGTTTCTTTACCCATTTTCCTTGTAAGTTTGTAGCACTGTTAAAAGCATGAGATTCAAGCAAATAAGGATGATTGGGAAACTTTTTCCAAAGCTCTACTAAAATGGCTTTATTCGACAGTAACATTTTCCAACACGGTTCAACCCAGCGGATGTCAGGCTTTAAATACTGTGCAAAATTTTCTTCCCAAACCCATTCCCAAGGATATAGCTTGAATAAGTTCTGAATATTTTGATTATTCAAATCCACTAAATTTTGTCCATCCCAACCGATATTTTCCATCGACAATTCAGACACACTAAAACCTGCCTGAAAAGCAGTGTCCATTAAATATTCCAGATTACCCCAGTCTTCGCGCCCTGCTTCCTGACAGGCTGCAAAATGCACATGTGTTCCACGTGGAAAAATGGTTTTCCAACGCTTAATTAAATCTTCATGAATACTATTAAACTGATCTCGATGCGGAATATTTTCAACCTGCTCAATCCAGTGCCATTGCGCTACAGATGCTTCAAGCAAGCCTGTAGGTGTATCAGCATTGTATTCAAGCATCTTGATTTGACGACCATCATAGGCAAAGTCAAAACGTCCATAGAGCATAGGCGCTTGGTTGCGCCATGAATGTTCAATTAGTGGAATCGCTGCCTGTGGAATTTGAAAATAGTCAGGATAATTGCCCTCTTGAATCATCTCCCCTGCAACTTGTATACACATTTGATGAAGCTCGTTGGAAGCATCTTCCAATTGTTCTATTTGTTTCAGAGTAAATTCATATGCAACGCCTTCAGACCAATAAATTGAACCATCAAGCGAAGGTAAGTTGTAATAATCGAAACCAATTTTTTCGTGTTCTTGTTGCCAGTTGGGGCGTGGCTGAAATAACTTTCTTTTCATGAGATGTATTGATTGCTCTATTTAAAACTACCCGCCAAAGGAAAAACCACTGCGACCAAAGCCACCACGGATAGGTGAAGATTTACTATGATTCTTGGTGACTTGTGAAACGAATGGTTTTCCTACGCTTAGGTTTGAGGATGGTTCCACTTTACGCCCCTGAAAATTGACTTTACGATTACCTTGATAATATTGCGGTCCTATGTAGCGTGAGCCACCATAGTATCCACTTGAATGTCCACCCAATGAGCTTGTCGCACTATTATTTTCTTCTTCACAGAGTTCTGTTTTCCAATCATAAGAACAGTCATATTGATTATTATAAACATCTTGAACTAAGGTTTTATTGTTGCTACTACATGCAGTGATCAGCAATGGAACAACCACCAAACTAATTTTTTTTGAGCGCATTTTCAGCCTTGTATTATTCAAATTTTTATCGTTATGCTATGTACGATGATAAAAAATAAAACATATTTTATCTGAGCTATGATATTTGCATGCTTTTAGAATGTACAGTGCTGAAGATTGATAAATCAGCATATTATTGATATTTATAGCGAAGCCGAATCAACTCTTGAATACAGATATTTATCAAACCAAGCTTAAACAAATGATCAGTGCGCATGATGCATTGATGCAAATTCTGATTGATTTAAGAGCATTTAATGCATCTGCATTTTTAAGTGCAGGTGTGATTCGTAACTTTGTTTGGTCGGTATTACATGATCAAGATTATGATATTGCGCAGATAGAAATTGATGTGATTTTTTATGATGCTCAAGATGAGTTAGCGATTAAAGAACAAAATTTAGCAGGTTATTTGAAGAAGAAATTTCCAAAGAATGAATGGGATGTGGTAAATCAAGCTTTTGTGCATACATGGTATGAAACCGAAGATGGAAAATCGATTGCCCCATTACAGTCGATTCATCATGCACTGTCTTTATGGCCTGAAACGGCGACAGCCGTTGCTATTCGTTTATTGGATAATGATGATTTTGAGGTAATTGCGCCGTTAGGTTTAGAGGATTTATTTGAATTAAAGCTAAGTTGGAATAATGCCTTGGTTAGTCATGCAGTTTTTATGCAAAGAGTTAATTCTAAAAAGTTTTTAGAACGATGGGGACAGCTTCAGCTCATTGATTAATTTTCTAAAATGAGCGTAATTCCATTGTATCGAATATCATAATGAAGATAAGCATTTGCCCATGCTGTATCGAGTATTGTGACCTTTGAGTTATGATTGATTTTGAGTTTTAGCTTATATTTAAGTTTTTTAATTATTTTAGAATTTATTAAATGCCCTTCTTCAGCCCAAAACATAATGAAAAAATTAATACCTGTTGACATTTGTTTTACATATATATCATTGCCAGTATGACCATAGACTTTGAAAGAGTTTTTTATTGTCCAAAGCTGTTTTGTTTCATCAAACTCTGCATGAAATAGCCCATTTATTAGGCCTTCTAAAGTAATGGCTTTACCATCAATACTGACATTTTTAGTTTGAAAATTAATGGTTAAACATGCATGGCTCATTTTTATCAATTCCCCATTTTATGTGTAATTTACAGTCTTTGCCTGAAAATAAAAAGCCCTCCAAATTAGGAAGGCTCTCGCAATCAAAAAAGTATTAAGACTGCAATTCTTGCTTATTGTTATAGCGAATCGATAACCATGCTGTAATCGCTAAAGTCACCACAATAAAGCCCAGTGAAATCCAGATTGGCATGTGGAACACATCAAGCAATAACATTTTACCGCCAATGAAGACCAAAATAATGCCTAGACCATAAGGTAAGTAATGCATTTTCGATGCAGCACCTGCCAATAAGAAGAACATTGCACGTAAACCTAAAATTGCCATTAAGTTTGCTGTTAATACAATAAACGGATCACTGGTCACGGCGAAAATAGCAGGAATGGAATCGACTGCAAAAATTACGTCCGAAGCTTCAACCAAGATTAAAACTAAGAATAACGGCGTTGCCCATAACACGCCATTTTGACGAACAAAGAATTTTTCACCTTGCATTGTCGGTGTGATACGCATGTGCTTACGTAACCACTTTAAAATCTTCATATCTTCAATATTGGTGTCTTCTTCATCCTGCCCTTTCAGGAGTTTAAAGCCCATATATACGAGGAATGCACCGAAGATATAGAGAATCCAAGAAAACTCTTGAACAAACCAAGCCCCAATAAAAATAAAGATGGTTCGTAAAACAATTGCACCGAGTACGCCGTAAAGCAAAATTTTACGTTGTAATGCAGGTGGAATAGCAAAAGCAGCAAAAATCATCAGCCATACAAAGACGTTATCAATCGCCAATGATTTTTCAAGTAAATAACCTGCAATGTATTCCATGGTTTTTTGATTAGCGAGAGTAACACCAACCGTTTGTTGCAAGTAAAGCCATAAACCACCTGCAAACAGCATTGCTACGGAAACCCATGCAATACTCCAATATGCAGCAGTTTTAATTTTAACTTCTTGGCCTTCTTTTTGTTTGAAGCCTAAAAAGTCGATCACCAACATGACAGCCACAATGCCGAAAAATGCCAGATACAGCCATAAATTACCAATAGAGTCCATCGAATTCTCCAAATCTGGCAATCAGGCATAAAAAAGACCTTGACCCGTTGCCAGATGATTAAACATCTGTACCAACATGATCAAAGTCTTGCCTACATTATCTTAAAAGAGTCTTTTAAAATAATGCTCAGATACCGGCTTTTTGCAAAGCGTAATGACGATATTCTGACCCTATATACATTTAAGTGCTTTTATTAATTCAGGACTTAAATGTATATAGTTTGAAGGAGGCTACTCCCCTTGTTCAAACGTATGTATTGAAAGAAATGTATGACATTTCTTAATATCTGCACAGGATCGCATATTTAAACGACTTGTGCAAATTTTAACTGATTATTTGGCTAAGAAATCTCGACGTTGTACTAAAAATAACGCCAAAACTGTCCCGAAAATTGCCAATATTCCGCCCACTAGACCAATATGGTTTAGGCTATAGCTTGCCGAAACGTAACCGCCTAATAATGCTCCACCGCCAATACCCACATTGTATAAGCCTGAATAAATCGCCATAGCGACATCAGTCGCATCAGAAGCTAAGTTCAGTGCCTTGGCTTGCATGGCTAAACTGAAACAGATAATGCCCATACCCCAAAATAAACTCAAACTAGTTAAACTGAGGAAGTCTTGAGATAATGGTAAGAGTAGCAACATCGACATTGCCAATAAGCCACAACTTAAAGGAATAGCAAGTTTGGGATATTTACCACCTAATTTTCCAAACAGATACGAACCGATAAACCCTGCCCCACCGTAAATTAGCAATAACGTTGTAGTTTGTGATGAAGTGAAATGTGCAATGGTTAAAGCAAAAGGTTCAATATAACTATAAGCCGTAAATTGTGCGGTGATGATGATGACTGTGAGTGCAAATACAATCATTAAGCTTGGTCGTTTTAAAAAGATTTTAATACTACTCAATGAGCCTGAATTCACACTTGGCAGTAAAGGTAAAGTCTTGGCAAGAATAATACAAATGATTACTGCACAAATGGAGATGAGTGCAAAGGTATTGCGCCATCCATAAGCCTCACCAATCATTCGACCAAATGGAATACCTAAAACCATGGCTAAAGCTGTACCTGTTGCAAGTAATCCTAAGGCTTGGAATTCTTTACCTTTGGGCGCAACACGAACTGCCAATGAAGCCGTAATTGACCAAAATAAGGCATGTGCAAAGGCAATACCAATTCGGCTTGCAAGTAATACTTCAAAACTCCATGCAAAATAAGACAGCACATGACTCACAATAAAAACGGTGAATAAAGCAATCAACAAAAAGCGCCGTTCGATGTTCTTGGTCAGCAACATCATGGGCAATGACATAGGTGCGACCACCCATGCGTAGATGGTAATCATGATGCCGACCTCGGTTGCAGGCATTGCAAAGCTCTGACCAATATCGCTGAGTAAAGCGACTGGAATAAATTCTGTGGTATTAAAAATAAAAGCAGCAAAAGCTAAGCTAATGACACTGATCCACTGTTGGGTGGTATTTGGTGTGGGATGTAACACTGAGCTTGACATAGTCAGAAATTTTGAAAGGAATACTTAATTTTAGGCTGAATAATGTGACTTGTTAAGTTTAATTCAAATGCAAAAATGAAATGTGATGATCAGTATTAGACAAAAAGTAAACAAAGGCACAATGTAATGTATGGCATGTTGATTGCCGAAAACCACATTTAGAGATCAATAAAATGTTAGAAATTAAGCATAAAGATGATGGTAAGAAAGGTGAGTTCTATATTGGTGAAGAAGGTCATCGTCTCGCAGAAATGGCGTATACATGGGCGGGTGAAGATAAATTTATTATCGATCACACGACGGTTAATGATGAATTACGTGGTCAAGGTGTCGGTCATAAGCTCTTAGATCGTGCAATCAGTTTAGCCCGTGAAAAGAATGTAAAAATTATTCCTCTTTGCCCTTATGCAAAATCAGTTTTTGATAAAGACCCATCTATTCATGATGTTTTGAAATCATAAGTTTGTTTGTTAAAGTTGATTTATATTAAAAATGAATGAGATAAAAATGCAATTTCAACATATCGATAATCAACAGAATGGTGAATTTTTTCTGAATAATGAGCAAGGCAAACGCATTGCAGAAATCAGTTATGTATGGAGTGATGCGCATAAAATTATTGCCAACCATACATGGGTCGATGATTCATTGCGTGGTCAGGGCATGGCACGTCAGCTTTTGGATACTTTAGTTGAATTTGCACGTGAAAAGAAGTTAAAAATTGTGCCCACTTGTTCTTATGTTGAAGTAATGTTTAGACGTGAGAAAAGCTTTGCGGATGTTGTAGCTTGATATATTTATTTTATTAAATTAAAAAGCCCGTATTGCGGGCTTTCTTCTTTCAAATCAATTATTTGCTTTTAACGCCGTCATCAATTTTTGATGTAATCCACCAAAACCACCATTCGACATAATCACCACAGCATCACCCTCGCCTGCTTTGGAAACAATAGTATTAATGATGTCATCCAAAGTACGAGCAATCACTGCTTTATTGGTTGCAGCATCAATGACAGGCTGTAAATCCCAGTCCAAGCCTTCAGGTTGATACCAAATCACTTCATCCGCCAACCGAGCAGAATGGGCTAAACCATCTTTATGGCTACCCATACGCATGGTGTTTGAACGCGGTTCAATAATCGCCCAAAGTTTACGTTCAGCTAAACGCTTTCGAGCACCTTCCAATGTTGTATCAATCGCTGTTGGGTGATGTGCAAAGTCATCATAGACTTCGATACCATTCACTGTACCAAGCAACTCCATACGACGTTTGACACCACCAAAATTCGACAATGCTTCGCAAGCTGTTTCAATCGAAACACCGACATGCTCCGCTGCCGCAATGGTTGCTAATGCATTGGCTACAGAGTGTTGACCAGTCATTGTCCATTTCACTTCGCCTTTGACAACGCCGTGTTGCAATACTTTAAAATGAGAACCATCTGCGACCAATTGTTCCGCATAAACCTCAGTAGTCTCGTTGGCGTCTAAAGAGGTGCGAACTACAGGTGTCCAGCAACCCATGTCTAAGACTTCATCAATATTCGTTTCAGTAATCGGTGCAATAATTCGACCTTCACTTGGAATGGTACGGACTAAATGATGGAATTGTTTTTGAATCGCAGCCAAGTCATCAAAAATATCGGCATGGTCAAATTCAAGATTATTTAAAATGGCTGTTTTAGGATGATAATGTACGAACTTAGAGCGTTTATCAAAAAATGCAGAATCGTATTCATCTGCTTCGACGCAGAAATATTTGCCACCGCCTAAACGTGCGCTTTCGCTAAAACCTAAAGGTACACCACCAATCAAGAAACCAGGGTTTAAACCTGCTTGATCGAGCACCCAAGCCAACATTGTCGTGGTGGTTGTTTTACCATGTGTTCCTGCAACACCAAGCACATGTTTACCTTGTAGTACATGATCTGCTAGGAATTGCGGACCTGAAATATAGGGTAAACCTTGATTCAACATATATTCCACAGCATCAATACCACGTTTCATAGCATTGCCCACAATCACTAAATCTGGGTGTGGTTGTAAATGACTGTGGTCATAGCCTTGCATTAAAGTAATGCCTGCATTTTCAAGTTGGGTTGACATGGGTGGATAGACATTCGCATCTGACCCCGTCACCTTGTGTCCTAAATCTCGTGCTAATAGCGCTAAAGAACCCATAAAGGTGCCACAAATACCCAAAATATGCAGATGCATATACTTAACTCCACTACGGTTTAGACACATCACTTAATTTTTTGTGCTGTTGTCGTGATTAATTTGATTTGAAAGCAACGATATCAAGGCTTTTCGTGAAAAGATAGTTTTTCTTGGTATGTTTTTGGCTATGCCATCAAGCATGAAATATAGGTAAAGATAAGAAGGGAATTTTTCTGATTTAATATTTGCCCTGTACGGATTGAGTTTGAAAAAATTGAGATAAAATATCTAATTTCTTTAAACGATACTTTTGATGTGATCGAGCTGTATTAACTTTTAATCTAGATTTTCTATCAATTTATATTGTCGACCACTCTATTATTTTTTAAAGCTTAGCGTGTAATCTATTGCGATGTTCTTATCATTATCTTTTTAAAATGGCCTTATCTCTTCCTCTATTTTTACTCATCATCTCCAATTGCTTTATGACATTGGCGTGGTACGGTCATCTTAAATTTTTACATGATGCACCACTGTGGCAAGCCATTCTCTTTGGATGGGCGATTGCTCTGCTTGAATATAGTTTTATGATTCCTGCAACACGTTTATTGGCACAACAAGGTTGGTCTTTGGGTGAAATGAAGATTACGCAGGAAGTTGTGACTCTATTGGTGTTTGTCCCCTTCATGATTTTATTGTTTAAACAGCCATTTAAGCTCGATTATGTGTGGGCAGGACTATGCCTTTTTGGCTGTGTTTATTTTGTTTTTAGAAGCCAGTAAATAAGATCTATAACGGAATTAATCTAAAGTGTTTAGAATTCAGCATCTTTGTATTTCCGATTCAATATTGATATTCGCTCATATTCTTAAATACAGAATGGATACTTTTTAAAAGCTCGACTGAATTATTTCCTTAAAAAATATCGAAAATATAGCGACACAGCATCTGTTAAATTTTCGTGAGATGAATTTTCAGTCTATAATAGTGAGCTTCTGATTCATTTAAAGCTTGGCTATCGTCAAGATTTATCCTTCCTTACATTGGTTTATGGAATATTTGCAATGAATGCGGCCGCTGCACAAGATGCTCCTTTAGTTGGAATTATCATGGGTTCTCAATCTGATTGGGCAACTTTAGAACACACTGCCAATATGCTGAAACAGCTTGGTGTCCCTTTTGAAGCTGAAGTTGTGTCTGCACATCGTACGCCTGACCGTTTATTCGAATATGCTGAAACAGCACGCGAACGTGGCATTCAGGTGATTATTGCAGGTGCAGGTGGCGCAGCGCATCTACCGGGTATGTGTGCAGCAAAAACTGATTTACCTGTATTGGGCGTTCCTGTGAAATCGTCTATTTTAAATGGTGTCGATTCATTGCTTTCTATCGTACAAATGCCTGCGGGTATTGCGGTGGGTACATTGGCGATTGGCCCTGCTGGCGCAACCAATGCGGCAATTATGGCAGCGCAAATTTTAGGTCTAACACGTCCTGAAATTGCAAAAAATGTTGCTGAGTTCCGTGCTGCGCAAACTGAAAAAGTGGCAAGCAAAAATATTCCTGGTCAAATCTAAAGCTAAGCTTACACGGGATAACGATTATGGATAAAACCATCGGTATTTTTGGTGGGGGGCAACTTGGCCGTATGATGGCACAAGCTGCGTTACCACTGAATATTCAATGTACCTTCTTTGAAGCAAATACAGATTGTCCATCAGCAACATTGGGTCAGGTCATTTCAACCAAAGTAGAAAATGGCTTGCAGGATTTTATCAATAGTGCAGATGTTTTCAGCCTTGAGTTTGAAAATACACCTTTGATCGATGTCGATGTTTTAACAAAGCAAAAAGATTTACACCCTCCTCGTCAAGCTTTGGCCATTGCACAGCATCGTCTGTCAGAAAAAGCCTTGTTTGATGAATTACAGATTCCTGTTGCGCCATATAAAGCGGTTGATTCATTAGACAGCTTACAACAAGCGGTTGTAGACTTAGGTCTTCCAATCGTGTTGAAAACTGCGACTGGCGGTTACGATGGTAAAGGTCAGTTTGTATTACGTTCAGCAGATCAAATTGAACAAGCTTGGGCTGAATTGGGTCCTGCTGGTGAATTGATTGCCGAAAGTTTTGTGATTTTTTCTCGTGAAGTCTCAATCATTGCAGTGCGTGGGCAAAATGGTGAAGTGAAAACTTGGCCTTTAGCAGAAAATCATCACCATAATGGTATTCTTTCGCATTCCATTGTTCCTGCACCAAACAGCACAGATTTACAGCCTGTGGCGCAGAATTACATCACTCGCCTATTGAATCATTTGGATTATGTCGGTGTGTTGACGCTTGAATTATTTGTGACTGAAAACGGCTTATATGCCAATGAGATGGCACCGCGTGTGCATAACTCGGGTCACTGGTCAATTGAAGGCGCAGTATGTTCACAGTTTGAAAATCATATTCGTGCGGTTGCAGGCTTACCCTTGGGTTCGACAGAAGTAGTTCGCCCTACGGTTATGGTGAATATTATTGGTCAGTATCCAAAATCTGAAGATGTACTGGCTTTGAATGGCGCACATTTGCATCTGTACAATAAAACTGAGCGTGCAGGCCGTAAAATTGGTCACATCACTTTAATGCCGAATGACAGTTCACAATTGACTAATTTATGCCGTCAATTGGCGAAAATCTTACCTGAGCCATTGGCGCTGAGTGAAGATATGAGCGTTTAAACACGAGTTTGAATGTTAAAAAAGCGGTCATGCAAATGGTCGCTTTTTTATTGCTAAGTTTTCTGTATGATGGCTTTCCTTTCAGTTAGGCAACGGTTATTTGTCTTAAAATATAATCAACTGATTGTGTATAAAGGCATTAATGATGATAAAAAAGCCAAGAAAAAGAATGAAAAATGTGTAAATTCTTACTTAGATTTTGTGCATAAGGGGTAATAACCTGTTTATTTTTCTTTTGAAAGGAGAAATTAAAGATCTTATACAATCATTTTTAGAGATCAATTTAGTCATAAATTATGCTTTGAATTTAAATTATTGCTTGTGGGTAAGTTTTATCAATCAACATAAATATATCTGAGATTACGAGTTACCCACATGATCATAAGAAAAAATATTTAAATTTAAAACTTCATTAGAAGTAAATTCAAAGATTTTAATTTAAAATCGTATTTTGCAAAAGATAGAAAATAAAATAAGCTAAAATTTTTAAAAAATATCAATATATCTTGAGTTATCAACAGTATGTCATCTACTTTTAGATTTCAATATTTAAAATAAATTGTGGATAAATCTTGTGAGCGGCTGAATCATCTTTTGAATTCAAAGTTGATTCAATATTTTAAATTTAAAAATAATTGAAATAAACAGTATGTGGATAAATTTTTTAAATTTAAAACAAGCAATCGCAGGTTATGAATTCAAAATGGAGAGAATGAATTTAAATTTTACGTTTTGCTTCTGTCATTTTATTCACAGGATGCTATGGTAATTACATAATTTAAATTTAAAACCATATTGTGGATATTATGCGTCGCTTATCACTTCTTTGCGGATCGATTGTTTTAGCTTTTACTCAAGCCAATGCTGAACTTATTATTAATGGTCAAACAGCAACTGGACAGCCCACATCTGTCAGTACAGCCTCAACATCTATTTCAAATAATAATTTTACATCTCAAAGTAATTTTCAAAGCTGTATCGCCAATTTACGTTCACAAGCAATTGCTTCAGGTGTCAGTGGTTCTACTTTTGATCGTTACACACAAAATTTAACGCCTGATTATTCAGTGATTGAAAAATTGAACTATCAACCTGAATTTTCGACACCAATCTGGGATTATCTCTCTGGGCTTGTAGATGAGGAGCGTGTGCAAAAAGGTCGTCAATTGCTTGCACAACATCGTGACGTACTCAATCGTGTTTCAGCAGCTTATGGTGTTCCAGCTGAAACAGTTGTTGCTGTATGGGGTGTCGAAAGTAATTTTGGTGATATCTCAGGGAAATATCCTTTATTGCAGGCTTTAGGTACGCTCAGTTGTGAAGGTCGTCGTCAAAGTTATTTTCGAGGTGAGTTTTTTGCCACCATGCGTATTTTACAACGTGGTGACTTAAGAGAAGAACAACTGAAAGGTTCATGGGCAGGCGCTTTTGGTCATACACAGTTTATGCCATCGACTTATGAAGAGCTGGCTGTTGATTTTGATGGGGATGGGCGCCGTGATTTAGTATCAAGTACCGCTGATGCTTTAGCGTCTACAGCTAACTTTTTGAAAAAGCGTGGCTGGCAGACAGGCATGCCTTGGGGTTTTGAAGTAAAAGTCCCAGAAGGTATGTCTATAAGTGGTGAAAGTCGTCGTAATAAAAAGTCTCTTAATAATTGGGTTAATCGTGGATTAACGCGTGCGGACGGCTCAGCGATTATTCAAGGTAACCTTTCGGAAAGCAGCCAAGCAGGCTTAATGTCGCCTGCAGGTGAAAATGGTCCATTATTCTTAGTCTTTAAAAACTTTGATGCTATATATAGCTATAACGCAGCAGAAAGTTATGCACTTGCGATTGCACATCTATCAGATCGCTTACAAGGAAAAGGCGCTTTTGTTCAAGCTTGGCCAACGGATGATGCAGGAACTTCACGTGCAGAACGTCGTGAAATTCAAAACTTCCTGTTAAAACGTGGTTATGACATTGGAGATGCTGATGGTTTGATTGGTGATAAAACTCGTCTAGCCATTCGCCAAGAGCAAACTAAACTCGGTTTAAGTCCAACTGGGCGAGCAGGACAGCAAATTTTGCGTACTTTTCGAAGTGAAAATGCCAAACAAATGATGCAATAGACTCTCTAGAATTTGAAAAGGTCTGCTTATGCAGGCTTTTTTGCATTTTGGATTCACATTTAAAGGGTGAAGGATCACATGAGAATAGAGATTTTTGCTTTTAAGTGATACCTAAAGTCGAAGTATAGGTTTTTTTGTTTAAAGCTGATGAAGATATATAAAGAAGATGCTCAAAGTGAAGTATTGATAGAAAGAAGTATGTGTATGGGTTTTAGAATAATCTGAACATGACTAGATTCACTGGTTGTGAAAGCAAGTTAAGATGAGGCATAGCTATAAAAGATAGTTTTAGGGTGCTTGTTTTAATGGTTGAGCTAAGTTTTATGCATATAACTATCATTTTGATAATCTAAAAGCTTAGTTTGTACATATAGATTCATTGAATCCGATAATAGTCATGAAAATAACGAGACTTTTGGTATGGTAATACAGGGATTGGTTATTTATAGAGATACAGCAAAGCAAAAAAATATTAAAGAATGGAAGAAAATCAGAAATTTTTATTATAAATGATCAAAAAATAGGTGAAAAATATACTTTTTTATCAAAATAGTAGAAAAAACACACACTCGATTCAAATAATTAAAATTAATTAAGAAAAGGGGTTGTGTAGGATTAGGAATGCTGTAGAATGCACATCCATCGGCGGTGATGTTAAATAAAA
>NZ_NEGJ01000018.1 GCF_002135415.1 Acinetobacter sp. ANC 3832
CTAAATCAATATCGTCTGCTTCGATCGTACCTTTCACAGGTGTATCTTCTGCCGTTGTTGTGTCCTGTTCTGGATCTGCTGTTGGCGCATCATTTACAGGCGTAACTGTAACAGGAACTTCGACTGTAGTTTTTCCACCTTTACCGTCATCAACAGTTACTGTGAATTTGTCTTCACCATTAAAATCTGGATTTGGTGTATAGGTGTAATCACCTGTTTCTGGATCAATCGTAACTGTACCGTTCTTCGGTGGTTCTGTGACTACATAAGTTAAGTTGTCACCATCAACATCTGTACCAACAACTTTACCTGATACAGGTTGGTCTTCTGGTGTTGTTTTTGGTTCTGCTTCTGCTGTTGGCGCATCATTTACAGGCGTAACTGTAACAGGAATTTCTACTGTAGTTTTTCCACCTTTACCGTCATCAACAGTTACTGTGAATTTGTCTTCACCATTAAAATCTGGATTTGGTGTATAGGTGTAATCACCTGTTTCTGGATCAATCGTAACTGTACCGTTCTTCGGTGGTTCTGCAACAACGTAGGTTAAGTCATCACCATCAATATCTGTACCCGTTACTTTTCCTATAACTGGTTCATCTTCTGCTGTAATCACGGGGTCTGTTGTTGCTGTCGGTGCATCATTTACCGGTGTAACTGTCACGGGAACTTCGATGGTTGTGGTACCACCTTTGCCATCATCTACAGTCACAGTAAATTTGTCTTCACCATTGAAATCTGGGTTTGGCGTATAAGTATAATCGCCTGTTTCGGGATCAATCGTCACCGTACCATGTTTCGGTGGTTCTGCAACAACGTAGGTTAAGTCATCACCATCAATATCTATACCCGTTACTTTTCCTATAACTGGTTCATCTTCTGCTGTAATCACGGGGTCTGTTGTTGCTGTCGGTGCATCATTATCAGCTTTATTATCACCGTTTGATGATCCTCCACCTACAACAGCCCCAATTCCTCCCGCTACGACACCTCCAATAATCCAAGGTAAGCCACCAATACCACCTGAATTTCCCGTAACAATCGGAAGTAATTCTTCTAATCCTGTCAATTCGTTAAATACAGCAACACCATCTTCCCAAACCATTTGCTCAAAAGCACAAACAGTGCCCTCAAAAACCAGATCAGAAGTTTGACCATTGGCATCTTTTACAAAATAATTTTCTAAGGTGATTGTTTCACCATTTTTTAATTTTATTACTAAATCATTACCATTTTGGATTATTTCTGCAATATCATCTTTATACAATTTGGTTTGAATTATCGATACTTTATCCAACAATATATTACTAGAATCAGTATTAATTTTATTCAATGAAGCCTTATCGATAATCGTGATATTTTGCATATTAAACAACCAATCTATTAGTAACAATTAGTAAACTATATTAACAGTTCGTTATTTTTTGTACAATAATATTCAAAACAACATATGTGTAGATTTTTTACCAATCAGTAAAAAATCATCATGTGATATTTCTCGCAATTTCTAAGGAATTCGTTATGTTTAAAACTATTCTCATTGGCTTCACTCTTGCTGTTAGTCTTAGTGCTTGCACAACATTAAAAAGTCAAAATAAACATGATAAACCATTGAATTTATTATTTATAAATAAAGAACAAAACTCATTTCCACTGCAAGTTCAACGAGATGAAAGACTGTGCGATGATGATAAAGCACAAGATCAAAACTGCCCAATTAAGTTTTATATTGATGATTTCAAGGCTGGAGATTTTTATATAAATAACACAACAACATACTATTTAAAGCCTAATGAATATGAACTAACCGTTAAAAACTGCAAAGAAGAATGCAAGACATTTCACACAAAAATAAATATAAGTGAACAGTTACCGAGTGTAAATTTAGTATTATCAGTCGATCAAGAAGGTAAACCATTTATTATAAATAAAAAATCATAAATCGATAATCAAGCCAAAGTTTAAGCAACTTTGGCTAAGTTTTAATTTATTATTAAATCAAAATATTTTTATAATAAATAAAAAACTACACATTAACATCTAAACATTTATGTAGAGTAATTACTTTATTTTTTCAATTTATTGTATTTTTAATTTATAATTCAGTAAGTAATATCTCACTCGAATAATTATGATGTCGAATCAAACTTCGAACTTAAGAAAGCAGCTTAAACAGCAACGTAAGAATATTTCATCCTTTCAACAAGCTAGATCTGAGAATCAAATTTTAAGCTTTCTGATACGTTATCCTAAGTTTCAGCATTCAAATAAAATTGGCATTTATCTACACGCTTTTGGCGAAATTCACACAAAAAAAATCATTGAATATTGCTTTAAAATGAATAAATTGGTCTATCTACCCATGATTTGCAATATGAACCAACACTTAGTTTGGGTAAAAATTTCACAGCATCAATTTAGAAATAAAAAATTCAGCATGCATCATTTAAGCATGTTAGAACCCAAGTCGAGTCGTGGTTTTGATGTATCTACGCTCGATTTATTGATTATGCCTTTATTGGCTTGTGATCAAAATGGTACGCGTATGGGGATGGGTGGTGGTTATTATGATCGTACTTTAGCCTCTGCTCCCCATCACCCATATCGTCTAGGCATCGCACATGATTTTCAGATTTTAGAGCAACCCTTGCTTAAACAAAAATGGGATCAACCCTTAGATGCTTTAATTACTCCTTCAAATCATTATCATTTTAAGCGTCAATCTAGCCAATAGCAGTGAGCATGACCTTTGAATAATCAGATGCTTGCCAATTTTTATACATTTTATTTTGCAAAGGCCTTGTAATTTTTGAAATACACATCACTATAAAAACATGGCAACACCATTGTTACTCACTAGGAGTGCCCATGTCTGAAATTATTATGAATGAAGAAAGCTTAGAGCCTCAAGTTCCAAGCGTATTACCACTTTTAGCGCTCCGTGACGTTGTGGTTTATCCACACATGCAAATTGCGTTATTTGTTGGTCGTGAAAAATCGATCAATGCCGTTGACGTGGCGCGTAACAGTGACAATTTAGTATTTGTAGTTGCACAAAAAGATTCGCTTACAGAAGAAATTGATCACGACAACCTTTATCAATACGGTACTGTTGCGAAGATCGTGCAAGTTGTGAATCACGAAAATGATGAGAACTGTATAAAAGTACTGATTGAAGGCTTGTATCGTTCTAAGTTGGTTGAAATCATCGACAATGATGAGTATTTATCAGCTGAACATGCAATGAGCCCAATGACAGTATCTGTTGATAAAGATACTCAGAGTTCACGTGTCGAAGAATTGCGTGCTTTGTTTGCTCAATATGCAGAAGCCAAATTGCGTAATGCTCGTGAACTGATTACTGCTGCAAATAAAATTGAAGACCTTCTTCAATTGCTATTCTTTGTCGCAACACGTGTTCCATTGAATATAGATGTTAAACAGAAATTCTTAGAGCACGATGAGTTCGAAGCACATTTGCAAGAATTAATGACCTATTTGTTGCAGCAATCTGAAGAGCAACAAATTGAGCAATCTTTGCATGACAATGTAAAACGCCAAATGGAGAAAAACCAACGCGAATACTTCCTCAATGAAAAGATGAAGGTGATTCAGCGTGAACTTTCCGACATGAACGGCGGTGCTGAAGATGACGTTGTTGAGATTGAAAAGCGTTTAGCTGAAGCCGATTTACCTGAACATGTACGTAAAAAAGCTGAAAGTGAATTCCGTAAGCTGAAAGCAATGCAACCTGCCTCAAGTGAAGCTGCTGTCGTTCGTAACTATATCGAGGCGATTTTAGATACGCCTTGGAATAAAGCGAGCAAAGTGAGCATTAACTTGCCTAAAGCTCAGGAAATTTTGGATGCAGACCATTATGGTCTAGATGAAGTTAAAGAACGTATTGTTGAATATCTTGCCGTTCAATCACGCGTGAAAAAACTGAAAGGTCCTATTCTGTGCTTAGTTGGCCCTCCAGGTGTCGGTAAAACTTCACTCGGTGAATCGATTGCGAAAGCAACAGGTCGTGAATTTATTCGTATGGCTTTAGGTGGCGTACGTGATGAAGCTGAAATCCGTGGGCATCGTCGTACTTATATTGGTGCGATGCCAGGTAAAATTGTGCAGTCTTTAACAAAAGTCGGAGTGAAGAATCCTTTATTCTTACTCGATGAAATTGACAAGATGGCGCAAGACTACCGTGGTGATCCTGCTTCTGCTCTACTTGAAGTTCTTGATCCATCACAAAATAGTAAGTTTAACGATCACTATTTAGATCTTGATCTTGATCTTTCTGAAGTGATGTTCATCTGTACTGCAAACAGCATGAATATCCCTGAGGCTTTGCTTGACCGTATGGAAGTGATTCGTCTGCCGGGTTATACCGAAGATGAGAAAGTTCATATTGCAGATCGTTATCTTGTTCCTAAAGCAATTAAGAACAATGGTTTACGTGGTAAAGAATTGACGGTTCATGAAGAAGCGATTCGTGACATCGTGCGTCGTTATACACGTGAAGCGGGTGTCCGTAGTTTAGAACGTGAAGTGTCAAAAATTGCCCGTAAAGTTGTAAAAGAAGCGGTCAGCAAAAAAGCGAAAAGCTTACATATTGATGTAACTGCTGAAAACTTACCAGATTACTTAGGCGTGCATAAGTTCGACTATGGTATGGCGGAAGATGAAGCTCAAGTCGGTCGTGTAAATGGCTTAGCATGGACTTCTGTAGGCGGTGAGTTGCTTTCAATTGAAGTTGCAGCCGTGAAAGGTAAAGGTAAATTCATTACCACTGGTTCACTCGGTGATGTCATGAAAGAGTCGATTACTGCGGCAATGACAGTTGTACGTACTCGTGCAGATGAACTAGGCATTGAATCTTCGCGTTTTGAAGAAACAGATGTCCACGTGCATTTACCAGAAGGTGCAACACCAAAAGATGGCCCATCTGCTGGCTTAGCATTAACAACCGCTTTGGTTTCTGCTTTCACAGGCATTCCAATTCGTGCTGATATTGCGATGACAGGTGAAACCAATCTGGGTGGTCGTGCAATGCGCATTGGTGGCTTAAAAGAGAAACTTTTAGCTGCACATCGTGGTGGCATTAAACTGGTCTTCATTCCACAAGAAAACGTACGTGATCTTGTTGAAATTCCAGATAATGTTAAAGAAGGTTTAGAAATTAAAGCAGTGAAAAGTATTGATGAAATTCTTGCTTTAGCTTTAGTCGAAAAACCAACGCCATTGGTCAAAGCGCCGATTGTAAAACCTGTAGATGAAGGTAAAGCAGCTCGTCATTAATTGAGTATACTTTAAAGAAGAATACTTAAGTTTCGAATAGAACTAAAAAAAGGAATCTCATATGAGGTTCCTTTTTTTATTCATTTTACTTGTGTAAATAAAATGATACTTCTGAATAAGTTGATAGCAGTAATTTACAATGTAAGATACCCCAATCCTTCAAGCTTTATTCTAAAATAATCACCCAAAAAATAACGTCATAAAAAAGAAGACGAAGCTTCTTTTTTATGAATCTAAAAATAAATTTATTGTGCTGGCATATTCTGCTTAATAAATGCAACTAATTCAGGATTTTTCTCAACAATCGCTGCGGTATGACTTGCCCCAACGGCTGGCAAAAACTCTACATTAGTACCTTGAGCAAGCATCGCTTTATACATTGCCTCTGTTACTGGATAAGGTACACTCATATCCAACGTACCCTGAATAATTAAAATTGGCTTATCAATTTTGACTGTTCCGGGTTGGCTTTCTTTCAAGAATTTTGTAATTTGTGGGCTCGCATAAAACTTCTCCTTATTCAAACCAGGATAATCCAATAGTTTTTTAGTTGGATTTTCAGTTAAATATTTTACAATATCTTGAACAAATCTATATCGAATACTATCTTCAGGTTTATTTACAGGATCAGCACTATCTAAACATAAACCATTTTCACCAGTTGTCCCTTCAGCAAGCGCTGCAATATCCTGTGAGCGTGTATCTGCAAAAATTTCACGATAATCAAAACGTGGATCAGATGCTTTAATACCAACAGCTGCAAATGCTGCATAGCTCAATAATGTCGCATATGCACCAACTGAACCTTTTTCCGCTCTATACGCTAAACTTACACCTGCTTCAAGCTCTTTATTTTCAGCATCCAATAAAGCAACGGGTGCAACTTGGAATATAATTTTGTCTAAGCTAGAAGCTGGCGCTCCTGCAACAGCACCTAAATAATTTTTGTCATTATTTGCATATTGTGCAGTACCTAAAGATCCCTGACCGCCCTGAGATTGTCCAACTGACATCCAACTTTTATTTAAAGCATTACCATAATGATCTTGAGCAGCTTGCACAGCAGATATTGCCGATTTTGCTTCACTTTCTAAATGTAAATATGGGTGTATTCCTGCTGTTCCCATACCTTCATAATCTGGAGCAATAATGACATAGCCAGCAGCCAATAAACTCTTAGCTAGTGGATCTTTAAAACGTGTACCTAAATTATTGTTGGTTGGTGCACAAGAATCACCCACACCTAAAGTACCATGCTCCCAAACTACAACTCGATATCCATCTTTAGGTTGTGTAACTTTTGGAAATAAAACCATTGCAGTCGCTTTAGCTGTCTTACCTTGTACATTCACCATGTTATAAGTCATAACTTTAATAGATGAGGCTTCATCTAAAGTTTCTTTAGAGTAAGCTGCTTCAGAGATAAAAGTTTGACTTGGTGTTATACCTACATAATCATCATTACTGTCATTACATGCAGCTAAAAATAAAAATGATGAACAAGTCAGAGCGAGTAATGAGCGCTTAAATATATGTTGCATTTTAACTTCCATAGTATTGTTAATTAACACTCTCTCCATGAGAGCTCAGCAATCAAATCATAATTCAATATATATAGCCACATTCAAAGTATTTAATTGAATTAAAAAGTTTTAAAAAAATTATACAAATAATTTTATTCTGCTTATTAAAGCAATAATTTAAAAAGTTTATTGATTCACTCTTCATTTTATATAACTTTCTTGTAGACATAAAAAAGGAGCCTAAGCCCCTTTTTTATGAATCTAAGAATAAATTTATTGAGCTGGCATATTCTGCTTAATAAATGCCACCAGTTCAGGATTTTTATCTACAATCGCCTGCGTATGCGTAGCTCCAACGACTGGTAAGAATGTAACCTTGGTTCCAAGCTCAGTTAAATTCTTTTGCAAAGCATCCGTAACTGGATATGGTACAGCCATATCTGCTGTTCCTTGGATAATCATCACAGGTGTATTAATTTTCTTGGTTGCAGGCTGGTTATCGACTAAGAATTTTTGCACAGTTGCATTCGATTGGAAATCTACTGTCAGACCAGGATAATCAGGAACTGTTTTATCTGTATTTTCTTTCAAATAAGCTCGAATATCCTTGGCAAACTCATCATGAAGCTCGCTCAAACACATTCCATTATCACCTGTTGTTCCTTCAGCAAGCTCAGCGAAGGCTTTCGAACGCGTTTGGAAAAGGTCTTGATAATTAAATCGAGGCTCGTAGGCTTTTATACCAACAGTTGTATATGCCGCATAAGCAAGTAATTCCGCATATGCTTCAACAGCGACATCTACCTGCCCTGCATCACTTAAGTCCTTCAGTGCCTTCGGCGCAACCACACTAATAATATAACCAAGACTCGATGCAGGAGCACCTGCAACAGCACCCTTATAGTTTGCATCATTATTTGCATATTCTGCTGTAGCTAAAGATCCATGACCACCCTGCGATTGCCCGACTGACATCCATGCACCGTTAATTTTACTACCATAATGTTCTTTATAAGCTTTGACTGCATTGATTGCAGATTTAGCTGCACTGGATAAGTTCAAATAAGGATGTATTCCTGGAGTACCTAAACCTTCATAATCTGGTGCAACAACGACATAGCCTTGTGCCAACAAGCTTTCTGCCATACTTTTAAATCTAGGATTAAAAGTATTATTACTCGGTGCACAACTATCACCCACACCAACAGTACCATGTTCCCAAACAACAATACGCCACCCATCAGCAGGCTGAGGTGTCTTCGGAACAAAGACCATAGCCGTTGCTTTCTTAGTTTCACCCAGCACATTTGGCATGTTATAACTCATCACATTAACTGATGCTGCCCCATTAATTGTATCTAAATTATATGTACTCTCTGAAAGGTAACTTGTTGTGGAAACATATTCCGAATCATTGTCATCATCATTACATGCAGATAGAAACAACGCAGAAGAACATGCAAGTACCAATAACGATCGTTTAAAAATTTCTTTCATTTCATTATCCTAATTTTTATCTAAGCTCTCCTTGAGCAACTTTTAATAAAGCATAAAAAAAAGCATCTGACTAGGATGCTTTTTATGAATAGATAAATTTTTATAAAAGTCCGATAAAAATACCAACGAAAATAATCAATCCAATCCAACGGTTATGCCTAAAGGCCCAAAAACAGCGTTGTGGATCACGATCTCTCGTTTTAGTCCATTGATATATAAAATCAGCAATAACAACCAATAATGCAATAAATCCAAAAGGAAAAAGTAATTGCTCTATATACAAAGCATAGCCAATTAAAATAACACTCAATGCCTGTAAAATTGAAATGATTTCAATATCATATTGACCAAATAGAATCGCGGTTGATTTCACCCCTATTTTTAAATCATATTCACGGTCAGTAATTGCATATTGCGTGTCATAAGCCACCGTCCATGCTAAATTTCCAAAGTACAATAACCAGCAGGTTAGATTCGGCTCTACTCCAACCGCTGTATATCCCATTGGTATTGACCATGAAAATGCAGCACCTAAAAAAACCTGAGGCAAGTTGGTATAGCGTTTCATAAATGGATAAATGAAAGCTAAAAACAATGCACCAAATGACCAATAAAATGATTCAATAGGAAGGAAAAATAATAAACATGCACTTGCTGCAACCAGTATCAAAAATACAAAAATTGCTTCTTTGGCTGAAATAATCCCTGTCGCCAATGGGCGATCTTTAGTCCGTGCAACATGTGCATCTACTTTACGATCAGCAAAATCATTAATTGCACAACCTGCGGCACGCATAAAAATGACACCTAGAATCATCACCAACAATGTACTGAGTTCAGGTATTCCCTTTGCTGCAATCCACATTGCCCACATCGTTGGCCAAAAGACCAATTCAGTCCCAATCGGCTTATCAAAACGACATAAATAATAATAAGCTTCTAAGCGTTCACGCCATGTAATAGATTGCACGGTTGCCATGACTTTCCTTTACAGAGTTTCAGATTCAGAGAGCTTGCTCTGATTTAAATAATCTAGAAATGCAGGTAAAAATGTTTCCTGTACGATAAATTTACAACCATGCCAAGTATAACAACTTTGCCTCGTCCATCCCTCTTCTAGAAGGATGACACGACGATCACACTGTGGATTAGTACGTTGAAATAAAAATTTCCCAATTGGACGAACGCCAATATGTTTGAATAAGCGTGCTCGTCCGTGTAGGCTTAGAATCGGAAAAATACTTTTGGCTTTTACCCAAGGTTGTTCTTCACAGCCAAATAAATAACTTTCACGTACCCATGAAGTATGCTGATGTGGCATCTGCATCCATGTGGCATCACTAAAATTTAGACGTTGAAAATGCTCTTGAGTCGGCTTTACTTGAAAATGACCCTTTGCTAAATTGGTGAGCTGTTGTGTTAATGAACCTGATGCATGCAACCATGTTTTTAATTCAGGATTCAATTCTTTTTCCTGTCTTGTACATGCTCGTTGGTTCCACATATGCCCACTACTCTTTTTAGATCATTCAGTTTAACGCAGTTTATTGATGATTTTATTGACAACTCATCAATAATTAACCATTTACCCTTCTATCCATGATAAGCATATCAATATCATCAACAGTTATCTGTTTTTGCAATCACTTCAAATTTACCCTGAGCTGTTTTCACTAAAATTAAACCTTCGGCACTCAAATAAAATTCTTTGGGATATGCATAATCCAAAGCCAATTCTGGGTTTTTTAAAGCAACAAATTCAACATGCTTATAACCTTCCGATGTACGCCCCAGTTCAACATAGGTCACATTAGAAAAGTTCATTTTAAAACCTTTCTCATGGTCTTTGGCATCAATCCAAGGATAAAAACTGGTGTTCTTTTTACGCTGCGTCATATATTTCTAAGCATCATGTCTTGAGTGAAGTAAATGATACAAAAAAACCGCGACATGCGCGGTTTTTTTTAAGCTTAAATTCTATTAAGAATTACAGGCTGTAATACATATCAAATTCAACTGGGTGAGTTGTCGTATTTAAACGGCGAACTTCTTCAGTTTTAACTTCGATATACGCATCAAGCATATCTTTAGTAAACACGCCACCTTTTAATAGGTAGTCATGATCTGCTTGAAGTGCTTCAAGCGCCATATCCAAGCTATGTGCAACTGTAGGGATTTTCGCTTCTTCTTCAGGAGGAAGATCATACAAGTTTTTGTCAGCAGCTTCACCTGGATGGATCTTATTCTGGATACCATCAAGACCCGCCATTAACAATGCTGCGAAACCTAAGTACGGGTTCATCATTGGATCAGGGAATCGTGCTTCGATACGTTTGCCTTTAGGGCTAGAAACGTAAGGAATACGGATAGATGCTGAACGGTTACGAGCTGAATATGCAAGCATAATTGGTGCTTCGTAATGTGGCACTAAACGCTTATAAGAATTCGTTGATGGATTGGTAATAGCATTTAATGAACGAGCATGTTTAATCACACCACCAATGAAATACAACGCCATTTCTGACAAACCTGCATATTCATCACCAGCAAACAAGTTCTTACCATCTTTAGAAATAGAGATGTGAACATGCATACCAGAACCATTATCACCGACCATAGGCTTAGGCATAAATGTCGCAGTTTTTGCATATTGATGCGCAACGTTCCAAACAGCATATTTAAACTGTTGTACTTCGTCTGCTTTACGAACCATTGTATTGAAGCTCACGCCAATTTCTAATTGGCAAGATGCAACTTCATGGTGATGTACTTCTACACGACCAGGTCCCATGATGTCTTCAATTTTCGCACACATTTCAGCACGCATATCATGTGAAGAATCAACAGGAGGAACTGGGAAATAGCCGCCTTTAACACGTGGACGGTGACCTGAGTTACCTGCTTCGTAATCTTTGCCTGTAGACCAAGCTGCTTCTTCAGCAATAATGGTGTGACGAGCGCCAGACATATCGATGTCCCATTTCACTTCGTCAAATACAAAAAATTCTGGTTCTGGACCAAAGAATGCTGTATCACCAATACCTGTTGATTTTAAATATTCTTCCGCACGGCGAGCAATTGAACGTGGATCACGATCATAACCTTGACCAGTAGATGGCTCAATAACGTCACAAGTCACAACAACTGTTGCTTCAGCAAAAAACGGGTCAAGGAATGCTGTCGCTGCATCTGGACGTAAAATCATGTCCGATGCTTCAATGCCTTTCCAACCTGTAATTGAAGAACCATCAAACATTTTACCGTCTTCAAAGGTATCTTCGTCGATTGTATCTGCTGGGTAAGTTACGTGTTGCTCTTTACCCTTAGTATCAGTAAAGCGAAAATCGACCCATTTTGCGCCACTTTCTTGTATGAGTTGAAGGACTTTGTTCGCCATGCTCATTTTGCTCCAATGAATTTTTGTTGCACTTGATAAGTGCATGTTAGTAGTTGGTATCTATTAAGCAATTCTCGTACCAACTTTAAAAAGAAAAGCTAAAACACTGAATTCTCTATTGGTATTCAAGCGATACAGTCTTCTCTTCAGACTTATTATACTGTCTACTCTTATAAATGCACCATATTCACACACTGTTCTTACGTTTAATTTACAAAGCACAACATGAGCGCACCATTTTTGTGCAAATAAGCTTTTATGACTTTATTTGGTGCTATAAATATTGTTCTGCACTATAAAAATTTCATGAATATATTTTGAATGAAACATAAAGTTATAAAACTCAAAAGGCACTTTTACGTTAAGCGTACTCAACTTCAGCACGTGCAATTAATGCTTCTACCATCAGCAACACATCGTCTTTTTCACGTGCATCTACGGCAAATACAGGCATGCTATAATTTTGAATAGACATCCAATCACGATATTTTTTTAATAATTGTTGTGGATCTTCATCTACATGGGTAATACCTACAATGATATTCCCGACATGCTCTTTAAACGAATCATAATAAAATTGGAGGTCTTCCAAAGCATTTTTACGCGAATGATCAATTAAAATAACCGCACCAATTGCACCCTTACAAATCACTGACCAGATAAAATCAAAGCGATCCTGCCCAGGCGTACCATACAGACCAACAACAACACCATCTTCTAATTTAATTTCACCATAATCAATGCCGACCGTGGTTAATGCTTTACTATGTGATTGCTCATCTGTATTAACAGCTTCAGTAGAAAGCACAGCAACTTCGGATAATGACTTAATCGCTTCAGTTTTACCTGCACCCATCGTGCCACCAAAAACTATTTTATATTTCTGTAGAATCACTGACATTCCCCTTTTTTATATTGTGCTATAAATATTCAATTGGCTAAATCGCTTGTATAAAGCTTTTTTACTTTCAAATAAAAAAAGCCAATGAATCATTATTTGATCTGTTTAATTTTATTAAAAAATAACTTTATTGATATTTTTTATAACCGTTTTAAAATTATGATTTATAAGTTAACCAAAATCTTCAATCATTAAAGTCCAAGTTTTCTTCTTAACTTACCAAAGAAACCTCTTAAGCCACTACTATTATCAGATGGTTTAACTTCCTCTTGAACAAGCTTTGCTTCACTTTCTGGAATTTCTTTCAAAGCATTGGTCAATAACGCAGTTGAAACAAATTTTTGAATATTCTGAACAGATAGATCCAATCTTTTCTCAACTTGAGAAATATTGGCACCCTTTTCAAAACACGCCGCAATTTTAAAAATATGCTGTCGATCTTGAATTGAGTTTGGCTGTGGCCAATATTGCAATTTATAGAATGTGGAAACAGAATGATCTTTACCTAAGTTTTCTGAGAACCAAAAAATATTCCACAACCAAGAACGTAAATCTGTACCTTGCTTCATACTTGCAGTTTGTGCCATTTGCATAGTTGCGTAGGTATAATTCAAAGTTGAATCTGTACCTTGTATTTTACGTTCCGAATCTATCCAAACTTGTTCAGTGCGTGTATTCATCAAGCCCATATTGCCGTGACCATCAAAAATTTGTAAATTGCCATTCCGTTCATTAAAGAACTCTTGTGAAATTTTATTTAAATCCACTGTTTTGGCAATTTGTGATACAAACCTTTCAGTCTTTTGACTCATTGGAACATGATGATAACGATCTTTAAACCAACTCCGAATTTCATCAGTTGGTAAAAAAGGTAAATAAAGTTTATCGCCTTCTATTGAGCCAGATTTTTCATTTTTATTGATTAATCTTAAATAAGGGACTTGTTGAGATCCGACCAAGTTTTGAATCGTTGGAGAACCAAAAAACATATCATTTACAAGAAGAATATCTAAATGTGGGTCGGCAATATTCGCCCAATTGACTTCAAGCGTATCATCATATAATAAACGGACTTTCTGCTTAATACTTTCAAGTACATTGAGACTTAAGCCAAAAATTGCAATTTTAATTCTTTCTTTCATTTAGCCCCCTGCACGCCCCATTATCTGTGATCAATTTAACACTTAGCTTCAATAAAATAAAATGAATCATTGTTATAAAACTTGATTTTTACCTTATTATTCCAAAATTATTTTGTGAAGATGATATTAAAGATCAAATATGAATCTATTAGCGACCAACAATACTATAACCATTTGCATTTACAATCATTTTTTAAGCTTTAAATCTGAATTAAAAGGAATAAATGTAACCATGATAAAGGCTTTAAAGTTATTATTAACAAGTAGTGAATAATATTTAAATAAACTTAATAAACATCTAAAACTTGTTGAACAAAATAAATTTCTGACATCAAAATTAGCAATCAGTCATCATATTTTTTTAATCAAAATTTGATCGTTTTTCATTATTTTTTACTTTGAATCTCATATACGAATATCCTTTATTTTTTAAATGACAAATTCCAACTCAATATAAATTGATATCTCATGATTTACGTATTTTAAAATCGTAAAGTGACGCTTAAGCCAATCCCATCGCTATATAGAAATATATAAACAGGATGCGCTGTTTTTTGGTATGATTACAAACACTCTATTTTTACAACATTTAATGAAGAAAACTCATTTTTTAATGAAAAACCTTCAGTTGCAAATTGACGAGTATTTAAAGACCGTAAAGCACCATTGAGTGCATAAATTTCAATATGTTAATAAGGTTAGTCTCATGCTTTTGATGATCGACAATTATGACTCATTTACTTATAACATCGTGCAATACTTTGGCGAGTTAAATCAGGAAGTAAAAGTAGTCCGTAATGATGCCGTGACTTTAGAAGATATTGAGCGATGGCAACCAAAATATTTAGTGATTGGTCCTGGTCCTTGCTCTCCAAGCGAAGCTGGAATTTCTATTCCAGCTATTCAACACTTTGCAGGGAAAATCCCCTTACTCGGTGTTTGCTTAGGGCATCAAGCCATTGGACAAGCCTTTGGTGGTGATATTATTCGCGCCAAAACGGTCATGCATGGTCGTTTATCGGACATGCATCATAGTGACAAAGGTATTTTTAGCAATTTACCCTCTCCCTTTTCTGCAACTCGCTATCATTCTTTAGTGATTGATCAAGCAACTTTACCAGAATGTTTAGAGCTAACTTGCTGGACCAATCAAGTAGATGGTTCAATCGAAGAAATCATGGGTGTAAAACATAAGACACTACCTATTGAAGGTGTGCAGTTCCATCCTGAATCTATTTTGAGCGAACATGGTCACCAAATCTTCAAAAACTTTTTAGACATTTATGCAGAATGAGCGTAGCCAAAATCATGGATATTCAACAAGCTTTAAATAATATAACCAAAAATATTGAGTTGACTCAGCCACAAATGGAAGACGTCATGCGCACCATCATGCGTGGTGAAGCAAGTGATGCCCAAATTGGTGCATTAATGATGGGACTTCGTTTAAAAGGCGAAAGTATTGATGAAATCACCGCTGCTGCACGTGTGATGCGTGAGTTTGCCATTAAAATTGATGTCAGTGACATTCCAAATTTAATTGATATTGTCGGTACAGGCGGTGACGGCCAAAACTTATTTAATGTTTCAACAGCTTCTTCTTTTGTCATTGCGGCTTCAGGTGCCACCATTGCCAAACACGGTAACCGTGGTGTGTCATCTAAATCTGGATCATCTGATTTATTGGAACAAGCAGATATTAAACTTGACCTCAACATGGAACAAACTGAACGTTGTATCCGTGAAATGGGCGTGGGTTTCTTATTTGCACCGAATCATCATAAAGCAATGAAATATGCAGTTGGCCCACGTAAAGAATTGGGTTTCCGTAGTATTTTCAATTTACTCGGCCCGCTTACGAATCCGGCTGGGGTAAAACGCTTTGTGATTGGTGTGTTCTCCAATGAACTATGCTTACCAATGGCAGAAGTTATGAAACAATTGGGTGCTGAGCATGTAATGGTGGTTCATTCTAGAGATGGATTAGATGAAATCAGCCTTGCTTCACCCACCTATGTTGCTGAATTAAAAGATGGTGAAATCACTGAATGGATGATTAACCCTGAAGATGTTGATATAGAATCACAAACACTTATGGGACTCTCTGTAGAGAGTGCGGCTGAAAGTCTAATGCTTATTAAAGACGCTTTAGGTAAGAAAAAATCAGCGAAGGGTGAAAAAGCTGCCAATATGATTGCCCTGAATGCAGGTGCAGGCATCTATGTTTCAGGTCTAACCAAAGACTACAAACAAGGCGTGGCTTTGGCACATGATATTATTTATGGCGGACAAGCTTTAGAAAAAATGAGCGTATTGTCTGAATTTACCAAAACACTCAAAGAATACGAAGCTTAAGGCTATACAGGAATTATTATTATGGTTGATATTGCCAATACCATTTTAGGTAAAATTGTAGATCGTAAATACCAAGAATTTGCGACTCGCTTAAAACAACGTAGTTTAAAAGATGTTGAAGAGTTGGCTTTGGCTGCAACACCTGTACGTGGTTTTGCTCAAGCTGTGCAAAGCAAACGTCCTGGGGTAATTGCTGAAATTAAAAAAGCATCTCCATCTAAAGGGATTATTCGTGAAAATTTTAATCCTGCGGAAATTGCTGAGCAATATGAAGCAGCAGGTGCAGCATGTTTATCTGTACTGACGGATGTTGATTTTTTCCAAGGCGCGGATGAAAATATTCAAATTGCCCGTTCGCACTGTTCCCTTCCTGCACTTCGTAAAGATTTTTTAATTGATCCTTATGGTGTTGTTGAAGCACGTGCTTTACATGCAGATTGTATTCTGCTGATTGTGGCATCGCTATCTGATATGCAATTGGAAGAAATGTCTAAAACAGCATTTGAATACAATTTAGATGTTTTGGTTGAAGTCCATGATGAAGATGAACTTGAGCGTGCATTAAAACTGCCTGATCGTTGTCTTTTGGGTGTGAATAATCGTAATCTAAAAACTTTTGATGTCGATTTAAAGACATCAATCCGTTTGAAAAAGTTACTTGATCCAGCACGTTTATTGGTTACAGAAAGTGGTATTGCTACACCTGAGGATGTTGCCATGATGCAAGAGAATGATATTCATGCATTCTTGGTAGGTGAAAGCTTTATGAAACAACCACGTCCAGATCATGCATTTACAGCATTATTTGGTCAGCCAAAATAATTAAACCTCTTGTATAAAATATCTTCATTTATATTTTTCGGGAGAAAATTATAAAGATGATAAATACTTATGCAAGATATCAATTTCAAATAAACAGTAATCATCATTAAGTGATAATTTAAGTTATGAGTAGTCATGATTCTTCGTTTTCAAACGCTCAACAAGATCTTTTGAAAGCGTTTAAAAAACAAATTACTCATCCTCATTCTTCTAAGCTTGCAGCACAACCTGAGCCTCAGAAAGCTCAGGTTACTGTAGAAGAAGAACCTGATGATGCAGATTTGTTTAAAAAAGCTTTAGTCGGTGTTAAAGCCATCGATAATGGTAATATTGCCAAAATTGAACGTAACCCCCGTAAAAAGCCTGATGCTAAGATATTGGCAAAACGTGCCTCTGCCATCGGTCCTGCTGAACTTGATCATGCAGAATTGTCAGATACACAAGCTATGCTAAACCCAGTAGCCAGTCAAGCAGCATTAAGCTATCGCATTGCGACTTTACAGCATAAGGTTTTTGAAGACTTAAAAGCAGGTAATCTACGTTGGTATGAAGCGGTAGATTTACATGGCTGTACAGTGGAAGATGCTCGCTCTGCGGTCTTACAAATTATTCAGATGGCAAAAGATGAAAATCAAAATGTGCTTAAAATTGTGCATGGCAAAGGGCCTGATGCCGTTTTAAAAACCTATGTCAATGGATGGCTTCGTCAGCATCGTGATGTATTGGCTTTTGTCAGTGCACCTGAAAATCAGGGGGGTACAGGTGCCGTTTTAGTACTCCTAAAACGTGCTGAGAAAAACCCTAAATTTAATCAATAAGCGGTTTATCTTGTAGTAGTCTGACTTTTCATGTTTTTCTGCTACAATGCCGACCTTGTTCAATCAGTGTAAGTGAACACGTTTTATGTCTATGCAGCAATCCTACGCCAATATTTTAACTGCCGTTGGCGAGGACTTAAATCGTCCTGGTCTCAAAGATACGCCAATGCGTGCTGCTAAAGCTTTTTCGTATTTGACGTCTGGTTATAGCAAAACTTTGGAAGAAGTGACCAATAATGCGGTCTTTCCTTCCGATAACCATGAAATGGTTTTAGTGAAGAATATTGAATTCTATTCGCTTTGTGAGCATCATTTACTGCCTTTCCATGGTCGTGTACATATTGCTTACCTACCTGATGGTAATGTTTTAGGCTTATCTAAATTTGCCCGTATTACTGAAATGTTTGCGCGTCGTTTGCAAATTCAAGAACAGTTAACGCAACAAATTGCTGAAGCTGTGGCTGAAGTGACTCAAGCCCGTGGCGTTGCAGTGGTGATTGATTCTGCCCATATGTGCATGATGATGCGTGGTGTGAGCAAACAAGAGTCTACAACTCGTACTGTGTCCTTTGTGGGTGAATTTAAAACGGATAAAGATTCACGTCGCGAGTTTTTACAAGCAGTTCCTGAAGCGTATTAAGCAGTCTTGAATTTTTAAACCCCGAAACATCGGGGTTTTTTATTTTTAGACTTTTTATTAAATAAGCATCATGCAAAAGCTTAATAATGATGAGTCACGACACATCATAATTTCTCAACCAGAAACGCTAATAAAACAGATATTCACGGATTAGGTATACGCTTAAAATTTTCTTGAGTTAATATATTTTATACTTTGAAATTTTAAGATTTACTCCAATGAAAAAAATGATTATTACTTCCCTGCTTGTATTAAATAGCTCTGCCTTTGCAGGAAATTTAAATGCCACAGAGCAAAAAGAAGTACAAAGTATCATTCGTCTATTTCAAAAAAATGATGTGGATAACATCGCAAAAAATATTCGTTATCCATTGATCAGAGAAAATCCTATTCCGGACATTCAAAACACCACTGAAATGAAAACACGCTACACACAAGTGTTTGATCAGACACTCCGTCAAACCATAGCCAAGTCCAAACTATCACAATGGTCGAATGTCGGTTGGCGTGGTGTCATGCTAGATAATGGTACTGTATGGTTAGATGGTGAAAAAATTAGAGCAATTAATTATAGTAGCCCCGCGGAGCAACAGTTTAAAAAGCAATTGATTGCACAACAAAAAACCATGCTTTATCCTACACTGAAAAAATTTGCACAACCTGAACTTCAATTTAAAACTGCAAAATTTCAAGTCCGAATTGATGAGCTATCAAATGGTCAATATCGCTATGCGGCTTGGAATATCGGAAAGCCTCAATCGACCAAACCGAATTTAGTTTTAAATAATGGTTCTATGACTTTTGATGGCTCAGGGGGCAATCATTATTTTAATTTCAAAAGTGGCAGTTATAATTATGTGGTCTATCGAAATATCATCGGTGAATCAGCAACACCTGATGTCACGCTCAGTGTCAAAAAAAATAATAAAGAAATTTTAAATCAGTCTGGTCAAATTTTTAAATAAGTAAACGCTAAATATAGACTGTGCTTATATTAAATGTCTTAAACATAAGGCTCTTTCTCTTTGATAAACTTTCTTTTTTTTGAAGAAAGGAGCAAGAGCCTTAAGTAAAATCATTTATAGATCAAATATTTAGAAAAAATGAACAAAACCCAGTCCTGTCTTCATCCAATCTTTGCTGTCTTGTTGCTGATATTCCCAATTGATTTGTAGTGAATTCTGCTGATTAATGGAGTATTGCAACATGCTATTCAATCGCAAATTCCATTGATGTGAATCTTCCCAATAAGGTAACTCGACTTGAACAAGGCTATTCACTTTATCTGACCACAGATTTTGACAACCGACTGTTGGTCCTAACCCGACTCGCCAACCTTGATCTAAAGATTTTCCTGCTTGAAGTGTAGTTTGTAATTCTGCAAAGCATAAATGCTTACGATCATCATCAGCGAGCGTATAACCAGACTGCCCTTTGATACTAAAAACGCCATGTTGATCATCTTCACTAAAACGACCATTGGATAAAGCTTCTTGTTGCCAAGCAATATTAAACCCCCATGTTATTGGGGTTTTAAACGGCGTAATTGGATTATAAGAATTCACTGTGAGTAAATCGAGATGCTCAAGTTTCAACTCATCATCACGCCACTGAACCGCACCATCTAAAAATAACAGTTGTGTTCCTGTTCTAAAACCGCCTTGGGGATCTCTTAAATCATGATAGGCCTGACGATGTCCAATTTGAACAAAACCATCACCTTGCACATCGCCTGCATTTACAGACCAATTTCGTGCATGATGTCCATCTACAGGATCAATTTTAGGTCGCTGGGGTTCTTGTCTTTGTTTCTCTAATGATATTTGACTACGTAAACCCAGTAATTGTCTAAATCTTGGTTGAGCAAAATCTTCAGTTACTTTTCGTCCAATAAAATATAAATAAAGATCGTCATAGGCCATTTCTAAAATTTTGGCACGATCAGCTTCATTATAATTTTGGATGATCTCAGGCATTTGTTTAATATCTACGAAAGCAAGTTTATGCGCCTGTTTTGCCAATGAATGACCATGCTGCTTTGCCTGCGATAAAAGCTGCGTTTCTAATGCAGGGCGATATACTGTATCTTTAATTAAGTTTTCTTGATCAATTGATTTAATGGTTTCCACAGGAATAGAAGCATAATTAAATTGTTTCTGTAGATTTGAACTCGGTCTAACTAAATCAATTAAGCCCAATAAACGATAAGCGCAGTTATCACTGACAAAATAATAAGGAAAACTGACTTTTTGCATTTCCCAAATATGCTTCACTAAAAAAGTAGTTTCTTCTGACGTTAAATTGAGCTCATATTCCCACAAATCTCGGCTTTCAAAATCCCCATATTCTTTCACCTTCCGATAATAAGGCATTAAAGAATATTCACCTGGATACTGCCCTGTTAAGCCTTTCCATGCATATGACCAGTTATCACCACCATTAACTGTTGCTGCATAATTGACAGCATAAGAAACAAGGTTTAATTGTTTTTGGTCTTTCGGATCTAAGCGTAATAAGGTATGTCCAAACATAGAACTTGGATTACCCATAAAATCAGTGGCGTAAATTAAAGTCGCTTTATAAGGCTTAATCTGCCCAACCCACTGATCAAACTCGGGGCATTCTACTTTAGGTAATTGTTGTTCTTGAATCCCGAGTTGTTGCATGAGCCATTGGCTACGTGCAGGGAAACGACATCGAATCGATTGATTTGCATCTGCTTGTGCAAATAAAGCCTGAATATCTGTGTTTAATTCTGCATTTAAATCTTTTTGCCCATTTTTATTCAAAAAATATCCTGAATATTGAACATCACTTTGACCCTGTGCATTAGCATATAATAATCTTTGCCAAGTAATATCTTTGGCCAACTGTTTTTGTTGAGCACGTTGTATCCATTGATCAATCGATGAGTCAGCCACATTATTTTCTGTGGAAGCCGCAAATACAAAATTCGGTAAAGCTAAAGCAAGAATACAGATTATTTTTTTCATTCAAACAATTCAATTTTTAAAATATAAGAAACAGTCAAAAACAGAAAACCCTGCCCGAATGGCAGGGTTTTCTGTGATCAATCAATTAAACGTATGCTTTAAGCACAGCGTCTTTTGCCATCACTTGTTGAATAGATGTCAAAACTTGTAATGAATTTTGGTTATCCACTGAATAAATATCAGAGAAGTTTGCTTTGGTTACTGCAAAGAAATGTGCTTTATCAGTCGCTTTAATGTTCATCAACTCTGCAAGTACGTTTAAGCTCTCGCCTTGACCTACAGCCATATCACGCGCTAAAGCTTCTGAGTTTTCATTGGTAAAAGTAACCACTTGCGCTGTTACTGTACCGCCTTTACCACAACCGAGTGTACCAAAAGTAATACCCAGCAATTGGTTTGTAAAAATACCGTTTGTTGTACCCGCTAAAATTTTAGGAACAATACCTTTTTGACCAGCCCATACTTGAGATCCAACACCACAACCTACATCTGGATCAGCCATTGCAACACTAGAACCAGCAGCCAATAATGCAGCTAAAGCGATTTTTTTTAACATATAATTCTCCAGAATTTTTTAATCTATAAATTTTTATATTCCATATTGTGTAAAGTTTATTACACAGTACAAATTTTTATCACATTCAAAATAAATAGCAAATCAAAATCTGACATAATTGTTATTGGTAGCTTAAATTTTTAAGCTCCAATGACCTGAAGTATCTCTATTTCCTAGAATTTTTAAAACTAAAACCAAGCTTAAAAGTAACAATAAATACCAAGAACCCAACTTGCCTAGACCAACCATATGCCAAGCATCGACCTGACTGGGATACAACCAAATCTTATAAAATGTACTAATGTTTTCCGCAATCCAAATGATAAAGGCAAGCACCAATAAAATAGGTAAGAGCGGTAACTCGATTTGATGATGTTGCAATTCAAAACGTATCTTGGTTTTCCAAAAAATCCAGATACTCCATACAAAAAGTAAGTTTCTGAAATCGGGAATAAAAAATTTACTCATAAAATTAATATATGACAACACAGCCAAAACAAGCATATGAGAAAATTGCGGTAACTTGATAAAAGAGACTTGGTATAAACGTAAGGATCTTGCAAAGAAACTCCCTACTGCCGAATACATAAAACCTGCAAATAAAGGCACGGTCATGATTTTAAAAACAGCAGGTTGTGGATACTGCCAAGATGCAATTTGTGGATGTGTAAGAAAAATTTCCATACCCATTGCCATAATATGGAAGAGTGCAATCACCTTTGCTTCTGACCAAGACTCTAACTTTAAATAAATTAAACAAACTTGAATAATCAGTGCATAAAACAGTAAATAGTCATAACGAAAGAAACCATAAAATTCATGACTCCCCATTGATGCCGTTAAAACAAATGCAATAAGCAATAAAATACCAAATAAGGCAGCTGAAGCTGCCTTAAATGAAAACTCAAAAAAAGTTTTAATCAATAACATGAAAGCACTGTTCTAAATGGTATTAACCTAAATACTTGGCACTGTATTCATGCACAGTATCGATAAATGCTTTCGGTTGTTCAGGATCTACCCATTGGGTAATGCCATGACCAAGGTTTGCGATATAACCTGTTTTTTCGCCATTGGCATAGGCATCATCAAGCATTGCTTTGGTTGCTTTTTCAATGGTAGATGATGAACCGTATAAAGTTGCAGGGTCTAAATTACCTTGCAATGCGACGCGACCATTTGCAGTTTGACGTGCCACATTGAGTGGCGTTGTCCAATCTAGACCTAAAGCATCTGCACCTGTTGCAATCATGGGCTCTAACCACTGACCACCACCTTTCGTGAACAAAATAACAGGAACTTTTCTCCCTTCATTTTCACGTTTTAAGCCTGCAACTATTTTTTGCATATATTTGAGTGAAAATTCAAGATATTCACGATGTGCTAATGCACCACCCCAACTATCAAAAATTTGCACTGCTTGCGCACCTGCATCAATTTGTGCGTTGAGATAATCAATAACAGCATCTGCTAAACGATCTAATAATGCATGTAACACTTCTGGTTGTGCATACATCATTTGTTTGGTAAAGCGGAAATCTTTACTTGAGCCACCTTCAATCATGTAGGTCGCTAATGTCCAAGGACTTCCAGAGAAGCCAATTAACGGAACTTGACCACCCAATGCTGAACGAATAGCAGTTACAGCATTCATGACATAGGCTAAATCAGATTTCGCATTAAATTGCGGCAAATTAGCAACATCTTGCTCTGTACGAATCGTTTTATGAAACTTTGGACCTTCGCCCACTTCAAAATAAAGCCCTAAGCCCAAAGCATCAGGAATTGTTAAAATATCTGAAAATAAAATCGCTGCATCTAAATCATAACGACGCAAAGGTTGTAAAGTGACTTCACACGCAAAATCTGTATTTTTACACAGAGAAAGAAAGTCTCCTGCTTTTGCACGTGTTTCACGATACTCTGGAAGATAACGTCCTGCTTGACGCATCATCCATACAGGTGTTGTATCTACTGGTTCACGCAACAAGGCACGTAGAAAACGATCATTTTTTAAGGTCGTCATTTACTTTCCCAATCCACATTTAAAATTTAGACCATCATAGCAAAAAGGCTTCAAATATAATCATATCCTTAGCATAATTTTTCTTGAATGTTCAATAAGAAATAAAATAATGACACAAAACAAATACTGCACCTTTTTGGCTTTTCTGCAATACTTGCGAGGTTTTGTTTAAATCAATATGAATAATTCTTAAGGTTGAATTACATGTTCGTACGCTCAATACTTGCTTTGAGTTTAAGCTGCATTATCGCTGGCGCTGCATTTGCTGCACCGACCACCGCTGAGCAACCATTAAATCCTAAAAAAGTTGCTTCTACGGTTGCTGTTGAAGATCCGATTGATCCATTGGCAATTGATACCTCTGCAGATGACTCTCGTTCAGGTGAGACCCAAATTTCTCAACAAGAGCAAAAAGACTTAAATCAAGCAGCAGACACCCTGCAAAATTTAGAAAAAACGGAAGATACGAGTGCTGATGTTGGCGCAGCGCCATCTAAAGCAACGACGGCATCAACGACAACCAATACACCTGCTGTAAAAGCATCGTGGACATTAGACGGCATTAATAATGCTGTTTGGTATGAAAATATTGGTAAAGGTCAGTTCCCTGTTTATGCACGTGCGCATGTCATGCTTAACAATGCACATGCTTCGCCTGGTGCTATTGACGGTTCTAGTGGTATGAACACGTTAAAGGCCATTGCGTCTTTCCAACAAATGAATGGAATTAAAGCAACAGGTGTTCTCACCAAAGAAACTTGGGATGCACTTGTGGCTCAACAAGGCAATAAACCTGCTTATGTTGAATACACTATTACAGATGAAGACATTAAAGGTCCTTATGCTGCATCTATTCCACACGATTATGCATTACAAGCAAAAATGAAAGGCTTGTATTACACACGTGTGACTGAAATGCTGGGTGAAAAATTCCACATGGATGAAGAATTTTTAAAGAAACTGAATCCTAAAGCGAGCTTTAAAAAAGCGGGCGAAAAAATTATTGTGACCAATATTCGCAATGATTTACCTGAAAATATTCATTTGATTGTTGCGCATAAAGGTGCAAAACAGTTGTATTTATTTAATGCACAAAATCAAATGGTCGGTTCATTCCCCGCAACGATTGGTAGTTCAGATACACCATCGCCAACAGGAACGTACAAAGTAACAGGTGTCGCGAAGAATCCTTGGTATAGCTACTCTCCAAGTAACTTCCTTCAAGGCAATAACCGTAAACCACTTTCATTACCACCAGGTCCAAATGCACCTGTAGGTAATATCTGGATTGGTTTAAGTAAAAAATCATTTGGTATTCATGGTACTCCGAATCCATCTACGATTTCTAAAACAGCATCACATGGTTGTATTCGTTTAACCAACTGGGATGCAAATGATTTAGGTAAAAAAGTAAAAGCTGGTGTTACCGTTAAATTCTTAGAATAATTTCATCACTATTCTAAAAGGTGCTTAGTTTTAAAATTAAGCACCTTTTTTCATATCTTTTATTTTTGCAGATATCAATAGATAGAAGAATCAATTTAAAACATAAGTGGTTAATTTGAAATAATATGACTACTTTTATAAATAGAAAAATGAACGACTTATAATCAAAATTAGTATCGTTCCAATAATGCAACAAAACATTGCATTCATGCTATTTATTCACTTTTCAGAAATTTGTACTATAGCTTCATAGACAAAAATAAAGAGGTGTAACATGAATACATATCTACATCACAGTGAAGATCGTGGTCATGTCAAAGCAGGTTGGTTAGAGTCAAAACATAGTTTTTCATTCGGTAGTTGGTACAACCCTAAATTCATGGGTGTTGGTCCTTTACGTGTAATTAATGATGATATTATTGCTGCACATAATGGTTTTGGAACCCATCCACATGACAATATGGAAATTTTGACCTGTGTATTGCAAGGTACGATTTCTCATAAAGATAGTATGGGCAATGAACGTCATATTCATGCAGGTGAATGGCAACTCATGAGTGCGGGTACTGGTGTGCGCCATAGTGAAATGAATCAAGGTGATGAAGCTGTACATATGTTACAGATTTGGATTCACCCGAATATTCAAGATGCTGAGCCAACGTATCAACAAATTGAACAAGATCCTAAACACTCTCCGAATCAATGGTTATTGATTGTTGGACCAAATGAAAATGCACCCATGCATCTTCGCCAAAATGCCGAAGTTAAAACAGCATATTTGGAAAAAGGTCATGAACTTCCGATAGAGGCAACTCAGAAAATGAACTATGTTCATGTTATCACTGGACAAGTCATGATTGATGATAAAATCATTAAAGCAGGTGATGCACTTATTTTTGATCATAAATCTACGGTGAAAGCTTTAGAAGACAGTCAAATGATTTGGTTTGATCTTGCTGAATAAGTAAATGAACAATAAAATAATGCGTACTTCATGATTTTGAGGTGCGCATTATTTTTTAATTTAGAAAAACTAAATAATAAATTAAAGTTTTTTTGTTTCCTACTCGACAAAACACATATGACTTTTAAATTAAAAATAGAGTGATACCGCAACTCTCTTATTCAAAATGAAATGAACAGCTAGAAATATTGCTCTACCCTTTTATTCTGATTAAAAAAAGCAACATAAAGTAATTTTGAATACAAATATAGGATGTTTATGAAATAACTTGAAAATTAATTTAATCTTTGTAAAAAGATATAGTTGTAAATTATCAGAATGTAACTATTTAGTAAAATTACATTAATTTTCATAGTTTAAATTAGGTTTTGTGTAAAATATAAACAGTTATAGCTATATTTCTGTTCTCAATGAACGATCACCATATTCGTACACTTTTATACTGGGTGATTTTCACTCTACTATTCATAGGGGTTATTGCCTATGAATGGCTTCCTGCAAGCTATAGAGGAAGCTGGATTTTTATTTTAAGCCTTGTTATTGCGGGTGCATTTTTTCGCTTTGGTGTGGCACTCATTGTTGGATTCATTACATTTTTTATCACTGCTCTATATTTCTTATTTGATCTGAATAATTTTGCACACATTGAACGACAATTACTCGTATTGTTTGCTATACCTTTTGCACCCTTATTTTTAAGTGCAATTCGATATAACTTAATTTCAAAACATGAAGTAGAACAAGCCTCTGCGACATATGACTTTAAACGTTCAAATGACATATTACCTATTTCTGCTTGGGAAAACATGCATGTCGAATTGATCAAAATGTTCCCCTTCGTGGCATTAGATCATTATGAACTTATTCGAATAAAAGTGGTTAACCGAAAACTGATTGAAGATATGTTGGGTGCTGCTGTTTGGAAAAATACTCAAAATAAAATTCTTGAAGTCTTACAACAAAAAACAGATGGTGTGATCTATCACTTTTCAGATGATCATCTTTCAGAGATCACTAGTGTTATTTTTAGAACCCATCCAGATGCTAAAAATTTGCCGAAATTCGTTCATCAACTTGAACAAATAGAAAGTTTAAAAATTGAGATTGAATATATATTGAGAGACATTCCACATTCTGAACAGGAGTTGATCGATGTCAATATTCCTTAATTTATGTGGTCTTTTGGTCTCTGTAAATGGACTTCCTGATGAAACATTGAAGACCTTTTATGCGGATTATTATCATTGTCGTGTGATTGCAGAACAAGCCCCAGCTAAAGGCATCATCCCTCAACTCACGCCCACTCATAAAATTGCCATGTATTTTCCCAGTGAAAAGGTATGGTGGCCTGTATTCACTTTAGATCAAGTCGGTTCAAATAGTTTTAATCGCTTTATTCAGCACGGCATAAAGCCTGGAATTTTATTACCTGATGAAAATTTTGACTGGATTCAATATAAAAATGCCAAAGTTGCTGTTGCCCAAGGTGCAATTCCTATCATTGAGTATCATCCTGAACAACAAAATTATTTTTCAGCCAAAGCGGTACTTTCAACAGCTTTTGGGCTGCGCCCTTTAGCTGCCTTTGTACCTACAGGTTGGGATCCGAGCCTATTAGCTCAGCCTAAAGGCAGTTATATCGTACAACAATCTGATCCAAATCAAATTCCTTTACCAGCTAGAGAAATTATTTATAAACAACATTATTTTTATAATGCTGTACAAAATTCGGCTCAAGATGCAGGTAATCAAGTGCTGATTAATCCACCTGAAGATATTCCACTTGAAAATATTGAATATCCTAAATTCGGCATTTCTTGGAATTTTCATGGCGTCGATTACACCAGTACAGAAACACACATTGAAACCAATATAATCGGCTATTTTTTTATTTTTACCAGTTTTCTAATCATCCCTTTAGATTTGCTTTTGAACAGCCAATACCCCGGTATTTTAACGACGGTTGGTAGTTCTGTGTCTTGGGTGTCATTAATCATTGGCATCGCTCTACTCAGCCTCCTTATCATTTCAATTCTTAGAAAAGTGCGCGCACATGACCCCGATTGATCTATTATTTCTTGTCGGTTTCATCGGAATTTGGATTCCGCAAGCATTCTGGGCATGGCTCAGTTTTTCTGCATGGCAATATTCTAAGAAAGCAGCAAAAGAGCTTGCGAATTTACCTGTTCCTAAAACATGGCCAATGCTAAGTATCTTGATTCCCGCATATAACGAAGAAGTCGTGATTGAGGAAACTTTACATGCGATGGCTATGCAGGATTACCCTGCTGAATCATTTGAAGTCATCTTAATTAATGATGGCTCTAAGGATGATACTTTAGCCATTGCAGAACGATTAGCGGCGATATATTCCTGCATTAAAATTGTCAATGTCCCTAAAGGCATGGGTGGTAAAGGTAAATCACGTACATTAAATAATGGCTTACCTCATGCCAAAGGCGAACTCATCGTCGTCTATGATGCAGACAGTACACCTGAACCTAACTGCGTTCGATTACTGGCACAAACATTAGTAGCAGATTCAAAACTGGTTGCTGTAAATGGAAAGGTCAGAACACGAAACTGGCAAGACAGTATTTTGACGCGTTTCATCGCGATTGAATTTATCTTTTTCCAATGGATTTTTCAGGGCGGACGTTGGAACCGTTTTGAGCTCTCGACACTCATGGGCACCAATTACATCATTTGGCGTGATGCTTTGGAAACACTGGGTGGATTTGATGAACAATCCCTCGTAGATGATACAGAAATGAGTTTTCGTATTTTCCTTGGGAAAAAACGCATTAAATGGGTGCCCTATGCCGTGGGTTGGCAACAAGACCCTCCTTCATTAAGCGTATTCATTAAGCAGAGATCTCGTTGGACACAAGGTAATTTTTATGTCACCAATAAATATTTACCTGTAGCGCTCGCCCAACCTTTTCCGATTGGGATCGAAATTTTAAATAACATCATGTGCTATGTGATGTTTGTTCCTGCATTGTTCCTTAGTCATGTTGCTTTAATCCTCGGCTTACTGGGCATTGCAGGTGTATCCATTCCTGGACCCTTTACTGCGCTTTGGGTACTGTCTTTTTGTTTATATATTGCACAAGTGTGGTTTACCCTTTCACTTGAAAAAGCAAAACCACAATTGTATTTCTTTTCCGTCATTGCATATTTTAGTTATTCACAGATTTTTTTGATCATTGTCTTTAAAGCTGCCTATGACATGTTGAAAAATAAAATCACAGGTACGGGTATTCAATGGTACAAAACCGAACGTAGTAAAGAGAAAAAATGATGAACTTTACAGCCAAATCTCTCACTCGCGCGTTGTTACTCGGTAGCGCACTTTTAGCGGCCTTACCACTACAAGCGGGCAACAATTGGAACTTTGATGATGCTAAAATCAATAGCAGATTCACTGATCAGCCTTACTATTATTATGTGGCCAAAGGTGAACAATGGAACAATATTGTTTATAAGGCAAATTTTCAAACCGACAATAATGCAACGTTGATTGTGAATTATGATGATCGCCCAATCTATCGAACCAGTTTAACAGGTCAAGGGACTTTATCCATTCCGATTCCGAGCAGTACCAGTGGTTACCATCGTTTAAATTTTATTATTCAACAATATTCGACGCAAGACAAAAATAATTTATGCCAAGAAGAGCCTGATCAATTTACCACATTGAATCAAAGTTTATTGAGTTACGATGCTTCTCGTTCAAGCTACCATCTGAGTGATTTACCAGATGCTTTGTATAATCCACAAGTACATCAAGCGACACCTTTTACCGCAAGTCTCAACTTTGACAAAGCCAATATCGTAGAAGCTGCCATGTTGGCACGACTTTTTACCGCATGGAATAGTAATACAGAAATCCAGTGGGTTGATCATACTCTAATCCAAACTCAGCCTGTGAATTTCAATGTTGTTGTACAACATAGCGCAACAAAAATGAATGGTGCATCTGTTGCACTTACAAATGAAGGGAGCATTCCGACATTAACCATTACTTATTCAACAGCAGCAGAATTAGAGTCCGCTGTGAACGGGTTAATGAATCCTACATATTTAGATCAAATTAATAATGCCAATGCTGTATTACCTGCAACATTGGCTGCTCCACAATGGGCAACACTGAAAACCTTTCAAAACCTAGCAGATTTAGGTGTTCAAGATTTTAGACTAGACCAAGCTACCAAAAATATGAGCTTAAACTTTCCTGCAGTGTGGCTGCCGACTGATATTTTACAAGGTCAAATTGCTTTACGCTCGCAAAGTGGTTTATTAGAAGGCTCGGGAGTGACTGCTTGGGTAAATAATGCTTTGGCGGGCAGTTTAAAACTTTCAGAACTTGAATCTGATCCTGTTGAGCGTTCATTTAATTTCTTTGGTAAAAATATTTCACCGAGCAATGTTTTTGATTTAAGAGTTGAAAGTTCAATTATTGCCAATTCAAACTGTATACCGAGTGCTCGCGGTTCATTATGGATCGATGCGACAAAATCTAAAATAACCTTACCGTATAAGCTAAAAAATGGTGTGGTTGCCGTTTCTTCTGCTTTAGCTACAGCACCGAATATTGCTATAGACTCAAACTCTGGCTCATTAGGTATGGCAATTGTCACTGCACAAGTGGCAAAAAAAATGCTAATGACACCCAATCCACTGCCACTGAATATTCAAAAATTTGATTCTGCGAATCCACAGCTCATTAATATTCGTGTAAACAAAGAAATATACAATCAACAAGTAAATACGCATCAAGATACGATTTATGCACCATCTGCTGCCCACGGCTTTTTTATTATTTACCAAAAAGACCGTTTTAATATCATTGCAGATGATGAAGTTGGTGCTCAAAACTTTATGCACTTATGGCCGAAAATTCAAAATAACATCCCCAATAACACCACAAAAGTTTTCGTTTCCGCACAAGGAAATGTCTATGCCCTGCAACAACTGATCGTAGGAAATCAAAAAGCACCGATTGTTCAGCAATCGAATTTCTTCCTACTGATTGTTGTTATATCTGTTATCTTTATCCTTGCGATCCTTTATTGGTACTGGCGTAAGCGTAAAAATGCTAAATCATAAAAAAGGCTATATCAAATACTCCATTAGTTTGATCATTGGAGTATTCGTTATGGTAATAATAACGGGTATGGTTGTTGTTGAAAAAAGACAACTTCCTCCTGCTCAAGTCATTGGTGTTTTTTGGCAACCTGATCTACATAGTCAACCTGAAGGAAATTGGGATTTATTAGGTGTCACTACTTTTATTCCACAATTTGGTACGGTCGATGGAAAATCTTGGTTTCAAGGTGAGCGAATTTCTGCATGGCAAACACTTCCAAACTGGAAAAAAGTCAAACAACAAGCTTGGTCTAAGCATCTTATTTTAGGTTTATCTGGTCGCTACAATGAAACAGAAGCAAGAGCACAGGTTGAAGATCTCGGTGTAGAATCACTCAACTTCTTAAAAAATACAGACTTTCCTTTCAAAGCTGATGCGTATTACTTTCCAGTAGAAGCAGACCCGACATGGTTGCGAGTGCATGCTTTAGGTAAAACCTTAGAAACACTGCCTAAACCGCTTTGGGTCAGTATTTACAGTGCTGAAGCTGAACCGTTACACTATGATTTATGGTTAAAAAGTTGGTTGCCTGAGCAGACCAATGTATTCTTTCAAGATGGCGTAGGTACTGGTGTGCGAACAGCGGAACAAGCCGTTAAAATAGCAAATCAATTGAATAAAACCATTGGTAATCATCGTGTCGTGATTATTTTAGAAGCTTTTAGAATGACAGAAGATCATAAAACTCGAGCAGCGACACCATGGGAAATTATTGAACAATTGAAAGCTTATGAAGGTCAACAAGTCTATATTTTTGATGGGCCACATTATATGAACCGTTGGTCTGTTTATACTGTCGCTTTATGGCAAAAATTGGCTTATCGCAGATTCTTATAAATGCCGAACTACTCTCTAGAGTCTAGAATAAATTATAAAAAATTAGCCTTATTGGCTGATTTCTTATAAGGCTACACAAAGCTTTCTTGCAGCATACCTTTAAATTTCTTTGTTAAAAATATAGATATTATAAACGCTGATGCAAAATGCCTAATTAATCATTCATAAGCTAAATCATTTACAATCTGAATAAATACGATTCAAAATACGTTGCGAAGCCAAACCATCGCCAAATGGATTTTCCACTTGTGACATTTTTTGATAATGCTTTGGATCATTTAACAATAACTCAGCTTCATGAATAATTTTTTCAACATCGGTTCCAACCAATACACCTGCGCCTACATCAACAACTTCTGGGCGTTCTGTGGTTGTTCTTAAAATTAATACTGGCTTTTTATAAGAAGGACTTTCTTCTTGTAAACCACCTGAATCCGACATAATAAAAGTTGCACGATTCATAATATTTAACAAATTTGGATAATCCAATGGTGCTAGTAAATGCACTTGAGGATGATTTGCAAAATGTTGATGTACCACATCATGTACAGCAGGATTTAAATGTACTGGCCAGACAAAATATAAGTCACTATGCGTATCGACCAATTTAGAAACTGCAGTACAAATATTTAAAATGCCTTCACCAAAATTTTCACGGCGATGTGCTGTCATCAAGACAATTCGATCATCTTTAGAAAAACTCAACCCTAAATCAGCCATTAACTGTTGGCTGTTTTCATCTGACATCATGCTTTTTGCCAAATACACAGCATCAACAACCGTATTACCAGTCACTTCAACTAAAGCTGAATCCACTTGTTCATTTAACAAATTTTGCTTAGATTGTGCCGTTGGAGCAAAGTGCCAATGTGCAATTCTAGATACCAATTGACGATTTCCCTCTTCAGGAAATGGATGTTCCAAATCATAAGAACGTAAACCAGCCTCAACATGCGCAGCAGGAATTTTCATCGAAAATGCTACCATCGCGGCTGCTAATACAGTGGTGGTATCACCTTGAATAATAATTGCATCACGCTGTTGACCATCTTTAAAAACAGTTTCAATTTACTGTAACCCATGAATCAGTAATTGATTTAAACTTTGCCCTGCCGACATCATTTTTAAACGATGATCAATTTTAATCTTAAAAAACTCAATTGCGTCTCGCACTAATTCATCATGCTGACCTGTAAAAATCACATCAACGCTAAAGCGTGGGTCTTTCTGTGCCAACAAAATCATTGGAGCAAGCTTGATCAGTTCAGGGCGTGTTCCAAAGATAATTGAAATCATGATTTTTTTAGACATGGCTTAAAAACCCTTATAAAATGTGAGTTCTACACGTGCATTGCTATACGTATCTTTCACATCAATCGGCGTATCCGAAACATATTTACCATACATTTGCTCAACTCTGAGCGTCACTGGATATTGTTGGAAAGGCTGCCAAGCAATACCTGGACCAATTTCAACTAAATTATTGTAATACTGCTTATCTGTATCATTAATGGTATGTAGTTTTCCATATGCTTGAACACGACCTGCTTGACCTTGATACAGATTTAAACCTGAACGCAATCTTAAATCTGCGAGAACATCATAGTCCTCACGTGAGTAGGTCGCGATATTGCCATATAAATCACTATATAAAGAGGGGCAATTTTCTGAAGAACATAGTTTGATATCATGTTGCCATTCTTGATAACCCGTAACCCCACCGACGATACTCTCACGAAATTTATCGCGATTTCGATCAATTAAATCGTAACTTCCACCGACTTCTAAATAGACACGTGCAGGAATATTTTGAAAAGGTTGATAATTTACACCCACACCTAAAACAGCAGCGTTATCTTCAAAAATTTTATCTACTATTTCAGGATTGCTACCGACTTTAGATTGAGTATCTCGCGTAATACTTGTAAAACCATACACTTGAGCCTGTTGTTGATCACCAAAGTTACGCCCAAAACGAAGCTTTAAAGGGAAAATACCGTCATCAAAACGCCCTTCATAAGAAGGTGAAAAATAAATATCAGCAAAATAAGGTGCTAATTTACTTTGAGAAGTACTTTGTAAATTATTGACTGCTTGTTTGGCTTTCGTAGCGGTCTCGGCATTTTGTGACTGCTCTAAGGACTTAAATACCACAAGTGCTTCATCGTTACGGTGTAATTGATTGAGTAAATAAGCTTCTTGCAAAGCCAATTGTTCATCTAGCGGTTCAACTTCTCTGGCTTTTCTTACACTATTCAGTGCTTCCTCTGATTTCCCCATACGAATTTGTAAATAGGTTAGACTTTTCCATACTTTAATATCATGCGGTGTTTTTTCAGCAAGCTGCTTTAGAATACTTTCAGCTTGTTGCGGATTGGTTTTTTCTATTTTATAAAATTGATCCCACAAATCATAAATTGGATTACCAGGTACATAACTTACGGTGTTTGCTTGATCAGCATGTCCTACCCCCATAAAAAAAGGTAAGAAAGAGACACTCAGACATGCTAATTTCAAGCATTTCAAAGTCAGTCTATTAGTATGTTGCATAATCAGCTCACATGAAAACAGAGGAGGGAGATATAAATAAAGCACAATATTTCATATGCTTAAATTTCAAAAAACAAAAAAAGTAAGTCCGAACAACTCACGAAAATATAAAAACGTTACTTATGTAATATTATATTCCCACCATAACGCTCAAACAATGATCAACTACAAAAATCCTGTATTTTATTCTGAATGACATCCAACGCTTTAATCTGCATTCATTTCTATCTTTTTTTATTTTCAAGGTGTTGTTATCAATAAATATATAATTTATTTAGTATTTTTTGATTAAATATTGATCAAAATTTACCGAATACGTAACACATAAAACTTCTTTCACAAGTATTAGCAACCTCTTTCTTTTTTCTTATAGGAGAAATATAAAAAAGGAGTTATGCAAGAAGTTTTAAATCATCTACTTTTTTATAGATTAATTTAGTACATCTTTTTTAAGTTATAAGTTACGACACCCCAAATAATTAACTCCTGCCCTTCTTCAATATAAATATTTTGATAATCTTCATTTTCAGCTTTGAGCCAAATTTTGGGTGGATTAAATTGTTTATCAATCATCAACCGTTTCACCGTAAAATCTGTATCAATCAATGCAATCACAATATCCCCTGATTTTGCTGGAATACTCCGATCAACAACCAAGGGATCATCAATATCAATTCCAACATCTAGCATAGACAATGAGTTTGCTTTGACAATAAATGTTGATCCTTCATTTTTTATCAAGTATTCATTCATATCTAAAGACTGTTCTATCGAATCTTGCGCTGCTGATGGTGTACCTGCAGCAACACGCTCAGTCGCAAGAGGAATCTGATAAATTCTTGTTGTATTCGGCTGTACAGTCTGTATTTTTATAGAAGATGTTAAATCATTCAAAGGGCTGGTTTTGAAATTTTTCAGTAACCAATTTTTGATAAAATTAACTTGCGACTCGGGTACACGAATCACTTTTGTTGGCTCATTGAACTGTGCCTTTCGTCCCGAGTTATTTCTTGCACCGCCATGTTCAAATTCTATTTTTTTAGACATTGTGCCTCCTACATACGATAAATCTTTTAAAATCAATATATCTTGAAAAAGTTACAATTTCAAGTTGACGAATAATTTATTTTGAATAACAATAGCTCTATTGATCAGTTTTTGATTCATTTATTTTAAATATGGAAGTTAAAAATAAATATCATACTTGTTAAAAATCAATATATTAGATTAATTATATTTTTTTTAAAACCTCTAATTTATTGATCTTATTTAATAAGTAACCTGATCATACAGCAATTAACTTTATTGAAAGATTTTCTATGCGGAGACATAAAAATGACAACTCAACGTGATGCAATTCTTGGTTATGCTGACGAACAACATGCTTACTACATTCGCTTGATTGAGAATGATACGGTCTTAGGAAGCAATTATGGTCTGCCGTGTGCAAATCCAAATAGTGATATTGCTGAAAGCATTATGACCACCTTATTTTTAAAGAAATCATTTTGGTTAAATGGTTCTGAATTTACAGATATTGTAAAAGGCTTACAGCCTCTAAGCTTATAAAGTTAAATATTTATTTTGATAAAATATAAGTTAATAAATTATCCAATTATTAATCTCTTTCTAAATATTAGTAAAATTAAAAGCCCCATTGTTAAAATTAGGGCTTTTAATTAAATTACCTAAAAATTTTAAATTTAGATTATTAAACTTAAACAAACATTATTTAGATGTTTTTTTCTTGGTTAAACTCTCATATTCCTTAAACGTTTCTTCAGCAAATTTTCGTAAAGAATTACCAATAGCTGCATATTGATATTCATTTAAATTTGCTAGAGATGCACGTGCAGAAGGATGCATAACACCAAATCCTGAACCCGGTAATAACACTACACCCGTTTCATCAGCCACACGGAATAATAATTCAGTTGGATTTTTTGTTTTCATAACCCACTTCGCAAAATCTTCTCCATAAAGCGTACGTGAAATATTTTCTAGATTAATGAGTGTGTAATAATCTACATTATTCGTATCTTGAGGAACATCTACACCAAGCTGTCTATATAATGTTGTATTACGTTCACGTACAACAGATTTAACCGCTTTTTTATAAGATTGGCGTGAGTCCATCATATTAAATAATGCAAATAAAACCATCTGAACTTGCTGTGGTGTAGAAAGTCCAGCAGTATGGTTTAAAGCAACATTACGACTATCAGCAACCATACGATCAATAAACTTAATATTTGATGGATCTGTGGTTAATGATGAATAACGTTCTTCAAGTTCCTGTTTGGCTTTTTTCGGTAGAGCCGCAATTTTTTTATCTAAAATATTATTATCAGATAATGCAATCACCCCTAAGCGCCAACCCGTTGCACCAAAATATTTTGAGAATGAATACACTAAAATTGTGTTATCTGGGCAAATAGCAAAAAGTGACTTAAAGTTGTCTGCAAACGTTCCATATACATCATCCGTAAGAATAATTAAATCTGGGCGTTTTTTTACAATATCTGCCAAAATAGCAAGACCTTCATCACTCATTTTGACAGAAGGTGGATTACTTGGATTGACTAGAAAAAAAGCTTTAATAGATGGATCTTCAAGCTTGCGTAATTCTGACTCAGGGTATTGCCAATCTAGCTTAGGATCAGCCTCAATCAATACTTCTTCAAGTTGGTAATCATTTAATTTTGGAATTTCCAAATAAGGTGTAAATATTGGAGTTCCAATTGCAATACGATCTCCTTTATCAATTATCTTATTTTCTTTGAGTGAATTAAAAATGTAAGCCATGGCAGCCGTACCGCCTTCGACAGCAAATAAATCAATCGACTCTTTTGCTACCCCTTGCACCCCCATTTCTCTCAAAACATATTCTTTAATTATGCTTTCACTAACGCGAAGCATACGATCAGGTACTGGATAATTGCAACCTAAGATACCTTCAACCATTTCCAATAAAAATACATCAGGATCAAGACCCAATTGATCTCTCACATAGGAAATAGCTTTACCTAAAAAGACCACGCCAGGTTTATCACGGTTTTCTAAAATGAATTGATCAAAGCGTGATTGCAATCCAAGAGGTCGTGGAAAACCGCCTAATCCTTCTGGCATATATGAGAATGAAAACTCTGATTCTGTGGCAGCAAATAATCCCAATTGAAAAAATGCTCTGCGTGGCACAGTTGCTAAAAAGTTAGGATTTCCACGCCCAGCATTCAACATCATACGATCAGTACGACTTTGAGCCAAAGCAATGAGTTCATCTTTAAGTTCGAATGGACTAAGTTTTGCATATTTAGAATAATCAACATTTCCCATGGGAAATCTCCTGAGTAAATATAATTAATAAAATGTATAAATTTAATGTATTCAATAATGTTATTAAGCTAAACCAACGATCAATGGTCCAAGCAATGTTAAAAAGACATTTGCTAAAGCATAAGTAATTGCAAAAGGAACTGTTGGGATTGAGTTTCCGGCTTTATCCAGTACTCCGCCAAATGCAGGATTTGCACTTCGTGCCCCCGATATTGCACCCGCCATAACAGCAACATTGTCATAACGAAGTACATAACGAGCAAAAAGCATCGCCAGTAGCAATGGGACTAGAGTCACTACTACACCGATGAGAAAAAGTGATAATCCACTTTCTTTAATAGTTTGAATTGCTTGTAAACCAGACTGCAAACCAACTGCTGCAACAAAGCCAGCAAGCCCTAAGTCTTTAAGAAGTTGTGATGCTGCGGGTGGCATATTGCCATGTAGTTGATTACGGCTACGCAACCATCCAAATAATAGACCTGAAAGTAATGCCCCACCTCCTGCACCGAGAGTCAGCGGAACTCCACCAATTCGAATAACAAAGAGACCTATAATTAGACCAACAACAAGCCCCGCTCCATGAAAAATCCAATCTGTTTTTAGACTTTCTGGTAGTGCTTTACCTGCTTCTTTAATTAAACGTGAAAGATCATTTTGAGTACCATAAACAGTAACCACATCACCTTGACGCAAGATAGTTTCATCACTTAATGGCAATATTTCACCATTACGCTTAAGTGCTAAGACATAAATACCGTGCTTTAAAGATGCTGGCGTATTCGCTTTAATATCACCAAGTGTCCGATTAAGATATTCAGAGTTATTGAGGATCACATCAGTTGTGTCCATAACGATTTCCATACCAGATGAAGATTGCAACTCCGTTCCGATATGATTCGATATTGCAACAACCCCTGCTCGTCGCCCCACAACCAATACAATATCTTCAGCCAATAGGGTTGTTTCTGGACTGACATCTATGAATTTATCTTTTCGCTTTAAACGTTCAATCGTTATGCTGTTACCTTCAAGTTCAATATCAGCAATACGTTTACCATTTGCTTGGTTAACCTTATATATACGACCAACCAACTCTGGTATTGCTAATTCTTGCCCTGGAGCAAGTTCAAAAGCACCTTTTAAACGTTCAGATTGTGCCTTAAGTGCATCATCGCGAATTTCCCTTCCCATAAAGCGTGGAAGAATATTCACACAAACAATAATTGCACCAAGCGAACCAAAGATATAGGTAACAGCATAACCAATTGCAACATTAGCCTGCATTTTTTGAATTTCTGCGAGAGGTAAATCAAGACGAGAAATTGCGTCACCTGCTGTACCAATAATCGCTGATTGAGTCATGCCTCCCGCTGCTAGACCCGCAGCCAAGCCTTTGTCTAAATGGAAAATTTTTGCCATAACCAATACAGTGATTAAACCGCAAATTGCCATAAATACAGCCAATAAAATCTCTTTTATTGACTCAGGTCCTAAAGATTTAAAAAACTGAGGACCACTTTCAAAACCGACCGCATAAATAAATAAGGCGAAAAGTATTGCTTTAACACCATTGTCAATGGGAATACCAAGTAAGCTTAATACAACTGCAACAAGTAAGGAGCCAGCCACACCTCCAAACTGAAATTTTCCAAATTGGAATTGACCAATCCAAAACCCTATTGCCAGAGACAAAAATAAGAGTATCTCTGGGCTGTGCCTTAATTCACTTTGCAACCATTCCATTATTTGAATCCCCACATAGATTTTTGTCATATACTGGAATTACATTTACAACAGTTAAATAAAATAAAAACGTAAATACTTTTTAATGCAAAAATAAAAACCTATTAATTAATAAGATGTTAAAAATTATATTTTATTTAACTAAAGTATTTAAATTTCTCAAAATTGATTTATTTAATGTGTTGCATTTAATGAATATATCTCGTGATTTTTTTTTAATTATTAACTTTTGTATGCATATTATTAAGAAAAATATTTAAATGTAATTATTAAGAAATTTAATTTAATTAATGAGACAATAATCACCATTAACCAGAAAATACAATTAATTATCACAGAAAGATGATTTGCATTTTTTTTTATTCTTTATATATTAAGATTCTTTGATTTTTATTTAAACAATATCATTAATAAACTTCAACTACATTATTAATTTAAAAATAATAAAATATCTCTGAAAATTTATATAAAAAACCAAATTAAAGGTTTAAGAGTTCTCACATATTCCTATCCCATCGAAGTTCAATAAATAAAAAATATTAATATTTATGCTAAGGAGCTACACAATCAAAATTTATTAATTATATTTTACCTAACTAAAAAAAATCCATAAGATCAATGATTCTTTACCTAATAAAATCAATAAAAATTTCACTTTATACGTGAATAATTAACCTATAAAAGCCTTTTTTTACTTTCTTTAATTTAATGAAAAATAACTTTAAAAATACATCTAAAAATAAAAAATGGTGAAAATACAATAATATAGTATTTTCACCACTATATAAAATAATAATTTTTTAGAAATGCTTAGTAATGGTAAACCACGACTCAACATCATTCGGCTGTTCCGAACTCTTGGGTTTTGAACCAATTGGGAAACCAACGGTTAGCGCTGCGCCCCATTGTGATGAATTTGTCCAATTCAATCCCAAGCCTGCACTATTGATACGTTCTTGATTATCTCCAGTTAACCCTTTCCATTTATGCGCTTGGCGCTTTACCTCTCCTGTATCAATATAAACCTTACCGATGACTTGGTTATTTGAAGAAGCATATAAACTGTGTCGAAGTTCAGCCAATAGATAATAACCTGTTGAACCACTTAATACGCTATTTTCATATCCTGCAACATTGGCAGAACCACCAACACTAAACTGCTGTGCACTGTCTAAATTATCTGGGCTAAACTGAGCTTGCAACGCAGCATAAAGCTGCGTATCTGAGTCTACAAAATTTTGTAATCGAGACACATTCAATGATGCTACGACAAAGTTACCCTGTGTATTAGCAGTTGCTAGATCATCTTTCTCCGTTGCTGCATTTTTAAATTCAACATGACCAAAATCTGCGGCAACACCAAACTGAGTTAAACCGCCCCCAGCAAAATTATCGGTCTGTGATGCATCTAAACGGATACGCCCAACATGAATATCTCGATCCCGATAAAGGTCTGCAACTTCAATATCATCTTCTAAGCGTTTAAAGTCATATTGCACTCCAAGTACAACTTCACTTTGGTTATTCAATAATACAGGTTGACTCAGCCATACACTCGCTTGTTGGGCTCTCCCTACTGCATCTAGTGCTTTGTATTCTTTACCCAATTCATAATCAAGATCAGAATAACTCGCACCTAGACGTGTTCCAGCAGCATTGACCGTTGCTTCATACCCCAAACGACCAAAGTTTAAATTTCCGGAGGTCATTCCGTCAAAACTGAGTCTATCCCCCAAACCGAGCAGATTATTCGCCGCAATACCTGCGTTCAATCGCACTTCACGGGTATATTCATTACCATAATTATCAAGCCCAACATAACCATCCAAAGTTTTGTCAGGTTGAATATGAATGGTTAGGTCGCTTGTTCCAGGATAACGCCCAGCACTCACCACATTACGAATTTTAATGCCATTTAAACGACTCAGAAGTTTGAGTTGTTGTTGCAACGTTGCCGAATCAATAATATCACCTGATTGTAACGGCGCTAAAATATCCTCAATTAAGTGATTTGCAGTTCCAGTTTGATTATTGAACTGAATACGATCATATCTTGCTTCCAAGATTTGAATCTTGACGACCCCCTCAGCCAAACTTTGTACAGGTAAATAAGCTCGACTGTATGGGTAACCCTTTTGCTGATAATAGTCCGTCAATTTTTTAGTCAATTGTTGTAAATCAGATAGCGTTAATACCTGACCTTCTACATATTTGACCAATGCTTGCAGATCTTTTGTAGCAATACTTTGATTACCCTGTATCACCACTTGTTTAATGTGAATCTGTTGTTGTGAGTCAACAGACTTAGTGTCCATCTGCAGAGGTACTTCAATATTAACCTCTGCTTGTGGCTGATATTGTTGCCATGACTGCTGTTGTAACAATTGACCCGCATTTGGAATGGTATTTGCAATCACAGGAAAACTACTGACAGCAAGCGTACTCAGCAATAAAGTTTTCTTTGGATAAAACATAATTAAAATTTCCCTGTTAATGTTTGAATACCGTCCATATTGATACCATCACCCATGATTTCGATTTCAATTTGATTTGATTGTTTCGGCTGACGTTCTTGAGGTGCAAATTGAATTGCCCGTTGATAAGCCTGAAGATCAAAGCCTTGTAGAGCAGGAATATCTGGTACAGTCGGTTTTTCAGGTATAGGTGGTACAGGTATCACCAAGGTATCGGTAATTTTCAACATTCCTGCAGTAAAGCTTAGATCATAGTTTTGATCACTACCGCTCACATCATTGGCATATGTCCCGACCTTTGTTCCATTTGCCCCTGTAGCTGTAATACCTGTCAATACAGATGCAGTTTCACCGCCCACTAAACCATTGACAGTAAAACCAGACACATGTTGTTGCTGACCACTGTACGTCGCTGTTAAATTATTCCCAATCACATGTGCTTTCGCTTTGGCTATATCAGCTTGAGTTTGTAGATTCGTTGAAAGCTCGTAGTTACCTGCATCTGTACCATTTAAAGCACCTGATACATCCACATTCTTATTCGAGCCTGCATTTTTATCTGTAAATTGACCTTGTGCTGTAATATTGACATTGTCACCACTGATTACACCATTCAGACTGCCATTCACAATGGCATTGGTCGTGCCATCGTAGACTTTGTCTTGTGCGCTAATTGAGCCTGAAATTTGCTTTTTGCTAATATTGGCTTGGGTCTGTAGATTCGTTGAAAGATCGTAATTGCCTGCATCTGTACCATTTAAAACACCCGATACATTCACATTCTTATTCGAACCTGCATTTTTATCTGTAAATTGACCTTGTGCTGTGATATTAACGTTATCACCACTAATAACACCGTTCAGACTACCATTCACAATCGCATTGGTCGTGCCATCGTAGACTTTATCTTGAGCTGTAATTGAGCCTGTGATTTGTTTTTTACTGATATTGGCTTGGGTTTGTAGATTCGTTGAAAGCGCGTAGTTGCCTGCATCTGTACCATTTAAAGCACCTGATACATTCACATTCTTATTCAAGCCTGCATTTTTATCGCTAAATTGACCTTGTGCAGAAATGTTGACATTATCACCGTCAATCACACCATTCAGACTGCCACCTACGATTGCATTAGTTGTGCCATCATAAACTTTATCTTGTGCGCTAATTGAGCCTGTGATTTGTTTTTTGGCAATATTAGCTGTGACTTGGCCATTGGTGGTCAATTCATAGTTTCCTGCATCTGTACCGATTAAACTACTCGATGCATTAACCGCTTTATTTTGCCCCGCATTTTTATCAACAAAATGTCCCGTTCCACCAACAGCAACTTGATCACCTGCAATAATGCCTGCTTGATCTAAGTGACCATTCACGATTGCATTAGTCGTACCATCGTAAACTTTGTCTTGTGCTGTTAATACACCTGAAATTTGCTTTTTACTGATATTGGCTTGAGTCTGTAGATTCGTTGAAAGATCGTAGTTGCCTGCATCTGTGCCATTTAAAGCACCTGATACATTGACGTTTTTATTCGAGCCTGCATTTTTATCAATAAATTGACCTTGTGCAGTTAAATCAACTTGATCACCGTCAATCACACCATTCAGACTGCCACCTACGATTGCATTAGTTATGCCATCATAAACTTTATCTTGTGCGTTAATTGAGCCTGAAATTTGCTTTTTACTGATATTGGCTTGAGTTTGCAGATTCGTTGAAAGCTCGTAGTTGCCTGCATCTGTACCATTTAAATCACCCGATACATTCACATTCTTATTTGAACCTGCATTTTTATCTGTAAATTGACCTTGTGCCGTGATATTGACATTGTCACCACTAATTACACCGTTCAGACTACCATCTACAATTGCATTGGTTGTGCCATCATAAACTTTATCTTGAGCCGTCAATACACCTGAAATTTGTTTTTTACTAATATTGGCTGTGACTTGGTCATTGGTGGTCAATTCATAATTACCTGCATCTGTACCAATTAAACTACTAGATACATTGACCTCTTTATTTTGTCCTGCATTTTTATCGACAAAATGTCCCGTTCCACCAACAGCGACTTGATCACCCACAATAATGCCTGCTTGATCTAAGCTACCATTTACAATTGCATTGGTTGAGCCATCGTAAACTTTGTCTTGAGCCGTCAATACACCTGAAATTTGTTTTTTACTGATATTGGCTTGGGTTTGTAGATTCGTTGAAAGATCATAGTTTCCTGCATCTGTACCATTTAAAACACCCGATACATTCACATTCTTATTTGAACCTGCATTTTTATCAGTAAACTGACCTTGTGCAGTTAAATCGACTTGATCACCGCTAATTACACCATTCAAACTACCATTTACGATTGCATTGGCCGTACCATCATAGACTTTGTTTTGTGCCGTCAACACACCTGAAATTTGCTTTTTACTAATATTGGCTTGAGTTTGTAGATTCGTTGAAAGATCGTAGTTGCCTGCATCTGTACCATTTAAAGCACCCGATACATTCACATTTTTATTCGAGCCTGCATTTTTATCGCTAAATTGACCTTGTGCCGTGATATTGACATTATCACCACTAATCACACCGTTCAAACTACCATTTACGATTGCATTGCTCGTACCATCATAAACTTTGTCTTGGGCTGTAATGGAACCTGAAATTTGCTTTTTACTGATATTGGCTTGGGTCTGTACGTTTGTTAAAAGTGCATAATTACCTGCATCTGTACCGTTTAAAGCACCTGATACATTAACGTTTTTATTCGAGCCTGCATTTTTATCGACAAACTGTCCTTGTGCTGTGATATTAACGTTATCACCACTAATCACACCGTTCAGACTACCATTTACAATGGCATTGGTCGTGCCATCGTAGATTTTATCTTGAGCTGTAATTGAGCCTGTGATTTGTTTTTTACTGATATTGGCTTGAGTCTGTACGTTTGTTGAAAGTGCATAATTACCTGCATCTGTACCATTTAAAGCACCTGATACATTGACGTTTTTATTTGAACCTGCATTTTTATCGACAAACTGCCCTTGTGCAGAAATGTTGACATTATCACCACTAATCACACCGTTCAGACTACCATTCACAATCGCATTGGTCGTGCCATCGTAGACTTTATCTTGAGCTGTAATTGAGCCTGTGATTTGTTTTTTACTGATATTGGCTTGGGTTTGTAGATTCGTTGAAAGCGCGTAGTTGCCTGCATCTGTACCATTTAAAGCACCTGATACATTCACATTCTTATTTGAACCTGCATTTTTATCGCTAAATTGACCTTGTGCTGTGATATTAACATTGTCACCATTAATCACACCACTCAGACTACCATTCACAATGGCATTGGTCGTGCCATCGTAGACTTTGTCTTGTGCACTAATTGAACCTGTGATTTGTTTTTTGGCAATATCCAATACGCCATTTTCATACACAATATTATAGTTAGCACTCGACTCTGCACCTGATACTGCATTCTGATATTGGCCTGCATTTTTACCACTTGCAGCCGTATTACCAATATTACCTAAAACACCTTGTTTATCATTACCTTTTAAACCTGAAACAACATACCCACCTTGATTTTGTACTGTTCCATTATAAATCGTATTGAGGTTATCTCCTTTAACAATGACATTGGCCTTGGTGATAGTATATTTACCCCACTTAAACTCGATATCATAATTTTTATCACCATCGTTATTTCTATAGCCTACCGCATGATCATAGACACCCGCATCTTTACGTGTCGCAAGTGCGTTGACACTATTGGCTAAAACACTTTCATTCTCACCATCTACTAAACCTTCGGCCTTGAAACTAGTTACCTGTTGATTAAATCCATTATATTCACGCGTTTCATCTAGAGCAGTGACAGTAATTTTTTTCTTATTAATGATAAACTTACCATCGACATAGACAATGTCATAATTCTGAGTTGACTGATTTTCACCTGTCACTTTATTGTCATAAGTTCCTGCGTCTTTTTTTGTCTCACCTGAAACTAAAATATTGCCCAATAGTGTTTCACTTTCTCCCTTGACCATACCATCAACGGTATAAGTTGGAGTGTTCATAGACTGATTTTGACCATTATAAATTTTGTCCGTTTCACTCGAACCAGTCACAGTGACTTTTGCTTTATTAATGGTTAACGTGCCTTCATTTCCAATAAAGTCGTAGCCTTGTTGATCATCTGAATAGTAGTTCGCTTTATATTCGCCTGCATTTGTTCCACTCACTTGACCTTGGGCTTTATATTTCGACTCATCTAATCCCCAAACATCTGCGAAATGCTGTTTCTTACCATCGTAAGTTGTATTTTTATCTTTGAGTGACAAATCAACAGTAGTTAAGTAATGACGTAACAAGGGTCCTGTATTTCCCTCATAGATTCGCCAAATCGTATCTTTACCGCCTAGTTGACTATCTTCATTGAGGAATGAAAAGTTTTTAGCATATTTCATTTGTTCAGTATTCAGACCTATTGCATCACCTAAACCTTCGCCTACACCTTTCGATGTCGTTTGTTGATGATCGATATTCCAATAGGTTGCAATCAGCGTACCGTCATTTTGACCAACTACACCACCGACTTTGCTTGCTCCCGTCACAGTTCCTGTTGTAAAAGCATTTTTAATATTCGCATTTTGGCTATTAAATCCGACCAAACCACCAACCTGATCGACACCTGTGACATCTCCAGTACTATAAATATCCTGAAGTGTTCCTGTGTTTTGTCCAACTAAACCACCGACTTGCTGTTGTCCACTTACATTCGCAGTGCTATACACTTCATGTACAGTCTGATTGTTACTTCCGAGCAACCCACCTACATGCTTCTGCCCCGCAATCGTACCAGAACTATAGATTTCACTCACTTGCCCTTCGTTTTGACCAATTACACCACCAACAAAATCACGTCCCGTAATGTTGGCATCTTTTATACTGAGATGATTCACTGTGCCCTGATTGATTCCAATTAAACCCACCTGGTCGCTATTTTTTCGGTCTATATAAAGTTCTTTTATCTGATGACCTAAACCATCAATTACACCTGTAAATGCACTGTCTTGATCACCAATAGATTTGAAACCATTACCTTCCGAATCACCCCAACTTTGCGTAGCACTGGCATCAATATCATTACCAATTAGATAATGCCCATCGAGTTGATTATTCACCGCTTGTAATTGTTGAATGGTTTGAATCACACCATAAAAGGCGCCTGTAATATCATCTTTCTTAATGACCTGATTGCTACCATTGTGATTTTGTAAATATGGCGTGGTTTGATCATTGGCATTTCCCCAAACGGTGTCAAAATCAAAACCGATAAACTGATCTGCTTTGAACATATCCTGACTTGCTAGACCATTTTTATTTGCACTGCCCGCACTCGTCGTTTGACCTGTTCGGTCTTTGTCCCAATAACTGTTATTTACAGTGCCTTGGGTATTCTTCGCGACCAAACCACCTTCAGTCTGATCTGTTGCTGTAACTTTACCTAAGGCATAACTGGTATTAATACTCGCAGCAAGATTTTCACCGACTAATCCACCCACAATGTTATTGCCTGTCACTGAACCGACTGCATAACTGTCTTTAATTTCTGAACCGTAATATGAGTTTCCGGCTAAACCTCCGACATTGCTACCCCCTGTAACTTGACCTGTTGCATAACTGCGATCAATCACGGCATTGTTATTATTATCTCCGACGAGTCCACCGACAATTTCATCACCTTTCACTGTCCCAGTGGCATAGGAGTTTTCAATCTGAGCGTTGTCATTTGCACCTGCTAGACCACCTGCATACAGTGAAAAATCTCCACCTGTTACATTTCCTGTCGCATAAGAATCTTGAATTTGACTGCCATCGTAGTTGCCTCCGACCAAACCGCCAATCGTCGCAATTCCTTCCACATTGGCACGGCTAAAGCTATTTTCAATCAAACTATTGTGACTTTGACCAACCAAACCACCAACAAAACTATCACCACGAATGCTACCACTTTGAACACCCACATTTCGAACGATAGCATCTTGGATTGAGCCAAATAGCCCTACACCATAAGCATAGCTTCGATCGATATTGAGATTGGAAACTTTGTGTCCTAAGCCATCAAAACGTCCTGTAAAACTGCCATCCCACTCATTGCCAATTGGGTTAAAACCTTGTTCATCAAAACTCCCCCAATCTTTCGTTATAGTCGCATCAATATCTGCACCTAAAACATAATTTCCAGATAAATCGCCATTGATCCCCTGTAAGTCTGTACCTGATGTTGAGCCTTCATTCCCTAACTGTGTAATGACTGTATAATCAATACGATTGACCGTATCTGTTCCTTTTTGGATACTAAAATTTTGACCTGCATGCAAATTGATTTGAGCATTATTATTTAAATAATAGTTGGCATTTTTTTCACCATTTTGCCCATATAGTAGTTCAACTTTTCCATCTTGATGTTGAGCTGTAATATTGGCATTAATGTTGATATCGTTATGCGCTTTTAGCGTAAGTTTGGTGTCTTTATTCCATGTCACTGCTGCATTGACATGGATATCACCTTTTTCACTTCCTGTATTTTGTGTTTCAAGCTGAACTGAGGTGTTATTCAAATTATTTTGTAAGGTGATCGCCCCAATTCCACTACCCGTTGCTGCCCCTGTGCCTCCATGAATAGTGAAATCAGTTGGATCGATAAGCCATGTACCTGTCTTGGCACCCTCTGCCTTGGTCGACACCTGAGTATCTTGTCCAATATGAACCGTAGAAGCTGAGGTTTCAATAAACCCACCATCCTGCCCATTTTTGCCTTCAGCTTTCAGCACACCATTAATATTGGCTGTACCTTGCTCCATATCCGCGAGAAGGACAATTTCACCTTTGGCATTTTTCGTTAAACGGTTGGCTTCGATAATCCCGCTATGATTAACAACCGCTTTGCTTAAACTGTCTTTGGCTTTCGCAGTTAAATACACAGCGCCATTATTAGCAAGAATAGCGCCTTGGTTGTCGATCAAACCTTGTAAAGTCCCAATATCGACTTGATATTCAGTCAATTGACCATCTTGTAAATGCAAAGTTACCTGATCTGCGGCGGTAAAATGAATCACGCCATTTTTAGATTCAACATTGCCCGTATTGATCACATTCGGTGCAATAAATGCAATCACACCACCATCAGCAATAATGGAACCATGGTTTTCAACTTTACCTGCACCCCCCTGATTTTTTAGGGTGAAGTTACCACTCATAATATCGCCATCGGTTACATTTAATGTAGATGCAACAATCCCCCCGACATTCACCTGAGCCGTTTTTGAAAAAATGACACCGTTCGGATTCAGTAAAAACACCTGACCGTTGGCGTTTAATTTCCCCATAATTTGGCTAGCATTGCTATCCAACACACGGTTTACAGCAATAGAGGATGAATTTGGCTGATGAAAGTTAACCGTAGCATTTTGCCCAATATTGAAATCATTCCATTGAATTCCAACATTTTGACTATTTTGATGAACATTCAGCGTATTATTATTTTGACTAATTTGAGCCGAACCAACAGTTACATTCCCTCCTGTTGGTAGCTGAGTATCGTAAATACCTGCCCATATCGATAATGGTAATAAAGCTAAACTTAATAATGATAGTCGAGCAAAATCAAACCAATTTTTTTGTATTTCTACAGCTTTGACTTGAGATGAAGATTGACTGTTTTTTGACTGCCCTTTACTTTGTTCAGAAGTAACTTGAGAGCAATTTTGACGCTTATTCCATACCGTCTTATAAACCTTATTCATTTAGAGCCTACCTTCAAATTTAATTTTAACGCTGAATATCTATTTCTGTTTTATTTTTAATCAAAAATGCATTCATAAATAAAATTATGCGACCTTAATATCATTTTCAATAAAAAATAATAATAGATTGTTATTAATAAAGTAAAAAATTCAACAATAAAGAAAGATACAGTGTTTTAATTAATATACATATACATAATAATATAATTCGATTAATTATAATGATAATTTTCAAAACAATATTAAAAAACATATATTATAAAAAATAAATATTAAAATATTTCATATATTTAATAGGATACAGTTAAAACAAAAATATAAAATATTGATTATTTTATATTTTAAAAATAAAAACAACAACAATATCACACATTATAAAAAATCAATTATCTACATTTAAATAATAATTAATATATTATTCAAGCAACAAACAAATAATATAATGGATATATTATTTATCAAAAAAATCATCAATTGGGTCAATATTAGTATGAGAGCCTCAACAAAACACTCGATTAACACATTATCACTCTGTATATCGGCAATATTATTATCTGCTTGTGGAGAAAGCTCACAAGAGACAATAGAAAATACCAATGCAGAATTAGCATCTACTGGTACACCTATGCAGGCACGTATGTTGGCCACTAATTCTGCATATCCAGAACCAACGAAAGATATGTTCGTTTCTGGAACGCTTGGTTTTTATGATCAAGACCTACAAGGCAATGAACGAATCATTCGTAATGACTTAGCAGGTAGTTTTTCTGCGATGATTCAGTTTGCTCAAAACCATACAGTCGATCCAAATGGCAACGAAGCAAAACAAATGCCTCGCTTGACCAGTGAAAAAGATGCCTTGTTATTGGTGACACCCACCGCAGCGATGGGAGATATTCAGCAACTAAATGCAGAAATTTATCTCAATAGCCGTCTGATTCGTCGTATAACATTACAAGAGCCATCACAGATTCCACTTTCAGATCAAAGTAATAATGACAACCGAGCACGTGTTGAATACTCAAAAAAAGCATGGACTGCAGCTTTAAATTGGGATGAAGTAAAGCCAGGATTAAACATTCGGATTGTCGATCCAAATTCACGTATGAATGGTCGTCTAGCAGCAACGGCTATTGATTTTGCTGGACCTGGGGAGTTGGTCGTTCAATCCATACGTTTAGGCATGTTGACTGATCCACCGAATGGTCAGTACTATTTTCTCAATCAGCCTGCACAAGCAGGAACAGACTACCTACAAACCATTCCAGCCGCACAAATTACAGTCAGCAAATATGATGACATGGTGCTGAACAAAGTCATGGTAGCAAATGGTAAAATTTACGATACCTTCAGTGAAACGGATGGAGATGTCTATAGTGGGGATATGCGTGAAAACACCGCCAAATCCACCTTTAGTACGGGGATTAATCTCGCCAATTGGGGAGTCACTAGTGCAGGCATGGTCAGTCAACAGCAGCCTCAACTGACTCAAAGTGTAGTGATCCATCATGCTCGTGGTCGCTATCAAAATGGCCTTGCCAATCATGGGCTCAGTGGAGGCAATGGTATTCTGACGCTCATAGACTCTATTGGAAATGAGTTCAGTCATGAAATTGGCCACCATTATGGACTAGGGCATTATCCAGGACAAAATGGCGATAATTATTTTTGGGCGAGTCATCATGCTGACAGTGGTTGGGGCTATATTGCCTATCGTAATCGTATGCGAGGCAATCTCAACTGGAATGTCACTAATCTAGAAAACCGTTTAAATGGAACACCTTTGTTCCAAAATAAATATATTTATTCAACTGATGCAATGTCTGGTGGAAACTATTCAAGCTCATTATCGAGCTATACCCACTATACAGGCTACAGTACTTTCCGCAGTATCCAACCTGCGTTTAATCGAGCCGTTTGGGATGCCTCTTCCCCTACAGGTTATAAACAATGGAATAGTACTACACGACAAATGGACATTGTTCAGCCAAAAGTTCCTACTTCCAATCAGGTCTGGTATAACAGTGCGAATGGAAATTATTTAAAACCAGCCCAGTTTGGTGTGCCTGTATTTACAATTTTAGGCGGATATGATCCCGTTAATAATACAGGTTTGCTCTATCCAGCAGCCCGTGGTAACTGGGGCAACGTCTTTGCTTTACCTCAAGTCGATACAAATACGAATAATGCAAATTGTTGGGCACATGTTACATATACCAACAAAGCTCCACAGAATATTGCGTTAGCACCAATACGTATGGGAAGCAATGCTAACAAATTGCATATCAACCTTGCTCAGAGTGATCTGCCTAGACAAGTCGATTTATATTGTAAAAAAGAAAATGAGCAAGCGATTCAGCTTTCTCACATCGATATCCCTGATTATGCAACGCCACTACCATCTGCTGTAATTATAGGTAAGGCACAGGGCTTTTCAGCAATCCGTCAGCTTGAATTACCTGAACTTGATCAGGCTTTACAAAATAATCAAAACAAAAGCATTGCCACTTTAACGCCGAATCAAAAAGTTTTATATGATGCCTATAAAACTTATACAGGCGAGTTCTCTAGTAAAGCACTGACTGAACTAAAACGTTATGAAGAACAGCAAAATTTATTATATCGTTTAAATCGCTGGATCAATGTCTACCGTACTGATTTAACGAATAACGTAAGCGCCGCCAATATCGCTTTGAAAAACTTTGTCAGTGCACTTGGTTTAAGTAGCAGTAATCCTATGACCGGAGCAACTATGTTAATCATGCCTAATATGAATGCTGCATGCATGAAAACTGAAATATCAGCAACAACTGGGTTACCTGAAATCTTTGTCAGTGGTAAAAATGGCTGTGATGGTAGTGCCTCAACGTTATGGATCCATGATGCAATAGGTAAAATTCACAGTGTTCAATATCCTGAATATTGTTTATCAGGAGCATCTTTAGCTCAATGTAACAACAATACAAGTAGCCAAGTTTGGGAAACACCTGTTACAGGCTCTACTCAGCAATTTAGACAAAATAACAGCTGTCTTGATTTGAGTGGTGGTTGGACACCAACACCAGAAGGTCGTGGTAAATTAATTACTTATGGCTGTGGTAGTGGTAATAACCAAAAATGGACTATTACTCAGAAAAGTCAAAACTTTATTCTTGCTGCAGCCACGGGGCAAAATCTTCCTCTTTTAAACAATGCATTGAATTCTCAATAAAGTTATTTTATTTGTTTCGAATAAGAAGATTATTATCTTCTTATTCGAGTATTTTTATCTAAAAATAAGCAAAGACAATCCCTTTCAAAATATCAGCTATTAGGTGTGGAAAATGTATTAGAGCATTACAGTCAGATATTCTTGTTGGGAAACAAACAAATCTAGAGCGTAAGAATCCCTTCAGATTTATGTTTTTTTTCAAAAGAAATATTCTAACTTTGATAAATTTCCAGAAAAATCTCTGTATGGAATACTGAAACCTTCGTTAATTAAATATCAATACAACAACTATGAAACCTAGAATATACGGAATACAATTTGGAAACCCATCGATCCGTTTCACTGTAGATTCAAAGGCATACTAAAAAGTCCAATAATATGCATGCTAGCCAAAATTTGATGTGGGTTATTATGTGGAACAAAACACAGGAAAGAAAAAATCCATTGTAAATACAATTGCTTAATTTAATATTTAGCGGAAGAAGTGACAATCAAACTAAGTTAATAAGATATTGTCTTTATTTAATTATAGATTATTAACATTTAATCCTTACTGCTATTTTTACGACTTTAAATCAACCTTAAATTTTACAAATACAATCAATTTTTCTTGGCTTAAAGTCAGATCATCATTGATTAGACTCAGAATCAAACAGCGTAGAGCTTTTAAATATTCACCTTCTAGAATCACCCATGTGAAAGTCTGCTGTTAATTCATTACACATCAATGCGAAAACAGCGACACTGAATAAGCTTACAAAATTAGGCAGACCTCACGTCCAAGTTGTCACTTAAATTTGAGTAATTTGAATAAAATTGAATGTTTAAATGTTTTTGCAATAAGGCTCTAATGAACCAAAAAACTTTTCTCTTAATTCAACCACTTCACCAATAATGGTTAAAGTTGGTGCTTGTATTTGATGTTCTGCAACTTTAGATGCAATATCCGCCAAAGTTCCAACCACAACTTTCTGCTCAGGTGTTGTACCTTTGGAAATAAGTGCAACAGGCATGTTCGGACGTTGACCATGCTCAATCAATTTCTGACAGATTTTTTCTAATCCCACCAAACCCATATAAAGCACTAAAGTTTGATGCTCATAG